>MGRG01000008.1 GCA_001798075.1 Deltaproteobacteria bacterium RIFCSPHIGHO2_01_FULL_43_49 | reverse complement strand
ACCAATGGTGCCTACATTCACGTGCGGCTTCGTTCGCTCAAATTTTGCCTTGCTCATATTACTCCCTCCCTGCCTCGCCTTGGCGGGCTATTTTGTAGATATCCATTCTGCAACATGCTTTGACTGAAAAATTTCTTGAGTTAATCGTGTCAACAAATTGTTTAAAATCCTTTCCAATTTTTTTGGTTTTTTGGAAATTGCTTTCGCTTGTGTTTCTTCAACAGCAAACGAAACAGAAAGATTGTCTGTCATGTCTACGAGATTCATTTGCAACGTGAACTCTGCCCTACCGGTTGCCTGGCCCTTTATCAGCCCCTTCTTCGACGTTCCAGAAAAATCTTCTAACAATCCTTTAACAACAACATCAGACTGATTCTTGTTCACCGCCAAGGTGTAACCACATTTTTTCAAACCTCTTTCGATCGCTTCCTTTAAAATTTCAGCCACAGGCCTTGTAGAGGTGAGTGGAACCGATTCCTCTTTCAAGACTAAAACTCCGACCTCTTTTTCTTGCCTGATATCCTCAATGGCCCCTACCCAAACCCTTAACGATTTTTTCATCGACCAGTTGCACTCAAGCTGTTTTTCAAAATCGGGTTTGAGCTTGAGATCCAAAGGGGAAACGGACGTTGCCGCAAAAACAACACTGCTGATTCCAATCATAGAAGCAAAAATTGTTAAAAATAATTTTTTCATTTCAATTATAGGGGCTCGCGTCGCCCTCTCCACCGGCAAAGCCGCTGGAGCCTCCCCCTCACGTTCGCTTTGCTCACTGTCCTGAGCCGAGACGGGGAATCGAACCCCGGACCTTCTCCTTACCATGGAGATGCTCTGCCAACTGAGCTATCTCGGCGAGGTGATGCAAAAACAATGGCCACCTGGCTCATTCTTTTTGCATCACATACAGAGCGGGAGAAGGGAATCGAACCCTCGTGGCCAGATTGGAAATCTGGAACTTTACCATTAAGCTACTCCCGCGTGGAGAGGGAAGGATTCGAACCTTCGTAGTCCGAAGACATCGCGTTTACAGCGCGACCTCGTTGGCCGCTTGAGTACCTCTCCTCTACAAAATTTGTACAATACTCACCAGCCCATTGGCAAAGCTTCATCAATAATTTCTTGTCGTAATATCTCACATGAACCAAACCATAATTTAATTTCTGACCGACTTTTCCACCTGCATCCTTTCGAACATAGGGCTTGGTAAAACGTATTGTTGGAATATTTGTAATGTCAGCCCAATATTTTTTTAACACATTCACATCATGTTGCGGATAACAATAGAGATAAATTGTCAATTTCGATTCTCGAACACCACAAACTTCCCTCAAAAACTGCAAAAAAAGTTTCACCATTCTTGGATCACTATTTGCGAAATCGACTCCAGCCCCCGTTTTTGCTCCTTCAGCCCAATAAAGAGCAACCCCCAACGCTTTTAAAACTTCCTGCCCCTGATTTTCAATGAACACTGGTTTAAATGAAGCAGGTCTTCTCAAAAATGCTGCTTCATTAGCGTCCTTAGGATTGCGCCGAGGAATTTTTTTTCGTCGCATCAACTTGTAGACACGATCAATGGAAATTCCCAATTCATTGGCAACTTCACGAACTGCATAACCTCTCGTATACAATTCTTTAACTTGTTCAATCAATTCCATAGCCTTGAGCCGGCGAAGGGAATCGAACCCCCGACCTACTGATTACAAATCAGTTGCTCTACCAACTGAGCTACGCCGGCGATTCCTTTACCCACTTAAAAACGGAGAAACACTCCTTCATTTCGCATGATTCAAAAAATTTTTATTTGAAATGAGAGACGAGCCTGCCCCTTTTCCCCTCTTTAAAAAAATTTGATCTTACGTATGGAATTTCTCTAAGGTTGTCAAGAACTTAAAAGCTTATTTCTCATGATTTCAGCCATAAAAATCCCACCCGCAACCGAGACATTGAAAGAGTCAATTTGGCCTTCCATGGGGATGGTTACTAAAACGTCACAGTTTTCTTTAGTGAGCCTTCTTAAGCCTTTTCCCTCCCCCCCCAAAACAAGCGCCAAGGGAAATTGAGGCTCCGTTTTATAGAGGGGAACGTCCCCTTTCCCTGAAGCACCCCAAACTGAAAAATCATTATTTTTTAAATAGTTAATCACATTTACTAAATTTACTTCTTGAACAATTGAAAGGTATTCTTGAGCCCCACTTGCTGCCTTACAAACAGAAGGGGTGATTAAAGCCTGGCGGTGTTTTAAAAGAACCAAACCATCGGCCCCACACAAATGGGCTGTCCGGATCAACGCCCCCACATTATGCGGATCTTGAATCTCGTCTAATAAAAGTAAAAAGCCGCCTTTCTGATTAGCCTTGGCGGCTTTCACCACCGCCCCTAATTCCGCATATTCGAAAGGGGCAACTTCTGCAGCAATTCCTTGATGATCATTCGATCCACTCCACTGAGTTATTTTTTCTAACGTTGTTTGTGTCAAAGGAATCGATTTGGATCGGATCAACTCAGCCAATTGGTTGGATTTTTCATCATTGGATTTCACAGCCCAAAAAATGCGCCAGACTTTTCTTTTTCCAGCTTTCAAAACTTCATGGACGGCATTTCTACCGACAAGAATTTCTTTGTTCGAAGCAGCCATTCTGCTATGGTTTATAAACAATGTATCCCTGCATTACCATCACAAAAAAGGGGTTCAACTGGTTTCAAACCGGGCATCCCTGGATTTATGCCTCCGACATCACTTCAAAAGAAACCAATGAACCTGGCCTTGTTTCGATAAGAGGTTCCCAAAATGAATTTTTAGCACGAGCCCTCTATTCACCGGTGTCCCAAATCGCCTTAAGAATTTTGACGAAAAAAGAAGAAGAAATTAACCGAAAATGGTGGGAGACAAAAATCCATCAAGCCTTAGAAAAAAGACGAGAACTCAAAATCCCTTCGAACGCCAAACGCCTTATCTTTGCAGAGGCCGATGGCTTGCCGTCGTTGATTGTTGATGCTTATGGCTCTTATCTCGTTGTGCAAACTTTGAGTGCTGGGATGGAAAAATATAAAGAGGATATTTTTGATCTTCTCAAAAAAATGGTTGAGGCGGAAGGCATTTTAGAAAGAAACGATGCGCCCATTAGAAAAAAGGAGCAGCTTCCTTCCATTAAACAATGTGTTGCCGGAGAGGTCCCAAAACAGACCGTCATCGAAGAAAATGGATTAAAATTTGTTGTCGATCTTTGGGAGGGACAAAAAACGGGGGCTTTTTTAGATCAAAGAGACAATCGCATTCAGGCAGGTTTCCAAGCTTCTGGAAAAGTGTTGGATGTTTTTTCTTACGAAGGATGGTTCGCTTGTCATATGGCAAAAAAAGCGGAAACGGTGCTTTGTGTTGAAAGCTCCAAAAAATCTGCTGAAAGAATTTTAGAAAATGCCAAGCGCAATGGTTTGGAAACCAAAATCAAGGTTGAGGTTTGTGATGCCTTTGATTTCTTAAAAAATGCCGACAGACAAGGAAAACATTTTGACGTCATTAACTTGGATCCACCAGCATTTGTAAAAAACACGGGTGAGAAACTCCAAGGTTTTCGAGGCTATAAAGAAATTAACTTAAGAGCGATGAAACTTCTAAAACCAAAGGGATTGTTGATGAGTTCTTCTTGTTCTTATCATTTCTCCAGAGAGGAATTTGAAAATATGCTGAGCGACGCTTCTGAAGATGCGAATGTCAAATTAGAGGTGATTTCCCAAGCAGGTGCCGCCCTTGATCATCCAGCCTTCCCTAACTTCCCCGAGGGCAATTATTTAAAATGTTATTTTTTGGTAGTTTCAGCTTGAGCTTCTTGAATCAACCGATCGGCTTCGTGGGGAGTAATAAACCCTTCGTGGATCAACAAGGCGCGGATTTGGGTGAAAAGGACATAATTGTGTTGCACTTTCTTGCCATTTAACCAGAGAGTTAAAGCTGTATCCTTTTCTTGTAAAGAGATCCCTTTTATATTCGTTAATGTGGGTAATTTCCCTCCAAAATTTCTTGTCACTGATCTCCTCGCCTCAAGCAAAAGTCTTTCTCTGGCGTTTGAAGGGTCCTTTCTTTCCCACCCATTCTCTTCAAAGATAGCAGCCTCGATTAATTCATCAACTTCCGACCGATCTCGCCCCAAACCCAGTAATAAACTCTTGACTTGAGAATAAAAACTCTTAGCTACAATAGAGCCTCGTTTAAAAATAATTTTTTCTCCATGTAGCCAACGAGTTAAAGGTCTGCCGGCATATTGACTAGAAACTCCGTCGATACCCATCCTCTCACCAGGAAACCTGCCACCAAATTCCAAGGCCATCAGTTCTCTTGCGGCGAGTAGGAGCTTCTCTTGGGCTGTCTCTGCCGTCCTTTCCCAACCCTCTTGTTCAAAAACGGCATTCAAAACCAAAAAATCGACCTCTTCTCTCTTTTTTCCAAGACCAACCAGCAAGCTTTTAACCTGGTTATAAAACTTCTTTGGAGAGACCCGTCCACCGACAAGCATTTTCATCCCTTTTCCCTTTAACCACTCACTTAAAAGACTCACGCCTTCATTTTGTCGAGTCAAACCTGGGATACCGGTGTGTGTGGGTAATTTGCCGCCAAAGTGCAAGGCGACACCTTGTCTAGCCGCCAATCTTAATAACCCTTCTGCGGTTTTGTCCTCCTTTTCCCACTTCCTTTCTTCAAACACAGTCTCTTGAATCAATGTGTCCACTTCCTTAACATCTTTACCCAACCCAACCAGTAAGCTTCTTAACTGACCATAAAATCTGTATGGGGGAAGTTTCCCCGAATAATGAATTTCTTCTCCATTTATCCAGCGATCTAATGGTTTTCCGAGCGTTTTGATTGGCACTCCTGGAATATCTGGATATTTTGGCAACCTGCCACCAAATTCCAAGACCATCAATTCTCTGGCAGTTAAAAGAAGTTTCTCCTTTGGCGTCAAAGCCTCTCTTTTCCATTTTTTTTGCTCAAACACAGCCTCTAGAATCAGTTGGTCCACTTCCCTTGCACTTTTGCCAAAACTCAACAATAAATTCCTAACTTGGTTATAAAAATCTCGAGGTGAAATATTATGATGTTCACCAAAAGAAATTTTTTTTCCACTCAGCCAACGGATTAAAGGACTACCAAGCGCTTGCACAAACACCCCATCAAGCCCAGTTCGCGTTGACACTTTGCCAGCAAATTTGAGAGCCACCCCTTCCCTGGCAGTCAAAAGGAATTTTCCCTGGGCTGTTTTGGCTTCCTCTTGCCACCCCTCACGCTCAAAAAGATACCCATGAAGTTTTTGAAACCATTCTTTGGTTTCCCTTTGCCTTTGCCCCAATTCCTGGCCTCTAACTCCAAAATATAACGCAAGCCCTCGCCATAGGCCTCTCCAAGCAGTATCCCCCAGCGTCCCTAGATATAGGCTTCTATAGGCTGAATTTGTTATCTCAGCGCTCATCTCTCCCAACCCGATATTACCTTTGATGATTTTAGTTGTGGTGATTGCACCCTCCCATTTCTCATAGACTGCCAGTGCCCCCTTCAAAATGGCGATATCCTCCTCGGTAACCCTCTCGTCTCTCAACCCCTGCTCTTCATTGTAGAGATCAACAAAAACCTCTCGATCTTGATACAAAAGTGTTGCAAGCCTTCTCAAAAACCATCTCGTATTGATCCAGCCTTTGCCTTGTAAAATTTCTTGCATCTCTTCAACGGGAAGCCCCAAATCCATCGCCATCATCTCGACATCCCCACCATATCGATCCTCCAAGATCTCCCATAACTTTGCGACTAGTGGTTTTTGTAACTCCTCTGCGGCGGGCTTCTCCACCTTTCGTTTGGTTGCCAGTAATTCTCCCAAGTCCTTGTGTTCGACCTTTCTTCCTTCTCGATCAATTTCAGAAACAATTTGGCCAGACATCGCATCAAATAACTCTCCTAACTTTACGTGGGCATGTCCGACAACTCCCATCAAATTCCCATAGAGCATCAAAGAGCGATCCACGCTCTGATAACGATCAACAATATCAAAAATAATTTTTGGCTTATCAGACAACAATTCGCCTTTGTGGCTCACCTCCTTGGGACCCCTCCTGTTTAAACGTCCTCTTTCCTGAGCTTTTTTAAATCGTGAAAAAGTGGGTCTGCTTCCCAAAAGATGGGTAAACATATATAAGTCGGCCCCCTCTAGCCACACATCCACATTGAAGACCGCTTCGATCTCTCCCTTCTCAACAGCGGTAAGGATTTGTTCGCGAATCTCTTTTCTGGTCTCTCCTGAAACAATCACAACGATGCCATCGACTTCCCCCTTGTGATAAGCCTCCAACACTTTATTAAATTCCCCAGGCCGGATGCGCCCCCTATCTTCGCCAAGTATCGTTAGATCTCTTCCACGCAATCCTTCTCCTTCTTGGCCAAAATAGTGGACATAGTCATTGGCCATCATCTTGGCGTGGCGCAAATCTGCAGCGAAAGTTAAGACGGCTTCCAGGCGCTCTTTTCCACTTGGACTTTTATCCAGTCTTCTTAATCCATTTCTTTCTAAGGTTTCAAAGAGTCTTTGGTTTCTTTCTGGATAATCCAATAACGTGCTGACCAACTCTTTGGTTTGAAAATCTTTTGCGTACTGACTAATTTTTAGTTGGCTTAAATCGATGCCACCTACTTTTGCAAGGTACGTTCTAGGGGTAACCCCTGATTGCATCAAGGCCATCTCTGAAATCCTGGCAATGTAGGGACCCTCATTTCCGGTAGGGGTTGCGGTAAAACCAATTCGATAAAAATTGGGAGAAATTCCCCGCAAGGTCCTTATAATTTCTTTCCAACTCTCCTTGCTCTTTCCGGTAGCCATCTCCAAATGATGAATTTCATCGACGGCAACCATCGTTAGTTTCCCCTTCTCAGCTAGAGCCTTTCTAAGTTCCTTTTCAAAGCGCTCTCTCCTTTCTAAAGTGTTGACCGAAGGAATGTTGACCACCACAACATCTCCTCGCAAATTTTTATCTTCGGCCTTGTATTCGGTCACCCGAAGCCTCCTTCCAAACCTCCGTTTAAAATAAGAGCTCAATAAACGGACGACTTTGAGATTTTGCTCATGGATCTGCTCCGTGTGATTCAAAATAATGAATTTGTCCCCCAGCTTAAAAAATCCCAGCTCGATGTCGGCAGCAAAACTAGCAACCATGACGCGGGTTTTGCCACCACCCGTTGGCATCGTAATGGTTCCAACCAGTAAATTTTCAGGTAATTTCTCGCTATCCTTTAACTGTTCCTCTCGCATCTTTAACAAACCCTTTATTTTATTGAGGACCAGGACTTGATGAGGCCTTAAACGAAGGGCCCTTCCATACCCAACATCATGGTTCACGAGTGCCTCAAGGATATTTCCTTTTTCCCCTCTTTTTCTGGGAATTTTCGGGGAAGGAATAGGAACCGCAATCTGAGTCCTAAGCCCAACTCCCGCCAGGAATTTTTCTTCGACAGGCTCCGAATAAACAGAGGCCCCCAAATTCAAAACACGGTCCAATAAAATCCTCTCTCCCAAAATAATATCTTCTCTATATTGATCTTTCTCTTTGCCATGCTGGATTTTAAGATTTTCGATCTCTGACCGCCAAAATTCTATCCGTTTTTCGATAGATTTCATCTCTGCAAGGTAGCCTCCTCTAACCGCAGGATTTAAGCTTGCTTCAATTTTTTGGTACCGCGCTCGAACCCTTCCGAATTCTTTCTCCACTAAACTAAAAAAATCCTTGGGACTAATCGTTGTGACTTCTAGCTCATTGGACTCTTGGGTAGCGCCATTATCTTGCAGAGGTGGTAGGAGGCTTTCTGGTTTGGCTGCAAAAAGCCTACTTGAAGCTAATAATCTTCTAAACTCTCCCACTAAATCGGCTCGAATGGCACTGGCTTGGTTCAACCGACCTTCCCTTACCGCCGCTACAATCGCATGGGCTTTTTGCAATAAATCGTTGGAATCGACCCCAGGAACCTCACTTGCCTCTCCAAGAATCAGTCCTAAACCCGCCTCATTGCCAAATGCTTTAAGGGTAGCCAAATCATAGGCAAGCAGGTTACGGGCTGTCTCCCCCACAGCCATCTGCAAGGCAGGACTTAAAAGAATTGTTGTCAAACCCATGCCCAGACCCTCTCTTACCTATCTTCGGCAAAACCCCAAAAAAGTTGCTTAGGACAAGGCTCTGGCTGCGGAATGTTCAGAAAGGTCCAGATGCGAGGCAGGCCGACGAGAAAAACCGGAGCATACCTTTGACGGTATGTGAGGATTTTTTGAGGAGGCCAACGAAGTAGGTGGGCCTTTATCAACATTCCGCTAAAAAAAAGGGGAGCAGGTCTTACGACGGCTCCCCTAGGAAAGGAGGGTTAGGGATAAGGGCTATTTAAAAACTGCGTTCTATGTTCTAAGTTCCACGTTCTATGTAAAATCAGGCCTGGAACCGATTCAGTGTTTCCAGCTTCTGTTGCAACAAATCGGCTTCGAATTCTTGCAACGCTGAAGGATCATGACCGGCTAATTGTTCACGCGCTTCAAAATATTTCTGACGGCAGCTCCCCATATATTCCAACAACTCTTCTTTGCGATCATGGTTTTCCGTATCTTCAAACTCTATTCTGGCATATTCATGATTAATCGAGCTGGTTGCCATGGTGAGCTGCAATTGAAGAATCGGGTTTTCATTCCCACCACTGGCATGCTCCACTGCGGAGTTGGCCAAAGGCTCAATCATCATAAAGCTGCGTTCTATTTTGTCTTTTTTAGTGTCTCTCATATATTTAACCATCCCCTCGCCACTTAAGATTGCAAACCCTCTGCCAAAAGTAAGAACTGGCATATTGAATCTAACTTCATGATTTTACTTATATTTTTAAATATGCGTTATACGGCGATCGTATATAAACGATAGGAAAAGGCCCCAATTCGGGGTCTTTACTCCTCAGTGGAATTATGAAGGTAAAAGCTTATGTGGTGGGTGGCCCGGAGTGTTTGCTGTGGGGTTTAGTTAGGGGCCCCCACAGAAACACGGAGGGACAGGACCCACCACCAACGGAGCCCGTCATTTTCAACACTAAATTTGGCAGAGTTTTTTGACTACGTTGGAGACATCTTTGAAGGCTAGTTTTTTGATGTCGCCATTTTTGCGGGCTTTGAGTTCAACCACTTTATCTTTAACACCTCTGCTCCCAACCATCACAAAATGAGGAATCCCTATCAACTCGGCATCGGTCAATTTCACACCGGCCCTTTCGTCACGGTCGTCATAAAGCACTTCTATTCCTTGCGCCAACAATTCATCGTAAATTTTTTCGGCCGTTTTGATCACCTCGTCATCTTGATTGAGTGAAATGATTTCGACTTGAAAAGGGGCAATAGGAAGTGGCCAGATAATTCCTTTATCATCATTATTTTGTTCAATAGCAGCCGCGGCGGTTCTTCCAATGCCAATGCCATAGGTTCCCATGATAAATGGTTGTTTGGTTCCCGATTCATCCAAAAACATCGCATTCATCGATTTGGAATATTTTGTCCCGAGTTTAAAAATATGCCCCAC
This sequence comes from Deltaproteobacteria bacterium RIFCSPHIGHO2_01_FULL_43_49, assembly GCA_001798075.1. GTDB lineage: Bacteria > UBA10199 > UBA10199 > SPLOWO2-01-44-7 > SPLOWO2-01-44-7 > SPLOWO2-01-44-7. The sequence continues at coordinate 464,852 of MGRG01000008.1, read as the reverse complement.
TTCTATACCGCGCTTGATTTGCAATCGCCCTTTCTCACAGCGGCCGCAAGAATCTCCCTCTTTGACCAAACGTAAATCAAGATATTGATCGGGGGTAAAATCGACATCCGGCACAACACCGGTTAAATGATAATCGGTCTTGTTGGCACCGGTGACTCCATCGTCGATGGACTGAATGGAAAAGTCGGCAAAAACTTGAACAGGGCCTAACGAAGTTTTTTTCTTTAAACCAACGGGGCCTGCAAAACCGACTTCCGCCCCCGTCAATTCTTTAACCGTAGCCGCATCCGCCATCGTCAAAAATCGGGCGTTGCAAGCATTTTTGAGTTTCACTTCATTGATTTCATGCTCACCGGCAATGAGACCAACAACAATTCCCCCATCGCGCAAATAAACCAGCGTCTTGATCATCTGCGCTCGCTTGACCTTTAAAAATGCCGCCACCTCTTCAACAGTTTTTAGCCCAGGGGTTTTAATCTCCCTACATTTTGAAGAGCCGGAGCGTTTTTTTTCTCCCTTTGCTGTTTTTGAAGAAGCCATCTCCAAATTGGCTGAGTAATCGCAAGCATCACAAAAAGCGACCTCGCTTTCGCCAGTCTCAGCAAGGACAACTACTTCATGGGAAGAGGAACCACCAATGGCCCCCGTGTCTGCCTCCACCACTTTGGTACGCAATCCGCATCGTTCAAAAATTCGGACATAAGTTTTTCGCATCAATTCATAATGTTCGTTCAGACTCTTTTCGGTTGCATGAAAGGAATAGCCATCTTTCATGATAAATTCGCGCGCGCGCATCAAGCCAAAACGGGGCCGGATTTCATCCCTAAATTTAGTATGAATTTGATAAAAATTCTTAGGGAGTTCCTTATAAGAACGAATCTCCCTTCTGACCAAATCGGTAATGATCTCTTCTTGAGTGGGGCCAAAACAAAAATCCCTTTCGTTGCGATCTTTGAGCCTGAGCAACTCCTTGCCATAAAAACCCCAACGCCCTGTTTCTTGCCACAATTCAGCCGGAATAATCACGGGAAGCAACACTTCCTGACAACCGGCCCGATTCAACTCCTCTCGTGTGATTTGTTCAATTTTTCGTAAAACCTTCAAACCCAAAGGCAAATAGTCATAGATGCCCCGAGCCAATTGCCTAATCAGCCCCGCCCGGATCATCAACTTGTGACTGACCACCTCGGCATCGGATGGAGCCTCACGCAAGGTTGGGATCAACATTTGAGAATAACGCATGCGAACTTTCTGACATAGTTTCAAGATTCAATCAACATTGAAAAATCCTAAATCCTAATATCTAAATCCTAAACAAACTCTAATGCCCCAAATCCAAATGACCCAAACAATCTTGTTTGAAATTTTGGTCATTAGAATTTTGGATTTGTTTAGAGTTTAGTGTTTAGAATTTAGGATTTGTTTTTAAAGTTGGACTTTGAAGAAAGAATTCGTTATTGGACAATCGATGAAATCGGCGAACACCTACATGATCAAAACGGCTTTTCAATTGGCAACCAAAATCAAGGCAAAAGCGGTGATGATTTATGCCGATCCGCTAGAAGATCTTCACTTTGAAGAGCGGTTTAGCAAAAAACTGGACCTCTATCTCTTAAGTCGAAAGAAAAAAATAGATGCAAACGGTGATGAAAAAGATGCTCTTCAGCAGCATTGCAAGGCTATTATCCCTCTCCCCAAAATTCATTTAAGCCGAATGAGTGTCATCAAACTGGCTACCACCATGGCTCTCTCCCTAGATTACCTTGAACCGGGCGACAAAGCAGTTTGTGTTGTCGGCCCTGCGGATCTGGGATTATTAGATCACATTCAAATTCTCGATACGGCGAGAGAATCCGAAATCGTGATGAGCAAAGGTTTGATTGGAATTGGCGAAAGTGTCCAGCCAGAGGTTTTTCAGGCAGTCCTCCATCTTTGTATGGAGCTGGCCGAAAAAGGAAGGGAAGGAAAACCGATCGGCACTATTTTTGTTGTGGGTGATCCTGAAAAAGTGCTCCCTCTGACCAAACAGATGATTATCAACCCTTTCAAGGGCTATGACGAGGAAGAGCGCAATCTTCTCTCTCCTGCCCTCAAAGAAACCATCCGGGAATTTGCCGGCCTTGATGGGGCCTTTATTGTTGATGGAGATGGGATCATTTTGACTGCCGGCTGCTACCTCGGAGCCGCCAGTGAAGAAGAAAATCTTCCAAGAGGTCTCGGCTCTCGCCATCTCGCTGCGGCAGGTATTACCAACTTGACCAACGCGGTGGCTTTTGTTATCTCCGAGTCCTCTGGAGATGTCCGCATCTTCAAAAATGGAAAGATTTTAACGCAGATAGAAAAAACGAGCAGATAAAAATCGATGAAAACGCAACCTGGTGAACCAAAATTTGATTACCGTACCCGCGAAAGAGCCCTGCGAGAAGGAAAATTGTCGAAAGAAGAATTGAAAAGTTATTTAAAAAGTCTCCCCGATGAGGCAAACAAAGGAGAGGAAATCCCTGTTTATGACGAATCGGACGGGGCAGAAAAGTCAGCGACTTCAACCCAAAAAGGACTAACCTTTTCGGCCGTGACAGAAGCCTAGAAAAACTCTTCGAACTCCCGATAAACACCCCTCCACTTTTTTAACGAAGAGCGAAGAGTTCCATCTTCATCGATGAAAACTTCCGCAAAGGCCAGTCTCAATTGGTGGCCAAAACTGCCGACATCAAGTCCAATCAATTCGCTCCAACTTCCTGTATTGATGTATTCTTTACCCGGAGCAAATTGGCGATACCTTGGATGATGGGTGTGACCAAAACTGACAAACCTCAAAGAAGGTTTACTGTCTAAAACCTTCTTGGCCTCTTTATCGAGCATAATGGGAAAGGAAAATTCGCGAAGAATTTTCCAAGTGTCCAATAGGGAAAAACTCCGTTTCGGATCCCTCACAAAATTGATTTTCAAAAAATAAAGAGCGAGATGAGCAATTGTTTTGATCGCAAAAAATGTGTCGTGGATAATCGCCCATCGCAAATAATATTTAAAAGGATAGACTTTGCCGATATAGGGCCTCTCTTTTTTCAACGGGTTGATAAAATGAATCACAAAAAAACAACCCCAAGGCATTTTGAGAACCGGCTCCTGTTGGCCTTTTGTCCAAAAAAGATTGTCCAAATCAACCCGGTTATCGGCCAAGAAACGATTGCCATGCTCCACATAAACACCATCACTCTCATAACAATCGAGAAAAAAGCGCAAACCTGGATGGACTCTGTTTTTGAGCAATTGCTGGACCTTTGCCCAAGCAATCCCGATATCGTGATTGCCCATTAAATAGACAATGGAGCGATGGGGACTGTTGGCAAATTTTGACAAGGCATCAAAAAATTTGGGGTGTCCGTCGATAATGGATTGGGTTCTTTCCAGCGCTACGGTCTCGGTGAGCGTATCGGCCATCGGATCTTCAGAGGTGGCGTGAAGATGGTTGATGATATCTCCATTTAAAATCAACTCGACTTCGGCCTTTGCAGTGGTGCCTGAACAATAATAATCCAATAGTTCAGCAAACTGATTGTCATAATGAAATTCTTCTAAAAGATTTCTGCTCCCATCGGGATTGAAGGGTCCGAAACCCAGATGAAGATCGCTTAAGACTATTTTGTATTTGGCCCGCGCCATATTCTCCATCCGGCCCAGCTATATTGAACAGAACTCATAATCACCAAAAAAGCAGCAATGGTCATCGATACTTGAAACCAAACGCTCAGAGGCTGTTTTAGGAAAAAAGCATTGGGGTAGAGATAAGACAAAAAGCCAAAGACAACGGTGATAATATTAAACAAGGTTGCTAGTTTGCTGGAAAGGACAGGTACCAACTGGACATCGATTTTTTTGAATTTAAAAAGCCCAAGACCCAACAAAATCAAAGCATCACGCCCCACCACCAGCAAAAAATACCAAATGGGAAAAACCTTTAAAATAAAAAGGCAAGTAAACGCGGCGGCCATCAAAGCCTTATCGGCAATCGGATCTAAAAAGGCCCCAATTTTGGTTTGACGTTTGAGAAGTCTGGCAATAGTCCCATCCACGAGATCGGTTCCCCCCGCAATGGCAAATAAGACAAAGGCCTGCATGGTGTTACCTTGAATAAAACTCAACAAAAAGAAAGGGACTAACACCAAACGCAAGATGGTGAGATAGTCAGCCAGTGTCATGACGGCGAAACAGTAATGATTTTTAACTGAATGTCAACTCTGTGGCGGAATTGGCTTTTCTGTCTCCAATTGAAGGGCCTGAACAATGCTTAACTCCAACTCGAAGGCCTTGCGCTCTTCTTTTGATAATTGTTCGGGATCAATCTGATCGATGGGAGCACCGAAGCGTTGTTTTAACTTAGCGAGCAATATTTGCAACACTCTTTCGCGGTTTGCCTTTTGCCAATCTTCATTAGAGCCTTGATTCGGTCGCAAAATATCGGTTGCAAGCAATCGATGATCCCCATCAAAAGTAGGCTTTTTTTCCGCTTCATCGGTAATGATGAACTCCGCCCAGTTACCCAATGTCTCTTCAAGACCATCTAAGCTTTCAAGAGATCTATAAATAGTGGAGTCCTTCTTAGGGTATAGCGAAATTGGCCCTACTGATTCTGCGACCGGCGTCGCTGGCCAATAACCCCCTCCTCCTTGAGCCAAAACCTCCGTAATCCTTCGAATCAGCTTTTCTTGCAGCAATTCAAAAAAGGGCTTGGCTGCTTTTTTCATTTTTGCAATTTCTGCATTGGAAAAAGTATAGGATTCACCCAAGGCCGTTGTCCCTTCCCTAAAGCTTAAGCGATCGACAATGGCCTCAAATTCTGTCTGATACTTTTTGGCTTCCTCATAAACTTTGTGCGTATCAATCAAGGAAAGCAGTTTTTGAACACCCCCGGCAGAGCGAATGATTTTATCGAGCCATTTGTTTGCCGCCTCTTGAACGTCCTTTTCGTTCACATCGGTAATGTTTGGAAATGATTTTTCAATGAGTAAAAAATGGGTATCGCTTTTGAGAGATCTCAAGAAATCAGTTAAAGGATAGGTCGTGTAGGCTGTATAAACACCGGCATCAAGGCCCACTTCTTCAACCGGTTTTCTCCATTTGGGATCAAAATAAGTCTTGGTGGTTAGATAATGCCAGGCGACTAAACGAGGTAAATCTAAAACGGCTTGTTCAAAATCAAAGGCAGCATTGAGAGACGAAGGGTTACGATCCCCGGGTTTGCAGTCTTCATACATCGCGGACCACCACCCCAAATCACTGTCGGTGCAAAAGAGAACCTCCGATAAACTCTTTTTTGTAGTCTCATTAAAGTAGGACCAACGAAGCGCCATTTCATCATAAGCAAGAGGCTTGGAATCCTCTTGCGCGATGTAAGCGCCAGCCAAAATGTCTGCCTCCAGAGATAAATAATCCATGACACTGGAAGAAGATCGTTCGAGATTATGGACTTCTCCTGTTTTCAAATAGTCCTTAAAAATTTTGCCGATTTCAGCGGGGGTCATTTCAGAGCCGACAGAACCGGCAAAATTGTGACGCAGTCCCAGTGTGTGTCCAACCTCATGGGCAGCAATCAATCTGATCAAATCTTGAGATAATTTGAGAGGAATTTTTTTGTCGCCATTTTCAAGGGAAACCAATTCAAGCAGATTTTTAAATTGAGGATACTGGCAAAGCGAACCGGATGAAAAACCTTTCAACTGCAATGGAAATTTTTCCTTAGCAGCTTTTGAGTCTTTGTTATCTTCGACAGCAGCTTGCGCCAAGAGCTCATCTAAGGGTTGCACTGCCCACCCACTCATCAGATAAATTTGAGCGTGAAGAATTTCTCCGGTCCTGGGATCCATTTGCGCATCGGCATAGGCAAGTCCCGCAGAATGATTGGTAACCCACTGGATGATGTTGTAGTCTGGATTGGGTGCCGTGATTCCCTCTGGTGCCATTTTGACTTGAAGGACTTCTCCACCCAAAGCCTTGTTCCAATAAAGGACTCCTTCTTTGACCGCGTCCACATACTCTTTAGGTGTATTGTGAGAGATATGATAAACAACCGGCTTGGCCAAATTCCATTTGGTAATGTAGTTTTTAAAGCCTCCAAGCTCGGGCCTGACTTGGGGGTTAGCCTCAAAAAATCCCATCTTTTCAAAACCAGGTGTCAAGGTCGCTTGGAAAGAAGGATCGGGATTGTAGGGTTGCAAATAATAGACAACTTCGATTGGAAATACAACATCCCAATAATGAACCTGCGTAATTTGTCGAATTAAAATCCGTTCGGTTTGTTTTGTGACCTCTTTTAAAAACGAATGATCCACTTTGACGGCCCATTGGTAGTTTGGATAATCGCCAAAATCGGAACCAAACCAATCCCCCACAAGAAATATTTTTTTCATCCCTTCATTGAAATCAAAAACTAATTTATCTTCTTTTTCTTCAACGATCTTGAATTCAGCCAGAATACGACTTGCAGGGAGCTCCTCACTGGCAAGAAAACCTTTGGTCGATTCCATCATGAAAAGGGAGCCGTTGTTTTTTGTAAAAAAGACAATGCGGCTCTGTGTCCCCCATGAGGTTGGAGAACCATAAACATTTCCTTCTTGATTGATAAAAGAGGCTTGGAGCAAAAATTCTTTGTCGAGGGCCTCTTTGGAAATAGAAAGATTGCCATCGTCTGTAATATTGGCTTCGGGAAGAGTAATGTTGGGAGTGAGATTACTTGGTTCGTTTACGGCGGGAGTGCAGCTAACCGTTAAAAAGCTTAGAACAAGAAAAATGGCAACACGAAGGAGAGCCATAATATCTACCTTTCTCTCCCCACAGTGGCTTGCCTATACCCCGTCACCCGCAAAATCAAGAAAAATTTGATTTCCAGACCCTTCTTGCGCTAGTATAGTTGTAGAGAATGAGAAAAAATCTTTTAGCAGTTTTTCTATTAAGCCTCCTAACCGCCTGTTCTGGCCAGATTAAAGGTTCGGTCTTTTTAGATGCCAACGACAATGGAACAAAAGATGACAACGAAAAAACCCTCACCAACGTCACCGTAAAAGTAACCCAAGAAGATAACCGCACCAATGTAAAAACACTGATAGCCAAAGCCAAAACGGATGCTCAGGGGCAATTTGCTGTCTCTAGCAAAGGGCCAGGTTATTATTGTGTGGAGGTGGAAGAACCAGGTTTGAGTGAAAGTCTTTCGAATCAACTAGCAAGTGGATCACTCCCACCCAATAGTGTCCCGTCACCGATGAATCCAAACATTGGGGTTGCAGAACCGCCTGCTGCAAAATCTTTGACTGCCAAGGAAGTAGCTTCCACAACGCCTCCTAGCAACACCGCTGCAACCACCACTTGCGGCAACAATGTAGTAGAGACTGGGGAAGAGTGTGATGATGGAAATAAAGCTTCAGGAGATAATTGCTCTAGTGATTGCAAAAAAGAGAAGACTCCACCTCCCCCACCACCGCCTCCCAAAGCTCCGAAGAAATCTTCGGGTGTTGTCTGTGAAGATATTTCTAGCTCAAACTTCACACTCCATGTGCCAGTAGCACTAGACTATCAGGCAGATATTGCCAATATGCCTCCCCGTTTGAAACAAACACACAAACCGGGAGACCCTTTTTCCATTGATATAGCGGTTCCGGCAGGTTGCGTTTTAAAATCGCTTTTTGTCCCTGATAGTTTGGAAGTCAGCGCATCAGAAGATCCCAACATCAATGTCGATCCAAGCATCGGTCGAGTCAATTTTGCTCAGGCAATGGAAGCTAGCTCCGTCAAATTGCAACTCAAAGTCAAAGAAAATATACCGCTTGGAACATCCATAGTAAAAATTTCACCGGAAGCTCTTTGTCCTGACGGCAAAACTTTTGAACTGAATCCTTTTGAAATTGAATTAAAAGCGCACCCTCAATTGCAAGTCTTGCAGTCGATTACTTGCCCCCCTGCTGGCCAAAATACCCTCGATTGGGAAATCAAAATTCAAAACAGGGGAAGCAGAACTTATGAGCAAGTGACACTCTTAGCCATCCACCCCTCTTCGGCCACCATTAATACAAAAGACCCTGCTTGCAGCACGTTGGGCGAAGAAAAAATGAGCTGCCCCGTTGAAAGTTTGTCTGCCGATTCTGATTCCACTCCTTTGAAATTCAAAATGAACTTGCCCAGCAGTGTCACTGAAAAAACAACATTTGTTTTTCGCGCGCAAGTAACAAGTTCCGATTTCTCCGACCCGATCTCCGCTCAAGAAGGCGAGTGCATTTTGGAACCTTCAGAATAGAATTAAAGAGCGGCCAGTTCTTGTCCTAAAGTCTGCGAAAGAGAACTGATCAAACGCTGGTGACTCACGGGGAGAAAAAATTTCAATTCTTTTTGGATCTTTTTTGCATCCAAATTCTCAAGGGCGCTTAATAGAAGTTTTTTTGCCTTAACAATAGAGGCCAATCCCTTCCGCTGACGCAACAGAAAATAGAGATCAAAAAAATCACGAGGCTTTTTGCGATCTAATAACGCCTGAATTTTTTCAGAAACAAGCTCCTCGGTATTCAAAATCAAACACTGATAAGCAAGGGTGAGGGGTGTTGTAATCAAAACAACTTCATGGGAAGCCTTCTTCCGAAAGGAAAAATTGCATGAAACAGTCAATGAATGCCCATAGCCTCTAAATTGGCAAAATGTCAGATGCCCACCACTGGTTGACTTATTCTCTTCAATGACAACTTCAATCCCTGTCTGTCGCACAGCATCAATTGCCTCATGTAACAAGTTGTTCAAATGATAAGTTGTAATATTGGCTGTAAAATCGAGATCTTCAGAAAAACGGGGACTGCCAAAAGCAATCCGAAGGGCCGTTCCTCCTTTAAAAGCCAATTTTTCCGACACGGGCAATTGATACAATGATGACAACAAAAGATGTTGATAATACTCCCGCATCACATTCAGTTCCGTTGTTTGCCATTTAGTCGCCCATTGCCTAATGGTTTCTTGAGATAACATGTTTGCTCCATTGAGTTAACGCAGGTCTTTGAAATTTTTTTAAATAACCTAAAACCTTGCGGATATTAACCTTCTCCCATCTCAGGCGATCATTAAGCGATTTCTTTCCGAGATGAACGAAGTAGAGATAATCGGCGAGTGCCTTTTCTTTATCGGCAATCAAAACAGTATTGTTATCGATAGATAACGTCTGGTAGCCGCAAAAAGCCTCTTTCTTGATCTTCTGAAACAAAAATTCTTTTCCCATCGCTTTAAAGGATCGACTGGTTTTTGTAGAAACAGAAGTGATGGTGTAAATGCTTTCGGGTAAAATTCCATAATAAGACAAGGCGGTTTCAAGAGAAATATAAGAGGGTCGATAAAGGATGTTCGCAATCACCCAAACATGAGGAGGATGATCCGCAAAGCAATAAATACCCCTCCTCTTTTTGAGAGGAACAACAATGCCTATTTTAATCTGACGGATTAACCAAAGACGAATGGCATTTCTAGTCATACCGGTCGCCCTCCTTAACTCCTGCGAATTAAAAAGGGGAAAACCCAAACTTCCAAGCTGTTTTTGGAGTGCATGTAAATTCATTAAAGTCTCAAAATAGAGACTTACATGAAATAGAAAAAATTGCAAGACTTCATTGACACCCTTTTCATTCAAAGCTACAAAGCGGCCTCCAATGGCCACAATTATTGATGGGAAAAAACTAGCCGCGGCGTTTCGTCAAAAAACAGCCCAAGAAGTGCAACAATTAAAAGCCAAAGGGATCCAACCAGGATTAGCCTTTATTTTAGTTGGCGACAATCCGGCATCCCAAATCTATGTGAACAACAAAAAGAAGGCGTGCGATGAGGTAGGGATCACCAATTTTTTGGAAAAACTCCCTGGCGATATTTCCCAAACAGGACTTTTGAAAAAAATTGAAGCTTTAAACGAGGACCCGCGTGTTCATGGTATTTTAGTCCAGCTTCCTTTGCCTAAACATTTAGATACAAACGCCATTTTAAACCGCATCCATCCCAAAAAGGATGTCGATGGTCTGCATCCCAATAACCTAGGAAAACTCTATCTCAATTTGCCAGGGCTTAAACCCTGCACCCCACAGGCCGTTATTGCGATGGTTGAAAGTACAGGAACTGACATTAAAGGAAAGGATGCCTGTGTGGTGGGAAGGTCTTCTATTGTTGGGAGGCCGGCCGCCAGTCTCTTGGTTCAAAAAGATGCGACGGTGACTTTGTGCCACAGTCAGACAAAAAACTTGGCCGAAAAAATCGGCGCGGCGGACATCGTGGTGGCTGCGATTGGAAAGCCAGAATTCGTTAAAGGAGATTGGATTAAAAAAGGGGCCGTGGTGATTGATGTTGGGATTAACCGCTTGCCCAATGGAAAAATTGTCGGGGATGTCGATTTTGAATCGGCCCAAAAGAAAGCCGATTTTATTACACCCGTGCCGGGCGGCGTTGGGCCCATGACCATCGCGATGTTGCTTAAAAATACTCTGGAGGCTTGCAAAAATGCCTAAACGTACACCTTTATATGAAGAACATATAAAACTGGGCGCCAAAATCGTCGACTTCGCCGGTTTTGAAATGCCGGTGCAATATGCCGGTGTGATGGAAGAACATAATGCCGTTCGTAATCATGCCGGCCTCTTCGATGTTAGCCATATGGGAGAGTTTGAATTTACGGGTTCTGAGGCGTTGGCCTTTCTCAATCATCTTACCGCTAACGATGTTGGCAAACTGACCGACGGCATGGCTCAATATTCCCTTCTTTGTCATTCAAATGGGGGAATTGTTGATGATATTCTTGTTTATCGAAAAACTGCTGAACATTTTGTGATGGTGGTCAATGCGGCCAATATTGAAAAGGATTGGAATTGGGTTCAACAGCACGCAACAAGCAGTACACAGTACGCAATACGAAATATCAGCGATGAAATTTGTCTCTTGGCGCTGCAAGGACCAAAAGCCATTGAAATGATGCAACGCTTAAGCGATCAAAAAATCTCTGAACTAAAATCGTTTCGTTTTGCTATTGGCTCTGTTGCCGGTCAAAACGACTGTTGGATTGCAAGGACCGGTTACACCGGCGAAGATGGGGTCGAAATTTTCTGCAAAAATTCTCAAGCCCCCCTCATTTGGCAAGCGATCCTCAAATCCGGAGCGAAGCCAACGGGATTGGGGGCAAGAGATACATTGAGGCTGGAGGCAAGACTCAGTCTTTACGGTCATGAAATTAATGATGAAACAAACCCATTGGAAGCAGGCCTCGCATGGGTCGTTAAACTTGATAAAAAAGACTTCATCGGCAAAAAAGCAATCCAAAAAGTAAAAGAAGAAGGTTTGAAACGCCAAATTGTCGGCTTCAAAATGTTAGATAAGGCGATCCCCCGCCAAGGCTATCCCATTGTAGAAGAAAAAAACCCGGTCGGGGTTGTCACCAGCGGCACCTTTTCACCAACTTTGAGTGTCGGAATTGGCTTGGGTTACGTCCCAACTCACTTAAGTGCCATCGGAACAAAATTTAAAATTGACATCCGCTCGAATCTAAAGCTAGGAGAAGTGGTCGCAATGCCTTTTTATAAAAGAAAATAAGGGGAGGGATTATGGAATTTCCGGAAGATTTAAAATATACCAAAGAACATGAATGGGTAAAAGTGAATGGTGAAATTGCAACCATAGGAATCACCGATTACGCCCAAGAACAACTAGGCGACATTGTTTATCTGGAGCTCCCTGCGGAAGGGGAAGCCGTGGAACAAGGAGAGCCCTTTGGTGTGGTGGAATCAGTAAAAGCGGTGAGTGATCTCTATGCGGCTTTGAGTGGTACGGTCCTTGAAATCAACGACCCCCTCGTTGAAAATCCGGAAACATTAAACGAAGATTGTTACGAAGAAGGCTGGCTGATCAAAATCAAAATTGGTGATCCAAAGGAACTCAAAAACCTGATGGACTGCAAATCATACCAGGCCCACATCAAGGAAGAAACCGCCTAAGAATGCGCTACATCCCGCATACTCCCGAAGAGATTCAAGGAATGCTCAAGATTATCGGTTTGAGAAGTGTCGCGGAACTTTTTTCTTCCATTCCCGACTCGCTCCTTCAAGAAAAACCATTAAAACTTCCTCCTGCTTTGGATGAAATGACACTCCTTCGTCATCTCGAAAAGGTCGCGACTGAAAATCACACACTCCCCAGAAGCCGTTCGTTTTTGGGCGGAGGTGTTTACCGACACTATATTCCTTCTGCTGTGGGAGAATTGGTCAGACGCTCCGAATTTTTGACTCCCTATACCCCCTATCAACCAGAAATTTCTCAGGGGACTCTTCAAGTCATTTTTGAATTTCAAACGATGGTCTGTGAACTCTTCGGCATGGAGGTCTCCAATGCCTCTATGTACGACGGCTCCACGGCTCTTGCAGAAGCCTGTCTCATGGCATTGCGCATTGGTAAAAACAGAAAAACGATTTTGCTGCCCAGCAGCCTTCATCCTGAATATACCCAAGTAACCCACACCATTTTGAAATCTTTTAAAGATAATATCGTTGAACTCCCCTTTTCAAAGGAGGGTGGATTTGAAACAGCGGCACTCAACGATTATTTGAATGATGATTTGGCTGCTTGCGTGATCCCCTATCCTAACTTTTTTGGTGTGGTGGAAGATGTTCGCGAGGTTGTCCAAAAAGTTCAGCAGGCAGGGGGGTTGGTTATTTTTTGCGTTACAGAGCCACTCAGTCTTGGTCTTTTTGAATCGCCCGGGGCCTTGGGGGCCGATATTGTTTGTGGTGAAGGACAATCTCTGGGGATTCCTCCCTCTTTTGGAGGGCCGTTCGTTGGATTGTTTGCAGCTAGAGAAAAACATCTTCGCCAAATGCCCGGAAGAATTTGCGGGATGACATCAGACAACAAAGGCCGCAGAGGTTTTGTGCTGACCCTATCCACCAGAGAGCAGCATATCCGCAGAGAGAAAGCCACCTCCAACATCTGCACTAACCAAGCATTGTGCGCTACACAGATGACCGTTTATTTGTCGATGTTGGGCAAAGAAGGTTTAAAAAAATTGGCACAACTCAACTGGCAAAGAGCTGAATACGCAAAACAAAAGCTTGCCTCCATCACCGGCGTGACTCTTAGCTTTCCAAAAGCAACAACCTTCAACGAATTTGTTTTGAAATTGCCGAAATCAGCGGACTCCGTCTTAAAAGATTTAAGAACAAAAGGTTTTGATGGGGGGATTGCGCTGGATCGTTGGTATCACGAACTGGAAAATTCTCTGCTGGTCAATGTGACAGAGCTCAATGAAAGAGAAGATATCGATTCTTTTGCAACCGCACTCAAAGAGGTTTTACAATCATGACAACGCCTGGAACAACCGGTCTTATCTTAGAAGAACCGCTTCTTTGTGAGCAAAGCGTGAAGGGAAGGATCGGGTTTTCTCTGCCGCCTAGTGGTGTGCCGGAAAGCAACCTCTCGAATCTTCCCAAAAGTTTGTTGCGTCAGAAATCGGCTGAATTGCCAGAAATTTCCGAAGTCGATGGGGTGAGACATTTTGTGAGACTCTCCCAGCAAAATTATTGCAAAGATGCCGGGCTCTATCCTCTGGGCTCTTGCACCATGAAATACAATCCCAAAACGACAGAGGCAGCCTCCAAAATTCCTGGGTTTGCCAACTCGCATCCTCTTTCTACAACGGAAGGGATGCAGGGAAATCTAAAATTGATTTACGAACTGCAAGAATATTTGGCTGAAATTAGTGGAATGGATTTTGTTACCTGCTGGCCGGCCGCTGGTTCACACGGTGAGTTAACCGGCATGCTTATGATTAGGGCTTTTCATGAATCAAAAGGAAATCCACGCAAGAAAGTGATTATCCCCGACAGTGCGCATGGCACCAACCCAGCCTCTGCTGCGATTTGCCAATATGAAGTGATCACACTTCCTTCCAACAAAGAAGGAATCTTGACAGCGGATGCGGTGAGAGAGGTCATGGATGAAGAGGTCGCCGCTTTGATGGTGACAAACCCCAACACTTTGGGAATCTTCGAAGAAAATATTTTAGAAATCTGCGAAGTTGTGCACAAGAAAGGCGGGCTCGTCTATTGCGACGGAGCAAACCTCAATGCCCTGTTGGGAATCGTTCGTTTAGGGGAAGCGGGCGTCGACGTTTTGCACTTTAATCTTCATAAAACCTTTTCTACCCCACACGGTGGAGGGGGCCCTGGAGCAGGCCCTGTTGGTATTAAGAAAAAACTTGAACCTTTTCTACCTACCCCATTGATTATTAAGGAAAATGGAACGTTTAATTTGGAATGGAGCCGTGGCCAATCGATTGGACGGGTGAAGGCCTATTTTGGAAACTTTGGGATGCTGGTCAGGGCTTATACCTATATTCGGGAATTCGGACCGGAGGGTTTAAGACGGATATCCGAAATGGCCGTTTTAAACGCCAACTACATTCGTAAAAATCTGGAGGGAACCTATCACCTCCCCTATTCCAAGCCCGTTTTGCATGAGTGCGTTTTTTCAGACAAATTGCAGAAAGAGCACGATATCAAAACATTGGATATCGCCAAACGCCTGATGGATTATGGTTTCCATCCCCCCACCATTTATTTTCCCCTCATTGTTCCTGGGGCTCTGATGATTGAACCGACAGAAAGTGAACCCAAGGCAAGTCTTGATCAATTTATTGAAGCAATGAAAACCATTGCCAAGGAATGTCAAGACACACCGGAGATTGTCAAAACCGCTCCCCACAAAACCTTCCGTGGCCGTCTCGATGAAGTCAAAGCGGCAAGAGAATTAAAACTAAGGTGGACGACTTAAACTAATTCCACTTCAGGTGGGTTTGGCCGATGACGCTGCGAAGGGTGAGTTTGAAGGAATCGCCAAGATCGGTTTTTGGAAAAACAACGCGGTAACCTTGGGTCCAGCGGTTGACATAAGGAAACATCACTTGTTCATAAGGGGTGATTTCTACAAAATCGATTCGAACCGGTTTTAACTCCTCACCATCTTTTGTCGTCAAAACGGCTTCCCAAAACGATTCTTGGCCCAATGAAAAATTCTTGTAGGGCTTACGTGTATACATTCCAATAAAAAATTCGTCCCCCTCGGCTTGTTTTTCTTCTTCTTTTTGAAGAAAACGAGCCGCTTCAATCGCATCCAAATGTTTCTTTTTGACATGTTCTTCCACAAAGGCCCTTCGAAATTCGGGACTATAATAGGTGGCGTGCCAAATCACCTTGGTCTGCATGGTGGTGGTAGAAAAGAGCTGCTTGGAGTGCGACCATTCGCGCAAAGTAGAACGATAGCTTTTGGCTTGAGCCGCACCGACAAAACTAAAGAAAGCGACAAAACCAACGATCCAAATCTTCAAAGACTTTTTCTTTATTCGTTTCATTAAACAATTCATGATACATCCCTTCATAAATCTTTAACTCTTTTTGCGCAAGAACCAATTCTTTGAAAAAGCGTTTGGTCCCTTTTGGCGAACAAACACGATCCCCCGAACCATGCAACATCATGAGAGGCGTCTTTATCTTGAGAGCCAACGAAAAAATCATTTCCAAATTATTCAAAATCGCTTTGCCGGCACCAATTGTGACAAAAGGAGAAACCAGTGGGTCTTTTGTATAAGCCTCAACGACCTTTTCGTCATGACTTAACCACTTTGGGTCGATGGTCCCTTTGAGTTTCATCGTTGGCCAAACATCCATCATCACTTTGCTCATTCTTTCTTTCCAGACAGGCAAAGTCAGCCCCACTTCAACGTTGGGTGAGGCAACGCAGGCCGCCTTAAACAAGCCGGGATAGCGGGTCAAATAATTGAGGACCAGTTGACCACCAAAACTGTGCCCCACCAAAAACCAGGGGGCATGCCCTCCCTCTCCTTCTCTGCTGAAAATAAAATATTGCTCCAAATCTTCTAGAAGTTGTTCGAAACGCTCAATGTGGGCCCTGGCCCCTTCTGATTTTCCATGCCCTCTTTGATCATAGAGACAAACGCGAAACCCATTTTTGTTAAAAAATTCAACGAAGGGAGTGTAACGAGCGCAATGATCACCGATCCCGTGAACAAATAAAATGGAGGCCTTAAAACCATGAGGTGTCCAATGTTGATAATGGATTTTTGTTCCATCTTGCAGGCTAAAATTAGCAATTCGAACGTCGCGTTTCATGAAGTTTTACGATTTTAAAAACTCTTCCAGAAGTTGGCGTTGTTTTTTTGACATTTTTTTGGGTGTTTTGACAACGACTTTGATAATTTGATCTCCCCGCCTGCCATTTTGCACATTAGGAAATCCCATTTTTTTTAAACGAATCTCTTCGCCGCTGTCACACCCCTCCGGAATTTCTATTTCTTTCGTTCCTTCCAATGTCGGTACGGGGATTTTGATGCCCAGCGCTGCCTGTGCCATCACAACTGGAACAGTACAATAAATATCATCACCCTTTCTTTCAAAAAAATCGTGGGGCGCAACATGAACCTCTACGTACAAATCGCCACCGGGGCCGCCTTGAGCACCCGCATTGCCTTCCCCTCTTAAAACAAGATGCATCCCATTTTCCACGCCGGGCGGAACTTTGACACTAAGACTTTTCTTTTTGCGAACTTTTCCGTTGCCGCGACATTCATCACAAGGATCGGAAACAAATTCACCCGCCCCATGACAACGAGGACAGGTGGTTTGAATCACGAAAAACCCTTGGGAGTGGGCAACATGTCCAGAACCGGCGCAGGCAACACAGGCTTGCATCTTCCCAGATTTAGAGCCTTTACCGGAGCAGGCATCACAAGTCGCTTCTTTGTGTATTTCAATTTCTTTTTTTACTCCCGACAAAACTTCTTCGAAACGGATTTTAAGACTTGCTTGGAGATCGGAACCTTGTCTTGCTCTGGATCCTCTCTGGCGTCTTCTTCCAAAACCAAATCCGCCAAAAGGACTTCCTCCAAAAAACTCCTCAAAAATATCTCCAAACGAGGCAAAAATATCATCGACTCTGTCAAAGCCATGAAAGCCTCTTCCCTCAAGACCGGCATGACCAAATTGGTTGTAGATTTGGCGCTTGTCAGGGTGGCTCAAGACTTCATAGGCTTCTGAAGCCTCTTTGAATTTTTCTTCGGCTTCCGGATCGTGTTGGTTGCGGTCGGGATGAAATTCGAGCGCTTTTTGGCGATAGGCCTTCTTGACCTGGCCTAAATCGGCATTCTTAGCCACACCCAAAATGTCATAATAATCCCTCTTGGCTGTCATAACCTATTATAAATTGAGGGCTTTTAGTGATAAGTCAAGAAGATTTCTCCGCCACGCCAGTCAGAAACAAGCTCTATACAAAGGGGATAGCGAGCTCAAAAAATTGCAGTCACGGACTACGAAGGAAAGAGTTTTTAGTCGATATAAATTTAGGAGTGGATGCAGCTATAATAACCTGAACATCCATGGTTCTTTAGAGAATCCCCACGGTTTCCCTCTTACTAGTATCGTAAGACAATTGATACCATTTCGCACAGTCATATCCAAAAATAAAAAGAATGAACACACAGCTAGGGGGGCCACCACAACTCTCATGGTCTCCTCAGCTTTTACTAATTCAGATCCAAGTGTGCCAACATAAATTGCAGCAGCATAATAGAAAATAGTAAAGGTTACAGAATCAAAAAGGGCTTGCCTTGCCTTGACGGTTGCCTTTTCCAAATCGACTGCATTGGCTTTGAGTGCGCGTCGAAACCTCACAAGATTTCCAGGATTGTGAGAAAAAAATGATATTAATTCTGTTCCGATTTCAGGGCACTGCCCGATTTTTGTTTGTCCCCAAACTTCTTGCGCAGTTTCCAGTAACACACGCTTTACACCAAAAGGCGCAGCTTGATCGACACAATCGACATCTTCTGGCGTTTGAAAATAATTGGGGTTTAAAACGCAAGGCCCGTGAACAGCACTCAAAACCGTCGATGCAACAAAAGACATATCAATGTAATCCTCGGCAGGTTTCTAAATAAGTTGCGTCGAATTTGCAATATTTTTGTCATTTGGGTAAAAGGGCGGTTTTAACGGTGCCTGGCACCAAGCACTCCCCCAATAATGAAATTTCTTCTTTATACTATGAGATTTCATGGTATGATTCGAATATGGAAGTCCCTCGCAGTTGGGAATTAGGACTTTTGACCCAAAGATTGCAAACAATGCCCGTTGTCGCCATTTTGGGGCCGAGGCAATGCGGCAAAACAACACTGGCTCATCAGTTTGCAAACCAAACCAAGGAAAAGGTTCATTTTTTCGATTTGGAAGATCCAGTCGATCTGCAACGTCTGGACAATCCAACCCTGGCCCTCGAAAATCTAGAGGGTTTAGTCGTTATTGATGAAATTCAAAGAAGGCCAGAACTATTTCCTACCTTAAGAGTTTTAGTCGATCGACAGCGAGAAAAAACACACTATTTGATCTTGGGAAGTGCCTCAAGAGATCTAATACGACAGAGCTCTGAATCTTTGGCCGGGCGTATTAGCTATTTGGAAGTTGAAGGTTTTTCTCTCAAGACTTTGGGCATGGAATCCAGGAAACTATGGCTTCGCGGATACTTCCCAAGATCTTATTTAGCAAACAGCGAAGAGAATTCCTTTTTATGGAGAAATGATTTTATAACTACCTTCCTGGAGAGAGACATCCCTAATTTGGGTATTCAAATTCCGGCAAGAACTCTGCGCAAATTCTGGATGATGCTTGCCCACTATCATGGACAGATTTTTAATGCCTCGGAATTGGGTAGAAATTTTGGTGCCGGTGACGTCACGATGAAACGCTATTTAGATATTCTGTCAGGAACTTTTATGGTTCGCCAATTGCAGCCTTGGTTTTATAATTCAAAAAAACGGCTTATTAAAAGACCAAAGATCTATTTTAGAGATTCCGGAATTTTTCATGCGATACTTTCTATTCACAATGAAAAGGAATTGCAGAGAAATCCCAAGTTGGGTGCCTCATGGGAAGGATTTGCACTGGAACAGGTTACCCTGCATCTTGGCCTCAAAGAAGAAGAGACCTTTTTTTGGGGCGTGCACACTGGCGCTAGCCTTGATCTACTTTATCAAAAGGGGGGTCGCTTGGTGGGGATTGAAATAAAATATAATGAAGCGCCAAAGCTAATGCCGTCGATGCAGTCGGCTATGGAAGAGCTCTCATTAGAACAACTAACGGTTTTGTATCCCGGTAAAAAATCCTATTCACTCACTAAAAAAATTTCCGTTGTTCCTCTGGAGGTTTTTATCAAGGAAAACTAAAAGAATAAGCTTTCACATGGGATTGCAGTCATGGACTACGAAGTGATGAAGTTGACGCCAAGTATCGCACACCTAAAAGGGAGAGAGGCAACCACTACCACCAACGCACCACATGCTTAAATGCTCAATTGACACTTCCTTTTGCACATTTTCATTCAAGATTTGAGTAAGAGCGCTTCTAAGAATCCTCATTCCCTCGTCTGTAAAACTGCTTCCTTGTAAACGGGTACAACCAGGTATTCCCAATGCTCTCCATGCTCCAGCCAAAACCTCACCCGATGGGGCAAAAAGTGTAAATCGATAATCCCAATAACCATTTGATTTTCTTTTCTCGGTTGCTTGGATATAATAGTCTTTTCCTTCGACAACTACTTTTCGCGCATAACCTTCCTCACCCACTTTAGAATTTTTCCCCGTGATTCTTTTGAAATCATCTTGAAATTTTCCGAAAAGCCGCACAGCCAAAGGGGTACAATCTAAGAAATGAGCCATATAAACCTCCTTTTATAGTTAGTCCTTATATCAAGTAGCATATCGTCGAAAAGCCAAAAAAGTTGCCTACTTTTTGCAACATTTTTGTCATTTGGGTAAAAAGACGGTTTTAACCACTTAGACTGGTGCCTGGTCGCGGAGTGTAACAAATTTAGAAATAATATCATTAGGTTAACATAGTACCTGGTCGCGGAGACGGGCAAAAAGCTTTTTAGCTAAAGTCTTGTTAAGACATTGACTTTTTGGGATTTGGGCACATATAAGCCTGCGACGCTACACTAAAAAGGAGAAATTTATGGGTAAAATGATTGGAATTGATTTAGGAACGACAAACTCGGTGGTTGCCATTATGGAGGGGGGCGATCCCAAAGTTATTCATAACGAAGAAGGCTCCAGACTCACTCCTTCTATTGTTGCTTATCAAAATGATGGTCAAGTTTTGGTGGGCCAACCGGCCAAACGTCAAGCGATCACCAATCCTGAAAAAACAATTTATTCAATCAAACGCTTTATGGGGCGCAAATACGAGGAAGTCCCTGAAGAAATTCGCATCGTCCCCTACAAAGTGGCCAAAGAATCAAATGGCGATGTTGTGGTCGATGTCGATGGCAAAAAAATCACCCCTCCGGAAATTTCGGCAAAAATTTTGATGAAACTGAAAAAAGCGGCCGAAGATTATCTGGGTGAGAAAGTAACCGAAGCCGTTATCACCGTTCCCGCCTATTTCAATGACAGCCAGCGCCAAGCCACCAAAGATGCGGGTAAAATTGCGGGGCTTGATGTGAAACGAATCATCAACGAACCAACCGCCGCCGCTCTAGCCTATGGCATGGACAAAAAGAAAGAACACAAAATTGCCGTTTTCGATTTTGGTGGTGGTACTTTTGATGTTTCTGTTTTGGATGTCGGCGAAAATATCGTCGAAGTCATCTCCACAAATGGAGACACACACTTGGGCGGAGACAATATCGACCAGCGTCTGATGGAATATTTGATTACGGAATTCAAAAAAGATACCGGCATTGATGTCGGCAAAGATAAAATGGTTTTGCAGCGCCTCAGAGAAGCGGCCGAAAAAGCCAAGATTGAACTTTCTTCAACCCTTGAGACAGAAATCAATTTGCCTTTCTTAACTGCCGATCAAACCGGCCCAAAACATTTAGTTATGAAACTTTCTCGCTCAAAATTTGAAGCTCTCGTCGGGGATATTTTGGACAAAACTCTGGAGCCTTGCAAAAAAGCCTTGGCCGATGCCAACATGAAACCAGGAGACATTGAAGAAGTGGTTTTAGTCGGTGGATCGATCAGAATTCCAAAAATCCAAGAGATGGTGAAAAACTTTTTTGGAAGAGAACCACACAAAGGTGTCAATCCAGATGAAGTGGTGGCGGTGGGTGCTGCCGTTCAAGCCGGTGTCTTGCAAGGCGATGTCAAAGATGTGTTGCTTTTGGATGTCACCCCATTGTCACTGGGTATTGAAACGTTGGGTAGTGTGATGACCAAATTAATTGATAGCAACACAACAATTCCTACACGCAAGAGTCAAATTTTTTCGACCGCCGCCGATAGTCAAACCAGCGTGGAAATCCATGTATTGCAAGGGGAACGCGATATGGCCTCTGATAACAGAACCTTGGGTAAATTTATTCTGGATGGAATTCCACCCGCTCCCAGGGGTGTTCCTCAAGTTGAAGTAACGTTCGATATTGATGCCAACGGCATTGTGCATGTCACAGCCAAAGACAAGGCGACCAACAAAGAGCAAAAGATTCGGATTGAGTCTTCGAGCGGACTCTCCAAAGAGGAAGTTGAAAAACTGGTGCGTGACGCAAAAGCGCACGAAGCCGAAGACAAAAAGCGTCGCGGCGATATCGAAACACGCAATCAAGCCGACGCCCTGGTTTACACCACTGAAAAAACACTTAAAGAAAACAAAGATAAAATTTCTGCAGATGAAGTGAAAAAAGTAGAAGAAGCCCTAGCAGCCTGCAAAAAAGCGATTGAGGAAAAAGAGATTCCAAAAATCAAATCAACCATGGAAGCCCTAACTCAAGCTTCTCACAAACTTGCTGAAATTATGTACAAGCAAGCCAGTAGCCAGCAAGGCGGCGCATCTCCCGACACAGGTGGAGCTCAAAGCGACACGGGCAGCGCTGATAACAAAAAGAAAAAAGATGAAAAAGTGGTGGATGCCGAGTTTGAAGAAAACCCGCCTAAGTAGGTGACTTGGCGACAAGCAAAGCGTTCAAACATTCAACAATCACTTTGAAAAGCTCCGAGAGGGCTTTTCCATCTAAAATAGGCTGTCTGATATCCAAATGGGCCTCTTTTGCCTGCACATCTAATTGCCAGTTTGTCTGACCGACAGTCAAAATTCTTTCACACAGGTAGGGCTGAAAAACCGCTTTCCCCATTTTTTCGTCGCTGGCCATCAGCAAAAAGTGCTGATCAAATTTTTCAAAATTTGTTGTGACCAAATCCAGCTCTGCAATCGGTTTTAAACTCGATTTTCTCTCTTCGCTTTGCAAAAAGATCCTTCCGTTCAACCGTTGGGGCAATTCAATGGTCGCCAAAAATCGAAACCCTTTTGCCCCCTCCATGGCGACTTTAAATCCAAAATAGTCTCCGGCAAGCGTGGGGTTGGGATACTTTTTAAAGATTGGATTTTTTAAGGGAAGTAAAAGTGCCACCTGTTTCAAAATTTCTGCAATGGAAAGCCGGATGGGACGACGTTTGTAAAAATACCAAACCCCTCCAAGACTCAAAATCACAATGGCAATCGCGATTGCAATGATCATTCTTTGAACCCTTCTATAACCAACGTCATCTCCCCTTTTGGTGGTTGACTCACCACCTTTTTTGCTAGCTCCGATAAAGAACCCCTCCAAAACTCTTCGTGCATCTTTGTTATTTCGCGGCCTAAGCAGACATTTCTTTCACCAAAAATTTGAGCCAATTCCTCCAGATGTTTGGCTGCCTTCCAACGAGACAAGTAGATGACAATGGTATGAGGAAGATTTTTCAATGTCTCAATATATTTTTGTCGTTTGCCCGGTTTTTCGGGTAAAAACCCAACAAAGAAAAAATGATCGGTGGGAAGGCCTGCTGCCTGCAAACAAGCGATCGCAGCGCAGGGACCAGGAATGGGAACAACATCCATATTTTCTTCGATGGCTGCCCGGATGAGGCGAAAGCCTGGATCGGAAATACCAGGGGTCCCAGCATCGCTCACTAAGGCTATATTTTTGCCCGCTTTTAGCTTTCCCAAAATAGGGGCCAGTTTTTCATTCTCGCGGTGCTCAAAAAAACTATTGAGTGGTGTTTGGATCTCAAAATGAGTGAGCAGTTTGCGTGTGTGTCTTGTATCTTCCGCAACAATCAGATCAACCTCTTTCAAAATTCTTAAGGCACGAAATGTAATATCTTCGAGATTACCAATCGGTGTCGCCACAACATATAAAACCATAATCGTAAAATTCTAAATTCGAATATCTAAATCCTAAACAAAATCCAATTTCCAATTTCCAAAATTTCAAACAGTTTGGAGCATTGTGATTTGGAACATTGAGATTTGTTTAGAATTTCTAATTTTGGATTTCGAATTTGCATTTTATCGGTATTCCCACGCGATGGGAAAACGCCTTCCAATGCCAAAGGCTTTCGACGTTATCTTGATTCCCGGTGGGGCTTGGCGGCGTTTGTATTCATTGTGATCCACTCGCCAAATCACCTCTTCCACGATCTTTTTTGAAAAGCCCAATTTCACAATCTCTCCCACACTCAAATGATCTTCAATATAAGCCTTCAAAATCGGGTCCAAAACTTTATAGGGAGGCAAAGAGTCTTCATCTTTTTGGTTGGGACGAAGTTCTGCAGAAGGGGGCTTCTTCAAAATATTTTCCGGAATGAGTTTCTTCTTTTTATTTAAAAAACGTGCCAATTCATAAACGGTCATTTTAGGAACATCCGACAAGAGTGCCAGACCTCCCGCCAAATCTCCGTAGAGTGTACAATAACCGCAGGCCAGCTCTGATTTATTGCCCGTCGATAAAACTAAAGCATTCGTCTGGTTCGAAATGGCCATTAAAAGATTGCCACGAATGCGGGCCTGAATGTTTTCTGCGGCAAGCGGCACGCCTCTGCGAATATCTATTTTCAATGTTTTTAAATAATCGAGATAAATATTGTGAATGGGAATCACCCGATAATCGATCTTCAAATTTTTTGCGAGTTCTTTGGCATCTTTGAGGCTCGAGACACTCGAATAGGCAGACGGAAGCGACACACCCAAAACATTTTTGGCCCCCAAAGCCCTGACGGCCAAGACACCCACCACCGCGGAGTCGATTCCACCGGAAAGCCCAATGACCGCCTTTGAAAAGTGACATTTGGCGACGTAATCTTTGAGTCCCAGCACCAGGGCGTCGTGAATTTCCTCGATATCAGAAGGCGAATCTAATTTTGCGACCGGTTTCAAGCTTTCCAGATCGATGAATGCCAGCTCTTCCTCAAAACGCTTTCCCTCAAAAACAATCTCTCCTTTGGCGTTGGCAACCAGGCTTTGACCGTCAAAAACAAGCTCATCATTGCCGCCGACAAGGTTGCAATAAATAACCGGCAACTGATTTTGTTTGGCCGCCTCAGCAATCAATTGACGGCGTGTCTCTCTCTTGCCAACATGAAAGGGTGAGGCGGAAATATTGACAAGCAATTGAGCGCCGGCGTTTTTCAGGACCTTTGCAGGATCAAAGTCGTAGTGTTTACGCCCACCAAATTCATAATCAGACCAGAGATCCTCACAAACCATCAAGCCGATGGAAAGACCTTGAACAGTAATGGGGTGATGGGTTGTCGCCGGATCAAAGTGTCTTGCCTCATCAAAAACATCATAGGTCGGAAGGAGTGTTTTAGGTTGAACGTTTTGAATTTTCCCATCAAAGGCAAGCGCTGCAGCATTAAAGAGACCACGGCCAATCTTGTTTTCATTGCGCGCAATAAACCCAAAAATGCAGCCAAAATCTTTTGTCGTTTGCTTGGCAATGCGGTTCGCAACAGCGATATTGGCATCAACAAGATAGGGTTTGTCTAAAAGATCGCGAGGAGGATATCCAAACGTTGCCATTTCAGGAAAGATGGCAAGGCTTGCCTCCTTCCTTTTTGCCAGGTCAATTCCCTTTAATATTTTCGATTCATTCCCTTTGAAGTTACCGACGGTGGTATTGATTTGGTAAATAGCTATTTTCATTTTTCATATATAGCGGTGGGGGTTGTTAGGGGGAGCGTCAAGACGCTCCCCCTAACTTTAGCGAGCGTCCGGCTTTGCCGGCGCGAGCGAATTATATTAATCTGACAAATTGCAATTTTCATTCTTCATGTGAGGATTTGTCCCAACTTGATGGCCAAACCCATATCCCCTTTTACTTTGAGTTTGCCTCCCAAAAAGGCCATTTGGGGATTGAGGGCGCCATTGGCTAGTTTGACAAAATCTTCCTCGCTCATCGTGACCTCGACTTTTGCCCCCTCCGTGTTGCCTGCTTTCAGCTCAGCAGGTTCTTTGGAGCAATCAAGCGTCCAATCCCCTCCCCCTGTGATGTGAAAAACAACCAACGCACCAATGGCTTTTGCCTTTGCAGGTTCTTGAGTAATTTTTGCTTGGATCTTTTCTTCGAAGACCTGCTTGGAATTCTGATACATCCTGGCCTCCTTGCCTCGCCTCGGCGGGCTTAAGGTATTAAAAATTTAGCAACCCACGGCACAAAAAACCCTATCAAGACTCCATGAGAAATCAACTGTCTATTAAAAGGAGAAAATTCAAACCGGCGCCACCACCAAAGATTCATCAACCAAAGAACCACCAAAACCCCCATAGGATGCCAAGCAATACTTTCAGCCAGATGACCCTTGAGGAGGGCGAAAATAGAACGGGTTAGCCCGCACGCAGGACAGTCCACCCCGACGACCAACTTTAGAAAACAGAAACTAAACGTCACTTAAACTCCAGCTTTTTTCGCCGCCATGTCACCAATGACTGGAATTTTCCACTGTTCCCCTTGATAGGCTTTGACCAAACAGACGATCCAGAGGACCACAACAATCAACCAAATCACCGGAATTAAAAAACTCAATATCAAGGCGCCCAAGAAGTCAGCCAAAGAGCCCAGCATCAACCCCAAAATGTTCAAAACGATATTGAGGAGGATAATGGCCACCCCAAACAACGTCCCCTGCCAGGCATGAAACTTCACATCTTTGTTCTCCTTCTCAATCAGGAGAAAAATAACGCTAGTGATTGGGGCACAAACATAACACAACAAACTGGAAATGTTGGGTGTGAGACCACTCCCACCCCCTTTACCACCACTACTGGTTTGTCCTCCTGCCTTCATATACTCCCCCTTTCTATTATAGGGGCTCGCGTCGCCCCCTCCACCGGCAAAGCCGTTGGAGCCTCCCCCTCTCGCGAGCTTTGCTCGCTAGAGTGTTATCAAACTTCATTGTTATTATAAAGCCTATCCAAAACGGTCTTATATTTTTCTGCCACAACCTTTCTTTTAACCTTCAGGGTGGGGGTCAACTCCCCCGACTCCACCGAAAAGTTAGAGTCCAATATAGCAAATTTCTTAATAGTTTCAAAATGTGAAAGATTTTTATTTTTTCCCTCAATTTCCTCCCCTACTAGCTCGACAATTTCAGGGTTGGAGGCCAATTCTTTTCTGGAATGATAAGAAATCACCTTCTTTCTGGCATAATCCTCAATGGCTTCCCAATTGAGTGTAATCAAGGCAGAGAGATATTTCCTGCCGTCTCCATAAACCATGATTTGTTGGATATAACGGCTCTGCTGCATAATATTTTCGATATTTTGTGGGGCAACCATCTTACCGCCGGAGGTTTTGATAATGTCTTTTTTTCGATCAGTGATCTTTAAAAATCCATCTTTGGTGAACTCCCCGATGTCACCGGTTAAAAACCATCCTTCTTTATCAAAGGCATTTTCGGTTTCTTCTTTGAGCCCCAAATAGCCTGCAAAGACATTGTCGCCTTTCACGCAAATTTCCCCATCGGGAGCAACCTTAACGCGCATTCCTTCAAGGGGTTTTCCAACCGTGCCAAATCGAAAATCGTCTAGCCGATTAAAGGTAACCGCCGCGAACGTTTCTGTCAGCCCATATCCTTCTAGAACCAACATCCCCGCCGCATGCAAAAACTGCGCAATCTCCTTCGACAAAGGGGCCCCGCCGGAGATAAGACAAAAGATGCGCCCGCCAAAACCATTTCGAACTTTTTTGAAAACCAAAAGATTGGCCAAACTATATTGGACAGCCAACCCAACAGGGATAACCCTTTTCTTCTGTTTTAATTCGCTGACTTGAGAACCTACCCCGAGTGCCCAGGAAAAAAGCTTTTGCAAAGGTGCCGGCGCCTGACCGACTTTGTTTAAAATCTTTTCATGAATTTTTTCGAACATGCGAGGAACCCCCGCCATAAAATGGGGCTTGATCTCCAGGAGATTCACCGGAACCATCTCTAAACTTTCGGCATAAGCGGCTTGGCAACCTTGGGCGAGCTGAAAAAACTGCATCACCCTTGCCATCACATGAGCCAATGGCAAACACATAAACCCAATATGATCCGCATGAAAACGAAATACCTCTTGGAGGGCCTGCACCTCCGACAACAGATTGCGATGAGTGAGGATCGATCCTTTCGGAGGGCCGGTTGTGCCAGAGGTATAAACAGTGGTTGCGATGGCAACCGGTTGGATCATTCTCAAATTTTCATCGTATTGATTAATAGGAATTGCTTTGCTTTTATCACGCAATTGTTTGAGGCTGACTAAGCCCTCTTTTTCTCCTTGAATCAAGACCACTGGAAAATCCCAGTCATGAAGATGCGGTTTGAGGCGCTCCCATTGAGCTACCTCTTCAACAATCAGCAGAGATGATTTTGAATCCTTTAAAATATAAGCCGCTTGATCGGGTGCCAGTGTAGGATAGATGGGAACTGTGATCGCTTGATTGGCCAAAATACTTAAATCAAGAAGCGTCCACTCAAACCTCGTTTTGCTGAAGATTGCCGCAGCCCCACCTGGTTTCAGCCCCAAAGCAGCCAACCCCAAAGCATATCGGCGAACCAAATCTTCGGCATCCACCCAACTTAAAACCTGCCATTTATTTTGTTCTTTATAATGAAAACAGGGTTGGTTGCCCAGACGGAGGGCGTTGCGTCTAAAAACCGTTAAGATGGTCTCGGACATAAACGGTGGATATATAATGAGCTTTTTAAGGCCTGTCTAGGATTAAAGGGCTAAAATACCCTTAAAGCGAACGATAATTTGGGATCCACCCAGAATCTGATCAAAAATAGGATTTCCTGAAGGATTTTCAGCAAGCGTCGTATCAATTTTTAACGTTATGTTTCCGTCGGTGAGGGGTTCCTCAGTTGTCAGCACCAGTTTATCAACAGAAAAATCAACGATGGGCGCAGCAGAAGCAATTTCTTTTGGGTCGACATAACCGATCACAACCTGAATTCTAAAACTTAAATTTTGCAATTCCAACTGACTCCCATCAAAAGTCCCTTCTCCTTCCACTCCCGGCACTCCCTTCACGATGATGGAAACTTCGCTGACCGGCTGGCCTTCCAGAGGTTCTCCGGGACCATTCCCTTTGAGCGAAAAAACAATGGGGACAAAATCATCCATTTTGAGCGAGGCCTTGGAATCGGTAAGTCCAAAACGAATTGGCCCAGACAATGCCTCCTCTTTCGGACCCGTCGTGAAAAGTTTTGGAATGTCGATTGCAAAATTTCCTGTGAAGCAGGCGATTCCCTCGCCGGCTTTGCACTCGCCAACGCCTCCTTCAGGGAGTGCAATTTCTCCATTGGGTCCCAGCTCTGCTCTTCCCACCAATTCAATCTGGGTGATTCCTCCTTGTGGGGCATCGTAGACAGCGAGCAAAACTACGCGGTGCCAGGCTTCGAGCATCTCGGGTGGTTTTGGCTCTTCACCAGGTTTGTAAGGGAGAAAACGGGGTTCCTCTCCTGTAACCCAACCTCTGAAATCTGCTTTGGTTGTCTTCATATTTCTTGGCTGATAGGTCACTTGTATATTGAGTGAAGTGCCGGGCGGAACCAAAATATCTTTGAGTCCAACAATCCTTGTTCCTACCGAAACACGATCGATACGAAAATGTTGCCGGCCATCTCCTGTGCTGTCGAATCCAATACTTACCTTTTGAACCTCTTTGGGATTTTCATTTCGCAAAGAAATAGTTTTTGAAACACTTCCAGTGATTGGTGTTTTTGCAAAAGTCTCAATCTGCCAGGCAGTAAATTGAGATGGGGAACACGCTGAAAACCATAGCCAAAAATTTATAATAAAAAGGACGAAAAAATTGCGGGTCCTGTCCCTCCGTGTTGTCACGGGGGCCCCTAACAAAACCCCATGACCAACACTGCGGGCCACCCACAATTTTTTCATCATTATAGCTATCTTCATTTCCAATTATCTATTCGGCTAGAATCCAAAAAGGTTGCGGGGTCAAGGTGCAGGGGGTTGACAAGTTGCGTCATGTCGCATATGAGGGGACGTGTGAGTCAGGTCAATCCTAAATCTCCGCGCTCTGTATTTGAGAAATTGGAATTCACTTGGAGCTGGTACGCGAACCCCTATTTTGAGAAAAAACCGGTTTGCCAAGCAACGAAACAAGATGGTTTTCCAACCAACCGTTGTGAGCTTTCCAATACATCTACTACAAAAGGCATCATTGATACAGGTCGCATGCACTTAGGAGAAAAGGAACCCAATCGCTTTTATGAGAAGAATGTTCTTGTCGATGGCAAACCGTATACCATCCAAGCTCTTTGGCGTGTCGCTGAGATAGATTGGTGGTTTGACACTTCTTACTATGATTTGAAAATTTTTAATGCCGAAGGGGCTCTCATCGCTTTGGTTTCAGAGTGGAATGAGTCGTGGAGAGGAGGCCAAGTTTTGAAGGGTTCTCCCGATTTCATCCGTCAGGCAGTAAATGCACTGTGCCCTCAAACTAAAAAGATTCAATTTAAAGCAGTTGAGAACGAGACCTGTGAAGATCTTCCTCCGCCAGTAGTAAAGCTTACTTCTCAAGGCAGCAGAACTTGTAGGGACTAAGGTTCCAGTTCGACGTTCCAGTAACTGAAATCAACAATGTTGAGATACGGTTTCCAGGCGCGGTACATATTTGGTCTGGAAAGAAGAAGGGAAAAAGGAAAGGCGCTCGGTTTGTAGGGGTGCTTGACCAACTTGAGGCCCGCTTCATGAGGCGTTCTGCCCCCTTTTCTGCAATTGCAACCGTGGCAACTTGCGACAACATTTTCCCACGTTGTTTTGCCACCAACGGAACGGGGAATGACATGATCCAAATTAAGTTGGCTTCTTTTGAGGCGCTCGCCGCAATATTGGCAGGTGTAGTTATCGCGAATCAAAATATTGAGACGTGAAAATCGAACCTCACGCTTGGGAAGCCTATCATAGGCCGTCAGCAAAATAACGCGGGGAACTCGGATAACCTGATCGACTAAACCAACCGTTTCGTCATGAACAGCAGCCGATAACTCCGCCCAACTTTGAAAATCAAAGGTTTGGTATTGCTCGTCCACCGCTTTGGCAACGCCGCGATAGAGCAAACAAAAGGCGCGCTTGACCGATGTGACATGAACCGGAAAAAAAGACCGATTGAGAACTAAAACTGCTGTATGCAGCATACAAGAATATTATAGGTTAAATCTTATTGCATTTCACTAAGAATTTCGCGGATAATGACTTCCTTTCCAAAGCTAGCATTTCGGGCTACCAGACGGCTGGCCTCTTCCACATTTTTATTGCGAAAGGCTTGGATGATTTCACGGTGTTGAGCGAAGGAACCTTCGCTCTTTCCCGAAATGGTCAGCAAAATGCGGAAGCGTTGGAATTTGGAGACGAGCGTTTTGATGAGTTGATAGAGTTGGTCATTGCCGCAGGTCCTTAAAAAAACTTCGTGAAATTCATTGTGAAGGTGGAAAACGCGTTTGTGGTGATTCTGATGATGGGCTTTTTCCATCTGGTCGTTAATCAAGTCCATCCTGCCCAACTCATTTTCAGAAAGTCTGGACGTTGCCAGTCTGGCAGCCTGACCTTCCAAGAGCGCTTTGATTTCGTAAAATTCTCTCACATCTTTTTCAGACAAAGGAGCAACTCTGGCACCACGCCTGGGAATGATTTGCAAAAATCCTTCGGAATCAAGCTGGCGAAAGGCTTCTCGAATGGGGGTTCTGGAGATTCCAAATTTTGTAGCCAGACCTGGTTCGGAAATTTTAATCCCCGGCTTGAGGGCCCCCTTCATGATTTGATTGCGAAGGGCATCGGCAATTGATTCCCTCAAGGTTTGATTCTTGTTGGGTCTGCCATTTGTTTCCATAATGGTGTTCACCTATAGTCGCCGCTTTCTAAGTGTCAAGTGCTTTATAAAATATCAGCGCGTCTTCTTTGGTATCTTCATAATAACGAGGGCGTTTGTCCAATAAACAAAACTCAAATTGTTGATATAAATGAATAGCGGCGATGTTGGAGGGGCGAACCAGTAAAAAAACATCCTTCACACCAACCTTTTTTATTTCCGTCAGCAGATGACTTAACAAAAGGCGTCCGACGCCTTTTTTCTGAAAAGCAGGGTCCACGGCAATATTGTGAAGCTCTGCCTCTGGTGGAACAACCTGTGCGACAAAATAACCAACGACCTTCTTGTTTTGCTCTGCCACCCGAAACCAAAACTCCGGCCACCGTGAACAATCGAGAAAAGATTGTTTGGACCAAGGCGTAGTGAAAACTTGATTTTCAATTTGAACGACGGAATCGAGATCGCCACTCTCAAAAGGCCGTATAAGAATCGTCATATTTTTGACAAATATTTTAAGGCAGCAAAGGCCCTAACTTCCCCCATGAAATACAGAAGATTTTTTGTCCTTCCTTTCCCTTGATTTGTTTAAATATGTTTTTTTTCCGTGTCACAATAAAACAGGGGACATTCAATTCGCGGCTAAAGCGATGGACTGAGGAAGTAATGTCTGGAGACCCTTCTTTCGCCTCTATGAGTAACCAAGGTTTATTATCACGGCAGAGTAGAAAATCAACTTCAGCACCGTCGTGTGTACGCACAAAGTGGAGCGACATGGCTTCTCCAAAACGGTCCGAATAAAGAGTAACGGCTCTTAACAAAGAAGCTGCAATATAATTTTCAAAACGTTTCTCCTCAGCGATGCGCCAATCAACATAATACCATTTTCGTTCCTGCCGATAGGCCCGTCTGATTTTTTTAAAATAGGGGGCGATGGGAAACAGAACCTGAAGTCTGTTTAAAATTTCCAGCCATCTCTTAATGCTTCCATGTGTTGTTTCCAAATCCTGTCCCAAATGCCTGTAGCTAATAGTCTGACCAATCGATGGTTTTATAATTTCCAGCAGATGCTCGATTTTGTCTATTTCCACAACTTTTGTTAAATCTTTTAAATCCTCTCGTATGATCAAGTCGAGATGATTGACAGCCCAGCGTTTCCAGAATTGTTCCGAACTGGAAAAATAAGGTTCCGGAAAACCTCCCAATTGCAATAAACTTTCCAGTTCACCCATCTCTTTCCCTTCGGCAGCTTGGCGCGCCAACTCTTCCGGATTTTTGGGAAGAGTAAAATCAGTTTTTGCGA
Source organism: Deltaproteobacteria bacterium RIFCSPHIGHO2_01_FULL_43_49 (assembly GCA_001798075.1). GTDB lineage: Bacteria > UBA10199 > UBA10199 > SPLOWO2-01-44-7 > SPLOWO2-01-44-7 > SPLOWO2-01-44-7. The sequence goes on along the minus strand of MGRG01000008.1, from coordinate 432,370 downwards.
AATCGGGAAGATTGAGAGGAAATAATCGTGTGTGAAAATAACGACCCACCAAAGAATCGCCGCTTCTGCGGAATGTTTCAAGTTTGGCACTCCCTGTAATGACAAAATGATATCTGCCTTTGTAGACATCATAGATCCCCTTTAAAATATCTTTCCATTTCGGTCTTTTGTGTACTTCATCAAAGCAGATCCATTCCGAATCGGTGTTGGCGATGAACTCCGGATCCTTGTGATAAAGCATGCGCACTTTTCTACTATCCCAGTTAAAGTAAGCCTCTTGCTTTGTGCACAATGTGGAAGTCACCAACGTTGTCTTCCCAACCTGTCTGGGACCGGAAAGAAATAACATGCGGTGGCTTAGCCAGTGGGGGTCTGTCCAATAGTATTGGACCGTTCGAAACTGTTCGTGAAATGGTTTCATAGTAACCCATTTTACGCATAAAATGGGTTATGTCAAAGCTATTTTACGCAACCAAATCAGGGGAAAATTGCTACCCCTGAATTTAAAGGGACGTATAAGGATCGTCATATTTTTGACGTAAAAGTAAAAACATACCCATGTTTTTTAATCAAAACGAGAATTTGAGAAAATAGCTTCTAGTAAATTCAACTACTTACTGCCTCATTATTATGGCATCTCTTTTGCACCAACAAGGGATATGAACAAGAGACACCTCTTTTACCTGACGACATCCCTCCTTTTACCACTAGCACTCCATCCTACTTTACTCTCAGCTCAATGGAGAACGACAAAGACTCAAACCAGCACAACAACAATGGGAACAGTAACGGTTAAACCAACGATCACGACCATAACCCCATCTATCTCCGTGCCCTTAACCTGCAAAAATGGGAAAAAAGATTTTGGAGAAACAGGAATTGATTGCGGAGGCAAATGTGCCCCATGCAAGACTACAACATTTACAATCCAGCCTGCCTCTCAACCTAAACTCCCACAAATTACTCCAGGTTCGGGGACGACTCAACCCCAACCGTCTTGCACCGACTCGGACCAATCAAATGATCCAACGATAGCCGGCTCTGTCAGTGGAACATATAGTAGCAATGGAAATTCCTTTAGAGCTTGGGATACTTGTTCATCAGATGGACGCTATGTCATTGAGACAATTTGTGACTCTAATAATTTGCCTCAATTTATTTCAACTCCATGTGGAGAAGGACACATTTGCAAACAGGGCGAGCATGCTTGTCAATCAGGAACACTGCAAGAGCCAACATGTACGGATTCAGATGGAGGAGACAACGCAAGTGTTGCGGGCACTGTGACAAAGCAAAATGCTAATGGCGGTGTTCAAACTGGAAAAGACGGTTGTGATCCAAGAGGTATATATGTTTTGGAAGCATATTGTGATGGCACATCAGCAATAAAAGTAAAATATCTTGCGTGCCCGACAGGAGAAATTTGCAAAGATGGTGCTTGCCAACCTGGCTCACCACCAGAAATAAGCTGCACGGACACCGATGGGCTTGATAAAAACACAGCCGGAACAGTCAGTGGTAAAAATGGAAGTGGGGCAACCTTTTCTTCTACGGATCATTGCAGCGCTGACGGACTATTTGTCCATGAATACTTCTGCAAACCTGATAAAACTCCATTTAGTGAAAAATTACCTTGTGGAGCAGGTCAACTTTGCCAGGACGGTGCCTGCAGAGATTCTCCCAATATCTGCATAGACACCGATCCTAATAATAACCCAATGGTCCAAGGTGGTGGTGATTATTGTGAAGGACAACAATTGTATCAACTAAACTGTCAGCCTGATGGCACACAGACATTCTCTGTCACGACTTGTTCCGGCCAATGTGTAAACGGGGAATGTCACTAAAAATTATCTTTTCAAACAATCTTTCCCCACAAACTTGGCTTTGGGGCCCAACTCTTCTTCAATCCTTAACAACTGATTGTATTTGGCCAGGCGGTCGGTGCGGGATAAAGAACCGGTTTTGATTTGGCCGGCACCGGTGCCGACAGCAAGATCAGCGATCGTTGAATCTTCAGTCTCTCCAGAGCGGTGGGAAACGATTGTGGCAAAGCCGGCTTCTTTAGCCAATCGGATACAATCAAGGGTTTCTGTCAATGTGCCAATCTGGTTGAGTTTGATTAAAATGGCATTAGCCGTTTTTTGCTCAATTCCCTTTTTCAAACGCTCCACATGAGTGACAAACAAATCGTCGCCAACGAGTTGAACTTTTTTGCCCAAGGCATGAGTCAGCCTGCGCCAACCATCCCAATCTTCTTCCGCTAAGCCATCTTCAATCGAAAAAATAGGATATTTGGATACAAGATTGGAATACCAATCGATCATTTCCTGCGCTGTCTTTTTAGGCGGCTTTTCCGATTTCAAGGTATATTGCCCTTTTTCATAAAAACCAGACGACGCACAATCAAGGGCTAACCAAACCTCTTCGCCTGGTTTGTAGCCCGCTTGAACAATTGCTTCAATCAACAAATCAAGGGCTGCTTGATTCGATTGCAAACTGGGTGCAAAGCCCCCTTCATCACCAACCGCAGTGTTGAGCTTTTTTTCTTTCAAAACCTTTTTGAGCTGATGAAAAATTTCTGTTCCCATACGCAGCGCTTCTTTAAAAGAAGGAGCACCGGCTGGAACAATCATAAATTCTTGAATGTCGAGATTGTTATCAGCATGGGCTCCGCCATTGAGAACATTCATCATCGGCACTGGAAGCGTCGGCGTCACCGACCCATAAAGATCTCGAATATAACTATAAAAAGGTTTGCCACGCACTTGTGCTGCTGCTTTCGCACAGGCAAGAGAAACAGCAAGAATGGTATTGGCTCCGAGCCTCGATTTATTTTGAGTGCCATCAAGCTCTTTGAGTCTCTTATCAATAACGGGTTGGCTGGTGATCATCATCCCTTTGAAAGCACCATGAATGGTGGTGTTGACAAGGTCTACCGCGTTTAGAACTCCCCTCCCCAAATATCTTTTTGGATCCTGATCACGCAACTCCACTGCCTCATGCAAACCGGTTGAAGCACCGGATGGGACAGATGCCCTTCCCAAAATGTGTCCCTCCACCCAACAATCAACTTCAACAGTGGGATTGCCCCGTGAATCTAAAATTTCTCTGGCTTTCAGATCAATGATTTTTGGCATATTTAACTTGCGCATCTCTACGTCTTTACAAAAATAAAATCAACTGGATTTTTATTTTTTATTGACTTTATGTGTATATAAATGTAGTCTTATACACATAGGAGGGTTTATGCCAAAGGTTCGAAAACAGTTTATTTTAGATGCAACCAAGATCAAAAAAGCAAAAAAAATCCTTGGTGTTAAAACGGACACTGAGGCGGTTAATGTGGCGCTGGATATGGTTGTTGCCAATGATCATCTGAACACTTTCTTAAAAGGCCTTAAGGGAAAAATTCCAGCCATCAAAAATATGGACCAGAGCAAATTTGAATCATGAGGTTTCGTAATATTGTTATCGACACTTCCGTATATATTGATTTTCTTAGGGGCAAAAGCGCCATCGGTGCGATTCTCGACTCAGAAAAAACGACCGTTTATTGCACCAGCGTGATTATTGCAGAGTTGCTAGCCGGAGCGTTAGGCGCAAGAGAAAAAGAAATTATTCTTAAAATGAGGCGGCATTTTAAAAATGCGCTGCGCCTTGTCACACCCACAGAAGAGGAGTGGTTCTGGTGCGGATACACCCTGTCGCAAATCGGCAAAAAACATGGCTTTGAACAGATCAAAAAAAGTAGGTTGATCAATGACTGTCTGATCGCTTTGGCCTGTAAAAATTTGGGTGCGACACTCCTCACAGAAAACATCAAAGATTTTGGACTGATCCGCCAGTTTATCGATTTTCAGTGCATTGGGGTTTGAAAAATCTTGACTGTAGCAAAATAAAATCAACCGCATTTTCTGGTTGAGTCCATTGAATCAACTTGTCTGCGCGAAACCAGGTGAGTTGGCGTTTGGCAAATGCTCTCGTTTGTTTTTTGATGTCGTCCAAAGCCTCTTCTAATGAAATGGCTCCTTTCAGATGAGAAACAATCTGTTTGTAGCCAATCGATCGCAACGCCTGACAATCGGAAGAATAAAATTTTAAAAGCTCCCGCACCTCTTCTGTCCAGCCATTGGCGATCATCCAGTCCGTTCTCTGCTCGATTTTGTGGTGGAGTATTTTGCGATCACAAGCAATTCCAATCTGACTGGCCTCATAACGAGGTTTTTGAAACCGATGTGATTTTTGAAATTGGGAGAGTGGTTTTCCGGCTAACTCATAAACCTCTAACGCTCTCACAATGCGTGTTGTATCATTGGGGTGTAAAGTCCGGGACGTTTCTGGGTCTAGAGTCCTCAATTTTTCAAACAGAACTGCCAACCCCTCTTCTTTTGCTTGTTCTAGAAGTCGTTTGCGAATCTCCTTATCCTGCGGCGGGGCTTCGCAAAGACCGTAGAGCAAAACGCGAATGTACATTCCTGCACCACCGACAACCAACGGCAACTTGCCTCTTTTTATAATGTCAGCAATCGCTTGATCGGCAAGCTCCACATAGCGTGAGACATCAAAATGTTCACCGGGTGTTGCAACATCAATCAAATGATGAGGAACTTCTTGAAGAGCTTGAGGAGAGGGTTTTGCAGTACCAATATCCAACTCTTTCCAAACCTGTTGCGAATCGGCCGAAACAATTTCAGCATTCAGCTTCTTCGCAATTGCAAGAGCCACCTTCGACTTCCCCACCCCCGTCGGACCGCAGATGATGATGATACGCTTTAAGCCTTTTTGAACCATACATAGTCTTGAACCTATCAAAGAATTAGGGTAAGTCAATCCTTCGACAAGCTCAGGATAAATCTTATGCTAACTGCAAATCCGACCCGTTTAGAGGGGGTTTTAAGCTCTCTTTGCAGACTTTTTCGCTTCCGTTTTCGCTATAGCCAGCCCGGATCGTTGAACACTTCTATCCTCACAGAGCTATACGCCAGCTCCATGTTTGAGGAGGGCAACTTTCTTCATCGACATATTATCAACCGAACAGTCCCCTCTATTCGCCTGGATGAAGCAAATCTGGAAAATGTTAAGTCAAAAGCCGGCCAGGGAACTCTCATTTATATAAGCGTTAACTTGGGACAGTTGGAACATAACGTTTTCAATTCTCTTTATTTGAACCACGGTTTGCCTCTGGCTCATTTTAACAATTGTTTAAAAACCAGACACTGGCTCCCCTTGCCTCTCATTAGAAAAAGCTATCGCGACCGCGTTCGATTTTTTTCCCAATATGGAGAGTTGCCTCACCCACTTTTAAGCGGGTATCTCAAAAATTTATGTCTGGAGGAGAAAAGTTCCTTGATTTCATTAGATGCTGCTGACCCTTCTTACTTATCAATGGCTATGCGTGATATCTTTAATGTTTTACTTGAGACTCAAAAATCGGCTGAAAAGCCTATTTTTTTAGTCCCCCAACAGTTGATTTGGGACAAAAGACCCAAAAGGGAAAAGGCCTCTTTTTTTGAAGCCCTCTTTGGAGAAACAGAACACCCTGGCCCTTTGAGAAAGCTAATTTTGTTTTTCCGTCATTACAGAAAGCGGGCCATCGTCAAATTTGGAGAACCGATTCCCCTTCAAGATTTTTTAGGTGAAACACAAAGTGACATCCCTCTAAAACTTTATCAAAAAATATTGGGTTCCTTGCAGATCGAGAAACGGACCCTCACCGGACCGCCGATTCGAGCAAGACACTGGTTTTTGGATCGCATCTTTGAAGACACGGAACTCTCTAAAATACTCTACCAAATCGCCAAGGAAAAAAACAAACCGCTTCATTCCGTCAAACGTTTGGCACAACGCTACGCCAAAGAAATCGTAGCCGATTTAAACTATTCCTATGTGGAGTTCGCGGCTGCTTTCCTCAACTGGTTTTTCAAAACCTTCTTTGAAGGGGTGCTGGTCGATCCGGAAGGATTAAAAAATCTTAAAAGAACGCTTCAAAAGGGCCCAACGATTCTTGTTCCCAATCATCGTTCCCATCTCGACTATTTGTTGATGGGCTATCTCTGCTACAGCAACGACATCGTAAACCCCTATGTGGCCGCAGGTATCAACATGGCCTTTTGGCCGATGGGATTTTACTTCCGACGCTCCGGCGCTTTTTTTCTAAGACGCACTTTTTCCGGCAACATCGTTTATAAAAATGTTTTTCAAACCTATTTAAAAGTTTTAATTCAGGAAGGCTACCTTCAAGAATTTTTCATCGAAGGGGGAAGGTCGCGCACCGGTAAACTACGAACACCAAAACTCGGCATGCTCTCCATGTATTCCCAAGCCATGCAAGAAGGAGCCGCCCCCGACGTTCAATTTATGCCAGTCAGCATTACCTATGACCGTGTGATGGAGCAAAAATCATATCTTGCGGAGGTCGAAGGAAAACCGAAACAAAAAGAAAAAACGAGAGACTTGCTCAAGCTTAGAAAATTTTTAAAGGGGCGATACGGCAAAATTTATGTCCATTTTGACGAGCCGATTTCTTGGCAACAGACCGCCGCGGAAATTTCTGAAAGCAATTGGGAAATCAAGAAACCAAAACTGGTTGAGATGCTCTCTCAGAAAATCACGCATGCCATTAATCGACAAGTCGTGGTGATTCCACAGAGCTTGACCGCCAGCAGTCTTCTCTTGAGCGCCAAGAAAGGTATTCCTTTAGAAAAAGTGGAAAGCAATTATGTGGAGCTTTTAAATTACTTGCAATGGAAGCAAGTAAAACTTGCTGACACTCTTCTTAAAAATCCAAATGGGGCTTTTTACGAAGCGATGCATCAATTTGAATCGGCAGGGCTGATTAAAAAACACCAAGGCTTGGAACAAGCTTTCTATGAAATCCCTACAGACAAACGGCTGGAACTTGATTTTTTCAAAAATATTTCGATTCATTACTTTGTCTCTCTCTCCTTATGGTCTGGGCTCCTTTTGTCTCGAAAAGCAGAACCGCTTAGCTTGATAAAGCTTTCCGAAGAATATCTCTATTTTCAGCAACTTTTTCTCTATGAGTTTCGCTTCAGCACCAGAAGACCAATTGCCGAACATTTGGACAAGCTTTGCTGTTATCTTCAGGAAAGAAAACTGATCGAATATGCTGCCGGACACATCAAAATATTGGAGGACGGCAAACCGCTGCTTCAAGATTTCAGTATGCTCCTTAAAAATTATATCGAAGCCTATTATGTCGCCTGGCAAACCTATCTGTTGCGCCCCATGCTTCCCAATGAACAAAAAGCATTGACCAAATCGATGCTGGCGCATGGAAAACATCTGTTGATGTTAGGTGAGATAGAACACCCAGAAGCCATTTCACAAACCATTTTTGAAAATGCGATTTTGGCCTTCAAATCACTCAACCTTTTTGAAGCTGATTCCAATGCGGCTAAAAAGTTGGAAAGAGAATTGGAAAGGTTGTTAGCGATTTACAGGATTTAAAAATCTTCTTCTTCTAGATCGTCGTCCTCACCATAAGGATCATCAGTACGACCTCGTGATGTATCGCTGTCACCTTCACGCTTTTCTCTTCTAGAATCATCGGATGGCTCTGTGTCCGTAGTTGGATCAACCTCTCCTCTCCTGACTTTTGGATCAGACATTGCGAGAAGGGTGGTGTTCGTTGTTTCACGATTCACAATCCAAGGAGGCAAAATAACAACAGTTTGTATGGAATCTTGTGGGATGATGAGTTCAGCTCCTTCAACAATGAAACCACCCACTCTCATTTCCCCTGGGTGATCATGATAAGAAATAGTAGTAGTATTCTCGAAAGGATTGGCCCCAAAAACAATGTCGCTGATATCCACAAAACTTCGATCTGACAAATCTCTTTTTCTTTCTATTTCGACAATCGGATCTCGCGGCACAACTGCTGATTCAGTGAGAGCAAACCTCATTGCAATCAATTTCGCTACAGATGCCGTTAAAGAATCGGGGTTATGTGTATGTGCCACACTGCTGGGCAAAATAGATATCGAAGCTTCCTTACCCGATAGATCTGGAATGGTAGCGGAAACTGCCTCTGGTTCTAAGCTAGCAACTGAAACAAAAATCGCTAGCGCCTTTTTTCCAACCTCACTGGAATCGGCCTCATATGGAGAAAATAAGAAAAGCGCTCCAAAACCGAGATTGCCAGAAATGTTTTGCGGCGAAACAGTAGTTGGCAACGGAGGAGGCGTTGTTGTGATAGCCGCTCTGGCAGTTTGAGTTGTCTCGCCCGCTGCTGTCTGTTTAGCTGCGGCTGCTTTAAATTTAGGCTCTGATTTGCCTGGAGTCTCTTTTTTGCTCTTTGATTTAGCAACCCCTTTGGCATCTTTTTTAAAACGAGCCGCACGCACCACCAACACCATTGTGCTATCTTCTTTGGGTGCTTCAGGATTTTTTGCATCGCTGAATTGCGATTGAGCTACAGGTTCTTCCGAGCAAATCTGGTTGGCTTCGTCATAATGAGCTTGGGGAGGTTGAGAAATAAAAAGCGCAGCACTGACCTCGACAGCTTGTGTGGCAAAAGTAACTTGGAGGGCTGCATTGGACATAAACGTTCCTACTATAGTTTTCGTCAAAACATCTGAAAAAGTTGCTTAAAAAGTGAAACTATTTTGTATCGCTAAACCCTTGTTTTCTTTAGGCTTTACACCCCCCAATGTCAAGTGATAAGGATTTCCACATTATTCGGGGATCATCTAACGGTAGGATGGCAGACTCTGACTCTGCTCGTCTAGGTTCGAATCCTAGTCCCCGAACAAAAAATTCCCCCATTGGGAAATTTTTTGTTCGGTAGGCAGGTGAGAACCTACTGTCGCGATCGAGGCGGGGAACCCACGAAGTGGGTCGCCGACGAAGTCCCCGAAGTCCGCCGGGGGCAGACGGAGGGGAAATCCTAGTCCCCGAACCAGTTATTTTATAAACAAAAAGGGGCCTAAAGGCCCCTTTTTTTTCTTCAGTTATGTTTATAGTTTATCGACGTCTGCTGGGAAAAGCACAGTGATTGAGAAAGGCTGAGAAATCAAGCGATGTATCTCCAGCTTCGCTCCAATAGCCTCCATCACCACAGCGATTATAACCACCGTCATTGAAGCATCGATATTGTCCAGGAGTACAATCATGTCTAGCATCCCTGAATCGATAGCATTCTTCGCGGATGTTTAAGCCCGTGTCTGGATCGATTTCATTCGCTGGGATTCTTATCCAGCCATTACCACCTGGTAACCATCTGCCATTTTCATCACAGCGTCTATAATCTGGATCTGGGAAAAGACAGATATATTCCCCAGGCACACATTCCGCCATACAACTTCTCATAATATCAACTTCTTGATCGCCCAATCTTATCCACCTGCCCCAAAAACCATCCCGTTCACATTTTCTGAAACGAAACCTTTCCATGTCACAATCAAAATGCCCGACAGGGCTGCAAGCGCCCAATTGTAGCCTTGGATCTGGCTTCAAAGAAGGGACTTTAACTCCCCTCGGTAATTGTTGAGTTTGGATCTGTTGGGTCGTTCGGTTTTGGCTGGCTGGCCCTTGTTGGGCATATAAATCTCCAATCAGGAAGAACAAAGCGATCGCTAAAATGAGCTTTTTCATAAAACCTCCAGTGCGGTTAAATACAGCAAGTTTCATGCCAGAAAAGATTTATACGGCCCATCCAATTTTGATTCTGATTTCAATGACTTTCAAAGGGGGCGGCGCTGTCAAATCTTCAACAGGTGGGTTCTTTATCACCTTGATAGCCAAAAATTTGACGTTTCTTCATATTAAAGATCGTTCGCAAGATGCTTGCGTCCAAGTCGATTATTCAGTAAAAGAGAGGCGGCCTATGAATGAACTGGCGCAAAAAAAGTGTATTCCTTGTCGAGGGGGGATTCCGCCGCTCAAGGGGAAAGAACTGCAAAATTTTTACACGCAATTAGAAGAGGGTTGGAAAGTGATCAATGAACACCATATTGAAAAAGAATACCCCTTCAAAAACTTCCGTGAGGCACTCGATTTTACCAACAAAGTGGGAGAAATGGCCGAAAGCGAAGGCCATCATCCCGACATTCATCTGGCCTGGGGCAAGGTCAAAGTCATTTTGTGGACCCACAAAATTGATGGACTCACTGAAAGTGATTTTATTTTCGCAGCGAAGACCGATACCATCAAGTAGCCTGTACCTGTTGCGGTTGTTCTCCAAACATCAACATCAAAAAGAAGAAAAAACCAATGACAGGGATCAATAGCATAACCCCCCACCAACCTGGTTTTCCTCGCCGTTCTGCAATATCCACCCAAAGCACAATGCTGATCACAAAATTGACGAGCGGAATCAAGAAAAGGATAAACCACCAAAGGGGTCGCCCTGCCATTTTGATAATCAGAAAAATATTGATGATGGGGATAAGTGCTAAAATAAAGCTCAAAAAAAACGACATTTTTAGCTTGGAGGCGATCATTGCCAATCCAAAGGCGAAAAAAACATAAACAAACAGAACAAAAATAATGAGGGCTGGCCCAACAATCTGAGAGAAAAATTGAGGGTCAAAAGAGCCACCGGTTCCATCTATAGTCGTATTAAGACCTTTTAAAACGTTTTCTAGAATATCCATATTTTCTCAAAACATTTTTATCAGAAAATGTGTTGAAACAACAGGGGAATTTTTGAGGGGGTTGCTTTTTGTCCCTCAAGGCATTATACTGTCTACATAGCTTAAGCCTTCTGGTCCTTATTTAATAATATCTAGTGGGTTTTAAAAGCTTTTTAAAAAGGGTCCAAGTCCTTTAAAGGGAGACGTTTATGTTAGAGCCACAAATCACAGCTATTTTGCCAGAACGGGTTGAGGAACGCCCTGGAATTGAAAAACAGGTGGTTCCCGCTGAGGCCAAAGTTTACCGTTTTAATGCCTACCATCTGGCGGAAGCCTTAAAACTTAAGGAAATTGCCAAACTTTTCGATTTAAAACCTCTGGTTTTGAATCCAACGAGGCTCGTCTATGAATTGGCAGAAAATTGCTACTGCATTTTGTATAATTTTGGGGCGGTGGTTTTCTTTAACGTTGATTCGGAGGTGCAAAATTCGACTCTGGAGCGTCTAAAAAACTCTCTTTTTCTTAGCAACCCTGTCACCACCGATGAATTTTTGTTGGAAGAAAAGCGGAGAGCAAAAAATGAGGTCTTTTTTGACAATGTCGTCGTCGATAAACTCAACCGCGATAAGATTGAGCTGCTTTCTTTGGTCCTGGCACAGTCGACGGCCCTCGAGTTTTTTGAAAACAAGGTGGATGAATTGTTAAATCAAGTTGGTGTCGTTTCTTCTAAGCCGAGCAAAATTCGATCCTTCATCAGCCAAGCAATGCTGACCAAACAAAACCTGATCGGCACACTCTATTTGTTAGAAAAACCAGAAGAGACCTGGGAAAACAAAATTCTGGATGACCTCCATCAGGAGGCAACGATGATGTTTGAGCTTAAAGAGCGCCTCCGTGCCCTGGACTACAAACTCAAAACGATCCAGGAAAATCTGGAATTGCTCTCTAACTTTACCACCAACCGCCAGATGCTCATCTTGGAGGCAGCCATTGTTGGTCTCTTCATCCTCGACCTCATCCTGGTCGGCTACGAAGTGTTTTGGAAATAATTTGACATATATACTTTTATAAGATAGTGTATATATCAGATATGCCTTCTAAAACATCTATGAACATACCAAAAAGCCTTTTGGAAGAGGCCGTTCGTGTGAGTGGGGCGACGACGCAAACCATGGCTGTCGTGCTGGGATTGAAAGAACTCATTCACAAAAAAAACCTTGAGCATCTCTTGAGTTTAAAATCCTCGGGCGCCGTAAAGCTCTCTAAAAAAGACCTCAAAAGGATGCGAAATCGCTAATGGTTCTATTGGATACCTTCGTTTGGATTGAATTTTTTAAAAATAGACCCTCCATCCCTCTAGAACCCCTCGAATTACTCCTGGAAGAAAGAAAAATTGCCATTTGTCACCCGATTAGGGCTGAGATCCTCTCCGGAAGAATGACTCCCAAAACACAAAATATTATTGTGCGTGCAATGGAAGCCATTTCTTTTGTAGACCTAGATTGGAACTCGCAAAAAACATGGGACCAAATAGCCGACCTCGCCCAAACAGCAGAGCGTCACAAAATAGTGATACCTAGCGTCGTTGATCGAATGATCCTACTGTCGGCCAAGGAATCGGGTTGCCAGCTTTGGACACTTGATAAAAAACTGAACAAACTTGCGACAATTGTTGGTGTCCCGCTATACAACCCTTCCTAATTGTAAGGCATACGGAGCAGGTGTCGTCTGCCTGCCGGCAGGCAGGACCCCTACCCCATACACCTCCACTACACTTCACGGCTGAAGCTTCGGTTCCTATGGCTTCTTTGGTTCCACTGGCTTTTGACTAGCCCTGATTTTCTCAACCAACGCCCTGGCATCTTCCATGAAGCGCTCTGCCTGCTTTTGGATGGCAACCCGCTTAGGCTCGTCCAATTTCGTGAGGGCATCTATCCCGTATATCCTCACTTCTTGTTCGGCCTCCTTTTTTACGAGGTCTGCTTTGGCAAGACATCCTCGGATTAAAGTATGGTCACCAATGCCCAGACCGTCAACACCTGCACAAGCAGACTCTTTCTCCAACTTTTGGGAAACCATTTCATCAATAATGACTTGATGCAAAGCATCTTCTTTAGAAAGAATGCTATCAATACCGGTCTTTCCTGCTGCTTCGAGCAGTTTTTTTGCTTTAGGATCTATGCTGGATATTCCTTCCAGATCTATACCACATTCCTCAAGCTCTTTAGGACCAAAGGCAAGACAAAGACAATTCTGCATGTATTCTCTACAAGTATCGAGTTCTGACATACTTCCTCCTTTAAATGACTCTGAAAAAATTTTCAAAGTTCATCGATTTTTGTTAACGTTTAAAAAATAAAAATGTTTGGAAAAGAATAGTGTTTTGGTTAAGGTTTAGCTTAACCAAAAGTAGAAAAGATAAAACAAATGGCTAGAAGGCCGCAAACAGGTGTTTTGTAAGCTTTTAAAGGCATCTTCATTTCTAAAACAACCTTCACTCATACCTTTCTCATAAGCCTTTAAAAAATTTTGTCAACAAATTTTCTTCGATATCCCTTTGCAATCGCTTTCGCAAATGAGAATGGAGCTACGGGGTCCTGTCCCTCCGTGTTTTTGTGGGGGCCCCTAACTAAACCCCACAACAAACACTCCGGGCCACCCCTTCGCTTCATTTTCATAGGCCTGCGATTGCCAAATGAACACGCTGTGAACTAAAGCTTTCATTCGGAGCGTGTGTCCTGCAGGGCTCAAGCGAGCCAGGTGAGAAAACATATCGGCAATCGCGCGAGCGAGTGGAGGTGAGAAAGGCGTCTCGGAACCCCGCCAAACCTTTTGGGGGTTATAATAATTTGGCGGGGTGAGAGTCGAGTGGGTGTTTTGGGGAATTCTCCCCAAAACAACCCACGTCCTTTCTCACCCACACGAGCGGAAGCGATTGCTATTCCTCTCGAACCTGGCGAGTGAGAGACATTGTAGGATATACCGAAGAAGATTTTAGGCGAAATAGTCGTAGGCAGTTTGGGCCACCATGGCCGTCATCCCAACAGCCATGGCAACTCCTGCAACGGGAGCAAGCGCGGTTCCAATCAACAATGTTGAAGCACCAATGGCTAAAGAGCCAATCATCCCAATGCCACTAGAGACCATCTGTTTGCTTCTTTCTTCCTCTCCCAAAGAATCGCTCGTCGCCGCATTCACAAATTGATAAATATTGAAACCCAAACCGATCGCCGCCCCAATCCCATTGGCTGCCTTCATCCCCCATTTGATACGTGATCCAGGCTCAACCGCCCCCAAAAGGGCATGGTTTTGAGCTCTCATTCCGTACATGGCCTCCCGCTTAGCCTCATCCAATACCAAATTGCCCCAAGCCATATGACTAGCCCCACCAAAAATATCCCCTAGGCTAGTGGCAACGGTTGAATTGTTAATATGCCCTGTATCCAAGTAATGAGAGACCTCAACCCCCAGCCGCAAAAAACCGGCTCCCATTTGAAAACCGTTCGCCGCCATTCCTATCTTCCAACTTCCAGAAAGAAGCGATGTGACGGAACGACTCGTCAGATTCCGCTCAGCAATCTTTTGAGCTATCCCAAACGAGCCTATGCTTGCAATAAGTCCCCCTGTAGCAATTGTATCCAATCCAATAACCCATTGCTGAGCCAATAAATCGGAATTCAGAGGGGCTGCATTATTCTCGCCTTGATAATAAAGATTCGCCCCAAGGCGCGTCAGCATTGGAAGGAGATATCCCAAAGAAGCTAGATTGCGATAGCGTAACCCCGATGTTTTGATGGCTTCGTTCTCATCAATCGTCAAACCCCTGCCACGTGAATCAGCGGGTAAAAACAAGGTTTGAAAAAATCGTCCCAAACGCGATTCGGAATGATAAAAACTCCCACGGAACCCTTCATAACGAAAATCTGTCGGATTGATGTTACGGAGCCCTGTATTAAAACGGTAATCCCCCAACGCCCTTAAATAAGACAAGACCACATACCAAGCTGGGGCAACAAGCTGGCGTCCCATTTTATGGGCAAGGTAACCAATGGTATCAACCCCACGATAGATATCTGGGCCCAAAGAACCCACAAGGCTATTCGAAGTGGCTGACGCGGAGGCAATAGGGGACGGCAGATATTGTGACAGTACAGACGCGGACTCGGCAGGTCTAACGTCGGGCATAAGAAAACAAAGTTTTCAAACATCAACTAACGACCTAAGAATGACTTTTCCCTCAACTAAAAATTTTTTGCAAGGATATTTTAGGGTTTTAAGAAATAATTATCGATAATGATCGTTGCAGCGATGCCTTTGCTTTTTAATAAACCAGCAAGAATGGGGAAGTTTTGTTGAAAAAAGATAGTCCAAAAGTTCTAAACGTTTTCTCAAAGCTAAATAATCATTGAGAACAGCGACAATCGCTTCGCTATGTCCCTTTTTACCACTAGCCTGTCTCGTTGCATTCAATAATTCTTTGGGAATAGAAATCGTAACTTTCACGTGTATAAAATCACATTTTGTGATGCAGCTGTCAATGAAAACTGCATCTTCTATTTGGGGCTTCGTCATAAGTATTCCTTGTCGAGGGAGCGATATTGGATGGCTTCGGAGATGTGAGACTCCTCGATGTTTTCTGAGCCGGCGAGATCGGCAATCGTCCTTGCAACTTTAAGAATTCGGTCATGGGCCCTGGCAGAGAGGTTTAAGGTTGGAAAGACTTTCTGAAAAAACTTTTGGACGGGGGGCTGTAATTTACAAAATTGATTTAAAGGATGAGTGGTCAGCTGCGCGTTGCAGGTGATTTTTAATTTGCGATAGCGAATGAGCTGTTTTCTTCTGGCGGCAAAAACGCGTTCCCGAATTTGTGCAGAGCTTTCCTGCGGAATGTCTCCAAATAACTCTTCATTAGTGAGGGACGAAACTTCCACCTGTAAATCGATCCTATCCAAAAGAGGGCCGGCTATTTTGTTGCGATATAAAAGAGTGTGGCCCGGGGCACAGACGCAGTGTCTCTTCGGATGGCCAAGATATCCGCACCGACAAGGGTTCATCGCTGCGACTAATTGAAATTTAGCAGGGAATTTTAATCGACTTTTGGATCTAGCAATGTGGACCCAACCTTGCTCCAAAGGTTGCCTTAACATCTGCAACACATCACGATGAAATTCCGGCACCTCATCTAAAAACAAAACGCCGTTGTGTGCCAAGGTAATTTCCCCCGGATTCACAAACCCGTCCCCTCCCCCAATAAGACCGGAGTTGGAAGTAGAATGATGCGGATTGCGAAAAGGGGGTGTGGTGATGAGGGGGCTCTCTAAATCGGTCAACCCTAAGGCACTGTAAATTTTGGTTGTTTCCAACGCCTGGAAAGGGGTCAGTGGAGGCAGGATGGTCGGCAATCTGGCGGCTAACATCGTTTTTCCGGAACCGGGCGGACCTATCATCAACAGATGATGATTACCGGCTGCGGCAATCTCCAAAGCCCTTTTTGCCAGTTGCTGGCCTTTGACCTCGGCAAAATCTTGTGTCTCGGAGGATTTCACAAAACTTTTTCGAAGAGACCCCAGCGCAGCTGGCTTTCGTCCTGTTTTCAAAAATTCCAACACCTCCCCGACCGCTTCGCATCCGACCACATTGAGACCGGATACAAGGTTTGCCTCGGCAGCATTTGTTTTGGGCAAAATGAGGGCTTCGAAACGCTTCTGCTTGGCAAGCAAAGCAAACAAAAGGGCCCCATTGATCGGTTTTAATTCACCGGTTAGCGAAAGTTCACCGACAAAAAGATAAGGTGATAAATTTGTGATTTCTAACGCTTCATGGGCAACCAGAAGACCTATAGCAATGGGCAAATCATATTGGTTGCCACTTTTTTTCTGACTGGCGGGGGCAAGGTTAATGGTTGTTTTGCGCGCCTCAAGGCGAATGCCACTGTTGCGAAGGGCCGAATTGACTCTTTCTTTGGCTTCTTGAACTGCTTTTTCAGCAAGCCCAACCATTTGCCAACCTGGAATGCCAGAAGAGACATCGACCTCCACTTTGACCAAGGTTGCCTCAAAACCCAAAACTCCGGCAGAGAAAACGGTTCCCAACATTTGATGGTTTGTTTTGCAAAATGTGTGCCACGCAAAGTCGGCAATAAATTGATTTGGACAAACCAACTGCACAATTTCCGTCACCGTCCGACTGAAACACAGCAACTTAAAGGTGTAAAAAAGTAACGGGGCCTGTCCCTCCGTGTTTTTGTGGGGGCCCCTAACTAAACCCCACAACAAACACTCCGGGCCACCCGTTACTTTTTTAATCGAATTGAATCTTGACAGAGGGGGTTCAAAAAAGTAAGCAACTTTTTTTTGAGAATGACCGAAGAAGCCTTTGAGGAGGAAACATGGCCAGTCCAATAGAAGCAGCACTCACTAACGCAGCGGCAACGGCTGCCGCTAATGCAGGAACAGCAACGGCGGAAGCCGCTTTAGCAGCTACTCCAGAAATTGCTGAAAATGGTGGAGGAACAGGTTTCAGTCCATCCGAACTTGGTTCAAGACTAGTTGCCGAACAACCTCAAGGTGGTGCTTTAGCAAATAATGCTAGACGATTTGGCCTGGGAACCGAAGCCTTGGCATGGACACACGGCAAAGACCTGCCTCCAAGTACCGGCCCAAAGGTATTGTTAGACGAGCTCCTATCGGCTCGAACTCGTGAGCTGGAAACTCAGGGGGTACCCAATGCACAAGATGTTGCCGCTTTGGAAAGAACACTCGGTTTTCATTTGAATCTCGACCCCGCAGCCATTGAAGCAAGGGCTGCCGAACTCAAAAAACTGTTTACCGAAGTAACGCTGCCCATTCCTCAAGCTTACCATGATCTGCCAGACCACCAACAACAAGCTCTTATTTTGATTGGTAGGGCCATGCGTTATTTAAATGTCCCCTTCAGAATTCAATGTAATGCTGATGGAGAAATTTTCGAAAAATTGATGGAAACACCAGCGCTCGCACCATTAAGACCGTTTTACCTACGATGGGGAGGTATTTTTGATCTGACCCGTTCCGAATTGGTAATTAAGGGAGAAGAAAAAGATCATATATATTATAGTTTTTTACCCGGCATGGAACAGATTACAAGATCCCCAGGTGGAGGAATGTATCCAACTGACATTAAGACAAAAAATGACTTCCACAAATATGTGCCAAAAGATTCAGCGCTTACCAAAGAAATGCGTGTTATTTTTAAATATGATGCACAAGGGCAATTAGTTGCCATTCCTTATTCCCAAGTTTTTGCTGAATGGCTCGTTCCCGCCGCAAAACTTCTGGAAGAAGCGGCAACGCTCCTTGAAACGGATCTCCGTGAAATCGCCAGCTACTTAAAAGTAGCAGCAAATGCTTATCGTACCAATGACTTTACGTCGTCTGATGAAAGCTGGGTTCAGTTACAAGCTGATTCAATCGATATGGATTTAAACCCTGTGGAACAATATGCAGATAAAGTTCGACATTCCATCGCCCAATTTGCTGCACTTATTCAGATAAGAAATACGCAAGTAGATGCGGAGCTCGCTGTTTTGAAAAGTACCTTTTCTGAATTAGAAGAGCAATTACCAGTTCCTGATCGATATAAACTCCCCGCTGATCAGAGAAAACCACCCAGAGTCTCTGCCGTAGAGGCTATTTACGCTACAGCGGATAGCGCATCGGGTGAAATTATAGCAAGGGCCTATAACCGTCCCAATGATGAAAAAGTAAGAAAGGAGAAAGGCAAACGGATTGTCTTGATGGAAAATATTGGACGAATCAGAGACGAAAGTACTGAATTTCAGATATTAATCCAACTGGCTATTAGTCCCAAGTATCGCCATTTGGTAACCCCTAAGGGAATAAAATATTTTGTTCGTTATCATGAGATAGCTCATGGCAATGGTGTTGAATATGTCGTCGACAAGCAAGACACCACATCCCGAGAAGCCCTTGGGAAAATCTTTGGTTCCCTAGAAGAATTCAAAGCAGACATCACAGGACTTCATAATGCAAAACAGATGGTTAAGATGGGCAAACTTTCTGAAGACCTCTTACATCAGATGTACGTTAGTTATGTAGCACGCTGTATCGGTGTACTGCGCAAAGGACTCGCAGAAGATCATGTTGCTGGTGCTTTGGGTGCTCTTAATGCCTTTCAAGAAAAAGGAGCGATCTCTATAGATCCTACAACAGGACTGACCGACTTTTATTTTGAAAAAATGGATGAAGCGGTTTCACAGCTCTGTGGAACATTTATTATATTCAAAGGGGATGGAGATAAAGCAGGTGCCGACGGTTTTTACGCCAAATACACCAGCTCCGTTCCAACGGGTCTAGAACATATTCTGCGTGCCATGCAAAATTTGCCTTGCGATATTATGATGCACTTCGCCTTTGAAGAGCTGCTGAATTGACTAAGTTGATTTAAATCGATACATTCCCCATTCTAAAGATACTCAGGGGAATGAAAAAATTAGCCACAATTGTCCTTTTATTGGTTTCGCACCTTTGTTTTGCCCAAAACACCCTCACACTCCAAGAATGTTATCAACTCGCTCTCAAACAAAGCGAACGGGTGGCGATCGAAGAAGCCGATATTAAAAGTTCCAACGCAAAGTATTCTCAAGCCATTGGTTCTATTTTGCCAAAAATTAGCTTCAAGGGAACCGAATTTCTGCAAGATGACTCGGCATCAGCCTCTTCGAGTGGCGTTGGAACCACCTTCACAAGATTTAGCAAACCAGAGCTCAAATTTAATGCCAAACAACCGATCTTTGCCGGCTTTCGAGAATTCAACGCACTCAAAGCAATGCGCGCCCAAAAAAGAGGAAACGAAGCAGAATGGGAACAGGCAAAAAGAAACCTTTTTCTCGATGTCACAAAAGCCTTTTATTCTTTCCTCCAACTCGAACGGGATGTCGCCATTTTAAAAGAAATCGAAAAGACACTCAAAAATCGCCTGATGGAATTGAAGGCCAGAACCCAACTCGGCAAATCGAGAATCAGTGAACAACTGGCCACCGAATCAGACCTCGCCATGCAACAAGCAACCTTAAGCGATGTGGAGGGTTCCTCCGAACAGGCAAAGGAAATTTTATATTATTTTACAGGGGTTTCTGTTGATTCTTTAAAAGATGACTTGAATATGCCAAAAGAGCTCCCGGAAGCCCCTTCCTTGTTAAAGAGCACCTCTAAACGCCCCGATATTAAAGCGGCAAGAGAGGCACGCAATGAAGCCAAATCTTTATTGTCTGTTGAAAAAGGGGCCCGATTTCCCTCCATTAATGTCGAAGCCAATTACTATACCTACCGTGTCGGTTTTCAAGAAAACATCAAATGGGATAGTCTTTTTTCCCTCGATGTTCCGATCTTTCAAGGAGGACAAACGCGGGGCAAAATTCAAGAGGCCAAGATCCACCTCAAACAGGCAGAACTTGCCTCGCAAGAAAAACATCGGCAAGTGGAGCTAGAAATCAAACAAAGTTACAACGATTTTTTGACGTCTCAAAAGCAAGTCGTCGCTTTGGAAACAGCAAAGGCCAAAGCGGAAAAAAATTTTCGCGTTGTGGAACAAGACTACCAACTGGGGTTGGTCAACAATTTAGAAGTTTTGGCAACTCTCAAAAATTTGCAAGAGATCAAACGGGAGTTTAATCGCACTCTGGCACAAGCCAAGGTAGATTATTTTGCATTGAAAGTTGCAACGGGAGAACCGCTCCCATGACCCCACCACCTGTTCCATCAACGAAGACGATTGGCCCTATGGCCAAAGAACAGGTGGTGGGGTGACCCTCTCGGAAATTTCGATACGCAACCCCGTCTTTGCCTGGATGCTGATGGCCGCCCTCATCTTGTTCGGGTTCATCAGTTTTAGCCGCATGGGGGTGAGCGAAATGCCGGATGTCGATTTTCCGGTGGTCACCGTGCACACGACACTGGAAGGGGCCGCACCGGAAGTGATGGAAAGTGACGTCATCGACGTGGTGGAAGATGCGGTGATGAGCATTCAAGGAATTCGCGAAGTCTCTTCATCGGCCAGACAAGGTTTCGCTAACATCAGTGTCGAGTTTGATTTGGGCAGAGATATCGACGTCGCCCTACAAGAAGTTCAGACAAAAATTGCACAGGCCCAAAGAAATCTTCCCAAAGAGATGGATCCACCGGTTGTGACCAAAACTAATCCCGAAGATCAGCCGATCATGTGGCTCTCGTTGTCTGGAGAAAAGCCAGTCCCCACTCTCATGGCCTACACAAGAGATCATCTCAAAGACCAGCTTCAAACAATTGCTGGAGTTGGAGATATTTTTTTGGGCGGTTATATCGATCCCAATTTACGCGTTTGGCTCAAAAAGGAAAAACTTAAAAGTTATGAGTTAACGGTACAAGATGTCCTTGCGGCCATCAGTGCAGAACACATTGAGCTCCCCGCAGGGCGTGTGGAAACGGGCGACAAAGAACTCAATGTGCGAGCCATGGGTGAGGCCCTTAGCGCGGAGGAATTTGGTAACATTGTCATTGAAAGAAGAGGCGGAAGCCCCGTCTATCGACCTATCTATTTAAAAGAAGTGGCCGATGTGGAAGAAGGGCTCAATGACATCCGCCGTCTCTCGCGAACGGGCGGCAAACCCTCTGTCGGATTGGGGGTGCGCAAACAAAGAGGTTCCAACGCCGTTGAAGTAGCCCACGCCGTCAAAGAAAAATTAAAAGAGTTGCAAAAACAACTACCCGAAGGATTAAACCTTGTTGTCAATTTTGACAGCACACAATTTATCGAACACTCGATAGGCGAGCTCAAGTTCACTCTCTTTTTGGCAGCCCTTCTCACCTCCTTGGTCTGCTGGTTATTCCTCGGTTCTTGGAGTTCCACGGCCAACATCTTGATGGCAATACCCACTTCTATCGTTGGTACATTTATCGTCCTCTACTTTCTTGGTTTCACACTCAACACATTTACACTGCTCGGCCTGGTGTTGGCCATTGGTATTGTGGTGGATGATGCCATCATGGTGCTGGAAAATATTTTTAGACATCAAGAAAAAGGGCAGGACAAATTTACGGCGGCGCTGGAAGGCTCCAAACAAATCACCTTCGCTGCCATTGCCGCAACGGCAGCGATTGTCGCAATCTTTCTGCCGGTTGCCTTCATGACGGGGGTGATCGGAAAATTTTTCCTTCAATTCGGCATCACGATCTCAGTCGCCGTACTCTTTTCTTTACTGGAAGCATTGACACTCACTCCCATGCGTTGTTCGCAATTTGTCTCCGTCAAAGAAAGAACCAGCAAAATTGGAAAAGCCTCCGATGAATTTTTTAAAACAGGTGCCGTGCGTTATCATCATCTTCTCGAAATTTGCTTAGCCCACCGTGGAAAAATTTTGTTGGTATCTTTGAGTCTCTTTTTACTTTCCTTTGCATTTTTCAAAGGCCTCAAAAAAGAATTTGTCCCCGCACAAGATCAAAGCATGTTCTTGGCAACTCTCAAAACACCGGTCGGGTCTTCCATCGAATTTACTTCTGAAAAAGTAAAACATGTGGAAAGTTTTTTAAGTCAAAGACCCGAAGTCTTGCGCTATTTTGCGGCGGTCGGAGGGTTCGGCGGTGGGGAGGTTAACTCCGGCATGGTCTTTATCACCCTAAAACAACGCAAAGAGCGCTCTTTGAGCCAACAACAATTTATGGGGATTTGCAGAGAGGCGTTCAACAAAATCCCGGACCTGCAAGCATTTTTGATGGATTTTTCCACCAGGGGGCTCTCAGCACAGCGTGGCTTTCCGATTGAGTTTACGATTCGGGGCCCCAGTTGGGACAAATTGGCTGAACTGTCGCAAGAAATCAAAAATCAGATGCAAAATAATGAAAAGTTTTTTTCGGATGTCGATACCGATTATTTAGCTGGAATGCCGGAAGTGCGCGTCATCCCAGATCGGGCCAAAGCGATTGAACACGGCGTTAGCATCAAAGATATTAGTGAGACCATCAATGCCTTGATTGGAGGCGTGCGAGCCGGCAAGTTCAAACAGAGTGGAAGGCGCATCGATGTGCGGGCGAGACTTATTTCGCAAGATCGCTCGAAGCCCACTGACATCCAATCGCTTTATGTCCGCAACAATCGTGGAGAAATGATACAACTTGGCGAATTGGTACAAATCCAAGAAGTCCCTTCCTTGTTAACCATCACGCGAAAAAACAGGGAACGGGCTATCGGCGTTTTTGCCAACGTGGCTCAGGGGGCCTCACAGGCCAAAAGTTTGGAGATGGCCCAACAAATTGCTCAAAAAGTTTTGCCCGAGGGTTATCGTGTGGTTTTTGGTGGTTCGGCGCAAACTTTTCAAGAATCTTTTGAGAGCCTCTTCTTTGCTTTGTATTTGGGGATCATTATCTCTTATATGATTTTGGCGTCTCAGTTTAATTCTTTTTCCCATCCCCTCTCCGTATTATTAGCTCTTCCGTTCAGCGTTTCCGGGGCGGCCATGGCCCTTTTTATCTCTGGAAACTCTCTAAACATTTATAGTGTTATTGGGCTGATCTTGTTGATGGGAATCGTGAAGAAAAATTCTATTTTGCTCGTCGATTTTACCAATCAAATTCGCAAAAACAAAAAAGGCTCTGTGCACGAAGCACTGCTCGAGGCGTGCCCGATTAGGCTTCGTCCTATCTTGATGACCTCCATTGCAACGATTGCCGCAGCCGTTCCTGCCGCATTGGCACTGGGGCCAGGCTCAGAAACAAGAATTCCCATGGCCGTTGCCGTCATCGGCGGGGTCTTTCTCTCAACACTTTTAACCTTGTTTGTCGTCCCGTGTGCATATAGCCTCCTTGCCCGGTGGGAAAAGAAAACATAAATTGGATTGTATACCCCTCTGAAAAAGCGGCGGAGAGGAAGAGGCGGGAGATGTTTGCGGCCTCCAAAGATTCTGTTTGGCTTGGGGAAAGCATCTTTTCTCTGCCCCATTTTTTGGGGACATTGTCCTTTTCTTCAAAGCCTTTACTCAATCGTGCTTTTCAAAAGCACCTGATCCTTTATTGTCTCAAAAATTTTTCGTTAAAATATTTTCGCACCTCGCAGATCAGCCCTAATTTAGCCAACTCTTTTCTAACAGCCATTCGCCAGCTCAAGCGATACGACATCACAACACAAAATTTGAGGGAATGTCTCAAAGAATCGGGTTCCCTCAAAGAAAATGACTTACTCACCATCTATGAGCGCTACGAAGAACTTAAAAATAAATTGGATCTTATCGATGAAGAGGATCAATACACCATCGCCATTGAAAACCTCTCTCAACAAAATGCACTTAAAGGTATTTCAGAACTGATCCTGGAAAACTTCAGCGAAATCCCGCCGCAGCTGGACAAGGTTTTAAAAACCGTTCAACAAAAATCAGTCGAAGTCGCCATCCATCTGTTACCCGATATAAATTTAAGCCAACTCAAAGAGATCTCTCTTTTTTCTTTAGCCTCTCCCTATCAAGAAACAAATTGGTTTTTGAAAAAAATAGCGGAGGTGTCTGCAAATATTCCGCTAACAAATGTCGGAATTCTCACAGGTGGCAATCCCTTTTATTACGAACCGCTCTGGCAAAAACTGAAAAATTCGGGGCTCACGGAAGGCGAGTCACCTTTTTTAAGTTTAAGAGAACAAGTTTTGGGAAGAAATGTCACAAACAAGGCCCTTGCCGCCCCGTTGCAAGAAGCCACACTGACAAATTGGCTAGAAACTCTCAACATCAATGAATTAGCCCCTTACGGCTTTCCAGAAAAGATTTTGAGCTTAGGTCTTTTAGGCAAGTGGGAATGGATCGCTTGGTTGAAAGATTGTCTGGATGCTAAAACGCAAACACCCATCAACGAAGCCCTCTCGGGAGTGCAATGGTGTGAAGTGGAAGCCGGCGATTATCCTTTTTTGGAATGTCTCTGGGCCCCCGGTCTCATCGAAGGACAATTTCCTGTCGTTACCCCCTCTCCTTTTTTTCAAGACAGCCGCGATCGCGGGCGAGAGGAATGGAAAATTTTAAAAGAGGCCTTTCCCGATCCGCAAACGATACTCTCCAAAAAGCGCAAAGCGTTTCTTTTTCAACTCTCTCGGGTAAAAGAGGCCTGGCTGAGTTTCCCACGGCTCGACAGCCTTGGCAATGATTTGTCCCCCTCTTCTTTTACATGGGATTTTGAACTAAAAGAAGAAATTGGAAGTGTGGCGCCACCTCTCCTTGGAACAGGAACTGTGGATCAGGAAGTGCTGACCCAAAAACTACAAATTGAAGAAGAACGTTTGCAAGATGATTTGAAAACCAACGCATTTCATACTAATTTCACCGACGAATCTTTGGGAGTGGCCCTGCCACCTCAAAGGGAAAATTTTGTTTTTAGCCCCACGCAACTGGAAGCCTATGCCGCCTGCCCTTTCAAATATTACGCTTGGAAGGTGCTCAATATCCCACGCATCAAAGAATACTCTCCGGAAGTCGATCCGGAAGATAAAGGAACTTTGTTTCATAATTGTCTGGAAGAACTTTTGACAAAACAGGGAGCCCTTTTTGATCAAGCAAGGAGTGATTCTCAAAAAGAGGAGGCACTCTACGCAGAACTCAAACAAATTGTGGAAAAAACCTTTTCAGAAATGCAAAAAGAGCTTTCTTATGCCAACCCGGAACTCTATGAACGTCTGAAACAGACGACATTGGCTCAAGCCCAAGAGGTTTTGAAAAATGAATTGGAGGAATCGAGACAGTTGGAAGCCCCGCTGAAACCTCAATATTTTGAATGGACATTTGGAACATCGTCCGAAAACGCCCTGTCTCTTGAAAAAAAACAGAACGATCCAAAAATTTTGATTGGGGGACGGATCGATCGGATCGATATCGATGCTGGAAAGAAGCGTTTTCTCGTTTTGGATTACAAGACAGGCAATACCGAAGCGCTCAAAGACAAATTATTGGAAGGTTTGACATTGCAACTACCGGTCTATCTGTTGGCGGTCAAAAGGCTGCTGCTCAAAGATTACCAAGCGGTAGGCGGCTTGCTCATCTCGGTCCGGTCTGCTCGAAAAAAACATGGCCTCGTCGACAGCCGTTTCAACGAAACTCATTTTTCTTTGGGCAAACGCTCCAGCGCCCTGTTGGCCAGTGACGATTTTGATAAAACACTGTCTCGAAGCGTTGAACAGATTCAAGAATATGTTTTAAAAATTCGTGAGGGATTTTTCAGCGCGCAACCGAAAGATTGCAGACACTACTGTGATTACAAGGAAATTTGTCGCTATGCAAATAAACCGATGGATTAAGTTGGTGTCGAAAATGGGTCCTGCTCGCCTGCGGCCTGTACGCCTAAAGGCTAACAGGCCTACGGCGATCACCCATTTTCGACTGTTATTTTATGCAACTTACTAAAAATCAAAAACTGGCGATCGAATCGACTGAAAAACCGACTGCCATTATTGCCTCGGCGGGCTCTGGCAAAACGGAGGTTCTGACTCAGCGCCTTAAAGTCATCCTCAACTCAGGCAAGGTGGGACTTAACCAAATATTAGCCATCACCTTTACGGAAAAGGCGGCCCAGGAACTCAAAAGAAGAATTGCATCGGGTTTAAGCGATTCCAAAAAACAAGAACTGGCTTTTGCCAATGTGGGCACTTTCCACGGTTTTTGTCTCAACCTCCTTAAAGAACAGGCCCCACTCCTTCATTTTTCCGATAACCCTTCTGTTTGGGATGAGCACACGGCCAAATTGGCTATCCATCGTCATTGTCGCGAACAACTCCTGAAAGCTCTCGATGCCAAAGAACCGAACGCCCTTTTTCTGGTTGAAGAATTGGAATTTCGCCACGCCCTTTTGTTGCTTGAGGAATTGTTACAATTTCGGTGGCATGCGGAGAAGCACATAGGGACTAGGGACTATGGACCAAAGACTATGGACCAAGAAGGGCGGTTGTTAGAGGCGACACGCAATCTTTATAAAAAAATCTTAGAATCCTACACGGAGGAAAAAAGCCGGCGGCAAACACTCGATTTTCAAGACTTGGAAATCTTGGCACTCAATTTGTTGACAACAAACGAAGAAGTTTTAAAAAATTATCAGAATCGTTTTGCCCATATTTTGGTCGATGAAGTACAAGACATCAATGACCTTCAGCGTGAATTGATCCGCCTTCTTTTCAACCCTTCCAAAAATTGTTTGTGTGTCGTGGGGGATCCCAAACAATCGATTTATCGTTTTCGCGGGGCCAACGTAGAGGGCTTTAAAATAATTGTGGATTGGATTGTAAAGGCGGGGGGACACCTTGTGGAACTCAACGAAAATTTTCGCTCCCGCCCCGAGATTTTACAATTCGTCAATCACACCTTCCAACAACTCTTCTCCCCTGTTGAAAAAACAGCCCTTGTCGCGACGCGTGAGAGGCGCAAAGACCCTGCTCTGGAAATTTTAGCCATCTCAGCCGACCTCAAAACCTCCAAAGAAGAGCGGCGTAAAACAGAGGCCCTTCTGATTGCTCAGACGATTCAGAAATCGTGTAGCCAAGGTAAAAAATCTTTCGGAGACTTTGCTCTCCTCTTTCAATCGTTGAGTGATGTGCGTCACTACGAAAAAGCCTTCAAGGCTTTTGGAATCCCTTATCATCTATCCGGCGGTCGCGGGTTTCTCAACGCACAAGAGGTCATCGATCTTCTTTTTTGTCTCAAACTCATGGTAAACCTAGAAGAGAGGCTGGCATTGGTCGGTCTCATGCGTTCTCCCTTGATTGGCTTTACCGATGGTTTCATCACCCAATTTTGCCTGAAACATCCAACCGATTTGGGGAAAGCGCTATTGGAACAACCAGAAGCAAATTGGCTCAAGGAACTTTTTGAAAATAGGAAAAGCTTAAGTGGAGCTGAAATTTTGAGCGAGGCTGTCTCAAACACACATTATGATTTACTTCTTCACAAGCTGGACCCTTCGGGCACCAAACTGGCCAATGTCGAACAATTCATCGAGCTCACCCGAAAATTGGAAATCGAAGAAGAGATGTCGCTTGAAGATCTTCTGGAGTATTTTGAAGAGTTAAAAAAACGGAGAAGCACTCTTGCCCCGGCCTCCACGGTCGATCAAAGTTCGAATGCCTGCCAACTGATGACCGTGCACGCTGCCAAAGGCTTGGAATTTCCGATTATCATCCTCCCCGATTTATTGCGGCAGCCGCCTCAAAGCGGTAATCGCCACATTTTTTTGAGAGAAGAGGGTTTGGGCTTTTATTTAAGAGAGTCCCCAAACCCTTTTAGCAATTATGTCCCCAGCGAGACAACAGCTCAGTTGAAAGAAAAAGATAAATATCAAGACCTGCAAGAGCGCAAACGCTTGCTCTATGTGGCCCTCACGAGAGCCAAAGAAAAATTGCTGATTCCCTGGCATGAAGAGGGCAAACAAACGGGGCCATGGTATGGCTGGCTTAAAGAAGCGCTTGGGAGTTTTGGGAAAATTCCTTCTTGGGATGAGAAAAAATTAGTGGGACCTGCCAGCCGCTTGGGTCCGTCTCCCCAAAAGGGGCCCCTCGGACCCCTTCGCGGCTGTCACCCACTAATTTTTAACCACTCTAAAAAAGAAATTCCCTATGTTGCTGTGACGAAATTGGGAACGTTTGAGAAAGCGGATCAGATCGGTGGGGTGGGTGACGGCTTTGGGATAATCCCAAAGCCGGCAGGACCCACCCAACCGCTGCTTCAGGGAACTCAACTCGGCAATATCGTTCACGGTGTTTTAAAACAAATTGGGTCTACAAAAAATATCGGCGTTGATACCCTTTTGAAAAAAAACCTCTTTGAACAAAATGTTATCGTAAACGATGATGAATTTGCATCTGTCCGAAACTTCATCCATTCGTTTTTAAAAAGTGACATGGCGCCACCAACATGGGAGGGTTTGCACGAACTCCCTTTTCGGCTCAAAATTTCGGATACAGTGGTTACCGGTATTATCGATTATGCCTTTGAGACGCCTCAAGGCTGGGTCATTTGCGATTTCAAAACCGATACCCATTTCGAACCCGAAAAATACCAGCGCCAAATGGATTGTTATGCCCTGGCCTTATCCAAAGGGGTGCAAAAGCCGGCCAGCGAGCAAAGCGAGTTTGAGGGGGAGGCTCCGACGGCTTTGCCGTTGGAGGGGGCGACGCGAGCCCCTATAATAGAAACTAGGCTTCTCTTTCTGAAAACTTTGAGGCAACATAGTGAGAAGCGAACAAACGAGAGTTTAAAGGCCTCTAAAGAGAGGCTAGAAAAGATCATTTATGATCAACAAGTTAGCCAAAAAATTTAAAGAAAATTCTAAGCTTATTGAGGGCTGGTTTGAAACCAAAGCCGAAGGGATCAGACTCCCTATCACCTCTTCGGTCGATATTCGCAATGCCGGTTTCAAAATCACAGTGGTCGATACCAATGTCTTTCCAGCCGGCTTCAATAACCTTTGCAACAATTTTTCAAAAATTGCAGCGCAAAATTTTAAAAAATATTTTGAGACGAATGCACCCAAGGCCAAAAAAGTCTTGATCGTCCCTGAGACTTTTACACGAAACTTAAATTATCTGGAAAACGTACGGGCCATGCAAAAACTACTGCAGTTGGCAAAACTGGAAGCCGCCGTAGGATTTTTAGGCGAAACCCTACCCCAAAACCCACATGAAGTTTCTCTGCCCAGTGGTGAAAAATTGGTCTTAGAACAACTCGAAAGAAAAAACGGAGCCCTGCAAGTAAAATCTTTCAAACCGGATGCGATTCTGCTCAACAACGATTGTTCCGATGGCATTCCTGAAATTTTGCAAAACGTTTCACAACCGATTTTTCCCTCTCCCGACTTGGGCTGGCATACCCGCCGCAAAAAACATCATTTTATCATCTACTGCCAACTGGTCGAAGAGTTGGGCAAGGCACTTGATATTGATTGCTGGCATTTTTGCCCCATCACCTATTCGGAAAGCAATGTGGATATTGAAAACCAGCAAGATCTCGAAAGACTGGCCAAAAGGGCAGAGCAAGTTTTGGGGCGCGCAAAAACCAAATACACAAAATATGGAATTAACGAAAAGCCGTACGTTTTTGTCAAAAGTAATGTCGGGACCTTCGGATTGGGGCTCACTCACGTCGAATCCCCCGATGAAATTTTGAACCTCAACCGTAAAGGGAGACAAAAACTGACCTCCGCCAAAGGAGGCGGCAAACCGACCGAGTTTCTCATTCAAGAAGGGATTCCAACGATTGATTCTCTGGAAGGGGCCCCCATTGAACCGGTTTTATATTATGTCGGTGGTGAATCGGTTGGGGGTTTTTTTAGAGTCCATGAGAAAAAAGATGACCGTGCCTCTCTCAATGCTCCAGGGGCCCGCTTCGAATGTCTCTGCTTTCATAAGATTAAAGAAAAGAAAACTGGAGAGCTGGTTTTACACTGTGAAGACCACGAAGATTTTTTTACGATTGCCCGTTGGCTCGGAAAGATCGCCACCCTCGCCGCTGGACTCGAAGAAAAAAAGATTAACACTAGTACCTCACTTCAGGTGTGAGGAGTTGGCTCTCATTGCTGCGCCTTCCCTACGCCTATTCGTCCCGAAATTTTGGTGGGTTTCTAAAAATAGACTTATCGATCTTTCCTCCGTCAGCTGATAAGTCTAAGAAACCCATCCAAAATTTGCGCTCCTCATACGGCTGCGGTCAATACGGCGCTTTATGCAATGAGAACCCCCTCCTCACACCTTCATGAAAGAGAATAGAATAATGCTCAAAGTGCGCTGGAAAGGGAAATCGCGCGAGGGCAGGAGTGGGGGTGGGCAAAACATCGTGCGGGAACGAGGGCGTATTGAGTCAAACAAAATAATATTCGTTTCTGCAGATAGAGCTGACGGCGGGTAAGATACTATCTGCATCTTTATGAAACGAAATTATTTTTTTGACGAGATAGCCCGAAGTGGAGCACAGTTTTGAACGCACCCACTCCTGCCTGCAAGCGATTTCTGTTTAGTTTGTAATAAAAGTGTAGTTTGTTGGGGTTAGTCGGCGTAGCCTTTTTCGACTCGTTCTTGTTCTTCTTTGCAACGAATACAAAGGTCCGTCACGGGGCGGGCCTCGAGGCGTTTCGCACTAATCTCTTCACCGCAGGTTTCACAAACACCAAAAATACCTTCATCCATTTTTTCCAGGGTTCTTTCGATTTTCTTTAATAAAACCCTCTCACGATCCCTCAGCCTCAGATTCATCGACTGATCAGCCTCGGAGGAAGCCAAATCGATTTCATCGGGGAGGTCTTCGGAGTTAAAGCCTAACCCCTGCTCTTTCGTGTTATTGATAATATTCAGGAGGGCTTGTTTGCGCTCTTCAAGAAGCTTTTTAAACCGTGTAATTTCTTTTTTATTCATAGGGGGGGCATCCTTTATCAACAAACTTTTGTTGTCAACCAAAAAGAGCTGTGGTTTAAATATACTTATGCCACCCAAGACCCCCTCTTTTCACCGTGTGGGAGAAATTTTAGAAAATGTCTTTAAAGGAAAAAATTGGGGCTCCAAAATCAAGCAATATTCTATCTTTTCGCAGTGGGAAGAAATTGTGGGCGCCAAAATTGCCAAACACGCCTCACCTAAACTCTGGCGCGGGTGCACTCTTTTTGTCGATGTGGAAAATTCGGCTTGGCTTCAAGAACTCAAAATGATGGAGCCAGAAATTCTGGAACATTTTCGAAAAACCTGCCCCGATTTGAAAATTGACAAAATTCGTTTGCAGTTAGCCAACAAAGTCTAAAATAGCCCTTGCCATTTGGCGCACTCCCCGAGAGCGAGAACGGGAAAATTCCTGCAGTTCCCTTTTAAAAGAAGGATTTCCTTCTAGAGATTGTGTCCAGGCCTCTTTTGTTCCTTGTGGAAGGTCAAAGAAGTTGGTCGCCGTCGAGGGGAACCCCCTATCCAATTTTTCTTGCCACCAATCAAGGTGTTTGTCCTGATAAAGTTCTACCTGAGAACCATTGCCATACAATTCTACACCTCTTTCCCAATAAAAATCGGCACTTCGAACTTGTAGATCCAACGGTTCATTCGCTTTTTGGGCAAGCCAACGAAGACTTGCTAAAAGACCTTCCAAACGATTGTTATGAGGAAAATGGTTCGCCGGCCATGGCTCTCCCGTCCATTCATGCCAGGCCGTAACCGCCGCCGCTGAATTCAACACATAAATGTATCCACGAAAATCCTCAACCTCCCTGTTAAAAATCCGGCCCTCAAGGTCTGGAGCACCCAAAAAGCTTTCCAAAAATCCTTTGACTGTTTTCTTCACCGTTTTCTCATCTAAGATAACCCCATACCGACTCAGTTCACGCAAGAGAGCCAAAAATGATTGAACATCTCTTCTCGCAGGCCAATCTGGTTTGAGTTGCCCCTCTGGCTTTACTTCGGACCTCACAAAAAAGAGATGGTCTCGAACAGCAAAAAAATGTTGAAGTGTGGCAAAACGGTTCTCAATCTGCTCTTCCATAGTAATTTTTATATATTGGTTTCGAAGAGCTGGATTCCTAGCTAAAACTTGATACCAAAGCCTTCCTATTGCACTCGTTTCAGAATCTGGCATTAACGGCTTGAGTCCAGCCAACAAGGTAGCATGCACCAGGGCATTTTGTACGCCGGCATTGAGATTTCCCTCCTCCCATCTTTCCATACGATTTTTTAGGAGGGAACCTAATTCGTTTTGATCAAATTGACTCGATGCTGTCAGAATAGCAAAATGCGCAGCTAAAGCCGGCCATCCTATATTGGGTTCTCTTTGAGCAACCTTGAGTGTTTTTTGATAAATGTTGCGTTGAATGTCAAAGGGAGCTCCACTAAAAGCTCCCCACATCGCCTCTAAAGCAGCAATACGAAGGTGAGCTGGGGCAGCGTAATAATCCGTTTTTCCTTCAGACATTTCTGCTAAACGGGTCGCTTCCTCCACATGCAGTTGGCAAAGATCCCAACCGGCTTTTCGTGTCCCCTCTTCTTTAAAAAGAGAAGCATCAAAATGGGGAATTCTTTTCGTGTGACTCTTCCAAAGGATTTTCCAATACTGGTCCACTGTTAAAATACAACCCCCAGAAGGGGTTGTGAGATAAAAAAGACCTTCTGCCGCATTTTGCCGAAGCCCTTCATCTTGAAGTTGAAGATTTCTTTCCAAAACTACTGTGGAGGCGGCAATTTTGGGCGGGCGTCTCAAAACAGCCTGTCTGAAATGAATGTCCACTTGCTTGGAAATCTCAAGTTTAGGATCAACCAAACGCAAAAGATAATCGGGCCTTTCTAATTTGTTAAAAGCGTCAACAGCTACATCAACGGCATTATCAAGAGAGGCGAGTTCAACCAAATTTTGTAAAGCTTTTGCATTTCCTTTTTTTGCACGATCCACAACTTCATCGACCAGATCATAGAGATCATCCGAGACATCGCTCCCCAATAGTCTCTTAACTCGATCTAAAAATGAGTCACTAGAATAGCCAATCGGATCTCTTATTATGTGTAAACCTGGTGATCCCCCCATTTGCATACCCAAAGCAGGTCTTTGTTCCACAACACGACGTCTTTGTATTTTTTTTGTTTCCCCAACTTCCGCAAAAACATTATTCAATAAACGCGTAACGGTAATTCTCTGCGCAAATCTCCCGTTGCAACGAATCCAGGTGGCCATTTGTTCAGGCGTATCGGCGTTCAATAGTTTCGGATCTCGAATCCCTTCCATTCCGGCCGCGGCAACAAAGGTATCTCTTGCCAAGCCAAATTGATCACCAAATTGACCCTGTTCAAAGGCATCAGCCAAATTAGCAAAATTTCCTAATTGGACACTTGAAAAAAGAGGAATGACAGTTGCACTCATAAAAGCCCTTACGCTCTCTGAAAACAACGAATCACTTCATCGGCCGGCACAGCGCCGTCTCGAATGATTCGCATAGTTTCTTCCGTCACATCGACAACGGTGGAACCCCTCGAGGGTTCACATTCGCCCCCATCCACAATGCAAGCCAGTTTGTTTTCAAAAAATTTTTGGATGTGTCTCACATGTAGAGAGGGCGGAAAACCAGTCTTGTTGGCAGAGGTCGTTGTGATGGGTCTGCCTACTTTGGAAACCAGTGCGGAGGCAATGGGGTGCGAGGAAATACGCACTCCCACTTTTCCTGTGTTGGTTACCAATGTTTTGGGGAAAGCTTCGTTCACTTCAAATAAAATCGTCAATGAGCCAGGCCAAAAACGGCGCATCAAGACATGGGCCCTTTCTGGAATTTCAGTCACCACCTCTTTGAGCATACTGGCATTGGCCACCAAAATAGAAACCGGCAAACCATAGTCACGCGCCTTGATGTCATAGAGTTTTTTGACCGCCTTTTTGTTGAAGACATCCACCCCCAGTCCATAAATCGTCTCTGTTGGATAGGCGACGACGTCACCCGCTAAAAGATAAGAGGCGGCCTTCTCAATATCCTTAGGATCAGGGACTTTGGGATTGACTCGAATAATGTCTGTCATTTTTTGTTTTTTGCTTCGACCTCTTCTGCAAGACGTTTTCTATATTCGTGGAGTTTTGTTCGCAGCTCTTCATCGTGAAGGGCTAATATTTCTAAAGCAAAATGGGCGGCGTTTTTCGCCCCTGCTTTGCCAATCGTCATGGTCGCAACCGGAATGCCGGGAGGCATTTGGCCCATGGCAAACAGTGCATCCAAGCCCTTCAACGGTGAGGCATCGAGAGGAACACCAATCACTGGAAGCGTTGTGTTGGCTGCAGCAACTCCTGGGAGGTGGGCAGAATAACTGGCGGCCGCAATGACAATCTTAATTCCTTTTTTTTCTAAACCCTTAAAGTAAGAAATGGCGTGATCGGGCGAACGGTGTGCGGAAGTAATTTTAGTTTCGTAGCCTATTCCAAACTCGTCAAAAATTTTTCCGGCCTCTTCCATAACAGGTGAGTCGGAATCCGAACCCATGGCAATCGCCACCAAGACATTTTTACTCATACTCATAAAGTATCCTTCCCTATATCTTTTCTATAAAAACAACCTTCCCAAGAAATCTTGGAAGCCGCTTCATAAGCACACTTTAGAGCAGTGGGCAAATCTTTTCCTAGCGCCGTTACCCCCAAAACCCGTCCTCCCGCCGTAACTACTTGACCCTCCTTCATTTTTGTCCCTGAATGGACTATCGTCACATCCGGCAATTTTGTTGCTTCCTCAAGCCCCATGATGGGAAAGCCGGTTTCATACTTTTCCGGATATCCTTGAGAGGCCATCACAATACAAACGGATGGTCTGTTATCCCAAGAAAGAGTCACCTCATTGAGCCTTCCTGCAAGTGCTGCCTCAATCACATCCACAAGATCGGTTTGCAAGCGGGGCAAAATAGCCTGCGCTTCCGGATCACCCAAACGGACATTAAATTCCAAAAGATAAGGCTCCCCTCTGTCAATCATGAGCCCTGCGTATAAAAAACCGACAAAAGGAAACCCCTCCGTTACCATTCCGCGAACAGTAGGGAGCATGATTTTCTCCATTACCTTTTCATAAAGGGTAGCGTTGACAAGCGGTGAGGGAGAATAAGCCCCCATGCCGCCGGTGTTGGGACCTTTGTCATTATCCAACAAACGTTTGTGATCTTTGGCAGAGGCAAGAGGCAAAATGTGATTGCCATCGACAACGGCGATAAAAGAAGTCTCCACACCCTTCAAAAAATTTTCGATGACAATTCGTTTGCCAGCCTCCCCAAAACAACCCTCCACTAAAATTTTGTCGATGGCCTTGGAAGCTTCTTCACTATTTTCACAAATCACCACCCCTTTGCCTTGAGCAAGTCCATCGGCTTTGACGACTAATGGGTAGTTGCATTTTTTTGCATAAATTTTGGCCTGCGATGGCTCTTCAAAAATTTTGTAATCGGCCTGAGGGATTTTATGGCGAGAGCAAAACTCTTTGGTGTAGATTTTGGAGGCCTCCAAACGAGAGGCTTCTTTGGTTGGCCCAAAAATTCGCAAATGATTTTTTTTGAAGAGATCTACAATCCCTGCGGCCAACGGAGCTTCGGGGCCAACAATGGTCAAATCAATCTTGTTTTCCTTCGCAAAGTTAAGCAAGCCTTCTAAATTGGTTGCATCAACGGCAACACATTGGGCTAAACTCGCAATGCCGACATTTCCAGGAGCGCAAAAAAGTTTCGACTTACTTGGGGATTGGGCAAGCTTCCAAACAATGGCATGTTCTCTCCCCCCAGAGCCAATAACCAATATATTCATAGGGTTAGCCCTATAGCACAATAATATGAAGTTTCAACGCAACTTTTTTTGCAATCCGTCGATAACCTGTTATAGGAGACCATCATGGCGTTTGCAGGGGCCCAAGTCATTCCTGTTTTCAGCGTTTGGCAGCTGGCGAGTCCTGATCGGCTGGCCGCCTCTTTGGCCGACGCGCAGGCCGATGACGAAACACAACTTCGTGTCGAATTATTTGAAGCGGTGATGGGAGCCATGGGGGCACCTTCGGAGGAACTCGCTTTAAGAAAAGAGGCTTCCCTCGCCGATCGAAAAATTTTGGATGTAGGATGGATTTATGAAAATCCTGGGCTTGCGGCAAGGACACAGCTCTTTATTCACAATGGATTTTTAGAGGGAAATCCAGTCGCAAGATATCGAATGCGATTCGCTGAACCTGAAATTGTAACTGCACATGTGAGAGAAGTGCTTGGTACCCGAGTGGCAGAAGCCGATCCCCCCCAACCCCTTGTTCTTCAGGCAACCTCTGGTGGCGGGGCAGGTGTCAATTTTGAATCTTTACGCACAGACAACCCTTTGTTTGGCAAAGCCCTGGATGCCGCGAAAAGAGTCTTGAATCCAGATGAGACAATCTCAAACCCAGCAAAACAAGAACTGGAAGATGATATTATTCCTAAACTCACGGAAGAAGAATCAAAACAATTGGCCACACTCTTGGTGTGGAGTATGAAAATCGACCCCGCTCCTCAAAAAGGGGTAGACTCGGATGCACTCGATGTATTCAGGACAATCATCGAAAAAGGGTTATCTCCTGAAAGCCTTCAAGAGATTTTCAGAGTCATTAATGCGAAGTTGCACCATACTTTAGCTGGCGTACGTATTGCTGTCATGTTGGAATTAGAAATTATTTTTCCCCTTTTAGAAGAACCGACTAAGAAACTAGCCACAAAATCATTTGAAAAAGGGTTGCGAGACGTTGAGCCGATTGTTCAAGCCATTGCCATTGTTGCTTTGGGAGAAAGCCTTGCCTTCGTGGATGATGATGAAAAATTATCGTATCTCATGAGCATTGCCCTCAAAATCGAATCAGAAGACGAACCGGTACGCCACAATGCCCACCATACCTTCTTGGAAAAAGCGGTTTTATTACAGGGAAAGGAACGTTTCCTAAAACTCCACCAAATTTTTCAAGCCATGCTCAGTGACCCCCAAAAACCAGAATACGTCAGACCCATCGCCCAAGAACTCCTAGAATTTGTTGGAACGTATATCTAAAGATGTGAAAAAGTAGTGGGTGGCCCGCAGTGTTGCTGTGGGGTTTTGTTAGGGGTCCCCACGGCAACACGGAGGGACAGGACCTACTACTTTTTCACCACTTTTATTTAATGCCTAAAATGCCTCACACCCGTGAAAACCATGGCGAGGTTGTGTTTGTCGGCGGCGGCGATCACTTCGAGGTCTTTGATCGAACCACCAGGCTGAATAACGGCCGTAGCTCCTGCTTTGGCGAGCTCTTCGATATTGTCGGCGAAAGGAAAGAAGGCGTCGGAGGCGCAAACAATGGTTCGGGGTTCGAGGTTCGGGGTTCGAGGTTCGTTAAACTTCATGATGGCAACCTTCACGGAGCCAACACGGCTTGGCTGACCGGCACCAATGCCCAATGTTTTTTCGGCATTGCTAAAAACAACGGCGTTGGATCGAACATGCTTCGCCACCTTCCAAGCAAATTCCAAAGCTTGAATTTCCTCATGGGTTGGCCCTCTTTTCGTTTTGGTTGCCCATTTGGATGGCCCTTCCATCATCGTGTCAGTCTCTTGAATCAACTGACCGCCGCCGGCCGAGCGAATTAGTCGCGCAGGTCCTTTCACAGCCCTTGTCACTAAAAGGCGCAAATTCTTTTTGGCCGACAAAATTTCTAAAGCTTCCTTTGAAAATTGTGGGGCCAAAATGACTTCCAGAAAAATTTGGGAAAAACTCTCTGCACATTGTTTATCAACTTCGCGGTTAAAGATAACAATCCCGCCGAAGGCCGATGTTTCATCACAAGCATAGGCTTTTTTAAAAGCATCCACCAACGATTCTTTTGAAAGAGCGACCCCACACGGATTAGCATGTTTAAGAATGGCGCAGGCAAAGGGTTCTTTCTTGAATTCTTGCATGAGCCACCAGGCGGCATCGGCATCCAAAATATTATTGTAAGAGAGCTCTTTTCCTTGCAAAGGAGGCTCCCAGATTAACTCTCCCCCTTCCACCAAATAAAGTGAGGCCTTCTGGTGCGGATTTTCTCCGTATCTTAAATGCTGCACCAAAGACCAATCCGAATCTTTGGTCGGCGTTGTCGTTTTATTAGGGAGATGATTGTTTGTCGTGGCTCCCTGAAAAAAGTGGGCAATCGCTTTTTCATAACGAGCCGTGAGCATAAAAACTTTTCTTGCCATTTCTCTGCGCAATTCGGCGGAGCCTCCATTTGTTTCAAGAGACTTGGCTACACGGTCATAATCGGTCGGTTCACACACAACCGTCACCCGTTCAAAATTTTTGGCGGCAGCGCGCAACATAGTAGGACCGCCAATATCAATATTGTCAATGGTTGGGGCCGTTTCAAAGGGATACAAATTGACAACCACCAGATCAATCCAATCGATTTTCAAATCGGCAAGTGTCTTGGCATCGGCTTGATTGGAACGTCTTGCCAAAATTCCGGCGTGTATCTTTGGGTGAAGGGTTTTGACCCTTCCCTCTAAAATTTCTGAAAAACCGGTGTAATCGGAGACTTCATAAACAGAAAGTCCGCTCTTTTTCAAAAAAGCGGCCGTCTGACCGGTTGAAAGGATTTTGAAATGAAGTTTGTCCAGCCTCTTTGCGAATTCCTCAAGCCCCGTTTTGTCATAGACACTAATCAGTGCAAGCTTTTCAGACATTGTTATTTTTTAACCATGCTTGAGAGACCCAAGAGGCTTTTGATGTCATCATCCACCAGGCGAAAACCACCCCCAACAAAATAGTCGGTTTTTTGAGCGGGGTTCAACGGATCATCCGCCCCGCCGACTAGATAGAGATTTTGAGTCACGTTGACGGAACCGGTCAGTTTCAAATGTGGTTTTTCATTAAATTTATTTTCAAAATCAAACGCGCTAAAAGAAACTCCCACCGGCCCTTTAAGGTAATCTAAGCCAACCCCGCCTTTCGATTCAATAATGCCGCCGCGAATCGTAAAGTCGTAAAACTTTTTGGCAAGTTGTGCGGAAAAGAGAACCGAATCGCGTTGCAAGACTTCATTTTCCGTGGTGACCGTTGTTGTCGTTCCCCCAACGGTTACACCGGTTATTCGTTTTTCCCGTTTTGTATCCGGCGAAGGATCCGAGACAAGTCCCAATAAAATGGACTCATCGGGTGTGGGACTTAAAGAAACATTAAAATAATTTTTAAAATCTTTGCTGCGGTTTAAATATTCCGTCTGAAAACCAAATCCCAACTCCATTTTCTTGTAACCCCCCAACGCCTCGTTCAAACTATCGACGGCATCGTTTAATTTCTGCGCTGTTTCCGGATCATTGACCAATTTGCCAATGGTACCACGCCCTTCGTCGATTTTTTGTGTGATGGAGGCGATCCGATCCATCGAATTTTCAACATCCTGCTTGCTGTTTTGCACCATGCTTTTAATCTCGTGAGTCAAATCGGCCATATTGTTGACAATGCGATCCAGGTTCTGTTCGTTTTTCGTTGTCAAATCTCGCATCACTTTCACAAAATCATTGAGATTGTTGACCGTGGAGGCAATAGCACCCCCCTCTTTTTCATTGACCCAGCCCTTCAACGTATGGGTGATTTCTTTCACATCATCTGCAATGGAATTAAATTGGTTCACCATCCCGTTAATATCACCCCCACTTTCTGTGGTTGTAAAAAATTCACCGTCTTTGAGTGGTGGCAGGCTGGAATCACCCGGAATAATTT
This sequence comes from Deltaproteobacteria bacterium RIFCSPHIGHO2_01_FULL_43_49, assembly GCA_001798075.1. Classification (GTDB taxonomy): domain Bacteria; phylum UBA10199; class UBA10199; order SPLOWO2-01-44-7; family SPLOWO2-01-44-7; genus SPLOWO2-01-44-7. Next base: position 392,572 of record MGRG01000008.1, on the reverse strand, counting down.
CGACAAAAGCCTCTCCCAAAAACCCCCTCGTTCTTAAAAAACAGCGACTATTTTGAGGAAGATGGACATCGCGGTTAACCCCCATGGTGACCTGCGCTTTGCCATCGGCCGTTAAACCGATGTTTTTGACCACCCCGATACTCACACCCGCCACCTCCACCGCCGCCTTAGGATAGAGCCCTGTCGCATTGGTAAAAATGCCCATCAAATCGTAATCCCCACCGGAGATAATCGATTTATCGCCGACACGGATCGTCACCATCGTAATAATAATGATGATGGCGGCTGCAAAAAGACCGACTTTTACCTCATTCGAAAGCTTCAAAATCTTGCCTCTCCCTTCTTTAAAAACTCCTGCACCGCCGGATGCGACGATTTTCGAAACGATTCCGGCGCCCCCACCTCAACAATCTTTCCTTCATAGACCATGGCAATCTGATCGCTAATGCGAAAGGCAGAAGGGATATCGTGGCTGATAACAACGGAAGTCACTTTGAGCTTACGTTGCATGTCTGTGATAAGATTGTCAATGGCTTCTGTCATGATGGGATCCAAACCGGTTGTCGGCTCATCATACAAAATAATATCGGGCTCAAGCGCTAACGCCCTGGCTAACCCAACTCTCTTTTTCATGCCACCGGAAAGCTCGGAGGGCATTTTGCGTTGAATCCCTTCAAGACCAACAAGAATTAACTTGTCTGCCACGATTTTTTGAATCTGATTTTCAGAGAGTTTTGTGTGCTCTTTTAATGGAAAGGCGACATTTTCATAGACATTCATCGAATCAAACAACGCGGCTTGCTGAAAAAGCATTCCAAAATGTCTTCGAAATTTGTTGAGCTCCAAGCGGGTCAAAGCATGAAGATTCACTCCATCAATTGTCACTCGACCCCGATCGGGTTTCATGAGCCCAATAACATGCCTTAACAAAACCGTTTTGCCACAGCCAGAAGGTCCAATGATGACGGTGATTTTGCCTTTGGGGATTTGAAGATTCACCCCTTGCAAAACTTTCTGCCCATTGAACGATTTGTGCAAATCGAGGATGTCGATGTAGCGATTTTCAGCCATAAATATCAGTGAAATATTCCAAAATCCAGGTTGTCAGAAAATAATCGACTACTAAAACAGTCACAGAAGAGGCCACCACCGCCCCTGTCGTAGCACGCCCAACCCCTTCGGCCCCTCCTTCGGTGGCAAAGCCTTTGTAGCAACTAATCGCCGCGATAAAAAAACCAAAGAAAGCGGCCTTGATCAAACCCCCATTGACGTCCTGAGGATCAACATACCAATAAAGGTGATGCAAAAAAGGGCCAGAAGGGATGTTCAACAAAGTGGTCCCCACGATGTAGGCACCAATGACCCCAATAAAATTAAAAAGCATCGTCAAAAGGGGCACCATCACGATACAACCCAAAACACGCGGCGTGACGAGATATTGAATAGGATCGATCGCCATGGTGTGAAGGGCATCAATCTGTTCCGTCACTTTCATCGTTCCAATCTCCGCCGCCATGGCGGAGCAAGCTCTGGCTGTGACCATCAACGCCGCAAAAACAGGGGCAATCTCGCGAGTTAAAGCCAAACCAACCGTTGCCCCAACCAAATTTTGCATTTTGAAAAGGGAAAAAGTTTTTCCGGTCTGAAGGGCAAAGACCATCCCCGTGAAAAGACCGGTCAATAAAATGATGGGGATTGATTGAACGCCGATAAATTCCATCTGTTTGAAAAAATTTTTGGGACGAAAAGGGGGTCTAAAGGTCCATTGAAGAGTGGCCCAAACAAAACGACACCATTTTCCTAAGCCGATCAGGATTTTTTGAGCAATATCCCAAACAATTGTCCAGTTAACCCATTTTTTCATTCTTTACCTACCTAGCGAGCAATGCGAGCGAGAGGGGGAGGCTCCAATGGCTTTGCCATTGGAGGGGGCGACGCTAGCCCCTATAATAGACCCTCGGCATTCTTTTAGAAACGCGGCAAACAATTTCATAGCCAATTGTGCCTGCCCATTTCGCAATCTCATCGGCGCTAATTTGTTCGGCGCCCTGTTTGCCCAACAAAACGACTTCGCTCCCTACTTTTGCTTTTGGAGAATCGGTCAAATCGACCATGATCATATCCATCGTCACTCGACCCAACACCGGTACTCTTTTGTCTTCAACCAAAACAGAGGCTTTTCCAGCCACAGACCAAGGATAACCATCCGCATAGCCAATGGGAACTACTCCGATACAAGAAGATCGCTTTGTCGTAAAGGTACAATTGTAACTGACCTTGGTTCCTTTCGGCACTTGCTTCATCAAAGCCACTTTACTTTTCAAAGACATCACCGGTTTTAAATCAGCCTTCTTGGAAAATTCTGGATAGGGTGGAATGCCATAGAGCATGATCCCCGGCCGAACCCAATATTTGGAAGCCCAGTCAAATTCAATGGGTGAGCCCTCCATAACAGACGCCGAGTTGGCAATGTGCCAAACAGGAATTTTTCCAAGGGTTGCCAAAATTTTTGCTCCTGCTTCTTTAAAAAGTTTGACTTGCTTGTCGGTATTTTCCTTATTTTGACGCCAGGCCAGATGGGTCATCACCCCTTCAAGTTTTACTTGAGGGACTTTTGCGAGTCCTTTTAATACTTTAGGTAATGCTTGAGGTGTAACGCCTAAGCGGTTCATTCCAGTGTCGATTTTTAAATGAACAATAACATCCGCTTTTTGCACTTTTGCTTGTTCGCCTAACAACTCGATGACCCCTGCCGAATGAACAACGGGCGTTAAGCAATGTTTCAAAAGAATCTCTGCGGCTTCCTTCCCCTCTCCCCATAAACCCCCCACCCCACCACTTGACCGAGCGCCCTGTAGGCGCTCAGAAACCATGTCCTCATTCTGAGGTAGGTCAAGTGGTGGGGCCATCACTAAGATTTTTGCTTTAACGCCAGCCTGGCGAAGTTCTATCCCCTCTTCAATCGTGGCCACCCCCAAACAGACCGCACCGCAGGCTTCAAAAACTTTGGCCACGGCTACAGCCCCATGGCCATAGGCATCGGCCTTGACCATGGTTAAAACCCCCACCCCTTTTGGGAGGCGCTTGACAACCTCTTGATAATTATGTTTCAGGGCTTTAAGGTCAATTACCGCATGTGTGGGTCTGAAATTCACAATTAGGTCTAATAAATAGCGGTGGCCAAAAAATTAAGCAACAATATTGATAACCTGCCGATAATAGGTTGAGGAAGGTACAATTGTGATTTTGACAGATATTTTCATTCTACAAGGGTTAGCCACTCATGTTGGCACCCTTCAAGCAGCCGTTGCTGAAGTGGCACCAGACTATGGCACTGTCTTGCAAACTAATTCTGTTCCATTTATCAAAGCAACGTATTCAGAGGATCCCGACGCAGCACAAACCGCTTTAGTACAACTCCATAACGTATTTGAAGGGTTGCCACCTGAGGCTCGGAAAGCCATTCAGAAAAAAACAAGGTTAAGTACGCAACGTTTTGAATCCGCCGATTCTTTTGCCGCGGCTCTTCGAAAAGCCTTTGGTTATCCCTATGTTGATTTGAAAAGGTTAGAGCCGAAAGAAACAGTGGCCCTTTCAGCAGACATACAAATCCATTTGGCAAAAAAACTGCATCGTGAGGTTGAACGCCTCTGTTCTCAAACCTATGCCGATATCTGTGCCGTAGAGATAGGACAGCTTGAAGAGCTCCAAAAAATCCATGACGACTTAAGTAAAGAATTCAAACGACTTCGCACACTGTTGCGTAGTTTTTTTTCAAACGATGTTCAAAATCACTTTTATTATTTGACTTTAATTCTCGCCTCTTCTTCTTCCCAAATGGCGGAAAGTTTCATTGGAAATTTACAAGCAAGTATTTCAAACCTTAGCGACTTGCCAACTATTCAGCCAATGGATTGGGAAAACGCAATCCATGAAATTCCAGACCCGAATCTTCGTGACTATGTCCCAGTTTCAAACGGAAAAGGTTATTCTGTTCGAACCAGCAAAAAGCAACTTGCCTACGCCTTGGTAGAATGGCTTCGCTGGTTTGGACCAGAGGAAAGTTGGGAAAATGAGACTTGGGTTTTAAAATTCCCCAAAACTCTCACCATCACCAAAGCACATGAATCTCCCTTGACTCATTCATCCTGGCCCCCCGATCGTACGAATGATGAAATTTTAGATATCTACCTGGAGCTGCTGGGCTGGAATATGAAAGTTGAATCTGGCCCAGAAACCACTATCGTGAAAATCACTTTCGGGAAGGTCTTGTAGGAAGCAACAAAAATCGAGATCTGTCGATAACTTACAGAGGACTATAATGTTGATAAACGCCCTAGTAAGTGCCCAATTTTTAGCCCCAATTCAGGCCATTGGAGAGGCTACAGCCGAGGTAGTGCCTATTTTGGGCGCCTCCATAGCCGAGAGCACCCAAGCCTTTACGGAAGCCTTTCAGCAAGAAGATGCGGAGGGAGCCTATCAAGCCTGGACAAAAATTCAGCAAACTTTGGATGGCCTTCCACAAGGAAAACGTGACGCTATTGAAACAAAAGCTGGGTTGGGCTTAAGACGCTTTGCCAATGTAGAAGCCTTCCGGGGAACTTTTTATTCGGGCCTTCTCGTAAAACAGCGCTCTCACGCTGAAACCCACAACGGCCAATTTGATTTTTCCACACTCACCAAAGAAACAGTAGCCTTAATGACCGACGAAGAAAAAATAGCGATCAGTGAACAATTTTTGGATGCCGTTGAAGCGATTAGTTTCCAAGTTTTGGATGCTATTGATCAGTTACAAGAAGATGACATTGCAGGGCTTAAAAAAATTAATGAATATTATCAGAAACAAAAAACAAGGATGATTAGCCTTAAACCTATTTTTAGTTCAGAAACATCTGCAGTTGATAAACAATGGTCTAGCTATCTTTTTTCATCAGGTGAACAAGTATCCACAGCTGTTGCTAATAAACTCGCAATGCTCATCATGGCTTTTGAACACCCTGAGAAATCGTTTGGGCAACCCGAAGAAGAATATGCAAGAACGCAAAAGGTTGTCATACAACCAATCCTTGGTGAAAATGGTTATGTTGTATCTCCTGCCCGAAGAGAATTAGCGAGAAATGTGATGAACTGGATTGAAAGAAATTTCCCTCGCCGCGATTGGGATGAGGGTAAATTGGTGGTACGCAACAACACGGGCCTGGTTTGGAATGGACAACGATCTGGTTTTGAGCCGACTCTTTGGCCACCCGATCCCGACAATGACATCGTTTTCAAAAGATATCTTAAAATTTTAGGCTGGAAAATGGAGGTGCCACATAACCCAATCGAAGAGAGTGGTGAAGAAATAGTCGCAATCATCGTTTTTGGGGGAAATACTTATACAGAATCGGCGGGATTAGGCCCGTTACGAACCCGACACGGCTGGTTCGAGCTGTCTGCACTGACTCCGGAAGATGTTGCGAAGTTAAACACACAAGAACAAATCAAACTGGCCAAACAATTATTTGATGCCATCTATGATCTTTGTGAAGTGAACAGAATCAATCTAAAAGACCTTCCTGAAAATGATTTGCAAGGTTTGGAAAGGATCATCAAAGCATTCAAACAAGAGCTCAATCGACTCCATACCCTTTTTCCCCAACCAGAAGACAAACAGTTAACACTTCTCATGCGGGCGCTCTACAACTCTTCAAAGCAATTACCAACAGTCATTCTGATGGAAATGGAAAACACGCGTGAGGATATAAAGAGAGGTCAAAGGAAATGGGGGGAATCAATGGATTTGATTCCTTTCCCAACCGCATTCAGTGTCATGCAATTAGCAGACGACAGTTACCACGTTCGCTTTGATAAACAACAATTAGCAAACCATGCTCTTGAAGTGGCTCGTTCCTATGCTTTAGAAGATGGCAAATGGGAATATATTCCCTCACGGTATTGGACACTAAAATTATCCTCGGAACAATGGGGTAAAATTGACAAAGACCCGATGTTGATGACGATGTTGAGCGTTTTGGGTTGGACGGTTGAGTATGAAATCCTAGCAGACCATATTTTGATGCGTATTGAGTTCTTTATACCGGAGCCACCACCGCCAGGATTACCCGCCGAAAAAATACCACCCGAAGTCAGTGAAAAGGAGCTATCAGCACTAGCATTCCGGGCTGCTTCAGGAAATATTGACGCCAGAATACGGCTTAGTGACATTGCCGTTGGCAAATCTGTAATGAGTGCAATTGCAAAGAGACTTATTGATTCATTGGATCAAGGTAAACTGATCTCGCCAGCCGCAAGTTTGTTTCCAACTTTTGAGTCGTTTAGAGACGGGTTTAATAATTTTTATTTTTTCTTTACCGAGTATCCAGCAAACATTGAACAACCGAATTTCAAACGCCAATCAGCTGTCTTTCAAAGATTCCAAAAAGAAAATCCGGAGCTAGAGAGTCAACTGACACGCTTTTGTACCCAACAACTTTTTGGAAATCCTGAAGAAACACTTTTTAACCCGGACAAACTAGAACCAATTTTGTTAGATCTTTATCGAGCCTATCAGATTATGGCATCCTATGAAGATCTGCTCCCCAAAGATAACCCTCGCTATTTAATGCAATAAAGAAGCGTAAGTTGACATTAGCTTGCGATTCCTAGACAAATAAGATAATGTTTATCTAGTCTTATGCGATTCCTTTCAACATTTGAGCCGATAACGCACCTGACCCTGAACACCGCTTTAAAAAGGGGGCAGCGCCTTCAATCTTTTTTTCGAAAACAACGGGTCGACTTGGTCTTTCTGCATGGCTCTTTGGCCAAAGATGCGCTCAAGCCATTGAGTGATGTTGATATTGCTGTTTTGTTTACGACAGACGATTATGATTACAAAAAAATTTCTGAAATATCATCGAAACTATCCAAAGTTTTAAACCGTGAGGACATCGATTTGGCCATATTAAACCATGCCTCGCCCCTCTTGTGGATGCAAATCCTTTGCAATAGCAAAATTTTATATTGTCGCAGTCAAAAAGCACTCAAACAGTTTCGACTGAGGGCTATTCAGAAATATCTGGCCACAAAACACCTGCGGGATACCTTCCATCACTATATGGAAGAGTCTATTTTGAGGGGCTAATCAATGTCACCGCTCGATAAAGAATCTCTCCAATCCAAAATTGCTCGTATCCGCAGAAACTTACGGGAACTAAAAAGATTGGGAAAGCTCCCCTACAAAAAATACATCCAAGAGGACTACCACACCGCAGTAGCGGAACGCCTTTTGCACATTTCTATTGAAGCAATGTTGGATATCGGTTCTCACATTATTGCTGAGGAGGGATTGGGGGAACCATTGGAGTATCGTAATGTCTTTTCAATTTTGGTGAAGGCGAAAATTTTACCCAAGAATAAAGAAGAGGATTTTGTCAATTTGACCGGGCTTAGAAACCGGATTGTCCACCTCTATGACACCATCGATCACAAACGAATCCATTCCTTTTTGCAACACAATCTGAATGACTTTGAAATTTTCATCAAAAAAGTTACCCAATACCTGGCCAGTTGACATTCCGACCTCTTTACACTAGATAAACTCAACTTTCTTTGAAAATTGATGCGGGGTAGAGCAGCCCGGTAGCTCGCTAGGCTCAAGAGTGATGGATACCAAACTCAAGGCAGATATTGCGGAATCTGCTACCGTAACCGAGCTTCTGAAAAGAGGCTTTCGGGTCTTAAAGCCAGTAGGTGATCGCTTGCCATACGATTTAGCAGTAGAAATCAATGGAAAGTTAATACGCCTGCAGGTGAAAAGCGCATGGTTTGATAATTCCGACGGGGTTTATTTAGTAGACACCAGAAGAACGAAAACAAACCGACGCCAAATGGTAAGACAAAACTACGGTCAGCAAGATTTTGATTTCGCGATCATATACATAGAAGATTTGCATGTCTTCTATGTGATGCCGGTGTCGGTTTTTACAAGCTATGGTAGTAATATTAGCTTAGTGGAAACGAACAAGCGGCAACGCAAACCAAAGTCTGCCGAATATCGAGATCGTTGGGAATTGTTATCCATCTGGGCCACTCAGTCAGAAATGATTGAGAAGTCATCCGTCAAATTCGGTGAAGCCTTAACTGGTAATACCGAGCCAAGTCCCGCCATAGGCGGGAAAGGTGTAGAGACTAGACGGCGGACATCCAACACTTTCTGAAGAAAGTGCGGGATGAAGGTATAGTCCAGACCACGAATCTACCATAGGGTAGTGCAGTGAAAACTGTAGTGGTAAGCATAACCTAGAGGTCCCTGGTTCAAATCCAGGCCCCGCTACCAAAAAGCCCGCCTCCTGGCGGGCTTTTTTACAATCAGTGGTATGTCAAAAATTTTTTATCACATCATTCTGAACACTTCCCAAACTCAAGCTGATGCCGTCACTGGGATTTTGTATTCCCACAGCTGTTTGGGACTGGAAGAAACAGACAACAAAGACTCTGTTCAACTCAAGGCCTATTTTCCAAACCAAAAGAAACGGATCGATGCCTTGTCGGCGGAACTCAAAAAGAAATTTCCAAATTTAACCACTGAAATTTCTACCGTCGACATGGCATCACTTCAATTCCAACCCAAACCGTTCGAACCAATCGAAATCGCCCCAAGTATTTGGGTCGTTCCACCCGCTGATTTGGAAACAACTGGAGGGGTGGCCCGCAGTGTTGCCTGTGGGGTTTTGTTAGGGGCCCCCACAGGAACACGGAGGGACAGGACCCGTTCCTGTCCTCACATTACTATAACGATTCGCCCAGGGATGGCATTCGGCACTGGGCGCCATGAATCGAGCCAACTCTGCGCCCAAGCCATTTGTGAAATTAAAAATCCCCAATCCAAAACGTTACTCGACGTCGGCACAGGTAGCGGCATCTTAGTGATTTTGGCTCATCAGAGAGGTTTTAAAAAAGTAGATGCGGTTGAAATTGATCCCGATGCCAGACAGAACACACTCGAAAATTTTGAACTCAACAAGATCCACGACATCCAACTTTTTGAAAATATCGATTCTGTTACCAAAAAATACGACATCGTTGTCGCTAACATCGATCCCCCAACATTAATCAGCCTGCATGACAAATTGTTGGATTGTCTCAAACCAAAAGGAATATTGATTTTGTCTGGAATTACTCAAGAACAGAGCAAGACGATTGAAAAAACTTTTAAAAATCTGCAGCCCAAACAAAAGAAAAATCTAGGTGAGTGGTGGTGTTATATTTATGGGTATTATATTGGCTATAAAGGAGCGGTTATAAGATGCCCTGCTTTATAATCAACCGTCACCCGAAACCGCTTGAAAAAATCAAGGCCGATCAAGGCATCTACACCCCATGATTTTTCAAAATGTGAAACATAAACTTCCAGATTATTGACGGGATGAGAACAAATTTCAATTTGCGGTAAACTGACTTTTCCGTATTTTTGAGTTTGGAGACCTGGTTTCAACTGCACATCCTTCTTGATGGTATCCAAAAAACCCGCCCTTTCAAGAGCCTGGTCTGACAATTCGGTATTTGGAGCCCCTGAATCCAAAATGGCATCGAGTTCTATTTTCTTGCCGGACTTTGTAGTAATAAAAATTGGAAGAAAAATATACCGTGCACGAGTATCAAACAGTGTAACGTTGGGCATAGCTTCTCCACCCTCCCGGAAAAGTGCTTTCACCCGTGTATTTAAATGCGCAATCTTTATTGACAACAGGAGAACAAAATACTTCGTCCTTTTCCCTTGAATGCCGTTCAACAACCCCGGCCACCACGTGCCCCGATGAGTCTGTTTCATAATCCACAATCAACAGCCACTCATCCGGAAACGCTTTCTTCATTTCTTCCCATGTCATTTTTTGTGTCATTGCTTGGCCCCTCCTTTTTAAAGCTCCGGTTCTTTAGTTTCATCGGCAACGGGAGTTTGCGGCTGCCCCTCACTCGCCTCTTCCTTCGGAAAAATTTCTTTCTCCAATTGTCTTAGCTCTTTTATGCTATCTTCCAAATCAGCCAAGGCTTGAGTGTCATCTCCCGTTCCCCCTTCCACAAAACTCAAAGACGAAACATCTTGAATCCCTCCATCGACCCAATCTTCCTCTGTTGTCGTCTCCACCTCGTCACTTTTTGTCTCGGTCTGTTGATTGTCCACCAACTGTTCGATTTCTTTCATAGAGGGAAGCTCTTCTAAATTGTTCAAATGAAAGAGTTCCAAAAAGGCTTGTGTAGTACCATAAATTAAAGGCTGGCCGGCTTCTTCACGGCGGCCCAAAATTTTGATGAACCCTCTTTCCAAAAGAGTTTTCAAAACAGCGCCCGAATCGACACCACGAATGGCTTCCAATTCCGAGCGAACCAAGGGTTGGCGATAGGCAACAATGGCCAACGTTTCTAGAGAGGCCTGCGTGAGCGATTTCGGTTTAGAGACATTCAGTTTTTGAAGCCAGTTGGCAAAGGTCGGTTTGGTAACAAATTGATAGCCGCCCCCCACTTCGCGAAGCAAAAGTCCCCGCCATTCATTTTCATTGTATTCCTGAGCTAATTCTTTGAGAGCCAATTCTACTTGATCTTTGTCAACACCCGCTTCTTGCAAAATGAGTGTCAAACCAGAAGCACTCAACGGATCTTCAGATGCAAAAATCAACGATTCCAAAATTGGTTTTAATTCTTTTATTTCCATGATTCATCCTCCATGAGTTTAATATTTTCTTCCGGTGATAATGTCTCCATTGCCCTTTGCAAATAGAGACTTCCAAATCGATCTTCTTGATAGACACGGACCATTTTCAACCTTGCCATTTCCAACAAAGCAATAAAAGTAATCACAACATCAAAGCGTGTCAGTGGGTCAGGCAAAAGATCGGAAAGGCTTATCGCCTCTTTTTCTTTCAGAAGTGAAAGGATCTGATAAATGCGGTCGGTAATGCTGATGCGATCGGCGGTAACCTCGTGATAGAGCTTCTTTGGAATGCGCCTTAAGATATCCGAAAAAGCATTCATCAATTGATAGACTTCGCCCTGAAGAGGAACTTCCTTATCTTCTTCCATCTCTTTTTTGAGAATTTGCCTTTTAAAAACATCGCGGCCCAAAAACCATCGGCCGTTTAATTCCGAGGCTGCCATTTTGAATCGCTGGTATTCCAAAAGGCGTCTCGCAAGCTCTTCTCTTGGGTCTTGACCCTCTTCTACCTCTTCTGTGTCTGTTGATGGAAGCAACATTCGCGATTTGATCAACATCAATTCCGCTGCCATCGCCAAAAATTCGCCGGCAAGATCAATGTTGAGCTCCTTCATCGCATCAATAGTTTTGAGATATTCACCAGTGATGAAAGAAATGGGAATGTCATAAACATCGAGATCGTTCTTGCGGATGAGATAGAGCAATAAATCGAGCGGACCTTCAAACTCCGGCAAATTAACTCTGTAAGATGTAACTAATTCCATTTTATTCCCAAAGCCCCTTTTACTTTTTCCATCATTTTAGAGGCCACTTGATGCGCCCTTTTGTTTCCTTCGGCAACGGCGGCTAAAAGTTGCTTCTCGTGCTTGTTCCAATGGTCCTTCTTTTCACGAAATTCCTTAAAGAAATCAATGGCTTTTTCTGCCATAGCCTTTTTACACTCCACACAACCGATACCTGCATTTCTACAACCTTCGTTCGACCATTGCAACGTTTTTTGATCACTCACCAGCTTATGAAAATCATAAACGGTGCAGACGTCTGGATTACCAGGAATGTTTCTGTGTGTTCTGGCAGGATCAGTCAATGTCAGCATCGCTTTGGCTTGAATCTCTTTGGGTTGATCATCCAACCAGATGGCGTTTCCAAAACTTTTGCTCATCTTGCGGCGATCCAGTCCCGGAACACGCGGCGTTGGGGTGAGCAAGGGTTGTGGTTCTACAAAAATGTTTTTGCCCGTCAAAGAATGAAAGCGCCTCACCAGCTCGCGTGTCAATTCCAAATGAGCGACCTGATCTTCCCCCACAGGCACTTTTTTGGCGTTATATAAAAGGATGTCTGCTGATTGCAAAACAGGATAGCCCAAAAAACCATACGTATTGAGATCTTTATCAGTCAGCTCCTGTTTCATTTCCTTGTAGGTCGGCACACGCTCCAGCCAACCGAGCGGCGTGATCATGGAGAGCAAAAGATGAAGTTCGGCATGCTCTGGAATCTGGGATTGGATAAAGATCGTTGCCTTTTCAGGGCTAACACCGGCTGCAAAAACATCTTTGAGAACCTCCAGGGTCCATTGGTTGATTTTGGAGGTGTTGGCATATTCAGAGGTGAGGCTGTGCCAATCGGCCACAAAAAAGAAACACTCGTATTCGTTCTGGAGTTTGACCCAGTTTTGCAACGCACCAAAAAAATTGCCCCAGTGAAGTTTTCCTGTGGGGCGAATGCCGGCTAAGACTCGTTCCATATTAGGGAAGCAAAAACTGAGCGGCTAATGTAACAGGGATTAGCACATAACGCAACAAACCAGAGATAAAAAGGAACAAGAGTAAGAAGGGACTGTAGCGAGCGAATTGATCGTAACCAGGAACCATCGAAGGAGGAAGCAGACCTCTCAACACGGTTCCCCCATCGAGAGGAAAAAAGGGGATTAAATTGAAAAAGGCTAAGGCCAAATTTAAAATGACCCCCATTTTACAAATAAGGAAGAGGAGGCTGATGGCATCCGCCATTAGCTTGCCATCTTGCAGATGATCTATATCCACATAAGGGAGGGCCCTCAAAAGTCCATGCAGAGAGAGGGCAAACAAGACTGCCAAAATGAGATTGCTGATAGGTCCCGCGGCCGCCACCCAGAGAGAGCTCCATCTTGGGTCTTTAAAATGATAGGGATTGACCGGTACCGGTTTTCCCCAGCCAATCAACGCCGCTCCTGTGACCAGTGACATCAAGGGCAAAAAAACGGTCCCAATCAGATCCATGTGGGGGAGAGGGTTGAGTGTAATGCGTCCCAAGAGCTTGGCCGTATCATCCCCAAATTTGTCGGCCGTCCAGGCGTGCGCCGCCTCATGAAACGAAAGGCAAAATAAAAGGAGGGGATAAAAAATGACGATGTTGAAGATTGGATTATCCACTTGTGCAATGTCTTTTTGCCATGGCTGCTATCTCAGGGGTATCGGGAAGGTCAACGGTATAATTGCCGGTGAAACAAGCATCGCAAAATTCTTCGCCAGAATAAAGTGTCTTGAACCAACGGAGCCCCTCAAAACTTAAGTAGCCCAAACTATCTGCGGTAATAAACTTTCGAATTTCTTCTACACTTTTGTGGGCGGCGATTAATTCTTCACGTCGGGGGGTGTCGATCCCATAAAAACAGGGCCAGGCAATCGGCGGGCTGGAAATGCGCATGTGGACTTCCTTTGCCCCGCCCTTCTCGCGAAGCATCTTCACAATTTTCATGCAAGTTGTTCCCCGTACAATCGAATCATCCACCACAATAACTTTTTTTCCCTGAAGCAACTCACGAACTGGATTGAGTTTGATCTTCACACCAAAGTGACGGATCGATTGCTCCGGCTCAATAAAGGTTCTTCCCACATAATGATTTCTGATCAACCCCATTTGGAAAGAAATCCCTGTTTGTTCTGCATAACCAATCGCCGCCGGCACACCCGAATCGGGGACCGGAATCACTAAATCGGCACCAACCGGATGCTCTCTAGCAAGTTGCCTTCCAAAACCTTTTCGCATTTCATAAACGTCCCTTCCAAAAATATGACTGTCGGGTCTTGCAAAATAAATATATTCGAAAATGCAGGGGGCTTTTTTTGCCGCTTGTTGAAAAGGCTTCAAAGAACGCATCCCGTGACTATCAATCACCATGACTTCACCGGGCTCCACTTCACAACGAAAGGTCGCATCGACCAAATCCAGGGCGCAAGTTTCTGAAGCAACAATATAGGAACCACCCAATTTTCCAATCACCAAAGGTCTAAAACCTTTGGAATCACGAACCACAATCAACTGATCTTTTGCTAAAAAAACCAAACTGTAAGCTCCTAAAACTTGGGAACAGGCATCAATAATTTTATCGACAAGTTCTTTTTTGTTACTCTTTGCGATGAGATGCATGATCACTTCGGTATCCATGGTCGATTGAAAGATCGCCCCTTCGCTTTCTAATTTTTTGCGCAGTTGGCAGGCATTCGTGAGATTTCCATTGTGAGCCACCGCCAAAGAACCTCCGGCAAAATTGACCACAAAAGGTTGGCAATTTTTGAGTTCACTGGTACCACTGGTGGAATAACGAACATGACCGATCGCATGATCCCCTTTTAATTTTTTTAGTTCTTCTTCGTGGAAACAGTCGTTGACCAAACCCATCGATGTAAACGTGTGGAGTTTTTGGCCATCACTGGTCACCATGCCGGTACTCTCTTGGCCACGGTGCTGGAGGGCATACAGGCAGAGATAGGCCAACTTGGAAGCCTCAGTGTGATTAAATATGCCAACTATTCCGCACATAAAAATTTTGGGTGTGTCCTGCCAGCGTTGGGGATTATCCCAACGCTGTCACCCACCCTTTCCATAATTTATCGATGCTTTCATCAACCCAATCATTAATTTTGAGTTTATTGCCGCCAACTTTTCCTATCAGCGTTGGAGAAGTAACACCATTTTTGACTAACGCAACAAATTCCTTTTCGTTTTCTGGTTTCAAACTAACTACAATTCTTGACGGCGCTTCGCCAAATAAAATTGCCTCGGGTGCCAAGCCATCATTCACATCGACTGTTGCTCCCAGAGAGTTTTTGCCGAAACAACATTCGGCAAGGGTGACGGCCAAGCCACCTTCGCTTACATCATGGGCAGACTGCAAAAGGCCTTTCTGAAAGGCCTCTAGACATAGGCCTTGGACAGCGAGTTCTTGTTCGAAATCAAATGGCTGATCGTTATTTTCTCCTATCAAATAAATGATATCTCCATTTTGTTTCCACCAAGGTGTCATGGGGGTTACACCTTTTTCTAACAAACCGACCATCGCAACGATTGGTGTGGGGTAAATGTTTTTTCCCTCTGTCTCATTATAAAAACTGACGTTACCGCCCACGATAGGAGTTTCAAATTTTTTGCAAGCATCAGTAAGCCCACGGCAAACTTCTTTAAACTCCCACATTATTTCTGGGTTTTCTGGATTTCCAAAATTGAGGCAATCGCTCACACCAACCGGCTTTGCCCCAACACAAACGAGATTGCGGGCGGCCTCGGCCACCGTTTCAACAGCACCCAGATAAGGATTCAAATAACAATCCTTGGCTTTTCCATCGACGCTCATCGCAATCGCTTTTCCATTTTCTTTAATTCGCACCACGGCTGCATCAGCCCCAGAGGCAAGCAGTGTATTCGTTCCAACTGTCTTGTCATATTGACGCCACACCCACTCTTTGGAGCAAAGGTTGGGGGAGGACAAAAGTTTTAAAAGGATATCATTGTAATTGTCCGAGGTTCGAGATTCGAGGTTCGAAGTACTTGGTACCTGGAACCTAGTACCTGGCACTTCTACGGGCCTCTCATACACCGGTGCTGCATCGGTAACCGGTTCTACTGGCAAATCAAACGCCAATTCTCCATGAAAGTATCCTTTGACTCTTTTTTCTGCGATCACTTCCCCCACAATCGCAAACTCCAACTCCCATTTTTCGAAAATTTTTCTTAAATCTTCTTCTCTCCCTTTTTGTGCGATCAAAAGCATTCGCTCTTGTGATTCGGAGAGCATAATTTCATAAGGAGTCATTCCTGTTTCCCGCAAAGGAATTTTATCCAGCATCAGTTCCATTCCCACCCCACCCTTTGCCGACATTTCAAAACTAGAGCAGGTAAAACCGGCCGCCCCCATATCTTGAATCCCCACAATGGCACCCTCCAATTCAAAAGCCTCCAGGCAAGCCTCCATCAATTTTTTCTCTGTGAAAGGGTCACCCACTTGAACCGTTGGACGTTTTGATTCCGATTCTTTGTCAAAAACATCGGAGGCCATCGTGGCACCATGAATCCCATCCCGCCCCGTCTTCGATCCAACCAAAATGACAGGATTGCCAACCCCCTTTGCAATCCCACGAAAAATTTTATCTTTTTTCAAAACGCCAAGTGTAAACGCATTCACCAAAATGTTGCCGTTGTAACATTCATCAAAAGTGGTCTCACCACCCACGGTCGGAATCCCCATGCAGTTTCCATAGCCACCGATTCCCGCTACAACACCACGCAAAAGATACGGAGTACGCGGGTGATTCATTGCGCCAAAACGCAAGCTATTGAGAGAGGCTATCGGGCGTGCCCCCATCGTAAAAATATCTCGCAAAATTCCACCAACCCCTGTTGCGGCTCCCTGATACGGTTCTATAAAAGACGGATGATTGTGTGATTCCATTTTGAAGGCAATGGCGTATCCATCGCCAATATCGATGATTCCTGCATTCTCGCCCGGTCCCTGTAAAACACGAGAGCTTTTTGTAGGAAATTGTTTGAGATAAATCTTGGAACTCTTATAGCAGCAGTGCTCCGACCACATGACAGAAAAAATCCCCAATTCCACCTCATTGGGTTTTCTTCCCAACGCCTGAACCACCTGCTGATATTCCTGATCGGTTAACGTCGACATAATTTTATAATCGATTCAAAAATGAGTCGTCCCTCATTATTTCCCAAAATCTTTTCGGATGCTCTTTCAGGATGTGGCATCAAGCCAAACACATTTCCCTTTTCATTGATAATGCCGGCAATATCGCCAATGGAACCGTTTGGGTTGTTGGTGTAGCGAAGGACAATCTGATTGTTTTTCTTGAGTGAGGTGAGCCCTGCGTCATCAATATAATAGTGACCTTCCATATTGGCAATCGGCAGACGAATTTTTTGTCCGACGTTATATAATGAAGTAAACAGTGTATCTGTCCGTTCCAACACCAGCTCCACATCCTCAGAAATAAACTGCAGATTTTTGTTGCGAACCAAGACTCCGGGCAAAAATTTTGCCTCGCACAAAATCTGAAAGCCGTTGCAAATACCTAAAACCAAGCCACCGCGGTCTGCAAAAGCAGCCACCGATTGCATAATAGGTGAACGGGCTGCCATGGCCCCCGCACGCAAATAATCGCCATGCGAAAAGCCGCCTGGCAAAATCACACAGTCGACTTTTTTAAGATCGGTCTCTTCGTGCCAGAGATAAACGGCTTCTTGCTTTAAAACATTGTGGACAACATGAAAGGTATCGGCTTCGCAATTGGAACCTAAAAACTGAATAATACCAAATTTCATCGGTATAATCCTTGAACAATGAACGGGTCTGTTCTCCGGGCCACCCATTCATTGTTCGACTATTTCAAACGAATACGATTCAATCACAGTATTGGCCAATAATTTCTCGCACATTGACCTCACTTGAGTCTGAGTTTGTTCTTTCGATACACCATTTAAGTTGAGTTCAATATATTTTCCCACACGGACCCCCTGCACTCCTTCAAATCCTAGATGTTTCAAGGTGCCAAGAACAGCTTCTCCTTGCGGATCATGAACTCCATTTTTCAATGTTATGTATATTTTAGCTTTCATAATAAGCTCGTTTCCGCACTGGCGTGGCGATGAGGGTGATGAAAGTCGTCTCGGAGGCAATTTTCACAGCCGGGATATAATGCCAAAATTGCCGAGAGCCGAGCGAATTTTTTGGGTTGTCCCAAAAAAATATCGCGTACTTTCAGCATCCTCAGCGCCAGGTAGCCAGTGTGGAAGCAGTTATTACCCTTCATCCTACCACCCTTTCATAGATTTGTTTGTAGCCCTCTTCGACTTTGCCCAAATCAAAACGGAAACGGTCTTTGTCCATTTTTTCGCGGGTCTTGGCATCCCAGAGTCTGCAACCATCCGGAGTGATTTCATCCGCTAATAAAATTCCTTCAGGATGACGGCCAAACTCCAGTTTGTAATCGACCAGTAAAATTTCGCGCTGCTCAAAATAAGGAACCAACAAATCGTTGACCTTCTTTGCCAACGTTTCCACTTTTGCAATTTCATCGTTTGTTGCCAATTTGAAAATGCGGATATGATCTTTGGTGACCATCGGATCTCCCAAGGCATCATCCTTGTAATACCACTCCACCAATGTCTCGGGGAGCTTTTCCCCCTCTGGCTTTCCAGTCCTCTTGGCCAAAGAACCGGCAACATAATTTCTAATGACCACTTCAAGCGGAATAATTTCTACTTTTTTGATGAGCATCTGACGATCATCCAATTTTTTCACAAAATGGGTTTTGATTCCCTTTGTTTCCAAAAATTCGAAAATCACAGAGGAGACGGCACAATTCACAACCCCCTTATTTTGAATCGTCCCTTTCTTCTGAGCATTGAAAGCGGTGGCGTCATCTTTGAAATATTGAATCAGCAAATTAGGATCCTCAGTTCGATACAAAATCTTGGCCTTCCCTTCGTAGATTTTTTCTGAGGCTTTCATATTTTCCCTCCGAGGGTTCTTTTCACCACCAAATCGACATTTTTCAATTTATTTTGCCAGCTAAAGATGCTTTTCAACTTTTTAGGATCGAGATGTTTTTTGACTGCGGGATCTTTAGAAACGCGCGAATAAAAATCTTCTCCGTTTTGCATCGCCCGCATCGCATGGGTCTGCACAATTTTGTAGGCCTTTTCCCGACTTAGGCCTGCTTGCACAAGGGCCAACAAAAGCTCTTGGGAAAAGACAACCCCACGGCTGGCCTCCAGATTCTTCTTCATCTGTTTTGGGAAGACTTGGATATTTTTCAACACCTCCATCAAACGATGAATCATAAAATCGAGAACAATGGTGGCATCCGGCGCGATCACACGCTCCACACTCGAGTGAGAAATGTCCCGCTCATGCCAAAGGGCCACATTTTCGAGTGCCGCTTGAGCATAAGCCCGCACGAGTCTTGCAAGACCGGTCAAGTTTTCTGTCAAAATGGGATTGCGTTTGTGGGGCATCGCGGAGGAACCTTTTTGTCCTTTGTCAAACGGTTCAGAGAGTTCTTGAATTTCACTTCTCGATAAATGTCTAATTTCGACAGCGATTTTTTCAAGTGAAGAGGCCACGCCGGCCAATACTCCAAAATAAAAGGCATGACGATCTCTGGAAACAACCTGTGTTGGTGCCGTTTCTGGCCTAAGCCCCAAACGATCCAACACAAACTTTTCAACATGGGGTGGCACATGAACATAAGTCCCCACCGCGCCGGAGAGTTTTCCAACAGCAATGGTTTCTTTGGCTTTTTCCAATCGCTCGAGTTGACGTTGTATTTCAGCAAACCAGGTTGCCACTTTAAGCCCAAAAGTAATCGGCTCAGCAAACATCCCATGGGTTCTTCCCATCATGGGGGTCTTTTCAAAGCGCAAAGCGAGGGTTTTAAGGACCTTAAGTAACCCTTTAATATCGTCCAATAAGATATTGGTAGACTTTACTAATTGGCAAGCCAAAGCGGTATCCAAAACATCCGAAGAAGTTAGCCCCAAATGAACATAACGCGATTCTTCTCCAATCGTTTCTCCCACCGCACTCACGAAGGCGATCACATCGTGTTTGACCTCATTTTCAATTGTTTCAATTCGTTTTGGATGGATTTTTGCCTTCGACTTGATTTTTTGAAGGGCCTCTCTGGGAATTTTTCCTTCTCGCCCCCAAGCTTCACAGACAGACAATTCAATATCAAGCCATATCTTCCACTTAGACAGGTCGGTCCAAATGGAGGCCATTTCTTCTCTTGAATATCGGGGTATCATCGCGGGAGCCTTAAACCAAAAAAACCTTAGAAAATCAATGGACTTTTTGGGTTCTTGGATATTAATATAAATGCCTGATTATGAAACGGAGTCATTCTCTCTTAGCTATGATTTTATTGGCTTTTAGCGCAATGCCGGCCTTTGCACAGGTGAGCGAAGACGACATCCTCAAAGAAATTACCAAACGAGGCGATGAAACTTCCCAAGCACCACAAGCAACGAAGGGCGATTTGGAAGCCCCCTTCAAAATCGAGGTGGATGGCAGTATCAACCTTAATTATGTCTTCGCCGAATCTCCCGATACTTTTCTTGTGAATTATAAAGTTCATTTGGATGGAATGGTGCGCAACAAAGTCGACATTGTGAAAGGCAAAGGCCAAATTACAGCAGACATCAAAGGGTTTTTGGCGAAGTGGCCAACCGGTGAATGCCAACTCAAAATCAACGTCGGCGAATTTCCTTTTGAAATGATTTATAACCAAGTTGATGAATCAAAAGTGAGAGTTGATATCAAAATGGAGGATACCATTTTAGAAAATTGGGAGTCGAATTGTAAATTTGTGGATGCACCCGGTTCCAAATTTAATACAAAGGGCAACCCTGAAAGATGGGTCTCGGGCGCCCTCAAGCGGACAGCCCCTTCTTTCAGAGATTTGCAGCTACCCGTTGACCGCCTGCATCGCGACACCACCACACTCAATTTCACAATTGATCGCTATCTTGTCCCCGACCCACCTTTGGGAAGTGTTGAAATAGAAGGAAAAGGAACCGTCAAAATAATTCCTGAAACATAAAAGTCGGTTTAAGGCCGTGCTCTTCCAACGCCTTTGCCGTCGTCGGCCCAAAAGGAATGAACAGTAAGGTAGACGCTACCTTACTGTCACTTATAATTGAGTTGAAATGATGTACGGCGGAGGGGCTGAAAAACAAAATGCCATCGACACCTTTTTTAATTATAGAATGCAATTTCGAAGCGGAAACTTTTGATGGATGAGTTTGATAGGCTTCAACAACATTCACTGCAGCGCCTGCGTTTTGCAATTTTGTGACCCATTTTTCCAAACCAATGCTTGAGCGGGGATACAAGACTTTTTGGCCTTTTAATTTGCTAAGATTAAAAGAGCCCAAGAGCCCTTCCACTTTCCAACCCAAATCTCCTATTGCTTGCGAGGTTGCTGAACCGATCGCTAATATTTTGAGCTGAGCCGGCAGTTTTTTTAAATATTGCGCAACCGCTTCCACGGCATTGCCACTCGTAAAAACAAGCCACTGATATTTTGAAATTTCTGAAAGGGCTTTTTTTAGTGCGGCACCACCGTCGGAAGGAGGCAAAATTTCAATGAGTGGAAGGCATTCGACCTCATGCCCCGCCGCTTCCAATTTTGCTTTGAGTGATTGACTCTGCTCAAGAGGTCTTGTGAGAAGTAAGCGCATTTAAAACTTCCTTTGCTAAAGTTTCGCCTAATTTTTCAGGTTGGTCGAGCTTGCTGGAGCGTTGCGAGCGAACAAACTTTGTTCCCTCTGTGTTACCTAGGCCTGCCATCATATACAGCGCCTCGTTTTCAATCCAGGCATAACCGGCAAGTGGGGTGTAGCAATCACCACCACACGCTGCTAAAAAAGCTCGCTCCGCTCTTGCTGTGAGTGCGGTTGTTTCATCATTCAGAGCCGATGACAAAAAAGCCTTTAATCTTTCATCCACTTTTCTGATCTCAATTCCTAAAACCCCCTGACCTACTGCTGGAATCAAAACGTCCGGTTCAAAATATTGCGTAACAACATTTTCCCTCCCCAATCTTCTTAATCCTGCTGCTGCCAAAATAATAGCGTCGAAATTTTCAGTCTCTAACTTTTTCAAACGAGTCTCGACATTCCCACGAATCGGCTCAATTTTTAAATCAGGTCGTAGTTTCAAAAGTTGGGCTTTGCGTCTTGGACTGGTTGTACCGACCTTCGCAGCTTTAGGCAGCTCCTCGAAGGAGCTAAATTTTTTGGATAAAAAACAGTCTCTGGGATCTTCACGCTTAGGATAACAACAAAGAGTCAAATCGTCTGGTAAAAAACCTGGCAAATCTTTCAAACTGTGAACGGCAAAATCAATTTCATTTTTTAAAAGAGCTTCTTCGATCTCTTTGACAAAAAGAGCCTTGCCGCCGGCATCCGCAATTCTTTCACCCTGAAAACGATCGCCTGAGGTCTGAATGGTGATTGTTTCGATTTCGATTACCGGAAATTTGGCTTTTAGTGCAGAAACAACAAGCTGAGTCTGGGCTAAAGCTAAAGGAGAGTTTCTTGTACCTAGCTTCAAAAGGTACCTGGTACCTTTCCAAAGGTACCAGGTACCTTTTGTGTTGCAATGGCGTTTACAACTCCTTGAAGCAATTTTCCGACCTTTTTTTCGGCGGTCTTCATGGCTTGCAATACTTCGGCGTGCTTCATCTCCCCTTTGTGACGATCGGCAGCAACATTGGCAATGATACTCAAAGTAAGAACTCGCATCTTTAAATATCTGGAGGCGATCACCTCCAAAACAGTCGACATCCCCACACAATCGACCCCTAGTTTTCGAAACGCTCTGATCTCCGCTGGCGTTTCATAATTGGGCCCAGGAACTCCCGCAAAAACTCCTTTTTTTAATTTCAACTTTTGGTTCTTTGCAATTTTTTCAGCGAGTGCGATCAACTCCGGATCATAGGCCTTCTGCATGCTTGGGAATTGGTCTTTGGAGGTTTGAACGGTTAGTCCGATTAACGGGGATGTCCCCATCATATTAATATGATCTTCAATTATCAGCATGTCGCCAGGCTTTAAGTCGGTTCGAATTCCTCCAACCGCGTTCGTCGTCACCAAAAATTTCGCTCCCAATTCACTCAAAACAAAATAGGGAAAGACAACGTCTTGTGGTGAGTGACCTTCATAATAATGATAACGGCCTTTCAAAACGACGAGGGGAAAATTGTTCCACTTGCCGAAAATTAAGACGCCAGAGTGCCCCTCAGCCTTTGCCAAAGGAAAGTTGGGAATTTGTTCCCCTTTAACAATAACGCACTCTTTAAAGGCTTCGACGGGGAAGTTTAAGCCCCCGCTCAAGACCAAAACCAATTGGGGTTTACCGCACCCCTCTTTTCGCAAAAAGGAGGCCGCCTCAGCAACCCTTTCAAAATAGCCATTTAAAGCCATATAACCCCTCTATAAGGTAGTCACTACCTTTTGGTAAATTTAACCAATAGGTAGCCGCTACCTTTTGGCATATTTGAAAAAATTATCAAGGGAAGCAACTTTGGGTATACGGGGTGCCGAAAACTATAATGGAGCCGTAAGGCTCAATTTAACCCCCCCTTTTGGGCCCTTTCGGAATTGTCTGGAAGGGCTCTTTTTTTGCCTTTAAAACACTTTGCCGTCTTTCAAGATTGTCGCTTCAAAACTACTGGGTTCGGCATCCCGAAAATCTTCGGGAAGATAAGGAAGTGCTTCGATTTGAGGGGTTATTGTGCGGGCAATTCTTCCAAGTAAAATATGATCTTCAATGGTACCGCCGTGAAAATCAGGAGAAATAACTGCAAGATCGATATCACTCCAAGGTCTTGGTGTTCCCCTCGCATAAGATCCAAATAAAATCACCTTCTCAACATGAATATGCTCTTTGAGTTTCTCGACAAAAGCGTGAACAACTTTCTCTACATTGGGATAGATTGCCTGCACCATAAAATAAATTCCTCCGTTTGTTTCAGCAAGTCTGTTGTATTCTTTTCTTGGAGTGAAGAAGCGAGTTTCTGCTTAAAAGTTGGGTATCGCCCAACGATGTAAAAACGGTTTAAAAGCTCCAAAAAATCCAGTTGTTCATCTGACAATGAAAGCTTCAAAGATTCCACGAGAACCCCCAGATTGTGAGTGTAGGGCGGAGAATCGTCACAACGTGCACACCACATTGCTTTCAAAACTTTTTCAACAGCCTGCTGGCACAAAAACGCCACATACAAAAGATGTTTGCTTTTGAGCATGGATCGGGCCGCACTCAGATCATAATCGACACGCTCCAGCCATTGAGCGACAAGGCTCTTATTCATATAACTTGATTATATTGGAAATAGGCTGAGCGCTCAATAAGAGAAATTGGAAGAGAAATTGGGCCTGGCCCTTTCGGAATTGTCTGGAAGGGCTCTTTTTTTGTCCTTACCATAAAGTAGTCGCTACCTTTTGGGAGAATTTACTGAAAGGTAGTGACTACCTTTTGGTTAAAGGGATGCCAATGTGGAGAGGGATTTTATCTATTATCAGCGACTAACTTTGGATTGCCAGGCGTCTCTGGTTTTGGTTCTGGCAACGGTTGGCCGGTTTTGAATTCAGGATATTTTGCTTCGAGTGTGGCTCTCAAGGCCCTCACATCATCTGTATTAAACACATTCCCGATTTGCGCATCAGCAAAAGGCAAGAAGCGAGTGAGAAAGGCTTTGGCTCTTTTGTCAGGAACTTGGTCAATATAATATTCAAGTACCGTTCGGCCACTGTCATCGTGGCGCTTGTCATGAAGATAGGTTATTCCAATATTTTCCCACGGAATATCAAATTGCTGTTTGGCCCAAGAAACCCAGTTTTCAATCTCTTCATTATCATGCTGCCACTCATCAATCTGCAACTTATAAGATGACGGATCATCACAACCCGACATTGTCAAAAGTGAGAGAAGACCAGCAGCACGGGCAAGCAAGGTACGACCCGCCGCAGCTCCACCGCCGGCAAGTGCTCGGCTACCAACAGCTTGAACACCATTTCTAATACCCTCTTCAGCCTTCCACAAAACACCACCCACATCCTGTGTTAGTTTGATGGCTGCTTTGTTCCAAACTGCAGCACCACCTGTTGCCTTCACAAATGCAGCGGTTCCGGCACCACCTCCGGCCCAACCAACAAGCGTGTTACCCATCTCTCCTTGCTGCATCCAACCAGCAACTCCGGAAGGATCTGCAACACCGTTGGCAATGAGCTGTCTGCTGATAGCATCGGTAGAACCTGAGGTTAACATTCTGCTCAATTCAAAGGGAGGAATGATTAAAGCAAGATGAGCCGGTGTGTATGGATTTACTAAAGTCATTCCACCAATCATGGAATGATTGATCGCTTGGGCTTGACCAGGGGTAATCAACCCATCTTTTTCAGCCGCATCTGCAATTATAAAAACCCCAGCCCCGTGGACAAATCCGACAGGGCCCTTAACAATATTTAATAAAGTAGGATCTCTGGGTGCAACGGGGTTAATAACAACTGTTCGTTTGACTGTAATGTTAGGATATCGTGGCCCTGCTTCTTCCAAAGCGACTCGTGGAGCTGCATTGGGATCTGTTGGGCCACCAGTTCCAGGAGTGCCACCAGTACCCCCACCCGCTGCAGTACCACCTGCAGGGGGCGATGTCGGAGGAGTTCCGCCTGGAGGATTTTCTGGTCCACTTCCACCTTTGGGTCCAGTCGGTCCACTGCCACTGGCAACAACAGCGCTACCAGAAACAGTTGGCCTTGACGCTCTCAGCGCTGCAATCTCCTGCGGTGATCTAACCTGTATTTCCGGATCAACACCAACTTTTTTCTGGACAACACCATCGACAAACTCTGCCGCAACAATATCAGGGTCCATGCCAGGCTTTGAAAACGATCCCCTAAACTCCCTTGATTGGGCATTCCAAGTGGCTACAATCTTCTCAACCATTCCTAGTCTTTTTGCCTGATCTAAGTCGTTAAAATTGGCGATATTTTCTTTCAATGCTTGGTAAACACTTGCTCTCTGTAGCACCTCAATTTCCTCTGGGCTCCTTATAATTTTTTCATTCACTCCCGCTGCTTTTTCCAAGGCCCTTTCAATGACAGCCTGTTGTCGCATTTTAAAGCTTTTTGAGACAGCTTCTTGGTCGATGTTATTATTGGTACTTGTCAAATCCCGCTTCTTATCCAACGCAGCATCTTCCAAAATAGTATAAGCTTTGTCAGGATTATTCCCCTCTCTGAATTCAGAAAGCCGTACCGATTCTTTGATTGCATCATCGGAAATTTTGACTTTTTGCTCGTGTTCTAAATCGACTCGAACTCCTCTAAGAATCTCCACTGTCTCAGCCAAAGAAGGTTCCTGCACATCAATGGGAGTTCTAAATCGTCTTGCTAAGTCAGTGGGTTGAATATGCTTTGCATATCGATCCCATAGTGTCGCACCGATCAAACTGAATCCTCTACGAGACAAGATCGGTCTCAATATATCTTCTAGACTTGTCCCACCCTCCGTACCTCCGCCCGCTTTCAAACCTTTATCGATCTCATCGATAAAGCCAATGGTTCTAGGACCTTCTGGTCTGAATAGTCTTAAGGTTAATCTTTTTAAGATCCCCGTTTTTGGGAGTGTAGCCTCTGTTCCGGTCGCACCACCATTTACAGGTTCGGGCTCGATACCCTTTTCCCATTCTGTCAGTTTTGAATCCAGAGCATTGCGGACACTTTTGGGAAGAATGGTACGAACGGCTTTGAGAAAAAATCTGTGTAAAAAGTTGGCATTTCTATTTTGCACCTCATCAATAACACTGTTGACATTGGCCTCAAATTCTCCTCGATATTTCGTACCTGCTATCGCTTTATTGACATTGATTTCAACAAGTTTATTATCTTTGAAAGCCTCTATCGTTTCCTGCAATTTGCCAGCTAAAGTGGTTACCCTTTGTTCGAAGGCATCTTTGCCCAGACTTGGCGCTTCTTGGGATAATTTTCTTAACTCTTTCACATAAGCATTTCCTTTACCTAATGGTTTTGCCATCTCTTCTGTAATTTTGAGTAGTCTTTCATTCAGTTCCTGATCAGAGAGTGTACTGGCTTCCTTAGCTAAATCTTTTAGTTTCTCAACGGTGCCAGCCAATTCAAGTTTTCCTAGTCCCTCAAGAAAGTGCGCTAATTTTTCGACAATGGCTGTTTTACCAACGCCAGGTGGCCCAAGCAACATGGCATTGGCTTTTTTGCCGGCTTGCAAGTTAGAACCCAATTGAAAAAGTTCGTTATCCCTGCCAATGACTTGATCCAATTTACCTTGTCTGGCAAGGTCTGTAAGGTCGCGCCCAAATTTTTCCAAAGCCGATTCAAAAGAAATTTTCCAGCCGAGCTGTTTACCCAACATCAAAAGGGTCAAAATACCCTGCACGACAATAAAATAAAACATGCGGTCAGCCTTTGCATCGGCTCTGTCCGCTCTCGCCTCCGCTCTCACAGCTCTCGCTTCTGTTTCACTCATTTTGTCTGTGGCTTCCTTGGCTTTTTTCAACACAACATCAATGGCGGCATTGATTTCTTTGGCACGTTCCGGGGAAAACTCTTTGGCATGTTCTATGTTTTTCTTCAACTCATTGGCACCGTCGATATCAACGGAATTGATATAAAATAATTTTGCCTGGTCCGGGGAAATGGCGTATTTTTGAGTATCCTTCCCAAGAAGTACAATCAACTTCATTTTTTCTGCATCTTTTAAGGGGTCCGATAGAGAAAGAGATTTAAGAGCAGCCGGTTTTCCCTCCATCCCACTCTCAAGATAGGTGTTCTTCCAATATCGATAGACGATAGAGCCACCCCGTGGATCTTTATTGTCGGAACCACATAACTCGTAGTCTCCTTCATTCTCCATCTCATGCGCCGCTTCACGCTTACCCATTTTTATCCAAAGTTTGTCACCCTTTTTGTAGTGGAGAAGGCTGCTTTTTTGGAGTCTTGTAAAAACGTCTCCGTCCGGGTTTATAAGATCTCTGATCCATTCGATACTGCCACGTTGCCTGGCATCTTCTATTATGTCGGCAGGGTCTGTAGACTCAGCCAATGCAACCTCTTCAGGTTTATTGAAACAAACAACGTCATATTCAGCCCAGTTGTCTTTTGTCTTCTTTGCCTCTTTCTGAACGCTTTCTAATGCTTTCTCTGCATTTTCCTTTTCTCTGATTGCTTTGGCTTTTTCCGCGGGATAAAATTGCTCTGAAAGACGCGCAGCCTTTTTTTCAGCCTCTTCAATCCTTTTTTGCAACGCCCGGATCTTTTCTCCAAAGATTGCTTCGATTGCCTCTCTTTTGCTTTCCTCTGGCACCAAAAGGGCGCGCCTTCCCCCCAGCAAATATTCATCGTTGATGGCGGGATAGCCTTCTTTCTCACATATATCCAATTTTTCTGGGGAGTCGAAGGGAGCGGGTCTGAGTGTGTCTAAATCCCCCAACGGCTTGAGAACATGACAGTCTTTTTTGACGTTATCAACCATGATTTCCTCTCAAAGCTTTAGTCCTATCTATTATACTTATCGGCAGGCAACCAAGCCGAAGTTGCTTCTTTTTTGACTTTTTTTTCAATTGAAAAACTCAATGATTACATGGGTTTGAGATTTTACTCCACCGAGTAGGGTTTTTGGGTCTCTATTTTTTTACAATTTTTTTATCCCGACCATTATCCATGAAGTTTCCGATATGTTTGTGGGGAGTGACGACTTTCTGTGCCCCCCCACTATCTATTTTGGCCTCCAATACTTTATTGTCGCTTGTGACTAAAACAAGGCTTAAGGAACTTTTCCCAATATTTTTTCGGATTTTATAAAAATTCCCCTTCAAGCCACCTTTATCAAAAGTACCAACAGGAGTATTTTCCAAATAAGCAATGGTAGAACTTCCGGATCCCCCTGATGATGTGGCCGGTTCCGTACTTCCAGCGGAGGAAGCCTTTTCATCTGTTGTTGCTGTTGGAGCGACATAAGCGGGAGAAAGTGTTGCGAAAGGAGCAGAACTGGAGTGGGGTGTCGTGCCGCTCGAAGAGGTGTTGGTTCCTTGGGAAGTATCTTGAGAACCAAACGGCCACCAGAGTTGAGGCATGGGCCATGATAATGGGTCCATTAAATTATAAACACCGGCGCCACCCCAACCCCATCGAAAGGGATCGGTGTCGGTAATCGCATTGCCCCAACCGGAAATAATGCTTCCTGCGCGTAACAAATCATTGGAATAAGAATTACCTCCAAAACCAAAAAAGTCGGGACTTCCAAAAATTCCGCTACCTAAAGAAAGCCGATTGAAAGCAGGAAACGTTGGAAATAACGGCAAAGGAGGTACAAACGTTGCACCAAAACTAAAAACAGCCCCCAGTTCCCAAACGGGGCCAAAATTAAATCCACCGATTCCTATGCGACCGACATCAAACATTTAACACAGCCCTCCATAAACATTTTTTCTCGCAGACCTGCCCAATGTCAATAGTCTTTCTAACTCAGGACTATTTTGGGCATGAGCCCATTCTGAAAACTTTGTAAAATCCTCTTCCGACATATTTTGCAACTGCCAGATATCTCTCACTAAAAGCTCCCGTCTAACCAAAACCGGTGCACTTTTATCTTCTGTAAAAAAAATCCGGCCAGCTTTTTGAGCCACTTGCGTTTCAGGATCATCAGCTGCTCCGCCGAAAGCTGCTCCTAATTCTTCATTCGTTGCTCCCTTTGCCCCGTGCGCTGCAAGAGCGCCACTACTTCCTTTTGTCTCCTTTTTCCCATCCGTTTTTTCTTTTCCTTTTTTCTCACCCGAATCGGAAGTCTCTTTTCTTGTGGCATCGGCTGTTTGAGAACCCTGGGGAATCGTTTGAGGCCCCACCACAACTTTGGCCCCAACAGGTCTCTCTATAGTCTTCGGCTGATCGGTAGGCTTTGTTGCTTCGGCCATATTTTTCGGTGGAGTCGGCGGCGTGGAAGAACCTCTGATCAGCAAATTGGCTAACTGGGGTTTGGGGGCATTGTGAATAAATTGAGAAGTAGCCGCCGCTTGAGGAGAATTAACAATTGGATTGTTTGGCACAGTGTTGACGTTCACTTTGTGAGCGACTTGTGAAACTTTTGGAGGATTTTGTACAGGTTGAGACGCATCAGCTTTTGGCGCGCTCGAAGAGGGGTGGGTGGCAGCCGCGACGGTGTCCGAGGGGCCCCTTTTTGGGGAGACGGACCCGAGCGGCTGACCGGGCCCACCCCTCTTCACTTCACCTTTTTGAGCAACTTCATGCGCCTTGCGAATATAGGTTTTGGCATCTCGCAGATGATCGTTGCGAGTCCCTTCAGAACGGACTCCTTCATTCACGCGGTGTAATTTCTCCGCTCCGTCTGTATCAACTTTTTTATAACGCTCAACCATGGAGACTCCTGACTACAGTACGTTAGTACGATAGTACGCTGGTACGATAGTAAAAAACATAATAAATACAAATACTTAAACCGTATTTTATCATCAGCACATACGTACTTCAGCACATCGGCACATGTAGTCATTGCAAATCTTTTGCCAAATTTAGCTTATTTTCAAGAAATTCTTTTTAGGCCATCTGATTGATTTTATTGAGTAATTCCTGATGCCCTTTTGAACCGATCAGACTCAGCTTGGGTCTTAAATCCTCACGCCTTGGTCTGCAAAAGTGCTTTTTGAAAACGGTCATCCTCTCCAAAGCTTGCTCCACACGCTGCGTTGGAATTCTTTCTTCCTCAATCGCCCTCGCAAAATGATCCAGGGCAAGCGCAATTTTTTTCGGATCTTTTCCTGTAATCAACAAATCACACCCTGCAATGAATGCCTTTTCACAAGCCTCTTCCAATGAACCATGCTTTGCGATCGCACCCATGGAGAGATCATCCGAGACAATCAGACCTTCAAATTTCAATTCATCTCTCAAAATGTCTCGCAAAATTTTGACAGAAAAAGTAGCGGGGGTATTTTTGTCAATCCCATCATACACAACGTGTGCAGTCATGATCGTTGCCACATTTTCCTGAATCGCCGCTTCAAAAGGGAGCAATTCCAAAGACTCGAGACGTTTCATATTGTGCGCCAATCTGGGGAGCACTTCGTGAGAATCTTCATCGGTGTCACCATGACCTGGAAAATGTTTGCCGCAGGCCGCCACTCCCATTATTTGCATTCCCTGAATCAATTGGCAGCCAACCTTTGAGACAATTTCTGGCTTGTTACTAAAAGAACGATCGCCAATCACAGGATTCACAGGATTTGTGTCGACATCCAAAACAGGTGCAAAATTGAGATGCACACCCAGCGCTGATAATTCCCTACCCATCGCCTGACCCACCTCCAAGCCCAACTGCGAAGAAGGCATTCGCTCATAGAGTTTCCCCAAAAAGGCCATCGGCGGAAAATGGGTGAAGGGTTTGGGAAGGCGGTTGACCCTCCCCCCTTCATGATCAATCGCAATACACAAAGGCAAATCGGTCGCATTTTTTTTCAACTGTTCAATCAACTCATGAGTCTGCTTCACACTGGAACAGTTGGAGCGAAACAAGATGATGCCACCGACATTTCGCTTTTGCATGAGCCAGATGGTTTCTTGCGATGGAGTGATTCCCTCAAACCCCATCATAAAAAATTGCCCAATATTTTTTTGTAGTTCTCTGGTTAGCATTTCACCTAGGAGTAAAAATTTCAGGCGCAATCAAAACTGCACGCAACTTTTTGTCAAGGGTCCAAATTTTCAACCTGTGCTTTTTAGTAAAAGCGATGAGGAAGGCGTCAATTAAACCGATCCCTTTCGAGAGATACTTTTCTTGAGAAGATACTGAACCCGCTTCAATCCATAAACCTGTTTCCTCTCTCTTAGGAAGATTCTTCCAATAAGACTGTATAATGTGCCTTTCCCGTTGATCCTTAGCACCTTGTAAAAGCTCCCCAAAAATACATTCTGTAGCAAAAATGTTCTGATGTTCTATTTCCGCACTGAGTAAAGGAAAGATAGGAATTTTGGCTTTAAAAAATTCAATCCAAACCGATGTATCCACAAGAATCATTTTTTTCTATTGAGGGAACGAACTTGGGAGGCGGAAAAAGATTCACGAAACTCTATAGGTTTGCGAGCAACCTTTTTATTGAGCCGAGAAATCTTTTTAAGGGAAAGCCATTCTTTCAGGGCGATCACCAAAGATTCTGTCAGATTTTTACCAGATGCATTGCGATTCACTTCTTGAACAATGTTGTCTGGAATCAATGCGGTCACTTTCATACGATAGAGCATACGACACATGATCGTATAAGTCAACTAGCTTCTTCATCCAGGAATCCAAAAAAAGAAGAATCATGGAAGGCTATTTCTTTTTTCTAGATTTAAGGAGCTCTTTGAGTGTGATACTAAATCCCTTGCCAAATCTTTTCATTAAGCGATCTAATTGCTTGATGGAATTTTCAACAGGCATCTTCTTCTTCACATTCAAAACCTAACAACGGATAACCCAAAGTCAATAAAAAAAGATATCCAATTTTTACGAGTTGTGAACTGGCGTGGCGGAGAGGGTGACGAAAGGCGTCTCGGAGGCAATTTTCTCAGCCGGGATAGCATTCTAAAATTGCTGAGAGACGAGCGGGCTTTTTGGGACGACCCAAAAAAGAACCGCGTACTTTCGTCACCCTCTACGCCAGGTAGCCAGTTCACAAATCAGTTTTCTTCATGCAGGGGAATCCAAAAAAGAAGGATCATGGAGGGAATCGAAGCCAAAAAACTTAAGATAAAAAGATTCGTGTAACCAAAGGCCTCCACCAAAATTCCACCAAACCCACCCACAAAAGTGGAGCCTAAAGACATGATGGCGGAACCAAAGGCATAGTGAGCAGCCTTGAATTCCATTTTGCAAAGGCGCATGAGATAAATCATCAAAACCGTTCCGCCAAGACCTGCCGCCCACTGTTCATAGCCATGGACCACCGCGATAATGGTGATACCGGTGGTGGTGGTGGCCAGTGGCTTGAAATGAGCCAGCGCAACATAAGCCCAAATGTTTACATTCATCAAAAGAGTCAGTGGCCAAATCGCTTTTTTAAGAGACGTTTTCTTAATCCACCAGGCAGCCAGCAAAGAGCCAACAACGGTGGATGCCGCCCCAACAAAACCGGCCAGCCATGAGAGTTGTGTTTTGGTCACCAAAAGCTCGCGCATCAAAAAGGGTGTGTTCATGGCGAACAAAACTTCGTCACCCAATTTATAAGTAATGACAAAAAGCAAAACCAAAATAATTTTTTCTTGACTGAGATAGGAGCGAAAGGCTTCCCCAAAACGGGTGACCATCTTTCCTTGAGGCCTTGAGGTCTCAACATGAGGGAGAAAAAATCGGTGAAATAGATAAATGGCAAACATGGTGAGGGCACCAACCCCAAAACCCCAGAGCCAATTCATCACCCCGGCGAGCCCCACTAACAAGACGCGGGAATAGATAACTGCAACACGATAAGCCGTGACACGCAGGCCCGAATAAGCAGCTTGTTCCTGCTTATCGGTAATTCCTTCCATGTAATAGCCATCAATGGTGATGTCGTTGGTCGCTCCCAGAAAAGCCATCGCCGAAAAGACAAAGGCAATCACGCCAAGAATGTTATTAGATGAGTTGCGCTCGTAAAAACCGGCCAGAATGGCGACGGCCAACATAAACAAGGAGAGCAAAAACTGGACTTTGAGCATCCAGCTTCGCTTCGTGCTGAACAAATCGACAAAAGGTGCCCAAAGAAACTTCAAATTCCAGGGAATCCCTAAGAAGTTTAAAAAACCAAGCCAAGCCTCTCGCACACCCGCATCGGTAAAAAAGACAAAAGAGAGGACCTTCGTCACCATATAGGGGAAACCCTCGGCAAAATAAGTCGAAAAAACCCATCCCACAGGAGATTTTTTGGAATCGAGCTTGAAATCCGACGGAACTTTTTGCATAAGGGTCAGATGGTTCGTCCCATCCTAACAGTTGTTCTGACTTTTTTCATCTTTATTTATTCAACGCATGCCAAATCTAAAGGTCCACAGTCCATAGTTCCTGATCCATCGTCCTCTTACTATGCCGTCTGGGCAAAAAATGGGGAGCCTATCGTCGCACAAAACGAGCGAGTTCCCCTCAACCCTGCTTCCAATGTCAAACTAATTACTTCTTATTGCGCGATGAAAGAACTGGGGCCCAAACATCGCTTTGAAACACAATTTTTTGGCGACCAGCCTCTTCAAAACGGCCAACTGCAAAATCTTTGGGTGAAAGGTTTTGGCGATCCCTCGATGGTCAACGAAAGCCTTTTTGCAGTGGTGGATTGGCTAAAACAAACCGGCTTAAAAAAAATTGCGGGTGATATTTATATCGATGGCTCCTATTTTGATTCCCAAGGCTATCCCGGCAGACAAGAAAACAACGAAAGGGCTTACAATGCCCCAACCTCAGCAACCCCGCTCAATTTTAATTCTGCAGAGGTTCAAATCCAAAGTGATCGCTCAAGAGTCTATGTCAAACTTTTGCCCGAAATGGAGTTTCTTAAATTGGAGAGCAGAATCCGGGTGGGAGGACGAAGAACTTTAATTCGCATTAATGCAAACCCTCTTAAGGATGGAGAGGCCATTGTTGTTTCGGGGCAACTCAAACCAAATGTTGCAGCCTTTTCTCTTTATCGAAGTATCAGCAACCCATCCGAATTTTTTGGCAATGCGTTAGCCGCCATGATGAAACAAAGCGGCATTGAATTTAACGGCTCCGTCAAAACAGGAACTGTGACAACACAAACCCTCCTCTGGAAGTGGGGCTCAAAACCGTTGAATGCTATTGTGGCCGACATGAATAAATTTAGTAACAATTTTATTGCGGAACAACTGACAAAATATTTGGGGGCACAAAAGTTTGGCCCACCCGGCACAACCCAAAAGGGAATCGCAGTCCTCAGAGATTGTCTGGCCAAAAGTGGAATTGATACTGCTAATCTCTACCTGGAAAACGGCTCCGGACTCTCCTACAACAACCGAACCACCGCGGAGCAGCTTGTTTCGGTGCTAAGAGCAGGTTTGAAAGACCCCGCTATCCGCAATGAGTTCATCGATTCCTTGAGTGTGGCTGGTGTTGATGGTACAATGAAATCTAGAAATGTCCCAAAGGCATTAGAAGGGGTTTTAAGGGCCAAAACGGGTAGTTTAAACGGTATCAGCAGTTTGGCAGGTTATATCCCCTCGGCAAACGGTGAAGTCGTTGTCTTCGCCATCTTGATGAACAATACAAGAAAAAGCCTCTGGGAGATGCATCGACTACAAGATAACTTGGTGCTCCAATGGTTGGGATTAAAAATAGACAGGTAGGGATGGAAAAATCGATTGTTACCACATTTTTGGTAGGATGTATCACACTAGGTTTTTTCTGCCTCTTTTCGGTTTATCTCCCAACACAACTGAAACGATCACAGGGAACACTACCGGTCACAACTATTTCTGTGAACGCCTCTCCTACTCTTACGGATGTCATCAACCAGTTGTCTCCGCTACCACAAGGGCCAGAAAAACTTCCTGCGGCCATGGCTTTTCCGACGAACGAAGAGTCCAACGCCGACGAAGAAATGAACTCGATGATGATGGAGGATTTTGATGATAATGCAGGAGAAGAAATTTATTATGCAGGAAGCAAAACTCATCGCTCAAAAATCTCAAAATCAAAAAGAGTTTCCAAAAAAGCACGTCCCGTGAAGGCAGTCCCCCCTGAAGTTGCCAACCAATATCCTTTAAGAATCTATGAGCCTTTGGAAGAAGCGCTTTCAAGACGCTATGGACACGGTTTTGTGGTCACCGAATCTTTAAGAGCCCCCTTTGAATTTTGGCGCAATGTTTATGCCCGTTATGATTTCAACAGAAGTGTTCTTCATGACAATCGATACCTAGACATCGTCTATGGCGTTCTTGATTTTTCCAAACTCGATGAAAACTTAACCTTAAGCAAAGAAGAAAAACGGGCGATCAGACAAGGGGTGGAGGAGAGAAAAAAGCAAGAATTAAGAACCATGTTGCTTCGCTTTGATAATGGAGAAAGTCCCAAAACGGCGGGTGAGCATATTGTCTATCGATTTTTTGAAAAATCGAGCGATCCAAATAAATTTCGCAAAGCGGCGGAGAGAGTGCGGAGTCAATGGGGGCAAAGAGATCGCTTCATGGCGGGATTGACTCGATCAGGGCGTTACATGCCACTCATGGAAGAGATTTTTATTCGCGAGGGAGTCCCAAAGGAGATGACAAGATTGGTTTTTGTAGAGTCGATGTTCACACTGAACGCCATCTCCAAAGTAGCGGCGGGTGGGCCTTGGCAGTTTATGCCAGGAACAGCGCGCGGCTATATGACGATGAATGAATATGTCGACGAGCGACGCGATCCATTGATTGCGGCTCAGGCTGCGGCAAGACTCCTTCTCAAAAATTATAGTCATGTGGGGAGTTGGCCATTGGCAGTCAACGGCTATAACACTGGCATTTTAAGGATGGTGAAAGCAATGCAGCGGCTTGGAACGCGTGACATTGGCACCATTATTCATCGCTTTGAAGATTCGGGCTATCAATTCGCCTCGCGAAATTTTTATCCTGAATTTTTGGCGGCATTAGAAGTGGCCGATCATTATCGAGGCTATTTTGGAAATTTGGAAATGCAAGAGCCGATTCCTTTCGATGAAATCATTCTTCCATACAACACTTCGCTTCCCAAATTGGCTGACACAACGGGAACCGATGTGAATGTCTTGAAGGATTTAAATCCGGCTTATAATGAACGAAGTTTTCTAAGCCAAACCGTTGTGCCCCGGGGTTATATTGTTAGAGTTCCCCATCAGCAAAAGGTCGCCTTTCTAACGGCCCTGAATACGATCCAAGCTGAAGAAAGAAGTGCTAAGTGGCATATGGTTGGCAAAGGAGAATCCCTCAAAAATATTGCCAACCGCTATCAAATTCCGATCACCCTTCTTAAAGCAGCCAACGGATTGCTGAGTCATCAAATCAAACAGGGCCAAATTTTAAAAATTCCTAGCGCTCCCACCGAAGTCGTGTTAGAAACCCGCTAATGCAACGACAAATCCTAAACTCTAAATTCGAAATCCTAAAAAATTTGTTTTGAACATTGGAATTTGGAATTTGTTTAGAATTTAGATATTAGGATTTAGAATTTTAATGAAAATCACTCGTCTACACATTGTCAGTCTGTGCCTCATGGTCGTCATGGTTGCTTGTGCCGGCAGACTCCCTTCCACCTCCAAATCTACATCGATCATTCGCAAGCACTTCAACAAATATGGCAAAAAGTATGAAGCAAGCCCTTTTGGAAACAAAAAAGTGACGAATGTTGAAATTTTAAGCGTCGATGAAATTCACAAACAACTCATTTCTGTCCAAGCCTTTGTGACCTTGGAAGGCTCGGATGTCCACAAAGTCCGTGTTACCATCGAAAAAGGCCCCTTCGGCTGGCGTTACGTCTCCTGGGAAAATCTAAGCAGCGGGGGTTAGGTTAATAAATATGAATCGCGAGCCAAGTGGTTCCTTTTTGGACTTTCAAAACCCGATGTCTCTTTTTGGCAGGAATAAAGATGAAATCCCCTTTTCCCAATTTAAAGACTTTTCCTAGCAGATTGAGACTTGCTCTTCCTTTCAAAACCAGAACCCACTCGTCTTGTTTTTGGACATAAACTTTTTTGGGATCGACCTTACTAGAAACAATCCGTTCAATGACTACATTCCCACACTTCAAAATCCTTTTAAAATCTTCCCCTCTTTTTGATGATTTCGATTTGAAATAAATATTTTTCATTTTACAAATGTCCTTGTCTCTAATTTGTGCCCATCCGTTGTAAACGTAATAGCACCTTGGGTGTCGGTGCGATAGACAGAAATTCCTTTTTGCTGCAAGCGATCGATGACGGATTGATCGGGCATTCCGTAGGAATTGTAAGCCCCGACGGAAATGACCGCATATTTTGGATCGACAGCACTCAAAAATTTCTCAGTGGTTGAGGTCTCGGAGCCGTGGTGGCCTAGTTTTAAAACGCTACTTCTTAAATTAGGCTTCGATTCCAATAAAAGCATTTCGCCTGCCTCCATCAAATCTCCGGGCAGAAGAAAACTGACCTCTTTGAACGTAAGACGCATCACAATGGAATTATCATTCGTATTAAAATGAGGTATCGTCCCTTCAGATCCAGGTGTTAAAAATTCCAAGCGAACACCGGCTTCTTCAATGGGTATCAAAGCACTAGTGACTTTCTGAATCGCAACCTTTCCCTGTTCAACTTTGCTTAAAAATTCTTTCCACTCCAAATCTTCAGATTCAGGAGCATTATCACCATTCGTAAATAAAATTTTTGGGCCAAATTTTTCGACGATAAAACCCAGCCCTTTATAATGATCGTGATGAGGATGGCTCAAAAAAAGCGTGTCGACTTTGTGTATTCCATTTTCCCAAAGAAAAGGAGCTACAATAAATC
Source organism: Deltaproteobacteria bacterium RIFCSPHIGHO2_01_FULL_43_49 (assembly GCA_001798075.1). GTDB lineage: Bacteria > UBA10199 > UBA10199 > SPLOWO2-01-44-7 > SPLOWO2-01-44-7 > SPLOWO2-01-44-7. The sequence goes on along the minus strand of MGRG01000008.1, from coordinate 354,541 downwards.
GCCCAATGTCCCAATCACTCCCTTTGATGCCGCCACCATCCACAACCCAAGCTTTGCCATTGGGGAACTGTATGACGGCACAATCCCCCTGCCCCACATCGACAAAAGTTACTTTTAAGTTTCCATCCGCCGGCATTTTTCCACCCCAAAAAACCAATGCCATTAAGGGAAGGCTTACCGCAAGCTTCCATTTTGTGGCCCAAAATTCCTTTGGGATTAAAAAGAGAAAAATCGCGCCATAGTAAAAAACGAGCTGCCAAAAAGAAATGGCCCCATTAAAAATACCCCATCCGCTGTGAGAGCCAAACCAATCGACAACTTTCAAAGTAATGTCGGAGAAAAAACCTGCAACGGACCACAAAGGGAGAACAACGACTGACAAAAATGACAACGGCATCACCAAAAAATTAACAAGAGGGATGACAACGGCATTTGCGATCAACCCAACAATACTGACCTCATGAAAATGAAAAAGCAAAATGGGCCAGAGGGCAGCCAACGTGATGATGGAGATGGCAAGGGAATCTACTAACAATTTCAACAAAAAGAGCCAGACACCTTTGGGGCCCCTACCCCAAAGAGAGTCAGGCACTTTTTGTGGCACCTTTTGGCACAACTTTTGCCAACGTGGAAAAAACAAAATCAAAAATAAAACAGCCATAAAAGAGAGTTGAAACGAAGCGCCAAACAAAGAAAGTGGCGAAATGGCCAAAATGAGAAAAGCAGCCAAGGCAAGGGCCGACAAAAGATCGAGGCGGCGCCAAATGGTTAGACTCACCAAAAAAAGGCTCGCCATAAAGCCGGCACGAAGAGCAGAAACAGGGTATTGTGCGAGGGCTACGTAAAACCAAAGAGGTATCAACGGTGCCAGTGGCATAAGCCGAAAGCCAAGAACAAAACGTGATAAAAAAGGGAGTGCCACCAAAAAAGAAAAGAGCCCCCAAAAAAGGATGCTCACCATCGTGACATGAAGCCCCGAAATAGAAAGGATGTGAGTAACCCCAGATTTTCGAAAAGCCTCCTCCCGCTCTGGGCCTAAGAGTTGTCTCTCTCCAATCAGCAAGCTCAAAATAAAAGCCCCGCCACTCTCGGAAGTATTTTTTAAAACGTTTTTTCTTAAATCCTTTCGCACTTTTTCAAGAAAAGCGCCGAAACCTGAACTTTGCTCGCCGGGAAGCCTTGTGATCCAACGAGGATCGGAAACAAAACCCAACGCATCAATACCTTGAGAGCGAAAATAGAGACTCGATTCAAAGGCCCCCGGATTTTGAAAATCTTTGGGAAGTCTTAAAGAAGTTTTAAAACGAAGCCGGTCGCCTTGGCGGAAATCTTGAATTGTATCCGCCACACGAACCCTGATTTTTCCCGACACTTTTTGCCAAGTAAGTGTGGGCCCCTTGGCACATTGACTCAAAGCGACCCACAAAACACTATTCTCACGATCCGCCTCGACAGGCCTGAATAACTTTCCCTCGCAGAAAAACGAAGTCCTGGGAGCGGGAAGTAAATGAACTATCGAATCGTTACTTGGGGTTTTGTGAAAAAGGTTGGTCTTTTTTTCAGCGGTCCAGATTATTAACAGCTGCCAACAAAGGAGTAGAATCAGCGGACGGTGTATTTTCCAACGCCTGATGGATTTGATAAAAGACTCGGCGGCTCTCTTCCAAGACAGCATGAGAGTGGGAATAGCCTACTTTTCCTTCCAGGATCAAGGCGAGTTTCGTCTTGAAGCTTTCTAGATAACGTCTTCGTTCCGTAGTGGGGTTCGACAAAAAGAGATTCAATACAACTTTGGGATCAATATCATTGAGCCAGAGACGTTCCCCATGCATCTGAACGCGAATTCCACCCGTCATTTCTTCATAGGCATGGGTCAGTTTGTTCAAAAGTTTATCTAAGAGTGCTTGGGTTTTACCGTTGAATTCACGCCAATCGGTACCGTATTTGAGCCAAACGTTTTTGCGATACTCATCAACGGCCCCTGCCAAACCTGCCCAAAACCCAACCTCTACACGATCTCCATCCAGCAGGTTTAAAACATCCACCCCATTGAGCAAAATCTGCCCCTCTTCAAAAGTATATTCTTCTTGTGGAGATCTTTTAAACTGAAGTCGACGAACATCACTCTGAGACTGAGCCGACTCGCTCTTGCCTCTATTCCTATTAAGGCGAATTGAGTTATAGCGCACACGACGGATGTCGTTCATATTCATTTATATTTATCGGCAATGAACCTACCCAGAGTTGCTTGATAATCGGACAATAGGTGTTTTGCCCGTTGGTCCTGGGTTAAAATCGTTTTTAAGCCATCTAGGGCCATTAATTGTTCGGGATTTAGCTCACTATTTTTGATGTTATGCCCTTTGAAGAAAATCTCTCCTTTTGTCTTATCAAAATGGATGGAGGCGACTTCTTTTCCCAAAATAAAGGTATATGTGAAACGATCTTTATAGACGGCAAGGAGGCTATCTTGGGCAGGCATTTGAGAGCTTTTGACACGTTGCGCTTTGCCTCCCATCAACTTCCACAAATCGATGGGAGATCTAGGAGTTTCTACCTGCTCTACACCATTGAGCTTCTTATTTTCTTTCATTGACCCTCCCACTCCTTGTGAATGCAGGAATCGTGCCAAAAAAAATTAAAAATACCCATAAAAATATCTTTTAATTTCAACTATTTATAAATATGGGGTTTTTTGAGACCCTCTTAATTTGATAAAAATTTCACATTGATAAAAAAGCGTCAAGAATTTGACAGAAGGTACCAGGTACCTTTTGTGTGATTAAGAAACGTGTTTACGGAACTAAAGGGAAAGTGATATGCGAAAAAGCGATGCGAAAGGTTGCAAAAGGTACCTGGTACCTCCAAGAGTCCATTCATGCAAAAAAAATTACTGGATGGGGATGGGTTTCAGTAGCTATGAGCCCAAAGGGTATTTGTAAAATTGGTTTGGGCGCCCCACCAAAAAGGCGTCGGACGCCTTTGCAGGGGACGTTGGCTTGGAAAGCCTTTGAGCAAATCGAGCGATATCTCAAAAAAAATCAGAATCTAAAATTAAAAATTGACCTGAAAGAAGGGACCCCCTTTCAAAAACAAGTTTGGAACACCCTTCAAAAAATCCCCTATGGTAAAACACGGAGCTACAAATGGGTGGCTCAAAAAATTAAAAAACCAAAGGCCTTTCGTGCCGTTGGACAAGCTTGTGGGGCAAACCCAGCCCCCCTGATTATTCCCTGCCATAGAGTCACCGCAAGTAATGGAAAAATAGGGGGTTTTAGCGGGCCCTTAAGTTGGAAACAACGATTGTTGCGTTTGGAAGGGGTTGCGCTAAAATAAAGGTGTGGTCTTCCTTAAAAATTGCTTTGTCACCACAACCAGCGACATTGATTGTATCCCAATTATTCATGACGTTCGCTACGCCATCAGAGATTCACAAATAAATGATGGTCTTGTCACCATCACAATTCCTGGCAGCGATGCCAGTCTTTGGATCAGCCAATCCCAAGAGGGTTTTGAAAAACTCTCTCAACATCATTGCCCTTCTTTGTCGCTCCCCTTTCAAAAAAAGGAGCTCATTTTGGATCCCCAATTAATGATTTATTTGATCGATTTTTCGAAAACTGGAAAACGAAGAGAGTTTTGTGTGCAAGTTTTAGGGGATGCCCCACAACAACCGCAACAACAAGGAGGAAGAAGACGATGAAAGGAAAACCAAATGCTGCAAAAGTGATTCATCTCAAGTTTGATGACAACAAGGCGGCCAGGGATTTATTTGGAACGGCGGATCAAAACCTTAAGTCGATTGAAAAATCGTTGGGTGTTGACATTCATGTCCGTGGCTCCGATGTCAAAATTGCGGGAGAGTCAACCGATGTGCAACTGGGCGAAAAAGTTTTAAATGAACTCTATCAAATGATTAAAAAAGGCTACCCTGTGATGGGCTCAGACATTGAACAGGCCATTCGCACACTCACTCGTAACAGTCAGGCAAGACTTGAAAGTGTCTTTTTAGATTCGATTTTTATCCCAGCTCGCAAAAGGGCGATTACCCCCCGCTCTCCCGCACAAAAAGAATATATTGATGCCATCAGAAAAAACGATCTGGTCTTGAGTGTTGGGCCAGCGGGAACCGGAAAAACTTATCTTGCGGTTGCCGTGGCTGTAGCCTCCCTTCTAAAAAAACAATATCGCAAACTCATTCTTTGCAGACCGGCCGTTGAAGCAGGCGAGCGATTGGGATTTTTGCCAGGCGATATGAAGGAAAAAGTTGATCCCTATCTGAGGCCTTTATACGACGCGCTCTATGATATGCTCGAAGTGGAACAAGTCGCTCGAATGATAGCCAGCGACGAAATTGAAATTGCTCCGTTAGCTTTTATGCGCGGCAGAACTCTTCATAACTCTTTCGTTATTTTGGATGAAGCCCAAAACTGCACCCCCATGCAGATGAAGATGTGTCTCACCAGACTTGGAATGGACTCCAAAATGGTGGTTACAGGGGATGTCACGCAAATTGACTTGCCAGAAAGCCAGGAATCCGGTCTATTGGACGCCATCCGAATTTTGGATGGAGTCGAGGGGATTGATATCCACTATTTCACGGAAGTCGATGTGGTAAGACACCCCTTGGTCAAGCGAGTCGTCAGAGCATACGACGACACCGACAAAACCTAAATATGCGCCGGCTTTCTATCAAAACACTCAAGGACTTTTTAGGCCAAGTCCACAAATCAGACTTTTCCACTTTGGCCCGTTTTAAAGAATCGGCTCTTTTGGGCTGGCTAGGATTTATCGCTCTCTGTCTGACAATCACCTGGATGACCAGCTTTTCGGTCAGCCACTTTCCGGAAAAAATCGAAGTGGGCCAAATTTTGATGAGAGACATTCGCGCCGACCGTAATTTCTCAATTGTTGATCAAGAAGAAACGAAAAAAGATCAAGAAATTGCAATTCAGAGCGCTTTGCCAGTCTTCGATTTTGATGAATCGGTGCCCCTGGACGCGCCGGCTAAAGTCCAAGAAATTTTATCAAAACCAATTTTGCAAGATCGCGAATCGATCGATCCCTATCGCAATAGAGGAATTGTTATTAATAGAATCCATCCGCCTGAGGGAACGCACCCAGACGACCGTGAACCCATCATTCGCGATTTTTCAAACCTCTTGACCGTTGAACAGGCCAGACAACTTGTTCCGCCAAGCTATCAGAAATGGATTGTTCCCAACACAACCTTCAATCTCCAAGAAACAGAAATTCGAAAAGAAGCGGCCGTTCGGAGTGTGAAAGAAAAAATTATTTCCTATAATGCCGGAGACTACATCATGCGTGTTGGTACAAAACTCGAGCCGCGCGATGTCCATCTCTTAAACATCATTAAAAAGGCGAGGGGTTTGGAAAAAAGACCTATCCGTTTGATTGGCACCTTTCTTTTTGTGGCTTTGGCACTCGGAGCCACATTCTATTTTTCAGAAGCTTATGTGAAACGTTTTTTACCCGAGAGAAAAGATTACATCTTGATGGGGCTCGTCATCGTAGGGGTCCTTTTTATTTTGCGAATTTCGTTGGTGTTCATCGGCGTCATTCATGAAGCCCTTTTTTACGATTGGCCGCAGTCCGCTTTTTATTACGCCATTCCAATTGCCGGCGGTGTGATGCTGGTGCGGATGGTTTTGACGGCGGAAGTCTCCTTGATCTTGGCCGTCATCTTGAGTTTGCTCGCCGGCATGACGGTGGGAACAGGTGTCGATTACACAACTTATTGTTTGATTAGCGGGATTGCTGCCGGCTCTGCTATTGTGGGGGCCGATCACCGGGTTGCCATCATCAAGGCGGGTCTCAAAACAGGCCTGGTCAACGCACTGGTTGTTTTGGGAATTTTGATGATTCAGACCGCTTCTATTGGATCGACATTCCAATGGGACTCCTTGTTTGCCCATCTTGGTTTTGCCATGTTGGGGGGAATTTTAGCCTCTGTTTTTGTCTTTGTGGCCGCACCGGTCATTGAAACACTTCTGGATTACACAACAGACATCAAACTTTTAGAACTCGCAAATTTGAACCATCCTTTACTCAAAGAGCTGATCGTTCGCGCACCCGGCACGTATCATCATTCACACATTGTTGGTATTTTAGCAGAGGCCGCCGCGGAGGCGATTGATGCCAATCCTTTACTGGCAAGGGTTGCCGCCTACTACCATGACATTGGAAAGATGAAGATGCCCGGGTATTTTATTGAAAATACTCAAGTTGAAGAGAGCAGGCACGAGAATTTATCCCCACACATGTCTTCTTTGGTTGTTGCGTCGCATGTGAAAGAAGGAATCGCACTAGGCAAAGCCTACAAACTTCCTCAACGCATTGTCGACATGATTCCACAACATCACGGCACCAAAAAGATCGGTCTTTTTTATGAAAAGGCAAAAGAAACAACCGATCCAGGCATTCACAATGTCGAAGAAAAAGATTTTCGCTATCCCGGTCCAAAACCGCAGAGCCGTGAGGCAGGGATTTTAATGCTGGCAGATGGTGTGGAGGCCTCTGTTCGTTCCCTAAAAGAAAAAACACCGGCCAGGATTCAACAAACCGTTGAAAAAATGATTGATGGCAGTTTTGCGGAATCGCAACTCGATGAATGCGACTTGACTTTGCGCGATCTGCATGAGATTGCCAAAGCGTTTACGAGAATTTTGGTTGGAATGTATCATCAGCGCATTGAATATGCCGCAACTCTATCTGATCAACCAACACCCACGCAAGAAACTTCCTTTGAAGAGGCTCACAAGGCTGGCCAGCCGAATGTGCATCGGCTTCAATTTCCAAAATAGTGACATCTCTTTTTTGTTCACCTCAAGCGCCGAAATTAAAAAATACCATCAACGATTTTTAAAAAAGAAAACGGCAACAGATGTGATCACATTTGCTGACAAAAAAGCCGTCGACATCGTCATTTCTCTCGACCAAGCCCAAGCTCAGGCTCGCCCACGCGGCCTCAAACTCTTTCACGAAGTCTGTCTACTCATGTGCCACGGCCTTTTGCACGCCAAGGGGTTTGACGACCTCAACGAAAAAGACTGGCTGGAAATGCGGAAAGCAGAATTTGAGTCTCTAGCGAGGGCGATGTAGACAGTTTGAATGTTCCCCTTTGATCGTCTTGCACCCTTTTCTTCCATCCCACTCGGTGTTGTCTGCCAAATTAGCTCTATGAATGCGCAACCGGATAGCAGCTTTTGTCAAACCAGTCACCTCCGCAACCATTCTCCGATGCCACCAAAATTGCTCCAGCAACCCCCATAATTGATTGTTATTGATAGGACTGAACCTTCCCTGTTTTGAAATGCGATCTTGTAAGGAAGCTAGGGTTTGGGTTCTAGCATGATGAATGCGCCAGCTTATTGCTTGAGAACTAACACCCAGTTTTTTGGCAACTGATCTTCGATTAAAATCATTTTTTCTCAAAAGGCGCGCCAAAGCTGTTTCACTGACGGGACTTTTAGTACCAAACATCCACGTGATACCGTTAACAACCGTTTGGCCGGAAGGAGCCAAACCTAAGCGTGGTTGAACACCAACCAATTCAAAAAAATCGACTGGTTGCTCTGCCTCTCGATAAATGGATCCTAACTGCGTGGAGGGAAGAATGAAACCGACTGTTAACGATGGTAGAGAAGAAATCATCACCTAAGTTATCGTATGGAGTCTAAAAAAGTTGCGTATGTTACGCAACATAACTTGCCAAGTCATAAAGATAAAGTTATGAAATGGCTATGAAAAAATATGGGTTGGTGGCTTTATCTGCACTGCTGGTTGGTCTTTCCTTTCCCACCGTTCTTTTTGGCTGGCATCTTCCTAATTTGGGGTTTTTGGCGTGGGTGGGACTTGTTCCTTTGTGCCTTTTAACCTATGAATCGAGCCCCCGCCAGAGTTTTTCGTTTGGCTTCTTAGCCGCCTTTTTATTTTATCTCCTCTCTTTTTATTGGATTTACAAGGCCCTCAACACTTTTGGGCATCTCCCGCCTCTCCCCAGTGTTTTGACACTCCTACTTCTCGCAGTGGCAATGGGACTCTATGTTGGCGTTGCGCTCATGGCCGCCCGTCACTTTGTCATCAAACAAAATGGGGAAATGTTAATTTGGCTTCCTATTTTTTGGACACTTTTGGAGTGGGCTAGAAACTATACCCCCTTTGGGGGCTTTCCCTGGTCAAATCTGGCGATGTCGCAAACAGGTTATCTCCCTTTGATTCAAATTGCCGATGTCACCGGTGCTTACGGTATTATTTTTTTCATTGCCTGGCTTAATGTCTGGATCACCGAAATCATTTTGAAGTGGCAAGGAAAAGAGGTCCGTTTTTTTCTACCCAAAACCATCGTGACTGTTTGTCTTTTTGCCATTGTTCTGGGCTATGGTTTTTTCAATCTCAGACAAGGAGGAAATCGTTCGCTCACCGCAGCTCATTTGAATGTCGGTTTGATTCAACCTAACATCCCTCAAGACGAAAAGTGGGATGAAGCCACAAAAGCAAAACAAAAAAAGATTTTTGAGGATGCCGTGCAAAGTTTGGAACGCAATGCTGATCTCATCATCTGGCCAGAGGCTTCTTGGACAGAACTCCTTTGGTTGGAATCAACCTCCGTCCCACCGCAAGATATTGGATTGACTGTAACTAGAGGGAAAAGACCTTACACATTGCTAGGGCTCAACATGATGAGTGCCAAACCATCCGGAGAAGAATATTTCAATAGTGCAGCCCTCCTCGATTCCGATGGTAATATTTTGGATCGTTATCATAAAGTGCATTTGGTCCCTTTTGGTGAATATATTCCTTTGAAAAATCTTTTAGTTTTTTTGAAACCGGTCGCGTCGGTGATTGGAAATTTTAAGGCAGGAAAAGAATTAAAACCGTTGGCGTTGGAAAATGTGAAAATCGGCCCTCTCATCTGTTATGAAGATATTTTTCCAGAACTCTCGCGCACGTTGGTGAAAAAGGGGGCGCAACTTCTCATCAACCTTACCAATGATGCCTGGTATGGCGTTACCTCCGCCCCTTATCAACACTTGAGTTATTCTGTATTAAGGGCGGTGGAAACGCGCCGAGCACTTGTAAGGGCCACCAACACCGGTGTAACGGCCATTGTCGATCCGACAGGAAAAGTTTTGCAAGCGGCCCCGCTTTTTGAACAAGCGATTATTTTGCACCAAGTCCCTCTTTTATCACATCAAACAATCTATACTAAGTTGGGTGATTGGTTTATCTGGGCTTGCATTCTTTTTGTGTTATGGCAACTGGTTAAAATCTATGTCCAAAGAAATTAAAGAACAATTCAATACCCTTCAGCAAAAATTAAAAGATCTGTCCAGACACCTTGATCTCGACAAAAAACGTACTGAGGCTGAGCGTCTGAAAGTCCAATCGCAAACAGAAGGATTTTGGCTCGACACCAAAAAAGCGCAAGAGACAATAAAAGAGTTGAACACTTTGAAGGCTTTGATTGAACAATATGATAATCTGCAAATCAAATTGGAAGATGTGAATGCGATTTTGGAACTCACCACAACACATCCTAGTGATGATCTGCTTCATGAAGCACAAGACAAACTGGGGGAGGTAGCAACCGGCGTGCAAGGATTGGAATTTCAGCGGATGCTCTCCGGTGAGCATGACCGTGCAGGCGCAATCTTGTTTATCAATGCCGGTGCCGGGGGGACAGAGTCTTGTGACTGGGCTGAAATGTTGCTGAGGATGTATCGGCGCTGGTGCGACAACAAGAGTTTTCACAATGAAGTAGTTGATTTTACACCGGGTGACGGTGCCGGTTTTCGGAGTGTGGTGCTAACAGTAGAAGGCGAATATGCCTATGGTTATTTGAAAGCAGAAATTGGAGTCCATCGTTTGGTAAGAATTTCCCCTTTTGATGCCAACAAACGTCGTCACACATCCTTTGCCTCTGTATTTGTGTTGCCTGATATCGAAAAAGATATTGAAGTGGAGGTTAAAGATGAAGATTTGCGCGTCGATACTTTTCGCGCCGGCGGAGCGGGAGGGCAAAAAGTCAACAAAACCGAATCGGCCGTGCGCTTGACCCACATTCCCACCGGCCTTGTTGTCGCCTGCCAAAGCCAGAGAAGCCAGCATCAGAATAGAGCAACGGCTATGAAACTTCTGAAGGCAAAAATATATGAATTGGAACTGGCAAAGAGACAAAAAGAGCGTGAAGTGATTGAAAAATCGAAAAAGAAAATCGAATGGGGCTCGCAAATCCGCTCGTATGTGATGCAGCCGTATCGCCTTGTGAAAGATCACCGAACCAATTTAGAAGTCGGCAATGTGGATGCCGTCATGGACGGCGACCTCGATCCATTTATCCAAAAATTCCTGCTGGAGTTTTCGTCTTAAATTGATTTTGTCACCGGGGTGGCTACCTGGCGCTCCGGGTGCTGAAAAGACGCGGTTCAATTTAGGTCGACCCAAATTGCCCGCTCATCTCTCGGCAATTTTGGCATTGGATCCCGGCTGATAAAATTGCCTCCGAGATGCTTTTCAGCACCCATCGCCCCACGCCACCCCGGCAACAAAATTGACAAATGTAGGAAATCGTCTGCGAGAAGCCCTTGCACCCCCTCTCCGTCACGCCAGCTTGCAAAAGGAACCGGATACAATTTGCAAAACTGTGCAATAAGTATCCGGTTCTCTTTGCATCAACATCCGAATATTTTTGTGAACACATTTGTTAATTTAAAACTAATAGGAATAATAATAAAAGTTAAAGCTGTAACAAAGAAAACCAAAGAACCCACTCCAAAACGATGTGCCAAATCAAAAAAGTTGTTAGAGTTTTTTGAATACTTATTCACATCATCTTGTGAGCCCTCTAACCATCTCGACGCTTCAAAATGAGCCTGATAATAATATCCCTCAAAAATAAATAAATAAGCAACAAAACCTGAAAGCAAAGCTAGGAGAATGAAGATCCATGACAGATATATGAAGTAAATGCTTCTTCCGGAAAACAATGTGGTAATTTTATCATGAAATGCGATAGGCACAGCCGCTAATGTAATGGTCATGCCTAATAAAATTTTTAAAAGATCCAAACCAATACCACGAGAAACATCGTATTGCTTTTGAACATACTGGTACCGTTGTTCAAGTTCTGGGGTCCATTCCACTTTACTTTTTTCAGTTTCCATTTTGGAACTAGCTTATTCAAAGTTAGCAGCAATTCAAAATGATGGCAATTTGTAAGTTCGGATAAAGGGGACAATGGTTGGGAACTGTGAAAGTAAGCTTACATTTTTGTGTATTGCTTGTTTCCGACTGGCGTGGCGAAAGGTGGAAATTGCAATTGGAGCCTGGCTCCAACTGTCAAGAAATCCTAGCTAAATGTTTTCGGAGCCATTTAGAGATTTGGGGGGCATTGAGCAAGCAGCTTGCCTAATTTTTTGTTCTCCCGAATAGATTTCTTCATGTGTTTGAGAAAAGTAGTTCGCACTTTTTTCTTGACAGACTTTCTCATAAACAATTTTCCTAGTTTTGAAACCACTATTCCATAGATCACTCATTTTCTTGAAAAATCAAGAAGTTTCTTTAATTGTAAACATCATTGCAATCTTTACGCATACCAATTAAAATAATTACCCAAACCGGAGGGAAATATGAAAAAAATATTTTTGGTGTTTGTCTTGGGGCTACTGGCCTCTCCCGTTTTGGCAGACAATTTATGTAAGAAGATAATCAAATCACTGGAATCCGAAGTCCAAGGGAAAAAAGGGGTGGAAGAAGATGGACGCCGGGCAATGCTCAGTGAACAGGAATACATGACCGATCTTCGTAACAGTTATCCAAAGGATCTGCGGAACTATGAAAATGACAAACAAAAGGGAATGGCCGAGTGTGCAAAAGAGAGAGCCTGCGATCGGGCTGCGACAGCGGCCAATTATGACGAGACGATCCATCTCTACAAGGAACAGTTTGAGTCTGAAATGAAACAAGCCACAGATCGATACATGGGCATAGAACACAGCGTGTCAGATGTCCACCGTGAGCGGGTTTCTGCAGAAGGCCGGTTGAGTAAAACCAGGCGAAATTGTCGGTGAAAGATGATTTTAATGCGCACATTTCTAACGCTTATCTTCATGCTGGGGATTTCCCAAGGACTTGCACAACAATTGGAGAGCATTTACACAGATCTTAAAGGAAAGGCGTGTAAGCTTGTTTGGCAGCACGAGATAACGGGAGATACGGAAAGTGAATGTCCGGGTGTTGGGGGTAACAAACTTATCGTCGAAGATCATGATGTCCGAATGTCAGTGACAGTCATCGATCCTCAGGGGGAAAAGCACCGTCTCAACTACTATCATACAATTTCACGGGGGACCTTTTCAGAGCTTGGCTCCAAGGCGGAATGGATGGTTCAGAAAAAAGGAAACCAGACTGTTCCGGTGGCTTTAATTGTTCGCGTTAATGCACACGATGTCCCAGGTGATGAAGAAAAGTTCAATTCCTACCTGGCCGTTGCCAAGATCACTTCAAAAGAAATCTGTGTCACGGATAAGATTCCGCCAAAACCTAATGCCAATGAATTGGCCAGACAAGCAGGAGCCACCGCTCAAAACAAACCGTGCCTTCCCAGCAATCTTGCCAAGACGAAGAAAGTGGAGAACCCTTGCCAAACAAACTGCCAAGAAGAATACCAGCTCTGCAAAAAGAAAGAAAAGAAACCTCAAGAAAACGGCCCTTGCGAAAAAGATCGCGACATTTGCCTCGAAGTTTGCGTCGGTTTATAACGGATTGTAGCCTCTACTTTCTGCTTTAAAATCGTCAGTGCTGTTTCATTTTCGTCAGCCAAGGTGACTCATCTCGAATAAATTCCTTAATAACTGGCATCATTCTTGCTTTCCCTAAAAGAAGTTTTGCTTGATTAGTTGTAGTTTATAAGCTACAATCAAAGGAGTGAACCAGTGCGAGAAATCAGGTTTTACGTTACCCAAGAAGGAAAGGTCCCTTTTCAAGAATGGAGAGAAACCCTTAGGGATAAGAAAACGAGAAACAAGATCAGAGTATATTTAGGCCGTTTGGAGCTTGGAAATTTTCGTAACTGCAAATTCGTTGGAGAAGGCGTTTTTGAACTGAAAATTGACTTTGGCCCGGGTTACAGAGTCTATTTTGGACAGATAGGTTCAGTAATCATTATGTTGCTTTGCGGCGGTGATAAGAATAGTCAGGAACGAGACATCAAAAAAGCCAAAGAACATTGGACCGAATATAAGAGGAGGCAACATGAGAACATCGGTAAGTTATCAAAAATATTTAATTGAAGAACTTAAAGACCCTGAAGAAGCAGCTGCTTATCTCGATGCGGCACTTGAAGAAAATGATCCCGAACTTTTTTTACTTGCCCTAAGAAATGTAGCTGAAGCACATGGTGGAATAAGCAAACTCGCTTCAAAAACCAAGCTGAATCGGGAAAATCTTTATCGAATGCTCTCCAAACAGGGTAATCCCGAACTTTACAGTCTAACAGCCCTCCTGGAAGCTATGGGTTTCAAATTGAATATCGGGGTTAAAATGAAAAAGGCTTCTTAAGACCTTGGGTGGAATTTGTCATAGAGATTTTTGAGGTGGGTGTTGGAGACGTGGGTGTAGATTTGCGTGGTGGAAATGTCGGAGTGGCCCAACATTGTTTGAACGCTGCGCAAATCGGCACCCCGCTCCAGTAAATGGGTGGCAAACGAATGGCGCAACATATGCGGCGTGATCTTCTTTTTTAAGCCTGCTTTTCTGGCAATTGTGTTGAGAAGCTGCCAGATTCGCTGTCTGGTGAGGGCCTCGCCGCGTGCAGAAACAAACAAGGCATCCGATATTTTTTTCTTGGTCAACTGCGGGCGACCCCATTGCAAATATTCTTTCAAAGCTGCAAGTGCTTCTTTTCCCAACGGCACCACCCTTTCCTTAGAGCCTTTCCCAAAGGCCCTTAAGTAACCGGCATCAAGATAGAGATGATTGAACTCAAGTGCCGTCAGCTCTGAAACGCGCAAACCGGTCGCATATAAAAACTGCAAAATACAAAAATCTCTCATGCCCCTTGCTGTTTTTTTATCACAAGCCTGCAACATCGTATCAATCTCAGAGAGACTCAAAAAATGGGGAAGTTTTTTCAGTGTCTTTGGGGATTCAATCTGTGCGGTCGGATCTTTTTTGATCAACTTTTCATTGATTAAAAAAGCAAACCAACCTCGCAAGGCAACCAGATTTCTCGCCACACTTTTTGCCTTTAACCCTTTTTTGTGAAGGGCCACCAAAAATTCAAGAATGTGTGACTCTGTTACTTGGGATGGCTTGCTAACTTTTATCTTTTTTGAAAATTCGCCGAAGGTTCGTAAATCTCTAGCATAGGCTTCCAAAGAATTGTTGGCCAACCGTTTTTCCACCCTTAAATAATTTAAATAATTATCAACAGCCTCGTCCCAATCCTGTTGCATATTGTGGCATTCTAATTTAAAGAGCTGGTTATGTCGAGAATTTCCGATTTTTTTCTGGGCTTAAGACACTTGGGTAAAGGATTTGGGTTCCTATCCAAGCACCCTTCTTTGTGGCCCTGGGTCATTATCCCCGTCATTATTTCCATTCTGATCCTTGCCCTCAGCTGGGGACTTTTTGTTCATTATTACCCCGATTTCTATCAGCTGCTTTCAAATCATATCGGTTTACAAAACCTTCCTGAAGCGAAAGGTTTTTGGGGTAGCTTAAGTTTTGCAGGGCTCTGGGTTGTTAAACAGCTACTTAAAGTATTACTTTTTATGTTGGGTCTTATCTTGGCATCAATACTGACCTTCTTAGTTTATCTGATTATCGCCTCTCCTTTTTTTGATCTGCTGGCTGAAAGAGTAACCACCCTCTCCCAAGGAATCGAACCACCCCCTTTTCAATGGGGACGATTCTTCAAAAGCATTGGACGAACTATTACGGTAGAGGCCCAAAAGGCGGGACTTTTTTTGATCGTCGCTGCCACACTTTTGGTTTTGAATCTCATTCCTTGGTTTGGAGGTATTTTGTACGTCACACTGACAGGATTGTTTGGAATGTGGAGTTTAGGTTTTTTCTCGGTTGATTTTCCAATGGGGCATCAACTGCTTGGTTTCAAGCAGAGACTTCGATTTGCTCTTTCGTTTAAATACGCACTGGCGGGATTCGGAATTTTCTTTTTGATTCCCTTCGCTCCGCTTTTGCTGCAAGCCCCCATGGTGGTTGGCGGCACCCTCCTTTATCACAACCTTTCCAAACAAAACCCTTAAATGCGCTTTTCAGGAAGTGTTTTCGGTCAGGAGTGGAGGGTGTTCAAAACTGTGCTCCACTTCGGGCTATTTCGTCAAAAAAATAATTTCGTTTCAAAAGATGCAGATAGTATCTTACCTGCCGTCAGCTCTATCTGCAGAAACGAATATTATTTTGTTTGACTCAATACGCCCTCGTTCCCGCACGATGTTTTGTCCACCCCCACTCCTGCCCTTACGCAATTGACCATAAGGTAGCGTCTACCTTTTGGTTAAGTATATGGGAATCGCACAAGAAAGACAGTTGGAGCGAAGGGGTGGCCCGGAGTGTTTGTTGTGGGGTTTTGTTAGGGGCCCCCACAAAAACACGGAGGGACAGGACCCCGAAGCTCCGACTCACCGAACAAAAGCGATTCCCATTTGAAGGCGCAGCAATGAGGACCCCGCTCCTGCCCTTGTCATTGGGGAGAAAACTGTAGGATTAATCTTTGTGTTCTAAATCACCCATGTTGGGTAGGTTTTCGGCGCCTTCGATAATGGAAAAGTTTGTGACTCCATCTTCTCTATTGGCTTGAATCATAACTTGCCGCTCCCCTTTTTTCATCGAAACGAATGCCTCGTCTTCTCTGTTTCTGTTTTCCACAGTCTGCCACCCAAGGCTTTTCATATTTGAATCATAAAACTGAATCACTTCTTGAGCAGATCTGTCTGTGTGCCAAACATAAGTTTTGAGCCCCATCAAAGCCATGTGTGTATCAAACTTGGCAGAAGGAAAAACAGGAACATCTTTTGGAAACGTTTCCGGAAATTTTGAATCTTGACCAAACGTAAAAAGATCTTCTCCTTTTTTATCTTTGATAGAAAAAGTTTCCTTGTCTTTATCATAATCGAATTGAATCCCTGTTTTCCCCGTAATATTTTCAATAACCGCTGTTGCCGTCGTACCAATGCTATTCTTGATCACTTGCTTTCCCTTGGCCTTTACATAGTTAAACATGAAGTAGCTAATCCCCCCCGCAACCACTATAAACATAAAAAACATCATGAAGAGGATAATCAGAACAGCGGCCCAGGTCGGAAATTTCTTTTTGGCCGACTTTTGAGTCGGTTGTGGAGCCAGTTGTGGTGTCTGCGGTTGTTGTTCACTCATGGTTTGTCTCCCCCTAAAGCCTTCTGCATATTATCATACAATAGTTTTGGATTGTAAGAAACAACTGTTAGATCATTTAAGACCTTTCCTGTGGAATCGACAAACAAAACGGTTGGCCAACCAATCACCTTATATTTTTTGATAGTGGCCTCAACCACTGGATCGTCATTGAAAGTAGCATCAATCCGAACGGGCACCATTTTTTTCAATAGTTCAACTACTTCAGGCTTTCTGAAAAAACCAATCTCTAGTTCTTTACAGGGTGGGCACCATTCGGCATAAAAATCGACCAACATGATTTTTTGTTCTTTTTTAGCAATCTCCAAACCTGCCACATCCGAAGAGAGCCAAGGAACCGGTTCTTTGTACTTCATCAAAATATCAAAACCTTTTTGCAAAGGGACAACCGTGTTGAGATAAAAAAGAGCACCGATCAGGAGCAAAACTCCCAAAAACCGTTTGATCCATACACTCAGACCAAAACCCTGGAAACGACCTTGTAATATGCCATAGCCGGTTCCCAGCACAACAAAGAGAAGTCCCATTCCCATGGCATAAACAAAAAGAAGAAAAAATCCCTGGAAGTAACTTTGTGTTCCGGCGACGAACAAAAGCAAAGAGCCCACCACCGGCCCTGCGCAAGGAGCCGCCAAAACACCGGTTACCATACCAGAGGCAAACGCCCCCATGGCGCCATGGCCCTTGATGTTATTTAATTTTTCTCGCAAAAATAAAGGAAGATGAATTTCATAAAGTCCAAACATCGAAAGGCTCAAAATAAAAAAGAGAAGCGCTAATAAAATAACAATCCACTTTTCTTGAAAAATGAAACCCAAACTTTTACCCAAGGCCACTGCCAAAACACCCAATGCTGCGTAAGTAAGTGCTAACCCCACTACAAGAGAAAGAGACAAAAATAGATTGCGTTTGACCGGTGATTCCGCACGCACACCGATGATTAACAAGGTAATTGGGATGAGTGGCAACACACAGGGGGTTAAAGAGGTCAAAAAACCGCCGATAAAAACCACTACCAACATGATCCACCCACTCTGCTCCCAGACTTGGCTGAAATCCTGGGAGTGGATGAGGTCGTGCCAGGAAAAGAGGTTCGAGGTTCGAGGTTCGAGGTTCGAGGTTCCACCAATTTCAAAATTAAAAATAATCGGTCTTGCCTCTTCCGGATAACAAAGGGTATCGGAGCAACCTTGAAAATGTAGAACGGCTTCGAGCATTCTTTTGCCCACTTGAGCCTCTGGAGGCACTTCAAAAGTCACTAAAATCTGACTAGGCCCTTCAAACACGGCCAATTTCTTTTTGAAAAAGGGATCCTGGCGGACTCTACTGGTTGGGTATTCAATTCTTTTAACGAGAAGGCTTTCCAGATTTAAAAATTCGAGTTCTGTTTTATCTTTGTAGACAAAATATTTTTCGGGGATCGTAAAATCAATCACTACGACCCTGGTCTGGCCTGGGACGAGTTGAATAGATTCTTTTGAGTAGCTGACCTTAAAAGGGGTATTTTGAGCGTTTGCCGAAAGGCAAACCGAAAAAACGACAAACAACAAGAGGAAGTAACGCGGCATAGATCAAAATGTACGAGAAGAAAGAGCCGAAGTCAACTTGCTGTGATGCATTGGGCTGCAAACTACACCAACCTTTTTTCTGGGACGAAGCACCTTCGTCTGCCGATTCACCCGGAGATTGTGGAAGCTCACTGGAGACAATACGAATGGCCGGCATGGAGATGGTTTGTCCCCCTCCACTACTACAATGAACCGTTTGTTTGCCATCTGGGCCCGGAATAATATCGGAGCCAAAGTCTTTTGGCGAATCAACACCCAACGGGGAGAAGGTAGAGGCCAACTCGACAACATATGCTTGATTCAACTCCTCATAGAAAACTTCATATTCTTTGTTGGGAAGAATTCCCGCTAAATGATAAGTTCCATTTGCGGTATCGTATCCGAACATCACGCCGGAAACCATCGACCTTGCGTCTATAAAAGGCTCGTTAACATTTCTGGCAATCACATTCACACCCTGCATCCCCTTGCCCTCTTCATTTTGAATTTCTCCGACAATGGTACAAAAGTTATCTTTGAAGGCCTGATTGGGATATAAAAAAGAAATGGCCACTTTGTCATCGCGATGCAAAATAAATTGTTCTGTTGATTTCAACTCGGGATACATCGTGACAACTTGATCTCCCTGTTCACAAGAACCCGACAAACTACAAGCATCGGCAATTTCTAAATTGACCTGACTATGATCCAAATTGAGCATATGTCCAATCTCATGTAAAATTATTCCCTGGAATCGTTTTTCGGCTTCTGCGGTGCTCGAAGCCAGTTCTCCGTCGTCTGAATTGGAAATTCCATTGATCAGGCGTCCGTTCAAAACAGCGACACCGGCCTGAATCACTTTGTGTGCTCTATCTAAACGGCTAGGTGCTGCAAACCCGGCAATACAATTTTTGGGCTTTGGACATTTCTCGCTCTCTTGCCCCGCAAAATAATTCTCCGTGATCGACCCATCTGCGTCGAAAATAATTACGGTTGGCGGGGTTACGGTTTGATCTTGCTCGGCCACGTTGGTAAAAAGCGTGTAGTTGCTGACAGTAATGTCACCGATGTCTTTGTATGCCTCCAAGTCGCTCAACTTCCCCTTGTATTGGATGTCGAGCGCCACTGTCACAATGGTGCTTCCGTCGGGTAAATTAAGCTTTACATTTTTCCAACTATCCAAAAGAGGAACGACCAACCTCCGAATGATGGCATCCTGTCCGGGGTCTCCCCAAACTTCCACGACCCATTTTCCTTTAGTCGCATTAAAAGGCCAACGAGAGGGCTCACCCGAATTGGTGATATCATCGACCAACATGGGACCCCCTGCAAAAACATTAAAAAATCCAAAAGAGAGGAAGGAAATAATGAGGAGGGATTTAACAAAACGTTGCATACTAATGGTCCATCACTTTTTTGACGAGCGAGACAAAATCACTATAAGGAACGGGCCCAGGTGGGGCTTGAACGACATTGATTTCGCTTTTGCTCAAAGATTTTTTAGAAATACTCTGGAAAAGACCACGGTTGCCACCTAAATTGACCACTTTTTCTGGCTGACCTGCTTCTTGAACCACTTCAAAAACCCCGTTACCCGCCCCGCCAATGACAGATCGAAAACCATTTTCAGAAAGTTCGCCTAAGAAAAGGAGGTATGTTTTTTCCTTTTCAAAAGAGGCGGTTGAAACGGGAGCTAAAAACCCAAATTGGATGGCTTCTCCTCGTGAACGAAAGGCCCATTGTTTGAATTCAACGACAGAGGAAGGATTGCCTTTAATGGCATCCTTCACCTCGAATCGATAGACAATAATCGGGACTTGCCTTCCCAACTTTGGCCAAAAAATGCTGTCTTGCCGTTTTTCCTTGCAAACCCCTTTAAAAACAAGATCCGACTGCTTTGCCAGCTGTTTTAAGTCTGTCGGTAAATCCATCGTGGCGGGCAAGCTAAATGCGAAGAGTGTTGCAAGGAGGGCCAAAAGGAAGGTTGAAAGCCTTTTCATAAGTGTATCTTATCAAAGTTTTCGGCTGATGGTACAGCTAAAGTTGCTTTTTGGTCGCTATCTGACGACTGAAAACGGACGGTTGATCAGTTATCCTCATGAATTTCCTTGAAAAATTCCCGTCTAGCCCCTAGGATAGAGTTTCGATGCGCAACCTTCTTGCTTCTTGCTTCTTGCTTCTTGCCTCCATCAGTTGGGCCCTCCCCAAGGACCCCAATTACCCTCTAGGCAATGCACGCCTCCTCACCCAGACACTTTCTTATATTCAGCGCTATTATGTCGATCCAGTAAGAATCCATCCCTTAGATATGTTTGAGGCGAGTCTCAATTATATCCAGCGAACGGCTCCGGAAATTTTGGCAAAATGTGAAAAGCCCAGCTTTTGCGCCGTAACCGTTCAACAGGCAACTAAACGTTTTAAATATCCTGCCAAAGATTTGGGAAGTCTGGGGTCAACCCTCAAAGAAATTTTTCAGTTTATCGAACTGCATGTCGACAAAGACACCGACAAACAAGAAATTGAATTTTCGGCAATCGATGGGTTGCTCAACGAACTCGATCCCCATTCCAACTTCTTGAGCCCAGATTCTTATCGGGAATTTCGTGTCGGGACAGAAGGGGAATTTGGAGGATTGGGAATTGTAATTGGGCTGAAAGAGGGAAGACTCACTGTCACAGCACCCATTGAAGGGACGCCGGCATGGAAGGCAGGCGTCAAAGCCGGCGATCATATCAGCCAGATCAATGAGGAATCGAGCATTAACATGACACTGACCGAGGCTGTGGAAAGGCTAAGAGGTCCGGTTGGCACAAAAGTTACGATCAAAATTGAACGAAGCGGGCGCCCCGCCCCGATTGCACTGACATTAAAACGAGCTATCATCAACATTGAAGCGGTCCAATCCAAATTGGTTATAACACCACAAGGAAACAATGTCGGTTTTATCCGTGTGAAAAGTTTTCAGGCAAACACCGAACAAGATTTTCATGACCAACTCGAAGCACTGGCAAAACCCGAAAACAACATCAAGGGAGTCATCCTCGATTTGAGAAATAATCCGGGTGGCCTTTTGGATCAAGCGGTCACCATGGCCGATGAGTTTTTAAAAGACGGGGTGATTGTTTCCACCGTGGGACCTGGTGGCAAATTGATCGATCGCAAAAAGGCGAGGGCCGATGGCTTTGAAGGAAATTGGCCTCTCATCATTTTAGTCAATGAAGGTTCCGCTTCCGCCTCGGAAATTGTGGCCGGCGCCTTGAAAAACAACAACCGTGCGATTGTTGTGGGGAATAAAACGTTTGGCAAAGGTTCGGTACAAAGTGTTTATGAGTTGGCAACGGATGCCGCTTTGAAACTAACTGTCGCGCAATATCTAACTCCTGGCAATCAATCGATACAATCAGTGGGAATCACGCCAGACATCGAACTAAGACCTGTTGTCGTTGATAAAGATCATTTGGACACGATCGAAAACATCACCACAACGGAAAAAGATTTGGAAAAACACTTTGACGGCCAACCCACTCGTGGGGAACAACCGATTTTTAAGCTTGGTTTTCTAGCGCCAACTCCCAAAGAAAATGAAGAGACCGAATACCATCCTGAACTAAGACTAGAAAATGATACTGCCGCTGAAATGGCCCTCGCCTTAACGGATGCCTTTTCTTCTTCCAATCGGGCCGTGATGCTGGAGGAAGCGCAACATTTGCTCAAAGAAAGAAAAGTTGCTGAAGAAAAGAAGGTGGTGGCCAGTTTTCAAAAAATAGGAATTGATTGGAACCTGGGCGAACAGGCAGGCCAACCACAAGCAGAACTCACCTTCCATCTTTTAAAAGATGGAAAGCCGATCAAAAGGGCCCCTGCCTCTGAAAATGTCACGCTACGAATCCAACTTAAAAATGTCGGTGATGCACCCTATTATCGTTTGGCGGCCCAATCGGACTCCAAAGAAATGCTTTTCAAAAATATCGAGTTTGCTTTCGGAAAGGTTTTGCCCGGTGCCATAAAAACTTGGGAAACAAAGCTCAAACTTCCTCCCTCGGCACTCACCGAGGAAGTCGGCCTAAAACTTAAATTCAAACAGGAAGATCATGGCAACGTTGTCCCCGATGTGAATGTCATCATGCCGATTCAAGGTGCCAAACGACCTCTCTTTGCCCATCAATATTTTCTGGATGGCAACCCATCTCAAATTGTGGGTGGAAAGCCGGTTGATCTGACGGTCAAAATTACCAATCAAGGTGAGGGGGTCTCTAACAAACCGGTGGTTGCTTTAAGAAATTTAAGTGGAAAAGAAATTTTTATCGAAAAGGGGCGTGTATCAATGGATGCCTTGTCGCCTGGACAAAGCGCAAATGCCAGTTTGCGTTTTCATACCGACCCGTCATGGAATGGAGAAAGTTTTAGAATGGAACTTTCGATCACCGACAGTGACTTGCTGGTCAACTCCAAGCAGGAGATCACCATCAAAATGGCCGACGCCAAAATCGATCCTCCAGCAAATACCCTGTTCAGTCCCCCTGTGATCACCCTTGCCACCAAAGCGGTCACCTCCGACAAAAACCCTTTTGTGATTCAAGGGGAGGTTAAAGACGATCAAACGGTGAGAGATCTTTTTATCTTTTTGGATGATAAAAAAGTTTTTTATGAATCGAACGCGAAACAGGGGGCCTCTTTCCCCTTTCAAATTCCCATCACCTTGAGCAAAGGGAACAATGTCGTCGTCATAACGGCACGGGACAATTTCAATCTCATCTCCAGACAATTTTTGGTTGTCAATCATCAATCAACCCCCACCGACGATATCGCCGCCAGCGAGGATTGACGTTTCATGAAAGCCAAAAAGAAACCACTCGTCGTCGCACTGGGAAATTTTGATGGGGTGCATCTTGGACATCAAACCATTCTCAAGGCGATGATCCAATACGCCCAAAAAAAGAGGTGGGGAACGGCTGTTTATACTTTTGAGCCCCATCCGGCAAAAATTTTAGCACCCGGGAGCGCCCCCCTGCTCATTCAAACTTTGGATCAAAAGATTACGGCTCTAAAAAAGCTGGGCATACAAAGGGTTGTGGTTGAAAAGTTTAATATCTCATTTTCGCATATGCCACCCGAAAAGTTTTTTGAAAAAATTGTTATTAAAAAATTGCGGGCGAGAGGAATTTGGATTGGTTATGACTTCACATTTGGTTTTAAGAGAAAAGGGACGACAGAAACTTTAAAAAACCTCTGCACGAAATACAACCTCCTCATAAATATCACAAAACCGCAGTTTAAAAAAGATAACCTCGTCAGTTCCACACAAATTAGACGACTGATCACCGGTGGTAATATACAACTAGCTAATGAGTTACTCGGAAAACCGTTTGCCCTTATTGGACGCGTGGTCAAGGGCCATGGGATTGGTACTAAAATGGGGATTCACACAGCTAATTTGAAAGTTGAAAATGAATTGTTACCAAAAGTGGGAATTTATATTACGAAAACACGGGTTGGCACCAAAACATGGCCTTCGGCAACGAGTGTAGGATTTAATCCGACGTTCCCAGGGAAGGGGTTCTCGGTTGAGACACACTTGATCGGGTTTGATGGAAACTTGCGAGGGAAAAAAATTGAGGTAGAATTTTTGAAATGGTTGCGTGAAGAGTTGACTTTTCCTAATATAGAAACATTAGCGGTACAAATTAAAAAGGACATTCATGAAGCTCTTCGGTATCATCGGTAAACCACTCGATCATTCGCTATCTCCTAAACTTTTTAACGCCATCTTTAAAAATTTAAAACTTCCCTGTCGCTACCTCCCCTTCCAAGTTGAAAAACCACATTTGAAAAACCTGATTGTCTGTATGAAGCTTGTCGATGTTTTTGGGTTGAATGTAACCACACCCTACAAACGAGTTGTCGCCCCCTATTTGGACAAACTCGATATCTCGGCAAAGCGTTGCGGGGCAGTCAATACCATTGTCAGAAGAAAAAATCGCTTCATCGGCTTTAACACAGATGGAGAGGGTTTCGTCAACGCATTGTGGGAGAAAAAAAAGATCCGGCCCAAGGGAAAAATCGTAACAATTTTTGGAAATGGCGGCGCTGCAAGGGGTATTGCCGCTGCGTTGGCCAAAGGGGGAGCTAAAAAAGTTCATGTCTTAAATCGGCGTCGCATCCGAAATGCCAAAAAATATTTGAGGACTACCGACATTCTCATCCAAGCCACTTCAGCTCAACTCACTGTGCCGTTATCGTTACTGCCTAAAAAAGCAATCGTCTGTGACATTGTTTATCATCCAAGGCAAACCAAACTCTTACACCTTGCAAACAAAAAAGGATTCAAAACCATGGATGGACTTTGGATGTTGATCTATCAGGCCAACCTCAACCTAAAACTTTGGACAGGTAAATCGATCGACATCAACTGGCTTCGCAAAATCTCCTTGAGCGGGTGAAGTTTTACCAAAAAGAGGTAGGTTTTAACCCTTCTCGTGTGAAAATCCCCCGATTTTTCAAGCATCCATTCTGGCACAAAACTTGTAATGGATAATGGCATGAAAAATAATAACCCTCAAAAAACGATTGTGGTGGTTGAAGACGATCCAACCTTTCTGCATCTATGGGATCGACTGATCAAAGAAATGAAAATCAAAGAGTGTCTCACTTTTTCAAACCCCAAAAAAGCTTTGCAGGCGATGCAGGCAAAACCAGCTGACGTTTTGATCAGCGATGTTGTCATGTCAGAAATGAATGGCTATGAACTGGCAAAGGCAGCAAAACAAAACAATCCAAATTTGAAAATCTTGCTCACCACCGGATATGGAACCGATCTTTCGAGATTTGATCTGGCGGGGCTTCAGTGCCACCTTCTCCACAAACCCTACCATGATCTGAGTGATGTCTGCCTCCTTTTGAAACGCCTCATCGAAGGGGCCAATGTTTTTGAAGGGATGGACGAAGATTCCTTCAGCGAAAACGAAGACAATCCCTCCATCACCGAATGGACCCTTTAAATTTTTTCTAGGTGGGCGTATTCGGCAATCAACTTTTTAATCATTCCATTGGAAAATTTAACAGTGACTTTCTCGCCAAGGCTCGTTTTTTCTGAGGCAGCGATGTAGCCCACTCCAAAATCAGGATGTTTGACTTTCACACCGATGCGATAACTTTCCGTATCTCTTTTGGCGACTTTTCTTTCTTCCCAATCTCTCTGATCAAACTCATCGAATTCTTCCTCTTTTTCAACACGCCATCGTTTGGAGTGATCGATTTTTTCAATCACCTCAATTGGCAGCTCTTCTAAAAACCGCGAGGGCAAACTGTATTGCTCTTGGCCATTATAAAAACGACGCCAAGCGTGCGTGATCCACAAACGCTCTTTGGCCCTTGTCATCCCAACATAAAAAAGCCTTCGTTCTTCTTCGAGTTCTTCCAATTCATCTTGTGAACGAGAGTGAGGCAACAAACCCTCTTCCAATCCTAAAATCGCTACATTTCTAAATTCCAAACCCTTGGCCAAGTGAAGGGTCATCAACGGTAAAACACCTCCCTCGGTAGCCTGATCTAAATCAGTAATGAGCGCGATATGATCGAGAAAGTCTTGCAGACTTTCAAACTCTGACATGCCGGCCATTAACTCATTCAGGTTGGAAAGACGCTCTTCAGCCTCCACAGATCCTTGACCAGAAAGAAATTGCAAATAGCCACTGGTCTCCAAAACTTTTTGTAACAACTCCACTAGCGTCGTCTCTTTGGAATGAATAATACGATTCATCAACTCCAACCACTTCAAAAATTCTTGTAATTTATTATGTTCGACCGTCTTGGCTGCTTCAAAAAAAGTGATATTTTGTTCCAGGGCTACACCTTCAATCCTTCCGATCGTAGTTTTACCGATGCCGCGGGCTGGAACATTGATAATCCGCTTCAAAGCCACACTATCTTCTGGATGTTGCAACGCCCTTAAGTAAGCAAGCGCATCTTTGATTTCAGCCCGTTCATAAAAACGGACACCTCCGTAAATCACATAGGGAATCCCTGCTACCTGCAAGGCCTCTTCAAGCGCGCGCGATTGGGCATTGGTACGATAAAAACAGGCCATGTCGGTATAAGGAATTTTCTGAGTAGTATGCAGTAGCCTGAGTTGTTCGATAACAAAAGCAGCCTCATCACGATCACTGTTCAAACTGGTCACCGTTATTTTTGCACCGGCAGGATGTTCACTCCATAAATTTTTCTCTTTGCGCAGTTCATTATTGGCAATGACCACACTTGCTGCCGTCAAAATATTTTGGACCGAGCGGTAATTTTGTTCCAGCCGAATCACTTTGGCTTCCGGATAATCCTTTTCAAAATTGAGGATGTTATTCAAATCGGCACCCCTCCAGCGATAAATCGATTGATCGGGATCTCCTACCACACAAAGATTTTTATGGATCGCCGCTAACAGTGAAACAAAGCGGTATTGGGCGCGATTGGTGTCTTGATATTCATCCACCAAAATTTGCTGCCACAGATTTTGATAGCCTTTTAAAATATGGGTCTGTTTTTCAAAAAGAAAAACAGACCTGGCAATCAGGTCGCCAAAATCGAGTGCGTTGGATTGTTGCAGGAGTTTTTCATACATTTCATAAATATCGACGAGTTTTTTATTGAAAGGACCACTCGCTTCAGACCGCAAATTTTCAACGGTCATTAACTGATCTTTGAGTCTTGAAATACGATTGACAATGGAGTTTGGTGGAAATTTTTTGTCATCCAGATTGAGGTCTTTCAAAACTTGTTTGATAACACTCAACTGATCACTGGCATCATAAATTGTGAAGGTTGGAGCAATGCCCGCTTCCAAAGCATGTTTTCTCAAAATTTTTACGCAAGTCGAATGAAAAGTTCCCACCCAAAGTTCCCTGGCTTTGGGCCCCACCAACTCCTCCACCCTTTTTTTCATTTCACCGGCTGCTTTGTTCGTGAAGGTCACCGCCAAAATTCGTCCCGGCGCCAAACCAGCGTTTTTAACAAGATGAGCAATCCGGTGGGTCAGCGCCCTCGTCTTTCCCGTCCCCGCCCCCGCCAAAATGAGCAACGGCCCCTTCTCATGCTGAACCGCTTCGAGTTGTTGGGGGTTTAAAGACATGGATGCGTGGGGTTTAACATAAGTCCAAAATTTTGACACTCCAAAGTCCCAAATTGAGAATTTTGACCCCCTTAAACTAACCAAAACCACTTAGCATGGTACCTGGTCGCGGGGCACATAAAATTATCAAATAATACCAAATACTTATAATGGTACCTGGTCGCGGCTTGGTACAAAAAAGTTGGCACGCTAATTGCTCATAATGTCAGTTGTGCAGTTTTTTATCTTATCTGTCGTCATTTGGGTTTTTTCAACTCTGCCTGCCTTTGCGCAGTTTAAGCCTCCTCAAATGCCACAGCAACCTTCTTTGTTCACGTGTAAAGAAGGGTTTCAATATGATGCCAAACTCAAAAAATGTGTTTCAAAAACACCTTCAACCACACAATCACCAAAAACTCCCGTCTCAGCGCCACAAGCAGCCAGCAGAGAAACGCCTCAAAAGACTTCAAACGTACCGACCCCTCAAGCAGCACCCAATGGATTGCTCGCTAAAACTCTTCAAAAATTCACTGCAGAAAAATCTGCTGCTCAAGCTACTCATGTTGCTGACGACAAAGCAAACGAACTCTTAGCCCAAAGTCCGGATGGAAGTTTTGTCAGTAAAGATGCTCAAGGCAAAATACAAAATATCTCGGGCTTGGCGATTCCCTTTACCGTCCCTATGAAACCACAAGAAACTAAAGAAACAAATGCCCCTGTTGTCATGGTGATTGATAAAACAAGACTAAAATCAAATCTCCGCAATTTGCTAAAAACAGACCCAAACATTCCAACGCTTTATCAACTCAAAGAAGCGCCGGACATTTCCATTGAAGACAATCAAATTTCATCCTTCAAGCCCTCTTTCAAAACAAGCGAGGACAAGGAATTGGTTGTTGTCAAAGGGATTCAAACGGTAAACAACATCCCAATCTTGGGTGGCGATTTCAATCTTGTCATCACAGAAAACAAAATCAAATCCATTAGTGGCTCTTTTCAGGAATGTTCACAAACAGACACGCGAAATCCAATAGCCCCCGAAGATGCCAACTTTAGAGCTTTTCAAGATATGGGGGTCAAAAAACAACCTACTTATTATTCAAGCCTTGAACTCAAAGGGGACCCGGAACTAATTTTGTTACCTAAGGCAAACCAGTGTCTCTTGGCCTACCAGTTATTTTATGAAGCGGGCTCAGCAATTCCATGGATATACCTTGTGAATGCAAAAACAGGAGAAATCATTTGGGGAGGTGCTGCACCGGTGCAATCAGAAACAAAAATTTCTGCTTCTCGCTTTCCTCCACTTAATGGAGAACGGTTTGAATTTTCCGGTCATCTGGAGCCATCAGTCACAGAAACCAGGGGAATTGAATTTAACCTTGATGAAACAACAATACCCCGAAGACGCCCACCCTTTACAAAGCCTGATAAATTTGAAGAATTTTTATCAGATCTATCAGAAGATGAGGCGAGGCAAAAAGCCTCTATAGCAAAAGAACATTTGGAATCGTCACTGAATTTTCTCCAATCCCTCTGCACACCTATTAATTGTTGGTTCCCATTTAGTCCCGATGGAACAGTACACATTTTTATCGATATTGGAGGCATACCAGATAACGCAACGAGTGAGACGAGATGTACATCAACCAACAAATGCGACACTATTTTGTCATTCTATGGGCCTACTTCGACAATTAACAGCCAAGATACTTTTCGTCACGAACTCGGTCATTCAATTTACTATAGTGTCTTAAAACCCCCATGGTATTCTCAGCATCGAGACCAATTTGAAGATTTCTGGAGTGCCTTTTCCCCTCCCTTTGAAAATTCCGCGATGAATGAGGGTTTTGCTGATTTCTTTGTCGTAATTCAAAGTGGAAGTCCCATGTACAATCAATCACTCCTTTGTCCTTTTGGTCGGCG
Organism: Deltaproteobacteria bacterium RIFCSPHIGHO2_01_FULL_43_49; assembly: GCA_001798075.1. Taxonomy (GTDB): domain Bacteria; phylum UBA10199; class UBA10199; order SPLOWO2-01-44-7; family SPLOWO2-01-44-7; genus SPLOWO2-01-44-7. The sequence goes on along the minus strand of MGRG01000008.1, from coordinate 325,537 downwards.
CAATCTAGAACATCCTCTATTAGGATGTGAGCAGGGTCTATCAAGTCTTGACGATTTTAGTGATCCTATCCCCCCTCTGCAAGAAAGCATTAAAAATTCTTCTCATCGATTCGGATTGGTTTTCAGCTCTGCATTATGGGATTTAAGGTCTATTATTAAATCAGAAAATGTGTCGATTGAGAAAGTCAACAGAGATACCGCAAAATTTGTCCTCACAGCTCTGAATAATTGGCATTGGCGCGACGATTTCTACACTGCAGCAGCAAAAACAAGGATTGTTGCAAAATTTATTTTGGGAGAGGAAAAGGCAAGGGCCGTTGAGGATGTTTTTGAGCGCCATGGAATCCATATCAGAACACCAGAAAAGCCAACACCAATCTCACCTATCGGTTTCATGACTCAAAAACCTGAAAAAATTATTTTTAAAGTCGCTCCCAATCAGCTACGTAACCCAAATATTATTTATCAAGTTAGATTGATACGAAATGGAATGGAACTCCTCTGGAAAGTTAGTCCCACTAAACTGACAGCAAACCAAAAAATTGCTAATGGAAATGAAATTCATATTACGCTACCTTTTGATTTGTCTGCTGGGGATTACGAATATCAGTGGTACCTTCAAGCGTGTTCGGTACACCATAATGTTGCACAAAGCGAATTAAAAGATTGCTCTGAGGCAACACGGCAAACTTTTACCTATCTCGACAAAATCAACAGTTTGAGTGTAACGATTCCACTGGTCGATAGAAAACCATGGGAAGAGGGAGAGTTAAGAATCAAATCCGCTGACGGGCGTTGGACGCAAGCTCTCACAGTTAGAGGATCCCAAGCGATCTACACCTTCAGCAATTTGAATAGAACCCCGGGCGAAACTTATAACCTTACTTTTGAAGGTTGGGTGATGGGGCAATACTATGAGTCGAATCCACGTGTGGCAGCCGTGAAACTAGATAAAAAAGATAATGTCGCCAGGATTGAAAGAGTTGAGCAAACACCCTATCAAGAGCACCTGATCAGCATTCCACAGCAAGGTTCCACTTCAAAAACAGTCTCGCTCAAAAAAGAGATGAACGAAAACGGAGTGAGTTATCATTTGGCCTTGGCCCCCTTTGATCTCTCCCCAACAGAAAATCCGGCTCAATATAATTTTAGCATTGATGTGCAAGCTGGCGCGGTCTCCGTATTTCCCGGTGGGGTATTGAATGATCTCCATCCTGTTTGCAATTTATATCGCATTATCAATGCATCTATCCTGACAACTTCTTCTGACATATCCACGATCAAAAATAACAGGATTGCCTATGATAACGCACTTTATACCATACCTTTTCATAAAGATTTTTCTGGTGTTTTGCCCCCTAATCTTCTGGAATGCCGATTTAGAATATTGAGAAAAGCCAGATTTGAAGGAAGTTTTACGATAACGTTGAAAAAAGAACTCAAAGACACCTATCAACCCTTCAGCTTTTCTGGAATTCGCCTCGATCCGGGCAATAAGCAATTATATCATTATGTCAATCGCTCAAGTCCAGGTTTTGGGCCTGGTCAGGGAGGAACTCTTAAGCCCAATATTGCTCAAGGCAGTCAACCATTACAATATTCATGGGCGATTTGTCAGGGCATGAATGAGACTTGCTCTGTTCATCGTAATGCCAATTTGAACTTCACCGTCAACCGAGATCATTCTGTCAGTTTCCCAAGTAGCGGCAGCTACTCCTCCAGTGATTATTGGAATGCCTATTCTTCTTGTGGTGCTCCTGATTTTGTTTTAGACAACGATGGCGTTCGTCTATTCGGAGGTTATGTCTTTATGTTCAGTGTTTCTGATGGCCAAAACACTAAACGGTCCAAAGTTTTTATTGCCAACGTCGCAAATAGCGCTTATTTCAAGGTGCTTGCGGAAGATTGCCCTTAATTTATGGTCGCCCCAAAAATACCACCGACTGGAAAACTTAAGTCCAGGCCAATAGACACAGAACAAGAACTGGCCCCTCCGCAAAAACCAAAACAGGAAAAAACTCCATCACCACCAAAGGATTTTAAAAAGAAATATCCACCGACAAAAACTTCTTCCCGTATGTGGGCTGCTGCTCCATCAAAGACAAGTCTAAAAACTCTTGGAGAAGAAACAACGACCCTGCAAAAAAATCCGAAGGGGCAAATTATTTATTGGAAAGGAAAACTCCCCCTCCCCCTTCCAAATGTCAATCCGGAGACTTTTTCACAACAAGAGCTTCAGAAGGGACTAGCTCAATTCTTAATCACCAATCGTAATCTCTTAGATTTTTACGGCGTCCAAAAACCTCCCCTTCTCCTAGCTAAAACTCCAAATATATTTGAAAAGTCGGATGGTGGGCAAATGTATGTAGTCCGCTTTTTCCAATATTGTCCCATAAGCACATCAGAAGGAATCCCCATTGATGGGGGTGATCTAGTAGTCAGCGGTTCGCTGAATCCGAAGCCCCAAAAAACTGGTGTAGATGGGACCATCGAATCAATCGGTGGTGTTTATTATTCCTGCCCCCCAGAAAAATTATTGGATCCATTCAGAAAAAAAGATCGCGTCCTGCTTGAGCAAGAAATGAGGGAAAAACTGGTGCAAAAATATCTCAAAACCCATCCTTCGGAGAAAAGAGATTCACTCGAAACAAAACCGCTCGGCTTTTCCCTCATGGACGATCAAGGCACATTCCATTTGGTTTATGGAATGATGATTGAAAACAAGGCCTATTTCGAAAGACTTTAGGGGACGTTCCCCCGGAATTTTGGCACCCTTCAAAATTTTGACACTTTGGTTAAGGTAGTTTGAGGTCTTTACAAAACTTTTCGAACGGCAACACAACAGCTCTGTAATCTCTTTTTTGAAAATGTTTTTTGCCAAAATGGACCTGATAAAATACGGGAATGTTTGTGCGCTCTGAATAGTAGGCAATCGCCGGACTCACTTGAGCATCGCCGGTTTTGCACTCCACGCCAAATTGCGGTTTGTTATCTTGCAAGACGACAAAATCTATTTCTCTTTTGTCGATATCACGTAGAAAGCGAACCTCCATGCGATGGCCTTGTGTATCTTCAATAAAATGACAATATTTCAAAAGCTGACAGGCAACAAGATTTTCCAATTTTTTGCCCTTGTCCTCGCAAAGAGACCAGTCCCACAAATAAAGTTTTCTTTCCTTTTTAACAGCCCTTATTTTGGAGAATTGAAAGGGCGAGATGCGAAAGCAAAAATAAAGATGCTCCAATATGCGAACCCACCGATCGGCCGTTTGATGTGCAATCTCTAAATCTTCCCGCAAACTTTTTATAGAAAGAGGGGAACCCACTTTGGTTGGCAAGATCTCGGCGAGAATGGTCAGAAGATCAATATCTTTCACATCTTCTAGATCCCGCAAATCTTCTCGGATAACATGATCCAACCGCTCCTTTTGCCACCGCCTCCAGTTTCTCTCGCTTCCTTTTAACAACGGTTCCGGAAAGCCTCCAAATTTTAATAAAAGATCCAAATCTGATTTATTGGCGATAGCCGTCATTTCATTAAGAGAAAAGGGGTGCAAACGATAATAATGATAGCGGCCCTGCAAAGAATCTCCGCCCCGTCTATAGTAATCAAGTCTTGCCGAACCGATAATCAAAAAGGAGGATTCTGATTTGAATTTGTCATAAAACCCTTTAATTAAATTCCTCCACGATTTGTATTTATGAACCTCATCCAAAACGATGAGACTGTCTCCAAAAGGGAGTTCCCCGTTTCGAATCCTTAGTTTATCTTCTCTAAAATCCCAGTTAAAGTAATCAGGATGATCTTCTTTTTTATCCCCCAACAGATGAAAGGCCAGCGTTGTCTTGCCCACCTGCCTGGGCCCTCCGACCAAGACCATCTTTTCTTTCAGGTCTTCAACGACAAATTGGGTAATATATCGGGACATAAAATAGTAACTCCAACTACATTTTACTCGCGAGTAAAATGTAGTCAAGTTTATTTTACCTGAATGACAAATGACAATGGAAATGACAAGGAAGGTTCAAAATTTTGACACCTTAGAAGTCCCAAATTGAGAATTTCTACCCCCTTCCAAAAAGGCGTCCGACGCCTTTTATAAAAACATATTAAAAATCAAATAGTTAAGACTAACCTCACCACCAGGTTTTTGGCACGATAATTGCTCTAGATAGCCATGGTATGAAACGAGCCCTATTTTTAGTCTTCCTGTTGTTAGCAGCCTGTTCCTCAAAACAGGGGACGTTGGAGATTCCGGAACTGCCCGGAGGCGATCTTTCCGGAAAGGGGCGCACGCCACCTCCCGTTGTGGACGGCGACATTGTCCCAACCCCTCCATCACAACCGAGCATCCTCGCGGTAAAAGTCATAGCCAAAGACGTCCAAGATAATGTGATTTTCAACGACGTGGCCCTCATCGATCAAAGCCCTGTCCCCGTTATTTCTGTGCCCTACGACACAAAAAAACTTTCCTTATCTATTACTTCGCTTGATCCGGCACCCCTTTCTCTCAAGTATGACTTGAACGAAGGACCCACCTCTTTAATCCAAGACACCTCCGACAATGTGCTGGAAGTGAGTTCGTTACAATTTCTGCCTGGCTCAATTTTTAATTTCAAATTGAGTGCAAAAGATTCAACCTTAGCTGATTGGAGTTGGAGTCGCGACATTCCTGTGAAAATTTCTGGTTCTGGCGGCGGCCCACCACCACCTCCTCCGCCTCCTACAACCAATCTGCCACCTGAAGTTGCTGAAGTTAAATTAGCTGTCTTGGATAGCAACAATCAACCTATTGCTAGCCCTGTCGTTGTTGATATCCGTCCGAATACAAATCTTAACGGAACAACACCTCCTATCGCCGTCAACTCAGCATTTCCAGTAAAACTCAACTTCGTTTTTCGAGCGAAAGCTAGCGATCCGGATGGACCTAGTTTAACTTATACGTTGAATGCAAACGGCATGGCAGCCTCTGTACAAAACTCTACGGGGACTCTCAACTCGGACACAATACCATTGTCGTCTGCTACGACAATAAACTTTAAACTTGTGATTGATGATAATCAGGGAGCAAGTTGGAGCAGGACGATTCCCGTTCAAGTCGGAACACCTCCACCACCACCTCCTCCGCCGCCTCCACCACCACCACCTCCTCCCCCAGCCAATCTGCCTCCCGTCGTCACATTAATAGAATTTGAGGCCGAGGATGATCTTGGTAATCCGTTCCCCGGCTCTCCATTTGCCATCATCCCCAATATCGATTTGACCGGTACAGAGCCTGTCATCACACTGTCACAGTCATACCCTGTTCTCAATTTTATGGCCGGTTTTCGTGTAACAGCTAGTGATCCTGAAGGGGACCAACTCACCTTTCAACTCGGCAAAGGAACGATTGGCACAGGGGCTTTCCTAATTGAAGAAAGCATAACTGGCAGTTTGATACACACATTCCTCTTTACAGCAGGCGATACGTTCCCTTTTGAAATCGCGGTCACAGATGGCCATAACAATTGGTGGAAAAGAGATATCCCGGTAAAAATGGAGGCCCCTTCGATCACTACTCCTCCGCCGCCTCCGCCCCCTTGCACCGGTGTTTGTTTGCAAAATAAAGTGCAAGAGGGTTCCGTCCCGACCAATGCAAATGCCAGCGGAGAGGACTACGAAGTCAGATGTTCCCAACCAAATAACGTGATTGTTTATATGCATGTCGCCTACGACAGTGCCAATCATCTCACTGGAATCACACCTGTCTGCGGAGAACTCAATGTTCTGTCAAACCAATCAAACTCGGGGACGATTAGAGAAACTAGTATTGGTTTTGCTACCAGCAGCTCCGCATGGCAAATTTTCCAACCTCCGTTGGGATTTGCCCTTTCCCGGTTTGGTTATTACTCAAGCAACAACACTCTCATTGGCATGACGCAGACCATGTTACAAATCAATTCAAGGGGTGTTGGGGGGCTGCGTTGGCAAAAGAGCACCGGATGGGAACCCAGTGAACCGATAGGTAGCGGTTCTGCTACTTGCCCAGCACCACCCGCAGCGGATACAACCTATCTGATGATCGGTTTAAAGGGCAAAAAAAACACGATCGGCATTATCAACATGATTCCCATCTGCGATGAAGTCAAACCTGTGGCTTCTCGTCGTGGAGTTTTTGTCAACGACGCTACAACTTCAACCTATACTGCAACGAATACATTTGGTATTGGCGATTACGCGGACAATTCCAAAGTCCTTGAATGCAGAGATGGTTATGTGATGACTGGAATCAACGCCGGCGTTGGCGGTTCAGACACTTCTTCTTATATTTCCGGATTGCAACTGAGGTGCACAGCTTTCACCGGAGACGGTATGCTGCAAAATACGGAATCCTATACAGAAGCCGCCGGGGATTTAAGTTGGCCTCTATTTGTTGAAACGAAGTATATTCAACGCCCTGTGCCCCCCACAAGTTTTGGGAACGATTATATCACCACGGGTATTATTTCCACTGATTCTACGCTTAGAAAAATTACCGGTATTGGTTTAAAATACATGCCCATCAACTATTGGGCTGGGACATCTATTAGTGGCGGCCCAGAGGTTTCTACCAGCGTTCTCAATAATGACGAAAAGTTGGTAATATCCACGAATCAATTAGGGTATAATGGAGTAAGAACAACAGGTTACTTCCAATGCCCACCAGGGTTTGCCATCAAGGGAATGACTGTGAAGTTCACGGCGGGTTTCGGTCTAGGAATAGATGAGGTGAACAGCATTGAGCAGATTCAATGTGTCATGTTGCAATACTAACTCACTCCACCGTCACACTTTTGGCTAAATTTCGGGGTTGGTCGACGTCGGTACCTTTGTGGTCGGCAATGTAGTAGGCAAACAATTGCAGAGGAACGGCATACAAAAGAGGGGTGAGTAAATAATCTGTTTTGGGAATGGCGATAAAATCATCAACTTTTTCGGGTAAATCACGATCCGTTGCATCACCAATAGCAATGACATGCGCCCCCCTCGCTTTGACCTCTTCGATGTTGCTCAAGATTTTCCGTATAGCTCATGGAAAGCTCTTTTCTTTCTCCAGCAACTTTTTCAAATGTTCCGCATGTTCTCTGCCGCGGGGTGCAAAGTGATAAAGATCGAGATAAAGTTGTAGATCCGAAACCACTCGAAATTGGCGAATCGTGCGGCAATCATAAAAGGCAGAGTTTTTGTAATAAGGCTGAATTAAATGTACATTGCCGCCATGTCGCAGTTGTTTGAAGCCAAGCCTATCTTGTATTTCACGAACAATTTTATGAAAGGATTCGCTTGCAAGATAAAGATAGCTATTCTCATCGCTTACATAATTGGTGAGCAAGTTGGCTCCGCTATGCAAAGTTAGAGCATAAGATTCTGCCAATCCTTTTTTAATAAGAAAAGCTTTGAGTTTGGGCAGAGCATTTTTGTCCGGAGAGTAGAGGCTAAAAACAGCATTGAGAGAAAAATCGTAGTGATAAACCCAGTCACTCAAAATGGCTTTGAGATTGACAACGTTTATATAACCGGTTCTCCCTCGCTCAACCCGCACATATCCCAGCTCGTTTAAAAAGCCGATGGTTTTTGAAACGAGCCCAAGACTGACTCTGCATTCCCGCACTAAATCCCGCACAACCCAGTTTTTTGATGGATTTTTAAGCAGGGCTCTTAAGATAAGTGTTGCCTTGTCTGCAAAAAGTCCTTTTTGTGTCTTGAGAGCCATAATGTTCACTAAATATAAATGTTCACTATATAGTGAACATTAAACAATAATGAACATTTAGTCAAGTATTTAGTTTTACTCTACCGTGACACTTTTCGCCAGATTTCTCGGCTGGTCAACGTCGGTTCCTTTGTGATCGGCGATATAATAGGCAAACAACTGCAACGGAACGGCGTAGAGCAGAGGCGTGAGTAAATAATCTGTTTTGGGAATGGCGATAAAATCATCTACTTTTTCTGAAAGATCACGGTCGGTGGCATCCCCAATGGCAATCACATGGGCCCCTCTTGCCTTTACTTCTTCGATGTTGCTCAAGATTTTTTCGTAAGTTTCATTCTTGGGGACCAAGGCCACAACCGGCACTCCTTCATCAATTAAAGCAATGGGGCCATGTTTGAGTTCGCCGGCAGCAAACCCTTCCGCATGGACATAAGAAATTTCTTTGAGTTTTAACGCCCCTTCAAGGGCCACTGGAAAATGAGGACCGCGTGCGATGAATAAAAAGTGAGAGGCATTCACCAAGCTTTCAGCAATTTCTTTAATGTGTGCTGCACTCTTCAAAAGTTTAGTCAAATGCTGAGGAATTTTTCTGATCTCTGTCAATTGAGTGATCAACGCCTCTTTGGAGAGTTTGCCCTGACGTTTGGCCAATTCCAAAGTGATGAGATATAAAACGGTAAGCTGTGCGACAAAAGCCTTTGTGGAAGCGACTCCAATCTCTGGGCCAGCATGGGTGTAGAGTGTGGCATCACTGGTTCTGGCAAGAGAACTTCCCAACACATTACAGATCGCCAACACTTTGGCCTTTTTGGATTTGGCCAGATGAGTTGCCGCTAATGTATCTGCTGTTTCTCCCGATTGAGAAATGGGAATCACCAACGTATCACGCCCAATCATCGGATCGGCATAGCGAAATTCCGAAGCCAAATTCACACTAACAGGAACGCGAGCCAATTTTTCAATCCAATATTTTCCGACAAGACCTGCATGCCAGGAGGTTCCACAGGCAATGATTGCAATTTGTTTAAATGGAAAACCTTTTTTGCCAAATAGCTTATTGACACCTTCCAGGATCAAACGACCACTGTCTGGCTGGATTCTCCCCATCAACGTCTCTTCCACAACGCGAGGCTGCTCATAAATTTCTTTGAGCATAAAATGTTTGAACCCACCCTTCTCCGCCATGAGGGGTGTCCAGGTAATATGGTTGACCCTTTTTGAGAGAGATTTTCCATTTCCATTCAAAATTTTAAAAGAATTTTTTGTGAGAAGGGCTAATTCGCCATCTTCTAGCGGAACGACATTGCGGGTATAAGAAAGCAGGGCTGGAATGTCGGAGGCAACGAGATTTTCTTTTTTGCCAAGCCCAACAACGAGTGGCGAACCGAGCTTTGCCAAATAAAGCTTCCCGGGTTCCTTGCCATATAAAACAACTAATGAATACGAGCCACGAACCTTCTCTAGGGCTTTTTGGATCGATTTTCCTACATCATCGGTTTTTTTGAGCTCTGAGTGGATGAGATGGCAGAAAATTTCGGTGTCGGTCTCTGATCTGAACTGACAACCTTTTTTGATTAGCTGTTTTCGCAATTCCGCATGATTTTCAATGATGCCGTTGTGAACCACCACCACATCGCCAACACGGTGGGGATGGGCGTTTCGCTCTGAAGGTACACCATGAGTAGCCCAACGGGTATGTCCTATCCCAATCTTTCCATGGGGCTTCGATTTTTTGATTTTTGCCTGCAGCGCTGCAAGTTTCCCTTCGGCCCTTTCCATCTCGATGCCACGACCATTCAAAACGGCAATCCCCGCTGAATCATAGCCGCGATATTCCAAGCGCTTGAGTCCATCAATCAAAACATCAGTCGCCTCACGATGGCCTATGTAACCGATAATTCCACACATAATTAACTCCAAATTCTAAGCACTAATTTCTAAATTCTAAACATTTGGAACATTGTGATTTAGGTCATTAGGATTTGTCTAGAATTTCGGATTTAGGATTTAGAATTTTTCTTTTTGGCCCAACCTTTCTTATTCACCTGCCGCTGCCTGGCAATCGCCAAAGCACCGGAAGGGACATCCTCTGTAATGGTAGACCCAGCGCCAATATAGGCCCCATCCCCCACTTTCACCGGAGCTACAAATTGCACATCACTCCCTACAAAAACTTTTTTGCCAATTTTTGTTGGATGTTTTTTGACACCATCATAGTTACAAGTAATTGTGCCGCAACCGACATTCGTTTCTGCACCAATGTCTGCATCTCCCAAATAGCTCAAGTGATTGGCTTTGGCCCCGGCACCCAATTTTGTTTTTTTCAGCTCCACAAAATTTCCAACTCTGGCTTTTTTGCCAACCTGAGAACCAGGTCTCAACCTTGCAAAGGGGCCAATTTGAGCTTCAGACTCAATGATACTTTCTTCCAACACACAATAAGGTTTGATATGAACATTGTCGCCCACAACCATATCTTTTAAAACCGCACCACACTCAATCACACAATTTTTTCCGATTTCGGTTTTACCCTGCAGATAAACCTGGGGGTGAATCACACACTCTTGACCAATCGTCACATCCGAATCGATGTAAACATGCCGTGGGTCGATGAACGTTACTCCCTCAGTCATCCATTTTTCAATCAAACGATCTTTCATGAGTTCAATTGCCTCACTTAACTGCTTTCTCGTGTTGATTCCCAAAAATTCCCCCAGGCCATTACAGGTCATGCTGACCATTGGCTCTCTGTTTTGAATAGCCGCTTCCACGATGTCGGTCAAATAGTATTCACCACTGACCGGATGTGGCTTTAGCTTTTTCAGCGTCTGCAAGAGCCAGTCTGTTTTGACCGCGTAAATACCGGTATTAATTTCCTGAATCTGCTTTTCTGTTTGTGAAGCTTCTTTCTCCTCTACGATACGCAAAACTTTTGCGGAAGAATCTCTCACAATCCGGCCATAACCCTGTGGTTCTTGTGTGACCGTCGTAATCAAACCGAGTGTCGCTTTTTCCAAACTAACCAGATTTAAAAACTGTTTCAAAGTTTTTTCTTGAATGAGGGGAACATCCCCATACAAAATTAAGACATACCCTTTGGAGCCGTTTAAAGAAGTGACGCAGGATTGAACCGCGTGACCTGTTCCCATGGGAGAAGACTGAAAAACAATTTTAAGATCCTTAAAATTTTTCAAATGCTGAAGGACTAAATCGCTTTTGAGTTTTGACACGACAGTTAGAATTTTCTTTGACCCAAGTTTCTGCGCAAGCTGCACACTATAATCAATGGCTGGCCTTCCGCACACGGGGTGGAGCACTTTGGGAAGGGCCGATTTCATTCTTTTTCCTTCCCCAGCAGCCAAAATAATTGATGTAATTTCAAACACTTACAAAACCTCCTTGTCAGGGCATTGGGGGAGAGTTATAGCGAAGTTGAAAAACTTAGCAACCTTTTTTCAATTCAAACGATAAGTTAGGTGGAGGGGGAAACCATGCCACAAGGAAAAGAAGAAAAAACGGAAATCACTTTGATCAACCCCAAACCGACTAAGACCCCATCGCTTTGGATGAACATGCTCACACTGACTTTGTTGTTTGGATTGATTGTTGGTGCACAACAACTCTCTGAAAAATGGCTTAGCAAAACGCCTCCGCCAGAGGCTGAAGAAAACCAGATTGTTTTAGAAGATCATGAAAGTGAACAACCGCTGGCTGAATCGGCAACGGTTACTATGCCGACGACACAGGAAACGGAGCCAGTAGCAGAACCGAAAAAGACTGTTTCAGAAACACCAAAAGTAACTGCAAAACCTGTAGCAACGGAAAAACCGAGAAAAGTAAAAAAAGTGGTTCGCATGGAATTAACTCCCCCGCGCACCGATCCTTATACAGATGGTGGCCCAATGGATTTAGATAGACCCGAAAATCGTCAGGGAGAGATTAAAGTAATCCGCGTTCCTCAAGGCAGCGATACAATGGAGGCAACAGCGACACCAACCTTACCTCTTCCTGAACGCGATCAAATCATGCCGTTCGAATAAACCCTTCTCCGGCCTTTGTGAAAAATGTTTGAAAAAGTCGAGTGGAGCTTCGGGGTCCTGTCCCTCCGTATTTTTGTGGGGGCCCCTAACTAAACCCCACAACAAACACTCCGGGCCACCCCTCCGCTCCAATCATTTGTTTAAGCATTTTTAGCAGGGCACTTCGAATTACCGCTTTTGCAAAAAAGTATTGACAATTTTCTCAAAAGTATTAAAGAAGGAAATGATGGTCACCCAAATTTCTAAATTCAAGATGCCTTTTAAACTATCAAAAGACGTGGCTTTGCCGTCTTTTATCTCTTCCCTTGCCCGCTTCCGTCGTGGTCAAGCCTAAAACTTGACCACTAACACTATTCTTTTCACACAATTTTTATTGATTAACCGTTAACAAAAAACGATGTGTTTTGAAAAATTTTCAAAGCCATCAAAAGGAGGAAGTATGTCTGCAATAGTAAATCCAATTGTTGCTGCCTTTAGCACACAACAAATATCTCTTGAGTGGTTAGGTAAAGATACAGATCTGGACTTTTCATATGTTTTGTCATCTAGTTTAGATCAATTGTCTGAAGTAGCTGCATTAACCGGCGATCCTCATACTTTAACTGGTGAAGGCGCCTTGTTGTATGAACTAATCGAACATGAGCAAAAAATTGAGGTTGGAAAAATGAAGCCCACTGGGCCAGGACCGCTAGGAATATGGACCCATAAATGGGGGACTGAGACTAAAAAAGCAGAGGAAGCAGTAAAAGAGAAAGTAAAGCAAGCGGTAGAAAAAACCTTCCAAGCGAAGGGGCTCTCTCAAATGTTGGATGAATTGCCACCATCCGAATTGTTTGGGATTGTAAAAGGAGCACTTACCCTGCTTGACCAAGTAAAGCTTTGTAGTCAGGGGCTTTATCTTTTTCTTTCACCCCAAGCCCTACCGAAGAGAGAACATGGCCGCAACTAGCCATAAACTAGGAAAGACTACCATCAGGTACCTGGTACCTGGTACCTGGTACCTGGTACCTGGTGGTATTGTCTTAACCAAAAAGTAGCTACCTATTGGTAAACCTCTCGCATTAATTCTTTTCGAATTTGTTCTTCTGAAAAATGGGGAAAGCGAGCGCGGAAACCCGCCAATAATAACTCGCGGTTCAATCGGATCCATTCTAATCCCTTAAGAAAGCGCTCTTCCTCAGACAATTGACGGCAGAGCGCATCAAAGTGTTTCTGGACCTCAGGACTGGTATCCGACCGCATCATAAATTTTCTTTAATCTCTCTTTAAAACCCCGGGCGCTAGCCCATGTCTCCAAATATTTTTTATCCAAGCCCTTATCGAGCACGCGCATGATATTTTTAATATCATTTTCCTGTATTTCTGACAAGCTCTCTTGCGACCATTCCAACTTGGAAAGAATCAGATCTTCAGGGGAAATGACAAAAATTGTTCGATTCCCTATTTTGATTTCGCGTCTTCGGTCAAATTGTTGCTTTGAAAAACTATCTTTCTTGGCAACTATAAGATCCACCTTAAAAACGGTTTCATTGTCGATAATGTTAAATAAACTTTCGTTTGCCACCGCTTCTTTGATGGCTTCCTGACTCACGTAGAAATCTTTTTCAAACAAACGAAAGAGTTTTTGAACATTTTGATCACTGATTTGGACAACAATATCCATGTCATTCGTAGCCCGCGCATGGCCATAAACATTGAGGGCCATGGATCCTGTTAACATGTAGAGAATAGAGGCCTGATCCAGCCTATCGATCACCTTCCAAAGTGTTGGAAAATCAGTTGAAGTGGATTGTTTCATATCGTGAGACCCAACCAATCTTCGAAGGTTTCGCGGCGGCGGATCAGTTTGTGTTTGCCCTGATCAACGAGGACTTCAGCTGCTCGTAGACGCCCATTATAAGGATAGCTCATCACATAGCCATACGCGCCGGCGTTTTCGACGACAATTAGATCGCCAACTTCTATTTTAGGGAGCTCTCGATCTTTAGCCCACGCATCAGCGTTTTCACACGCTTGCCCCGTTATCGTAACAATTTCGGATTTCGGATTTCGTGCTTCGGATTTTTTATCTACAAAAATCCCATGATAAGCTCCATACAAAACGGGGCGCGCCAAAATATTCATTCCGATATCGGTCCCCACAAATTTTTTGTAACTCTCTTTGATCGCATGCACTCGGCCGATCACAAACCCCGCATCGCCCACAAGATAACGGCCTGGTTCTACCACCAGCTGAGGTTCTCCCAATTGATATTGAGCCACTTTTTCTTTAAAAACTTTTGTCACTAAAGTGGCCGTCTTTTCAATATCGAGAGGTTTTTCATCCGGAGTATAAGGAATTCCAAATCCACCGCCGATATCAATGAACTCAAATTTTATGTTTAAACTTTTGGCGATGGGTCCGACGCAATCGAGCAACTTTGTTGTGATCTCTGCAAAATAGTCTGGCTCGGTCACACACGAGCCGGTCATCATATGCACCCCAAAACGTTTGATGCCTGCATCAACCGCCTTGGCATAAGCCTCTTCCGCTTTTTCCCACGGAATCCCAAACTTGGCCTGTTTGCCGGCCATCACATCAGAGTCATGAACATTGCTTTTGCCAATGGCGGGATTGACTCTAAAACTAAGGACCTCTGGCTTTCCATGTTTCAACAAACGATCCAAAAGGCTTAAATCATCCAAATTAAAAAGGGCTTTTGCCTTTGCTCCTTCCGCAAAATCTTCTTCGTTCAAATTATTTCCAGAAAAGAGAATCTCTTCTCCCTTGGCGCCCAATTTTGTGGCGAGGCGAATCTCATTGGCGCTGGCGCAATCACATCCAGCCCCTTCCTCCATCAGCAAGCGAATGATTGCAGGGTTGGTGTTCGATTTAACGGCATAATAAATTTTAAATTGGGGCCAACGCGTTTGAAAAGCTTTTTGTAATCGACGATAATTGTCTCGAATCCGATTGGCTTCATAGACATACAACGGTGTACCATATGTTTTGGCCAATTCTTCAGCCGCCACATCCTCAAAGTATATTTTTGAATCTTTAATCTTCATTCTTAGTCTCGGGTCTTATTAAAACAAAGTTGACCTGCTCTCCCTTTTTACCCCCCTCTTTCCGAAACGAGCGAAATTTCTCCAAATCACATGCCGTGCAGGCTAGCGAAGTGTAAATTTGTTCTCGGCGAAGGCCCGCCTCCTCTAGCAGATGAAGGTTGGCATAGGCAATATCCAAATGCCAACGGCCGCGACTGGACTCCTCAATCCAAGGTGCTGGAAACAAACCGGCCTTTTCAAAAGCGTGAGCCACATCCATCCCAACTTGGTAGCAACGCCCGCAAATGGCAGGCCCCAAAGCCACCCTCAAGTCGGCAACGCTGCTTTTAAAGTGATTTTGAAAAGTCTTCAAAGTCTCTAAAATAATTTTGGCCGCCGTCCCCCGCCAACCGGCATGCACCGCTCCTACAACTTTCTTTTTGATATCGACAATCAAAATCGGAAGACAATCGGCGGTTCGGACCCAACAAACTACGCTTGCCTGATCCGTTACGAAAGCATCTCCTTCCAAGAGGGGACTATGGACTGTGGAACCCGAAGGGTCCCCTTTGGGGCCAGGACCATGGACTTTTGCATCTGATCGCAACAGATGCACCTTATTTCCATGGGGCTGATGCGTTTTTGGAATAACCACCTGTGGCAACTTCAAAGCCTTGAGATAATCTTCAATCGTTATATCTTTTAGACCAAACCCATGTACCAACCAATCATACTGACTCAAAAAAGGTGCCTGAATGAGAGGAAAAGATTGTAGGTAATAAAGCATAATTGATAAGGAAAAATAAACGGGCGGCCCGAAGTGTTTGTTGTGGGGTTTAGTTAGGGGCCCCCACAAAAACACGGAGGGACAGGACCCGTTTATTTTTCACCATTTTTCCTGAGATAACTCAAAAGCTTTTGTATATCTTCAGGCAACGGCGCCTCAAAATTCATTTTCTCATTGGTTACGGGGTGGGTCAAGGTAAGCTTGCTGGCATGAAGGGCCGGGCGCTGGATCGACTCTTTAAAAACTTTATTCTTTCTTCCGTAAGTCGGATCCCCCACAAGTGGGTGGCCTTCTTCTGTAAAGTGAACACGAATCTGATGTGTGCGGCCGGTGTGGAGTTTGACCTGAACCCACGACAAATCGTTTCCAAAAGATTCTAAAAGTTTCCATTCTGTCAAGGCTTCCCTTCCCTTTTTCGTGCGTGACGAAATTTTCTTCCGGTTTCCGGAAGAACGACCGATCGGTTTGTCAATTTCACCTTGAGGCGGCAATTTTCCAACAACCAAAGCCAAATAAATTTTTTCCACTTCGCGATTTTTAAATTGCCGCTGAAGTTCTTTTAAAGCCGCCTCTGTTCGGGCAACGACCATGACACCACTCGTCCCCTTATCCAAACGATGAACGATCCCCGGTTTTTCGGCATCCGAACCTTGAGGAAGCTCTCCATAACGATGCAACAGGGCGTTCACTAATGTGTGTTCCCTGTGCCCAACGGCAGGGTGAATGACCAAATCGGCCGGTTTATTGATGACAGCGATTTGGTCATCTTCATAAAGAATATCTAACGGAATGGCCTCTGGCTTAAGCTCAAGACTCTCTGGTTCTGGCAATTTATATTCAATGCCCTCATCACCTTGAACTTTAAAGGCCGGCTTCAAAATGGTTTTTCCTGCAACACGCACAGAGCCATTTTCAATCATCTTTTGAACTTGGTGTCTGGATAGTTTGGTCTGCTGTGCAAGGTAAAGGTCTAGTCTCATTAGATTTGAAGCATGCGTTCCACTGCCAGGCGAGCTTTTTTAGCGATTTCTTCTGGGATTTCAATCTCAAAAACATCTTCTTTGAGACTTCTTAAAACTTTTTCCAACGTGATCTTTTTCATGTGGGGGCAAATGGTGCAGGGAACTTGAAAATCTTTTTCGGGAAAGAGCGAACGGACATTGTCCGACATAGAACATTCGGTCACCAACATAATTTTTTGCGATTTGGACTTACGGATATGATCGATCATTCCGGAGGTTGAACCGGCGTAGTCCGCTGCTTTAACCACATCCGGATGACATTCGGGGTGGGCCACCACTTCAATGCTTGGAAATTGTTTGCGATAGGCATCAATATCATCTTTTGTAAATTGCTCATGGACCATGCAACGACCCGGGTGTGTAATGACTTCTTTGTTTGTCTCACGAGCAACATTTTTGCCCAAATACTCATCGGGAATAAAAATTACTTTGTCGGTCTTCAAAGAATTGACCACCTTTGCCGCATTTGCAGAAGTGCAGCAGATATCCGATTCCGCCTTAATAGCCGCCGTCGTGTTAACATAACAAACAACGGGCGCTCCCGGATGTTTGGCTTTAAGCTTTCGCACATCTTCCACCGTAATGCTTTCGGACAAAGAGCAGCCGGCATCCAAATCAGGGATCAAAACTTTCCGGGTTGGATTCAGCAACTTTGCTGTCTCTGCCATAAAATGAACGCCACAAAAAACAATTCTCTCGCAATCAAGATCAGCTGCTTTTCTGGAAAGTCCCAAAGAATCGCCGGTGAAATCAGCAATCCCATGATAGATTTCTGGGGTTTGATAATTATGGACTAAAATCACCGCATTTTTTTGCTTTTTGAGTTGAAGGATCTCCTCAATCAAGGGCGAATAGGCCTCGAATTCAAAAGGGGTTAAAATTTTTTTAAGTGCCTGGGTGCTCATGATTTAAGTCTAGTCCAAAAAGGTTTATTCTGTAAAGGCCTGGCAAGAAATGGCTGTAATGGCTCCGCGCTCCCTTTCTAAGGCCAAACCCTGGTATAAAATGCAGGCAGAGCTGTCTAAAACAGCCGATGTCGGCTCACCAAAAACAGGAAGCGACTTGTTTACTTTCAAAGGTTGGTTAGGAACTAAAGTAACGCTGTGCACTTGGGATTCCGAATCAGCGACAAAAGCAACTTCTTGAGAAAACCATTGGGCAGAAACAATGACCCCCGGCGCATCCCAGGGAAAAACAAAATCATCACCATTCGGATCATATACGGCGGCGACAAGATTATGCCCACTTGCCAAAAGAAGACCCCTCTTAAAGGGATCCGGTTCCATGGCAAGATCCATTGTTTTTAAAGGATTGATTTCAAAATTTCCAATAGGATGGTTAAAAGTCCTTTCTATTTTAGGTTTTCCATCTTGGCCTAAAACAATCACATCAAAACTGCTCGGCAAATTTTGGGAAGCGGAACCGTTATTCAAAAACCAAACTTCATTGCCCGCTTGCATAAAAAGAGTTGGGCTTCTATCCGTCGCCGTTAAAAAAGTGGTATCGTAAGAACTGATCGGATCCCACTCCGGAAGTGTCCCATCTCCCAACCATTTAAATTGCAAAATAGTTCCTGCAAAATAATCTCCGGTCTCTAAATTTTTATTTTGCGTTGCCAGCAACAAATACCCGCCAAACAAAATAGCGCCCGCGGGAAGATTAAAATTTACCTCAAAGGGTTCTAGTCCCGTTTGAATGGTGATGGGACTTTTAATGAGAGTTTGGTTGGTAACTTGGCGTTTGGCACGATCGATGACATAAAAACCGTCATGATTTCTTGGAGTGGTCGTAAAAGAGACGACTGAAAAACCATTCCCTAAATCGCTGTGAACAAGAGGCTTGGGATGAAAAACGGTGTTACCAATGACCGGCTTTGGCAAGGGAACAAAATCTTCGCAAGAAGCCTTTTCTAAACCTTGATCTATGGAACAAGAAATGAGACGGGGATACTCTCCTTCACAAAGAGCGTAGAGTTTTTGATCGGCAAAGCGCAGATCAACGGGGTTGCAAGCAACGAACTCAGCCCATCTTTCCTCGATCCCTTCCCTCTTGGGAAGATCCGTCCCGCCATCGCTGACATCTTGCCCACCATCAATATCTGTACCTCCATCGGCAGCGTCTATTTGCCCACCATCCGACTGCCCGTTCGGTGGTCCACCACAAGCCCATTCCACAAGAGCAACCAGACCTGTAATTGCCAATCTCGCCAATGCACCCATATACTAACCTCATCGGCAGACTAATAAAAAAGTTGCTTGGAGTCATTAAAAAATTTTCCGGCCTTTGCGAAAAACGCTTTCATAAATAGAGTGGAGCTTCGGGGTCCTGTCCCTCCGTGTTTTTGTGGGGACCCCTAACTAAACCCCACAACAAACACTCCGGGCCACCCATTTGCTACAATCTTGGAATACTAAAACGTTTTCGCAGGGGTGCTCCGAACTGCGGCTGTAGTGCGGAGCAGCTGTATGCCAATTGCGTAAGCGACCCACCTTATTTTTTGAATGAAGTTTGTTTCCGATGGCGTGGCGAGAGTCGAGCGAATTTTGTGTCAAGGCCCAGCTTTGCTGGGCCGCGAAGCAAACCCGAAGGGTTTGTGGAGTCTGATGTCTCGACCCAAAAAATATCACGTACTTTCAGCACCCTCAGCGCCAGGTAGCCGGAGGAAACAAGCTTAATATAAAATGAAGGGTGCTTAAAGCAATTGGCAGATAGGCCGGAGAAGATTTTACCTTTCGTTTGACTTTTGAAATTCAAGCTTTTATATGCACCCCATGAACAAACCAGGTGAAAAATTTGAAAAACTCGCTGAAATACTGGCTACCTTGAGGGGTCCCAATGGATGCCCTTGGGACAAAGAGCAGACTTATAAAGATATCAACCCCTATCTTCTGGAAGAATCCCATGAAGTCGTGGAGGCCATTGACAACAACGATTTTGAAAGCCTCAAAGAAGAGTTAGGGGATCTGCTGGTCCATATTTTATTTCACTGCCAGTTGGCCAAAGAGGAAAACAAATTTACAGCTGTTGATGTCATCAATAGTGCCTGTGAAAAATTGATTCGAAGACACCCCCATGTCTTTGGTGGTGACAAAGCAAAAACAACTCAGGAAGTTTTGGTCAACTGGGAAAAAATCAAGCAGCAAGAAAATAAAGATAAAAGAAAATCAATTTTGGATGGGCTGCCAAAGACTATTCCCGCTTTGCTCAAAGCCTTTCGGCTGGGTGAAAAGTCGAGCCGCGTTGGATTTGACTGGGAAGATCAAAAGGGAATCTGGAACAAGGTTAAAGAAGAGATGGAAGAGTTAGAACAAGCGCTAGCTACAAAAAATTCTGAGCAAATCGAACAAGAATATGGAGACCTTCTCTTGACTCTCGCTAATCTGGCTCGCTTTTTGAAACTCGACCCCGAAACTTCTTTGAGAAAAGCTTGTGATCGCTTTACGAAACGGTTTCAATGGATCGAAGAGACCTCGAAGCAACAAAATCAAACCCTGCAAAATTTAACGGCTGCTCAATGGGATGAATTGTGGAATAAAGCTAAGACGAAGACTCAGAAAAAATCTTAAGCAGTTCCTTTTCTAAATCATTTTCCGGCAGGATGATGTTATTAGCAATGGCGTCTAAACGTACCAATTTTACTTTTAATTCCTCTTCTTTCTGGCTGAGTTGCTCCGAGCAAAGTTTCAATTCTGGTCCTAATTGTTTGATCAATTTTAGATAACCGCGTGCGGTCGTTGAAGCAACGGAGACCTTTTTTAGTTTTCTTTGGGCCGCTTCTAAATTTGACGAAAGTTCGGAAACACTTTGCCTAAGACCCCTTGTTTCATTTTTTAGCAGAATCACCTCTTCTAAAAGAACTTGAACATCTTTTTCGATCGGTGAAAGGGAAGCCAACTCCTGGCCTTGGGGCTCCGCATGAGCTGGAAAAACGACGAGGAGAGAAAAGATTGAAATGAGTATGGATAAGATCTTCATAAGAACCAGCACGAAAAAGTGCAACCACTGTGCCATTTAATTGACGTATAATTACATCTTTAACACTTTGATTTATAATGATTTTTTAAAATAAACGGCCAGCAAAATTGGAAATCGTCAAAAATCCGTCACCCCCTCCGTCAAAAAAACCTTCTCCGGCCTTCGTGAAAAACGCCTTAGCTTGATGTGTTGGAGCTTCGGGGGTCTAATCAATGAGTTGAAAATGACGGGCTCCGGGTCGGCTCAGCTGCACGCCCTCCCGAAAGATCGGGCTGACAGCATCGCCGACCACCCGTCATTTTCAACTTCCCAAGGAGTACCCCTTCGCTCCGACTATTAATATTCAACCACTTTTCGCAGGGGTGCTCCAAACTACAGCTATAGTTTGAAGTGGTTGTGCATGGAGGTTGTTTTCAATTGACGTGACGAAAGCGCGAGCGAGTTGGGTTCGAAGGGCCTCTCGGACCCCGCCAACTCCTTGTGGGGGCTATTCATATTTTGGCGGGGGAGAGCGGAGTGGGTGGTTTGGGGGTTCTCCTCAAACCAACCCACGTCCCTGAGAACCCAATGAGTGGAAGCTTTCGTCACTTAAGAAAACAATTTCAATCGTATAGGCCGGAGAAGATTTTAATCAGTGACGTCGGGTTGAGGGGTGCGGAAGAGTTTGCGTTTGAAAATGTTGAGGGCTTGGTTGGCCTCGCTACAGCCCAAGACTTTAGCAACCATAAAGAATACAAGAATCCCCACCCCAACCGACAAAAATAACTCTCCACCTTGTACCCAAAGCGAAGCCCCTTTGGCAAGCCACCATCCTTTGTGTTGGGGCCACCAGAGGAGAAGGCCCATTGCAGCAGAGGCCAGTGTCGATTGGATTGTTACACGCGCTAAACTTTTAATCCCTAACCGACCCAGTTTCCAACGCAGCCAAAGCAACAACCCCGCAGCATTGACCAAAGAAGAAACAGAGAGCGCCAGAGCCAAACCGTTATGTTGCAAAGGCCCAACCCACCAATAAGCAAGACTCAAATTAACCGCCACGGCAACGGTTGCAAAAATAACCGGACGTTTGGAATCCTTCAAAGAGTAAAATGCAGGCACCAAAATTCTCACCACTCCTAAAAAAGGAAGTCCAAGAGAAAAAGCCATCATGGCTTCTGCAGTTGCCTGTGCCGCAACCGGATCAAATTCCCCTCTTTGAAGCAAAACACGAACAATTGAGTCCGACAACAAAACCAATCCGACCATCGCAGGAATGGTGATCAAACAATTGAGCCGCAAACCATAATTGAGAGAGTCTTTGAATTTTTTCCAATCTTGATCAGCGGCAAAATCTGACAGGGTCGGTTGGATGGCGGTGGCGACTGCAATCACAAAAACACCCATCGGAAATTCAAAGAGCCGGTTCGCATACCATAAATAAGAAATGGCACCGGTTGGCAAAAAAGAGGCAAACAAGCGCATGATGACAACGTTGAGCTGGTAGACCGCAGCACCATAGGCCGCCGGCAACATCAAGCCCAGCAAGGCTTTCAACTCTGGATGAACTTTGAAATGAATGTGTGGAAAAAATCCCAGTTTTTTGAGATCAGGCAGTTGAACGAGCAATTGAAAGAAACCACCCACTAAAACACCGATAGCCAATCCAACTGCAGGAGGATCAAACCAAGGTGACACACAAGCCCCACCAATCAAACCAACGTTGAGACAAATTGGAGAGGCGGCAGGAGAGCCAAAATATTTAAGACTATTGAGTACCCCCATCACCAACGCGGCAAGGCTGACAAAAATGATGTAGGGAAAACAGAGTCTGGTGAGAGTAACAGCCAAAGCGAATTTGTTAGGCTCTTCCTCAAAACCGGCTGCCATGATTTTAAGGATCCAGGGAGCAAGATAAATGCCGGAGAGAGTTATCAAAATTAATACTAAGGCTAGATAAGTGAAAGAACCATCAGAAAGCTCTTTGGCACCCTCCCTTGATTTTTTGAACTCCTTTGAAAAAATGGGGACAAAAGAGATGGTGAGGGCTCCTTCTGCTACAAAACGGCGAAGCAGATTCGGAATAGTGAAGGCCATGTAAAAGGCATCGGCGGCGGCCGTTGCCCCAAAGAAAAAGGCTACCACCGAATCGCGCAGCAAGCCTGTGATGCGGCTAAGAAAGGTGAGAGAGCCAATCAACCCAGCTCTTTTTGTGACGTTAGCGTTCTCAGACATTGTCTCTTGACACCTTTCCCCTTCAATGGTTAGTAGCACCCCACTTATGGCCGACGTACGCAAACAAAAAAAGCTGGTTAAGACCTCAAAAGCCTCCGCAAGAAAGCGGGCCCGTCAAAACTTAAAACGCCGAGCCCATAATCGCGCCCTTTTTAGCGCGATGCGCGGTCAAATCAAGCACCTCAGAGCAAGTCTTGCTTCCAAAAACAAAAAAGAGGCACAAGACCTTCTTAAAACCACCTTGCCGGTAATTGCCAGAATGGCCAGCAAGGGAATCATTCATCGCAATGCCGCCGCCCGTTACAGCTCTCGCCTTACCCAGCAAGTTAATAAACTTTAGTCGGCACACAAATCCCAAATCAGTTTTTCCAAAACAAATTGTGGTTTTAGTCTGCTCGATTTTAGGGCTCTGTCACAAGCTTGCAGCCGCTCAAAACGATTTTGCCATCTACCCTTCTTAAAAGTACGGGCCTGTCTGGCATAATCTTTTGCAAAAAAGGGATGAACTTTAAGTTGCCTTGCAAAATCAGGGCTATTTTCTCCACCTGTTTTGGCCAAAATATCTTGTGCCCTGGCCAAGAGTCTAAAATGTCTCGAAATCAAAGCAAGTGCTTTGAGCGGTTCTTCACCCTGATCCAAAATATTTTCCAAAATGCCGACCGCGGCTTGCGGTTTTTTTTCGCCGATGGCGTTGGTCAACTCAAAAACATTTCGCTGAGCGGTATTGGCGACCACTGTTTCGACATCTTCGAGCTGGATCAGCCCTTTTTTACTGCCAGACAAAAAAAGTTTTTCTAAAGCTTGAGATAGAGCGCCCAAATCGGTCCCGACGGAGTCAACCAAAAATTTGGCGGCCTCTCTAGAAAGGGCTAAGCCCAAATTCTTAACCTCCATGTTGAGCCAAGAGGCAACCTGGCGAGGGTATAATTTTTTACACTCCACAACAGACACGAGCGCTCCTAGTTGCTTGAGTGCCGTTGCAGATAACGTTTCAGCGACTAAAATGAGCGTGGCCTTTTGCAGGGGTGTTTTTAAAAATTGGGCGAGTTCTTCCCAATCTTTCTTTTTGAATTCGCTGGCCTCTTCAACCAATACAAGTCGCCAAGGGGTCAAGAAAGATGGGGTTTTGAGAGAATCCAAAATGGTGTGTAGGCGAGTTTGGCTCGCGTCAAAACGATCTGGCGATTCTTTGGAATCTTGCAAGATTGTTTTTGTGATAAGATTTTGCGCCGTCAAAATAAGATGGCTCTCTCCGCCCACCAGTAAATAACAAGATCTTATTTTCTTGGCTTTTAGTTCTTGATCGAGCTGTGTGATTTCCATCAATCCCTCACCACAATGTTGACTAGTTTCTTTGGAACGTAAATCACTTTGGCAATTTGTTTGCCGGCAACGTGTGCCTGCACTTTTTCCAAACGTTGTGCCTGATTTTTGATCTCTTCTTCAGAGCTATCGGTTGGAACCTCCACTGTCCCACGAAGTCTCCCATTAACCTGAACTGCAATCAAAATGGAAGAGGCAACAAGGGCCTTGGGATCCCACTTGGGCCACGGTGTTTCCAAAACGCTTTCTTTATGACCTAAATGTTGCCACAGTTCTTCGGCAATGTGGGGTGCTAATGGTGAAAGCAAGATTACCAACGTTTCTAAAGCTTCCCGTGAAGTTCCATTTTCAGATAAAAAGTTCACATATTCCATCAACGCTGAAAGAGCCGTGTTGAAATGAAACCGTTCGATATCTTCGGTCACTCTTTTTATCGTTCGATGTTTCCAGACCTCTCCTTCCTTATTTGGAATTTGGTGCTTGGAACTTGGAACTTCTGAAACAAGCCTCCACACCCTCGTCAAAAATCGATACATCCCTTCGACCGCATTGTCGTTCCAGTCAAGATCCTTCTCCGGAGGGGCGGCAAACAAGATAAAAAGACGGGCAGTGTCGGCCCCGTATTTTTCGATGATCGTATCGGGATCCACAATATTGCCTTTCGATTTGCTCATCGCCGAACCACCCAGACAAACCATTCCCTGAGTTAACAAGTTGACCACCGGTTCGTTGAGATCGATCATTTTCAAATCGCGCATCACCTTCGTAAAAAAGCGGCAATAAATTAAATGGCCAACCGCATGCTCAATCCCACCAATATATTGATCGATCGGCATCCAAAATTTAGCCGCTTTTGGATCAACCGGACCCTTTTCATATTTTGAAGAACAATAGCGAAGCAGATACCAGGAAGATTCGACAAAAGTATCCATCGTATCGGTTTCTCTTCTCGCTTTTTTCTTACATTTCGGGCACGTCGTGTTGACGAAGGCAGAGTGTTGCGCCAAAGGAGAGCCCCCCTCGCCCGTGAATTCCACATCGGTGGGCAAAACGACCGGCAAATCTTTTTCAGGAACAGGGACCGTGCCGCATTTGTCACAATAAATGATAGGAATCGGCGCTCCCCAGTAACGCTGCCTCGAAATGAGCCAGTCTCTTAGTTTGTAATTGATTGTTTTCTCACCAAACTTTTTCTTTTCAAGCCAATCGGCCATCTTGGGCAACGCCTCTTGGTTTTTCATCCCAGAAAACTCTCCAGAATCGAATAAAATGCCGTCATCGGTAAAAGCTTCTTTGGCTTTGTTGGCATCCATGGGCTTACCATCTTTACTAATGACGAACTTGAGAGGGATTCCATATTTTTTGGCAAATTTGAAATCACGTTTGTCATGCGCATCGCACATCACAATGCCTGTCCCATACATCAGTGCAAAATTGGCAATGTAAATGGGGATTTCCTCGCCACTTGCGGGATTGATGGCCTGTTTCCCTATGAAAAATCCCTCTTTTTCCTTCTCCTCATTTTCTCGATCGATGAGGGTCTGCTTGGCAACTTTGGCAATAAATTCCTTGGCCCCTTTTTCATATTTTGTTCCTTGCACCAGATCCAACACAATGGGGTTTTCAGGGGCAATCGCTATAAAAGTAACACTAAAAACAGTGTCGCAACGAGTTGTGTAGGTTGGCAAAACAATTTTCGAATCTTTTACTTTGAAGAAAATGTTGACCCCTAAACTTTTGCCAATCCAATTTTTTTGCATGACGCGAACCCGTTCCGGCCAGCCTTGGAGTTTGTCATCAATGTCTTGGAGTAATTCATCGGCGTAATCGGTAATTTTGAAAAACCACTGCTCCATCGATTTTTGAACAACCACTGTATCACAACGCCAACATTTGCCCTGCTCTACCTGCTCATTAGCCAATACTGTTTGACAACCATCACACCAATTCACACTAGAAGATTTTTTAAAAGCCAAGCCTTTCTCAACCATCTTCAGAAAAATCAGTTGCTCCCAGCGATAATATTCAGGATCACAAGTTGCAAATTCGCGATCCCAGTCATAAGAATAGCCCATCCTCTTCAACTGTGAGCGCATCACGTCGATATTTTCATAAGTCCATTTGGCCGGATGAATTTTATTTTTGATCGCTGCATTTTCGGCAGGGAGCCCAAAGGCATCCCATCCCATAGGGTGGAGGACACAAAAACCCTGCATCATTTTGAAACGAGCGGCGACGTCGCCAATGGTATAATTGCGCACATGCCCCATATGGATCCGCCCTGATGGATATGGAAGCATTTCTAGCAAATAATATTTCTCTTTTTTGGAATCTTCGGATGCCTTGAAGAGTTTTTTATCGTCCCAAAATTTCTGCCATTTGGGTTCAATCGTCTGCGGGTCGTACATTTCCATGCACCGCTTTATGGCCTAATTAAAAGGGAAACTCAAGATGAGACTATCAAGAACTCTTGATACATTTTAACGAACTTGGGGTCGATTTCGCAGCACACTCGGATACCATCTGGCTCATGCTGGACCTCAACCATATGTCCCAAGGAATAAAGGTTGGATAAAATATCGCCCCGTGTGTGGGGTAAAAAGAAAGTAACCTGTTGGCAGTTTTTGCGTAACTGAACCTCCATCTGCGCTAAAAGATCGGGCAAGCCCTCTCCATTTAATGCAGAAATGGGAACACCCTGCGAACCATTCAATTCAAATCCCTGATCTTTCTTATTAAAAACGGTAATGATCGGTTTTTGGTTGAGCCCCAGTTCTGCCAGCACATAAGAAACAGTCTCCATTTGTTGGTAGACCTCCGGATCCGAGGCATCCACAACGTGAATCAAACAATCAGCATGGGCAATCTCTTCAAAGGTCGCCTTAAAGGCCTCAATCAAAGAGTGGGGAAGTTTTCTGATAAACCCCACAGTGTCTGCAATCAAAACTTGCCGCCCACCGGGAAGTTTTAAGCGTCTCACAATCGGATCGAGCGTTGCAAAAAGTTTGTCTTCCACAAAAACATCGGCATGGGTGAGAGTGTTAAAGAGCGTCGATTTACCGGCATTGGTGTAACCGACCAGAGAAAAAAGTGGATAGGGAACCGCTTCTCTTTTCAAACGATGGATTTGGCGATGCGTTTTGACCTCTTCCAAGCGCCTTCGCAAAAGACCAAGTCTTTCTTTAAGCCGTCTTCGGTCAACTTCAAGTTGTGTTTCACCAGGGCCCCTTGTTCCAATCCCACCGGTTTGTTTGCTAAAGTGAGACCACATCCCTTTGAGTCTCGGTTGGATATATTGAAGTTGCGCGAGTTCCACTTGCAAGCGCCCCTCTTTTGTATGGGCACGCTTCGCAAAAATGTCTAAGATGACGGCTGTACGATCCACCACTTTAACATTAAAGGCCTTTTCAAGATGCTGATTTTGGTTAGGTGACAATTCATCATCAATGGCCACACTATCAACAGAGGCTTGATGAATCTTTTCAGAAATTTCGATGACTTTTCCTTTGCCCAAAAATGTTTTGGGATGGGGATGATCAATTTCTTGGGAGGTTTCTTCGACGACAATACCCCCTGCCGTATCGACTAAACGAACTAATTCTTGGGAAGAAGCTTCAAAAGAGTAACGGCTCTGGCCTTTGCGTCTTACGGCGGTTAACAAGACGCGCTCTCTATTCGCGGCAGGTTTTAAAACAGGAAATGCCAAGTGTTTGGCGAAC
The DNA here is from genome assembly GCA_001798075.1 of Deltaproteobacteria bacterium RIFCSPHIGHO2_01_FULL_43_49. Taxonomy (GTDB): domain Bacteria; phylum UBA10199; class UBA10199; order SPLOWO2-01-44-7; family SPLOWO2-01-44-7; genus SPLOWO2-01-44-7. The sequence goes on along the minus strand of MGRG01000008.1, from coordinate 297,700 downwards.
TCTCCTTTCTATTCAAGTTTATTATACGCCCCACAAATGTGGATGACAAGAAGTTTCATTCGTAATAGCATCCGCCCTAAAGGGGGTTCTATGAATTTCAAAAAACTCACGACGATTCTCGCAGTTTCTCTGATGGCCTTTTCACCTGCTTTTGCGGAAAAACCCTACAAAACGACCGTCAAGACGATAAGAATGTCACCAAAACAAGATGGCATCAAATGGGATTTGAGTTTCAAAAAAGAGCATTTTCCAAAAATTTTGGAACATCTTCGAGAAAAGGGCCACACGATTGACCCCTCCTCCCAAAAGGCCTTGGTAGCCAAACTCAACAAAATCATGAACCGGTTGAAACCGAAAACGCTCAATCCTTCACTCCCCTTTGAAGTTCATCTTGTGCAAAACGACACGGTGAATGCTGTCTGTTATCCGGGTGGCGGCATCCTCTTTTTCACAGGAATTTTTGGGCGCGCCGAAGGTTTGATCGATCCCCAAAGTGACGAAGAAATTGCGGCGGTGATGGGCCATGAAATGGCACACGCAACTCTAAGACATGCCTACAAAAAGCAAAACACCGCCATGGCGACAAATCTAATTGGGAGTGTGATTTCAATTGGTATTGGGGCAGGTGCCGGTGGCGATTGGCAAAATCTTTTTAATACCGTCTTTGATGTTTCCACAGGGCTTTATTTTCCAAGCTATTCGCGCAAACATGAATCGGAAGCCGATCTGGAAGGTCTTTATACCCTCATGGACGCTAAATATAAACCGGATGCGGCCATTCGGGTTTGGGAAAGGGCCTCTGCGAAAAAAGGTGGACGGGACAAAACCAGCATCTTTGCTTCGCACCCTGCGGATGGCAAACGGGCTAAAGATCTCACGGTCCATCTCGCAACAATCAAGGGATCGAAGTGATCTTATAGAGCGTGATTTTTACCCCCTGAAACCAGGTGACATTGTGGCCGAAGAGTTTTTGGATGGAATCGACGAGTTAACCCTTTTTTAATTTCTGAATTGCCTCTAGCTCTGGCAAGACAAGTTGATCTTTTCTACGGTTAACCTTCTTTTTTGACCGAATCAAGTCAACCAACGACATGACAAGGCAAGCACAACCAAAAAGTTGTACTGTCTCAGCTTTCAAAACCAAATCTTGATAGGCACCAACACCAGACACCTCGCCCAAAAGATCGATGTCTCCCAGTGTTGTTTTGAGTGTAAAATTCATTCCATTTTTCAGCGTCTGGTGATCAAACAAAAAGGGAATAGCTTTATCTTGCGGTCCCCTAAGCCTTGGTTTAAAGGATCCCAATGCTTTGACTAAAGCATCAAAATTTTCATTTGTCCTCTCGTAACAAATATCCAAGTCGTTCGTGATGTAGGAAGACCCATGAATAACCGCCGCAAGTCCGCCAATGATAACGTATCGGGCTTGAAACTGGCTAAGAGACTGAATCAACTTTTCGAATTGAATCATTGATTGGCCTGGATTTTCTGATTTCTTCAACAAGGGCTAACATTTCTTGATGATGTAAAATGCGCTCCGTAGGTGACATCTGCAAGTTTTCCCAAAGAATTGTCAAATCAACACCCAAGGATTTATATTGCTCAATATCCAAATTTTTAGGAAACAAACTCATAGGAGGAGATTATCAAACCGCCCTCAAAAATTCAATGTACGATTTTAAAAATTACACCAACTACTTCGAGATGCCTTTTAACATGTCGGGGGGAGGAATGGAGGCATTTGAATATTTTTCTTGCCTAAGGAATGTATTGGTTGGCCCTGTATATGTGGTCACTGTGACAGCATGCACGACTGCAACAAATTCTCCTCTTTCATTGATAAGCGGGCCACCACTGTTTCCCCTTTTGACTCGGGCGTTAGTTGTAACACGGTAAGGATCGACAGTCTCATCAGTTCGAATTGTTCCCAATGTTGATAGGGGTTTGACTTCTTCACCGATTATAGGCAATAGAGCGGGAAAACCAATGGCCCAAACATTTTCTCCAAGTGTCGGTCTCTTTCCCATTTTAAGATAGGGTTGTCCCTTGAGTTCTCTTATTTGCAATCGGGCCAGATCCAAGCGTTTGTCTTCGCTAATCACTTGTTCTTTGAGGATTGGTACTAGATGATCCCCTGCTCTTATCTTGCTACCTTCTCGAAATTTACCACTTTCCTTATCGTAGAGGACATGGCGCGCCGTAAGCAAATCGCCTTCTGAAGATATGAAAAAAGCCGTTCCGGAACTCTCTGGAAAATTCGTGACCTCCACGACAGCCTTTGTGGCATCAGCTACGGAATTTGGAACAAGCTTTGGGGAATAATAAATGCCCAGAACCTCATTGGGTGTAAAGCGATTACTATAAGGGCAATCCGCATCCGCACCAATAATAGCTCCAAAAAAGCCTCTCTCCACTTGTTTCCCTAGGAGATTATTGAGAATACTATCGGATTCGCTGCAACTCATTCTAAAGAGGCCTTGGATTTTTTGAAGGCCATGAGACTTTATAAGGTCCAAACCCTTTTTCGCTTCCTTAGGACTCAAGGTAGCAGTCCGGTAAAAGCCATCCTCACCAATCTCCTCTTTAATGCCGTAGAAATCTTTTTTCTGCTCCTCTGTCGCCCCTTCAGGGGGAGGCTCAGTGGTCGCCAACTCTTTTAACGAACTGATATCTATTTTACCTTCCCCACAATTTTCTCCAGTCGTAACGTACCCTTTAGAAATCTGTGTTTCTGAAAGGCCAATTTGCCGCAAAAACTCGTGGGTATCAGGTTCCTTGGGCTTAAAATAGACTTTGTCCGTCATACTATAGTTATTATCGGCTCAGAGCACCTAAAAGTTGCTTATGATACCCCCTCTCCTTTTATTCCTCTCCCTCGAGGGGAGAGGATTCGAGGTGAGGGTGATCTTAGCCCTGAAACCAGGTGACGTTGTGGCCGAAGAGTTTTTGGATCGAGTCGACCAGTTGGGGAGAAGGATCTACTTTGAGGTCTTCAGGGAGTCTCAAAACGGTTTCGGATTCATTGGGAATCACAACATGCAGATAAGCATTGCAAGGCCCTTTGAAGCGAGCCAAAACCGTTTTCAAGGCCTGTAGCTGTTTCGGTGTCACTTCCGGCGCTGCCAATTTAAAATGAATACTTTTCGTTAAATGTTGTGGGGCTTCTTCCAAAAGTAAAATCTGTTTCGCAATAATTTTGTTCGTTTCTTCTCCTTCATCCACATTACCAATCACTAAAATCGGGCGATCACTTTTTAGCCAGTGATGCGATTTTTGATAGGGTTCGGGAAACACGACAACCTCCACAGAACCTTTCAAATCTTCGAGCGTTACAAAACCCATGCGATCCCCTTTTTTAGTATTGATCTCACGCATGATCGAAACAATCCCACCCACCCTGACTTCTCGTTTGTCGGGAAGATCCCCAATCTGCACGCAATCAGCCGTGGCATATTGTGAAAGGAGTTTTTCAAATTGTGCCAAAGGGTGACCGGTTAAATAAAACCCAAGTACCTCTTTTTCAAACTGAAGCCGTTGTCTTTCTGGCCAATCCTCGATATCTGGGAGTTTGTAAGCAGGGCTATGGTCCGTCCCTTTGAATTGATCCAACAAACTAAATTGTCCGCTTTGTTTTTCTTTTTGCCTTTTGGTTCCACCCTCCAAGGCTTGATCCAAAACCGCCATGAGTTGTGAGCGCCTCGCTTGAGTGAAATCAAAGGCCCCAGATTTGATAAGGCTCTCAACCACACGGCGATTGGCCTTCCTCCCATCGACCCGTTCACAAAAATCAAAAAGAGAGTGAAAAGGCCCTTCTTCTTTGCGACTGGCAACAGTCGATTCAATGGCCGCCTCGCCAATATTTTTGACCGCCCCAAGACCAAATCGAACTTTTTTATCCCCGACTACGCCAAAATGAAATTCGCTCTCATTCACATCTGGCGGCAAAATCTCGATCCCCAACGCCTGACATTCTTGAATGTAAAACAACACTTTGTCGGTATTCCCCATTTCAGTGCTCAAAAAGCAGGCCATGTATTCGGTTGGATAATGGGTTTTGAAATAGGCGGTCTGATAGGCCAGCAAGGCATAGGCAGCAGAGTGACTCCGGTTAAAACCATATTCGGCGAACTTGGCCATGAGCTCAAAAATCTTTTCCGCTTTGTGAGGGGCAATTTTGTTGGTTTTGCACCCTTCCAGAAATTTTTCCCTTTGTTTGCCCATCTCCTCCGAGATTTTCTTCCCCATCGCGCGGCGCAAAAGATCGGCGTCGCCCAGACTAAAATTGGCAAGCCTGCTTGCAATCTGCATCACCTGCTCTTGGTACAAAATGATCCCGTAGGTATCTTCCAAAATCTCTTTTAACTCCGGCAATTCATAACGAAGAGAAGTACGCCCATGTTTCCGATTAATAAAATCATCGACCATGCCGGAGCCCAAAGGCCCTGGGCGAAAAAGTGCCACCAACGCGATCAAATCGGCAAAGCGGTTTGGCTTTAACTTGGCGACCAGATCGGTCATGCCGGAGGATTCCAGTTGAAAAATACCCGCCGTATCGCCACTGCTCAAATTTTTATAGACTTGTTCGTCATCCAAAGGAAGTGTTGCTAAATCAACTTTCTTGCCATGCAACTTTTCAACCAGTTTGATGGTGTCATCCAAAACGGTGAGCGTTTTGAGTCCCAAAAAATCAAACTTGATCAGACCAATTTTTTCAACCGCCTTCATGTCATATTGGGTCACAATTTCATCGTGCTGGCCTTTATAAAGCGGCAAAAAGTTGACAAGCGGTTGATCGGAAATCACCACACCGGCCGCGTGTGTGGAGGCGTGTCGAGGAAATCCTTCCAATACTTTGGCAATTTCCAAAAGCTGTTTCATCTTTTCATCTTTTTCACTCAATTCCTTTAACTGTGGCTCTATCTTAACCGCTTGAGCAAGAGTGATCCCTAAGGTATTGGGAATTAATTTTGCAATCCGATCCACATCGCCATAAGGAAGCCCCATAACGCGACCGACATCCCGCACCACGGCTCTGGCCTTCATTTTTCCGAAGGTGATGATTTGTGAAACATTCCCATATTTTTTGGCAACATATTCCAAAACTTCGTCGCGTCGGCGCATGCAAAAATCGATATCCATATCAGGTTGGCTCACGCGCTCTGGGTTAATGAAGCGCTCGAATAAGAGATGATGTTCGATAGGGTCGATGTCGGTGATCCCCAAACAGTAGGCAACCAGTGAACCGGCCGCAGAACCGCGCCCGGGGCCGACCGGAATCCCCTGAGACTTGGCGTAACTGATAAAATCAGCCACAATCAAAAAGTAGCCGGCAAAACCGGTTGATTTGATCATTTCCAATTCATCTTGAAGACGTTTCCAATAAAGTTCCCGATCGGGTTTTGCATTTTGTCTGGCTTCAATTTCTTTGAGACGCTGCTCAAACCCTTCGGTTGCTTTTTCTATCAGATAGGTTTGCAAATCTTTGTTGGCCGGAGCCTGAAATTTGGGAAAATGATAGGTACTAAAATTCAATTCCAAATTGCATTTCTCCGCAATCAAAATTGTATTTTGAATCGCCTCGGGCCAATTTCCAAAAAGGGCCTTCATCTCTTCGGGTGATTTCAAATAAAATTGATCCGTATTCATCTTAAGGCGATTGGTATCGGCAATCGATTTGGCGGTCTGAATACAAAGAAGGGCGTCATGGGCGCTGGAGTGGTTTTGGTGAAGATAATGAACATCATTCGTAGCGACGAGAGGAAGGCCCAACGTTTTGGCTAACTCCAAAATCCCTTCTCTAACTTGAGATTGCTCTTTCAAACCATGATCTGAGAGTTCCAAATAAAAATTCTCTTCACCCAAAATTTTGGCGTAATATTGGGCCGCCTGTTTGGCGGCCTCAAAACTGCCCCGTTGCAAAAGCATCGGGATCTCACCGCGCAAACAGCCAGAAAGAGCGATAAGACCCTCCGCATTTTGTTCTAGGAGTTCTTTGTCAATGCGGGGTTTGTAATAAAAACCTTCCAAGTGACCTGCTGAAACCAGACGACATAAATTTTGATAGCCCTCTCTGTTTTTTACAAGCAATGTGATGTGCGACAAAAAACCTTCGCCGGAGATATCTTTTTTGTGACGGGAACCGGCGGTGAGCAAATAGGCTTCGCAACCCAAAATCGGCTTGATCCCCTTCTTCGACATCGTTTGATAAAATTCGATGGCGCCGAAAAGATTACCGTGATCGGTCATGGCAACCGCGGGCATTTTTAATTCATGGACTCTTTCGGCCAATGCATGAATCGGACACGCCCCATCCAGAAGACTGTAATAGGTGTGCAAGTGGAGATGGACAAAGTCGGAGTGGTGCATATCTATACTGTGTCCAAACTGTCTACCTGCCGCTGGGGGTGATGAAAGTACGCGATATTTTTTGGGCCGACCCAAAAAATTCGCTCGACTCTCACCCTGCCAACTTTTATCCCGATAAGGTATGGTAGAGCTCCGAGACGACTCTCATCACCCCCATCGGCACGCCAGTTTGGACACAACTAAAAAGGTATTACAAAATTGCACTTGTTTGTAAACAGTGGATCCACGGCATGAGCCACACTATTCTTTCAATATCCTTGAGGAATGGTCATTTTTAGGCTAAGGTTCTATCAGCCCATTTATGAAAAGAGAGACAAAATTGTGGATTGAAAAAGCTGACTATGATTTAGAAACTGCAGAGGCCATGTTCCAGTCATCTCGTTACCTGTATGTTGCTTTTGCTTGTCAACAAGCAGTTGAAAAATATTTGAAGGCCATCATTCAGGAACAAACTAACATACTCCCTCCCTATATTCACAATCTTCCTTCCTTGGCAAAATTAACAGAGATAAATTTTGAAGAAAAACAGATAGAATTTCTAATTTTGTTAACTCAATATTATCTCAATACACGCTATATCGATTTCAAACAAAAACTTTTGGAAGGGATAAATAAGGGCAAGGCAAGTGATTGTCTCAAGAAAACAAAGGAGATTGTAACATGCTTGAAAAAAGAGTTAAAAATTTAGAAGCGGTGCTTCAAGCTTTCATCAAGGAACTCCAAAAGACTATCCGTGTAGAGAAAGTATATGTTTACGGCTCTTATGCACAACAAAAGGAGCATGACTATAGCGATATCGATGTCGCCGTTATCTCTCCTGATTTTGAAGGGGGCACCGAGCGGGATTATCTCATTTTGGGGCATGCCGCTATCAAGGTATGTTCCTTGATCGAAGCAAAACCGTATCGGCCTCAGGATTTAATGAACCTTTCTCCCACTGAATTTCTTGGCATGATCGTCAAAACAGGAAAAGTGATTTTCGACAAAGCAGCCTAGTGGCACTCTGCAAATCAAAGTTGCTCATCTCCCTGAAATCCTGTGTGAATTTTAAACAGCGGAGCCGGAGCAACTTTTCCCTTCGTTTTGCCGATAATATATAGAGAATGAATACTACTTTTAAAATCAATGGGGACGTTGTTACACAGGAGGAATGGGAGGGGCTTCACAAAGATCTTCCGACAAGCGTAAAAACCCAGTTGGAGCTCAAGAATGATACACTGACAAGAGCCGAATTGGACAGCATTCTGGATAATAATAGTGATGGCCAAATCTCCTTCGAGGATTTTAAAGACTGGTACCCAAACCGTTTTGACAGAGTTGCCCAAATCCTTTCTCGTCACGGTTTCAATCTGGCGGAAAAACTCCTGGATGAAACCCAGGGGTTGAAAGATTTTCCGGAACAATTTTGGTCTTCCAAAGAATTTGCCCTCGCTGCAGTGAAAGAAAATGGATGGGCATTTGAATACGTCGATCCAACACTCCAGGCCGATAGAGAAATTTTCCTCACCGTGGTAAAAGACAAAGGTTGGCTATATGCATATTCACATACCTCTCTTCAAAAAAATCCCGCTTTTATGACGCAATTAGTTCAAGTCAATATCGGTATGCTGGAAGCCCTCGACCCTTCATTACAAAACATCGTCTGGCAAAACATTGTCAAGATTCATGGCTGGACCGATCTCCTTCCCAAAGAATCTCTCTCCAATTACGCCACATGGAAACGGGCACTGAGAGATCATTACGGTATCCTATTCATTCAACGGTTTCACTCTCTGGAGGTCCTTCACTCGATTATAACATTGAGACACAATCCAAACGCCTTGTCTTCCAAACCTATTGCCGTTATTGATTATCCCAGAATTGATAATCATGCTTTTGAACAATATCCCCTCATGGATCGACTGACGGAACTGGGATATCAGGTTTTTTATTACGAAGCGGGAGTAGAGAGTCAAATCAACCGTCATCTATCCGAAGCCACACAAAATGGCAAAAACAAGGCCGATCTGATTATCTAGTCAGGACACGGAACCGCAACAACCTTAAATCTCAGCAGTGTGGCTTTGGTAATATCGGGGACTATGGACGATGAAACACTTTATATAGACACCAGCGACTTTGACAAAGCCATTCCAGATATTTCTCTTGAGCGATTCATCAAACCGACAGGAGATCTGATTTTGGAGAGTTGTTCCAATGGCGAGGGAAGAGAAGACAATCCACATAATCTCGCCAACACCATTGCACGCCATCTTCCGAAAGGGGTCACCATTCATGCCTCAGACAAACCCACGGCCCTCCAGGATATTTCACACGATCTATCGGGAAAGTTGAATGTGACGTGGAACGAAGAGAGTCTCTACTCTGTCAAGGGGGAAAGATAAGGTTAGCGTACCTTTTCGGTCATTTGCAGAAGGACTCCCTGCATTTTTTTGTCGAGTCCGGCGAGCTGTTCGGGGGTCAAAAAATCGCGCAATTCTTCTTCAAGAGTTTTCGGATCTGTTTTTTTAACCTCTTTCTCAAAAAGGGTCCAAAAATCAGCAGGGCTCATGCTTTTTGGCCATGAACGACCCTTCGTTCTCTTTGCATAATGAATATCCGCCAGTCTTTCCCTGAGTATTTCCTTATTCGGAAGCTCATTCAAATTTTTATGGACGAAGTAGATATCATACAAATCACGCATCAGCCGTCTTTCATTCCAGGCCGCCAGCTTGTGCGCCAGCAAAACATCAAGACGCATCACACGCACAATATGCGGAGCCTGCTGGAATGAAAGAGCAACATCCCCCGTGCTCAACGGATAGGTTTCACAACTCTTAGCGACATTCGCCTCAATCTGGGTTTTGAAAACTCCAAAGTCGTTTTTCAAAACAACGTCAAATTGTGCATTGGTGGAATGGACTCGATGTTGGATGGAAACTCCCGGAAGTTCCTTCAAAACTCTTTCCAAAAGAGGCGCGATCTCCTTTTTTGATGCGAATGGGATAAAAACATAGTCGAGATCGTTGGTGTAACGGGGACATTCCAACAATCTCAAAACCATCCCCCCTTTCAAAATAGCATGGGCTCCAAGCTTCTCGGAGATATAGTGAATCATCCATATTCTTAACGCCTCGTCAGACTGTATGTTTTGCATGACAAACCCCCTCGACGAATTTTACAAATTTTGGGTTTTTATACCGGACAAGATAGCGGTTTACAATTTTTTGATCCAGCTTTTTCACTTGAATGTCCGAATAAATATTGAATGAGAATTTGTGTCCCCGCTGATAAAAATAAAGCGCATCCAAAAAAGCCCTCTCTTTGTCGGCATAACGGATAAACTTTTCCATTTTTTTATAACCGAAGGCCATCATTGCCTTTGCATCGCCTCCCGTAAATCCCAGATGCACCACCTGGCCCAAAGAGGATTTGTAAACCCTGCTTTTACCAACCTTGACGGCGTAGACGGTTTTTTGCGGAATGGAACCGATCACCATCTCTCTGGACAAAACAGTCCCCAGGCTGATGGCGGAGTCTGGAGCAATACGCTGAGAAAGCCATTCCAGATCAAATTCTTTCGCAACATAAAAACCGCGGCAAAAGCGGCTTAAAATTTTGGCCTGCAAAAAAGGCCTTAGTTTCTGCTGTAATGCCACAGGCTGTTTGGTGCCAAAAAGCCCTTCCAAATCATGAATGGTAAAGATGCCCCGATGCTTGGCGGCAAAGGTTTGAAACAGCAACAAAATTTGGGGATCTACTTTCACAATGACATATATTATTATAATTTAATAATAAATGTCAATTTGAATTTGATGTCACTCCCACTCAATCGTTGCGGGGGGTTTTGAAGAAATATCAAGTACCACTCTATTGATCCCTTTTACCTCATTAATAACCCGATTGGAAATGCGTTCCAACAAATCGTAGGGGAGCTTCGCCCAATCGGCTGTCATGCCATCGAGACTCTCAACGGCTCGCAAGGCAACCACATTTTCATAAGTCCTTTCATCCCCCATCACCCCGACCGTTTTGATGGGAAGCAAAATGCAAAAAGTCTGCCAGACTTTGTTATACCAACCCGAACGCTTTATCTCTTGCATCATCACTTCGTCGGCATTACGCAAAATTTCTAAGCGTTCTTTGGTAATCTCACCGATGATCCGAATTCCTAAACCAGGGCCTGGGAAAGGTTGACGCCCCGTGATCTCATGAGAAATTCCCAAAGCACTTCCCAACTCACGGACCTCGTCTTTAAACAATTCCCTTAAAGGCTCTACCAAAGCTAAACCCATTTTTTCTGGAAGGGCCCCCACATTATGATGACTCTTGATCACGGCTGCCGGACCTTTGAAAGAAACCGATTCAATCACATCCGGGTACAAAGTCCCTTGCGCCAAAAATTTTATTCCTTTGAGTTTTGTGGCTTCATCGTCAAAAACAGCAATAAATTCCTGGCCAATGATTTTTCGTTTCGCTTCAGGATCCGTAACTCCACGCAGTTTCTTTAAAAACCTCTCTTCCGAATTGACTGAAATTAAAGGAATATGAAAGGTGTCTTGAAAAACCCGGTCGATCTTTGCCGGTTCGTCTTTGCGCAACAAGCCGTTGTTGACAAAAATGCAAGTAAGCCGATCGCCAATCGCTTTGTGAATTAAAACAGCAACGACGGAAGAATCAACTCCGCCTGAGAGAGCGCAAATCACTCGCTCGTTTCCAACTTGCTTGCGAATCTTTTCGATTGCCTCTTCGGAAAACGAGGCCATCGTCCAGGTGGGAGAAAGTGCGCAAACCTGATACAAAAAGTTTCCAATCAGTTTGGTCCCTTCTGGAGTATGCGTTACCTCCGGATGAAACTGCAGTCCAAAAATTTTATGATCGGGGCTAGCCAGAGCAGCGACGGGGCTATTATCGGTGTGGGCAATGGAGTGAAAACCGTGTGGTAGTTTTGTGATGTAATCACAATGACTCATCCAAACCGGCATGGGAGAACTAATCCCCTTGAAAAGCGATTCTTTGGAGTCAAATTCGATATTCGCTCTGCCAAACTCTCTTTTTTCAGTGGGGGCCACCTCACCGCCAAAGGCTTGCACAATCAGTTGCATCCCATAACAAATTCCTAAAATGGGAATACCCAACTTGTAGATTTGAGGATCGGGTTTCGGAGAATCGGATGCCCAGACAGAAGCAGGACCACCTGACAAAATAATGCCACCTGGGTTGAATTTACGAATGTTTTCCAACGAATAATTATAAGATTGGATTTCGCAGTAGATATGGGCCTCCCGAATACGCCTGGCAATCAGCTGCGTATATTGGGAACCAAAATCGAGAACGAGAACTCGAGACGTTTCAGGACTAATCATTATTCTAACCGATAATTCGGTGCTTCTTGTGTGATGATGACATCATGGACATGGGATTCTTTCAAACCGGCCGGAGAAATTTTGACAAATTTTCCCTTTTCCTGAAGGGCTCCGAGGTTGGCGGCCCCCACATAACCCATTCCCGCTCTCAAGCCGCCGGTTAACTGATGAATCACCTCAGAAATTTTTCCCCTGTGAGGAACTCTTCCTTCAATCCCTTCGGGGACCAGTTTTTGAATCGCCACCTTTTGTTGACCATAACGGTCTCTGCCACCCTTTTGCATCGCAGAAAGAGAACCCATGCCACGATAAACTTTGTAACTTCTCCCTTGATACAAAACAACTTCACCGGGCGACTCATCCGTTCCCGCAAACAAGGAACCGATCATCACCGTGTTGGCTCCGGCTGCCAATGCTTTCACAATGTCTCCCGAAAATTTGATGCCGCCATCGGCAATCACGGGAACGCCATGAGATTTCGCAATTTTTGCGCAAGACATGATCGCAGTCAGCTGAGGCATACCGACACCGGCAACCATTCGAGTCGTGCAGATGGAGCCAGGCCCCATCCCCACTTTGATGGCATGCGCTCCGGTCTTGATTAAACTTGCCGCCCCTTCCTCTGTTGCGACATTGCCGGCAACAAATTCTGCTTTGGGGTAGGTTTTCAAACAAGTGGCTAGCGTTTCCATCACCGATTTCGTGTGACCATGCGCTGTATCAATGACCACACAATCACAACCGGCTTCCAAGAGTTGGCCTGCCCTTTCTATTTCATTCGGGCCTGTCCCAATTGCGGCAGCGACTCTTAAGCGCCCCCAATCATCTTTTGAAGAATGGGGGTACTTTCTCGATTTTTCCAAATCTTTGAGTGTGATCAGTCCTTTCAAATTAAATTTTTGATCAACGACGGGGAGCTTTTCGATTCTGTTTTCCTGAAGAAGTCTTTTGGCCTCTTCAACTTTGATCCCTTCTTGTGCAGTGATCAATTTCTCAGCCGGTGTCATGCAATCTCTGATCGGTTTATTTAAATTGTCTTCGAACTGAAAATCTCTTCGGCTCAAAATGCCGACCAACTTTCCTTCTTTGACCACCAAAAATCCGGAGATACCGATTTCTTTTTTTAATCGAAGTGCTTCCGACAAAGGTTGATCGGGTTCTACCGTAACGGGATGAATCACCATCCCCCCTTCCGATTTTTTTATCTTGGTCACTTCGGCTGTTTGTTCTTCACTCGACCAATTGCGATGCAGCACACCCAGTCCACCTGTTTGAGCAAGCGCAATGGCAGTCTCTGCTTCCGTGACCGTATCCATGGCCGCGCTAACTATTGGAATTGACAGGCGAATTTTTGGTGTGAATTGTGTCGTCAGATCACAATCGGTGGGCAAAACAGGACTCTCGCCGGGAATCAGCAAAACATCATCAAAGGTATATGCTTCTTTAAGGACCTCTGACATGGCGCGTCCGTACTCCTAGTGCAAAAAAATGTCAAGATCCGTAGAAAGGGACCCACAGCAAGTTTTTTTTTAATACTGTTTCCCAACGGGCTACCTGCCGCTCCGGGTTCTGAAAAGACGCGGTCCTTTTTGGGTCATCCCAAAAAATATCACGTACTTTCATCACCCTCGGCGCGAGATAGCCACTTTGGCAATAGCTTCTTCACTGGGATCCCCTCTTTGACAAAGATTCAAAATGGAGTTAAAAGAACGCGCATGCAAAACGAATCTTCGTCGACAAGGTTGTTCGAAAGTGATTTTTGTGAGTGGTTCACGCATGTCCATCACAACACACCTTTTTTTCTTTTTGGTCCTGTATTTATCGGATGCCTTACCTATGCTTCACTGGTTTACAAATTCTCAACGCTCCAAATAGCGCTGCTTGCTTTTTCAGGATGCCTGATCTGGAGTCTCTTTGAATACTTCATGCATCGTGTTTTGTTCCACTATGAGCCAACATCAAATTGGGGAAAGCGCATCCTTTATCTCTTTCATGGCATTCATCACGATTTCCCAAATGAGACAGACCGTTTGGTCATGCCATCCATTACCAGTCTTGCCATCGCCTCTTTTATTTTTGCCGTTCACTACCTATTATTGGGCCCTGCCGGAATCCCCATGTTTGCCGGTTTTCTAGCGGGTTATCTTTATTATGAATTTGTCCATTATTCGGTTCACAACAGCAAAAAGAAGATTGGTTGGACAGAAGCCCAACGCAAAGCCCATCTCAAACATCACTTCCAAGATGCCACAAACCGTTTTGGAGTAACCAGTCCATTGTGGGACTATATTTTCGGAACTTACAAAGAAAAAGTCTAATGACTTTCAACTGGCGTTTTTGCTCCGGCATTTTGAGCCACAGAACCGGAGACAATAGCACTGCGATTAGCACTCTCTTGCTTATATTTTAACACGGCTAAAATCTCATTGAGTCCACCACCCGATGCAAATGTTGTCCGCTGACGCTCGTGAGGAGCCAAAAAAGAAGAACTCATCACCCAACCAGCGAGACCTTCCCAGATGGTTACTCCATTGGCAAGGGATAAGGTCCTTTCTTCTTGATCTCCATTTTCTTTCTCGAAGAGAATCGGTTGGTATAATTTCAGTCCATCCATAAAAGGGACATTTTCCGAAACAAAAACGTTCCCCGCAGAATCTGTGCAAAAAGGATGTCGATGAAATATGAGACTAGCCTCTCCATATTCGTTCGCAAGGACCATGGTACCACCAGCGCGAAACGCCCCAACTTTTAAATAACAAGCGGCCTCTTGGGTGGGGAGAAAACATCGCCCCGAGTCATTAACATTGGGTCGTGTATCTTTAAAAGTCTCAGGGTGATCTAGGGCATCCCGCAAAGTTGGGAGGGTTGTCGGCAATACAAAAAGACTGGCATGTAGATAAACATCGTAGAGGTCAACTTCTTCCTTATCTCTAATCTTTGTATAACTTCCAACAACCCCAAATGCTTTCAGTTCCTGTTCCGTAATTTTGGATTGTTTAATCTTTGGCGATATTGTTGGAATATCCGCGACAGTTAAGGGTGTCCTAGGAAAAATTGCCGCTCTCAAATTGTCGTCTGACAAAAGCCGGGAATCGGCAGTGGTGAAATTGGATTGTTGTGGGGCATATCGGGGAAAAGCCTTGGGCAACTCCTCTCCCAATCGTTTCAAAACATTCTTACGAATTTCCTCAAAGGCTCTGGCAGGATCTTCCCCTTGTCTAAAAACAACGGGCTTAAGAGGAATTGTGTTTTGTCCGGCACCGACCATATAACTCCTTAAACTTACTTGTCTTTTAAACCGACTCAAAAATGAGATCAAGGAACACTGCGTTAAAAAAACGAAGGAAAAATTAACTCAACGCGACAAATCTTTCATTTTCAACGCAACTTTTTTGTGGCACTGTCGACAATGCATACAGACAGAGTATGCGAATAACCTCTTCGACACTTTACCTTTTCACGCCCCCTACAGGCTCTACTGACAGCCCAGCAACAGGTGTTCCTGCGGAAAATGCCGATGCCGTTGCCCAAGGAATTGTAGAATTAGACTTAGATATCACCTTGCCCGATTTATTGCGCATTGGTAAGACCGTTAGAACACTAGATCCAAACGCTGGAAAACTTTTTCTTAACGGCCTCAGCTATGCCTTTACAGACAGTGTGGTCAATCCACTTCATGCTCGCGCAGCTCGCCAATGGCTAGCAAATTTTGTTCACGAGAACAAACGAATATGGGGCCAAATCATTTGGTCCAAAAGCCTTCGTACTCAAGGCAGCTTCACGAGGTTTCGGGATACTGCCTTTCCCTTTGCCATGGAAATTCCGGTAGTGGAGCCAAAATCGATCCTGCAAACCACCCAAGAAAGACCCGACCTTAAAGCTAGCAGGGAGTGGCCGGAACATTCGGGTAAAATTCATGTAACTCAAGATGCCCATTGGGTCAGAACGGTTGATCCTAGAAAATATAGCAATATGGAAATGACTGAAATTCAATTGGACGATGGAAGAAAATTTCTGGTGAGAGATGGGTTACACAAATTAAGTGTTGAATTTATTATCAGGCAAACGGCCTATTTCAACCGATATGCCCCACAAAATGAAGGCCCTTTTACAGATAACCGTTCTTTTCCTTCCATCTTATTCGACATCAACCAGTTCGAAATGCAAAAAACCCCCCGCTTCATGATCCGCACATACCGACTTGCTAAGCGAGGGCGCAAGATAGAATCAAGCGATGAACAATTTTGGATGGTAACCTATGCCAGGCCCCCCAAAGGAACTCAAAGAGAGCTGTTAGTCAGTCTCAAAGAAGAAGAGTGTGGCAAACCAGATTTCTGCTCCCCCTATAAAGCATTTCTCATGGAGTATCTTGCAAAACTTGGCCAAGCAGGGGGATTTTATATTGTCGAACCAATCGATGTCCCTGCAATTCTGAGCCAATCATAATCAATAAGCCAGAAAATTTCTGATCAATGAGGAACCGACATTTGTCAAAACCGATTCTGGATGGAATTGAACACCCACGATTGGATATTCGCGATGGGCTAAAGCCATGATCTCGTCATCTTCTGTATTCGCCAACACTTTGAGACATTCAGGAAATTGTTCCGGACTGACCGCTAAAGAATGATATCGTGTTGCTTCAAAAGGGTTTGGGACATTTTCAAAAATTCCTTCCCCCGTGTGAAAAATTTTCGATGTTTTTCCGTGGAGTATTTGTTTGGCTTGAATAACCTGTGCCCCGAAAGCCATGGCAATGGCTTGATGGCCCAGACAAACTCCCAATAGAGGAATTTCCCCTTTCACTTTTTGGATCAGTTCCAGACAAATCCCAGCCTCTTTTGGAGTTTTTGGCCCCGGCGATAAGACAATATGCGAAGGCTCCCATTTCAAAATTTCTTCGCAAGTCACCTGATCATTGCGCACAACCTGAACCTCTTTGTTAAAAACAACCAGAGCCTGATAGAGGTTGTAAGTAAAAGAATCGTAATTATCGATTAGACAGATCATAGGTACCAGGCACCTTTTGCAACACATTCTATCATCATCTCAAGTATTAACAAAAGGTACCTGGTACCTAAAAAAAACGAATCTGCCAGATTTTATAGGCATAATTGAGCATCACCTTGAAAGTACATTTCGAGGCGCCGTAGGTGCGGTCCCTAAAAATAATCGGTATCTCTTTGATTTTAAAACCCTTTTTGGAAATGCGATAAAGCGTTTCAGCTCCGATTGTATATCCTGTTGAGATAAATCGATTCAAATCCAGTGAAGCGAGGACCTTTCTTCGATAACATTTAAAACCGCCCGAAACATCTCGTATCTTGAGCCCTAAAAGGGTGCGATTATAAATATTCGCAAAATCACTCAAGAAATTTCGAAACCAACTCCGGTACACAATACGGCCCGCACCATAGCGCGATCCAATCACGACATCGCACGTTTGGATTTCCTCTAAAAATCTGGGGATGTCGTTTGGATCATGAGAAAGATCGGCATCCATTTCCATAATGAGTTCCGCACCCTTCGCAAGCGCCTTCTTAAAACCGTCTAAACCTGCTGTGGCCCTACCAAATACTTTGCGGTGCAACACTTCTATGTTTCCATATTTTTTGGCGAGTTCTTCTGCAATGTCACCTGTTCCATCGGGAGAATTATCATCCACGATGATGAGCGTGACATTGGGAATTTTTAATGCAAATATTTTTTCAACCAGCAAAGGGAGGTTCTCTCTTTCGTTATAAGTTGGTATGACAATCCCGATCATTTTCTCTTTCGATAGATATCCATGCCGCGGATGGAGGCCTCAAAGCGATAATTTTTTTTCACCCAGTCAGAAAGTAAGGGAAATTTACTCATGGGATAACGACCGTACATCCGATAATTGGAGGGCGACGTATCTACAATCAATTCTGGAGAGCTCTTTTTAAAATCCTCCATCAACAAATCCCAACTCCCAGGAAAAATATTTTCTGAAGTATCATAATCAATCACAACAGAAGGGGTTGTAAAATCACCGATCAATTTTTTCCAAACAGAGGGAGGGTTTGGCGTTTTGGGATCATATTCAAGCCCCGCCGTTTTCGGTGTCCTTCCGGTCAAATAATCGGAGGTGGTAAAACGGCTGGCCATCGGGCGATTTGAGGCTGTATAGATTTGCGGGCAATAGCCCCATACAAAAACTGGATCGGTTTTTTTAGTGCGATCTCGAATGTAGTCGACCACATAAATCCATTCATCCCTTTTAGATTTGGGACGAAACGGTTTGTAAGTGGCATAGGCGGTAAAACCGGTCACGGGAATGGAAAGCATCAAAATGAAAAGGGTCAGCCGCCACATCCCCTTTTCAAAGGGAAGATTTTTAAGCCGCTCCAAAAAGAAAACAACCTGTTCCCCGGCCAGGAGGGCTAACGGAGGGTAAATGATCAGGTAGTAATGAAAATACATTCTCCCTCCTGCAACAATTGCCAAAAATCCAAACAAGATCCACAAGACAAAAACAAAGGCAGGGCGACCTAAAGCAGAACGGAAAGCCTTGATGGCAAAATACCAAAGTCCAAAACCACTGAAACCTATGAGAAACGTGCGCAACAAAAATTTTAAAATAATATAGGGCAGGTCATTTTGCGAAGGTCCTTGGGCATAGGTCAAAATATATTCAAAGCAACGCAGGGCATAAGGCATGGCCCCGCTACGCTGCAGATAAAGAACCCAAAGGGCAAAAACCAGAACGCTCCCCCCCACCACGCGAAAGAGTGGCCACACACATCTCCAGCGCTTCTGCATCAAAAGAGTGAACCCAAGTGCTGGAAGTAAAATGCCCCCATTATATTTGCACAAAATCACTAGCCCAAGCCACAAGCCGGAAATAAAATAGTTTTCTCGCAGGAAAAAAAGAAGGCAAAGAGTCATCGGGAGAACCATAAAAATTTCAATGTTGGCCGCGAGCATATCTTGTGGGAGGTAGGTGGTGGAGAAAACAGCAAAAAAGAGGGCTCCGAAGAGGCCTTTCTTGGGGTCCCCAAAAGCCCTTCGCCCCACAAAATAAATGGCAACACTGGTGAGGGCTACATAAAAAAGCATCACAAAACGAACCCACCACATCGAATCGGCCAACTCAGGAGTGGGGATGAGTTTGATCACGGATGCATAAAAATAGTAGAGGAGTGGGGGCTGATAAATCATGTAATCACGATAGGGAAGTCCCCCTTCTGCAAGAATCCTTCCGGCTAATGCAACTTCATTCTCATCAATATTATGAAAATTGACTAGCAGTGATGGAATACGCAGCAAAACCGTCAAAAGGCAAATCAAACCCAAATAAAAAAAGAGACGCTTGCGAGACATGGGGGAAAGTTATAAGTTGCGACACTCAGAAAATGCAACCCTATTCTAAAAAATGGTTAGTAGCTTACGGGTTGCTTTTTGTTGTTGTTGGTTTTTTGGTCTTCTACCGTTTGGATAAATTCAGTCTTTGGCAAGATGAAGCCGACTTGGCCCTTCTTTCCCAATCGGTTTTGCAAACCGGATTTCCGGTCGCACTCATCGACTCAAAATTTATAACCCAATGGGCCGGCAGGGAATCGACCAAAAACTATCTTTGGTTTATGGACCCCTGGCCCTTGTTTTATCTACGCGCCGCCAGCTTTAAAATTTTTGGCATTTCAGAATGGAGTGCCAGGTTTCCTTGTGCCTTCCTGGGGTGGCTCTCCTTGGTACCCATTGGTCTACTGGTACGGAGGTGGACAAAAAGCCATGCTATAACATTCTTGACCCTTTTTTTCTTTGGAACCAATCCATGGGTGATCCTTTACATGCGCCAGTCCAAATATTGGCCAATCGTCTTTTTTTCCTTTTCCATCCTGTTGCTCGGTTATCAAAAATGGGAAAATAGCAAGAAAGGTTGGCCACTTTTCGCGCTCGGTTTGATCATTCTCTTTCACTCAAATTATTTTACGGCGGCTCTAAGCTTGCTGGGCTTGGGTGCTTACACACTTTTCTTTGCCAAGTGGGAAAAAGCACGCTTTCGATTTTTCTTCACCACTGGAATCACTCTCATTCTTCTTTGCCTCCCCTTCTTCTTAATCGGGGCATTTGAAGACCGAGTCTTTGCAATGAGTACCTTTCCAACCCTGTTACAATATTTTAAAAAGCTGGGAACACACATTTTTTACTTCAACAGACAAATCTGCCCACTGATTTTGTTACTTCTTTGGATTTATTGGTGGGTAAAAAACAAATGGTCCGTTGTAGACCGATCCACTCTTTTATTAGTCGCTTGCAGCATTCTTTTCGCCTGGCTGGGGATTGCTCTCTTAAATTTTGATGTTTTGAGATTCAATTTACAACTTATCCCTCTTTTTTGCTTTTTGATGGCGGCAACGCTTGTCCAAATTTATCAAAAAAACAAACTGGCGGGGGCCTTCTTGTTTGGAATCTTTTGGGCGACCAATCTGCTTCAAGCTGATTCCTTCGATCTAAAAAAGATGGCTTTCAAAGAAGAATGGCTAGCCTTGAAAAACTATTATTTTATAGAGTACCAAGACCCGGCAAAAATTCTGCCTCAACTCATGAAGACACACTGGAAGCCAGGAGAATATGTTTATTTAAACCACAACCAACCGGTTTGGCAGTACCATTCGGATATCCCCCTGGCTTATCTCGTCAGGCCAGAAGAAATCGCCCCAAAAGAACCTCCCTTGGCTCAACACTATGTTGATAAATCCTCTATCGATTGGTGGATTGGGCCTCATTTGGTAAAAATGGCTCGGGGACCCCATCTGACCCGAGAAGAAATGATTCAGGAATGGAACAGAACAGGATACGACCATGAAGTGATCGATACTAAAATTCCTGTTTTAAACTGGGATCTCAATTCCCCCATCCGCTACAAACATTTTCTCAAAAAGTTTGGGGAAAGAGATGAAAACGAAGAGACAATTAAACTCCTTCACAGAATAAAGAAGTCATAGTATGGAGCGACACATTATGCTTTTATCGGTTGTCATTTCCTTTCGAAACGAAGAAGAGGTTTTAGGCGAGCTGATTTCCAGATTACAGAAAACGATTAGGCCCTTACGAATCGAATATGAAATTATCTTTGTCAACGACGACTCGACCGACCGTTCTTTTGAAATTCTGAAAGAAAAAGCGAAAGAAGATTCAAATATAAAGGTCCTCAATATGTCGCGAGTTTTTGGGAATGGCACCTGTGTTTTGGCGGGAATGAAATATTCCAAGGGAGATGCCGTTGTTTATATGGATGCCGACCTTCAGGACCCACCGGAACTCATTCCAAAGTTATTAGAGGAGTTTCAAAAGGGAGCCGATGTCGTTTATACAACGAGGCTTAGCAGACAAGGCGAATCGGCTTTTAAAATGTGGTTGACGAAGCGCGCTTACCGCTTTCTTGGCCGAGTTTCAAAAATAAAGTTGCCGCTCGATTCCGGCGACTTCAAACTTTTGGCTCGTCGTGTCGTCAATGAATTGATCCGTCTCAAGGAACTAGATCCTTTCGTGCGAGGATTAGTCACCTGGGCTGGGTTCAAACAGGTCGCTGTTTTTTACGACCGTGAAAAACGGTTTGCCGGAAAAGATCACTACCCTCTTTTTAAGGGAGGCCCCCTAAAAATGTTTCTGGCGGGGCTCACCGGTTTTTCAACCGCTCCTTTGACACTAGCTCTTTATTTAGGTTTTAGTGTTGCTATTTTATCCTTTCTTTATCTTGTCGCTGTTCTGATCATGTTCTTTATAGGAATCAACATCCCTGGTTGGACGACCATCATCGCGATCATTCTCATTCTGGGGGCAACACAACTTATCACCACCGGTTTTTTAGGACTCTATATTGGAAGGATCCACGACGAAGTTAAAAACCGCCCTAACTTTATTGTCGAAAGCACAATAGGTTTCGAAAAATAAAAGCCACCGCTAAGAGACTTGAAAGAAATCTCTTACAACGGTGGCAAGCCCACTCCCATTTTGAGTCCTCTTACTTCTTAAAGAAATAAAGAACCATCAACGCACCGAGTATGAGGACAAAATGTGACGCACCGGCAGTATAGGCCAGGCCCTGGCGATAATATTCCAGGATTTGGGTGATCCAGCCGAGTTTGCCGCTCACAAGATCTATGGCAAGTCCAACGAAAAGGACCGGCTTGGCTAGACTCCAGGCTTTTTCTGCCGCGTCATGAAAGACATCGTAGAGGCCTGCTACGAGGTCCTTAACCGGTTCAAAAAATTTAACCATATAGCCCCCTTTCTCTTTAAATTTTAAGGTTTTATGGTAAGAGGTTCAAGCTTTTCTTTTAACACATCGTGTCAGGCTTCTGGTTAGGTTGATGAGAATCGCTTTCGGTCAGGAGTGGGGTTGGACAAAACTTTTTCCTTCACACCATGACCTATAGGAAAAATGTAGAGACACTGCCCAGGAGGGCGGCGTTGCCCTCGAGCTGGGAAGGGACAACAACGGTATGAATTGCCATGCGGGCATATGACCCTTTTTGAATGGTCTTTTTTGTGGACTCTAAAAAAAAGGGGATGGCATTCGCAATGCCTCCACCGATCACAAAATGTTTGACACCGGTGATGTTGGCCAGATTAATAATGCCCAATCCCAAATAACTTCCAAACTCTTCCCAAAATTTTAATGCGGCCGGTTCTTTTTTGCTGGCCTGATTTGCCAAATCTTTTGCAGTAGTCCCATTTGGCACCGCACCTGATGACGCATACATCTCCCAACATCCCCTTTTTCCGCAGGCACACAAGCGCCCATTCATTTCAATCACCATATGCCCTACTTCACCGGCGAACCCTTCTTCGCCTTGCCATAATTTATTATTTAAAAAGAGTCCTCCTCCGATACCTGTTCCCAAAGTCAGCATGATAAAAGAGGAAAAACTTTTTGCAGCACCCAACCATTTTTCACCTAAAGCCGCCATATTGGCGTCATTGTCAAAAACAACGGGACAAGCAAAAGACTCTCTAAAAATTTCTGCCACCGCTACATCACGCCAGGTTGGGAAATGAGGTAGCTGATGAATCAAACCTTCTTTTTGATTGCAAATGCCAGGAAGGCCAAGGCCGATCCCAGAAAGTTTTTTTAAATGATCACCGGCAACTTTTTTGATCAACACCTTGACCTGATCAAAAAAAGGAAGTGGATCGCGCGAACCTGCAACTACTTTCATCTCTTTTTTTAGAAGTGTCCCCTTCTCGTCCACCAAGGCTACGCGAAGATGGGTTCCACCGACATCGATGCCAACTGCATAACGCATATTTCTTTGAAATCCCTTTCCAATCGCTTCCGCTCACTGGGTTTGAAAGGACATGGGTTATTTTGTGGAGCACCCCAAAATACCCATTCCGCTCTCGCCCCGCCGTTTGTTATAACCCCCATAGGGTTCGGCGTGGCTCCGAGAGGCCTTTCAAACCCAGCTCGCTCACGCGATTGAGAACGAACTCGCTTCGGACAAAGTCCCATCAAGCTTGTTGTTAGAACAATTAACATATGATAGTGGTGTGTCAACAGTTTGGCGAGATAGTTGTTTCGAACTGGCGTGGCGATGAGGGTGATGAAAGGCATCTCGGAGCTCATTTTAGCAGCCGGGATCTAATGCCAAAATGAGCGAGAGATGAGCGGATTTTTTGGGCCGTCCCAAAAAATACCGCGTCCTTTCAGCATCCTCAGCGCCAGGTAGCCAGTTCGAAAATACCAATCGAAGAAAATTTATGCCTCAATTTTTGATTGATTCCAGAAATATACAAGGCAACACCACTACGCTGACCGGCAATGAGGCCAAACATCTCATCAAGGTTTTGCGCTACAAAAAAGGGGACCGTGTTTTTTTGAGCGATGGCCAATATCAATATGTCAGCGTCATTGAATCGTTGAGTGGAAAAACGGTGAATCTAAAGCTGTTGGACCGCAAACTTCTTCAAAAAGCTGCCCCCTCACCCATTTTAGGAATCTCCCTCCTCAAGCACGATCATCTGGAATTAGTCCTCCAAAAAGGGGTGGAACTTGGAGTCGGTGAGTTCATTCTTTTTATTTCAGAAAGAACAATCCCCCACTACCATGAATCGGCCACCCCCAAAAAATTGGCTCGGTTTGAAAAAATTGCGATGGAAGCAGCTAAGCAATCGGGAATGATCACCCCTCCAAAAATCGATCCTGTCATTTCTTTCGAAGCGTTAGTAAAAAACTTCGATGGGTTCTCAGGCGTGATGTTGGCCTGGGAAGAGGAAAAAGAAAGTTCTTTTAACACTGTCTTTCAAACACTCGATCCGACAAAACTCCTTTTAATCATCGGCCCTGAAGGTGGCTTCACAAAAGAGGAAGTAGCACTCGCTGAAAAAAATGGGGCGAAAATAGTAACGTTGGGTCGCCAAATTTTACGTGCTGAAACGGCCGCGATTACAACATTGGCACTTTGCCAATACGAACTAGGCAATTTATAAGAAAAGCAGTGAGAAAGTGATGGGTGACCCGGAGTGTTGGCCGTGGGGTTTAGTTAGGGATCCCCACGGCAACACGGAGGGGCAGAACCCGTCACTTTCTCACTACATTATATGAAAATTTTTGCACACAGAGGTGCCTCCAAAGAGGCACGGGAAAATTCGATGGAGGCTTTTCGAAAGGCCCTCGAAATCGGTGTGGATGGAATCGAACTCGATTGTGTTTTGACCAAAGACAAAATCCCCGTGGTGACTCACTATGACGATTTAAGTATTTTGAAACTGGGGAATGGTTTTGTCCGCCACAAAACATGGCATGAAATAAAAGAATTAGGAATTCCCAACCTTACGCAAGTTTTGGAGTTGACTCGGCCCACAAAGACAAAGGTCATTCTAGATATCAAAGCCCAGAAAGGTCTCATGGGCATAGGCCCCAGAATTATTGCGGGGCTTGCTCAAGAAATCTTGGCCGATGATCAAATTTTGCTTTCTTCTTTTTATTGGCGCCATCTTTTTATACTCAAAAAATATTTTCCCCTTTTGCCACGTTCTCTCATTCTTTATCAAAGAGGATTTAGGCTTGTTCCGATCGAAATTTTTGATAAGTTGTTTTCGATTCGTGGGGTGCATCCTTGGCTGAAATGGACGAATGCCGCGTTGGTCAAAAAGTGGCAAAGTAAAGGATTTAAAGTGAATACATGGGTTGCCAACACGGAAGAGGAAATAAAAAGGTGCAAAGAAATGGGCGTTGATGGAATTTTTACGGATGACCCCAGACTTGCAAGGAGAATTTTAAAATAATGGCTGATGAAAAAAATCTGATAGATGATGAAGCAACCGAGATGGCCTCTCCCGAAGAATTCAAAGAGGTCTTCGATGAAGTCACCCCTCCACAACCTGAAAAAGAATTCGACACAAACACATTGGCTAACATCGAAAATTTTCCAGAAGAAGAGGCAACACCGCTACCTCGCACAGGTCTCAATGTTGCCTCTATCAAAGATCGAGCCGCCGCAGGACTGTTGGATATCTTAGCTTTAGGCTATCTCTATTGGGGTTGCCTGCTTGGCTATAACACACTCGTTTGGGGGGAATTATTAAGACCTTTTCCAAAAGAAGGTCATGCCATTATTTTTCACACCATTTTTACCCTGCTTGCTTTTTTATACTTTTTTGTCAGCGAAGGTGCTTTTTTCACCAGTCTTGGAAAGTTCTTTGCAGGATTGAGTGTCCGCAACAGAGAGGGTGGCCAAGCCTCCCTTCTTTCGATTGCCATCCGCAATTTTTTAAGACCGATCGACTATCTTTTTCTTTTCTTCCCCACCTGGGTCTTGCTCGAAAAATCTTCCAACAAACAACGCCTGGGTGACTTTGTAGCTGGAACAGTTGTGATGAAACATTATGCCAGGGCACCACAGAGAGTGAGGGTTTCGGGAAATAGTGCTTCCGCGACAGTTCGGTTGCTTACCGGTTTTATTGATCTCCTTTTTAGCGCTGCTTTTATCGGTGGCCTACTGCTTTTCATTGATTACAAGCGCCCTATTTTCAGTTTTTTGATTCTTCTTCTTACGCCACTCTTTTATCTGCTTTGGCATTTGATGTGGGAGGGTTTGTTCCAAACAACGATCGGCTTATGGATTTTTGGATGTAAATTGGCAACGGAGGAAGGAACACCAATCGGTTTTACTCAGGCCATTTTGAGGGCTTTTTTCAAACTCTTCGACACCAATCCAATTGGATGGCTCACTCTCTTTTTATCGAACAAAAATCAAAGACCTTCTGATTTAGCAGCCGGCACGGTTGTCGTTTATGAAAAACGCTCTTTGCACGTCTTGATTGGATTTGCCGTAGCACTGATCGCAATTATCGGTGTCTGGTTGGCTGGCATGCAAAATCCTAGAAGTTTCATCACACCCTTTTTCAAAATCGATTTTCTTTCCAAAGTTTTTACAATCAATGTCGGAGGCGGCCGAAGCATTCCTTCAACGCAGGGACTTTTTATCAAGCGCTTTAATTTTTTAGAGTCGGATAGAACTGCACCAAGAAAAAATGCTGAATTTAAACCGGGCGAGACGATCCTTTTCTCATTTGATATGACCGGTTTTGCAGTGCGCAACAACGAAGCTTGGGTGCAAGAAGATTTAATCGTCCGTTATCCCGATAATCAGATCGGTTTTAAACAAGAAACGATTGTCGATTTTCATCAGCTTTTGAAAGATCCCGAAATCCCCTTGGAAATTATGAATACTCTGGCTCTTCCCCCCAATGCCCAGCCAGGTCACTATACTCTTGTACTTGTCCTGCACGACCGCTTTTCCGACCGCCATCTGACTGAACAACGAACCTTTTTGGTCACGCCACCATAAAAGCAACTTTAGGTCACCTAATAGCCGATAATAGTAGGGAGAGGTAGAGGTGCGCAAAACCCTTGTTTTTAGGGGTTTAAACACTTTATAATGGATTTATGACAGCTCCGATCTCGCATAAAAAGCTCGCTGAATTTTTTGGGCCAATATCTGCCCGTAAAACAACTAAAGAAGCCGGAAAATCCTTTAGTGAAGAAATGCAAAAAAGGCGTGTGGCAGCCAGTCATAGCCTGCCTCACTTTCCCCATCATCGAGCAAAACCACAACAAATTACCGTGGGACAAGCTCAGAAGCTTGCCCATTTTGCTCCCCTTATTCAGGATGCTGCCAGACGACACAACATTCCAGTTGAACTTATTTGTGCTGTGATCTTGCAAGAATCGGGAGGAAATTCTAGAGTCGTTTCCCCCGCCGGCGCCAAAGGCTTGATGCAACTGATGCCGGCAACCGCACGCCGTTTTGGTGTGACCAACTCGTTTGATCCACGCCAAAATATTGAAGGAGGGACAAGATATTTAAGTTGGCTGCTCAACCGTTTTAACGGCAATGTGGAGCTTTCTCTTGCGGGTTACAATGCAGGCGAAGGAAACGTTGAAAAATACGGCATGCGCATCCCTCCTTTTCGCGAAACGCAAAATTATGTCCCCAGTGTTCTTGGTTACGCCGTCGCGATGGTCAATATCTTGCGCCAACCAAAAATCTCTTAAATCTACATCTATTGACATAGGGTGTCTGGCACCATATGTCACTCTTCGCTGTGATCTATTTGGACAACAATGCCACCACGCGCGTCCTTCCAGAAATTTTGGAAGCCATGCTTCCTTTCTACACGGAGCTGTGGGGAAACCCCTCGAGCCTTCACCAGTTTGGGGCTCAGGTTGCACCTCATCTAGATAAGGCACGAGAGCAAGTTGCCAAACTCATTGAGGCTCAAAGAGCCAACGAAATAACATTTACGAGTGGCGGCACTGAAAGCACTCACCTAGCAATCCTAGGAACCCTGAAAGCCAATCCCATAAAGAAACATGTCGTCACCTCTCAAGTCGAACATTCCAGTGTTAGTGGCTTGTGCCAAAGTCTTGAGAAGGAAGGATACGACATAACTTACATTGGTGTCGATTCGAACGGGAACCCAGATCTCAAGCAGCTTGAAGCTGCGACCAAAAAAGAAACCGTACTCGTTTCCATTATGTGGGCCAATAACGAAACAGGAGTTTTGTTTCCGATCGAAGAAGTTGCAACAATTTGTGATTCCAAAAATATTACGCTTCATGTCGATGCTACACAGGCTGTGGGAAAAATTCCGATTGATTTGCGAAAAGCTCCCGTCCATCTCCTTTCTATTTCAGGTCACAAGTTTCACGCTCCAAAGGGAATCGGTGCCCTGTTTGTTCGCCGCGGCACAAAAATAAACCCATTAGTTTTAGGAGGACACCAAGAACGCGGACGCAGAGCAGGAACCGAAAATGTCGCCGGCATTGTGGGACTCGGCAAAGCGGCGGAACTTGCCCAAAAAAGAATTTCTGAAAAAATCTGGAGATCGATCGAAATTCTCAGAGATCAGTTTGAAGAAAAAATCATCCAAAAATTCCCTTGGACGCAAATCAATGGCAAGAATGCCAAACGTTTACCAAATACCAGCAGCCTTTCTTTTGAAGGCTTGAACGGAGAAGCGATCTGCCTCCTGTTGAGTGAAGAAGGGATTGCTGCATCAACCGGTTCTGCCTGTTCCGCAGGAACACTGGAACCCTCCCACGTTTTGAAGGCAATGGGACTGAACACTAAAAAAGCCAAAGGGACCATTCGCATTTCACTCAGTTTCGAAACGACTCAAGAAGAGATGGAGCAAGTGGCAAAGGCCTTGGAAAAAATTATTCAGCGGTTGGCTTCGGTTTAGCCGGTGCTGTTTCCTTTTTTGGCTTTTCTTCAGACTTAGGCTTTTCTTCTGATTTTTTTTCGGCTGGTTTATCCGATTTATCAGATGGTTTGGCACTTTTGGCAGGTTTTGAAGAAGTGTAGCCATCTTTATACCAACCGCCCCCTTTTAACTGAAAGCCCCCCAGAGAAAGTTTTTTCTCCAGTTTTCCACCACACGCAGGGCAAATGCTTAGTGGGACGTCACTGAATTTTTGGATGATTTCGTGATCTTTATTACAAGATGCACAACGATACTCGTAGATCGGCATGCGCTGTAGATAGTGATTTTAATGAGACTGTCAAGAAACTTTAAAAGTTATCCGCCTCTGATGACTTTGTAATAAGTGCTTACCAATCTAGTCTGTCCGTCATACTCTGATTTGCTCACCGTCGTAACTGTATGCGGAACATTTGTTTCTTTGGTACAAATGTCGGCTGCTGCTTGTGCTCGACTTTTAGCTTCTGCACCAGCATTGGGAAGTAGCATGTATGCGCCCATTCCCGCAAAGTATTCCGCACCCTCCTGACTACATTTGGAAACTCTTGGATCTGCCATATTTCCTCCTTTCACTGTAGTTATCGGTAATTTTCTAAAAAAGTTGCTTGCCTTTCCTTATAGCAAAAAGTGTGCCCAAAAATCAACCCCTAAATCATTGAAACCACACGATTTTTCATCAAATCCAAAAAAAGGGTGTACCTAAATGAAACACATTGTTGTGTAAACGAGACAATATGGGAAAGTCGCGCGAGGGATACGTTTTGAAAAATGAGCGGGTGACGGCTTTGGGATAATCCCCTCCGAGCTTAGGCGAGTGGGGGGATGGGCCCAAAAGCCGGCAGGACCCGCCACCTTATTGACGAATCAGAAAATTGAATTGACTCACCTTGACTTCCCTTGGCTTTTTGTCTATGGGTGCCACCCTATGTCGCAGCAAAAATCATTTCGACTCAAGCCCAAAGAGATCAAAACCCAGTGGCATTTGGTTAATTTGGATGGAAAAACACTAGGAAGGGCCGCAACAAGAATTGCTAATCTTTTAAGAGGCAAACACAAACCAACCTACACCCCCGGTGTCGATGCCGGCGACTTTGTGGTTGCTATCAACGCTGATAAAATTGAACTGACCGGAAACAAATGGGATGACAAACTCTATCATCGCCATTCTGGTTACCCTGGCGGTTACCGAGTACAAACCGCCAAGGAATTAAAGAAAAAACATCCTGATGCATTACTCATGAAAGCAGTCAAAGGAATGTTGCCCAAAAATTTCTTATCAGACAAATTGATCAAAAAATTAAAAGTCTATCCTGGTTCCGAACATCCCCATCTTTCTCAAAAATTTCAGGAGATCGCACTGTAATGGCAACTAAAGCGGCGGCCAAAGCAAAAAAAGAATTCTGGGCTACCGGCAGACGTAAAACCGCGATTGCAAGGGTTAGACTTTTGCCAGGGTCAGGCACGGTATCTCTTAACGAAAAGCCAATGGAACAATACTTTGGCCGCGAAGCCCTTCAGCTTGCCGTTAATCAACCTTTTCAAGTCACCGGCACTGTTGCAAAATTTGATGTGGCTGCAAGAATTGATGGGGGCGGAACTTCTGCACAAGCACAAGCTGTGCAGCATGGAATCTCTAGAGCACTCATCGCCATGAATCCTGATCTACGCAAGCCACTTAAAATGTCTGGGTTGCTCACAAGAGATTCCAGAGAAAAAGAGCGCCGTAAAGTCGGACGCCGCAAAGCCCGCAAGCGCCCCCAATACTCCAAGAGATAAAATTTTGCCTTTAAGAGAGGGCCCAGATCAAGTCATCTAAAGAACTTGTAGGACCCTTGCTTCGAATCCTTTGCTTCTCGGATTGAACAAAACGATAAAAGTCATCACTATAGGTCCATCTGCTTCCTCTTTCAAACAAGGGAAAACGGTCATCCACAAATAGTGCTGCCTGGTACCACGTTAGATTGAGTCCCCAGGCATTTCCCCAACAAATACACAGAATCTGTAACCGACGATAGTTTTCAAAATTAATATCGTAGACCAAATATCCAAGCTGATACATGACATATGCCATATTATTTAATTTTTCTTTGTTTGTGCCGCATACTTTCAGCCACGTCGCTACATCTTCAAGAAGTGATTTTATCATTTCATCCAACACTTTTTTCAATTGTCCAGATCGCAGTGAAGAGAAACAAACAAGATATTTGAGTTCAAAGGCGAGTTGAAACCTTGCCTCGAGGGCCTCCTTGTCTTTTTCTTTGCGCCACTTTCTTTCGTAATAAATACCATTTTCTTTAAAATAGACGAAAAGGGCCATGAGTCGATAGTCATCTTTTTCCAGTTCATGGTTTTTGAAGGCACGGAAGGCATCTTCAAAAATATCCTGAGGAACAGGGCTATGTTCGTGATAGCGCTTTCGCGAAACAACAACTGCATAGGCAGCTTGTAGCCTTGGATCACCGCAATCCTTAAAGACATCCAGAGCGGCTCCTTCAATAACATCAACAGGATGAACACTTGCCAGCGGGCCTGAAGCCATCATGAGCTGCTGATAATTATGCACAATGATTCCCAAAGGGACCTTTGCCCCTTGGGCCAAGCGCAGAAAGAACGAACTACCTATAACGGTCAGAAGCTCGAGGGGTAACAAACTGGCAAAGCGCCCATGTAACAGCTGACGCCTTCTGATGGCATCGAGTGTATTCAAGTATACAGGCAAAAATGGATCCTTGGATAACGAATCAATGTCTCTAGTCCCAGCTATCTTCAAAAGGTCATTTGCTGATTCCATGATTAGATGATCTGTTAAAATTGTTGCATCCCAACTGCCATGAAATATCGCGGAGGGCAGATCAGAAATGTTGATAGATCCTCCGCCAACAGATTTTTCACAAACCTCTTTAGCTCTTGTATAAATCGAATAGCCTAGACGCTCTGTAATGATATATTCGGGGTCTATGTTAGAAATTTTTGAAAGGATACGAGCCCCCAGATTTTTAGGGAAATCCTCACGGCAGGCATTTTGAAAGGCTTTGTGCATTCCCCACATTTTTAAGAGGCAATCTAGGAAAAATTCTCCTAAACTACCGTATTGAATAAACATACACTCCTGAATCAGCATTTTTTCCAAAGCCATCTTTGGATCTTCTGCACCTGCAGAGGCAGCAAACCAACCCGAACTTGTGGAAAAACTAATGCCATAATCCTTTAGAAGTTCCTGGATTAGCTCCTGAAATTCCGCGTCACGCAGAGACTCCAACTCTTTTTTGGCTTCTTCATCCAAATGAGTCAACGTCCATGACAAGACATTTTTGATATGCGCAACTTCAAGATATCGAATAGAAAAGTGACGATTTTTTGACTCCTTATCAGACATATCCCATGGAAGAGGGAAATTCTGTGTCAATTCCTGATCCAGTCTTTGCTTCAACATTTTGAATGCTGTGGCGAACTCGATTGCCACAAGTTCATTCGGGCATTTTCCACTTTTAATCAGTCGAGAGACGCGGCGTGACAAATCCCTTTTCATTGCCGCCTCTATCTTCAAAGTTGGGGCCCCTTTTAAAAATTCCCTCTCCAATTCCAAAAGTCGAAAAAGGACATCTAAAGAAAAGAAAAAGAAGGGATCATCGAAGGCTTCACCAAAAGTCTCAAACAAACCTCTTTTTATTTCATGATAGGCATTTTGGAGTGCTTCGGTTACTAGATCAGCCTCCAAATACTTTCCTTCCAACACTCCTTCCGTTATCTCTTCATGAAGCGGTACGAGTTCCTTAAGAAAGCGGCGTTTGGCATGAACCAAGGCAAAGGAAAGATCTTTTTTGGCTTGAGCCGCTTTCCCAATCTCCTTGACGGCAGCGTTCTGAGCCTTATGAATATGGGCCTTTGTCTGTTCATTTACTGTGATAGCTTGTGCCCATTTTTCAACAGCCTCTTTTTCCAGCTGTTCATGCCCGTTAACAAACAGATCGTGATAGCGTTGATATAAATCGTCTGGCCAACGAAAGCCTTCCGCCAAATCTAAAGCAATTTTCTCACCTGCCTTGTCTTCTTCGCTTTTTTTCGGAGCTTTCCTCGATCGTATTTCCTTTTTGTTTTCTACTTTAATCCCCCCTTCTTCCAGGGCTGCAACCAGTTCCTCCCTCATTCGAAATAAAGAGATGTCACGAAATTTAACGAGATATTTTTCATTCAGGATTCTAAGATATTCTTCCAGAAAACCTTCCTTTTGGGCGATGGCGAACTCAAGCAAGGAGGCCTTATCGTGATCCAGAAAAATGCTTTCTCCATATTCATGGACGGCGATGATTTCCACAATCTTGGCCCGAATTTCTTCTGGCAAATCCAGAAAGTAATCCTCCATTACAAAGAGCATCCCATCGGAACAAAAACCGGCACAATTAATGTGAAGCATATAAGGAAAATCGGCCCTTCTCACGACGGCATACTCAAAGGAGAGCCCATGCTTTTCGTAGGTTCTCTTTTCTGCGCTATCGTAAATGGATGACCAGCCAGTGTACATATCTACCATAGTTAGTATAAGCTGGTGTTGGAGTTTTTGTTGAAGTTGCAGTGTCAAAGATAGGCCATGCAAGGCATAGCCAGACTCAGATCTTGGGAAAGCAGGGTGGGCCAAGAGAGGGGAGGAACCTAACTGGGCTTCCACTCCCTGTTTCGAAAGGATTGGGGGTAAAAAAACCTCCTTTTCAGCAAAAGGTCTGCTTCCTGAAAAATAGGTCCATGGCAAATAGCCCAGAAGTGCTCGTTTTAAATCAGGGTTGGCATCCACTGTTCCTGATACAAGGGATTCTAATTTTTGCCTGGCCTGGGGATCAAAAGCCTTCTCATGGGCTTGAATAATTGCAGTTAATCCTTCCTCCGCAACACCCCCTGCCTGGAGGGCTGCCTGGACCAGATTTGGGAATAAACTATTTAGTCCTGAAATGGTTGCACTCATCTATATAATCATCGGCAAAATCTCAAAAATGTTGCTTCCTGAAAAAACTCATGCTAGTAATCCCACATGCCACCCAACCAAAAGACAAAATTTATTTTTATTACGGGTGGTGTCGTATCCTCTCTGGGAAAAGGGATTGCTGCCGCATCGATTGGCGCCCTTCTCGAAAACAGAGGCTTAAAAGTTACACTCCAAAAATTTGATCCCTACATCAATGTCGATCCGGGCACGATGAATCCGTTTCAACATGGTGAAGTCTACGTAACGGAAGATGGAGCCGAAACTGATCTAGACCTTGGCCATTATGAGCGTTTCACATCGGCCAAGATGACCAAACTCAATAATTTCACGAGTGGCAAAATCTACGATACTGTCATCCAGAAAGAGCGACGTGGTGATTATTTGGGAAGAACCGTTCAAGTCATCCCCCACATTACAGACGAAATTAAGGCCTCGATCATGAAAGTGGCCAATGGGGCCGATCTGGTCCTTGTCGAAATTGGGGGAACCGTCGGTGATATCGAAAGTCTCCCCTTTCTAGAAGCCATCCGCCAATTCAAAGCCGATGTTGGCAAAGAAAATGTGCTGTACATCCATTTAACACTAGTTCCTTTTATTGGTGCTGCTGGCGAACTTAAGACTAAACCGACTCAACACAGTGTTCAAAAATTAAGAGAGATTGGTATTCAACCCGATCTTTTAATTTGTCGCACCGACAGAGATTTATCTCAAGAGATTCGCGCCAAAATCGGTCTTTATTGTAACCTCTCCACCGACTGCGTTTTTGCGGCCAAAGACACAGAAAATATTTATCAGGTCCCCCTCGCCTTGCACGACGAAGGTCTTGATGAAAAAATTGCGGAACTTTTAAATATTTGGACCCGGACTCCGGACCTCAAAGAATGGAAAACCCTTTGCGAACAAATCAAAAATCCGTCCGGTGAAATCAAGATTGTGGTGGTGGGAAAATATGTCAACCTAGCCGATTCCTACAAAAGCTTGAACGAAGCGTTGCGCCATGGCGGTTTTGTCAACGGGATGCGGGTTGTTTTGGATCATGTCGATTCTGAATCCATTGAGTCTGGTGAGTCTGTCCAAGAACGCTTGTCAAAAGCAGACGGCATTTTAGTCCCTGGGGGTTTTGGCGAACGGGGTATCGAAGGAAAAATCATCGCTATTCGCTATGCCAGAGAAAACAAAATTCCCTTCTTTGGAATTTGTCTTGGGATGCAACTAGCCGTTATCGAAATCGCCAGAAACCTCTGTGGTTTAGAAGGGGCCAATAGCACTGAATTTGATTCCAAAACTCCTCATCCTGTCATCGACTTAATGTCAGAACAAAAGGCAATCCTTAACAAAGGGGCTACCATGCGACTGGGGGCTTACCCCTGTAACTTAGAAAAGGGAACAAAGGCCTTTGAGGCTTATGAAGAAAAAGAGATTAGTGAGCGTCACCGTCATCGCTATGAATTTAATAACCAATTTACAGAAAATATCACTCAAGCAGGTCTTAAAATTTCAGGTGTCTGCCCTGCGAACAACCTGGTGGAGTTGATGGAGTTTACAAACCACCCCTGGTTCGTCGGTTGTCAATTCCACCCCGAATATCGCTCCAAACCGATGTCTCCTCACCCACTTTTTGCGCACTTTATCAAAGCGGCCGTATCTTATGCGAAGCGCCAAGATTGGGAGAGCAAAAAATCGGTTGACAAATCCGCAATGGCCGTTCCGCAAGCAAATTCCATCCTTTCCAAGAAAAAAAAGAGCGCCCAAAAATAAGGTGCCTGGCACCTATAGGTTGACTTTTCTGCCTCTGCAGCTCTATCATTAAAAGTGTAAGTGATGTTTGATGTTGGTGAGCTAAAATCCAGCTTTGCTGGTTTTAGCGAAAGGGGTGCGGGGGGATGGGGCCCGCATCGACTGAAAGGAGATGGGGCAGCGATCCCCCCGATATTATGGCACTGGAAATTAAACAGAGCATGAGGCTATCGCAGCAGTTGGTTGTCACACCCCAACTGCAGCAAGCCATCAAACTGTTGCAGCTTTCCCGTCTCGAATTAACAACCTTGATCCAAAAGGAGCTGGTAGACAATCCCTGCCTAGAAGAAGAGGATGAAGAAAGCGAAACGGAACGGATTGAAGCCAAAGAAGAATCCCAAGGCGAACAGCATGAAAAAGCCAAAGACGAAGATAAAGGCCATGAGCATGCTACTGATGAAGTGGGGTCTAAAGATGGGGAACTGAAAGAACCGGTTAATTTTGATTGGGAAAACTACGTTGGGACTTATAACTCCCCCGGCGGCAACTATGAAAAAGTGCGCGATGGAGACGATTTACCCTCTTTTGAAAACACCCTGAAACAGTCCGAAACGCTTCAAGACCACCTCCTTTGGCAACTGGGTCTGGCGGATATCCCCGAAAAAGATCACGCAATCGCGGAGGAAATTATTGGAAATATCAATGACGATGGGTATTTGCAATCAAGCGTTGAAGAAATAGCAAAACAGCTCAACACGACCCCGGAAGAAGTGGAATTAATCCTCAAAAAAATTCAAGAGTTTGATCCAGTGGGGGTCGGAGCAAGAGAGGTCAAAGAGTGTTTACTCATCCAATGCAGACACATGGGAGGCGATGAAGGAATGCTCCTGGCAAAAGTGATTGAAGAGCATTTGGGTGATTTGGAACGCCACAATTTCAAACAAATCGCCAAAAGTTTGAACATTTCTATGGAAAGGGTTGTAGAAATTGAAAGGGTCGTTCACCAACTCGACCCAAAACCGGGAAGGGGCTATTCTAGCGCGCAACCACAATATATCACGCCGGACGTCACTATTCACAAAGTGGGAGAAGACTATGTGGTGGTCCTGAATGAAGATGGCCTGCCAAAACTGACTATTAGTCCCCTTTACCGTCGGGCCATTCTTGGCGAAGCGATGGGAACCCAGACCAAAGACTATATCCAAGATAAACTAAGACAAGCCTTATGGCTCATCAAAAGTATTCATCAACGTCAAAGGACGCTTTACAGGGTAACCAAGAGCATTGTGAAATTTCAAAAGGAGTTTTTCGACAAGGGTGTGGCTTTCCTCAGGCCGATGGTTCTTAAAGATGTTGCAGAGGATATCGGCATGCATGAGTCAACGATCAGCCGCGTTACCACCAACAAATATCTTCACACCCCCAGAGGACTTTTCGAACTGAAATATTTCTTTAACTCGAGTTTGGCGACAAAAGATGGAAATGGCGTTGCCTCAGAATCGGTGAAAGAAAATATCCAAAAACTGATTGCTCAAGAATCGACAGCCCAGCCTTTAAGTGATCAAGAAATAACTAAAATTTTGAAGGAACAACATCATGTTGACATCGCCAGGCGAACTGTGGCCAAATACCGCGAGATTTTAGGGATACTCCCTTCCTCTCGACGCAGAAGACAGATCTGATGGAAACAACATTTACATTTCGCAATATCGAAGCCAGCGACGCCCTCAAAACCCACACCCAAACAAAGCTGGAGAAATTAAAGAAATATCTTATCAAACCAACTCAGGCCCACGTCATTTTCAACGTGGAGCGTTTTAACCATCTGGTGGAGGTCACCCTGAATGCCAATGGCATTCAATATATCAGCCACGAAAAGAGCGAAGATATGTACACCTCCATTGACAAAGCGGTGGCAAAACTGGAACGGCAGCTCAGAAAGTATAAAGAAAGGCTTAAAGAACATAAGCCCCAATAAAAAACGAACCACAAAAAAGCTGTTGCCAATTTAGAGCCCTTTGGACTAGATTCCCGCACCCATGAAAATTGCTGATTCACTTTCGAAGGAACTTATTTTACCAAACCTCGGCGCAAAAAATAAAGTCGACTGCCTGATGGAGTTTGCCCAAGCGGTTGCTAAAAAACTTCCCGAACTGAAAAAAGATGAAATCGCCCACACCCTTCTGGAAAGGGAAAAGCTGGGATCGACAGGGATTCAGGACGGCATTGCCATCCCCCACGGCAAAATCAAGACACTCTCCAATATTCTGATACTTTTTGGACGGAGCCTGGAGGGAATTGATTTTCAAGCACACGATAACAAGCCCACCCAACTTTTCTTTGTCCTGCTAGCCCCCGAAAATGCTACGAGCATTCATTTGAAACTTTTGGCAAGACTTTCGAGACTTTTAAAAAACTTGAGTTTAAGAGAGCGTTTGCTACAAGCCAAAGATGCGCAAGCCATCTACCAAATACTGTGCGAAGAAGACGAAAAGCTTTAAAATCGTCAACAACTCTGGGCTTCACGCCAGGGCCGCGGCCGAGTTTGTCAAAGTTGCAAAAAAATTTCCTGCAGACATTGCCGTTAAAAAAGGAGCCCTCAGTGTTAATGGAAAAAGTATTTTGGCCGTTTTAATGTTGGGTGCGGAAAACGGGGACACCATTGAGATCGAGGCCACCGGACCAAAAGCAGAAGAAGCCTTAAAACATTTGGAAGAACTCATTCAAGCAGGTTTTCATGAGTGAGCAGATATTAAAAGGTCAGGGGTCCTCTCAAGGAATTGCCATTGGCCAAGCCTATCTTCTTCCTCCCACCTCTTTTAGCGAACACCGCTGGATTACAAGTCAAGAAATAGGCTCCGAATTAAAACGCCTCTCAAAAGCCATCTTCAAAATGCAAAACCAGTGGAGTGCCATGCACGACAAAACACGTATTCTGGAAGTGGAACGCTTGTTTTTGAAAGATGAAACGCTGAGAAAATTGGTGAAACATTATATTAAAGTGTACCATGTCAACGCGGAATGGGCGCTCGAATTGGCTAAAAATTATTTTTCAACGGCCTCCAAATCGGAAGAGATCCGAATGGCCATTGCAAAATTGCAAGAGTCCCTCTCACACAAAAAATCTTTTGAATTGTCTAGCAACAGTAAAATCAAAAATAAAATTCTCGTCGCAGAAGCTTTGAGTCCCTCAGAGGTAGCCACCTTGGCCAAAGGCCATGTCCTAGGAATCATAACGAGTACCGGTGGCGCTGCCTCACACCCAATCATTCTAGCACGCTCCTTGCGCCTTCCCGCTATAGGTGGCGTCGAAAATGTCCACCAACATTTGAGGACAGGAACCAAACTGATCCTCGATGGTTTTGAAGGCAAAGTTTTGATCGCACCCACCCCAAGCCAACTCAAAGGGTATCGTGAACTTTCTCTCAAACACCGTTTGCTGGAAAAATTGCTTTTGAAAGGGGCGCAAACAGCGGCTTTCACCAAAGATCAAAAACAGATTCGCTTGGAAGCCAATGTAGAGGTGGCAGAAGAGATTCCTTCTCTCATCAAATATGGTGCAGAAGGAATCGGCCTTTTCAGAACAGACCTTTTGTTTGCTAACCCAATCAAACCACCCAGTGAAGAAAGCCAAGTAAAACTTTATGAAAAACTGTTGAAAGGGATGTCTGGAAAACCGGTGACGTTGAGGACCTTTGATATCAGTGGGGAAGAATGGCTCAAAACGGAAACAGCGAATCTTGCTTTGGGTCTCAGGGGTATTCGCTTTAGCCTCAATGAGGAATCACTTCTCAAAACACAGTTGAGAGCCATTCTCAAAGCGAGCCCAAAAGGGCCCGTCAACATTTTATTACCCATGGTTAGTAGTATTGAAGAAGTAGATAATTTTATTGCCATTTACCGGCAGGTTCAAAAAGAATTAAAAAAGGAAAAAGTGAGTTTTCGAAAAAAAATTCCACTAGGAATCACCATTGAGATCCCTGCCGTCTGCTTTATCATGAAAGATTTTACCAAAAAAATTGACTTCTTTGCCATTGGGACTAACGACCTGATACAATATACCCTTGCAGTGGATCGAACCAATGAACATGTCGCCAATTTATATAGCCCGGTTCATCCTGCTATTTTAAAAATTTTAAAACAGACCATTGGAGAGGCAAAAAAGATGAAGAAAGCGATTTATCTTTGTGGCGAATTGGCTGGAGACCCCCTCTTTTTGCCACTCTTAATAGGACTGGGGTTGACTCATTTTAGTATGAACGCCCAATCGATCCCAAAGGCCAAAAAAATGATCCGGCTCCTTTCTATAAAAGGTTGCGTCAAATGGGTTGAAAAACTCCTGAAATTGTCACATATAAAGGCCATTGAAAAACAACTCAAAAACTTCGCTTTAGAACTTGACACCCCTTAAGGAGCCCGCTAGTGATCCCTTTTTTATTAAGAAAGCTGTTTTCTTGCAGCTTAAGGAGGAGTCCCATGGTTAAGAATTATTTTTTTACCTCGGAATCAGTCACCGAGGGGCATCCCGATAAAGTTGCTGATCAAATTTCCGATTCCGTTTTAGACGCCATCATCGGCCAAGACACCAAGGCAAGAGTTGCTTGTGAAACTCTTGTGACCACCGGCCTGGCATTTGTTGCCGGAGAAATCACAACCGATTGTTACGTGGATATCCCCGCCATTGTACGCAAAACAATCCAAGAAATTGGCTATACCGATGCGGCATTCGGTTTTGACTATCACACCTGTGCGGTCATGACCTCTATCGACAAACAATCTCCCGACATTTCCCAAGGGGTTACAGAAGGCGAAGGCCTTTTTAAAGAACAAGGGGCGGGCGATCAAGGTTTGATGTTTGGTTATGCCTGTAATGAAACGGCAGAACTGATGCCGATGCCGATTACTTTGGCTCACAAGATCACAAAACGACTGGCCGAGGCAAGACGGAGCAAGACCCTCAACTTTTTGAGACCCGATGGAAAATCGCAAGTGACCATCCGTTATGAAAATAAAAAACCGGTTCATATTGATACCGTTGTTGTCTCTACTCAACATGATCCGGACGTTTCTTATGAAAAACTCAAAGAAGGAGTGATTGAAGAAGTGGCAAAAAAATCGCTTCCCGATGGGCTTTTTGACAAAAGCACACGCTTCTTGATTAACCCAACCGGCCGCTTTGTGGTTGGCGGGCCTCAGGGTGATTGCGGACTCACGGGGCGCAAAATTATTGTCGATTCTTATGGTGGGGTTGGTTCTCACGGTGGTGGGGCTTTCTCTGGAAAAGATCCAAGCAAAGTCGATCGCACCGCTTCCTACATGGCACGCTACATTGCAAAAAATGTTGTGGCGGCAGGAATTGCGGATCGTTGCGAAGTCCAACTGGCCTATGCCATCGGTTTTTCAGAACCGGTTTCGCTGTATGTGAACTCTTTTGACAATGGAAAAGTGTCACACGAAAAATTGGTTACCGCCATTCGTGAGATTTTCCCACTGAAGCCGGCTGATATGATCAAACATCTCAATTTGCTGAGGCCTATTTTCAGAAAAACGGCGGCCTATGGTCATTTTGGTCGCAACGAACCCGAATTCACCTGGGAAAAAACAGACAAAGCTGCCGATCTGCGCCGCCTATGCGGAATGTAAAAAAAAGAAAGGGAACGAAAAAAATGTCATACTACGATATCAAAAATCCAGCACTGGCTGACGAAGGAAAAAATCGGATTGAATGGGCCTCTCAAACGATGCCTGTTTTAAACCAAATTAAGCAGAGATTCGAAAAGGAAAAGCCGCTTAAAAATTTAAGATTGGCCGCTTGTCTGCATGTTACGACAGAAACAGCCTTTTTGATGCAAACCCTCAAGGCAGGTGGTGCGGAAGTGACACTTTGTGCTTCCAACCCTTTAAGCACACAAGACGATGTAGCCGCTTCGTTGGCAATCCACGACAAAATGCCTGTCTTCGCCATCAAGGGAGAAGACGACAAAACATATTATCGCCACATTCAGGCTGTTTTAGAACTCAAACCCCAAATCACCATGGATGACGGGGCCGATCTTGTTTCTACGATTCATTCCAAGCATCCGGAATTGGCTGCTTCCATTATCGGTGGAACGGAAGAAACCACAACCGGTGTGATCCGCTTGAATCAAATGGCGAAAGAAAAAGTTTTAAAATATCCGATCGTCGCGGTGAATGACGCACAAACAAAACACTTTTTTGACAACCGTTACGGCACAGGTCAAAGCACGTTGGATGGGATCATTCGCGCTACCAACCGCTTGATTGCTGGAACAACCTTTGTCGTCGCCGGTTACGGCTGGTGTGGCAGAGGTCTTGCGATGCGTGCCCATGGTGCAGGGGCCAACATAATTGTTACCGAAATCAATCCTTTGAAAGCCATCGAAGCCATCATGGATGGTTTCCGCGTGATGACGATGATTGATGCCGCTCCCGTGGGAGATTTTTTCTGTACAGTCACAGGGAACAAACATGTTTTAAGCAAAAAGCATTTTGAAAAAATGAAAGATGGGGCCATCATTTGCAACTCAGGCCATT
The DNA here is from genome assembly GCA_001798075.1 of Deltaproteobacteria bacterium RIFCSPHIGHO2_01_FULL_43_49. Lineage (GTDB taxonomy): Bacteria > UBA10199 > UBA10199 > SPLOWO2-01-44-7 > SPLOWO2-01-44-7 > SPLOWO2-01-44-7. Next base: position 255,982 of record MGRG01000008.1, on the reverse strand, counting down.
TCAACATCGAAATTGATATCGAATCGCTCGACAAATTATCAAGCGCCAAACGCACAATCCGCCCCTTTGTTGAAGAATACAAATTACGTGATGGAAGAAGAATCAATCTTTTGGCAGAAGGAAGGTTGGTCAATTTGGCCGCAGCAGAAGGACATCCCTCCAGCGTGATGGATATGAGTTTTGCAAATCAGGCTTTGTGCGCAGAGTATATGGTTCGCAATGCCAGCAAACTCGAGAAAAAAGTCTATCCGGTTCCCCAAGACATCGATAGCAAAATTGCGAAACTCAAACTGCAATCGATGAAGGTCGAGGTGGATGTTTTAACCCCCGAGCAAGAGCGCTATCTCTCCTCCTGGCAAGAAGGAACTTGAGCCTATAAAGTAGTGGGTCCTGTCCCTCCGTGTTTCTGTGGGGGCCCCTAACTAAACCCCACAGCAAACACTCCGGGCCACCCACTACTTTCTTTACCACCCCTCCCTCACCCCCAACCTGGGGAGCTAAGACCTCATTTTGTTCCTGTAATGAAGGGCCACTATTCCAAGCTATAGTATAAGTTATTGAATTTATTTGTATTTTTCTGTCTACCTAGACGACCACTTTGGCAACGATCTTGCAAACTAAGTGAACGATGCAGATCTATAAGACTACCAGTGTTACTCCAGCTCGTGCGGATACTGTTGACCAGGGGAGCAACCCAGCCCAGCCTGAAGACTCAACATTGTCCAACGAACTGGATTCGTTTTTTGGTGAGGAAGAGGTACCAACGGAGGCCCCTGTTGCAACCAATCCCTTCGACTTGTTGTTTGCCTCTTCTCAAGTTGCTCCAGGCACCAACGCAAATGGAAGACCTTCGACAGAACTTTTCTCCCCTGCCAGAGTCGTCACGTTAAAAGAATGGCTCATGGCTTATCCGGATGGCCGATTCTTTTTGGATAAATTCATTTTGAAAATGGAGGGTGTTCGCGACAAACGCTATCAAAAACGTTTGGATAATTTCAAAAAAGCGCTCGATGCCGGCGGCATGACAGCCAGTGAAGTGGCCCTGATTCAAAAACAAATGTCGGAATTAGAAAAAGCAATCACCAAAATCAATGGTGAAATTGAAAAAACAAAACAGATGATTGAGTCTAATCAGGTCGTTTATGAACAAGAATTAGCATACATGAAAGACCTCAATTTGGATGGCTTCATTGGCGATCGCAATGACAAAGAAAATTCCTTGATTGTCGCCAAACATCCGGTCACAGGCAAAGAGGTTTTGCTCAATCATAATAAGCAACCGGCTGTCGATACGTTATTTGATCCAAAATCTATGCCGGCCTTAGTGGATAAAAATAATCTAAGCATTGCGACAAATCCCATGCCGGTGGAAGAAGACCAAACTTCTTTTGATGCTGCTTTGCAACTCAATCGACATACCACTTTGGATGCTTATAACAATTCTACATTTGGTGCCCAAATCGATATCAGCGCCCCGGAAGGATTTTGGGTCAAAAAAGATCCGGCAACAGGCAAACCCCTTTTAAAAGAAGACCCTGAAAATAAAGGACAAAAATACGAGCCCAAACCTTTGGAAAGTGTAAAAAGAGAAGATGGCAAAGAAATGATCGGTCAAAAACCTCCTCAAACCGACGAAGAAAGAAAAGAATGGATCTTCGTAAGGGTAACTGATCTGAACATTTTTTCAGAACCTCTACACAAAGAAGGAGACCGGGCGAAGGGGGGACACGTCTTCTACGAATTTAAAGATAGGAAGCAGAATGTCGTCATGCGACTGCGTATTGAAGGATATAAACCTCCCCAACCTCCCAGTGATATCGAAAAGTCATTAACATGGAGAACTGGGATGGACTATGTTTCTGCCACCACTGTCGGTATTGCCGTCAATGGAGGGGCAGGAAAACATTCAAGCCGTATACGCCCAATGAATATCGATGCTCATAGTTTTTATTCTACGGGGCGTGTTTACCAACACAGTAAAACACGTTATGAACAACTAGGGATTATAGACCACTATGACTCACAAACCGGTAAGTTTATCAAACCAGACTTACAAGGTTCCAAAAAAGAAAACGACTCTCAACGTGGAGTCGGTGCAGCAAACTATACCCTTGATGGAGGATTCGGTCCCGTTATAGGCCCCTTGTATGCTTCAAAAGATTATCCAAGCGACTATAAAACAGGAATTTTTATAAAAGATATCCGAGGAAATATTACAGGGACTGCCTTTAATGACATTATTGTTGTTCCAGAACCCAATGATGAAAAGATACGAGAGATATTACCTCACGATATTAGCAAAATCACACCGGAGCACCCCGCCTATGCAACAGTTGTACAAGCTAGCGAAGGCCGTAACATTGTTGTTTCCGAAGGAGGAGATATCTACGCCAGTGGTGTTACCGCCTTTTTTAGAAATAGCAAACAGGCAGGAGATCATATTGTTGTTAAAACCAATAACGATTTGAAATCAAAGGATAAAAATCACAGAATTTATCTATCCATTCAAGGTAAACGTCCGGACATTGTAGCCATCGACAACGATGGAGATGCTACAGACAAACCGGGTCAAGAAAATGGAAATCCGGATGATTGGTTTGGAACACCAATGGGAACTTTATGGACCGCTCCCCTGGAGGATGCCGATTTGCCATCTTGGATTGATCAAGATGTTGAAGTTATCAGTAAAACTGAAATTCGAGATGTTATCAAAACGGCAGCAACAAAACTTTCAGACAATGTCGTACACCTTGATCCCCTCACCTTGATGGGTGACGACAAAACAGAATGGGAAACCTCTGGGATCTACGGCAAACAGGCCAAGGAATTGGATGAATGGGTGAACAGTTTTTTTGCCGAATGGGAATTTTTTAGCGGTGAAACAAATGAAATAGACGAAATAGAAGAAGCACAAAGTATCCAAGAGGAGATTGAAGTATGAGTATTCAATTTAGAGCCGATCAAACATCATTGCCAACAATAGCCCCTGTCTCAACTCAAGAGGCTGAAGCACTAAAGGCAAAGGTCGAAGAATCGCTTGCTGAAATTTTGCAGGCCAGAGACTGGGATGAATATTTTGACATGCATGACCGGGCCCAAATTGAAATTTTGGAGGCCAAACTCCAATCGACATTAGCCTTGTTGGATCATTTTCTGGCAACCGGCGAATGGATTGTCCCAACCGGCTCTGCGGGGCCCAATGGCACTGAGCCGGGGGCTCCTGTCCAAGACCTAAGACCAGGCTGGAATGGCAACTACACGCTCAGAAATCGCCTTGAGGATAATAGTCTCGTCGAAGGGGCCGATTATGCCGGTACTATTTTTATTGACGATGATGGTAACCCCGAGCATGCCATTCAACTTGCTTTACAACTTTCAGAGACTGCAACAAAATTGGAGGCCTTTAATAAAGGCAAAGATATTATTTATGTCGAAACCTATAAAGATGATGCAGGTAATGAAAAGCAACGCTATTGGGTTGGCAAAAATCAAGCAACAAATGTTCGTGCCAAAATTTCGATTGATGCTCACACTCTTGATCACAGCGTAAAAATTGATTTGAGCCGTGTATACAGAATCAGTGACGGCAGTAACCACATCCCTTACGGGACGGTCGAAGGATTTGTCATTCACGGTTCCGATTATGATGATGAAATTATCGGATCCCAAGGTGTGGATGAAATTCAAGGCCACAAGGGGGCTGACAAACTTTTTGGTATGGGTGGCGATGACCTTATTTATGGTGATGACGAAGAGCAATGGGCCAGAGCAAGAGGTTCTCTGGGCCTTTCAACGGAATTAAGCGATGCTGACGACACCATTGATGGCGGCGCAGGAAAAGACACCATTGATGGCGGCGGTGGTATTGATACTGTCTATACTTCAGATAACGACCGTCTGTTAAGAGTTGACAACCCGGTCGAAGCCCGTGGCACAACCCCTCCAGAAGAGTCTTGGTTTGACAAAAGCAATACGAATGGTTGGGATTGGGTGGGAACGACTCCCGGCGTGGTGGAAGTCCGTGAAACTTATGACCCCGCTACGAATGAAAATCCAAATACCTTATATCTCAAAATGCCCGATGGTTACGATATGGCTTTTGCAGAAGAAGATCCCGAAAACCCTGGCACACTCAAAATCACTTTAGTGAAGCATAACGAAAATGGACCTCCGGAAACATTTACGATTCTTGTCAAAAAAGCCCTCTCTGACAGAACAGACTCCCCTAAAGATCCGTTCACTTTGAACTTTGAGGGAAACGGTTCTGCTAACATTATTGATTTTCACTCTGTCAACTTTGGAAACAACATGGTGCACATTAAGGGCCTGGGAAGTGACGATATGATTTTGTCTCCTGAAACTGTCCTTTCAGAAGATGGCATTAGTTTTGGTGATCTCTTAACCCCGACAGAAGAGAGTCCACGTGAGTTACAGAATATTTTAAAAGATGTTGTCCGTTATCGTGAGGAAGCTGGCGAAACATTGGAAGATGACGCTGGCAAAAATATTAAGGCGGAACCAAACAGCGAAGGCGAGATCGAAATTTCTAGGACCGGCGCTGGCACCGATGAAAAACAACTGAGCATCAATGCCAAAGATTATGACAAAGCTTACTACCTGGTCGATCCCAAAAAACCTTCTGATTTACTTGTAGTCCTTATCAAAAAAGGAGTTCCGGGCACAGAGCCTCAGAGAGTTGTGATTCGGATTAAAGATTATGCAAAATTTCAAGGGCCTCAAGGCAGCTTAAGAACAATTTCCAACTGGTTGCATATTGATTCTGCTGCTGATCGCCGCGTTAGAGCCACGCCTAATCAGACAGGTGAGATCCCTGTAATCCCATTAATCTATAAAGATGTGGATGGAGATGGAACAGCGGAAACCGGTGTTATTATTGACGGTGGTGACGGCCAAGACTTTGCCTTTCATGCGGATGAAGACTTCTTGGTTCCTGGAACCGTTGAAAGCCACGTTTCAGGTAGCCATAACACTGAAGAAGACGACTAATAATTCACCTTCACTAGATACAAACCTTGCGGCAGTGCGGTGGGACCTGCTTTTCTTCGATCCTTTGCTTCCAAAATTTCTTGCATCGCTGTAACGGGCATCCTTTTCAAACCAATCTCAACTAAAGTCCCCACAATGTTTCGCGCCATATATTTTAGAAACCCGTTTCCTCTAAAGGTAAAACTAACGAACATCTTACCACCAGGTACCTGGTACCTATTTTCATAACTATTTGAAATTTCATTACTTTTCATTTCCTCCCCCTGAAATCCAGCACCTAATTTACCGTGTAGTACCTGGTACCATATGGTATCAAGCCTTCGAACCGTTGTTTTGGTATCCGATAAAGCTCCTTGAAAACTTACAAAGTCGTGTTCTCCAACCAGCACTTCCGCAGCCTCTTGCATCGCGGCAATATCCAAGGTCGGCCCAACCCACCAGGATCGAAGACGCCAAATTGCTGAAGGGGTCTGACTCACTTCCAACACATATTGATATTCTTTGTTTTTGGCATGGCGGATCGGGTGAAAATCGTGTGACACCTCTTCACATTGTTTGACACGAATATCTTCCGGCAGCAGACAATTGAGCCCCTTTAAAAAACCGTCACAAGGAATCTCTCTTGAAGTTTGAAAAGTAGCCACCTGACCCAAGGCATGCACTCCCGCATCGGTTCTGGAGGCCCCAATAACGCTGACCGGTTCTTCCACCATTCTTGCAATAGCCTTCGATAAAACATCTTGAATAGCAGTAGCATTGGCTTGACTTTGCCAACCCGAATAATTCGTCCCGTCGTATTCAATAATGAGCTTGATGTTTCTCATAAAAGTTAAAGATATTTTTGGATTAAAATCTCCGCTATTTGCACCGCATTCAGGGCGGCTCCTTTGCGAATGTTGTCCGCTACAATCCACATATTGAGCCCAAAGGGAACCGATTTATCTTCACGAATCCTGCCGACATAAACCGGATCTTCACCCGCCGCATCGGTTGCCAAAGGATAGAGATTTTCAGAAAGATTATCAACCAATTCTACTCCTTCGGCATTGCGAAGCAGGGCAAACGCCTCTTCACGAGTGATCTTACTTGTAAACTCCACGTTGACCGACTCACTATGGGAATAAAAAACAGGAACTCTCACCGTGGTTGCCGTCATGGGGACTTCCTTTTCCAAAATTTTGGAGGTTTCTTTCATCATCTTTGATTCTTCTTTGCTATAACCATCTTCCAAAAAAACATCGATGTGTGGAATGCAGTTAAAAGCGATGCGATGTGGAAAAACTTTTTGCTCCATCTTCGTATTGGAAAAAAGGGCTACTGTTTGTTTGGATAATTCTTCCATCGCTTCGATACCCGCTCCGGAAACCGATTGATAAGTCGAAACAACCACCCGTTTGATCGGCGCCTTTTTCATCAAGGCTTTCAAAACAACAACGAGTTGGATGGTAGAACAATTTGGGTTTGCTATGATTCGGCGTTTTTTATAGTCGGCAATTGCGTGCGCATTGACTTCCGGTACGACAAGGGGGACATCCTTATCCATTCTGAATTGAGCGGTGTTATCAATCACAACAGCCCCGGCCTCTGCTGCCTGAGGAACAAATTCTTTACTAATTGTCGAACCAGCGCTGAAAAAAGCGATCTCAGAACCTTTGAAACAGCCTTTTTTCAAGGAGTCGACAGGAAAGTCGTGGCCGTCATAGGTGAGCGTTTTTCCCAACGAATCTTCTGAGGCAAACAATTTCAAAGACCCAACAGGAAATTTTCTTTCTTCCAATATTTTGAGCAATTCGCACCCAACGGCTCCTGTCACTCCCACAATCGCAATGTTCCAAGACTTTTTTGGCATGTTAGTTAAATTTCACCTTCAAAAACTTTCTTTTGCCGACCTGCAAAAGCCGAACTCCAGTTGCCTCTATTTTTTTATCAAGATCTTCAACGCGTGTTTCATCCAGTTTAACGCCCCCTTGCTGGATAAGCCTCCTAGCCTCTGACTTGGAGGTTGTCAAACCCGATTCCACCAAGATTTCCACGAGGGGGATCTCCCCTTTTTTCTTTAAAATCTTTTCTTCAATGTCACTTGGCTTTTCCTTCTTGGCGAAAACTTTTTCAAATTCTTCAGCCGCCTTTGCCGCTTCTTTTTCTGAATAAAACCGCGTGACCAACTCTTTTGCTAACTTCACTTTGGCTTCTTTGGGATGGATTTTTTTAAGCTCTCCCAAATTTTCTTGAGTTAAGAGCTCGTAATAATGCCACATTAATTCATCAGTGAGAGATAAAATTTTTCCAAAAATTTCTTTTGGAGATTCGGTGATGCCGATATAATTTCCATAACTCTTACTCATCTTCTTTTGCCCATCTGTCCCAACCAGCAATGGCAATGTTAAAATGACCTCGGGTTCTTGACCGTAGGCCCTCTGGATATCCCTCGCCACGGCGAGGTTGAATTTCTGATCGTTCCCACCCAATTCGACATCGGCTTTGAGAACAACGGAATCATAGCCTTGCATAAGAGGATATAAAAACTCGAGGATCGTAATTTGGCTACCTTCTCCATGCCTTTTTTTAAAATCATCTCTCTCTAACATCCTAGCCACATTGTATTTGGCAGCCAACGCAACCGTGTCATCTTGTTTCATCTTACCCAGCCATTCACTATTTCGCCTAACTTCTATTTTTTTCTTGTCCAAAATTTTGAAGGCTTGAGAAAGATAAGTTTTGGCGTTTTGTTCGACTTCCTTCTTTGTCAAAGTGGGTCTTGTTTTAATCTGGCCCGATGGATCCCCCACAAGAGCCGTATAATCGCCAATCAAAAAAATGACTTGATGGCCCAAATCCTGGAACTGTTTTAACTTTTGCATGACGACCGTATGGCCCAGGTGAAGGTCAGCAATGGTGGGGTCAAAACCAGCCTTCACCCGTAAAGGCTTTCCCTTTTTGAGCTTAGCTGTTAGCTCCTGTGGTGAAATAAGCTCTGCAGCACCACGAGATAAAACCTCAATTTGTTCATTAACAGACTTCATAAGGATTTTTTCTTATATACATAGAAAGTGCCAAGAAGCAATGATTTGAAAGTGTGTAAAAGCAATCGCGCGAACGAACTAGGTGAAGAAAGCGTCTCGGAGGCCGCCGACACTTTGTGGGGGCTTCAATCAATTTGGCGGCTGAGAGGCGAGCCCCCTTTTTGGGGAATCCCCCCAAAAAGAGGGGCGTCTTTCTGAACCTAGCGAGTGGAAGCGATTGCAAACATACATTGAACATCCCCCTCCTGCCCTACGCCATTGACACTTAGTAAGAGTTTCATTAGAAAGCGCGTGCATGCCAAAACCATTTCATGGAGTTGTCGCAAATATTTTGGAGTGTGTCGGGCCAACTCCTTTGGTCAAACTTAACAAAGTCGTCGGCAAATGTCCCTCTATCATTGCTGCTAAACTGGAATTTATGAACCCGGGCGGATCGGTCAAAGACCGCATTGGCTCTTTTCTGATCGAACAAGCAGAAAAACGGGGCCAACTCAAACCGGGCGGGACAATCGTAGAGGCAACCAGCGGCAACACCGGTATGGCATTGGCCATCGCAGGGGCCATCAAAGGCTATAAACTCATTTTTGTCATCCCCGACAAAATGAGCAAAGAAAAAATTCTAAATCTAAGGGCCTTTGGGGCCAAAGTGGTAGTGACCCCAACCAATGTTGAACCCGAAGACCCCAGAAGTTACTACTCGGTTGCTAAACGCCTTGCAGAAGTCACCCCCAACTCGTTTTATGCCAACCAATATCACAACCCCGACAACCCAACAGCCCATTACAAAACCACCGGCCCGGAAATTTGGAAACAAACAAAAGGAACTGTCGATGCCGTTGTTTTAGGCATTGGTACCGGCGGCACCATGACCGGTATTGCAAGATATTTAAGAGAAAAAAAGAAAGATATTAAAATTGTCGGTGTCGATCCGGAAGGGTCTGTTTTCTACGATTATTTTTATTACAAAAAGAAAATCAAACCGCATATCTATAAAATTGAGGGGATCGGCGAAGACTTTTTTCCATCCACCACCGATTTGAAGCAATTGACCCACATGGTGAAGGCCTACGATAAAGAATCGTATCAGATGGCGAGACAACTTTTGACAAAAGAAGGGATTTTTGTCGGGAGTTCTGGTGGAGCAGCCGTTGTGGGAGCTATTCGTTATGCCCAAAGCTTAAAAACGCCACAAAACATTGTTGTGATTCTGCCCGATTCGGGAAGCCGCTATCTCTCCAAACTTTTTAATGACCAATGGATGCAAGAGCAAGGTTTTTGGGAAGGGATCACCACACCGTATGGTGTTGTGGAAGATTTGGTAGCCAAACGCCATGATCGAGGTCAGGTCGTGACGGCAACACTGAAAGACACTGTGGGAAAAGTCATCGAAAAAATGGCGAAAGAAGGGGTTTCTCAGTTGCCTGTGATGGATAAAAATCAAATTATGGGACTGGTTGCGGATAGTGATATTTTGGGGCCTCTCGCCAAGGGAGAAGTGAGCGCCAAAGATTCGATCAGTCTCATCATGAAGACAGACCTACACACCCTGCAAGCCGACGACCCAATCGATGCGATGTTCAAAGTTTTTGAGGCAGACGAGATCGCCATTGTTAAGGAAGGCAAAAAATTCTTAGGTCTGATTACCAAAATCGACTTCATCAAATATCTAGGAAAGTAAGTTGAAGCCTCGATGGCGCGCCCGGAGAGATTCGAACGTGCAAAATTCAATAGTGCTGTATGACGGCGCCCATCCCGAGAGCTGATGAAAGCGCGCCCGGAGAGATTCGAACTCCCAACCCTCTGGTCCGAAGCCAGATGCTCTATCCGTTGAGCCACGGGCGCGCTTTCATCACAAGTAGGATGGGCAGTCATACAGCCCCCTTACACGTGGCGGAACGTGAGTTCCGCAACTCCCAACCCTTCCTAGCGCATTTGTAATTTCTTACCAAGAAAGAAACCTTTGAGTCTTAGTTAATCAACATCAGTCGACCCAAAACAGTGTTACTACACGGTTTTGGGTTCCCCGACTGCGGTCCGAAGCCAGATGCTCTATCCGTTGAGCTACGGGCGCTTTAATCGTTTAACCACCAATAAGATACATGATTGACGGAGTCAACCCTCTGATATTTAAGAAAGACGATGAGAAAAATTCTGTTAGATTTGAAGTTCAGGAGGAAAAATTGAATGAATCGTTTTGAACGGTATTTATCGTTTTGGGTGGCTTTGTGCATGATCGTGGGAGTCTTTCTCGGAAAGCTGTTTCCGAGCACAATCGCTCTTCTGAGACATTGGGAATTCGGGACAGGAAGTCAGATCAATGTCCCGATTGCGATGTTGATTTGGCTCATGATCATCCCCATGATGATGAAGGTCGATTTTGCCTCCATCCGTGACATCGGCAAAAAACCCAGGGGTCTTTTCATCACACTCTTTGTCAACTGGCTGGTCAAACCCTTTTCGATGGCTTTGATTGCCTGGTTCTTTTTTCGCCATCTCTTTGCAGCCTGGATCACTCCTTCCGAAGCCGCCCAATACATTGCCGGAACCATCATACTCGCGGCAGCGCCCTGCACGGCGATGGTGTTCGTTTGGAGTCATCTCACAAAGGGGGATCCCGCCTATACGCTGGTTCAGGTGTCCGTAAATGATCTCTTGATGCTCTTCTTGTTCGCCCCCATTGTCCGGTTTCTGGTTAGCGGTGCTTCATCACTGGAGGTTCCGTTTCAAGTCCTGCTCTATTCGGTGATTGCTTTCATCGTAATCCCGCTGTCTTTTGGTATTGCCCTCCGGACATGGTTTATTCGGAAACACGGGAAAAATTGGTTCGAAAAAGAATTGTTACCCCGTTTTTCACCGGTCAGCATATTGGCACTGCTCGCCACATTGATCTGTATTTTCGCTTTCCAGGCCGACAACGTCACAGGGAAATTTTGGCATGTATTATTGATCGCAGTCCCCATCCTTCTCCAAGTCTATTTCAACGCTTCACTCACCTATGGACTCATGCATTTTTTCGAGGTTCCCTATTCCGTGGCTGCCCCCGGCGCTCTCATTGGGGCGAGCAATTTTTTTGAATTGGCAGTGGCCACCGCTATTGCTTTGTTTGGACCAGAATCCGGTGCCGCCTTGGCGACAGTTGTGGGGGTGCTTGTCGAGGTACCGGTGATGCTCTCCGTCTGTTCGTTTTGCAATCGCACGCGACACTGGTTTGTTCCTCAGGCGGCAGCATGTGTTCGAGAAGAAAAGTTGCCATGAAAACGGTCCTCTTCGCATGTGTTCATAATGCGGGACGTTCCCAAATGGCGGCGGCCTTGTTTAACGCTTTTGTGGACCCCAAAAAAGCAACTGCGATTTCAGCGGGAACAGAACCAGCCAAGGAGATCCATCCTGAAGTCATTGATGTGATGCGCGAAGTTGGTATCGATCTTTCTCAGCTCAAACCTCAAAAGTTGACGGATGAACTAGCGCAAAAAGCTCAGATGTTAATTACAATGGGCTGTGGTGAAGCATGCCCTGTAGTTGTGGGAATACTCCGAGACGATTGGTCAATACCCGATCCGAAAGGAAAATCGCTAGAGGCGGTGCGATTCATTCGCGAAGAGATCGCAAAAAGAGTTTTCGATCTCCTACAAAAACAAGGTTGGGCATCACAAAGTTGACACCGTCAACTTTAAGGTGTTTAATAAAAGCATGAAAAAAAATATTTTGTTTTTTCTACTGACCAGTTTTCTCGTCTTAGGGTCTACTGAAAGCCTGAAGGCCGATACTTTGGGTCTTCCTAAAGAATTTTGTGGTCGATCTACCGGGGAAGCTTGCAAAACCGACACAGATTGCCAAACAGGCGGGTGTTCCGGCGAAGTTTGCCAGGGAAAAAAGGAAAAGCCGGTGATCACTATCTGCGAGTATCGCGCTTGCTATCGAGCCGACTCTTTCAGAGTGAAATGTGGCTGTGTGGAGAAAAAATGCCAGTGGAATTAGGGAGTTGCATACGGGTACCTCTAAAAACCACGGTTGTTTGAATTAATCGGCCTGTGTTTCTTCCTCTCCTATCATGGCAGGACACGATTTTTCACAAGTCTTCTTTTCTTTCTGAACTTCCTTAGGCTGAATTTCCGTAAAAGGTTGCGGTGATGTTGCTTGAGTAACCGGGCTTGCTTCTGCCACACGCTGTTTTTGCACCCTTTCAACCCAAGCCCATTGCCCACCCGACCAAGTCGCTACTTTCCTTTTATCAGTTCCAACATGGATGCTAAACTGGACATCTTGAGTAGGATCAAATTCGTTAGCCAAAGTCGGTGTGTAATACTCAAGTCTTTCACGAAGTGTTTTGTTAAAAGTATTGATGTGACGCATGACAAAATTTTTGAGGGCTTCACTAGCATTCGAACCCATTCCAAGAATTGTTAGCTCAACACTCAAGTGCGTATCAGAGGTTAACCTTGGAACATAAACAACACGCTCGGTTGATAAGTAAAGGCTTACCATATCAACTTGATTCAAAAATAATTTCCCCGCCGTAACCTTCTCTCCAGAATTGAAGGTATCTCCAGACATCCTCGCCTGTGCGATAGGTTGCAAAGCCAAACCCAAAAATAAAAGAATAAACACCTTTTTCATAAAAACCTCCTTACTATCTATACCTTCGGCAAGCCTCTAAAAAAGTTGCTTACAAAATTTTAACCCTAATACCACGTGATTTTTGGATGACGGGTGGTCGGCGAAGCTGTCAGCCCGATCTGTCGGGAGGGCGTGCAGCAAGCCGAGCAGGCCCTGTCATCCAAAAATCTCTGTTTAGGAACTCCATTTAATAGAACACCCTATAGGATGGGTTTCGGGGCGGGAAACAGGCTTCTTTTCGAGGACGGCATTGAGAGCCTCCCGTAAATAATGCTGTTTGGCCTGGGCAGGCTCCTGCCAATTGTCATCAATCCGCCCATGGTATTGGAGTTTTAAAGCACTATCGAGCAAAAAGACCTCCGGCGTACAACCAGCCCCAAAACTTTCCGCTACTTTTTGATCTTCATCGCGCAGATAAGGATAAGGAAATTTTTTGATTTTGGTTCGCTCCTTCATTTTTTCAAACGAATCTTCCGGATAATTTTTGGTTTCGTTGGCGTTGATGACAAAAAACTGAACTCCCTTCTCCACATAATCTTTCGAAATCTGAATCATTCTATCTTCATAGGCCAGGACATAAGGACAATGATTACAGGCAAAAATAATGACCACCGCCTTGGCCTTGTTTTTGTAATCCCAGAGTCGATAAGTTTTGCCATCCACACCTGGTAAGTTAAAGTCTGGCGCGGCCGCCCCAAATTCCAACAGTTGAGTTTTTGATTGAAATGCCATATGAAGCCTGCCTAACATTGGTTCGAAACAAATGCAACTCTCCAATCAAAACTACGCGTTGATCATGGCAGGCGGTGAAGGAACACGCTTTGCGCCTTTAAGCACCCCTGAAAAACCAAAGCAATTTTTGAAATTGATCCACCCAGAAAAAACACTTTTGCAACAAAGCTATGACCGGCTGGCCAAACTTTTTGATCCTGAAAACATTTTAGTTGCGACCAATCAACGCTACATCCCCCTTGTCAAAGAGCAGTTACCGCAGATGAAAGAAACGCAAATTTTTGGAGAAACGCAGAAGAAAAACACAGCACCCTGTCTTGCTTGGGTCAGTTTTCAACTGATGAAACGAAAAAAAGAAGCTATCCTCATGGCAATACCATCCGATCAATTCATTACACCGGAAGAGACCTTTCTTCGATCAATCCAGGAGGCTTGCGAAATTGCCAAAAAAGAAAACAGCATTGTTACTATTGGTATCAAGCCAACTTTTGCTTCCACACACCATGGCTATCTCCATAGAGAGGGTAATCAAGTAAAAGAGTTTGTGGAAAAGCCGGATGCCTCAACCGCAAGGAAGTTTCTGCAAGATGGTAACTACTATTGGAACGGAGGCACTTTTATTTTTCCAGTCGCAAAAATGGTAGAATCATTCCAAAAACTGGCGCCTGAAATTTATTCTTTGCTCCAAAAAGAAACAACCCTTGAAGGATTTTTCGAAAAAGCTCCTTCGATTTCGATTGATTATGCCGTGATGGAAAAATCAAAAGACCTACTTGTGGTGGAGGCACCATTCACCTGGTCCGATGTAGGCACCTGGGAAAGCCTCGCCGACCTTGCCAAACAACATCACCTGAAATTATCACCGGAAGTAATGAGATTGCTTCGCTAACGCTCGCAATGACATAAAGATGTGAAAAAGTAGAGGGTGGCCCGAAGGACCCCTACTTTTTCACTACCTTTTATTCAGCTTCGGCAAAGATAGCCCCCATCGATCGGCAGGCATCGATCCAAGGATGGTTTTTGGGAACCAGTCTGCAACCTCCCGCCAGATTTTTAAGGGGAATAGTAATAAATTCTCCTTTGCCCCAACCCACCATCATTCCCCGCTCCCCCATAGCTAAGCGATGTGTTGCCTCACAACCAAAACTCGTTGCCAAAAGACGATCCTGATAAATAGGAGAGCCACCTCTCAAAACATGGCCCAACACTGTAGCCCTCGTTTCAACGTCAGTCCCCATTTCAATCTGGTTAGCCAACCAATGGGCAATCCCTCCCAGCCTGACTGGCTGACTCACATCTTTGACTTTTCTCTGCACAATTTTTTCTCCACCAGATGGAAAAGCACCCTCTGCCACGACAATGATGGTGAAACGTCTCCCCTTTGAAGAGCGTTGTTTGACTCTTGCATAAACTTTTTTGAGATCGAAAGGGAGTTCGGGGATCAGAAGAATATCGGCACCCCCCGCCAAGCCAGAGGCCAGCGCCAGCCAGCCCGCATCTCTTCCCATCACTTCAATGACCATCACCCGATGGTGCGATGCCGCTGTTGTGTGCAATTTATCAATCGCCTCGGTTGCTGTATGAACGGCAGAATAAAATCCGACAGTCCGCTCAGTCCCTGGAACATCATTGTCAATGGTTTTGGGGATTCCTACAATGGGCAAGCCTTCCTTTGAAAAGCGCTTGGCAAAAGACATGGTCCCATCGCCCCCCACACAAACAAGGGCATCAAACTGGCCGGAACGAAAAAAGCGGAGAGCCTGTTTGGAAACATCTTTATATTCAACCTTCAAACCTTTACGCTTTGCATACAAAAAGGGATTGGTGCGATTGGTCGTCCCTAGGATAGTCCCACCCTGCGTCAAAATCCCAGAAACTTTATCGATAGTTAAAGGAAGAAAACGCCCTTCAATCAATCCTGCAAAGCCATCTTCAATTCCCCAAACCTCCCAACCATAATCGTGAATGGCACTACGGCTTACCGCCCGAATAACAGCATTCAACCCCGGACAATCCCCTCCTCCGGTCAATATCGCTATCTTTCTAATCCGTTTTTTCATTGTATAATAAATATTGCGAGGAAAAGTGGGTGGCCCGCAGTGTTGGCTGTGGGGTTTTGTTAGGGGCCCCCACAGCAACACGGAGGGGCAGGCCCTACTTTTTCTCGCTGCGTTCATGTATAAACGAATGCTTGTCAGAAATCCAGAAATCTGTTTTGAAAGGGGCCCGATGGGAACCCAAATCATTTTTTACAACGGCAGATGGTATCCAGCCAGCGCCAAACCAGACTTTTTGAACTTCGAGTGGTTTACCTATCAACACACCATACACTACGCGAGCGCTGTTTTTGAAGGGGCCCGCTGTTATGAAAATCTGGCAAAAAAAGACGACACTCTCAATCTGATTGGTGTTGATTTAAGAGTTGATCGATTTTTTCGATCCATGGAGTATGCCTGGCTCAAACTTCCGGTTAAAGCGGACCAGACATGGCAAACTTTTTCTACAAACTATCCCGATCTGGCCGCAAAATATAAAAATGTCTTTACCGGAAAAATCAAGCGAGATGCGGTTGTCCAATTTCCCTACACAAAAGCGCAAGTTCGAGAATTTATTATAAAAACTATTTTGATCAATTTGGGAACCGGTTTTTTAAAGCCCGCTCAAGGTTGTTATATCCGACCTGTTGCCATGCGAGGAACGACAGCAAACAGAAGTCTCGGAGTTTTCTCTCTGGGACATAGTGCCGATTTTTTGATTTCTGTCAAACCGTGGGGAAAATATTTGGGGCAAGAGGCCTTCGAAAAAGGGGCCCCGGTCGTTGTCGCCCAGGAAGGAATTGAAGAATTCAATCGCCAATATAAACTAGCGGCTAATTACCTCACCGGTCAGCGACTCGTTAATTTTGCGGCTTATAACCAATTTAATGAGGTTTTGTTGACGGATAAATCACCCCAACGCAATGTTTTGGAAGGAAGTGGTGAAAATTTAGTTTTTTATTTGGGAAATGGGAAATATGTCTCCCCTGCACAAAACAACAAAGCCATTCTTCCCGGCACCACACTTAAAGTGGTTGACCAAATCATTCGATTAACAGGGGGTGAAATCACTTACCGAGACATTCCATTGAATGAGATTTTTGAAGGAAAATTTCTAGGGGCTTGCATGACGGGGACGGCCGCCGAAGTGACACCGATTGCGCTCGTCTTTGATCCCAGGATTAATAAAACTGTCGAGATTCCCGTTGCCAAAGAAATTAAAGATATTCAAAAAATCTATCTCGACCTTGTACAAGGCCTGGAAGTTCCCACCACACTTAAAAAACTGCAGCAAGATTTGATCCTTGAATTGAAATGGAATGAAAACGAACATCGAATGCTCCTCGACACTATTGAAAAAACTTAAAACAGAAGTGCAAGCTAACGAAAAGTGGCGGGTCCTGCCCCTCCGTGTTTTCGTGGGGCCCCTAACTAAACCCCACGACAAACACTCCGGGCCACCCACCACTTCCCATCATTTTTGTTATCTTGTTTTATTTTTTTTACTTTTCCCCTGTTTCGTCTATGCGCAATCCGATTGTATTGGTGAGGTGGTTGACAGGAAAACGTTTAGTTTTCAACCTCCGCTCTGGGAACGTCAGGCAGAAAATATGTGGGAAAACGCCGACCATTCAGCACAGATTCAATTGCGGGCTCAAGATTTAAGGCCAGAAGTAACGGTTGAAAAATATAAGAAGGAATTTCCAGAACATCTCAAAGAATCTTCGGTGAAGATCTCCAAAGAAAAAGTGATCAAAATAAGTGATTTTGATGCCTTTCTTATGGAAGGAAAACAACCAATCGGCTCCGCTTTTTCCAGACTGAAGAGTATTTCCGTATTTGGTAATGGGACACTCTACTTCTTCACTTTGATTGCCAACAAAGATGCCTACAAAAAAGCGAGCGCCTGTTTTGATAGCGTAGTCGCGACACTAAAAGAAAAAGCCAAGTAAATCCAACAACAAACCAGCGCCGGATAATCAATCAGAAAAAAATCTAGGTGGATGGCGTCTCTCAAGGTAAAATTTTGCTTAAAGGAGGTTTACATGAACGCGCATTTTACCAACACAGATGGAGGCAAACAAACAGAGGGCGATATGGAGGCCCTAGCCGTGCAGGATGTAAAAAAGGGAATGAAGCCAGAACAGTTGCTGGCAAAAATCGAACTCAAAAAAGACGGGAACTTTGACCTTGTTGTAAGAGACGCAGAAGGAAATTTAAAACATGTCATTGCGTCCAACACCGACCCGGGTGCCAAACAGCTTCATAAAATGTATAAAGGGAACAAAAGCGGAATCGCGATTACAATCGGGCAGCATTCCTATAAACTGCTCGCCATGGATGATGGTTTAGCCTAAAAGGGAAGCCCGCCTGGAATGGGAATCGGAACGTGTCTCTGAAGCTCTTCAACCGCTTTTTGCTTTAAGCCCTCTGGGGTAATGGGGAAACCAAATTGATTTTGGATTTGATTAAGAATTTCAGCAGGGATCGCGATCGGCAAACCTGGAACCACCCCTGCCAAAACATCACTAAACATTCCAGCACCGATTGAGACGATTTGCAGAGGGAATAACGGGTTAAAAGTATCAACCGACCCTCTCAGGCAAAAAACTTTTGTCCTCTTTGTGCCGATATCCAACGCAAAATCGGTCCCTCTCACACCGACAACGGCGGTAGGTGTTTTAACCTCGGTTTTCGATTTGCTTTTGTCAAAAGTCTTGTTCACAATGAGACGGACTTTTCCAAAATTCGCCTCGACGACGTTATTTCGCTCTTTCTTTTTGGGGTTATAAACAAACTCCGAAATCATAATTTTGGAGCCTGCCTGAAGGGCCAAATCGGTCCCATCTTTAAAAGAAATTTTTACGGCTCCATCTTTTTTGGTCTCAATAACATCCTTTAAAAGAATATCGGCTTCATATTCCAGGGTTTTTGGTGCCTCCCCTTCATGGGTCACCATCACTTTCCCACTCAACTCAGCCGCTTTTCCAACAACCTCTGCCGCAAAAGAAACACTTGCAGTGAGGGTGCTAAAAACAATGATGAAGAGGGTTGATTTGAGGAGACGCATTGTCATCTGGGCATTATGTGTGCATTCTGGGGGCAAAATTGTCAAGTTGAATTCCGGAACTTTTAACGTATATTGAGATTGTTGAAAAAGTAGTGGGTGGCCCGAGGGACCCGCTACTTTTTCAACACCTTCATATTAAACATATGGCTAGTAAAAAAACTTGGAAGTTCCCCAAAATCCCTGTCGGTTTTTTTATTTTATATGGAATTTTAGAGCTTGCCCTTCATTATCTCGACCTATCCAACTGGCCACAGGGCAAACAGATCATGGGGGTTGCAGCCCTCCTTGCCCTTTATTTTGGAATCATCCGCATCACCGCTTTTGTCTTTCTAGATTATTTTGTCGGCTCGAAAAAGGCGATCGCGATCCCAGTCATTACCAGGGACCTGATTCTTTTTATTGTCTATATTATCGTCGTGATGATCGTGTTGAGGCAAAAACTCAACATCGATGTCACCTCGCTCATTGCCACATCCGCCATCTTGACAGCCATCATCGGTTTGGCCCTTCAGGAGACATTAAGCAATCTCTTTTCGGGTCTGGCCCTCAATGTTGAAAAACCTTACAAAGTCGGTGACTGGGTTGCATTCGATAAGTACAGAGGTCAGGTCAAAAGTATGAGCTGGCGTTCCACCAAACTTCTCACCCCCGAAAACGAATCGATTTTTATTCCCAACAATCTCATTTCCAAAAGTCACATCGTTAATTTTAGCGACCCCTCCACGCTCATTATCTCCGGCTTCATAATCGGTTTGGAATACAGAACAGCGCCAAACCGGGTGCGTAACACCATTTTTGAATGTTTGAGAAATCATCCGGATGTCATATCAGACAGGGAAATGGAGGTGAGGCTCATTGATTTTGCCGATTCGTCCATCAAATACGAAGTGCGTTATTGGATTGATATTCACGACGATTATGAAAGTGCGGACAGGATCAAATCAGAAATTATGACTCAGTTATGGTACAAGTTTCGCCGTTCAGACATCAAGGTCCCTTTCCCAATAAGGGTTCAAACTCAATTGAAAGAATCTTCCCATGAAGAAATCCTGGAAAAAACGAGGAACGTTTTGGAAAAAGTTGAATTGCTCGCCCCTTTGAAAACATCCGAGCGAGAACTATTGGCACAGAATGTGACAGTCCTCGATTTCGCCGAAGGTGAAGAGATTGTTCAACAAGGAGCATCCGGAACCAGTATGTATGTCATCGGAGAAGGAGAGTGTACAGTGATTGTGCGAGGCGCCAGTCGCCTTTCCAAAACAGTGGCCACTTTATCGGATGGGGATTTTTTTGGTGAGATGTCTTTGATGACTGGTGCTGAGCGAAGTGCGACTGTGGTTGCCAAAACCGATTGCCTTCTTTATGAGATCCGAAAAAACGATATGCTAAAAGTGTTGGAGGCCAATCCCAATATCTCGACAACGTTGAGTGAACTGTTGGCCAAAAGAGAGGCGGAACGAGGAAAAATTTTATCGGAGGCCGAAAGCAGTTACCCAACCGAAAAACCCCCTTCGGCCAACCAAATTTTGCAAAAGATTAGGACATTTTTTAGGTTAAGATAAATCATGAAACCGAAACTCTATACACTTTCCAATGGGTTCAGGGTTGTTCTGGAAGAAAATCATTCGGCCCCGGTCTTATCACTCAACACACTGGTTTGTGTTGGGAGTGCCGATGAAACCGATGAAGAAGCAGGCCTTTGTCATCTCATTGAACACATGCTTTTCAAAGGAACCCCAACGCGAAAAGTTGGCGAAATCGCGCGTGATGTGGAAGGAGCAGGCGGCGAAATCAACGCCTACACCTCTTTCGACCAGACGGTCTATTACATCAACATGGCTAAACGTTTTGGCGACAAGGGCCTTGAAATTTTGGCCGATGCGGTTCAAAACCCTGCCTTCGACGCCGAAGAATTGGAAAGAGAAAAAGAGGTAATCCTGGAAGAGATCCGCAGAGAAAGAGATAACCCTTCTCGCCATGCCGGTGAAATTTTGTTTCAAAAGGCCTATCAATGCCACACTTATGGCAGACCCATCATTGGTTTTGATAAAACCGTCAAATCGTTTTCCAGGGAAACTGTTGTTGGCTTTTACTCTCGTTGGTACCATCCAGAAAATACCATTCTGATAGTTGTTGGAGACTTTGATTCTGGTGAATGGATCAAAAAAATTGAAAAGGCTTTCTCAAACTACAAAAAACGGCCTGATGGTCTTGCTAAAAACAACACCCGAGTAAGCGAACCGCCCCAATTAAAAACCCACATCGAAATCCAACCCGACAATATCCAAAGTATCCACTTTGTTTTGGGTTTTCACATTCCGCAAATCGTACATCCCGATACACCAGCCCTCGATATTTTGTCTCACGTATTGGGGGGCTCGGAGTCATCCCGACTGGAACAAATTTTGAAAGAAAAAAAACGCTTGGT
Organism: Deltaproteobacteria bacterium RIFCSPHIGHO2_01_FULL_43_49; assembly: GCA_001798075.1. Lineage (GTDB taxonomy): Bacteria > UBA10199 > UBA10199 > SPLOWO2-01-44-7 > SPLOWO2-01-44-7 > SPLOWO2-01-44-7. Next base: position 235,069 of record MGRG01000008.1, on the reverse strand, counting down.
TCAAAGTATCTATGCCTATTCCTATACCCCTCGCGATCCAGGGCTGATGATTTTGGGTGGTCACATGAATGTCCCCCAGGCAACTCTTGCGTTGAAAACATTGTGGGATGAAATCGACAAAATCCAGCAAGAAGGCCCCACACAAGAAGAGCTCAAACGGGCCAAGCTCAACATTCGCGCCAACGAAATTTATGAAAAAGAAACGGTTGGGGGACAAGCCGGCAAACTGGCCTACTTTTTGGCAACCGCCGCGCGACTCGATTTTGAAGAGGAGTATTATCAAAAAATTCAAGCGGTTCAACCTCAAGATGTCATCGATGTCGCCAAACGCTACCTTTTGAACACAAATCTCACGACGGCAATGTTGGTTCCCAAGGATGATTACGGCAAAGGCTGGAGTCTCCACATCCAAAATAATTTAGAAAAGCCTTCCTTGAGTGAAAAAAGTGTCAAAAGGCACCAACCAACCAAAGAAGAGCCGACCCTTATCAAAATGGCTCCGGGAATACGCCTCATTCTGAAAGAAGACCACTCGCTACCCATTGTCTCTGTTTGTTCTGGCTCCCTTGGAGGTCTCCTTTTTGAAGAGAAAAAGAACAACGGGATTAATCATCTTATGGCACGTTGTTTGACAAAGGGGACTTCGAGCCGCTCTGCCTTAGAGATTGCTGAGGTTATTGAAGCAATGGCAGGTCAAATTGACGGTTTCAGCGGCAAAAACTCGCTGGGCCTGAAAGCTGAATTCCTAAGCGAGTATTGTGGGGAGGGCCTCGACCTTTTCTGCGAGTGCCTCTTGCAACCGGCTTGGGATTCTCAAGAAATAGTCAAAGAAAAAAAACTGACCTTAGAGGCGATAAAAAATCAGGAGGATGCCCTCTCAACGCTTGCCTTTATCCATTTTCAAAAAACATTATTCCCCCATCATCCTTATGGCATGCGGGCATTAGGAACCAAGGAGTCGGTATCCAGCTTCAACCCCACAAAGCTTCAAAATTATTATAAAAAAATAGTGACGAGTAAAAATTTGGTGGTGAGCGTTGTTGGTGATTTTGCATCCAAAGATGTTTTGGCGATTCTAAAAGAAAAATTGATGAAGATATCCAAAAAAACAATCACCCTTAAAAAACCGAAAAAGGACCCAGAGCCGACAGCCATCAAAAAAGTTCTCGTCCACAAAGAAAAGGAACAAGCCCATGTTGTCCTTGGTTTTATGGGCTCCACACTGGAGAGTCCAGATCACCATTCCTTAACCGTCTTAACGCACATTTTATCCGGTCAAGGGGGGAGGCTCTTTTTGGAATTACGAGATAAACTGAGCCTCGCCTATTCGGTAACCGCTATTTTGCAAGAAGGTCTCCATCCGGGCTATTTTGCCGTCTACATGGGAACCGAACCGTCAAAAGTTCCCACCGCGCTGAAAGGGATCGAGGCCGAGCTCAAAAAAATATCGAGTGAGCTTGTCTCGAAAGAAGAATTAGAACGAACGCAAAATTATTTGGTGGGGACTTATGAATTGGAGTTACAAAAAAATACGGCTTTGGCGCAATCTTACGCTTTTAACGAACTTTATGGACTTGGCTTTGAAGAGGTAAAGCGCTATCCTGAAAAAATACTTAAAGTCACCCGAGAAGATGTGCTAAAAGTAGCCAAAAGATACATTGATCTGGACGCTTATGTGTTAAGCATTATTCAACCGAGGGGAAATTCATGAAACGGTCAATTATTTTATTCGTCTTAGGCATAACATTTGGAGTGTTCGCGCAATCCCCTCCCCCTCCAACAATTCAAACAACACTCCCCACAACAGCGACTGTTAGCACACAAGCCCCTGTCGATATCGAATTTATTTTGGATGCATCGGGGAGCATGGCTGCCATGGTAGGTACTGAATCCCAGATGGACATTGCCAAAAAATCGATCAAAGAAACGATCGCTACCATTCCGGCAAATGTTGCGGTTGCTCTCAGAGTTTATGCGCACAGAATTCCAAAGTCAGACAAAGAGGGAAGCTGTAAAGACACAGAACTCCTCGTTCCTTTTAAGCCATTGGATGTCGTCTCTTTCTCAGCTCTCGTCGATTCTTTAAAACCAACTGGCTACACACCGATTGCCTATTCTTTAAAAACAGCGGCTCAAGATTTTGTGGGAAAGGAATCGCAACATGTCATCATTCTAGTGAGTGATGGAGAAGAAACGTGTGGTGGTGATCCCGTAGCCGAAGCCAAAAACCTCTTAGCCCTTGGTTTCAAGGTCACCATTCACACGATCGGTTTTCGTGTCGATGCTAAAACCAAAGCACAGTTGATGGCTATTTCCAATGCAACAGGCGGTTTATACTTTGATGCTGCCGATGCCGCCTCTTTGACAAAAAATCTGATGACGGCCACTCAAAGGGCAGCCCTGTTGAACAAACCGGCTGAAAATGTTCGTGGACAAGAAATCCGCGGAGGCGATCAATATAATAGCGCTGTCCCAATCCAGACAGGAATCGAATATCGTCTCGATCATCATCAAAAAATGGACCAATATGATTATTTCTATGTCGATTTAAAAAAGGGGCAGGCCCTCATTGTTACCCTCGCCACGATGGATAAGGGCATTGCGATTTCCGAAGATGGAAAAGCGACAGAAGACGAAAATCCCGCATCGGGTGTTCGCTTTATGAACTCACAGTTTGAGGAGATCAAAAAGGGCTGGGCTAATGGAAAACATGCCCAGGAAGAAGTTAGTGTAGTTGCTACAAAGGATGAAAAAATTTATCTTCTTATTGGAAGCGAATCGAGCACCATCCACAAGGATTCTCCCTTCAAAATAACCATCAAAAATCTCTATGACGCCAATCAAGGAAAAGATGTGGGAGACACAATCGACAACGCCGTCGACGTTACGGCCGGCAACTATCCGGAAAATTGGATCTCCGATACAGAGGATAAAGACTTTTATCGTTTCGCAGTTAAAGGAGGCTCTCCTTACTCCTTTAGTGGAACTCCAAAGGGACCAACCTCTGAATTGACATTGAAAGTTTATGATACCAATCGAGTACAGGTCGCCTCTGAAACGTCGCCCACTGCTGCTGCAACCGTGCAACTTCAGAACATTGTTCCTCAAACAGATGGAACACTTTATCTGGAGGTGAATGGCTTCGACAGAACCGCCGGTATTGAAGCCGTGAACTACAGTTTGAACATCACAGGAACAGCCGCGGCGGCACCACCCGGCCCACAAGCAACAACACCAGAGGCCGGGGGAGCTCCAACAGACTCAACCACGATTGTACCGACCCCCACACAGCCCCCCGCACAAACCCAGGGAACTCTAGGTGGAATAAACCTCAAGGACAATACAATTTTGTTATACGGACTGATAGGATTGGCAGGACTGATCCTCCTCGTTTTGATTGTTTTAGTTATTGTTTTGGTGTTGAAAAGAAATAAAGCGAGTTGAATAAAGGGGGAATTATGAAAAAACTTTTTATTGTAACGAGCTTATTGATCGCCATTAATGTTTCTGCACAAACGGCCCCTGTCGATATCGAATTTATTTTGGATGCATCGGGGAGCATGGCTGCCATGGTAGGTACTGAATCCCAGATGGACATTGCCAAAAAATCGATCAAAGAAACGATCGCCACGATCCCACCCAATGTCCCCGTTGCGTTGCGTGTCTATGCCCATCGGATTCCAAAATCTAATAAAGAAGGGAGCTGCAAAGATACAGAACTTTTGGTCCCCTTCAAACCTTTGGATGTCGCCTCTTTTTCAACCCTTGTCGATGCAATCAAACCCAACGGTTACACGCCGATTGCCTATTCTTTAAAAACAGCGGCGGGCGATTTTGTCGGAAAGGAATCTCAGTACGTACTTATTCTAGTCAGTGATGGTGAAGAAACTTGTGGAGGCGATCCCGTTGCCGAAGCAAAAAACCTTTTGGCACAAGGTTTCAAAGTGACCATACATACGATTGGTTTTCGTGTGGATGAAAAAACCAAGGCCCAACTCGCTGCTATCTCTGGTGCCACCGGCGGTTCCTATTTCGATGCCAAAGATGCGGCCTCTCTCACACAAAACCTGACCCAAGCCACACAAAAAGCCCTTTTAATTGCTAAGCCAGCAGAACAGGCGAGAGGCCAGGAAATTCGTGGGGGTAATCAATATCAGGATGCCGTCCCCCTTCAACCAGGGATTGAATACCATTTGGATCATCATCAGCGCCGAGATCAATATGACTACTTTTATGTCGATTTGAAAGGGGGACAATCGCTGACGGTCACTCTTGCTACACTCGATAAGGGAGTCAGTATTACTTCAGCAAACCAAGCAAAAGAAAACCAAAACCCATACGCTGGTTTCCGAATCGTGAATTCTGAATTTCAGGAAACTACCAAAGAGACCATCATCGGACAACGCCATGGAAAAAAACAAGGAGGCGTGATCTCTAGAAAAGAAGAGCGCTTCTATATTCTTATCGGCTCAAATTATGAGCCCATGCACAAGGACTCTCCTTTTCAAATTGAAATCAAAAATCACTTTGATGGAAATAGTGCTAAAGACGCGGGCGAAGATATCATGAATGCCCTTGAAATCGCTGCCGGAGACTTTCCTGAAAACTGGCTCCTCAGTGAAAAGGACAACGATTATTACAAATTCATGGCGAGGGGCGGCGAATCCTACACCATCGTTATGACACCGCAAAACATGGAACCTTATCTGAGACTGGAGGTCTATGATCAAGATCGAGTGCGTCTCTTTTATAATTCGGCGCCCAATGCAGGGGCTGTGGTACGGATTGAAAACGCGACACCGAAATCGGATGGCCCCCTCTATCTTCATGTCAATGGCTATAGCTTTTATGGCCCTACTCAATATGGCCTAAACATCAAAACGGGGACGGCCCCTTCAACAGAGGAGACTGGCGTATCACCGACGGCACAGGCCCCGACAACCCAAGCAGAAGTGGTGGCTCCACCTACGACAAAGCCAAGTGAAAAGCCGTCGTCAATGTTGTATTTATTGGTGCTGGCAGGTTTGGTCATTGCGGGTTTGATTATTGTAATCATCGTTTTATTTTTCAGGAAGAAGAACTGACGACGTATAAAAATAGGCCTTTAGGACGGATAACAAGGCAAAAAAATAATAGTAGATGTTGCTTGAAAGAATCCCCTTAACCCTTTAGAATTGTGGAATGCGAAAGGAGTCCACCATGAGAAAGCTCATCTCGTGGGGAGGATGGGGGATCTTGAGCCTGCTGCTTGTGCAAGCCACATGGGCGGCAGACCTAGAGTGGTTAGACAAGTCAACAATTGTTGTTGACGATGTCTTCCAGCTTATCAAACCGGACCCAAAGTGGGACACCCAGAAGGTCAAACAAAAAGAGGATCCATATTCTCCGGTTAAGTGGATCTTGCACCAAGCCGGCCGTAACCCAACCATTCGGTTGAAATATGCCACCGAAGAAAATGGGTTGATGGGAAAAACAGCGCATCTTTTTGCCGAACAAGTGAAAACGATGTACAAAGGCAAAGGGGTTTTCATCCAAAGCGTTGAAAAGAAAGTCATCAACGGCCGACATGTAGCACTCATGCACGGGATGAATCCCGGAAAAGACGAGCGCTACTTAATTGGGGTGTGGCGCCATCAGAACAAAGGCTTCATCCTCGAATGTTCTTCGAAAGATGAGGACTTTAACGCCCTTCTCCCTCAATTTAAAGGGACGATCGAGACTGCTCGTATCTTGAAGGAACGTTAGAAAGCGTTTACCAGTTCAGCCCGTTCAGAGGGCAGGCTTCGCACCGTGGCTTTGTGCGACAGAAGTCTTTGCCGATATGGACGAGCTGGGCGTGGTATTCGTTGTACAACGAAACACTAGGTTTAAGGCGACTCATGAAGAGGTTTTGTAATTCTTCGTAGGTCGCCTTTGGCTTTTTTAGGGGCTCTCCAATGAGGTAATGGCGGGTGAGAATGCGTTTGGTGTAGGCATCAATTACAAAAATAGGTTTTTCCAAGGCGTAGAGCAAAATCGAATTGGCTGTTTCAGGGCCAATGCCGTTCACATTCAACAATTTTTTTCGTAATATTTTTGTCGATTGACGCTTTAGTTTTTTAATGTCGCCCCCGCACTCCTTCATTAAAAATTCTAAAAAATTCTTGAGACGTTTGGTTTTGACGCGAAAATAGCCTGCCGGTTTGATCAGTTTTTGCAGTTTTGATGGTGGAAGTCGGTAGAGTTTTTTAAAGCTTAGCAGATTAGATTTTTTTAAGTTCCGAATCGCTTTTTCAACATTACTCCAAGCCGTGTTTTGTGTGAGGATGGCACCAACCATTACTTCGAAAGGAGTCTCACCCGGCCACCAATGCAAAAGACCATAGTGGCGGACCATGCGCTGGTAAGCTTCTTTAAGATGCTGGCGCTTCAGGGGCTGGCTCCTTAGGAGGAGTTTTTTCTGGGGGTGGGGCATCCGCTGGAGCTCCTCCCTTTCGCGAGGCAACCCACGCTTGATAATGAGCCTCACACATCCCAAATTTAAACAAAGCCTTTTTGCAATTTTCTTCGCCACAAATCTTGTAGCGAGGCTTTTGTTTTAATTCCCCACGGCGCCATTTGTGAAAATGGATATTGCAAAAGCCTTTGGCTCGATAAGCCCGCTTGCACCCTTCAATTTTGCAACTTTTTGTTTGGTTCATTTTTAGCTCCCTGCCCGCTTTGTCTTAGTATCGGGCCTTCGTTTACTTTTTCCTTTATCAGTCTATCCAATCTCTGTTGATCTTCTTTTGTAACACCTTCTTGAATTTCTTCCCCCACTGATTTCAAAAACCCACCCACAAACATCTTCATGTCTTTAAAACCCTCTTTATAGTTCCCCGAGACGATGAAGTCCTGCGCTACCTTATATATGGGCCTTCCCTTGATCTTGTAGGTAGCCCCCCAGACCACAAGTCCCCCAAAAAGAAGCAAAAAGAAGAGCTTTTTGATGAACCTTAAAATAAACATGGGCTAGTCATCTCTGTAACAGCCTATTCTGTCAAGAAGATCTTCTTCGTGAAGCTTCGGGGTCCTGTCCCTCCGTGTTTTTGTGGGGGCCCCTAACTAAACCCCACAACAAACACTCCGGGCCACCCCTTCGCTTCAATCATTAAGTGCAAGCGTTTTTCGCAGGGGCACTTCAAACTGCTACGTGTGCGGCTCAAGTGTCGGACACCTACATGGGGGACCCACTTGTAAGTGTCTGACACTTACACTATACACCATGAAATTGTGTAATAATATTAGGCGGTTAGAAAATGTGGCAAAAACACACAACTTTTTTTCGGCACTGTCGATAAGCTTTGCGAGGTTATCGAAAGGAAATTCTTATGTCATTGTCGATCATAACAAAAATTGTGGGATTTACTATCGTATCCAGATCCTCCGATCCAGCCACTAGGAAGCGAGTTGATGAGCTCTCAAATAAACTGAAAGAGCATGAAGGCCGTTTGTTGCCTCGGTTAGACCAATCTGTAAGTTATGTGGTCAATGTGGGTGATCAAAAACAGTACTTTAGACGTCTGACCTCTTCGAACCCAACAGTCATGAAATTCGAATTCATAGATAATTTTGAAAAAGTTTTAAACATAGAAAATAACGGAAAACTATCAATAGGATGTTCGCCCAGTAGGGGCAATTGCGGCGAAATTAATGTGACTGAGTTTATACCCGCCGAGGTGCTTTTAGATCGTCCAGTCAAAAATGATCAACTATGCTGGCATTTGCAGCGAAGATTTTCAGATGAGGATGAAAAAATATTGTCAGTGGAGTGCCGTGACATTACACTTACTGCCGAACCTCGTGATCAAATTGACGAAGCCTGTAAAGCTGCACAAGAAGGGGGTTTGCCAATTGAAGAAGACAAGTCGACTATCATCCAACCTCAAGAATCAAATTACCTACCTTCTTGCAACGCAATATTGACTTTGTCTGTTTCGCATTCGTTTCAAATGTGGACATCCCCTCTTATCAAAGCGGCATCCGATTATGCAAAAACTCACAAAATACCCGTTGTCTTGCTTGGCAGCCAACATCCACATTTCGCCATGACCTTAACGGGTCAAGAGAACAAAATCCGTTTGGGATTGATGTCAAATGCCAATCTTAAGGAAAGCGATCTCATTTTCGGCATGGATCATGAAGCAGGACATTTTCGGGATCAAGCATTATTAGTCGAAAAATTTCCAAAACTGCGTGATATTTTTCAAAAAAACAATCCCACTTTGGAAGAAATCAGCAAGGTAATTGAAGCCTATCTTGTACTTATAAAAGCTAAAATTTCCAAGAAGGAGAAAAGTAATTTTGAACAAATGGCAGAAGAAATCTTCGGTGATTTTAAGTTGATGGAACCAAATCAACTCATGCATGCGTGGCTCACTATTAACGAGCTTTTTCGTACCGGAGAACAAGTGCATGACAGACGCGAGGAAGCCATTATCATGAGCTCTTTATTCTCACATCTTAAAAAGGATGCACCACCCGAACAAGTTTATCGCATGACCCAGGGTCTTGAAAAAGGAAATGGCGAATGGATTGATTTATTGAAATTAAGCATTGTTGCGGAAATCCAGGAAGCGGGACTTTGGGAAAAATTCACGGCACAAAAAGATTACGATCCAGAAAGCGTGAAACACCTGAACCCCAAACACATCGCCTTTTTCAGACAATGCATTCGAGCTGCGGGATCTTATTTCAAAAAGAAAGATTGAGAATTAATTCAAGTGTCGAACCCCTAACCCATACACCTTTCAAAAAATATTGCCGTTTGAAGATCATGTGTGGCAATCGCTTCGGCTTCCCCACCTTATTTTTTTCATGAAGCTTGTTTCCGATGGCGTGACTGCGAGGGTGTGCGAGGGCTTCTCGCAGGCGATTTTATCCTTGCGGGGGCTCAAAAATAAAATCGCCGAGAGAGAGCGCTAATTGGGGGCAGAGCCCCCAATTAGATAGCGTCCCTTGCACACCCTCGCAGTCAGGTAGCCAGAAGGAAGCAAGCTTAGGTAACAATAGAAGGGAGCGGAAGCGATTGCCAACAGGGGGTTTTCCTGCTACGCTTTTTGGTATGTCCCAGCCCAAAATTTTGATTGTCGATGATAACCGAGTTAATGTCGATCTCCTCAAAGCCCAGCTCAAATCCTTCCCTTATACTATTGACACCGCCTACGATGGTGAAGAGGCCCTGGCAAAAATTCATCAAATCATGCCCGATCTTGTTTTGCTCGATTTGATGATGCCAAAAATTTCTGGCTATGAAGTTTGCCGCGCCATCAAGCAAGACAAAGAGACACAATTTATCCCTGTTATTATCATCACCGCCCTTTCCGAACTCGATGACAAAATCAAAGCGATCGAATTGGGTGCAGACGACTTTTTGGTAAAACCATTTAACAAATTAGAATTAGTAACACGTATCAAATCTCTGTTGAATCTAAAAGCCCTCCACGATGATGTCGATCGTTCCGAAAATATTTTGTTTAGCTTAGCAAAGGCTTTGGAAGCCAAGGATGTCTACACCAGAGGTCACTCCGATCGCGTTGCCCACTACAGTGTACAAGTCGCGAAAGCATTGGGCCTGGACGAAAAGGAAGTTGAAATACTAAGAAAAGGGGCCCTTTTACATGACATCGGCAAAATCGGTGTCAAAGAGGATGTCCTTCTCAAAGAGGGAAAGCTCACCCCAGAAGAGATGGCGCATATCAAGCTCCATCCTTCTATCGGCTATGAAATCTGCAAGCCTCTCAAATCAATCGCCCCTTGCCTTTGTTGCATCCGATCACACCATGAAAGAGTCGATGGGGAAGGTTATCCCGACAATCTTCCGGGGAAAGACATCCCCCTTTCTGCAAAAATCATTGCCGTGGTCGATAGTTACGACGCAATGGTGACCGACAGACCTTACCGCAAAAAAATGCCGAAAGAAGATGCCTTGAAAATTTTTGAAAAAGAAAAGAAAAACGGGCAGTGGGATGTCACCGTTGTCGAGGCCTTCTTGATGATGATCCGCAAACAAAATGAAACGAAATAGCTTACTTGTTTTTCTCGTTGTCTTGTTTGCCGCCCTAAAATGTTACGCGGCTGGGCCCATTTATAAAATCCAAATCAAAGACTACATCATTCATCCCATCACTGGAGAGTATCTTTCAAAGGCGATTGCAAGGGCCCAAGAAGAAAAAGCCCAAGCCTTGTTGATTGTTTTGGACACACCAGGCGGGCTTCTCCAAACGACCCACAACATTGTAAAAGAGATAATGAATGCTGATATTCCCATCATTGTCTATGTGGCGCCGGCCGGTGCTAGGGCCGCCTCGGCGGGAGCCTTCATTACTTTGGCAGCCCATATTGCTGCGATGGCTCCCTCCACACACATGGGCGCTGCCCATCCGGTTCAACTCGGTGAAGAAGGGGACAAAGAGACTTTAGAAAAAATTAAGGAAAAACTTTTCAAGAAAGAGAAAAAAGAAGAGAAGGAAAAACCGGCGACAACTCCCATGAGTGAAAAAATCATGCAGGATACGCTGGCGTGGGTGGAAAATATTGCCAAGGCCAGAAATAGAAACATTGGGTGGGCAAAAAAAGCCGTTGAAAAGAGCGTCTCCTCGACAGCGCAAGAGGCAAAAAATCAGGGGGTGATTGATTTCATCGCCACAGACGAACAAGATCTCCTAAGACAATTGGACGGCAAAGAGGTGAAATTACCTTCTCGATCGGTAAAACTAAACACAAAGGATGTTAACATTGTCCCCATAGAACTTAATTGGCGCCAGGCAATTCTAAATGTTCTCATCAATCCCAATATCGCCTATATTTTGATGACGCTCGGATTTTATGGCCTCTTGTTTGAAATCACGCATCCGGGAAGTTGGGGACCAGGAGTTGCCGGGCTGATTTCCATTTTGCTGGCTTTTTATTCATTTCACGTTGTTCCCCCTAATTACGCCGGAATCATTTTGACGGTCGTTGGGTTTTTGTTGCTGGCGGCGGAGGTGTTTGTTGCCTCTCACGGACTTGCAGCGTTCGGCGGCTTGGTCTGTCTCGCTTTTGGGGCCCTCTTTTTGGTCGACACGCCCGCCGCATTTTTAAAAGTCTCTCTGAAAGTTGTCATTCCAACCATTCTGGCCAGTACAGCAATTATCGGAGCCCTCACGACACTCATTTTAAAAACACACCGCCATAAAATATCCACCGGACCCGAAGGCCTCATCGGTGAAATCGGCGAGGTGGACATCGACTTAAACCCCACAGGCAAGGTCTACATTGCCGGAGAGCTCTGGAATGCCCAAAGCAGCGAGCCTATCCCCAAAGGGGAAAAGGTCCAAATTTTAAAGGTTGAAAATTTAAAGTTATACGTTAAGAAGGTCTGACACAAAGGGGGATTTATGTTTGGTTTTACTTTTGGTTCCACATTAATTTTCTTCATCGTTCTCTATCTTTTGGGATCGATCAAAATTCTTAGGGAATATGAGCGAGGGGTTATCTTTCGGCTGGGCCGACTGCTAGCAAAAGCAAAAGGACCTGGAATTATTTTAGTGTTTTTCCCTATCGATCGCATGGTCAAAGTTTCGTTACGAACTATCGTGTTGGATATCCCGCCCCAGGATGTCATCACCCGCGACAATGTTTCGATCAAAGTAAATGCAGTCACCTATTTTCGGGTTGTGGATGCGAACAAGTCGGTCGTCGCCGTGGAAAATTTTCTTTTTGCAACTTCTCAAATGGCTCAGACCACTTTGCGAAGTGTGCTAGGACAAACAGAGCTTGATGGGCTGCTTTCTGAAAGAGATAAAATCAACCACAAACTCCAAGAAATTATTGATAAGCAAACGGATGTGTGGGGAATTAAAGTCAGCAACGTTGAAGTGAAACATATCGATTTGCCGCAAGAAATGCAGCGGGCCATGGCCAAGCAGGCGGAAGCGGAGCGTGAACGAAGGGCCAAGGTCATTCGCGCCGAGGGCGAATTCCAGGCAGCAGCCAAACTGGTGGATGCAGCCAAGTTGATGGGAGATCACCCCATGGCTTTGCAATTGCGCTACCTCCAGACATTGGTTGAGGTCGCCGCCGAGAAAAACTCGACAACCCTATTTCCAATTCCCATCGATCTGATTAAACCGTTTTTGGAGAAGGGGAAATAGAAATTACTTTTTGGTCTGTTTTTGCTTAATGGCTTCGAGTTGAATGACTGCCTGTTTATCTTTCGCTTCTTTCATTTCCTTTTTTGCTTTGATTAAGGCGTCTATATCCAACACATTGCAACTCCTGTTAAATAGTTTGATTTTAACCGCATACTTTAGAACTTCTGGATAAGATCCCACGCCATCTATTCTTCCCAAAAAATCGATTGTGCCTAGATCTGTATTCAAATATAAATTTTTAAAATGGGATAGGCTTTCTGGTGTTTCCTTAAGGGGAGATCGGTTGCTATCCATTCGATGAAAGGGGTGAATATTTTGGACAGATTGAAGTAGTGCCTCACAATTCTTCACGGTGAAGGGGATGCAAACATCCAAATCTCTAGTCACCAAAGTAACGCCATGAATCACCGCGGCAAAGCCTCCCACAATCACAAATTCAACGCCGCCGTCGACGAGACCTGGGATGAGTTTTTCGAAATTTTGCATAATATTCCCGACCAGCCACTTCCAAGGCAAAAACAAGATCTAGCGCATTTTGATGTTCTAATACCCTCTCCATAATCGACTTTCTAATGTTATCTTCCAACAAAGAAACATCGACACCAAACCTCTTTGCCCGTTGCCATTTATCACTACTTGTTCTAGACATGTTTAAACTCATACTACAAAAAAAATCATTTTCAACAATGCAAACCATTGTCACAACGATCCAACATCGTCCGTATGTCATGGCTTTTTTGTTGGTGTTCTTTGTTTTGGCAATACTTCACTTAGGGATTTTCAGAGCCTTAATTTGGCTTATATGGGGCTATGCAGTCGCTTTCGTTTCTGAATATTCTTCTATCCGAAATGGATTTCCTTATGGCTTGTATCATTATGTTTATGAAAATCTGCAGGGCGAACTTCTCATTGGTGGCGTACCGGTTTGGGATTCGGCTTCGTATGCCTTTATTGCCTATGCCTCTTTTGCAACCGCCTGGTTTTTTCTAGAACCTAACTTTTTAAAGTTCTCAATCGATCCCCATGTATCGCCATCACGCCCCTTGGCAGTTGTTTTGCTAGGCAGTATTTTGATGATGGTCGCCGATATGATTATCGACCCTGTCGCAAACCTGGGCGAAAAATGGTTCTTGGGAAAAATTTATTACTATCCTGAGGGAGGACTTTATTTTGGGGTCCCAGTCAGCAATTTTCTGGGATGGCTTCTTGTTGCCTTTGTCATTATTGCCGGCTTTCAGATTTTGGAAAAATTTCTTTTCATTAAAGCAAAACTTCCCGTCTGGGGCGCCAAACGCTTTCCCTTGCAAGCCCTCTTAGGCCCTCTTTTTTACTTTGGAATACTCAAATTCAACCTTTGGATAACATTACAAGTAGAAGCCTACAAACTTTTTGCCGTTTCTTTAGGAATGACCCTAGTGATTTTGGGGTTTGTCATTCGACGACTTAGGCAGCCTTCTTTTTAAAAACAGCTTCCTCTAATTTTTGAACTCGAGCAACAAGGCCATTTTTTTTATCAAAAAAATAATCTCGCAGAACCTGATTTAAGACAGACTGATATTTACCCCCAGAATCTTGGGCTAGTTTTCTAATCATATCTAGCACTTCCATATCAAGATGGGTGGTGATTCTAATCTTTGCTCTTTTTGCTTGTTCTGGCGTTATAGGGGCTTTGATTCTTTTCATTTTGTAAGGGTCAGGTATTTTTTCTTTTTTCATAAAATTTCCTCCATTTTCTCCAAGAAGCCGCCCTCATATATGTTATTATATGCATAATGTCAACATTCCTAATGAAAGGCCAAGGCACCCCTTTGAATCCAGAAACGGAGATTATCTCCGTTTTGAAGCGGATAACCAAAGTCAGTTGGCGCTACTCCATTGACGGTAAAAGCCAAAACCTCTGCTTCGGGAGGATAACGTTCGAGTATTTCTGGATAATCGACCAAAAGGGACTCGAAAAGAAAAGCAAAGGGACAGCCCTCATTGCTAAAAGAAGAAATTTGGCGCCATCCGGTAATTTCAGCCAACTCTTCGCAAACTTCAATGGAGACGGAGATAGATTTCATACCAGTCACCATTGCAACCGGTATGCCAGACGTTTTTACTTTAAATTCGATTTGAAGAGATCAAGGTGACGAAAATGAACCATGAAACGACGAAAACAAAGCACCTACCTTGAGGCAGCTTTTCGGAGCTTCTTTGTAAGCTTTTTATGTTCTAATTTTGTTGCCTGATAAAGACTTTTCGTAGACTCTAAGCGCTCAATCAATCTTTTTGGTAGGTCGCCGCGGCGTTCTCCTCGAAGTGCTCTGTTCTTAGCATCGCGGTCCATGAAAAACCAGCCACATAGATACATGAATATAAATGGAATCAAGAGCGCAATTCCAATTTGCTCCATTGCTTGTGTCCAAGCAACCTCTTTTGGATCGGTAACATAATTAAAACAATGAACTCCTCCCAAAAGAAGAGTTCCTAAAAGAGGTGTAAGATGACGAAAGTACAGAGGGTAGACTTTATAATACAAAAGGGGTTCATCACCAGGGTAGAGGGCTCGGGGCAATTGATCTTGAGGAATAGGGTCGAAGCCTTTTCCAGGCACATAAGATTTTCCAAACATCTCCAGCATATCGAGTTTTACTTGAGTTTCAATCTCGACTCTTTTTTCAAGTAAAGGGCGATAAACCTTTAAATCTTTCAAGAGAGCTCTTGCATAACGACTGGCTGATTCGACAGTAAGTAACCCAGCATCAACAAGATCTACCAGAGGAAGGCCATTTTCAAAGGCCCTAGGAGTTGCATGAGAAGGAAAGATAGGAGGGAGAGAGACTAATCCCTCTTCTTCTACTGTTAGCAACAGGTTGTCACTTTCCTCATCCAATATAGTTGTAAGTGAAGTAGAGAAAATACCCCTAAACACCTTAAGGAAAGGGCTGATATAAACACGTCTGACATCTGCAAAGGGAAAGTTGGTATTAGGATAAGCGGGCGGATTTGGCAAACCCACCTCTTGAGCCAAGTCTTGCATCGCTTGATATGCAAAAACTGCATCGTCATGCGAAGTGGCATTGTGTAGGGCCAAGGCATTTGATAAATGCACCCCTAAAGGGGATAGAAGTGTAACTTGGAACATTTTGCCCTATTATCGGGCTATGCCCAAAAAAGTTGCGTATGTTACACAATATTAAGGTCTGGTTTCGTGGTGGTCGGTACCATCAAACGAAAGAATTTTAGGAACACCGTCGACGACGGTATCGATATGAACGGGATGTTTCCAGGCTCTAAAAAGGGCTTTGAGTGTCTCTTTGGCCCAATCCATCTTTAGATCAACTCCTTCGTGGATATGCTTGAGTAAAAGCTCGGAGTGGTTTTTATAATTGGCATCCACCACATGAATAATGGGAAAGCCAAAATTAGTAAGCTGAAATAAAAGCTGCCTTTTGATTTTTTCAAACTCGCGGGTTGCGATTTCATAGCGATCGGCACTCACGTTGAAGGCATAGACAAACATTTTGTGCTCGGCACAAAACTCCGGTGTCAAAAATTCATCAATAAACATCACATCATTATAAAGTCTGCGCACCTCAAAAATCTTTTCACGGCCAAGTCCCAACTTTCGATCCCACTCTTTTTTAAGCCGCATATCTGTGCATTCATTATATTCCTTTCCAAAACGCCCTCTGTTCCAACGATCTTCAATATCCCTCAACAACTCGAGTCCGATTTTATAAGGGTTGAGCTGCCCAACCTGCATGGCAACCGTGCCAGAATGGTGATCGGCATAATCAATAAACTCAGAAGGGGCGAGAATTTTTTGTGTCATCATCTTACTATGCCAAAAAGTGGCGAAACCTTCGTTCAAAATTTTTGTCTGTCCTTGGGGGGCGAAATAGTAAGCCTCTTCTCGAACAATCGATAACGTATCCCTTTCCCAATTTTCTAGTGTCCCAAATTCCAACAAAAAACCAAGAATATCTTTCTCTGGTCTCTCAGGAATCCGCTTTCTACTCAAACTTTCTGCCTCCAATTGTTTACGTTGCTCCTCCAAAAATTCGGGGGGATTCACAAATTTTTCCATATAAGGCTTCGATTTGATTTTCATTACCCCAGGCTCCTCCAGTCTGGGCTCCGGCCGAAGGCGTTTATCTCCCAGCAAGGCATGATAATCGATTAGGTTTTCCAACGAGAGACAAGCATCAATAAAAGTTTCGACCGTATCGACGCCGTAACGATCGACATAGCGCTGAATGTGTGTTCGATGGTTGGCCATCTCATCCATCATTTTGCGATTGGTATTCTTGAAAAAGACGTTATTTTTGAAAAAATCGCTGTGGGCGTAAACATGCGCCATCACCATTTTTTGATCGACCATGTTGTTGGAATGAAGCAGATAAGCATAACAAGGATCATTGTTGATCACCATTTCATAAATCTTGGAAAGCCCATAAGCATAAGACTTAGAGAGCCGTTCATATTCCATTCCAAAGCGCCAATGGGGATAGCGATTAGGGAAGCCACCGTACGCTGCCACCATATTGATCTGGTTCCAATCCAACACTTCAAAGCTCACTTCAAAAAAATCCAAACCATAGTCTTTTGCATGGGCCCTGATCTCTTTCTTGATTTTTGCTAACTCCGGCGGCAAAGACATAAATTATTTTCCTTTTCCCAAAAACTGTTTGATCGATTGAGGGATCGATTCTTTATTCGGTATTTTAGAAATGATCAGTTTTTCATGAGTTGGGTATCTCCCCTGCAAATCTTTTAAAAATTGACCACTCCCGTATTCACTTTCTACCTGACCGTAACAAAAGACATTACAGACAGGGAAAAATTTTTCTTCTAAAAGTTTTAAACACTCCTCCGTGTCATTTCCTGACCAGTTGTCTCCATCGGAGAAATGAAAGGGATAGACATTCCATTCATTCATATCATACTGCTCTTCTAAAATTTTGAGGCAAAGCTTGTAGGCAGAAGAAATAATCGTTCCACCCGATTCACGAGTATGAAAAAAAGTTTCACGATCGACCTCTCTGGCCACCGCATCGTGAATGATATAGCGGGTTTGAAGATTTTGATATTGAGAACGAAGCCACGTGTCGATCCAAAATGTTTCAATCCGGACAATTTCTTTTTGTTCGTTCCCCATCGATCCCGAAACGTCCAACAAGAAAAAAACCAACGCTCGACTTTGCGGTTTGTGAACCTCTTTCCAAGTGCGATAGATTCGATCTTCCCGGATCGGAATGATTTTGGGATTTTTGGGATCGTAGGTTCCAGACAAAATATGACGGCGCAGCGCTTTTTTATAAGTTCTTTTAAAATGTCGCAACGATTCAGGCCCACTGGGAGAAACCCCCGTATATTTGGTGTGTTGGGTGATAATATCTTCCTCACCCTTCGGTTCAATCTTGGGGAGTTCTAACTCCTCCCCTAAAATATCGGCCAGCTCTTCTAAACTTACCTCCACCTCCATAATATGCTCGCCCGGCAAATTGCCCGCTTTGGAAACACCTTGGGCCTCTTCACCATCCAAGGGTTGACCTGGGTCGCCTTCGCCCTGACCGACACCCCCCGCCTGCTTGGGGCCATAGACAAATTTTGGAATTTCAATTTGAGGAAGGGGAATGCTGACGAGGTCTTTACCCTTTTTGCCGATCATTTCGCCGCGCGACATGAATTTGCGCAGCTCCTTCTTGATTTGCCCTCGAAGGATTTGATGAAAACGGGACAGATCCTTTTCGATTTTTAGGGCCATAATTCATTTTAGCTCAGTGGCTTACGCTCTTTAATATCTCCTCTGGCAAAAATCGACGCCACGTAATGCAAGACATCCGTCGCACAGGTTTCACAGTAAGTATGATTTTTGATGAGCCTCGATTTCACGATATCAATTTTTTCTTGCGTGTCCTTGTCGACAACCGTTGAAACCAAGCTGGTCAGCTTGATCGTATCTTTTTGATCTTCAAAGAGTTTCAATTCCAGTGCCTTGTGGAGGCGTTCGTTGGTCTTATAGTCAAAACGTTTTCCCTCCAAAGAGAGGGCCCCGATATAATTCATAATCTCGCGACGAAAATCATCTTTTCTTGACTCCGGAATATCAATCTTTTCTTCAATAGAGCGCATCAGGCGTTCATCGGGTTCCTCATCTCTACCTGTATAACGATTGCGAACTTTCTCGCGCTGTGTGTAGGCCTTCACATGATCAATATAATTCCCACAAAGACGACCAATCGCATCTTCATCGGCAGAAATGGCTCGCTGCACTTCATTTTTCACAATGTCGTCGTATTCTTCTTTAACAAGCGACAACATTTCCCGATATTTCTTGCGCTGTTCTTCACTCCTCATGTGAGGGTGATGTTTTAGGCCCCCTTCTAGTTCGTTCAAAACCATGAAAGGGTTTACGCAGTTGCCGGCCACATCGGAGACAAGGGCATTGGAAATTTTATCTTGGATATAGCGTGGGCTAATGCCATCCAGTCCTTCTCGTATCGCCTCTTTGCGAAGCTCTTTTACATTGTCTTCCGTAAAACCAGGCAATGTTTTTCCATCATAGAGTTTTAGTTTTTGCATCAAGGCGAGATTTGCTTTTTTTGGCTCTTCAAGCCGTGTCAAAATCGCCCACATGGCCGCCATTTCGATGGTGTGTGGGGCGATATGTTTCGCTTTCACTTTCTCTGTGCTGTAATCTTTGAAATAAATTTTGACTTCTTCGTGTAATTTGGTAATGTAAGGGATGTCAATCTTGATGGTTCGATCACGCAACGCCTCCATATATTCATTGTTCTGAAGTTTGCGATATTCAGCCTCATTCGTGTGCCCGATAATCACTTCATCAATATACGTATGGGCAAACTTTTTAGGTTTCACCACATGCTCTTGAGAAGCACCGAGCAAATCATACAAGAAGGCAACATCGAGCTTTAACACTTCAATAAACTCAACCAAACCTCGGTTAGCAATATTGAACTCTCCATCAAAATTAAAAGCCCTGGGATCAGAGTCTGAGCCATATTCCGCAATTTTTCGATAATTGATATCACCCGTCAGTTCCGTCGAGTCCTGGTTTTTCTCATCTTTGGGCTGAAAAGTTCCGATACCAATTCTATCTTTTTCGGAAAGGGCAATGCGCCTCACGCGAATATGATCCACTACTTTTAACCAATCTCCTTTGTACAGATTGAAAAGCTCTCGATAAATATACCGACAAGAAGGACACAACTCGTTGGTGATGACTATTTTTTCTTCTTCAGGAAGTTGTGCGCCAATGACCTCCAACACCTTCCCTCTTAATTCCTTCGGAACTAAATTGAGCGGCTCTTCGTGCATGGGGCAAACGATCTCTTCTTGGCTTCCAAAAATATTTCGCGTGTCATTGAGGCTCTTTTTGATCCAAGAAAAGGAATAGAGTGCTCCCTCAGGTGTTCTGGAATAATTTTCCAGGCCTTTTTTAAGCAATCTAACAATCGTCGATTTAGCGCCTCCAACAGGCCCATGGAGGAGGATAATTCTTTTTTCCGGACCATAACGCCTTGCGGCAGCCTGGAAGACGTTAACCAACTTCATTAAAGGTAGATCGATGCCAAACAGAGCATCTTTGCCTTTGTCGATGGGGTCTTCAAAAAACTTGTAGTGGACGATCTTCTTCTTATATTCGGTGTATTCCTCAAAACCATAGGTCAGGATCATGTCGTAGATGCGCTGGAAGGCGCTCCTGGAGACTTTGGGATTTTTCTCCACGATTTGGAGATAGTCGTTAAACGATCCATCCCATGTAAGTCCTTGATATGACTTGTTTTCTTGCCATTCGGCAATGACGTCGACAATCCTAGACATAAACCCCCCAGACGGGGGCGTTTCCCTTTCGAGGGAAACGTCCCCTAAAATTTTTAAAGTGAAAGTTTAAAGACTGCCCCACAATGAAATGTTAACACATGGACTTTATGGCTTACAAAGATAAAATTTATTTTTCTTTGGGGAGTGGTTTGGAGGTCGCCTTTTCCTGTTCTGCAATGGTGGCTCGAATCATATTCTTAAGTAATTGATTGCGATTGGCGTGCCCCATTAAGGCCCTCAAATCATGATATAAAGCAGGGTCAGTCAATAAAGCACCGACAGTCCCTTCCCCCTTGCGAACCTTTGAAAGAATAAATGCTAAATCGTTACTGGCCCCATCGATATTTTTCAAAATACTTTTAATGCTTCCTTTCTCTTGATCCTCAAGAGAAAGTTTGTCTAAGGTTTGACGAAACTTTTTGGCCGCTTCTTGAATTTCTTGCATCGTTTTTTTGCCGCTGTCGGCTAAAGCGCCCAGGCTACTTCCCTCTTCCGTCAAAAGAAACTCTCCATCCTCGAGAACTGGCATGTTGGCATTGCCGGTCGTGATCAAAATATATTTATCTCCAAGCAATCCTTGGGTCTCAATGCTCGCCCTTGAATCTTTGCGGATACGCTCTTTGTAGGACTTGCCGACTTGTAAAATAACCTCCAGCTTCTCGCTTCCCTGCTCTTTGGGAAAACGAACCCCATCGACATAACCGACATTCAAACCGGCCAATTGTACTACCGCACCCATTCTCAAACCGCTGATGTTGTCGAAGCGAGTAAGAAGGGTATAGCGTTTTTCAAAAAGACTCTTTTCGCGGCCAATAAAAAATATGGCGAGCAAGGCGACACTGAACCCAACCGCCACAAAAATGCCGACATCAATCAACGTTGTTCGTTTAAGTTTCATATTCCTCCCACCGAAGCGATCGCTTCCCCATCTCCCATCTTACCCTCTATAAAACCTCGCACCATGCTATCTTTCGAATGTTGCACCTCTTCAATCGTTCCCACAAAACAGATCTTCCCATCTTTGAGCAGGGCCAGCCGGTCGCTCACTTTAAAAGCAGAATCCATGTCATGTGTCACGATAATCGAAGTGATTTTCAACTTTTGTTTCAATTGAAGAATGAGTCTGTTAATGCGCTGCGTGTTGGTTGGGTCCAAACCGGTTGTCGGTTCATCATACAAAATCACTTTGGGATCGGTTGCAATGGCCCTTGCGAGTCCCACCCTCTTCTTCATACCACCACTTAAATCAGACGGCATCATCTTTTCAATACCGGGCAAACTTACGAGAGCTAATTTATTGGTTACAATCCGGTCGAGTTCTTGCTCCGAATGGTGAAAATGCTCCCGCAAAGGATAGGCGATGTTTTCTCGGACTGTCAGAGAATCAAAGAGGGCAGAGCCTTGAAATAACACTCCAAATTTTTTTCTCATTTCAATTAACTCTTTTTCGATCATGGTTGTAACATCTCTGCCTTGAAAATAGATGTGGCCTTGATCGGGTGTCAACACCCCCAACAATAATTTGAGCGCAACACTCTTTCCAGACCCAGACCCACCAATAATTGTGATGCTTTCGCCATCAACAATATCTAGATTAAGCCCTCTTAGCACTTTGTTTTTGCCAAAGGCGACGTGAACATTTTCAAACTGGATCAATGGCTTCATAAAAGTAAAAAGAGTTTTGTCAAAAAGAAATCAGAAACAAAAATCATAACGGAACTATAAACGACTGCCTGGGTCGTTGCCTTGCCAACCCCCTCCGTGCCACCCGTTGTGATTAAACCTTGGTAGCAAGCAATCACGGCAATAAAAAATCCGAAGAAAAATGTTTTTCCCACTCCCTGAACAAAATCTTGCATAATGACTGTCTTTAAAATTTGATCCATATAAAAACGCCCTGTCACCCCTGCCTCCATCATGGTGACAGTCATCCCACCAAAAATGCCGATGACATTTGCCATGACCGTCAATAAAGGGGCCGCAATCACGCAAGCCAGCACGCGCGGCATCACCAGTTTAGCAATAGGATTGGCCCCCATCGCTTCAATGGCCAAAACCTGCTCGGTCACCACCATGGAACCCAGCTCGGCTGTAATACCGGAACCAACCCGTGCCGCCAACATCAAGCAGGTGAGTACCGGCCCTAATTCACGAACAATGGCAAGGCCAATGACTTGGCCGATATAGAGTTTAAGCCCAAAACGCCCCAACCCCACACCCAACTGTAATGCCATAACCATTCCTGTAAAAATGGCAATGAGGGCAACCAAGGAAAAAGAGCGGTTTCCGATTGCAGCGATCTGATAGACAAAGCTGGAGAAGTCGAGGCGATAGCGAAAAAATCCGACAATCGTTTTGCCGGCTAGTGTCGTCACTCCCCCTAAATATTCAAAAAATTGAAAGATAGGAAACATCCTTAGTAATCAAACCCTTTCACAAAATTTTCAAAATCGTTTGAAACCTCCCGCCCAAATTGTGGAAAAGAGGTCGCTAAAAAATCAAACTGACATTCATTTTTTTTTAGAACCACTATGTTGAGTTGTACGGCTACACCATCCAACTCCGCTTGCGCTAAGGTGTACAAAGCTTCTCTTCCACTCAACTGCCAAGTTTCCGTTTTTGATTTTTTTATATTTTTAAGCCCCACCAATAAATGTTCCGTCAAAAGATCCAAAGAGAGGTCCTCAAAAGCTGCCCCACACAACGCTTCCGTTGCGATAGTTGCGTGATAATCTTTGTGTTTAAAAAGGATTCCCGGATTTTTATTGGCCTGCATTTGCCAGCCTTCAGATAAAGGACCCACCTTATAAGAATGATGGCGATCCAAAAAAACCGTTTGATTGCGGTAATGTAGGGCATGAAACGATCTGGGAAGGCTTACACAACCGGCAAGCAGAATGGGAAGCAACAACCTGAAAATCATAATTTTCAAAGTATCAAAATTGTGACAGATTGACAAGCAATGGCAATAACTAACCCTTTAACGCTTTTTCCAACGGAAACCAGATATCGCCCAAATTTGGCTTCGGGATCTGATTTTGAAAGTGCTGCGCCCGCTCGTTCTATTCCTCCCAAAAAAGGATTTGGCTTTAACTGCCGAAGTTGGTGTTTTTCCTCTGTCAACCCCCAACTTCGAAAGCCAAGATCCTTTTTTCGTCGTCATACGAACTCGCTCCTGCGCAAATGCACTTTCAAAATCAATCCCTTCACCATTTGGGATATTGATAAAAAATGGGTGGGTGGCCCGGAGTGTTTGCTGTGGGGTTTAGTTAGGGGCCCCCACAGAAACACGGAGGGACAGGCCCTACCCATTTTTTATAAGGGTTGAGGAGTAGATGGGAATAAAAGAGATAAAAGAAAGGATTGGGGCGGCGGCGCAAAAAAGTGGCAGGAATCCACAAGCGATTTGTTTGGTTGCCGTAAGCAAGGGTCAAAATATTGAAAAGATCCAGCAAGCTGTTGCCTTGGGGCAAATCGATTTTGGTGAAAATTATGCGCAAGAGCTTCTTGAAAAAGCCCCCTTGCTAAACCAGAGCAATATCCATTGGCATTTTTTGGGTCACCTCCAAAAAAACAAACTGGGCAAAGTCTTGCCCCTTATTGAATGGCTTCACTCTTTGGATTCTTTTGAATTGGCCCAGGCGATCGACAAGAAAGCAACAAAGCCTCTAAAATGTTTGTTAGAAATGAACCTCTCCAGTGAAACAACAAAATCTGGCTTATCGGTTGAGCAGGCCTTAGAAATCATTCCGAAACTCAAAGAATTATCAAATATCGATCTTAGAGGTTTGATGACGATGGCCCCGCACCCCTATTTCAAAAAACTTTTTGAACTTCTCAAAACAATCAATCAACGCTATCTTTACCCAAAACCATTGACAGAGCTCTCCATGGGGATGAGTGATGATTTTGAAGGTGCAATTGAAGAGGGGGCAACGATAGTTCGAGTGGGAACAGCAATATTCGGGGAAAGAAAATAACACGATGAAAAAGTTCTACAAAATAGGCGTGATTGGAACTGGTAACATGGGAGAAGCCTTGATTCGAGGTTTACTGAGATCTCAATTGGTCAAGCCTTATGAAGTCATTGCCTCCGATACCAATCGAGAAAAGCTTGCGTCGCATCGCCGCAAATACCGCATTCACACGACATCATCGAACGAAAAGATTTTAAAGGGGGCACAAACAATCATTTTGGCTGTCAAACCACAGAACATGGATGAGGTCTTGACCGAAATCAGAAAAGATTTAAAAAAATCGCACCTCATTGTCTCCATCGCGGCTGGCATTGATACAAAAACACTCAAGAGGGGTTTAGGAAATCATTCGGCATTGGTAAGGGTCATGCCCAATTTACCCGCTTTGATTGATGCGGGTATGACCGGTATTTTTTGTGGCCGGGGAGTTTTATCCAAACAAAAACGATTTGCCCATCAGATTTTTGAAGCCGTGGGAAAAACAGTTGCTGTTCCCAATGAAAAATGGATGGATGCGATTACTGGCCTTTCCGGCACAGGGCCAGCCTATGTCTTTGCGTTGATCGAAGCCCTCATGAAGGCCGGCAAAAAAATCGGCCTTCCTCAAGCCATGGTCAAAAAACTGACCTTGGAAACGGTATTAGGGGCCGCGTTGATGGTGATTCAAACGGGGCTTGACCCGGAAGAGTTGCGTTCCCGTGTCACTTCCAAAAAAGGGACCACTTGGGCCGCAACAAAAGTTTTAAAGAAATTTCGTTTTTGGGATATGATGGTCAAAGCAATTGAAGCAGCAACAAAAAGAGCAGGTGAATTAAGAAAAATATGAACGCCTTGGCCTATTTGATTCTGGCGCTTGCAAAAATTTTGAACATCATTATCAACATTTACACCTTTGTGGTGGCCTTTGCGGTTTTACTCTCGTGGGTTAATCCCGATCAATACAATCCTATTGTGAGAATTTTGCGTCAATTGACGGAACCGGTTTTTTGGCAGGTCCGTCGTTTTTTGCCGAAGGCCTTGTTCCGCTTCGGTATCGATTTCAGCCCTATGATAGTCCTTTTTGTCCTGATCATTATTCAAACGGTTGGGGTCCAACTTTTATACGACCTAGCCTCCTCCATCATTACCAAAAGGTAGTCACTACCTTTTGGCATTTGCATAAATCATGCCGAACCAGTTAAAATGGGTACTAGAGTTCCCATAGGGTCTGGTGTAAATAGACGCCACCCCCTAAAGGACAAAAGCTTATGGTTGATAAAATTGATAAACCAGAACCGCCTCCCCCCTACGCCATAGCGGGGACAACAGAAACAAAAAGGGACAAGCCTCGGGAGGAAAGAAAGCAGGAAGATCTCCCCACTTTTCAGCAGAAAAATCCATCCCTTTATCAGGAAAAGTTTGCCAGCGAGACAAGTGTGTCAAAAACAATTCGCGTTCCACTCGCCCAGATTGAAAGACTCCTTCTTAAGAGAGCAACACCGAGGCACGGCGCCCCAACGGCAGAAGCTGATCTCGTTTGGAAAGATGGGCGTGTCACGGAGAATGTCAGCTTTTTGATCCACAATTGGCAAGATTTCCTAAAAATAAAAAATTTAAAAACAGGCACAACAATACCAGAAGAGTATTGGAAACATACGCCGCCCCATCTGGAAATAACAATAAAACAAGCGCAAACCAGCGGACCTTGGAATATGCGTGAACTTCAAAAATCGCCTCAAGCAAAAACAGCGCTGAAATGGCAGAAAGCATTCGATACCAAATTCAACATCAAAAAACGAATTCTAATTGGAATCGGTGTCATTCTTGCAATCGGTTTCATTATTTTCTTAACGAGACTCTGACATGGCAAACTTTGAACCAAAACAATTTGGCAAATATGTCCTCATTGAAAAACTGGCGGTAGGCGGCATGGCGGAAATTTACAAAGCCAAAACCTATGGGGCGGAGGGGTTTGAAAAATTACTCGCCATCAAAAGAATTTTGCCACACGCCGCAGCCGACAAAGAATTTATTGACATGCTCATTGATGAGGCCAAACTTTCCGTTCTCCTTTCGCATGCCAATGTCGTTCAGGTCTATGATTTGGGGAAATTAGGCGATGACTATTTTATCTCGATGGAATTTATTCATGGAGTCAACCTGCGTGATATTCTCTATCGACTTCGCGAAAAAAATAAAAAGTTGCCGATTGATCTTTCGGTCTATGTCGCCAGCGAGATTTGCAAAGGGCTCGATTATGCCCACAGAAAAGCCGATTCCAACAACCAACCTTTAGGCATTGTCCATCGCGATATCTCCCCCCAAAACGTTCTGATTTCTTATGAAGGGGAGGTTAAAATTGTTGATTTCGGTATCGCAAAAGCCGCCATGAACATTTCGCATACGATGGCAGGAATTTTAAAAGGCAAGATCGCCTACATGTCACCTGAACAAGCGATGGGAAAAGCAATCGATTTTCATACCGATATTTTTTCGCTCGGCATTTTGGTCTATGAAGCATTGACGGGCAAAAAGCTCTACACCGGTGAGTCTCAATTCGAAGTTTTAAAGAAGATTCGCACCACACGCATTGACGCCAGTAAATTGCCGGAATCTATTTTGGAACCTTTAAAACCAATCATTGCCAAGGCATTGGCTTACAAGCCGGAAGATCGCTACTCTTCGGCGGGAGACATGCAAATTGCCCTGACAAAATTTCTATACGCAACCTATACCGATTTTTCGCCGCGCAAATTGGCCCTTTTTGTTCAAGAACTTTTTCGAGATGAAATGCGCCGGGAAGTCAGCACCGAGGAAAAAGAAAAGGTGCTGGAGGCCAAGACCGGGTCTATCAGCCTCCTTCAAAGTCCAACACAAGAAAACATCGTTCATCGAGAAACAGGCGCAGCAGCGCTAGATTCAACCAGACCGGTCTCCGTCGTCAAATCGATCACCATCAGTGAAACTTTTTCGCCGCGCAGAAAACCATTTCCATGGACCCGATTCTTGATCGCCACCCTTCTGGCAGGTTTTAGTTTTCTAACCTGGAAATTGGTGCTGCAACCGAAAAAAATCCAGCAAGAAGTGATCAGTGGGACACTACATATTGTCAGCGAACCTCCGGGGGCCGATATTTTTATCAACGGCAAGACAACAGAGTACAAAACACCCGCCATTTTAGAAAATCTTAAAACAGATCAAGATCATGTCGTTGCACTTGCATTGGAAAAATATGGCCGTATCGAAAAAACAATTCATTTGGATAATGAAACCCCACTGACACTCAGCATAACCCTTTCTAAAAATTTGGGGGTTCTCAACGTGATTTCTGAGCCTTCAGGGGCTGCGATTCTGGTTAATGGGATCACGACGGGCAAAGTGACACCCGCAACATTAGACGATCTCTCTCTCAACACCGAATATAGGGTGACCGTTTCCAAACCAGAGCATCTTGATTTTGAACAACAAGTAACATTGTTCAACGCAACCCCTCAAAAAATTCTTGCCTCTCTAAAACCGATTGAGAAATTGCCAGAACCACTCCCGCCGGTTGAGGTGCAACCCCCACCCGTCGAGGCAAAACCGCCTCCTGTTGCTACAATTCCCGAAACAACACCACCACCTCCTATAAAGCCACCTCTGGAAGAGAAACCTGCGAAAATTCAAAAGAAAGAACCGAAAAAGCCGGTCGAAGAGCCAAAAAAACAGACTGAAGAACCGAGACCGACTGTCGGTGGAGAAGGAATGGTGAGGGTTTCTTCTAACCCTTCCGGGGCTGACATTTTTATCAATGGCGAACCACAAGGCCAAACCCCTGCAACCATTAGAGTCAAGGCTGGCTCTACAAGAATTTTGGTGACCAAAGGTGATGATAAAATGCCTTGCCGACAGGTTGTGCAAGTGCGAGACGGCGAAACCGCGTCGGTTAACTGTTCACTGGGAACTCTCTATGGCAAAATTGAAATCAGCTCTACACCACCCCGCGCAAGTGTATACTTCAATGGAAAAAATTTGGGAAAAACCCCCCTGACCATTCAAAAAATCAAGCGGGATAGAGAACACACACTACGAATTGAATTGGATGGTTATCGATCTTGGGAACGTTCGTTTGATTTGGAAGATAGAGAAAGCAAAGCATTTAACGTCGATTTAGAAAGGTAATTAATGAGGATGCTAAAAAAAAGGTGGGTGGCCCGGAGTGTTTGCT
This sequence comes from Deltaproteobacteria bacterium RIFCSPHIGHO2_01_FULL_43_49, assembly GCA_001798075.1. Lineage (GTDB taxonomy): Bacteria > UBA10199 > UBA10199 > SPLOWO2-01-44-7 > SPLOWO2-01-44-7 > SPLOWO2-01-44-7. The sequence continues at coordinate 206,921 of MGRG01000008.1, read as the reverse complement.
GTGGGGTTTTGTTAGGGGCCCCCACAGAAACACGGAGGGACAGGACCCGCCTATTTTTTAGCACACCGATTAGGAGGTAATATGGAAGAAAAGGATTTTGAAACAAAAACAGATCTTTTGAAACTAGAAGAGGCGCCGGAAGTGGTGAGCCTTAGAAAATGTCAGCTTGTGGTGATTGAAGGTCCGAATAAAAACAAAAAGATTACACTCAACAAAAATCTGACGGCTGTTGGAAAAAGAGAAACAAATGATTTGCCCCTTACCGACAAAACAGTTTCCAGAAATCATTTGGAGATTGAATATTCCTCAGACAGTTTTCTTTTGCGCGATTTGGGCTCTACCAACGGCACCTATTTGAATGGGAGTAAAGTAAAAGAGGCTTATTTAGCGCCTGGCGACACAATCAAAATTGGTAACACGATGCTGGAGTTTGTCGCTTTCGATGAAAAAATCTCTATTGAACCCTCCACCAAAGAAATCTTTGGACAGATGGCGGGCAAAAGCAGAAAAATGCGACAAATTTTTGCTATTTTGGAAAAAATATCGCCCTCCCACGCCACTGTCATCATTGAAGGAGAAACGGGAACCGGCAAAGATTTGGTCGCAAGGGCCATTCATGAACATTCAACCCGCAAATCCCATCCCTTCATGGTTTTTGACTGTTCGGGTGTGGCACCCAACCTGATTGAAAGTGAACTTTTCGGACATGAAAAAGGGTCCTTCACGGGCGCGATCCGCTCAAGGGCCGGCGCTTTTGAAGCCGCCAAGGGGGGAACCGTCTTCCTAGACGAAATCGGAGAACTCACGCTCGACTTGCAACCAAAACTCTTAAGGGCTTTGGAGAGCCGCGAAATTCGTCGTGTGGGTGCTAATACGCCAACTCGTATCGATGTCCGTGTTGTTTCAGCCACCAACCGCAATCTCAAAAAAGAAATTGAGGCGGGTCGTTTTCGAGAAGATTTATATTACCGCATGTCGGTCGTCAAAATTTCGCTTCCTCCTCTTCGCGATCGCGCTGAAGATATTCCTTTGATTATTCAAAAATTGCTGACGGATAGCAAATTCAACAAAACAGCAACCGGTTTGAAAGTGACCCGTGTTGAAGATGATGCTCTAAAACTCTTGATGCGTTATCCATGGCCAGGCAACGTCCGAGAACTGGCCAACGTTATCGAAAGGGCCTGCTCGTTTGTGGAAGGAAGCACGATTGCCCGCTCGCATCTCGACTTTATTTTTGCCGAAATGGGTGAAGGAGAAGAAAGAACCGATCGAATGAAGGTCAATGCCGATCTCCCCTTTAAAGAGGCCAAACAGCAAATTGTGGAAGTTTTTGAAAAAGAATATTTGGAAGATTTACTCAAGCGCCACAATCACAATCTATCCAAAGCCGCCAGAGAGGCGAAAGTTGATCGCAAACACATTCGCAATTTGTTGAAAAAATACGGAATTCCAACTAAGGGAGAGATGTAAGTTATTGAGTTTTGGTTTCCAGATATTGAACTAACTTTTGGACAGTTTCTAATTTTTCAGCATCGGTATCGGGAATTTCGATTTCAAATTCCTCTTCCAGGGCCATCATCAACTCAAGAGTATCTAAAGAATCGGCACCCAAATCGCTCATAAAAGAAGAATCAGGCTGGACTTCTTCCTCGCTGATTCCAAGTTGTTCGGCAATAATTTCGCGTACCCTGCCTTCTAACGCCATATTTTATTTTTTCTCCAACTGGAGGATATCCTTATCACCATAATACCCACAATTTTGGCAGACACGGTGAGGATATTTAGGCTCATTACATCTGGGACAAATGCTCAAACCGACATGAGGGGGCTTTTGATGCTGCGCCTTTCGCGTCCTCGTCCTTGCCTTCGATTTTCGTCTCTTTGGAACGGCCATATTCGTCTCTCGTCGCTCGTGAAGCGTGAATCGTGCGGAAGAGCTATCCAAAGGGGCCTAAAAAGTCAACTTTTTAATAAATGGCTTAGCCAGCTTTCTTCAACTTCTCTCCGATCCAAAGGCGAATAAGTGTCTGGTAGGCGATTCCTTTTTCTAAAGCCCTTTGCTTCAAACGGTGGATAAAATAAACAGGAAGGCGAAGACTAATAGGTCTGCTCTCCTGCATTTCGTCGTAGAGTCCATCCCAATCCGTCGGCTTGACATTTTTAAAAACTTGGCGCCGAAACTTGGCTTTGACGCCTCTAAGGTCTGTCTTTTCAAGCCATTCATGAATGTCTTGTTCAGTCTGTTTTTTCTTTTTTCTTAAATTCTTTTTCATAATGTTTCACCTCCTTCGAATGCATACGCCTTGCAGAAACAACTCTAATTTTATTGCCTCGAATCGTAAAAACAACAAAAACATGCCTATTTTCTACCTGATTGATCAAAAACCACCTCGGCTCTCCCTTAGAAAACTTTTGACTCAAAGCAACCCATGGTTCCCCTAAAAATGCCATCTCCACAATATGGGGGTCGATCCTCTCTAAAATCTTTTTTAAGTTACCTTCATCCCACTCGAAACCACTCAGCTTCAAAAAATCCATGTTAGATAAAGTATATACAAACTATAGGCGTTTGTAAAGCGTCTCGATAATTCAAGGTGGAAAAGTTGAAGCTTAAGCAAGCTTCTTAGTAAGCGCCAAATAGTGCCTGGCGCCATTACATATCTTATTAAAGATGAATACAATTATTTGACAATCCGTAAATAAGGAGGGCCGTAAGCTGGTTCCAATTTTAGAAGATCATTAAGTAGATTGAAGTCCGCACTTTGTACCAAAATTTCAACATAGCTTATACTATTATTTTTTAGGTGTTCTTTTATGTCGGAGGCATGCATTCCCCCTACCCAGAAGAGTGTTTTATTGTACTTTTTGTCTTGAGCGTTTGCGCCGTGCATGAGTTCCAAGAAATTCCTGACCATGACGTGACTTCGTTCGATGTGGACTGCCACTATAGCATCATAAAACTTATATACCCCAGCCGGAAGCACTACCCTTTGTGGACTCATTCGATCAACCCTATTTGAAAGTGAGGTATCATCAATTCCAAAAGTAGCCAGAGCCCCAGAAAAAACACACTCCAAAGCAACATAACTATAGGCATTGTACGGGCTACTGCCTGTAATTGCTTCCACCAGCTTCTTTTTTTCATCCTTAGTGTCCCCAGGACATCGTGCCAGCAAAGGCCTTGTCGCTACAGGAGCATGACCGACCTTCGAATTGTCCCATTCACCAGTTTCCCTCGAGAGGTTTTCTACTCCAAGAAAGTTGAATCCGTGGGGCATCCAAAAATCCATCACGGCAAAACTGAAATCTCTCTGGTTTTCCGCGGTATGTTGATCCGAATAGAGAACAACCAGTTCAGTCCCGCCTGCATCATGGAAAGAAAGGACATGGCCTCTAATTTTTTCTGGACGAATATCTTCCCGAACCCCAAAACGCCTTAACATTTTTAGCAGAGAAGGGTCTTGGTTATAATTGGATGGGGGAGGCTGAGAATGAATACTTCCCCATCGCAGTTCTAAACCTTTGTCGGCAACAACAGCAAACTCCAGCTCCTCACGGAATCGGTTAAAATGTGCCATGAATTTCGGGTATCGATCTTGAAGTTCTTTCTCTTTTGGTCCCAAATTCTGAATGGATGTATAAAGATCTTTCGTATCCTGTGGGGAGAGGGTAACACCTGTAAACGAGCGGAGCGCCCCATCCAGTTGAGAAAAGGCGCCTTTCACAGTTTCTGGTCTCAACTCTAATTCTTTCAAGAGGGAAAGAACATACCTTGTGCCTTGAACCTCAGCACCCGCTAGAATACCATCAATTTTGGCACTATATGTCATGATACCCGTTATATCCTCTATTCTTATTATCGTCACAAAGTATAAAAAGTTGCGTCCCTTTCACAATATTTTTAGCACACAGAATTTTGGAGAAATCAGAATGGGTGGGAGGTTCGGGGTTCCAAACCGGCGTTATGGCAATTGCGTGAGTGATCTACCTTATTTTTTTGAATAGAACTTGTTTCCGACTGGCGTGACGGAGAGGGGGTGCAAGGGCTTCTCGCAGCCCCGCCACACATTACGGGGGCCATTGAATAATTGGCGGGGCGAGAGAGAGCGCAAAATGGGGGTGGAACTCCCCATTTTGATAGCGTCCCTTGCATCCCCTCGGAGTCAGGTAGCCAGTCGGAAACAAGCTTAGATACAATATAGAGGGAGCGGAAGCAATTGCCCCGTAGCCGGTTTGGCAATCTATGAAACAAATTTTAACGCTTGGCCTTAAAGGCTTTTAGGGGGCGCCAGCGGGGATCAGCCTGTTCTTGTTTACAATCACAAGGCCCTTCGTTTAAGTCTTTGCCACAACGCTGGCACAGCCCTTTACAATTTTTTTTACAAAGAGTCTGCAGCGGGAGAGCCAAAATGACCTGCTCTCGAATGATCCCTCCTAGATTAAAATCATCTCCTTCATAATAAGAAAACTCCAAATCGTCTTTGACTAAAGCTACTTCATCTTTTTGTTCTAGTTTCAGTTGTCGCTCACTTTCATAAAGAGGTGCTAACGTTAAATGGATGGGAACTTCCATGTGGGAGGGAAACACTTTTAGACAACGGCAACAAGTGGGATGGCAATCACAATCAACAACTCCGCTGCAATCGACATTCACCCCTATGCGAAGCAACTCAAACTCCCCCTCACCTTTATCGCCAGTTTTATACAAATCGGATAGCGAATCAGAGAGGGCTTGGCGAAACCAACCATCTTTTTTGGAATCTAAGTGAAGTTGCATCCCCTCTTCAGGGATCTCTTTGATAATGATTTCCATTGCGGGCTAATTATTTAAGATTTGGTTTTTGGAATCAACTAAAATTCTTTTGGGTTCATGACCTCTACAAGCCCCTTCACCATATTCCCCAAAGGTTGCGATAATCACTGTATCGCCTACGTTGACCTGATGAGCTGCGGCTCCATTGATGCAGACCACACCACTCCCCTCTTTTCCGGGTATAGCATAAGTGACAAGGCGCTGGCCATTCGTGACATCCCAAACATGAACCATCTCCCACGGCAAAATATCAGCGGCTTTCATTAAAGATTCATCGAGTGTGATAGAACCTTCATAATCAACATTGGCATCGGTCACCCGCGCGCGATGGATTTTGGATTTTAAAAGTCTACGTTGCATGGCCGGACCCTTATCGCGATGCGAAAAGGATGTCAAATGACTCAATTTTTCCGCAGCCATTTTTCAAGCTTGCGGGAGGCCTCTTCCTTTTTCATTTTTTCACGCACCACTTTTTCATAGACCGCTTCAACCCAATCCAAGGCATCTTCCACCTCTTCGCGTTTTGCCTGAGTTTTTAATCGTTTTTCATCAACCTTTCTTGATTCCAGCAAAAGCAAAGCGGCCAAACCATCAATACCTGATTTCCAAAATTTGTAGGCACACAGTCGGTCAACAATAAGATCTTCAATAGAAATAATCAGCAAAGGGGTCCCATCAACATCTAAAAGATCACTTTGTCTTTCTCCTCCTAGACTGACTCCTGGAAACTCGATATAAATTTCAAGCTCTTCATGGATAAAATCTTTGCCGCGCCGTTCAAAGCCAAGATTCATCATGACCTCAAACAAGCTTGGGCCACCCGGTGTCACCATATCAATATCTTGGGTTGCATACCCTCCTTCTGTATAAAATTCGACCGCAGTCCCGCCGACTAAAATAGGATCTTCGCCCACTGTACGCAGAGCATCGGCAATAACTGCAGCAATCTTCACACCACGTTTGGCAAGACTTTTTTCCTTGGCGGCTTTTTCCAATCTATCCTGAAATTTTTTTAAATTTTTTAAGGGCATTGCGTTTGTAAGGCTTTTGACCTTTTCTGCTTAGTTTAGAAACATCAAACAAATTTTTAATCAAACAGGCTACTGCTTTGCGCTGTTTCGCCTCCTTTTCCCATTGTTTTAAACTCAAGCGACGGGGAATGTAGGGTTGTTGTGTTTCCTGAATCCAATTCAAAAATTCAGAATAAGAGATCAGAATAGCAGTTGGCTTGCCATTTAAGGTAATGGCTAAAAGTCTCTTCTTCTGACTGACCGTAGAAACTTTTTCTGATAACTTGGCCTTCACCTCGGTTAACGGTTCAAAATCGATGTTCTTGAGAGAGGTGTCCATAACAAGACTATTATAATAGTCTTTTAAATAGTCTGTCAATAATTACCTTTGGAATTCTCTCCGACAAAAAGGGCTGCTTGATTTTATCTATTTTACTTTAAGACTATAAGAGGCCCACTTGGCTAGGATGGTCCCTGGTTTTTTGAGGGCTTCATCTTCTTTGGTTTGTCTGGCTTGAGTTATTTTTTCCTCTATAAGAACCTTTGCAGCGGGTGGTGCAATATGGAGCGTCCTTTGAAACTCTCCTATAGCTTCATCGATTTTAGATAAAACACATTGTGTCATCTCACCTTCCTTGTCCTCTTTGTCAGTCCACCGCAACCAATCACATGCAGACCAATAACCTCCGAACCCTCTGACCGCGTTTGCAAAATGCTCTGGCCATAGCACAGATTCTGCGGCGAGCAGACGAATGTCTCTCAAATCTATTTTGGAAGATTTACCATGATTTCTCATTAAATCATTGTTATCTACTAACAAATCTTTTCCTGGCGTGAAAGTGTGATCACGTATTTGCCCAACATCAATTTCATGATAACGATCGGGAAGTCCAAATAGATGCATTATCTCATGTGTGGCACCAGGAATATCATTATGAAACATGTCAACAGACCAGCGCTCTGAATTCTCCCGAAATGTTCCTTTTTCTATCTTTACTGTGTAATGGGCATTCCATGGAGTAGCAACTTCTACTCGAATCTGAATTTTTTCACTTTCAGGAATTCTTTCATTGAGAAATCTATTGACCTCTTTTTCCCATTTCTCAAAATCGAGTCCCTTTTTCTTGGAATCAAAACAGACTCTGAGCCATAGCGTTCTGGAACCATCTTCATTTTCTATAAGACCATATTTGTGTCCCCAATAATTAAAACCCATCTGATAAAGTGTTGTCACTCCCAGATATTGTGTGGGATCCATTGGGAAATAGTCCAATTCATCAGGAACAGCATCCCTATCGGTATCTGTGTGATAGTGTTCATTAAGGGGAAAGGCATCTGCTGTATCAAAATACCCATCATTATCAGTATCAAATAGGGGGCTCTTGCCATCTGCATTTGCAGTTTCTTTATAAATTTTAGAAAAATTGCTACGAATCGTTTCATATGAATGTTCACCGTATTCGCTAAGATCTTTAAGATAGAAAATGGCAGCAGCTAAAATATATCTGTCTTGCCATAGATTATGATCCACGGCGGTAGCGGTCATCATCATTGGATCTTCTGAAAAATAATAAAATCTTAACGCCAAATCAAAAAGACCATCGCCACCTTTTTTAATAAGTCTTTCTTGCAAACGACCGATAACTTGAGGGGCAATGTCAAAGAAGTCTGATCCTTTAATGTCTGAGAAAAACGGTTCCCTTTTGAAAATTCGCCCTAGGAAAATGAGGGCTCTGAGGTCCCGTCTATTTTCAAGTCGTTTGAAAGCCTGATATTTTTCATACCCATCGAGACGAGAAAAATCATCCAAGACTTCATTTAATAGACGCTGGGATCTATCCTTGGACCTGGCAGTGTAACCATATGCCTTCCGATGGTAGTCATCATATTTTTCGAAGAAAGCGTCTACGGTAGTTACTTTCGTTGTCATAGGCTCTACTTTAGTTTTCGGCAGATTTTCAAAAAAGTTGCTACCCCACCACCTGTTTAGTCCACAAAGTGGGCTTTTAGCTCAAAAACAGGTGGTGGGGCTAGCTAATTTTAATATCTATAACAAGCTGATTTTACAAGCATTTTAGCCAATTTTATTTAAGTTGAGCGAAGGAGTGACGGGTTGCGGGAGCAATTGCAAAACCTCAAGACCCATGTTAAGCGGGCTATCACAATGGGTTCAACTGGTCAAAATGTAACCATTTTTGGATTTGGGTCACAGGGAAAAACGCAGGCGCTCAATGCGAGGGATAGTGGCTGGAAGGTGCAGGTTTATTTAAGACCTGAAAGCAAAAGAATTGCTGAAGCCAAGCAAGAAAAATTGGAAGTGATCACCGATCCGAAAGTGGCAGCCAAAGAAGTGAACATCGCCGTTTTACTTTTGCCCGACTCCGAACAACCTGAATTTTGGGAAAAATTTTTAAAACCTAATTTACCAGAAGGTTCTAGCCTAATTTTTGCCCACGGTTTTAATATCCATTTTAAACAAATTCAGCCAAGGCCAGACATGGATTGCCTACTGGTAGCCCCTTCCCTTCAAGGAGATGCTTTGCGCCGTCATTATTTGAGTAATGAGCCTGTTCCCATTCTCACTGCGATTGCTCAAGATGCAACCGATCGAGCTTATCGATTGGTTGAAGATTATGCCGGAGCGATTGGTGGCAAAAACACGCATGTTTTTCCAAGCACGTTCAAAGAGGAAACCGAGACCGATCTTTTTGCGGAGCAAGCTGTGTTGTGCGGTGGACTCAATGCACTGATCAAAGCTGGTTTTGAAACATTGGTCGAGGCCGGTTACAATACCGAAATTGCTTATTATTGCTGCCTGAAAGAACTCAGAGCACTCGCTGATATCATTTATGCTCATGGAATCCAGGGATTGCGAAAGCGCATTAGCAATACTGCCTTGTATGGCGACTTGACTCGTGGCCCACGTGTCATCGATGAAAAAACACAACAGACGATGAAAACCATTCTCGATGAAATCTGTTCCGGAAAATTCACAGAGGAACTGCTTCAAGAAAAAAAGAACGCTTGGCCAATACTCAAGCGCCGCTTGGCTGAAGAAGACAACCATTTGATCGAAAAAGTGAGAACAAAAATTGAAAAATCAACTCCTCCAAATCCTTTGAAACCGATCTTGGGCAATAACTAACAAACCCGGCCACTCCTTTGGCTGCATCCGTTTCATTTCGCGTAACACCCGTGAATGAATTTTTTCCTTATTCGGTTGTTTAAGACGAACAATCAACATTCCGAAATGAGATTTATGGCGGTAATGAGAAAACCCCAAGTCTGTTGTAACAAGCAGTCTTTCTTCTCTTTGGCATAACTCCCAAATTTCCTGATCGGAAATGCCTTTCAGATGGGATTGTCGAATATCCTTAACATCATACCCCAATTCCCGTAGAGCACTCACCGTTACTTTTGGGATATTTTCATCGACAAAGACTTTCATCCAATTTCTGTTTCAAAAGGATGAACTTCTTCCTCGGCCAGGGAGGCGACATAGTCCAGACATGTTAGAATATCTTCTTTTGTGAGAGAGGGGTATTCACTGAGAAGCTCTTCGACTGAATCATCATTGGCCAACATATGGACAATTTGGTGCACAGGAATGCGCGTACCTTTGACACAGGCTTGTCCATGACAAACATTCGGATCAATGGAGATTCTTTGCCAATAATTGTTTCTCTTTACTTTTGCCATCTTAATAAAGAGTATTACACCCCTTTATGGATTTTTCAAGATCCAAAATTCTCCTTCTTCACTTGCCAAAAAGTGCAAAATTGGTCTACTTCTTTTTATGATTCGTGTCCGTTTTGCTCCATCTCCCACCGGCCATCTCCACATCGGTGGAGCGCGCACTGCTTTGTTCAATTATCTTTTTGCCCGCCACGCAAAAGGGACTTTTATTTTGCGCATTGAAGACACCGATCGGGAACGCTCCACTCAGGAATATACCGATTCGATTCTAAAAGGAATGGAGTGGTTAGGGTTTGAATGGGATGAGGGCCCGTTTCATCAATTCGAAAGACTTGAACTTTACAAAGAACATGTCGAAAAACTCATCAAGGAAGACAAAGCCTATCGATGCTATTGTACGCCGGAAGAGTTAGATGCCAAGCGGAAAGCGCTGCTGGCCGCGGGCAAGAAGCCCAAATATGAAGGAACCTGCCGGAATAAGGACCTCGAACCTCGAACCTCGAACTCCGAACCATATTGTATTCGCTTCAAAGCCCCACAAAAAGGAAATGTTGTTTTCCAAGATATTTGTCGCGGTGAAATTAGTGTGAATCGTGAAGAGCTAGACGACATGATTATTTTGCGAACCGATGGAACACCGACTTATAATTTCACTGTCGTGGTAGATGATGTCACGATGAACATCACTCATGTCATTCGCGGGGATGATCATCTCAACAACACACCTCGGCAAATCCAACTCTACCAGGCCTTAGAATATCCTATCCCGCAGTTTGCTCACCTACCGATGATTTTGGGTCCCGACAAACAAAAACTCTCCAAACGCCATGGTGCGGTCTCCGTGATTGAATATAAATCGATGGGGTTTTTACCGGAAGCGATGTTGAACTATCTGGCAAGGCTTGGCTGGTCTCACGGCGATCAAGAAATTTTCACTAAAAAGGAATTGATTGAATATTTTGATCTGAAAGTTGTCGGTAAAGCACCCTCGGTTTTTGACATCGAAAAATGCACTTGGGTAAACAGCGAACATTTGAAAAAACTCTCCGACAAAGAATTGATGAAATGGACCAAACCGTATTTGGAAGAATTGGGAATTCAAATAGCCGACGAAGCCTATGCAGCCAAAGCCATCCATTCTGAAAGAGAGCGGGGAAAAACGCTAAAAGAACTGGCCCAAATTACGGCATTTTATCTGAAGGAAGAAGTTTTATTTGATGAAGCCGCCGCCCAAAAATGGCTGAATGAAAATGGGAAAAAGGGACTCAAAGCACTGCAGAATAAATTGTTCTCTCTTAAAAGTTGGGACGAAAAAATACTTCACGACACTTTTGATGCCATCATGAAGGAGCTAGGCATTTCAAAAATGGTGGAGCTTGCCCAACCTTGCCGCGTGGCCCTCACCGGCACCACCGTTAGTCCAGGAATCTTTGAGGTCATGGCGATTTTAGGAAAAGAAAGAGTTTTGAAACGCTTTGAAGCTGCCTTAAAAAAATAATGTGGTTTTTCTTGAGCTTAGGATTAATGGCTTTTAATTTTTCCGATTTTGTAGAACGCCTTCTTGTCTATTTTCCAGAACGTGAATTAATCGCGGACCCTCTAAAAATTGGGCGTGTCTTTATAGAAGACGTCTTCCAAACGAAAGATGGGCGCAAACTTTACGGCTGGTGGATTGAGCATCCCCAAGAAAAAGCCAGCCTTCTTTTCTTTCATGGCAATGCGGGCAATATCAGCCATCGCCTCGATAAGATCAAAATTTTACATGAGACTGGCGTTTCTATTTTCATTTTTGATTATTCTGGTTTTGGAAAAAGTGAAGGGACTCCTTCGGAGCAAAATCTCTACCAAGATGGGCTCGCAGCCTATGATTATTTAATCAATCAACGAAAGAAAGATCCCAAAAACATCCTTTTCTATGGAGAATCGTTGGGTTGTGCTGTTGCCCTAGAGGTTGCAACACAAAACCCGGTTGCAGGAATCATTTTAGAAAGTCCCTTTGTTTCTCTCAAAGAAATGGCAAGGGCTCATTATCCCTTTTTGGCATTCCTGGCTGGTGACAAATTCAACAACATCGAAAAAATTGGTAAAATCGATGTTCCCAAACTTTTCATCCACAGCAAAAACGACGAGATTATTCCCTTTTCTCAAGGGTTGAAACTTTATGAAAACTCCCCTGATTCCAAACAGCATCTTTGGCTGGATCGCGGCAGCCACAATGACGCCTTCTTCCTGAATGCTCACGATTATCAAAACACCCTCGCTAACTATTTGAAATTATTGTAATTCTCGCCCCGTCGGAAATTTTAGCAACATTTTTTGAAAGGAACCGATATATAAGTGGGAAGGAGAAGTGAAAAGCAGGTGTTATTTATGAGATGCGCTAAAACCCCAGAGAAAACAGATTCTTTGTATCATCTCCTGAATGAAATGGCTGGAAGGAATCTCAGAGAATTTGAGAGAGAAGCTGCTTGTGACCATGATGTTCTAAGTTCTTATATTCCAAGCTGCGGCGGCATAGGAGAGGACGGTGGTTTTCACTTCAAAAGAGAAACACCCACTCATCGGGGAAAGTGGCATTTATTCCTAAAGTTATTTACACCTTACCCGGATAAATTGATAGAGGAAGTTGATATCCGGCGGAATGGAAACAGATTTAGTGTCGTTGTTTATCAAGATGTCGTGGTATTTCATGAAGGGGAAGATTGGGATGAGAATGGTCATCATTCCATTGGTGGTTATCGTTCCATTGGCGAACGTAACATCATTACTAAAAGGTCTGCAGAGCTTCCTCAAGATCAAATGGATTTATACTTCGAAGGCGTCAAAGCATTATTCTTTCCAGAAAAGCGGTAAGCGCCATTTACCACCAGGTACCTGGTACCGTATGGCAATGGAGAGTGAGTTTAAATCCATCATTTTGGGCCTTCGAAAACGTAGGTGTCAGAAAGCAGCCGCTATCTTTTGATCAGTTAAAAATTCCGATAGACGTCTTTGCGATGCCCGACTTTGATAACGACAATGACAAGCACGTCGGATCTAATTTCATAAACAATCCGATAATCTCCAACGCGGAATCGATAGAGTGAATCAGCCCCTTTCAATCTTTTAACACGCAGTAATTCGGAAAAGGGATTTTGGGACAATAGGTGGAGCGCCTCAATAATCTTATCTTGGATTGCAGATGGTAATTTGTCGAATTCCCTCTTAGCGCTTTTGACAAATTCAATCTTGTAGACGTGCACGATTATTTTCTCTTTTTGCGGGATGCAAGAATTTTATGGAAGGGAATCGTTTCCTCGGAATGTCTTGCCCAGTAGGCTTCCAAATCAACCATATCCTCGATTTGCTCAACCAATGCCTGTTCGACAAGGTATCGCAATTTCAAGCCCCGTTGCTCGCAAAATTGATCCACCGCCTTTTTGACACTGGAGTCTATCACCGTCGATAAAGTCGCCGTTTTAGCCATAAAAGCATTTTAATTTAAAACCACGAAAAATCAAGAAAAATCTTAAATGCCCGCTTGGAGGGGTGTTGAAAAATTGCGCGAACGAACTGGTTGAGAAAAGCGTCTCGGAGTCCCGCTATACCTTGCGGGGGTTTAATCAATTAGCGGGACGAGAGTCGAGCTCCCATTTTGGGGAACTCTCCAAAATGAGGAGCGTCTTTTCGAAACCAGCGAGTGGAAGCAATTTTTCAGAGGGGGCATTTTTACAACTTTCGGTGGGAGTGGACGGGCATTTTGTTTCGAATCTCGGAAAGTCTCCTGAAATCAAGTGTCACAACAATCACACCTTCTTGTTTTCCAGCTTGAGCTAAAATTTCACCCCAGGGGTCAACAATCATCGAGTGCCCATGGGCTTCCCAGCCAGCTCCGGTCAGACCTGTCTGATCCGCAGCGATAACAAAGCATTGGTTTTCGATCGCGCGGGCGCGAACCAAAACCTCCCAATGGGGGGCACCTGTAAAGATGGTAAAATTGGAGGGGATGGCAAAGACATCAGCCCCTTTCGTAGCCAGTTGTCGATATAGTTCAGGAAATCGGACATCATAGCAAATACTCAAACCAACATTCGCCCAACCCAAATCCTCCACCACCACATCCTGCCCCGCAGAAGTAAAATCAGATTCCTTATGCCCTTCCGCCACTTGTGCATCAAAAAGATGAATCTTGCGATAGACTTTTCCTAATTTCCCATCGGGATGAATGAAAACCGTTGTGTTGAAAGGAGGTTTATCACCGTTGGTTTCCGCAATTGAACCAGCTACAATCCAACAGGAATATTTTTTTGCAAGCTCTTGAACAAATTGAATACTTGGACCTTCCAAGCGTTCTGCAACCGATTTTTTGTCTGAAGATTTCCCCAACCAATTCCAATGCTCTGGCAAAACAATAAAATTTGCTTTTTTGGATACTGCTTCGCCAACAAACCGCGCAACCTTCTCCCAATTTTCCTTCTTGTTATCAGTCGCAGTAATCTGAATCGCCGCAGCAATCATTGAATTCATAAAAAAATTTAAAAAGTTGCGGGGTACTTTGAAATGTTGAAAATGACGGGTGGTCGGCGATGCTGTCAGCCCGATCTGTGGGGAGGGCGTGCAGCTGAGCCGACCCGGAGCCCGTCATTTTCAACAAAAAGACCCGTTACTTTTTAACACCTTTCAAAAAGGATAGTCCAAAGTGGTGAAGATTTCAAAACCTTCTTTTCCGAACCCTAAATCGACTCGCCCCACAACAGAAGGAGGGGCTAAACCACGAAAACCAATCCCCCCAACCGGCTGGAGATTTGCAAAACGAACTTCTCCCCATCGATCAAAAACCTGTCCCACTGCAAAGAAGGGATCGAGTGAAAATTCAATTGTGGCCCCCAAAATGCGCAAACGAACAATGCGAATCCGTTCTTCCAAATCAAGTAAAATACGGCCCCTCCCCACAAATCGCCTGTCGACAAAGGCTCTCAGATCATTGCCTCCGCCCAAATTACTTTGCAGAAAAAAGGGTATTTGGTCACCAAACAATTGTTCAACGCGCAAAAATGCAACCGTTGTAAAACGATCTTTGAGTGTAAAAACTTTTTTGGCATGCAATCCAAAACCATCAAAAAAACGATTCGCGTTGAATGTCTGATGAGAGGCCAAAAAGTAGGATTCTAAATAATGCCCTTTTTTTGTGAAAATCTCGTCGTCTCTCGTATCCCAAAAGAGTGAAAGGCGATGATTGAATTGATTAAAACCACCTACTTGGGAGTTGCCCGCAAAAAAGGCCCGCGTATCGGCTAGAGAATTGATCGCCCCTTGCTTCATCTTCAAGCGAAGTAATTTTTCTTCCAGCTGAAGATGAAAGTCAGGCAAAAATTCATAGGCAACCCTTCCTTTAAGCCACCACAAACTCGAAACAAAATTGGTCTGCGTACTTTTGGTGGTATTGGGTCCAAAACCAAAAAACATCTCAAAGGGATTTTGCCAATATTCAACTTCCGCTTCCCAATCGAGTTTGCCATCCAAACCCAAATTGTTTTGATATTGCAGATAATAATCTCTCTCAAAATTTTCGCTGGCGCGGACAAATAATCTTAAGCGCTCCTCGGGAGAAGGATACAAAAAGGCCCCGGCAAAACCGCCGTGGTTCACAATACTGTTATAAGTATAAGCAGCGACAAAAATAGAAATGATTTCATTTTTTTCATTTCTCATCAGAAAAGTTGGCATGAAGCCATAGCGCTGGCCACTGGCTGGATCGTTTTCAAAAACGGGGATGGGAAAAAAACTAAACTCGGAGGTCTTGAAAGCCTTCGGCAAATCCCACAACCTTAATGTTTGTGCATCCGTTACAAACGGGCACCCCAGGATAATGAAAAAAACTAAGTAACAAAAACGTTTCATGGAAATCCTAAATTCTAATATCTAAATCCTAAACAAATCACAAATCCTAATTTTCCAAAATCCAAATCGTTTGGGATATTTGAATTTGGGCCATTGGAATTTGTTTAGTATTTCGGATTTAGTGTTTAGAATTTTTAGTATATCTTAAGGCGGCGGACATGCTCCCCCTTGGAAGTCCACGACAAATCATAGCCAATTTTGGCACCCACCTTAATATGCTCTCTAGATTTTTTGGGGCCAACCAAAGTCAACTCACTCAAGTGAAAATAAATATCCCGGCCGTGCTGGTCCTTGATAAAACCATAATCTTGGCCTTGAAAAAATTTTACAACTTCCCCTTTGGGAAACAAATCATCCTCCGAGACAACAATTGCTTGGGAAGCAGCTTTTAAGGAACGCGGAATCGGCAACCAATTTGGGAAACGTTTTTTGACAAGCTCTTTTTGAATCACATCAACTCCTGCATGATCTCTTGAAGTGCTGCAGGTGTTGGTTTTAGTTCCTTTTCGGTCAGATGGGCTAAAGGGGTGTCGCTCAAGTGCATCAGTTCATTGTAATCCGGTTTTCCTTCCTGGATATAGATCAAGCCGGTGAGGAGCTCCCCTTTTTCTTTAGACTCTGCTAAAGTTTTCAAGGCTAGAAGTTTATTCGTCGGATCATAATCGCGATTCAATTTTTTTAAACGAATATGAGAACCGTCTGGCAGCACGATGTCTTTTGTCGTCCCTGGCTCAAAATCGGCTTGAATCGGTTCAAAGTGGGGGACAAAACCAATTTCATGGAGTGGAATGTCGTGGGCACGAACCGCATCATAGCTCATCGTGGAGCCTTCGTGATTGTTGAAAGTAATACAAGGGCTGATCACATCTAAGAGAGCCGTCCCTTTATGAGACAATGCTGCTTTAATAAGAGGAACCAACTGTTTATTGTCTCCTGAAAAAGAACGAACAACATAATTGCAACCGAGTTCAATTGCAAGGGCACAGCAATCAACAGGCGGAAATTCATTGGCGAGTCCTGACTTTAGCTTGGAGCCTAAATCGGCCGTTGCAGAAAATTGACCCTTGGTTAAACCGTAGACACCATTATTCTCAATGATATAAAGCATTGGGACATTGCGCCTTAACAAATGAACAAATTGCCCCATCCCGATGGAGGCGGTGTCTCCATCACCGCTGATCCCGATACACTTCAACTCCCGGTTAGCTAGTAAAGCCCCTGTTGCGACAGAGGGCATTCTTCCATGGACCGCATTGAAGGCAAACGATTGGCTCATGAAATAAGCCGGTGTTTTTGAAGAACAGCCGATGCCACTCATCTTGATGAGATCCACCGGATCCACTCCAAGTTCAAAACAAGCGGTAATAAGAGAACTGGTGATCGAATCATGCCCACAACCTGGACACAAAGTGGATGGAGAGCCGGTATATTGTTGTCTCGTAAGCCCAAGCCGGTTTGTCTTGGGCTGTGCCGGCTGTGAAGGTGTTGTTTGTGATTGTGGTTCTGCCATAGTTAACTAGCCTTTCCTTCCCGATTCAAAATCTGTTGTGTAATATTTGCAGCATCGATAGGGAGTCCGTCATAATGCAAAACGGACTTGAGCTTCCCCGCCAACCCCGGATACGCCATTTTCATCAGATTCGCCATCTGTCCTTGTTGATTTTGTTCGACGACATAGACCCTGTCACACTCTTCAACAAACTTCCCTACTTTTCCATTGAGGGGCAACCCCCTAACTCTCAAATAATTTGTCTTCAAACCCTTTCCATTTAAAAAATCTCTCGCTTCTATTAATGCGCAATCAGAAGATCCATAGGCAACCAATCCAATCTTAGCGCCACTCACTCTATCGATCAGTGGTTGAGGGACTCTATCTTTCGCCGTCTCAATTTTTTTAGCAATCCGATCCAACACACCTTGCCAATCTTCTGTGTCCTCAGAATAGGTCGCCTGCTCTGTATGCCCAGAGCCCCGTGTAAAATAAGCGGCCTTGGGGTGTTTAGTTCCTGGAAGTGTCCGATAACAAATTCCATCGCCATCCACATCTGCATAACGGTGAAACCCACCCAATTTCTCAAGTTGCTCTGCCGTTAAAACCTTGCCACGTTGAAAAGGTTCTTTAGGATAAGAAAAAGGTTCCGACATCCAGTTGTTCATGCCCAAATCAAGATCAGACAAAACAAAAACCAAGGTCTGAAATTCCTCTGCTAAATTAAAAGCCTCTTGAGACAATTCAAAACACTCTTGAGGATTCGATGGAATCACTGCCAAGTGCTGTGTGTCTCCATGGGACAAAAACTGGGTAAAAATAATATCCCCCTGACTGGTCCTTGTTGGAAGGCCGGTTGAGGGGCCCAGACGCTGAACATCAAAAACTACCGCGGGGATTTCCGCAAAATAGCTCAACCCCGCAAACTCGGCCATCAGACTAATGCCGGGCCCCGAGGTGGATGTAGCCGCACGAGCACCTGCCCACCCTGCCCCAATCGCCATTCCCAAAGCGGCCAATTCATCTTCCGCCTGAACAACGGCAAATCGTGCCTGATTGTCTTTGGACTCGCGGCGATATTTTGAAAAATATTGGATAACCGCTTCTCCGACACTGGAGGCTGGAGTAATCGGATACCATGAAAAAACAGTGCAACCCCCGAACAAACAGCCCAACGCGGCCGCATCATTGCCTGTAATCAAAATTTTGCCTTTTGTTTTGTCCATCGCACTGACACGAAAAGGATCATTCTTCTTGATATTTTTTTTCACATAATCAACACCCGCTTGGATGGCCTTCCAGTTCAGATCAACCGCTTTTGGTTTGCTGTGAAACTGTTTTTCCAAAGCATGGCGAACTTGATTCAAATCGATATCGAGGAGCGCGGCCACACTACCCACATAAATCATATTGATCACCAGTTTGCGTAAGGTCGCCACTTCACAACACTCCATCACCAATTTTTGAAAAGGAATTGGATAATAAACCAAATCGGAGCGCATGCCTGGCTGGGTTAGTTTATCATGATAAATGACTACGGTTCCCGGCTTGGCCCCGGCGAGGTCTTCTTGAAAGGTGTCTGCATTCATCAACACCAAAATCTCGGCGTCACGCCTGTGACCCACATAGCCATCTTTACTGACACGAATGTTGTACCAAGTGGGGAGTCCTGCAATGTTGGATGGGAAAATATTCTTACCGGCAACGGGAATCCCCATGTAAAAAAGGGCCTTGATTAAAATAGAGTTCGCCGATTGGCTTCCAGAACCATTCACCGTTGCGACACGAATTGTAAAATCGTTGATCATAATTTAAGTGGTAGTGAAAAAGAGAACACTGCGGGCCACCCACTACTTTTTCACTACTATCTTTAACCAATTCGCCAACAAATTCCCTAACCGATGGGGGTTGTCAGGGGGAGCTATGGAATTCTCCACCTGACTTTAGCGAGCGTCCGGCTTTGCCGGCGCGAGCGAATTGAGCGGCGTATATAAGCAATTTGATTCAACTTTTGCAAGTTTTAACTCTGGTGCTTTCCTTGTCCCCTTTAATTTTATATAATTAAACCATGACTTTAGCCCTCCCTTCCGTCGCCAAGTTTTCACAGGATCTCATTAAGGATGGTCTTATCACTAAAGAACAGCTCGCCGTCGCCAAGGTGACTCAGGCAAACTTAGGTGAGGACCTAGGGCTTGTCCTCGTCAAAAAAGGATTTATTAATGAGGCTCAGCTCCTTGATTTTTTGAGTCGGCAACTCAAAGTCCCTTTTGTTTCTCTACAAAACAAAAAAATTGATCCTCACCTATTGAGAGAAATACCGGCTGCTATTGCAAAACGTCATGGGGCAATCCCCATCAGGAAGTTGGGCAATAAACTTGAAGTAGCCATGGCCAATCCTTTGGATTCCTTTGCAATCGATGACCTCAAAGCAGCTGTCGGTCGTGAGATCGTCCCCTACCTTGCAAGTCCTCAAGAAATTCAGAATCAACTTGATGAAGGCTATGCAAGACAGCCTGTAGAAGAAATTGGCAAGCGAATTAGTAGTGTTGAGACGATTACAGAAGGAATCGGCCTTGGTGACATGGAATTTAAAAAGATCAAGGAGATCGCAGCCGGCCAGAGAGTCATCACCGCTGTCAATGACTTGATTTGCAATGCGTGGGCAGAAGGTGGCAGCGATATCCATATTGAACCTTCCCACGATAGCTGTCGTGTCCGCTATCGCCTGGATGGCATTCTCAATGAACGAGCAACCTTTACCCGCAATATGCACATTGCCATCGTCTCTCGAATCAAAATCATGGCAGGTCTCGACATCGCAGAGCATCGCATCCCTCAAGATGGGCGCGTTCGACTCCGTTTGATGGGTCGCACCCTCGATTTGAGAATATCCACCTGCCCCACACAATATGGAGAAAAAATTGTTTTGCGTCTCTTGGCAAAGGAATCACTACGTAACATCGACGATTTAGGGCTTGCCAGGGATGACCGCAAAATTTTTTCAGAGATGGTTGCCAAAAGTCACGGAATTTTTTTGGTAACAGGGCCCACCGGTTCTGGAAAATCGACGACTTTGTATGCATCACTGATGCGTATCAATTCGTCGGAGTTAAATATTATAACCATTGAAGACCCTATCGAAAGTGAAATTGAAGGGGTTTCTCAAGTGGCTATCAATGCAAAGGCAGGGCTCACTTTTGCCAGTATTTTGCGTTCTGTTTTGAGACAAGACCCCGATGTCATCATGATTGGTGAAATTAGAGATGGCGAAACAGCAAGCATTGCTGTCCGCGCTGCTATCACGGGTCACTTAGTGTTGTCTACTTTGCATACCAACACCGCAGCAGGAGCGATCTCCAGACTTGTGGATCTAGGGGTTGAACCGTTCCTGCTCAGCTCTGCCCTTCAGGGTGTCTTGGCGCAAAGATTGGTGAGAAAAATTTGTACCCAATGTCGCGAAGAGATACCCCTTGACCCAGAAAAAATGGGTTCCTATGCAAAAATGGTCAAAAAGGCATTCAAAGGTAAAGGGTGTAAAAAATGTCATTTAACCGGCTATAGCGGGAGAATCGGTCTTTTTGAATTGGCTCCGATGACAGAAACAATTCGCGAACTCATTTATAAAAAAGCCGGCGATGTTGAAATTGAAAAGGAGTTAAGAAAAATGGGTCTGACCGACATCAGGCAAGACGGAATCCACAAAATAGAAGAAGGAATCACCACACTTGAAGAAGTCTTACGCGTAACAGAGGAGGATTAATGCCTTTCTTCGCCTACCGTGCCAGAGATCAAAAAGGAATACTTGTTACCGGCAAGCTGGAAGGGGCTGCAAGTGAACCCATCAAACACCTCCTTGCAGAACAAGGTTTGATTCCACTGGCCGTCAGACAGATACAAGGAAAAGGATGGTTCCCAGAAGACTTTCAACTTTTTAGAAAAGTGAAAGACGAGGAGATCGTCTTAATGACAAGGCAGTTTCACACCCTCTTCAAGGCAGGCATCAGCATGGAGAGTCTCCTAACAACACTGGCCCACCAAACTAAAAACAAAACACTTCAAGAAACATTGCAACGGATCCAGACCAGTGTTTCGCAAGGGGCTTCTTTGTCCAAGTCATTTGCAAAACATCCCAAAATTTTTAATGACCTCTATATTAGTATGCTAGCTGCCGGAGAAGAGGCCGGTATTTTGGAGGGTGTTTTAAAAAATTTGTCCGATCTCTTACAAAAAGAAGTAGAGATTCATGCCGGTGTTAAATCGGCGACCCTTTATCCCAAAATTGTCGTAGGGGTGTTAACCGTTGCGCTAACCGTCATGCTTGTTTGGGTCATTCCAGAGTTTGCAAAATTCTATGCTCATTATAAATCAGAACTCCCATTGCCAACTAGGATTTTGTTGGGGGCCAGCTATGTCTTACGTTACTATGGATGGGCTGTTGGCCTCTTTTTTGGAGGAATTTTTCTAGCACTCAAACGATATTACCACACCCCAGAAGGCAAATTTCGGATCGATCAAATTCGTTGGAAAATCCCTGTCTTTGGATTACTGGCTCAAAAAATTGGAAACGCCCGATTTGCTCATATCTTGTCGGCCCTTTACAAAAGTGGGCTGTCCGTTCCAAAAGCCTTAGGACTCGTGGAGGCCACCATTGAAAATGAAGTCATGGCCAGAGACATCCGCCAAATTCGTACAGAAATCGAGAGGGGGCAAAGTATCTCAGAGGCGATGAGAAAAACAGAAAGTTTTTCCCCCATGCTCGTCGAGGCAACCGCCATTGGAGAAAAAAGTGGGTCCCTAGATGATATGCTGAAAGCTTTGGGAGAACACTACGACATCGAAATCCATCATATGGTCAAAAATTTAACCACCCTTCTGGAACCCTTTTTATTAGTTTTAATCTTTGGCATGGTAGCTTTATTCGCTTTGGCCATCTTCTTGCCTATTTGGAATATGTCTAGCGCTGTCATGCATAAATAAAGATGAGTATAAATATACCCATTCAACCTCAATTTTCCCGATTCCCGTGTAAATAATTACCCATAGACACTATTCTTAGGTAGGGTACAATGTTACTTATACAACTTAACCCTGAAAGGAGGGATAAAGAGTATGTTAAGAAAAACGAAAGGCTTCACGTTGATCGAGCTGGTGCTCGTGATCTCCATTTTAGGAATTTTGGCGATCGCAGCCCTTCCTTCGTTTATCAACGTAAGCACGCAAGCAAGACAGGCATCCAGGGATGGTGTGGTTGGTGCCGTGCGAGCCGGTATTGCCCTTTGGCGGGCCAATGACTTGGTCGCTAACGGGGCTCCCGGAGCGTATCCATCTTCTCTCGATGGAACATTTGCAGTGCCAGCTGATGAAGCTGCTGGTACTACAGCAAGTGCTACAGACCCGTTTTTTGGGGCCGTACTGGCTACAGGAATCTCTGATGGTGCTTGGGCCAAAGATGCAGCCGATGCAAAGGTCTACATCTTCGACGATGGGACAACCACATACGAATATACGTATGATAACGCGGCTGGATCATTCATAAGTGCAACAGCGCCGTAATCTTGATGTAACAAACCACCGTCAAAGGAGGGGGTTTGTATTTATACAAGGAGACTACAAGAACGTGGGTTTAGTTTACTGGAAGTGGTCCTGGTCATTGCGACATTGGGAATTCTTGTAGCCTCCTTAATCCCGCAGGAATCTATCCCCGCTTTCAATCTCGAAACGGCTGTTGCAAGGGTGGAACAAGACCTGCGTTATGCAAGAGAATTGGCTCTCATTACTGATACAAATTGTGGCATCGAATTTGTAGCGAATGGTACCTATACTATTTATGAGGGAAGCACAGCAACACCTGCCACTAATCCGGTAACCAGACAAGATTTCACTCAGGATATCAGTGATGCGTTTGACAACGTGAATATCCTCACAAATGCCCAGGTGGAGTTTGATCCGTTGGGGCGCCCCGTTCTGGGTGGGGGCAGCATCATCCAAATAGGAAATGGTCAAACAGTCGTCAGTTTGCTGGTCACAGACAATACAGGGGTGGTGGTACGCCAATGAAGAATTTGAAAAACAAAAAGGGATTTAGTCTTATTGAGGCCATACTAACAATGACAATCCTTGCCTTTGGCATTGTGGGGGTCTTGACCATCTACCAACAAAATATTGAAAGGGCTGATGAAATGGAACAGACTCTCATTGCCTCTGCATTAGCACAGGAGAAACTCGAACAGATCATTCACGATAAAAAATATCAGTCCTATGACTACATCATCCAAAGCAATTACCCCACCGAAACATTGGCGAGCGAGGGCTATGCCGGCTACACAAGAACAACTACCATTACAGCGGTAAGTCCATCGAACCTTTCTTCCCCTCCTCAAGGAAATGAAGCGGGATATACAAAAGTGACGGTATCGGTTCAAGATCCTGCTGGGGATATAGTTTCTTTTGACACACTGGTCACCGACTGGGGGGAAGAATGAAGAAAGAAGGTGGCTTTACATTGGTTGAAATTGTTCTAACCATTGCCTTGGTTTCAATCCTCTTTGCCTCCGCAGGATTAATTTTAAGACAAGGACTCGATTCCTATGCGCATATCTCAGAGAGGTCTGCCAACTTGCAAGCGGCACGCTATGCAATGGAGAGAATGTCGAGGGAACTTGAACTCGTAGGAGACGAAAGCAGCACCAATATTCAAAGCATACAGTCCAACAGTGTTTCCTTTGTGGATAGCGATAGCATTACAACGGACTTTAATTTTACAAACCAGGCCCTATATAGGGGAACCGACCTCCTTCTTAGTAATGTCACATCAGCAACCTTCACAGGATTTAAGGACAATGGAAACACAACCAGTTCGGGACAACAAACAAGAAGAGTGCGGATCGAATTCTCAACACTACCCCCTGGCCAGACGGCACCACTCACTTTGAGGACTGATGTTTTTATCAGGAATTACTTATATGAAAATTTTCAATAAAAAAGGCGTTTCAACGATCGCAGCCTTGTTTGTCTTACTGAGCATGGTGGCCATGGGTGGGGTCATTACCTATCTTGTCGCAGCGGGCGAAGAAAGCAGGGCTGGGCATTTTCTGGCCACAAGGGCCTTTTATGTAACCCAGGCAGGCATTGAATATGGGGTCAGAAAAATCTATGAAGCGGCAAGCCCAGCGGTCCCCTCTCCCGGAGTCTCCTTTGGGGGAGGGACTTTTACCATTAGCCAAGCTGCAAGAACAATTACCGTCACGGGAACGGTGGGCGATGCCGTTAGATCACACAGCGTGGATAGCCCCACAGAAGCCGATTGCACGCTGATCGATACGAGTAATTATAATTTGAGTCATGATGGAGATGACATTTCATCGATAACTTTTCGAAAAATATGCCTAACCCAAATCACCGTTACCCAAATGCAATTTAGTTGGGACCCCGACGGTGCAGAAAGAATAGAAAGAATTCGAATTGAATCGACAACAATTTATAACAATCCTGCCGGCGCCCCTTCCGGAACCCTTCTCGATGTGGCTGATTACACAGCAACAACGGGGAATAACAACGTCATCAATGATATTGAATGGGATAACGATATGGAGGGAAAAACAGTGACGATGACCTGGACTTTTGCTGATAACACCACAAAGACAGTTACCTTCGGCCCATTGGAGGAATGAGGGACTATGGACTATGGACTATGGATTACGGACTATGCTATATTGAGCTTCCATGTACTGCGACTTCTTCGGTTTTAACGAAAAACCTTTTAATGTAACCCCAGATACCAGGTATTTATACCTTTCTCCCTTGCATCAAGGAGTTTTAGAAACCCTTCGCTATGGCATTCAGGAGAGGAAGGGATTTTTGCTACTGACCGGCGAGGTTGGCACTGGCAAAACGATGAGTCTTCGGGCACTTCTTAACAACCTCGGAGGCTCTTGTGAAACGAGTCTCATTCTAAATCCTCAGCTCTCCAAACTAGAACTTTTAAAAACCATTAACCGAGACTTTGGTCGTGATTTCAAAAGAAATTCCATTAAAGAACAGATTGATCATCTCAACCAATTTGTCCTGGAGTGTGGCAAAAAGGGGCGTAATGCCCTTGTTATTATTGATGAAGGTCAGCAGTTATCAATGGAAGCGCTTGAAATGACTAGACTTTTATCCAATCTGGAAACAGAGACACATAAACTTCTTCAAATCCTGCTTGTTGGCCAACCCGAGTTGGAAGAGAAACTTGCGAGCCCCGAACTCAGACAATTGAGGCAAAGAATTCAAATTCGTTGCAGGTTAAATCCACTCGATTTGGAACAGACAGAGCGCTATATTACTTTCCGGATTCAAAAAGCGGGACCTGAGTCGCGAGTGGCCTTTGAAAAATCGTCTGTCTCAAGATTGCATCGCCTCTCTCAAGGGATCCCAAGGTTGATCAATACCCTTTGCGACTTTTGCTTGGTTGCGGCTTATTTAAAAGGTTCGCGTGTCATTACCAAAACGATAGTAGAGGAGGCCTTTTTAGAATCGGAGGGAAATATTCCTTATGTCACTCATCCTTGATGCCCTTAAAAAAGCCCAGCAAGAAACTCAGCCCACTGGAGGAAAAAACATTTCTTTGCCCAACCCTATTCTTCCTCCTCGTCCTCCCTCTTCAAAACGCTTACTTCTCCTTGTTGTTTTATTAGTGGTGAGTGCTGCTGCAATGTTTTATCTGCGATATTTTAAGGCCCCAAAAACAAGTCCCAACTCACAACCGGTTTCTGTTTTGACTGCAACCAATAATTCTCAAGACTCTGTCGAAATCAAAAAAAAGGCTACCCAACTCTTTCAAGAAAATAAACTCTCGGAAAGTTTGGCGCTTTGGGAACAATTGACGCTCCTCATGTCAACCGATCCCGAAATTTATAACAATTTAGGACTTGTTTTAAAAAAAATGGGGAAAAAAGAGGCCGCCTATTCAGCCTACAACAAAGCTCTGGCCCTCAAACAGGACTATCCAGAGGCATTAAATAACATGGGGGTATTATTGCTTATCGACAATGAGATTGGCAAAGCCAAGACCCATTTTCAAAAAGCACTCTCGCTTACAAAAGACTATGCCGATCCCTATTTTAATATGGCTTCCGTGTTTGAGCGCGAGGGGAACATCAAACAGGCAGCGGAATTCTACAGTCAATTCCTTACTTTGTCGCCAGGGACCAATGAAGAATTAAAAAAGAAAATCCAGACCAAAATCGAGTCCCTCGAAAAAAAATGATCTCCATACCATCCCTTCTATCCATCCCATTTTTGAAAAACTTAAAGAGGCAAGATTGCATCGGTATCGATTGGGGCATCAAAGAATTGAAATGGGCGAAAGTCCAAACTATAGGCCCAGGCCGGCATCGACTTGTCTTCTTGGATTCCTTGAGTTTGACTGAAGGAGGCGCCCAGCTTGTTACTAACTTGAAAGAATATGTTTTAAAAAATCATCTTGGGGGAACTCCTGCGGCTGTCTGCATACAAGACGACAGTCTTCACATCCGCAAACTAGAGCTTCCTCGAATGCCCATGGAAGACTTGAGAGAGGCTGTCCGCTGGCAAATGCGTGACATCGCTGAAGAATCGATGGATGATTACATCGTCCGTTATTCTATCTTAGAAGAAATTGTACAACCAGAAATCGTACGACTCAATCTTCTCGGTTACGCCGTTAAAAAAATTGTCGTTCAACAGTATCTAAGAATTCTGGAAAAAATAGGGCTGAGGCCTTTCTTTGTAGAACCGGCACCTGTTTCCCTTGCCTACACGATGGAACGCATTTTCCCTTCCGGAGAGAACGAATGGGCAGCCTGTATCGATATTGGGTGGCGGCATGCCTATTTTTTAGCCATCGGCAATGGAAAGCTCCACTTTATCAAACCTTTAGCCGGTGTCTCCTTAGAACAAGCCCAAGTGCTTCAAGAAAATTTTTCGGAGAAGTTGGGCTTGGAAATCCAACATGCCATTGATGCCTTCTCTATTTCCCATCAAATTGAAAAAATAGAGAAACTTTTCTTGACAGGGGGAGGCGCTGCCAGTGAAAACCTCTCAGCTACTTTGTCAAAGAACTTAGGTATCGTTACCGAATTGTTCAACCCTTTTCAAGGTATTGAACAAACCAATGAGTTTGCGTTGGCCACTGAAAAACCGTATCTTTTTGGTGCCGCATTGGGGTTAGCTTTTCTAAAGCCATGAATATCTTTTGTGACATTATTGGCAATCGTTTCGAGTACCCTTCTTTTTTATTGAACTTGTTTCCTCCTGGCTACCTGGCGCTGAGGGTGCCGAAAGTACGCGATATTTTTTGGGTCGAGGCATCAGACTCCGCAAACCCTTCGGGTTTGCTTCGCGGCCCAGCAAAGCTGGGCCTTGACATAAAATTCGCTCGGCTCTCCCCCGCCAAAACATTTTATCCCGACAAGGTGTTGGCGGGGTCCGAGACGACTTTCGTTACCCTCATCGCCACGCCACGTCGGAAACAAATTCGATCAAACAGTACTGTAGCACCCGCTGCGCGAGTGAGGGGGGTGAAAAAAGCCTCTCGCAGTCCCGCCGAACCTTATGGGGGTTATGAAACTCGGCGGGACGAGAGCGGAGGAGGCAATTTGGGGAACCTCCCCAAATTGACCTGCGTCTTTTTGAATCCCCCCGAACGGAAGCGGCGGCTTTTATTTTTCGACCAGGCGAGTCCCAAAGGGATCCCTTCGGGGTGGAAGCCTTGCGAAATGAGTCCCCTTAGCGGACGATTACTAAGTGAGAATTCATGATTCAACGAATTAATTTCATTCAGAAAGAGGGACTGCAAATCACCTATGGAACTCTTCTTTGGGGCTTGGGTGGTGTTGTCTTTACCTGTTTGGCTATCCAAGGAATCGTATTGCTAGCCCACTATCGAACAAAATCCCAATTCAAACTGTTTAATGAAGAAATTAAAAAACTTAAAGCAGAGCGGGAACAATTACTCAGTAGAGATGAAGTCGTGCAGGGAAGTGGCCCCTCGTTTGTTTTAAGAAAGATTTTAGAAGAAGAACCAGAATGGTCTACCCTTTTGGCAAGTGTTGCCAGGGCCTTGCCACCGAATGTTTGGTTGGTCAGTTTTAAAACAGCCGCCAAACAGGATGCTCGTTCCAAAAGGGGAATCATAGTAAACGGAACCGCAAAAACCCCCGCTGCCCTGGCCTCTTTTCTAAATGCATTGGAAGAAAACCCTTACTTCGAAAAGGTTGTCTTGACCTCTTCAAAGGAGGAAATTGGTGTCTTTAACTTTAGTGCTTCTTGTGATATCACTCCCAAGAGGAAGTCTTAAAATATGGACACAGGGGACCTAAAAAAAGTTGCCAATATGAGGGAGCAACTACTCGCCGGACTGGTGATGCTTGCCATCTTCGTAATGTTCGTCAGGGTTATCTATTCGCCCAAAAAGGATGAAGTCACTCGGTTAAAATCCCAAGTTAAAAACCTCAAAATGGAAAAAGACGCCCTTAATAAATTTACACAAGCGTTGAGGGAAACAGCTCTGAAAGAGCAACTACAAGTCGCTAAAGAACTTCCCTCCATCAAGGTTCAAGTCTTAAAAGGAGATGTCAAATCGGTTGCCAAGGAAACAGCAGCCTTGTTGAGTCTCGTTACCTCCCAGCCATTTTTGAAGGGAATTTTAGTCAAAGAAATGAGCGACCTCTCCCCCAAACAAGAAAAAGGATATAAAAAGGCTGATTTTTTTATCAATGCCCAGGGATCTTTTCGCAATATGATTGACTATCTGGATAGAATCCGAAAATTACCTGTCCTTTTAGTGCTGGAAAATATCGATTTAAAAGTGGTGGATGAGAAAGCAGCCCGTGTCGAATTAGAATTGAATGGAGCCCTTTTTCAAGTAGAGGAGAGACATGTGGCGCAATAAAAAGGATGGTGAAAAAGTAGTAGGGCCTGTCCCTCCGTGTTCTGTGGGGGCCCCTAACAAAACCCCACAGCAACACTACGGGCCACCCACTACTTTTTCACCACTCTCATATAAAATTGCGGCTCTCCTTTTCTTTTTCCTCTTCACCGGTACTGCATGGGGGGCGACCTCCCTTTCCGACATTGCAACCGAACAATTGGAAAAGGAGCAGATCCGTGTGGGAGCGCGCAATCCCTTTATGCCCGCCGACGTCAAAGGAGAAATCGACATCACCTCTTTGACTTTGGAAGGCCTGGTGATTGGAGAGGGCAAAGCTTTTGCCTTGGTTTCCGGCAACATCGTGCGAGTGGGAGACCAGCTTGGAAAATATAGTGTCGCTAAAATCCACGAAGGGGAAATCGTCCTTTCCCTTGACAACCAAGAGTATCATCTCAACCTCGAAGGATACATTGAATCTGTCAGTAAAAAGGGGAAACAAAACTATTCAATAGAATTTCGCCATGCAGACCTAAGAGATTCCCTTCGACTACTTGCCAAGTCTGCTAGTTACAATTTGATCACTCCGGAGGATATGACGGGGAGATTAAACTTGAGCTTTGAAAATACAACACTGAGGGATGCCATTAATTCCATCTTGAAAGTAAATGGTTACAATTATGCCATCGAAAGTGGCATTATCCGAGTCGGTAGATCTGACCAATTTGTTGGGGGAACAGACCTTCTGGCCACAACAATCGCTTTGAAATACGCAACGGCCAAAGATTTGGTTGATAAAGTAAAACCGCTTCTTTCTGACAAAGGCTCCGTGACGGCTGAAGACAGGATAAACGTTTTGAGCGTCAAGGACTATGATGCCAATGTGGAAAACGTCAGGAGTTTAATCGAAGCCGTCGACAAAAAAGATCAACAAGTATTGATTGAAGCCCACATCATCGATGCAACCAATGAATTTTCGAGGTCGTTGGGAATCCAATGGGGTGTGACGGGAACACCAGACCGTTTGACTATTGCAGGGGGAGACTCCCTGACGAGTTTCACGGTTGGGGCCAACGCGGCGACAAGACCCCAAGTCAATCTCGGTGCCGCAAACCCTACCAGTGCTGCAGCACTCCGAATCGGTCAATTGCCGGGTGGAATGAATATCGATTTACAGTTAAGCGCTGCTGAACAAAAGGGAGATATCCGCATCATTTCGAAACCGAACATCACCACAGTCAACAATTTACCGGCAAAAATCAGAAGTGGTGTCAAAATTCACGTTAAATCGACCTCGAACATTACCGTGGGAACCGCTGCCGGAACAGGTGGCGGTTCGACGTCAGGTCTACAGGAAATTGATACCGGTATTGAACTTAAAGTCACGCCACAAATTTCACCTGAAAACCTCATCAAGCTGAAGATCGAGGCAACGGAAAGCGAAGCCGACTTCTCAAAAACCGTTGATGGAATTCCGGCTGTCATCGACAACGTAGCCTCCACCACCGTCTTTCTCAAAGATGGGGAAACCGCTGTTATTGGTGGGTTGATCAAAGTTAAAAACTCCAATTCAAAAAGGTCTGTTCCTGGATTTTCAAAAATTCCGGTGGTCGGCCTCTTTTTCAAATCCAAAACGAAATCAAAGACCCAAAGTGAATTGATGGTCTTTATCACACCAAGGATTTTACGGTAACTTACCAGTGTTTGTGAGATGGAGTCGTTGTCGATACCCAGCCTGATCTTGGATCGTAATGGTAAGGATTGCCAAATGGATCGACCTTGAGTCCATAGTCCTTAGTCCATAGCTTCAAATCCGACGGGTGTTGTTTATATTCCAACATATATGCGATGACATGGCTTCGAAGGCGCGATAACTCCAAGATCAACAAGCGTTCTTTAAACACCCGATCCCGTTTGGCATAGAGCCCAACGGACAAAATAAGAGAGAACCCTACAATACTGATGATGAGAAAATATTCCCACCCCGATCGATTCATTCTTTTTAATTCCACGACTTTCTCCTAGCATAATTAAAAAAAATATTGCATAAGTAAATACAAGGGGGAAAACTCTAAATTCGAAATCCTAAATTCTAAACAATATCTAATGATCAAAAATCCAAAATTCCAAACAAGATTGTTTGGAACATTTGAATTTAAGATTTGGGATTTGTTTAGGATTTAGATATTAGGATTTAGGATTTTTTGTTAGATGGCCAAGGCACTACACGAATTTTTAAAAACAATGGTTTCAAAAGGGGCTTCTGACCTTCATATTGGGGCAGGTACCCCTCCCCTCATCCGCGTGGATGGCTCTTTATATCCCTTAACGGATACTCCCCTGAGCTCCGAACAATCGCAAGCGATTTGCTACGAGGTTCTCAGTCAAGAACATATCATGAAGTTTGAGCAAGATTTGGAATTAGACCTTTCCTTTGCCATTAAGGATTTGGCCCGTTTTCGGGCGAATCTTTACTGGCAGCAACACAGTGTCACCGGGGCTTTTCGGCAAATTCCATTTCAAATC
Organism: Deltaproteobacteria bacterium RIFCSPHIGHO2_01_FULL_43_49; assembly: GCA_001798075.1. Taxonomy (GTDB): domain Bacteria; phylum UBA10199; class UBA10199; order SPLOWO2-01-44-7; family SPLOWO2-01-44-7; genus SPLOWO2-01-44-7. Next base: position 175,620 of record MGRG01000008.1, on the reverse strand, counting down.
CCAAAGTTTGAAGAACTGGGGCTCCCTAAACTCGTTCAAGACCTGGCTTATAAACCTCATGGTCTTGTTTTAGTCACGGGAACGACGGGTAGTGGTAAATCCACAACGCTGGCCGCCATGATTAACGCCATGAATCAGGTAAAACCTTGGCACATCATCACCGTTGAAGACCCCATTGAATTTGTATTCACATCAAAAAAGTGCCTTATCCACCAACGCGAGGTCGGCAGAGATACAACGAGCTTCCAAAATGGACTAAAATATTGTCTCCGAGAAGACCCGGATATGGTGATGGTGGGCGAAATGCGCGATTTGGAGACAGTTCGTGCCGCGTTGACGATTGCGGAAACAGGACATTTGGTTCTAGCCACGCTGCATACGAATACTGCGGTCCAAACTATCGATCGCATTATTGATATCTTTCCTTCTCATCAACAAAACCAAGTCAGAAGCCAATTGGCGACAATTTTACAAGGTATTTTATGCCAACAGTTACTCCCCAAAGTGGAAAAGGGGCGTGTGCTGGCCTTGGAAATTTTGATTCCAAACCCGGCGATGAGAAATTTGATTCGAGAAAACAAAATCCACCAAGTTTATGCCCAAATGCAATTGTCTCAAACAGAAACCGGCATGCAAACCATGAATCAATCTCTGGCCAACCTTGTGAAAAACAAAAGCGTGAAAACCGAAGAAGCCCTCGCCCGCTCCCCCGATCTCGAAGAACTCCGCAAACAACTAGGTTAGCTAAAAAAGATGGTATAACCCTTCTCCGACCTTTGAGCCCATTGCTTTCTGGCAGGAGTGGGCGTTCAAAACGGTGCTTCACTTCGGGCTATCTCGTCAAAAAAATGCAGATAGTATCTTACCTGCCGTCAGCTCTATCTGCAGAAACGAATATCATTTTTATTGACTCAATACGCCCTCGTTCCCGCACAATGTTTTGCCCACCCCCTCCTGCCCTCGCGCAATGGGCCCACAGGAGGTTCGAACACTGCGATAGTTCGAAGCAGTCCCTGTGAAAAGCGCTTTAATTTAATAATTGAAGCGAAGGGGTGGCCCGGAGTGTTTGTTGTGGGGTTTTGTTAGGGGCCCCCACAAAAACACGTAGGGACAGGACCCCGAAGCTTCACTCAATTTAATAAATGCGTTTTTCGCAAAGGCCGGAGAAGACTTCCAAATTAAAAGGGGTTTACAGGCGAGAATTCGTTGTGCTACGCTCCTCTCATGTCAGGGCATTCCAAATGGTCCACCATCAAAAGAAAGAAAGGAGCTGCCGATGCGAAAAGAGGAAAAGTTTTCTCTAAAGTCATCCGGGAGATTACTATTGCCGCACGGATCGGGGGCGCTGATCCAAATGGTAATTCACGACTCCGGCTTGCTATTGATAAGGCCAAGGCAGCCAATATGCCAGCCGACAACGTCCAAAGGGCCATCAAAAAAGGAACTGGAGAAGGCGAAGGGGCAAACATCGAAGAATTTGTCCTCGAAGGCTACGGGCCCGGGGGTGTTGCCCTTCTCGTCGAAGCGATGACCGACAACCACAACCGAACGGTGGCTGAAGTTAGACATCTCTTGAACAAAATGGGTGGAAACCTTGGTGAGGTCGGTTGTGTGGGATGGATGTTTCATAAAAAAGGAGTCCTAATCTTCCCCAAAGCCGTTGGCGAAGAAAAATTGATGGAAATCGCTTTGGATGCCGGTGCCGATGACATCCATGATGCCGAAGATGTCTTTGAAGTCTTAACGAATCCAAACGCTTTGGATAAAGTGAAAACGGCTTGTGAAGCAAAAGGATTGAAATCACAAGAGGCTTCGCTTCAAATGATTCCACAAAATACAATCCGTTTGGAAGGGCTTGATGCCGAAAAGATGTTGAAATTAATGGAAGCCCTGGAAGACCATGATGATGTGCAAAATGTCCATGCCAATTTTGATATTGATGCTTCCGTCATGGAAAAATTAGCGTCATAACAAATGCAAATCCTAAGCACTAAATCCGAAACCCTAAACAAATTCAAAATTCTAAATTCAAATGATCTAAACAATCTTGTTCGGAATTTTGGTCATTAGGATTTGGAATTTGTTTAGAATTTAGAAATTGGGATTTAGAATTTATGATTATTCTAGGAGTCGATCCTGGGACACGTTTCACCGGCTATGGTTTGATTGAAAAAAATGGGCGGGGGATTCAACACATTGATAACGGCTTGATCGCTCCCTCTTCCAAAATGGAAATCCCATTGCGCTTGAAACAAATCTTTGAAGGCATTCAAAAACTGATCCAACAATTTTCCCCTTCTGAAATTGCGCTAGAAGATGTTTTTATGGCCAAAAATGTCAAAAGTTCACTCAAACTAGGCTATGCAAGAGGGGTTGTGATGTTGGCTGCAGCCATCCAAGGAGTGAGTGTTTATGAATATCCGCCGGCCCAAGTCAAACAAGCCATCACCGGCTTTGGACAAGCCACCAAAGAGCAGATGCAAAAAATGGTGAAGATTCATTTGAAATTAAAAGAAGTGGCGCAAGAAGATGCCACCGATGCTTTGGCGGTTGCTCTTTGTCATTGTCAAACAAAGAGGTTTAAATGATCGCCCATCTTAAAGGAATATTAAAACTTAAGTCTACTGAGCATATCATCATCGATGTCAATGGTGTTGGGTATCAAGTCTCTGTCTCGCTCAACACTTTTTATGAACTCCCCCCTGAAGAAATGGAGGTCTCCCTTCATATCCACACTCACGTGCGGGAAGATCAGCTGACCCTTTTTGGTTTTTTGAGTCTCAATGAAAAAAGTCTTTTCCAACAATTGATTAAAGTTTCTGGGATTGGGCCAAAATCGGCTATCACCCTCCTTTCGGGCATGACTCCTCACGAGATGGCGGAAGCAATTGCCAATGGAGATAGTGCCAAATTGAAATCGATCCCCGGCATCGGCCAAAAAACGGCTGAGAGGATTTTGATCGATCTGAAAGGCAAGATTCAAGCTCCCATTTCTAGTTCAAAGCGCCCGAGTGCCAGTCAAACCTATGATGAAGCCTTGTCAGCCCTCACCCATTTAGGATACACTCGCGGGCAGGCAGAACAATCCCTCCAAAGGCTCGATTGGACAAAAGCTTCAAGTTTAGAAACAGTGGTTAAAGAGGGATTGAAAAATTTGGCGAGGAGCTAGATGAGCGAAGTTTTTTTAAAACCGACACCCTCCGAAGAAGAACAACAGTTTGAAGTCTCTTTAAGACCCAAACGATTGACAGAATTCATCGGTCAAAAAGAACTCAAAGAAAAACTTGATGTCTTTATCAAAGCAACCAAACAGCGGAGAGAGGCGCTCGATCACGTTTTGTTTTCCGGGCCGCCGGGACTTGGAAAAACCAGTCTCGCTCACATTTTAGCGGGTGAGCTAGGGGTCAACATCACAACAACTTCGGGCCCAAGTCTTGAAAGACCCGGCGATCTTGCTGCAATCCTCACCAACCTCAACGAAAAAGATGTTTTGTTTATTGATGAAGTGCACAGACTCCCTCGTATTGTGGAGGAAATTCTCTATCCCGCAATGGAGGATTTCAAGCTAGACCTGATTGTTGGCCAAGGCCCGTCGGCCAAAAGTATTCAAATCGCATTGCCACATTTCACTTTGGTGGGAGCCACAACACGGACTGGATTAATCACCTCTCCTTTAAGAGACCGATTTGGTTTGTCCATTCGCCTCGACTTTTATCCTGCTCACGATTTGCAAACAATCATTAGCCGATCCGCTAAACTGCTTGGAGTCTCCGTCAAGGAAGAGGCGGCCCTTGAAATGGGAGAACGTTCCCGCGGCACACCCCGTATTGCAAATCGGCTCTTAAAAAGGGTCCGCGACTATGCCCAAGTGCTTGGAGATGGAATGATTGATTTAAACATGACACGCAAAGGACTAGAGATGTTGGAAGTTGATGCAAAAGGGTTTGATGCGATGGATCGCAAAATTCTAAAAACGATCATCGAAAAATTTCAGGGAGGCCCTGTTGGTGTCGAAACACTTTCCACCGCCTTGAGCGAAGAAAAAGATACGCTGGAAGATGTTTATGAGCCCTATCTCATTCAATGTGGATTCATCAACCGCACCCCTCGTGGACGTGTAGCCACCCCCCTTGCCTACAACCATCTGGGTTTCAAGTTAAAAGAAGAGACCCAAACCAAACTCTTTTGACATGCGTTTCAAAATCAAATCTATCTCTTTTTTTTTGTCCCAAATTTTTAGATCGCTTCCTTTAAGCACTTGGCTTGCTGTCGCAGGTTTAGTCCTCTTCTTATGGCTCTGGGTTTTTGGACATCAAGGGCTCTATCAAATGGAGCAAATTGTCCGGATGAAGCGCCAATTACTGGAGCAAAAGGTTCAACTCGAAGCGGAAAAAAAAGAATTAGAAGGAGAGCTCAAACGTCTCGACGACCCCCGCTACTTAAAACATCTGATTCACAAAGATTTGGGCTATGTGGAATCGGGCGAAGTCATGATCAAACTCCCAGCTAAAAAATAGATATCCGGTCGGAGTAGATTATTACACTTGACGTTATACCATTATATGGTATAAACTATCCATGATTGTATCGTTTGCGGATCAAGAGACTGAGGAGCTGTTTTTTGACAAGCGGCCGAAGAAGTTGCCAAATGACATTTTGAGAGTGGCTAGAAGGAAGTTGCTAATGTTACATGCGGCAAGAACGTTAAATGATTTGAGGATACCCCCTGCAAACAGATTGGAAAAACTTAGGGACGATAGAAAAGGCCAATACAGTATTCGAATTAACGATCAATGGCGCATTTGTTTTCGCTTTGAAAATGGACTAGCATCCGAGGTTGAAATTACGGACTATCATTAAAGGAGAAAAAATGACTAATAAAATGTTAAAATCGATACACCCTGGAGAAATTTTGGAGGAAGAGTTTCTAAAGCCAATGGGCATTAGCCAAAGTAAATTAGCAAGAGATATCCAGGTGCCTCATCGCCGTGTCAATGAAATCATCCGTGGTAAAAGAAATGTCAGCCCTGATTCAGCGATGCGTTTATCTCGTTATTTCGGAACCAGTGCCGAATTTTGGTTAAATTTGCAAACAACCTATGATCTTCGCATCCTACAACGCGAAAAAGAATATTCTGATATTCCAGAGGCGCCCCATACGGCTTAATCAAAAGGGCTTGAAGGGATAAATGGCGACGGTGCCGGAGTAGATTTGAGGAGAAGCAAATTGACCGGCCACGCTTATGGGAAAATTGTCATCCGCGGATTTTTGTTTTTTCAATTCATCCAACCAGGTAGCAGGCAATATCGGATCCAAAACTCCCCAAAGTTTTTGAGAAAACTGAAATTTCCCCTGAAGGTTCATCCGATACCTCGAAACATCGGGTGCCAAAAAAACTTTGCCTGATAATTCCAAATTAAAATCATCTCCTTTGAGTTTTAAACTCTCAACATTAATAGCTCCTTTATCAATCGTCGCCTTGATTAAAGAACCTTTGGTGGCCATCGACAAATCGGGCAAGGGAAACGTCCCCATTTCACCCAGAGGAACGTCTCCTGCTTTAAGAAAAAGTTTTGCAAAATTTAACTCCACGTTGCCAACGGTTCGAAGCGGTTGCCTTGCATCATAATTGACCTGAATTTCTCCTTCTATGGAAGAATTCAAATTCAGGCCCGTTGTTTTTTTAATCAAAGGTGTCTTTTCGAAATCGACATCCTCTAGGGAACAATCCAAAGACCAGCCTTGATCTGAGGCGTGCAAGACTCCTTTGATATCGGCTTTACCAACCGTCGCATCGAATTTAATCTTTGGGCCTCCAAAAAGAAGGGAAAAAAGTCCGGCACGGGCTTTAATGCGTTCTGCCTTCAAAACCGTTTCTTCCTTGCCTTGGTTCACTTGCAAAATCGAAACATCTTCAAGATTCACACCCGTAATCCAATGGGTATCCACTTCCTTTATCTTGACGGAATAATTTGAACCCAACGCAGTCTCGATCGATTGAATCACCCTTGTTTTGACTGCCTCCATTGGAAGCATCCAATAAACAAACAAAACAAAACTTCCGACAAAAGCTCCAGCGTAGAGAAGATATTTTATGAGTTTGGGCATAAAAAAAATACTAAATTCTAATATCTAAATCCTAAACAAATACCAAATTTCAAGGCTTCAAATTTCAAATGGTTTGAAAAATTTGGATTTGGAAATTGGAATTTGTTTAGAATTTCGAATTTAGGATTTAGAATTTTAACCTCCTGTTCCTTGCAGTCTATATGTTGAAGCCTGGAAAGAGACATCTAGTAATTGTCTATTGTCATAACGCCTTTTAACCTGGATCTGTTTAACTTTCAAAAAAAGCTGTGGATGCTGCTCGATATTGTATAAAAAATCGACCAACTGCGGCACCGTCACTTTCGTGATACGAACATCGACGGCAACCTCATCGAACAACTCGGAGGGAGTTGCCGCCCTTTCTTTGATATTTTCAATCCGATCTTTGATCCCGCTTTTTTCGGCTAACGATTCCATCGTTGTTGTGATGGTCGCGTCGAAACCGCCAGAAATTTTTGATTCAACAGTCTCCAATTCTTTCTTTAGTTGTTGGTAGCGCTCCAACTCCCTCAAAATCTGACGTTGTTTTTCTCTGCCCTGAGTGATCTCTTTTTCCAAACTTCCTAACTTGCCGGAGGCTAAAGAAAAAGGAAGTCCTACAATAAACAAAACGACAAAACCGGCGCCAAGAAGCGCAAAGATCTGTTCTCTGGGCTGCAAACCAAGAAAGGTATTGTATAATGCTTCAAAATTAAACCGTTGCAAAATAGAATATTTAAACTTTAGAGCCATATTTTAAAGGAGCCAGGTACCTTTTGCAGCGATGTTAAGCGTGAGTTCGCATAACGCACAAAAGGTACCTGGCACCTACTCCTCTCCTTTTGGCACCACATCCATCGTCATTTCAAACTTTACTTCCCCTTCCTTCACCCCTTTGCCAACGTTTCCGGGCGTTACTTTCTTAAAATATTTAGAACTCTCAAGGGCCGCTTTGATTTTATCGACGGCAATAAAGGAATCAGTCCTGCCTGCCAGACTCATTCTCTCTCCCTTCACATTTAAATCTTCAATATCAAGAACAATATCTTGCCTTGCGGGAACCTTTGCCGAAATTTCTTTGACAATATCCAGCGCGGGAATTCCTTCTAATATGGTGAGTTTGCCAACTCGATCTTGTATTCTGCTTTCTTCACTCTGCAAAATTTTCAAAGCGGAGGCCGGTGAGGAGAGTTGTTTCTCGGCAACACCTGGCAATGCCTGCTTTACCAGTGCGGTCACCTCTTTGTTCAACGCGGTGATTTGTTTCGAAAGGACAAAAAATTTCACGCCAAAATGGGTCAATGCCATCAAAAAAATGAGACCCAGTGCTATCCCCACATGTCTTAAGGTTCCTCCCAATTTTTGAACATCCCCTTTGAAGGCAAATTCCCCACTGCGTAAATTGATGTCCGGCATTCCGGCGGCCGCCACACTCCGCAAAGCAAGAGCCACTCCTTGAGCCATCACCGCACGGTGCGAAGCGACTTTTCCTAATTTACTAAAATGAAAAGAGGTCGGATCAATGTGTGTGACGTTTTGTTTGAGCCGCAAAGAGAGATAGCGATCGAGTCCAGGCATTCTGGAAGTTCCACCACAAAGATAGATCCCTTCTACCGGTGTCTTCGAATGATCTTGATACGAAAAAAAAGCTTGGCGAATGTTCAAAACTAACTCATCGACTACTTGCTTCATCGCCACGCCCACCTGTTTGGAAAGATCGTCCAAAATAACTTCCCCTTCAGGAGGAATTCCCCCCATTTCAATTTTCATTTTTTCTGCCTCTTCCAAGGGAATTTTTAGATTTTTCTGAATCGCCTCTGTGAACTGCTGACCCCCAATTGAAATAGACCGAACAGACTGCAGTTTTTTGCCGCGGCACAAGGTCAAATTGGTCTTGGTATGACCCAGATCCAAAATCGCGTAAGGACTTTCTGGGGGAACCATCCCCGAAACAACCAGATTTAAAAGCTCCACCCCTTCTGCCGTAATGATTTTGGGATCGACCTTGCAATTTTGAAGCAAGTTAAGATATTTTGAGAACTCATCCTTCAAAGTATAGAAGACCAGAATTTCTGATTGCTCCTTCGTGGCTGACAAAACATGATAATCGATGACCAAAGTCTCTAAATCAAAGGGAACATAATTTTCCAATTCGAACTCAATGGTTTGATCAATCTTTTTGAGATTGCCGAATGGCAAGGTAACCAAGCGGGAAGAAACTTTGTGGCCCGGATAACCGCAAATTACTTGATCCCACTTCAAACCAAAATCATCTAACATCCCTTGCAGGGTAACCGTGATTGATTCTTCTGGTTTTAAAAGCTCATTAAACTGAACTTTGCGTTCAAAGAAATTAACGAACTCGTATTTCTGAAAAGTCCGCTCGAGTTCCGCAATCTTGATCGAATAAGACCCAATATCAATTCCGATAACATTTTGTGGCATAAGTTATTATTATTGCACTTTATAATAAACGGTTTTCCATTTGGAGGTATCAGACCCCCCCGCTTGTCCCATATCAATGACCGATTTGATGGTTACAACGGTATCGCCCACTGCTCCTTTGATATTAAGACTGAAAAAACGGCTCTGGGTCGCAATCCAATCTGCAAAACGGGAAGCGGTTGTGCCATAACCAGCCTGACCGCCCGTTGGTTGTCCAGTTGTTGTCGTTGGGCTGGCCTTCAAAATTTCTAAAAGTTTGGCATCCAAATCTTGAGCGATTTTATTTTTATCTGGAACGGCCCCCGTACAACCTCCTTTGACTGTTTGAACCAACTGACCCAAAATTTCTTCATCTTCTGGTTTAACCGGCGGCAAATCGGTTCGCGTTTCAGTATATCTCAAAATAAGGGCTCTAACCACCTCATTTGGGGCCCGGCAAACATTAATTTGAGGCTTCGCATCTTGGCTGGTTGTACCATAAATCGTGAACAATTCCGAGAGAGGAATCCACCAAAGATCGGTCACCCCCTCCACAAGATAAATATCCCCTGGCAAAGAGAGTTTCCCATTTTTAGCGGCCATCTGGCCGGAAACTCCTCCGCGATAGACAGAGTCCTCTCCCCCTCCTTCAGAACCCCCAAACTCGTTGATGACTTCGTTTCCGTCAATCCAGTCGGCAATATTGCGAACGACATCCAACACTTTGACGTTCGTTTTTTCGAAAAGTTCTTTGTAGGTCGGCTGATTTAACACCCCGATAAGAAATTTTTTGTATTGGTCATAGGCGTTGTCTTGTCCTTCAACTCTTTTGGAGGGATCTTGCGTGTAGAAAAAATTAAGATCAATTTTGGAAGCCTCATCGGCACACTCCGAATCAAAGTCTCCTTCGAATTGCAAAAATTCTTCCAGCCCTTGCATGGGGAACGCGGCAAACATGTTTTCAGCCGTTTCGCTTGTAGCTTCTGCTCCCTCCTCATTACTCGGTGGAGGCGCCTCGCCACTTTCTCCCATCATTAACAAACGAAATAAAGAGGTCTTGATGGGAAACTGTTGACAAAGGGGTGCTGACAAATCGACAGGAAGGTCAATATTGGCCTGCGTGGTGGCCTGTTGAACCTGGCCTTGTGTGGCATTTCCAATCTTGAGTTGCAACCTGGTCAAATTATAACCGGAGTTAGCAAGGTAAAAGGCTTGAAGCCTTTCTCTCTGGCGCACGGCCATTTGATATTCAATCTGGGCATTGTAAGCGAATTCCACCCCAATCATCGTCAAAATCATGATCGCACTCATGACTAGCAACAACGCAATCCCTGATTCACTTGATCTCTTAAGCAATCGCTTCCGCTCGTTGGGATTCGAAAGGACGTGGGTTGTTTTGGGGAGCGCCCCAAAACACCCACTCGTCTCTCGGCGCTGGCGGTTTTCATAACCCCCGCTGTTGCCAGTGCCTCCGAGACGCCTTTCGAACCGCAACTCGCTCGCGCGATTGCCTAAATAAATCAATTTAGAAATAGGGTGCCGAGCTGGCGTGGCGATGAGGGGGGTGAAAAGCATCTCGGACCCCGCCAACACCTTGTCGGGATATGAATGTCTTGGCGGGGGAGAGCTGAGTGGACTTTTTGGGTCGCCCCAAAAAGGACCACGTCTTTTCACCCGCCTCAGCGCCAGGTAGCCAGCTCGGCAATTTTTTATCAAGTCTCTTTTAAAAATCGATCGCATTGTTATACATCTCCAAGAGTGCGGTTGTCGTTATCGAAATATCTTCGTCGGGATTATCGGGATTATCAAAATCAATGCTAATGCGAACAGCGCGCGGCAGCTTCATTCCTGTGTCACTTTCTGTGTTCCAGCTACTTTGCCAATCGAATTTGCGGCCATCATAATATTCAATTTTTAGTTTTTTAACTCTCGAAGCAAGTGGGAGCCAAACTCCCCCTTCTTCTGGTTTGTCATCCATCCATTTCGATTCCCGACGCATCAAAATTAAAAAGTCTCTGTTGTCTGGATCCTGCTCCACTTTATAGCCCATTTCGGAACCTTCTGTTTCCCGAGAACCGCTAAAAAGGCGCAAATGAGCCAACGAAGCAAAATAAAGCGAAGCATCCTCCCCTTTAAAAACAGTCTTGATTTGCGGGGAGCCTTGTCGTTGACCGGTATGGGATGGGCCATTGACCAAAAAGGCCATGGAAATATCTTGTACCATTTTATCAACAGACACACGGGCGTTGTGATAGAGTTCATCACGTTTTTCAATGCGCTGCTTGGCATTCAGTGTTTGTCCGGTCGTTTGCCAAATGAGCAACATGATAACGGCAACCAAAGCAACCGATACTAAGACTTCAATGAGAGTAAAACCGGAACGGGTGGCCCGTTCCGGTTTTATTTTCATTTTAAAGTTTTGTAATATGCGTAACCACATCGAAACTTTGTTCCTTTCCTAATGCTTCCCACGAGACGGTTAACTTTACCTCTCGAACGAACTCTTTGATTTGATTCGTCACCATTGTGAGCATCGCCATCATCGGAGAGCCCTCTCCTCCACCAGGTGCTGGAATAGCCACTTTTCTTAAGCTCCATTTCCATTTATAATCTTCATAGGGTTTTTCAAATTCTCCCTCATCACTTTTATCTTCCGAAAAAACTCCCTGCTGTTTTTGTTCTTTTTCAAGTTGCAAAATAACTTCCGCCATTTTTTCTCGGGCCAGAAAAGTCCCCAGAGTAAGCTTTTCCGCCCGTCCCACAACAAACATCGATTGGCCTTGAAAATTAATCAGGGTTAAAAGGGACATGGCCAAAATGGCCACCGCCACCATCACTTCCAAAAGTGAAAAACCCTTTTTCATCTCTCTATCTCCGGTTCTTTGTAGGCCGATTCAATTTTGACCGTGCCAGAGATCGGGCTAACTTGCAGCGAATAATGAACGTCATCACTTTCATTGCGTAAATTAATCACCGACCTTTCAACATAGCCTTGCGGAAAAAAATAAATATAGGCTTTTCCAGAGCTCAAACGATCGATCTGGTGCTCGGCATAAATATCTTTAAAAAAAACGCCACCGGGAAGTTTTACTGGTTTTAAAATGTAGGATTCTTGGGGCGAAAAACTAGCTTCCTTGGGTTGGATAGAATTTGTCTCCTCTTTTTTTTCTTCTTTTTGATCTTTGATTTTTGATTTTTGATTTTGGAACGTTTCTTCCTCTTCTTTAGTCAGGGTGAAGCTCTCCGAGGTCCCCTCCACCCAATAACTATTTTCATCAATATCAAAAACCAGTCTTAAAGTTACACTCTCTGTCGCCGATTTGTTATAAAGAAAGCGAATCGTTGAAGAGAGTTTTTTGGCAGCGGCTTTCATATCCGACGATAGGAGCCTACCTGTCTGGCCGACAACTAAGCCCATGATAAGCCCCACAATGGCGAGGGTCACTAGAAGTTCGATGAGGGTGAAACCGCGGTTATTCTTCCCAGCTCTTAACATCATCATCCGTTCCTTCTTCGCGATCCGGTCCTTTGGAAACAATTTCAAACGGATGACCTTGGGTCCCGGGGCTTAAATAACTAAAAGGCTCATTCCAGGAATCATCCGGAACTTTTCCACCTTTCAGATAACCACCTGGTTGGAAGCGTTTGGCACCAGATGGGGCTTCAACCAAGCCAGCAAGCCCCTGTTCTGTTGAAGGATAACTTCCATTATCGAGGCGATATTGCTCCAAGGCTTGTTCTAGCGATTTAATTTGAGTCATAGCCGTATCCAGCTTTGCCTTTTCCAAACGGCCCATGACGTTGACTGTAACCATGGCAGCGATCAAACCTAAAATGGTGATCACCACCATGATTTCGATGAGTGTCATACCTTTGTTCGTGAAGCGTGAAGCGTGAAGCGTGAAGCGTTTCATAAGTCCCCCTTTTATTTATGTCCCAAGTTGGTTGAGTTGCAAAATGGGCAACAAAATTGACATTACTATAAAGGAAACAATACTAGCCATGACTAAAATCATGATCGGTTCCAAAAGAGTCGTCAAGGTCGAAACCGTATTATCCACCTGAGCATCATAGGCCTCTGCGATGCGCTCCAGCATCTTTTCCAGATCTCCCGTTTTTTCACCGATGGCAATCATGTGGGTTACGATTGGTGGAAATTCGCCACTCTTTTTCAATGGATCGGAAACGGAGGCCCCTTCTTGAACGCTGGTTCTGGTCTCCTCAATAGCGCGACGGATAATAGTGTTGGTAACAATGTTGCGCACAATGTCCAACGCATTGAGTAAAGGAACGCCACTGTTTAGCAACGTAGACAAGGTTCTGGAAAAACGGGAAATCGCAACCATGCGGTTGAGTTTTCCAAAAAGAGGTACTTTTAACATTCGTCGATCCCAAAACTCTCTCCCTTTAGGGGTTTTAAGCCAACGTTTGACCCCATAAATAGCCAGAGGAATCAGGATTAAAATTAAAATGATAACCCAAGGGGTTGTGAGGGCATCACTGACACCCATCAAAATTTTCGTTGGCAACGGAAGAGTCGCCTGAACATCTTCAAAAATCTGTGTGATTTTTGGCACAACAAAAACAACCAAAGCGATCATCAAAAAAACGCCGACAATGGACATGATGGCAGGATAAATCATCGCCCCAATAATTTTGCTTTTTAGCCTTGCTTGCCCTTCAGTGAAATCGGCCAGACGCACCAAAACAACATCGAGCGCACCGCTGTTTTCCCCAGCATTGACCATATTGACATAAAGATCGCCAAAAACTTTCGGATGGGCACGCATGGCATCTGACATTTTCATACCCTCTGTTACTTTTTCTCTGACTTGGGAAATCACTTTCTTCAATTTGGGGTTTTCAATTTGATCCACTAGCGCTGTCAACGATTCCACAAGAGGAATGCCCGCATTCACAAGTGTCGCCAGCTGACGAGTCATTTGCGCAATGTCTTGTGTTTTGATTCTTTGGGTAAATCTTGAAAAATCAACATTGGTAGACAAAGAAATTTTTGCCTTCGCCCTTCCCTCCAGTGTTAGAGACTGAGGGAAAATCCCCATCTTGCGAAGGCGCATCCGCGCCGTGCGGTCGTTGTCGGCCTCAATAATGCCTTGAGCTTTTTTTCTTTGTTGGTCAATCCCTACATATTCGAAGACTGGCATATTTTTAATTAAAAACCCTAAATTCTAATATCTAAATCCTAAACAAATTTTAAATTTCAATGTTTCAAATAATAAATAGTTTTGGGGATTGTAATTTGAAAAATTGATATTTGTTTAGAATTTCGGATTTAGAATTTCGGATTTGCATTTTTAGTCCCTATCCCCTTGCGTGATACTCAAAACCTCTTCAACCGTTGTCCAACCCATGAGAATTTTTTGGGCGGCATCTTCTCTTAATGTCTTCATGCCACCTGACTGAGCAACTTTTTTAATCGTTGAGGCATCCGAGCCTTTCATGATTTCAGAACGGACAGGGTCACTGATCATTAAGATTTCATGAATGCCTGTACGACCGGAATAGCCTGTCTCCAAACAATTAGGACAGCCAACCGGTCTATAAAATTGGCGCCCTTTCAAATCTTCGGGTTTAAGTCCAAGCTTCGCAAGCTCCACCTCTTCGGGGGTGTATTTTCTAGCGCAATCCTTGCAAACAGAGCGAACCAAACGCTGAGCCATGATACAAATGACCGAAGAAGAAACCAAAAAGGGTTCCACACCCATATCGACCAAGCGTGTGATGGAAGAACAGGCATCATTGGTGTGCAATGTAGAAAAAACCAAATGTCCTGTGAGGGAGGCTTGAATCGCAATCTCGGCTGTTTCTTTATCACGAATCTCACCCACCATGATCACATCGGGATCTTGACGCAAAAAGGCCCTTAAGCCCGTTGCAAAAGTCAGATCAATCTTGGGATTGACTTGCATTTGATTGATCCCTGGCAATTGATATTCGACAGGATCTTCCACGGTAATGATCTTGAGTTCTTGGGTATTGATTTTTGACAAGGCGGAATAAAGAGTCGTCGTTTTTCCGGAACCGGTAGGACCGGTGACCAAAATAATACCATGGGGGCGTTGGATCACTTCGTTAATATAATCCAAATTCTTTCCAATGAAACCCAATGTGGAAATGTCCAGAAGTACGGCAGATTTATCCAACAGACGCATCACAACACTTTCACCAAAGGCGGTGGGAATCGTGGAGACACGCATATCGATATCTTTCCCCGCAATCTTGATTCGAATTCTGCCATCCTGGGGAATTCGCTTCTCAGCAATGTTAAGACCTGCCATGATTTTTACCCTGGAGATAATGGAATTTTGTGCCCGTTTGGGCGGGTGCATGACATCGTAGAGAACTCCATCAATCCTGAAACGGACCGCTAGGTCCCTTTCAAAAGGTTCGATATGAATATCACTGGCTTTTTGTTTGACCGCACGAAACATGAGAGAGTTGACCAACCGAATGATCGGGGCTTCATCGGAGGCATCCAACAAATCGACTGGTTCATTGAAGTCTTCCGCAATTTCTTCCATCCCCTCTTCC
The DNA here is from genome assembly GCA_001798075.1 of Deltaproteobacteria bacterium RIFCSPHIGHO2_01_FULL_43_49. Lineage (GTDB taxonomy): Bacteria > UBA10199 > UBA10199 > SPLOWO2-01-44-7 > SPLOWO2-01-44-7 > SPLOWO2-01-44-7. Next base: position 160,556 of record MGRG01000008.1, on the reverse strand, counting down.
AAATCGGTCATTGCCTTTTCACCTTTATCGGTGGTTTTGTTGTAGACGGCGTTGATGGCGTTCACAATTTCATAAGAACCGGCGATGACCGGTTTGATATTGGAATGAAACAAAAGGCGCAGATCATCAATCACCTGAAAATTGGTGGGGTCGGCAACCGCCACGACTATTGTTCCGTTGTCTTTGCGCAATGGTAGAACTTCATTGTCTTTGGCATAATTGATGGGAAGATGCTCCACTAATGCCGGATCAACTGTTTCCACTTCAATCTTGCTTTCATAGGGAAACCCAAGTTGAATTGAGAGTGCTTTCAAAATATCCTCGGTTCGCAAAAATTTAAGTTGAACGAGGGCCTCCCCCAGCTTGATTCCTTTTTCCCTTTGCAAAATGAGGCCTTGCTGAAGCTGCTCTTCCGTCAGCGACGTGGACTCCAAAAGAATGGCACCAAGGCTTCTTTCTTCCATGATTTCAAGAATACCATTTTGCTGAAGGGCGAACAAGGCGCAAAAAGTCATAAAGAAATAAGCTAGTTACCTCAAGTTGTGACTTCCACTCGCCTTCATTTATACCTAAGTTTGTTTCCTCCTGGCTTGCTGGCGCAAGGCAAGTCCAAGGGACGCTATCAAAATGGGGATTCTACCCCCATTTTGCGCTCTCTCTCGGCGATTTTATTTTGGACCCCCGCAAAGAGAAAACCGCCTGCGAGAAGCCCTTGGACCCGCCTTTCGCCACGCCAGTCGGAAACAAACTCTATTCAAAAATGGTGGCTCGTTTGCACCGCGACTTAGGGTAAGGCAAAAAGCTAAAAAAGTTGCTCAACTTTTTCAAGAAATCCTAACTAGCTGAAATTAAATAAGAATTACGCTCCATTACCCTATTCATGTTCAAAACGTTGACAAACGTAATTATGTGTATTAACATAAAGTTGTGTTTAAGGAGGTTTGTTCATGGCTAGTTTAACCCTTTCCATCCCCGAAGAACTAAGAGAAAAGATGCGGGAATTTCCAGAGATCAACTGGTCAGAGGTAGCCCGCCAAGCGATCCTTGAAAAGGCCAAGCTTTTAGAAAAAATGAATCGCATGCTCAAAGCAGGCGGGCTTGACGAAACAGAAATTCCCGAATTGGATCGTGAAGTAAAAAAACGGGTCTGGAAAAAACACCGCTCATAGCTGATGCAACTCGTTATCGATGCCAACATTCTAATCGCAGCATTCTTAAAAGCGGCAATAACAAGGAATCTTCTTTTAAACGAAAAAGTGGAGCTTTATTCTCCGCAGCATCTTTTAATTGAGTCAAGAAAGGTGCTTAAGGAACGTTTTTCAAAAAGATGGGATGACTTTTCACAAGCCGATTTCGATTTTCTCTTTGATTTTTTGACCGCTCCAATCAAAGTCATTCCAAAAGAAGAATATGTCTCTTGTTTAAATCGGGCCTTAGAAATTGCTCCACATGAGGAAGATGCTCCTTATCTGGCTTTGGCCATGCATCTCAATATCCCAATTTGGTCTAATGATTCAGGAATAAAGAATCAAACCATTATCAAAGTCCTATCAACAAACGAATTGATAAAAGAAATCGATTGATACCACAGGGTGCCAGGCACCTGGTGGTAGACTAATAAGCCAGGAGTTGTTTTGCAAAGTCTATGAGGTCTTTCTTGGCTTCCTTTTTGTCGATTTTTCCAAAAGGGGAAAGAAGGAGGATATCGACGGATCGGCTTCCTTTTGCACCTCGAAATTCCAGAATTTCGTATTGTGTAACATCCACAGCAACTCCATTGTTCTTAAGCTCTGGCGGCAGAGGAATTTTGGGCAATTTTCTTGCGGTTAATTCTTTGACGAAGGCTTTTGCATTGGCATCGGTATCAAAAGTAAAAACAGCAACACGGGCAATTTCTTCTGGACGAGCCATGAGATGAAAACTGCGTGTGGCCCCCTTTTGAAATCCCGCAATCGTGGTTTTGGCAGTGTCTTTTTCCAACGTGCGCCATTCTAAAGGAGTGACCGGTGCACTGCCAAGCAAGGTTGTTCCTGCAAGATTCTGTGGAAATCGAAGAGAGGAGAAATCTCTTTCCACAAGAGGAATTGTTCCACTCAAAAGAGGGCGCATTTTTTCCTCCTGTGCCTTGGCCAAGGTATGAGCAGCCGGTTCCAAGTGTGAAACAAACATCTCTTTTTCACCGTGTACATTTGGATCGCCAAAAACCGTGACCTGGGCGACATAAGGTCCTACCGTAAAATAATAGGCAATGAAGGCAGGTTCTTCTCCTTTTGGTTCTTGAAACTTTGCAATCGATTGATCACCAACTGGGTTTGCGTTGGAAAGTTGTTCTCCCTCTCGGCTCAAAACTGCCAACCCCTCTTTGGCCGCTTCGGCAGAGGGAAAAGCGGTCAGGGCATTAACGATCAAGGTCCATATATTTTGAGGGCGATGCCAAGTGCGCGCGATAGAAAAATTAAAAATGACGTCACGATTCGTTCCCAAACGACCATAGAATTTGATTGTTGCCGGGTTGACCAAAGGAATGTTTTTTATTTTCTGAACTTCATTGGGAGTCAGCAAAACAGAAGCTAACGTCGTAGCATCGATTTGAGTTATTTGTGGGTTGGGTTGAGACTGAGCTTGCAGCCCTGACGACATCGCGGTTAAAAGCATCAGCCAAAGAGTAAAAGGAAACATTATAGCATTATTCTCCCATATCCGGGGTGGTGCCGGGGGGAAGGGTAATGACGGGGGCGTGCTTCATTTTAGTGCTGCTGCCACCGGTGGTTGACTTCTTTGTCTCTGTCTTTTGGGTTTTTGGTTTTGATTCCACTTTCATGGGTGCCGGCTCAATGGGAGCCGTTGCCTTCGCCTCTTTTTTGGCGGGCTTTGGTGGAATGACTTCGATAGTCGGAGGTGCTGATTCCGGAGCCGATTTAGGGACAGATTTGGTCGCCGGTTTTTCCGTCTCTTTAGTTTCAATCATTTCTTTTTCTATCGGTTTCACCTCAACCGATTTTTTTGTTGTCGTCTTCGGCGCTTCTTCTATCACCGTTTCTTCTTTGATCTTTTTCTTAGAGCGTTTTTCTTCTTTGGGGAGCGCGGGTGGTTCAAAAGATTCCTCTGAACGCGCAGGCAAAACAATTGTTATCCGTGGTTCATCATCTGGCTTGGCCGTAATCACCGCAGGGGTATAAGCCATCCTTTCTTGTGCGCTCATCGGCGGTAGGGCAGTAGAAGAGGCAGAAGAAGCAGGGGCTTTTGCCAAAATATCCAAAAGGTCTGGATTGTGCCCTTCAATCGTTGTTTCGATAGTCTTCTTTTCTTTACGTTTGAAATTTTTATCTAAAAAATCGTCTTGCTGAGCCAGTTTTCTACTCAAGACATTTTGAAAATCGCCTGAATCTCGAATAATATGCGGCGTGATAAACAACAAAAGATTACTTTTCCCTTTTGTTGTTTCTTTCTTTTGAAAAAGATAGCCGAGCAAAGGAATATCACCCAAAATCGGAACTTTAGTCTTGGCAGTGATGATTTTATCTTCCATCAAACCGCCAATGACCACCGTTTGGGCATCATTAGTAATAACAGAAGTGGCCACTTTTCTTTCAACAATGGCTTGAGAGCCGAGAGTAGTATTGGCCGGCGTAACGAAGGAAGAATACGACTGATCAATCTTCATCCGCACAGCACCCCTTTCGGTAATTTGCGGGGTCAGTTTTAATTTCAAACCAGCCTCCACGCGACTAGGCGGTCCAGCTTGAGAAAGCCCCGTTCCTGTGATGGTTGTCTGTCCCGCCTCCGGTTCTTTCCTGATAATTTCGATAGAAGATTCTTCGTTATCGAGGGCCAAAAGATTGGGGCTGGCAACAATGTTGGTGTCACCAAAAGAATTTAAAGCCGTTAAGAAAGCAGAAAATGCGGGCAGACTGATTGTTTTTTGGGCTCCATCTTTGTCCAAAACCTTAATATCCACCGTTCTGGTTGATAAAATGCCCCCCAACAAACCGGGGGCGGCAAAAGTCCCCGCCGCCAAGGGATCAAACAAATTTGTTAACTGTTTGAATGTTTCTCCAAATCCAACCGTTGATCCACCGGCAACTCCACCATGCGCTGAAATGCCAAATTCTTTTTTGCGTGCCAGCGTAAACTCAATGACCATCGCTTCAAGATAGACTTGCTTTCTTGGAATATCGAGCTTGTCGATGACTTTTTCGACCAAGTTATTGTAGGTCTTTGCACTCGCCGTGATCAAAAGAGAGTTTGTCGTCTCATCGGCAGAAACTTTAAAATCTTCCAACTCAGCAATGATTGGCCCTTTGTCGGCTCCACCCTGTCCGGGTGGTTTTGCAGCCTGACCCGCCAAACCCTGCAATACCGATGTAATGTCCTTGGCCTTGGCATACTTCAGATAATGGACATGAATTTTTCCTTCGGCCCCCTCTTCCAATTTGGCATCCAAACGGTTGATCAGTTCTTTGACTTTCTCCATGGCCCTTTTTGTTGCCAACACGATGAGTGAATTGGTTCTGTCATCCGCAATGATTTGGGAAACCTGAGCCCCTTCTTCCAAGCCTCCAGTTGGTCTGGCTCCACCTCCCTTGCCTTTCTGTTCCTCAAAAATTTTCAAGACAATGCTTGCCAACTCTTTGGCTGAGGCAAAGTGAATTGGGATAATTTCAACAGTTTGTTGAGGCCCTTCTTGATCCAACTCTTTGATGATTTTCATCAAGCGATCAATGTTAGTTCCGGAGTCTGTCAAAACAAGTGTGTTGGTTTCTGGATAAGCAAACAAATTCCCATCTCTGGAAATCAAACCTTTGATGGCTTCTGCCATGTCGTTGGCACTGATGTTTTCCATTTTGATGAGTCTTGTAATGTAACTGTCTGTGTAGGGTGTGGAATCAACGTGGGTTGGAATTGGAAAATTTTTAGCATCTCTTGTTGGAATAATTTTCAAAACACCGCCAGGGCCGGCCACTGTTGTAAATCCGGCAACCTGTAAAGCCGAGAGAAAGGCTTGATAGGCCTCCTCTTTGCTCATCATTTTATTTGAAAGGATCGTGATCTTGCCGGAAACTTTTGCATCGATAATAAAATTACGCCCTGTTGCCTTGCTGATTTGCTTGATGATTTCTTTGATGTCTTGATCTTGCACATTGAGATAGACAAGCTCTTCTTCTGGACTGACCGGTTGTTCTTCTTCTTTTTGAGCCTCAGTTTTTTGAGCCTCAGTGGGTACCGTTTCTGCCTTTGTTTCTGAAGGAGGAGTCGGTTGCTCAACTTGTGGCGTAAAAACATCCTCTGCCCCTGGAAGTTGCGCCGCTCCCTCAGGAAGCTGAGCATAAGCTGAGAAAGTTATAAGAACAAAAAAAACAAAACCAAAAGATTTATTAAAAAAGGAACGGGTGGTCCGGAGTGTTTGTTGTGGGGTTTTGTTAGGGGCCCCCACAAAAACACGGAGGGACAGGCCCCGTTCCTTTTTTAACCTAACGTATTTCATATTCAAAACTCTGATTAGCCCCTTGACGGACCAAATCGAGAGTCAGCCTTTTTTCATCCTTTAGCTGACCAAAAATTTCAAAGCCTCGCTTGACGTCCAATTCTTGGCCATTAATCTTTTCCAATATGTCCCCTCGTTGAAGTCCCAGCTTATCAAAAATCGAGCCTTGCTTCACCGATAAAATCTTCATTCCAGACACTTTTCCACCGGCAAAATTCGGCACTGCCCTAATCTCTGTATAAAGTTGATCGACATTGATTAGGGCATTTTGAACCTCTTTTTGATCAATCACAAATTTATTTTCCCCAGTCTTTTTAATAGCTTGGCCAGGTTCTACCGGTGCAGAAGAAACCGGGGTCGCAGCCGTTGTCATGGCCGGAGGAGGGCCAAAAATGCTTTCCCCACCTTCATCCTCAACTAACGCATATTCGAGACGTCCATTATGAATAAATTCGATTCTGTCTGGTTTCACCTTGGTTAGCTTCGTACCGGGTGCAAAACCATTTTCTGTCCCTACCGCATAGGTGTCGACGGCCGCACCACCCTGACCCCCTTCAATGGTTGCCGAAGAGCGTTCATCGACTCCTTTGCCCACCACCAAAACCCCCATGACCTTGATCCCCAAAGTGGTGGGTAGGGCCTCACCCGTGATTGGGGCTGTCAGAGCCACGTCTGGTGGCGGTTCTTCTGGCGGCAATTCTGTCGAATCAAAAATATTTCTCTCAACGATAATTTTATAATCCGATGCGGGGGGTGTTGTGCGCGCGGCGGTTGTAGTCGATTCCGCCACAACCAGTTTGGCAAGAGGGCGTTCTACTTCAATGAGTCTGCTTAGATAAACGCTTGTGAGTTTCGCCGCAAAAAAAGAGCAAAATAAAATGGTGACTAAATCCAAGACCCAAAGATACTGTTTAAGCAGACCACCCATGGTGTTTTACCCCACCACCTGTCTCTTGGCCAGAAGGGCCAATTGTCTTCGTCAATGAGACAGGTGGTGGGGTTAGGCTATCACAACCGCTGGTAAAATAACAGTAAAGGTAGCCCCTTTACCATATTCCGATTCTACCCAAATGAGACCTTTTTGAAGCTCAACAAACTGTTTGGCCAATGTCAGTCCCAAACCGGTACCTCCATGACTGCGGGTTACAGAACTATCGGCTTGGGCAAACATTTCAAAAACTTTTGAAAGATTTTCTTTTTTGATCCCCATGCCTGTATCTCGCACAGAAAGTTCAAAAGCCCCTTTTTCAAAAATTTGGGTGTCGACAATCTTTTTCTGCCATGAGGCTTTTTCCCACCACTTCCTTCCATTATAATGTTTTAGCTCAATGCTTATTTTGCCACCTTCCGGCGTAAATTTGATGGCATTGGAAAGCAAGTTGAGCAAAACTTGCTGTACTTTTTTTTCATCCGCTTGAATGGGGGGGACATTTTTTGGAAGATCCAATACCAACTCATGATTTTTGCGGTGCACAAGAGAAGCAATAGTCTGTGTCAGTCTTTGCAACAAATCAGAAAGATCAAAGGGATGAATCTCTAGTTCCATTTTACCTGCCTCAACCTTTGCCATATCCAAAAGATTGTTGATCATGTCGAGCAAAGTCGCACCGTTATTGAGAACTTCGCGAAGACTATCCATCTGCTCTTCGCTCATTTTTCCCATTACTCCTTCCATCAGCAATTCAGAAAAACCGATAATGGCAGTAAGCGGTGTGCGTAATTCATGACTCATCGTTGCCAAAAATTCTGATTTCACACGGTTGGCCTCTTTCAAATCTTCATTGGCTTGACGCAATTTCTGAATCAAAAGGGCCGTCTCCAAAATAAGAGCGGCCTGGTTTGCAAACGCATCAAGGCTTTTGACTGTTTGCTGATCGATGTGGCTTTCTTGCGTAAAACCGATCAAGGCCCCCAATAATTCTCTTTCCGCAACTAGGGGAACCCCAACCATTTTTTTAAACCCAATCGACTTTTGAATTTCGCCAATCAGGGATTTTGGCAAAGGCGGTTCCAACCCAATCAAAATTTCTTCTAAGTTTTTTCTATAAATGATCTGGTGATTCTTGATGGCTTGCAATGCCGAATTTTCAGGGGCATCCAGGGGAAAGGAAATTTCCCCCAGTTTATCTCCAACCAACCCCAAGACCTTTTTTACAATGCGATGGTCTTTTGGAGATAGACAGCGGATCTCCTCTTTTTCTCGGTCGAATAAAACAAGGAGTGTTAAATCGAGCTCGAGGCCAGCCTGCAAACCTTGAACAATCTGTTCTGAAACCTGGTCTAAAGAAATAATAGAACGGATCGTAGAACCCATATGAGCAAGTGCCGTGAGTTCTTTGTTGCGCGCCTCCAACATTCTTTCTCGTCTCTGACCAAAATAACTGGCGACCTTCACCCCATAAATAACCAGGACCGAAAAAATGGCCCAAAAGGCAAAATGATATTGCGGAGAATGAGATTCAATCGGTATTTGATTTCCCCAATCGATAATAAGGGGAGGAATGATTTGAAACTGACAGAGCAACAAAAAACTTCCGTAAAAAAGAGTGCATGCCAACGCAATCAAAAAGGCCAAAACATAATTATAAAAAATACCGGCGACAAAAATATAGAAAAGGTAAATAGTGAAAAAATCACTATAGGGCCCTTCCGTAATATAAACGATGGTTGTGATTGTGACCAAATCGGCAACCACTTCGGTGATTACAGAAAGGAAAATAAACCGGTCTCGCAACACCCAAAAATAGGAAAGCATCGTCAAGACGAAACAGACGATGACGATAGCGGTGACAACTTGGAGCTGGCCCAAAACTTGATAAAAGAAATAAAGATAGGGGATCCAAAAGCCGACAAAAAGGACCAAACGGAGTTTGGTGGTAAAAATGTGCCGTTCCCTATATTCGGGAAGAGAGAGGTCAATTAAGCTTTTTAAGGGCATAAATGGGAGTTAACATAGATTAAAAGATGCGTCAAACGCCTTGAAAAACTTGACATTTTTGCCACAACATACTAGCTAGACACCTCCGAAGGGGACGTTCCCCTTGCAAGGGGAACGTCCCCTTCTGCAAACAAGGAGATACAATGGCCAGAGTTACTGTTGAAGATTGTTTGACCCAAGTTGAAAACCGGTTTGCATTAGTCCATGCTGCCGCCAAACGAACTAAAATGATCTTCAAGGGTTCTAACCCCCTTGTGGATTGCAAAAATAAGGAAATCGTAACCGCCCTTCGCGAAATCGCCGATTCCAAAGTCAAAGTCATCGAGTTCGAGGAAGAAAAAGACGAAAAAAAGCGCAAAAAGAAGAAGTAGTTTTAAGCGACCCTTTTAAAAGTATACGTTTTTCGCTTCTTGTTTGAAATTAAGGCAAGAGCTTTCTCTGCTTTGTTGCGCTTTCTTAGCAAACACGGGATATCTTGAGAATAATAAAGCCATGGAAGAAGTTTGATAGATTCTTTCTTCATATATTTCAGTTGCCATATACTAGTTCTCGATACCCTTTTTGAGTGAATTTCAAAGAGGTCCCCTTTCAAGCCCAACAATCTTAATATGTTTGCTCGAACCCATTCTATGTGAGCCCGACTAGCAGATATAAACCTTACCAATAAACGCAAATAAATATAATCGGCATGTTTAGCTGTATTATATTTGTCTTGATAGATTGAAATGCTCCCATCACCATCAAGATGTCCCCTTAAGAAATCTCGGAAGAATTCATCCGGTACGTTAACTGGGCCTAAAGTATAAGTTTTCGCTGGTGATAAACCAATTTTCAAAAGCCATTGATAAAATTGTACATCTCCAAATTGTATTCGATAACAAACCCTTTTACCGTACTGACCGGAAACTTTTGGTGTTCCTATTTTATTAGAAAGTTTTAAACAGCTTCTAAAATTTTCTAGCTGTTCGAGATCTGAAGAACGTAAAACAATATGACGTCTATCTTTGGAGAGGTTGCCATCTGTTGTAATAAGCCCAATTGCATAAGCCAGTTTAGGAGACCATGTGAATTCTTTTGCAGGGCTTTTCAGTTTTGGCATTCTTAAATGGTGCCGAGGATGGGAGTCGAACCCACACGGGCCGGAGCCCAGTGGTTTTTGAGACCACCTTGTATACCATTCCAACACCTCGGCAATTTTCCTCAGAGCCCTTTTTCTACTTCATTAATGATCAAATTTGCAAGTCGCTTTTTCCCTCTACCCATATACAAAATATTTCCAGCACGATTTAATAAAAACCCTCTATGCTTGTTATCATCCCCTTCCGTCAATTGATTCGCCAAAACTAAATCGGCTTTGGTTTGACGCAAAAGGCGACGAGCCCTGCGTAATAATTCTTTTTGAGAAACCCCAACTTCCAACTTAAACCCCACCAAAAAAGTTTTTGGGGACCATTTTTTGATCTGGTTGATAATTTTCGGCGTTGGAACGAGTTTTAAACTCCAAACCCCTCTTTTCGTTTTTGTTTTGATTTTTTTTACTCCGCTCGGCTGAAAATCCAAAACTGCCATGGCGTGAATGACGACATCGTATCTGGAATGCAATAAAAGTGACCGTAAGGTAGACGCTACCTTTTGGTTGGTTTCGACGGGGATACATAAAAGGCGTCCGACGCCTTTTGGGGGGGCTTTCGGGGTTTGGCTCCCCACTCCATATATAAAGGTTACTTTCGCCCCCCTTTTCAAAGCCTCTTTTGCCAACAAAGTCCCAAACCGCCCCGTGGAGCGATTGCTGATAAAACGCATCGCATCCAACGGCATCCTCGTTGGCCCCGAAGTAATTAAAATCCTTTTACCTTTTAGCATTGCCTGGGCAGTTATAATAGAGTTGACAAAATGTGTAAATTTCTATTCCTTGTGGCGCCACAACAGGAGGATTACATGATTAAAAAGTTTTGTTTGGCCCTTTTAGGGATTTTGTTGATTCCCCAACTCTCACTCGCTGCCGGTGAGGCAAGTCTTCAACTGCCGGAGCTGACTTCTCAATACCTTCTCTTCGGAAAAACAGTTTTGGGAAAAGACCTGATGTATGGGGGACTCGGAATCTGCATCTTGGGAATGCTTTTTGGCCTTTTTGAATACATCAAAGTCAAAAGACTCCCAGCACACAAACTGATGTTAGAGGTTTCTAATATCATTTATGAAACCTGTAAAACCTATCTTTTTCAACAAGGCAAGCTCCTGATTGTTCTCGAACTCTTCATTGGGTCTTGTATCTTCTATTATTTCTTTGCTTTGCAACATATGCCGCTCCAACGGGTATTGTTGATTCTTGGTTGGTCTGTCGTCGGTATTTTGGGCTCCTTTTCAGTCGCCTGGTTCGGAATCCGGATTAACACGCTGGCCAACAGCCGCACCGCTTTTGCATCACTACGTGGCAAACCCTATTGGGTCTCCAAAATTCCTCTACGCGCAGGGATGAGTATCGGTGTTTTGTTGATTTGCATTGAGCTCATCATGATGCTTTCTATCCTTTTGTTTGTTGATCCTTCTGCAGCCGGATCCTGTTTCATCGGTTTTGCAATCGGTGAATCGCTCGGTGCTTCTGCATTGAGAATCTGCGGTGGTATCTTCACCAAAATTGCCGACATCGGTTCCGACCTGATGAAAATCGTTTTCAACATTAAAGAAGATGATGCCAGAAACCCTGGCGTGATCGCCGACTGTACCGGTGACAATGCCGGCGACAGTGTTGGACCAACAGCAGATGGTTTTGAAACCTACGGTGTTACCGGTGTGGCTCTCATCACTTTCATCGTGTTGGCGGTGATACCTCAATTCAAATCGGACTTCATCATCTGGATTTTTACAATGCGTGTTCTCATGATTCTCACCTCGATTGGTTCCTACACACTCAACAGTGTGATTACCGCCGCCCGCCTCAAAGAGAAAGATAAATTCAATTTTGAAGCTCCGTTGACAGAGCTGGTTTGGCTGACCTCTTTAATTTCGATTGGTGTGACGTTTGCAGTGAGTTACCTCTTGCTACATGCCAACTACGGCAACCTCTGGCTGACTCTTTCCATCATTATTAGTTGCGGGACATTAGCAGCGGCCGTCATTCCAGAGCTAACAAAAGTTTTCACCAGCTGTCATTCCAAACATGTTCAAGAAATTGTGAATGCCGGAAAAGAGGGAGGGGCCTCATTGGTAATTCTCTCTGGATTGATCGCAGGAAATTTCAGCTGCTTCTGGAAAGGGATTTCCATTATCGGCCTCATGTTCGTTGCCTACACTGCCAGCCAGCATGGACTGGATCTCTACATGGGATACCCAACCGTTTTTGCTTTTGGTTTGGTTGCTTTTGGACTTTTGGGAATGGGACCTGTTACCATCGCGGTGGATAGCTACGGCCCAGTGACCGACAATGCCCAGTCGATTTTTGAATTGTCACTCATTGAACAAGCCCCAAATATCAGTCAGGAAATTGAAAAAGATTTTGGTTTCAAACCCGATTTTGTAAAAGGAAAACATTTCTTGGAAGAGAACGACGGAGCCGGCAACACCTTTAAAGCAACGGCCAAGCCGGTCTTGATTGCCACAGCGGTAATAGGAGCGACAACAATGATCTTCTCGCTTATCTTGCTTTTGAAAGAACATTTTCACTGGGAAAAGATTGGGGCGGAGCTCTCCATTATTGACCCCCATGTTCTGTTAGGGATTATCTGCGGCGGTTCCGTGATTTATTGGTTCACCGGGGCCTCCATGCAAGCGGTGACGACAGGGGCCTACCGAGCGGTGGAGTATATCAAAAAAAATATTCGACTCGAGGGCTCTACCAAAGCCTCAATTCACGATTCCAAAGAAGTGGTGAAAATTTGTACACAATATGCACAAGCAGGAATGGTTAATATTTTTGGCGTGATCTTTTGCTTCACACTGGCCTTTGCCTGTTTCAGCCCAACTTTCTTTGTCGGCTATCTCATTTCAATTGCGGTGTTCGGACTTTTTCAAGCCATCTTCATGGCCAATGGTGGCGGCGCATGGGACAATGCCAAGAAACTGGTCGAAGTGGAGATGAAAGAAAAGGGAACGGCACTGCACACAGCAATGGTTGTTGGTGACACGGTGGGTGATCCCTTCAAAGATACTTCTTCTGTAGCCTTGAACCCGATCATCAAATTCACCACTCTGTTTGGTTTGTTGGCGGTCGAAATTGCGATTTCAGATGGGGCAGCACCCTATGTCAGATGGGTTGGGGCGGTCTTCTTTTTGATCGGCACTTTTTTTGTGTGGCGCTCTTTCTACGGCATGCGAATCAAGGCGAATACTTCGACGAACTCCGTGACTTCTCACGCTCATGCTGCTAAGCAATTGGTGTAAACGGACGCCAACGTAGCTCAGCTGGTAGAGCAACTCATTCGTAATGAGTAGGTCGGCAGTTCGATTCTGCCCGTTGGCTCAATTAGCTGGTCCGCCACGGGCAGTCTGCATTGTCAATTCCCCCTCTCGACTCAGACCAGAAAGTAGCCGCTACTTATTGGTCAGACATTATTTTGACACCCTTGTCAAAATTTTGACTCATTTTCTATCAAAGTGAGAATCTGACGAATTTTCAGAATTCTCAGTCTAAGCAACTCATTGTAATTACTAATCTTTATTTTTACTCCATCTGACAAAATTTGGCACAAAATATGCTTCTTTCAAATGGGGATAAATATGTATCGAAAAATTATATATTATACGACTATTTTCGGCCTCTTTATTTTGCTTCTCGGGAGTCGCCCTCTCTTTGCTCAAACATCACAACAAGTATTGGACTATTATATTCCAACAAATGCTTACAATTTAGAAACTAAAAAGTGGGATCTTGGTGTTTATCCTGGTTGGATGGCTAAAGAGCTTAACTACTATGCAGAATTTCCGAGCATAGCGCCAACTTATCCATTCGATTACGATTCATGCACCATCACTTTTACGAACCTTAAACTATACCTTAATATTCTTTCACAACCTGGCAATCCACTGGAGATCAACCTCACGGGCAATCCAAAAGCCTCTGTTAAATGCAAGGATGTCACAGCTGAAGATAAAACCTCTGAATTAACTGCATTGGAATACAAGAATTGTGGCTTTGACGGCCTTGAATTAAGTTTGGATGCTTCCAAAGGAAATTATTTCTTAAGAGCCCCTATTTATACTGGAGCTGCCGGTCCAGGTAGTAATGTTACTTGTACTGCTAGATCCAAAGACAAGCCGGCAATAGGATATTGGCCAACGGATGCAGAGGGGTTTTACTCATATCGTATTGATATCACACTTCCGGGCATTTCTGGTGGGGGCAAACAAGGAACCTATACTCAAAATCAAACGATCATCTCGGATCAGATAACTTTTAATGAACCGACAACAGGCATTAATGGCTTTGCCGATTGGATTTTGATTCCCTACTCTCCACCAGAAAGCGCCATTGATACAGATAATGACGTCGTTCCCGATTCCAAAGATAATTGTATTACCAAATCCAATTCGGATCAGAGCAACTCGGATGGCGATTCCAAAGGGAATGCGTGTGACAATTGCATCTTCGTTGCCAACAATGATCAAAAAGACTCCGACAAAGATGGAAAGGGAGATGCCTGTGACAACCTCTCGGCTGCTGTTGAAACTGGACCAACCGTTTATAGACAATGGCGACCTCAGGCAAGTCTCATCCCGGGCAAACCTGGAAATTCTTTGTTATTTTATGTCTACTTTGTAACCAGCAGCGAAGAAGATGTTGCGGATGTCACCATTACACTGATCTGCAGTAAGGAAAGAGGGATTTGCACAAACTGGCCTCCCAACAGCACGGATAATTCTCCTGATCTTAAATTAGCCCATCCTTTGGATGGAGGTTTTACACCCCCGGCGGGCACAACCTATGTCCTTTCACCCAATAGAGACGAATTAAAAATCACGGGATTGAAGAGTTATGAAAAGAAAGTGGAGGCCCCCTTTCTGGTGCAGTCCTATGACTATGGAGCCTACGGCCATATAGTCGTGGAAGTCAAAGTTGTCGGCCCTTCCAACAGCAAAGATTTGGGTAACAGTGATCGTGCCAGCTTAATAGGATTCGAATTTGAAAACAATGCCATCGATATCCCTCTCGATAAAAATAACAATTTAATGGCCGATGGTTGGGAAGAAGCGATGGGACTGTCAACAGATCCGGCATTCTCTCTTGCATGGAATTGGGATTATGAGGGAGTTCAAGGACAGACAAGCCCCGGTGACGGGCTAACGGCTTACGATGAATATCGCGGTTTTGTGACCAATGTCACTGAAAATAAAATCGTTTGGCGTCAGTCCACAGACCCATACAAAACAAAGGATCTTTTTGTATATGATCCCTTTCAATTAGCCAATTATTTTGGTTACCACTCTGACGAGAATCCGGCAAAGATAAACGTTCAGCCTATTCTAAACTCTCTAGCGATGAATGGATCTGCAATGGTACAAACGCCTTTGCAAATAAAACAATGCACATTGGGTGCGGTTTGGGTTTGCAACAAAGTTGTCAGCCATGATGATCTGCGATGGATCAATTCTAACTCGTCCAGTCCCCGCCAGCACGCGTTGCATGTTACGAAGGATGTTGCCGCTTTTAAGGCCATCTTTTTTGACGGGTGGAATGAACCCTCCCCCTCACTAGCTACAAAATTAAAGGAAAAACAAAGAAATGCCCTTAACCCACGAGTTGTTGACTACGTCAATATTAGTACCTTTCTAACGAAAGCTGATTTTAAACAGAATCTAAAAAAACAATTTGAGAAAAAAATGCCTGGGGTACCTCCTGAAGCCATTCTGGCCAACATTCTCAAAGAAAAAAACAAATTTCTTGTAAAACATGAACTGGGCCATGCCATAGGAGAACCACATCACCATGATTATAATCCAACCCCCCCAGAAGATAGACTTGGACTTGGCGATGATACTTGCGCGATGCGTGTGCCTCCTCCCTCACAAGAGTTCCAATATAATGAAATCGCGGCGAGCCAGGCCACCGGCGCTGACATCTCCCAACTTTTTACCTATGGCGACTTAAATCAATACAGTCAAAATCCAACGGAGAGCGGAAACGGGAAATCGTGCTTTGAGCAAATCCGGATCAAAGACTGGAGCGACGCGGAACTACAACAAATTATAGGACCGTAATTTTATGAGAGGTTATTTTAAAATTTTGGGGTTTTTCACTTTGGGGTTGGTCCTCGCAACTCAAAGCCTCAGTTTTGACGCATCTCAAAACAAGTCTGTGCAATTTGTGCCGGACCCCATATCGGGAACCAGTGCCGTTCAAGTGACAAACGCTGCGATCGGTCCCAAACTCACCAGCAAACTGACTGTTGAAGCTAGGTTCAAAAGTTCCATGGATACTTCTGCTAATGATTTGTGGCATGGGCTTGTCTCCGGTCTGAATACGGCCTCCCTCGACGATACGGGTGCCGGCAGCAAACTCAATTTTCATCTCTACTTACGACGCAATAAAATTTACTTTAACGGGGGTGCTGAAATCGTTGGACCTCTTTATAAAGATCCCAATAATCCAAGCTTCGAACAACAATGGCATCATGTGGTAGCGGTCATCGATGGGGCAAACAACAGTTTATATGTTGATGGACTACTAGTCGGGCAAAAGAGTGCAACTACACCCCTTAACCTCTCTTTGATTCAGACCTTTTTAATCGGTAGTGGTTGGAAGAACTGGTATGGCGGGCAATACGAGGGACTTGTGGATGAGGTGCGAATCTATAATGTGGTGCGCTCCCCAGATCAGATTGCGTTAACCAAAGATATAACACTCAAAGGAAACGAATCGGGTTTGATTGGTTATTGGAAACTAGATGAAAAGACATCCCAGATCTCTCCGGACGGGGTACCTCCCCCGACAGTGGACAACGGCCCCAATAATTGGAATGGCCAATATAAAGGCGTTGTATCCTTGGGACTAGATACTGATCCTAATATTGCCATCGCCGCTCACACCCCTTTGGGAGACACTGCTGATACCGTAAATAACTATCCCATCTCTCTTTTGCTCTCTGGGGATGTGACCCCTATCGATAACAGCGTCAAACTAAAATACAAAATTGATAATGAAGCTCTCCAATCCGTTGACATGGTTCCCGTTTCAGGAACACAGCAATTTATTTCGGAAATTCTTGCTGCACAGACAGCAGGAAAACACTATGACTATTATTTTGAAATTACGGATGCTCAAGGGACTTACTACTTGCCGAAAGAGGCCTTGGCCACCACGCCCAAATTGTATTCCTTTAATGTAAGTGACAATGTGGGGATGAGTTTTGACGGCGTGGCCGGCAACATTCATGTCCCTAAAGCGATCGGCTCTCGCTTCAGTAGTTCCAAGAGCCTAACGGTTGAAGCCCGTTTCAAGAGTAGTGAAACTTTCAGTGGAGCCGGCCAGTGGGGCGGCATGGTGGTAGGAGACCAAAGGAACGCAAGTACCGATCCCTCCAAAAAACATTTTCATCTCTACCTGCATAATGGCTGGATCAGTTGCTACGGAGGCAACTGGGTGGGTGGTGTCCCTTATAAGGATGGTAAATGGCATCATGTAGCCTGTGTGATTGATGGGGTGAACAACACGGTTTCGCTTTATGTCGATGGCGTTCTGGGGACCGATGTCGCTGTTACCCCGAATAGACCCAGCCAGGCAACGATTACCACACCTCTCGATATGACAAACATCAAAGAGATCTGGATTGGAAAATCGATTGATGACAGTAGTCGTTTCTTCAAAGGAGAATTGGATGAGATCCGCGTTTGGAATTTGGCGCGTAGTGCTGATGAGATCAAGGCCAGTATGAGTGCAAAATTATCGGAGAAGGAACCAGGTCTCGTTGCCCATTGGAGACTCGATGAGACCAAAGGGGATGTAGAGGTCTACGACAGCGCCATCACACCAGCTGATTTCACTCCGGCAAACACCCCCAACCAATATCCCGGAACCCTTTCTTCTTCTGGAATTGCATATAGTATTGCAGCGACTCCTCTGGGATCGGCAGTGACTTCTACCGCAACGACCGACACGCAGACCTCTGGAACATCGACCACAACTTCAGGAACTACTTCTACAACGCCAACATCCCCAACGACGACAACGGAGCCAACACCAACAGCTGCTTCAACACCCACGGGTGGAGTCACGATCAGCAGTGACACAACCGGCCCTAGAGTTATTTTTTCATCAATGTGTCCTGTTTGGATCGAAAATCGCCCTGGCAAATTTACGCTTGAGTGCCCAGATTTTAACAACAATCTCCAAAACAGCTGGAACATTGGATATAGTCCTATAGAACTTGCCTCTACATACAGATGGAACATAACAGGCACCTATCGTTTGGGGGAACATGAAATCTCCACCGTCGGACCTGCAGGTACCATCTATGACTTTGGCTTCTATTGCTGGGACGATGTCATTGCAAAAAAGACCCTGAATGTCACAATGACCGCCCAGGCCAACACCCCACCCCTTTGGATGGCTGCTGCCGGGCCCGAAATTCAGACGGCAAATGGAGAAGTTCTGACGATCGGAGTCCCTGCAAAAGATGAAGATCCATGCGAAGTTTTGAAATATTCCTTTACACATGATGTCCCAAATGCCACCGGCATGACTATGAATCAAAGCACCGGCGAGTTCAAATGGGATGTCGTTTCTGCACCCGAGGGAACCTATCATTTTGAATTTTTCGTGGGGGATCTTTCGGGTATCAAAATCAGCCAAAAAGTGGAAGTCAATGTCTATAAAGCCCCCATCATCGGTTTGGCTGGCAGCGGAAGTTTATTGCGTTATCTCGGAAGTCCTATAGTCCCCATCAACGCGAGCCTTTCTGGCAAACCGGTTGATGCTGATAACCCCTTGACCTTTACTCAAGCAGGCATTTGGGCTGGCAAAGTCCGCTTTGAAATTGCCGGCGCCGATGGCACCATATTGCAGCCAAATGCCGTCTTGCCGGCAAAAACAGTGGGCCAGGAAACTGTCTTGACACCAACGGGAAGCGAAGCAGCGTGGGAATTTCTTGAAAGCACTTTTGCAAATTCCGGTATCTACAAGGTTACCGCCTATTTCGATCCGGCTAATGCCTTTGTTCAAAACAAATCGGGAGCAGAGGCTTTGGCTTTAGGTGAAATTAAAGCAGAGCCATTCTACATCGAATTCAAACCAGCAACCACCGATCAAGAAAAGGTCGAATTGCAACTGCAACTGGCCAGCGATTATATTGCGCTGGGCCAATTTGATGCTGCCATTCAGGCAGCTCAACAGGCTTGTAACTTCAACATCGATTCGCTGAAAACAAGATGTCTTGCCTTGCAGGCATTGGCTTATTGGGAAAAAGAAAATATTGGTGAGGCATTTGCCCTTTTTGAGAGCGCCTTAGCAGCCACTCAGATTGTGGAGGAAAGAGAAGCGATAGAAAGGAATTTGGCTGCGATTAGAAAATTAAATGGCTTGCCTCAAATTCAGCTTTTGGCAGCACAAGGTCAGGTAATGAATGAAAATAGTTCTCTACAAATTGCGAGTGCTTCCGATCCCGAAGGACAAACACTTCAATGGAGTTTTGAAGCTGCTCCCGTTTCCTATCAATCGGGTTTATCAATCGCAAACAATATTGTAACACTCGCCGCAGCAGAGGTCAGAATCGACGAGGTCGTTTCTTTGAATTTAAAAGTCTGTGACTCCATGAATGCTTGCGACACAAAAAATGTGAGCCTCACCGTCAAACAGATCAATAAACCGCCCTACATCGATTATATTTTCGATCAGATCACATCCGAGGGACAAACACTCATGGTCCCCATCACGGTCAGTGATCCAGATGGAGACACCCTCAACTGCACAATCAGCGGCTTGCCAATCACAAGCCCGGCGAGTATCAGTTGTTCAGAGCTGAGTTCTTCTTCACTGATTTGGACACCAAGCTATCAAGATGCAGGTTCTTATATGGTGAGCATCATAGTGGTCGATTCGGGCAATCCCTCCTTGAATACCACGGGGAATTTCTACGTAACTGTCAATAATGTGAACAGAGCCTCTGTTGTCAATGCAATGGCAAATGTAAGTGCTTCCGAAGGCCAAGATATTGCTGCCATTACGATTAGCGCTACCGATCCTGATGGGGATATCTATACCTGTAATCCCATCACTGGTTTGCCATCAGGGTTGGTACAAAATGGTTGCTCAATTAGTGGCAAGCCTTCCTTCACATCGGCTGGAACATATACAGTTAGCGTATCCGTAAAGGATAGTGACGGTTTGAACTCTCAGCCAACACAATTTAGTATTACAATAGCAAACACAAATCAAAAACCGATTGTCGGTTCCATTTATATCCCAACCCTGACTGAAGGAACCGCAATGGCCCCTGTGGCTGTCAGTGCAGCCGATCCCGACGGACCAACAACCTTTACCTGTTCTGCGACCGGCCTGCCAGCGGGTCTTAGCATTAGTAATTGCGTCATCAGTGGAACACCGGCCTATACTGTTGCTGGAACAGCGAATCCTACCGTCACAGTGAATGCCAGCATTACTGTCATGGATAGTGCGGGTTTGTCCTCCGATCCCAAATCGGTTGCAATCACCGTAAATAATAAAAATCGTGCCCCAACCATCAGCGCCATTGCAACGCAATCTTTTGTAGAGATGACTTCCAAAACTGTCGCTCTAAAAACACTCTATGTTAATGATCCCGATAACGATCCAACCACTTGTACTTTCTCTTCACTACCATCGGGAGCCACCTGGAATACCGATTGTTCTATCACATGGACCCCTACTAATCTTCAATCCGGAAGTTATACCGCAAGTATGACTGCTAAAGATGCCTCCTTAAGCAGTGCTGCCGCGAGCGTTCCAATCAGCGTTTCTGACGTAAATCAAAAACCAACTATTTCGCTAGAAAAAACCCTCGTAGTAGGGAGTGAGCTTAAACCAGCTGGATTCCATGTGAATGGCATGGATCCCGATGGGGAGAAAGTAACAGTTAAAGTTATCCGCAGCACCTTCAATTCGTATTCGGGGTCCGGATCCTGGATAAGTCCTACGCTTTTCGGCTATACCGATAAATACAGCTGGACCCCGACTTCTGCTGTTGCTGGCAGTGGCAGTTACGGAATCTTTGACGTCTATGTCCAAGGGTCTGATCCCAAGGGGGCCACCTCCACTGAGCAGAAGGTTCAGTTCAAAATCTATGATTCACCACCTCCTCTATCAACCATCACCTATCATGATGGAACAAGTTTCTGGGGCGGCGATCGCTCCTATAATATCAGCGCGAGTGCTTCAAAGAATGGCACCTACGGTTTCCCAATTCGTCAAATTGTCTTTAATCTCAAGAAAAGCGGCAGCAGTACTGTCCTTGAAACCTATACAACCTCTTGCGGCGATGTATCAAGTTGCTCAGGTTCCAAGGTCTTCACCAAGCTCTATGGCACTTTCGGAACAACCACCTATTATGTCATTGAAGTGACCGCTTACGATTCAATAGACAGAACCACAACTACTAGCCTTAATGTGGGAGTCTGGTAGGAGATTTATATGCCTAGGATTGGAAAATTTGGAGACAAAATCATCCCAATAACAGAAAGGCTAAGAGATGCTGTCAGAGCCTTCCTCCACGATCAAGACATATTCAAGAACGAAGTCGGCAAGGAACTGTTTCCGGGAGAGCCCGGTAAAAAAGATGAACAGGAAAAGTGGTTACTTGGAACCAAAATTCCTTGGATTGGAATTAAGCAATCTGACAAAGAGACTGTTGAGGAAAATCAAATACGTTTGCGATATCTGTACGCCAATGGCAAAACCCATGAGCTGATTCACTGTAAATGGAATCCAGACCGCAGCCATCTACTCGATCCCCAATGTCCCCAGAAAGCGAGGGCAAATTTGGGTGGGAATGCAGGTGTTTCTTCCCTAGAGGATTTTTTTCTTGGCCAGCCCGAATCTTTTTCCTCCCCTGACGAAGCCAAAATTTTATTTGCAGCCCTTTTTAAAGATGAAATTCCAGATCCGGCTTTCATTAGCCAATACAGTGCTGAAATTTTTGATCTTAGAAAAAAAATTTTCAGAGGTGAGAATCCGGAACGCCTCAAAGAAGGTTTGGACACGGAAAAACTAAAATGAATTTTTATGAAGTATGGCGGTCTTACATTTTGTCTTCTCTTTCTCCTCCTGGCTGGGTGCCAAGGTCTAAGTGGGCCTGGGCAAGACAGTCAAACGTTTCAGCCTCCCGCAGGACAAACCAAGGGTGTAGAAACAACGGGAGGAGGAGACCAGCCTTTAAGCTCTGACCCGCTTATTCTTACTCCTTCAGCAAGCTCGCTTGCCATCGCCAAGTTCGCCCCTCAAGGCTATGTTCCTGAAGAAGGTTCTGTGGGAAATCTCATCGAAATACTCTCCGGGGCCAAAGTCACGCTGGAATGGGAAACCAAAGGGGCCAATGAAGTAGAGCTGTTGAAAAACAATGAGGTGATTGCATCCAATCTGCCAACCGTTGGAACTTATGATGTCGTTGCCGATATCGATGCAAACTATACACTCCATGTCCACGGCACTAAAACTTCCGAAACGTCAACCTTTTCTCTCGCAACGACGGATGCCATCTGCCTTTTGCAAAAAGACTGTTACTCTAACGCTGGCAAGGAAAAAGGACTTCATTCCGTGATGCAAAATACCCATGCCTTTCGCAAGCCCGACGGGACCGACTGTCTGTTGGTGCCCGATAGTGGAAATAATCGTGTGGTTCTCTATTGTGGCGATGAAATTTCTCAAAACAAACCGGGTCTGGTTTTGGGACAAGTCGATTTTTATTCAACCATTCCCAATCGCGGCGGAACCCCTCACTTGGGAACAGTGAAAGGTCCCTTCGGTGCTTGGAGTGATGGAAAAAGGGTAATCGTTGCCGACACCGGCAACAGCCGTCTCCTCATTTGGAATCAGTTTCCAACCATCAACGGTCAATTCGCCGATTTGGTTTTAGGGCAAATCAATGAACAAATGAACTTAGCGGCCCAAGGAATAGGGCCCACACAATCCTCCTTGCGTTTTCCCAGTGCCGTTTGGGTTGATCCCGAAACACAAAAAATTATTGTTGCCGACACGAACCATTCGCGAGTCGTGATTTGGAATAACTGGCCTGACGAAGATGGAGAGAAATTCGATGTGGTGATTGGACAGGCTGATTTTACAAGTGCTGCACCCAACCGTGGCGGTAAGGGAACCGCAAACACCTTAAACTGGCCAAGAGGCGTTTCCACTTTTGAAGGAAAACTGATTGTCAGTGATTCGGAAAACAATCGTGTCCTGATCTATAATCAGATCCCAACCAAAAACGATGCCAGCGCAGATGTCGTGATTGGGCAGCCGAATTTTTCCTCTATCAATCAGAATCAGGGATCTGTATATGTCTCGAACTTCTTTTACGACAAGGTGGAGAAAGGGCCGACAGCTTTCAGTTTCTTTTGGCCGTCTGCAGCCTACATAGAGCGCCGCGATAAACAAGACGTTCGACTATGGGTCTCGGATGGCATGAATGACCGTGTCCTTCGCTTTTCCAAGGTTCCAGACAAAACAAGTGAAGTGGCCTCCTGTGATGTAAAAGATGTGGATGGAAACTTCGTATGTCCTGAAGCCGATCGGGTTTTAGGGATGGCCGATGTCAAGCAGCGCTGGTCGGACCTGTTTGCACCGGGCACCATTGAGATTCTCAATGATAAACTTTTGGGTCGAGCCGCCGCATCCCCTCCCCTCGGGTGTCGTATGTTTGTCACCTCGCGTGTCGCAAGAATCATGGAATTCGATATCTGCACAATATCAGGCAATAACCCTTCCGCGATTGGACTTATTGGGCAGCCTAATTTCCAAACTTGGGGACGAAACCACGTAAAGCCATCCGAGCAAATCAGCAATGGGGCGTGGGGTATTGCGGCGGATTCCAAAAATCTGTGGGTCGGCGATCTGGAAGATCATCGTGTGATTGGTTTTTCGGGAGTGCCGACATTTTCAGGGGCCAAGGCCATAGCGCTAATGGGTCAAAAGGATTTTAGCGGGGATTTGAAAGGGGGAGGATTAGAAACAGTCACAAAAGATTCACTGAGTGCCCCCAACAACATTTTTGTCGACCCTTATCGTCTCTTTGTCCCCGACACAGGGAATAGACGGCTTTTGATCTTTAAGCGAAATGACAAAGGCCTCCCTGTTGGAGATCCCTTGGTCCTTGGCCAGTCCGATCTCAATTCAGCCTTACCGCTACCCGATACGAATCCGAGCTGTGGTCGTTTTATGCCAAATTCTGTGACAACCGATTCGCAAAGAGTTTTTGTCACCGATCTGACACAACACAGAATTCTTGTCTTTGAACCGTTCCCGGAAAAACCAGAAACCGAGGCAAAATTCGTTTTGGGACAAACAGACTGCAATGGCAAAAAGCCAAATCAGGACTTGAGCGCCCCCAGTGCTTCCTCATTATATTATCCTCGATCTGTTTTTTCGGATGGAAAACATCTCGTCATTGCAGACTCCTGGAACCACCGTGTTCTTTATTATGAAAATTTGCCGACCGATTTCAATGCACCGGCAACGTTTGTCATCGGGCAAGCCAATTTCAAAAGCAGGAAGGCCGATTCTCCTTCACCCAAATCACTGATCTATCCCTTTGCTGCAATCATCCATCGTGGACTGATTTTTGTCAGTGATTATGGAAACCATCGAGTGCTCGTCTTCAAGAAACCGACCGAAAACTATCCAGAGGCCATTCATGACCAGGAAACCAAGCGTTATTTTGTCTTCGGCCAAAAAGGCCCAACCGAGGCCTTTGCAAACAGTGGAGGGAGCTTAAATGCGGAAGGACTCCATAACCCGATGGGAATCTGGGTGCAGGATAAATTCTTGATTATCTCTGACTTTGGCAACCAGCGCATTGTGATCCGTAATATCGAGGGCTTGCTGAACAAATTTGCCGATCCTTTACCAACCCCCTAAAAAATATTAAAATGAGCAACTTTTTTTAAAGGGAGCCGATAAGAAACCCATGAGTTCTAATACTTGTAAATCAATCGATACTCTTTTGGAGCGACACTTATTTACCGCAAGTGGTGTCACTTTTGAAAGGGGGGGTGCACACCCAGATCTCGCGGATGGCCTTGATACCTACACACTGACAAAAAAGAAAAAGACAGCCACTCCTCTTAATGCCTTGGAGATTCTCTACTATGAAAAGATTCAACAAAGATGTCCTCAATTCAGGCAATTTAGAGATTTCCAAAAAGCTGTTGCCCTTTTTTGGATGGAGCGGGCAGAAACAGCATGGAAGCTTTTCCGAGAGAATGTTGGAGCCATTGAAGACAAGAAAAAGAAAGGTCGTTATTTTGATCAAAATCGAAAAGGGGTTGTCGACTTAATCCGTTCTGCCCGCGTTTACTTAGAGGGTCTTTCTTTAAATAATGAAGGGGAGAAAAGAATTGTGTTTTTGAAGGGGATTGAAGAGATAGTCGGTGATTAAGAAGCTTCAGCCAGTAATTGCAGCCATACTCTATCTCGATCTTCTGATCTTACAAATTGAATCCTCTCAGAACGAGCAGCGCTTATCGCTTCTTTAGCTTCTTCGGGCTTAAGATCGCGCCTCTTGACTTCCTTCGCAACATCCTCTGCCTTTAAAAATGCTTTGAAGGTGAGGGAAGTGCGGCCGACAAGCACTTTTTTTCCTTCGCGCACCTTAAAAATTTTCCCAGGACTGTCGCGCAAAATGACATAGGAATCTTCGTGATGCTTAATAGTAAACAAAATGGGATCCAACCCATCCGAAGTAAGAACATCTATCAATGTCCCCGTTCCTATATCTTTTTCTCCCGCTACATCAACTAGCTCGGGACCAATCTCGATTTTTTTCCGGTTTTTTGGGAAGGGTAGGAGTGCCTGTTGGGCCAGCCTCAGAGTGCACCGTCAACATTCCTTCCACAACTGGTTGAGAGTAATGGTTCTTGGAAGCATCCAAATAGATAATGGCACGGGCCAAAAATCGGTTGGCACTCTTCAATAAATCTTTTTCTACTTTTGGATTCAGCTTGGAATTACGAAGGGCGCTTTTGGCCAGTTCAAATTCATCCTTGGCCTTTTCATAGTATTTAGTGTCTTTCTTTCCTACAAAACGAATATCCGAAATTTTCCATTCAATATCTTTGATACTCTGATCAACCTTTTGCGCCTGCGTTTGTTGAACTTTCTTAACCATATTGAACCTCCCATACCAAGAGGCTAAATATGCAAATAAGATGCCAACCCCACCATCTACCTGGCCACTGGCAATAAATTTCATCTTGTTAATCTTATATAATCTTATATAGTTGAAATATATGAAAAAGGGCCACCCCTTTGATAAGCGTTTAAGAGCCATTTCTCCTGAGATTATCAAGCGCATTACCCAGATTGATGAATGCAAAGGTCGCTGGATTTCCGGAGCCCATTTAAGCCCACAAATATTGGGGCGATTGAAACAATTTGTCTTGGTGACCTCCACCGGCGCCTCCACGCGCATTGAAGGGGCAAAATTGTCCGATAAAGATGTTGAAAAACTGATGCGGGGTTTGAGCGTGCAAAAATTTGCTGATAGGGACAGGCAAGAGGTAAAGGGCTATTATGAACTCCTTCAAAATGTTTTTGAATCGTGGAGAGCAATCCGTTTTTTTGAAAGCACCATCAAGCATTTTCATGGTGAGTTGCTCAAATTTGTATCAAAAGACCAGAGGCATCGGGGAGAATACAAGAAAACGGAAAATAAGGTTCACATGATCGACAAAGCGGGGCAGTCGATTGGCGTTCTCTTTGACACAACAGCAGCCTATTTGACGCCCAAAGAGATGCAAGAACTGGTGGAATGGACTCATGCCGCATTGAAGGAAAAAAAGTATCATTCTCTTCTTATCATTGGCAATTTTTTGGTGGAGTTTCTTAACATCCACCCTTTTCAAGATGGCAACGGACGCCTTTCTCGTATTCTCACAAATTTGCTGCTGTTAAAAACAGGTTATCCTTATGTTCCCT
Organism: Deltaproteobacteria bacterium RIFCSPHIGHO2_01_FULL_43_49; assembly: GCA_001798075.1. GTDB lineage: Bacteria > UBA10199 > UBA10199 > SPLOWO2-01-44-7 > SPLOWO2-01-44-7 > SPLOWO2-01-44-7. The sequence continues at coordinate 134,039 of MGRG01000008.1, read as the reverse complement.
ATGTCTCTCATGAGAAATTAATTGAAGACAACAAACCCGACTATTACCTAGCGTTGCGAAAATCTCAAAAAACAATCAAGACAAAACGGGAAAACATATCTCCCTGGCTGGAGTTTTTTTTGGATATTGTTTTGAAGCAGTCAGAAATGGCAGTTGCCTTGCTTGCAGATGAGCAGATAGAAAAGCTTTTGTCTCAAAAGCAGTTGGCAGTTCTTAGATGTCTGGAAGAGGTTCATGAAGCTTCTCCGGGGGACATTGCTAAAAAAACGGGCATTGCGCGCCCGACTATCAACCAAATCATGGGGCGGCTTTTAAGTTTCAAAAAGGTGGAACGCGTGGGGTTGGGGCGCAGCACTCGTTATAAAATCACAAAAAAATAATCCTGCTCTAAAAAGGTTTCTTTACTTCGATTACGTGGAACTCGACGCGGCGGTTGAGGGCTTTGTGTTCAGCAATGTCATTCAAGGTGACCGGTTGTCTCTTGCCCCAGCCTTTTACCAGCAAACGATTTTCGGTAATTCCTTTTTGGACAAGATAGGCTTTGACGGCTTGGGCCCTTTCTTGAGAGAGATCAAGATTAAATTCATCACCCCCGTCGCCATCGGTATGTCCGTCGATGCGAACCTTTTCGATCGTGCGGTTCACATCCAACAAGTTGGCCACCGCATCCAAGATAGCAAATGACTCTGGCCTGATCGTTGCGCGATTCACTTCAAAATGAATCGGTTTCAAGATGACAATTTCGCTCCCCTCCAACTTGGCCTGAGCACCCGGCGGCAACAACGGCTCTGCCTTTGGCTTATCGGAGGAATAGTTAAGGGCGATCATGATTCGAAAGTCGGGAGTGCCATAACCTTTTCCAAGTCCAAGACCTGTCCCCAGCGTAACATCGAGCGGAAATTTTTTGAATCGCTTTTGAGCCCCAAAATCCCACTCGGTTGGCGAAGTAGCCACACTTTTAAAATTGGTTTTTCCCCAAAGATTGCTCATGACAAATAATTCGTGCGTCTGACTGACCAACCAGCGCCACCCTGCCCCCCACGTCATCTCTGATGTCGCTTTCAACAATTGCAAACCGGAAGCACTAATTGTTTCTGAGCCCCTTGCGTAAAGCCCCAGACTTAAATCGACCTCATGGCGTCCAAACATCCTCTGCGTAACAACCTGCATCCCTCCCGCAACATTATCCTCTCCCAAAAAATCACTACTTCCGCCACTTGGGAGATCGAAATATCCATGCAGGGCAACATCACTTTGCAAAAAATTTTGATCAGCATTCAAAAATTTCCATTTCCCCTGCAGACGAATATCCCCCAAAGTAGAGGTGTTGCGCTGCACGGTGGAGGTCAAATCTTCTATCTGGGTGGCTAAGCTCATGGGAATATTTAAGCCGACATCGAAATTCTCAAAAACGCCAAAGGCCCCCCAGACATTCCAAATATAATAATAGTTGACCACATCATCCAAAAATCTTCCGGATGCGGTTCTTCCGAATTGCAAGGGATTGTGGGAAATATGTTGTGAAAGCCCCACTGAAAATTTATTTTTGCGCAAGGTGTGCGGCGACTCTTGACTTAAAAATCCCATTCCATCCATCGAAGGCCGATAAGAATCAATGTTGAGTCCCCAAACTTTAGGAATAACCCCAAACCAAAAGATAAGAATCAGCCACCAAATCCCCATCACAAAAGAACCGCCGGGCAACATGGAACAACCAACCCCTGCTCCCTGCAGTCTAACTGGGCCTCCCGTCAAATCGACATCACCTCCCAAAATTGCTTCTGGCTCGTTTCCTTGAGCCGAGGGAGGTGGAAGCGTTGGCTCAATATTGGTTGTCACACCACTATCGGGATCGGCAACATTGGGATCTCTTCCTAACTGAAATTCGATTCCATCATTGATTCCATCCCCATCGGTATCGGGATTGAGCGGATCAGTCAGCAAATTGCCTTCCGATTGGACGCAAGGAGCGACAACAACCGCTCCGTCACAAAGACCGTCACTGTCGGTATCACTTTGTGTCGCACTGGTACCCAGGGCACCTTCAGTTCCTGTACAACTCCCTACTACCGTAGGACCATCACACAATCCATCTCCATCGGTATCGAATTTGGTTGGATCTGTTTCTCCAGCATCAACAACACCGTTGCCGTTGACATCTTCAACGGTATCCAACAAACCATCTCCATCACTATCGGTTTCACGATAATCAGGAATCCCATCCCCGTCACTATCCCTGCTGCCGGCAGGACTGCCCGCTTCATTAATATCCAAAATGCCGTCGTTATCACTGTCGGTATCCAAATAATCAGGTGTGCCATCGCCATCGGTATCAGGCCAGACAAGCCCATCATTGGTATCAAGGTCACCGTCGCCGTCGACATCTTGTCCACTCGCTGCAACCTCCCCTGCTGAAAGAACCCCGTCGCCATTCGTATCAAACTGGGACAAATTTTTCTCGACCAGATCGGAAATCGTATCGTTATCGTCATCCGTATCAAAACCATCAGGTACTCCATCATTGTCGCTATCTTTGAGTGTATCGACCTTAAAACTTTGATAGGAAACACTGGCGGCATTGGGAAAAAAATCCTCCGCGATCCCATCGTCGGCATCACTCCCGGTTGTAACAAACAGATTGAAGGAGGCATCGGGATTGACGGAGGCGAGGAGTGCAGCAACATTGGGAACAATTGTGAAGTCAGCGACAGAAAATTCCAGATGGGGCTGAGTCGCGGAAGGAGCATTAAACAGCGTTGCCGTGACCCCACCCATGGCGGCACCATAAAAACTGGCGAGCTTGGCATTTCCTAAATTGCTAGAGGTGCCGGCAACTGCGGCAAACTCTGTTAAACTATTTGTCGTGTGATTTCCCACCACTACATCGGGAGTACCATCCAAATTAAAATCGAGGGCCAGAGTAAAAAACTCAGACCCACTCATATTGGCCAAATCCTGACCAGCCAGGGCTTGCAACAGAGCACTGGTGCCCGACGGATCTCCATCCCCATCCGCATCTGAAAAAATAGCAGGGTTATTTAAGGAATCGGTTTGCGTTTGAATCCCCACATAAAAAGTTTTCAACGCGGGATCATAATAAAAACAGACCGACTGAATGTCCCAACCGGTTTGCATTCCAAAAATGGGGGAGCCGACATCTTTCAGGCCGGAGGCATCTTTGACACAAGAATTAGAGGCAAAATCTTGATCGGCCCTACCAGTAAAAGTGATTGCGGCAAAGGAGAGACTCGAGACGGTGAGAAGCAAGAAGCAAAGAAACAGAGAAGCAGAGAAAGAAAAAACTCGGTTAATCTCTACTTCTTGTCTCTCTGCCTCTCTGCCTCTAATCACACAACGTCATATAACAGAATTTTCAAATCTTTCCAAACAGAAAGTGCCAGGCACCTTCTGTCAAAGGAAATAGGATAGTTACCCTAACATTTTAAAATTGTGGGTTACAAACCAAGATTGACCATCCGCAGAGACTAAATAGGTGGGATGGAGTCCGGTTTTGTTGGACAGAAAGGATAAATTATATAAGTTGAAGACCCCCTGGACCGTTCTGAGAGAATCTATGGAATAAGACTCCCCAAAAGGATTGATGAGTTGATCGCTGGCTCCCAGTTGCCCCGCCTCTAGCCACATTTTTAATCCTCCGCGCAGGATCCATAAACGATGATTTGGTGTTACTTCTAGTGTGGTTGTTTGGTCCGTATTGTGTGCATCCAAGTATAAAAGGGATGATTGAATTTGGAAATGTGTGACGATCAATTCCGGTTTTTGGTAAACCACTTCACCAGTAACCTCATCAAAGGCAGCAATTTCTGGAAATTTTTCTCCACGTTGAAACATTTCAGAGAGCTGATTAAAGGTAACAGGCCCTCCTTCTCTTGTTTTTAAATAGGCATTGTCGGGGAAACAATAACTCTCGTTTCTAAGAGGACCATCCATCGAAGGCTTGGGAAAGAGATTGTGGAAAGCATCTAAAAACCTGCGAAAGGTTGGCATAGAATACCAATGGATTTGGAGTTTTTCTGTATATTCTTGGAGAAATACTCTTTGCTCTTTGAGATGCCTGGCCAAAGCCGAATAGATTGCAGCACGTTCTCTTTCGGACACCTTTGGTAGAGTTTCAATGGCGATATCCAGATATCGTTGGGTTTCAAAAAATCTTTTTGAAAACTCTTTCCACTTTCTTCCTTGGCACACTTCAGGATGCCGGGCAATAATCTTTCTAAATTCTTCAAGGCCTGGATAAAGGTAGCCATCCACTCCAAGTTTTTCGATTTTTGCTTTCATTTCAAAAAATCGCGTATGTCTGGTCTTACCATTCGGAGTGAAGGGGTTAATGGTACGAGCCCTTTCGCATCGAGTGGTCGTAGGGTTTGACCAAGCCGGTCTAGGGTTACCTGTTCTTCAAAAGATAATCGGTCAGGGGGATCAAGCCCCAAAATACCACCCGCTTCTTCAAGGGCAGTCGCCTCTGCCGTGGTAACCTCGGCTTGGGCTTGAAGACCAGCAGCTACTGGTGGAATCGATAGAGATGTTGGAGGCGTGTTCATATCGTTTTCTTCCTATACATAGTATCGGCAAAAGGGCCAAAAAGTTGCTTCTGGACTTTGTACTCATTTTGAGTACAATAATACTCAATATGAGTACAAAACCGACTCCCCTTTATCTTTTATTTGGTTCCAAAACAAGAGCGGATCTCATCGCCTTGGTGACAATGCATCCTGGAGAATCGTTTTACATTCGTCAATTGGCAACACTCCTTAAACAATCTCCTACACCTGTTATCCGGGAGCTTGAAAAACTAGAAAAACTGGGTCTCGTTACCAGTGAAGTTAAAGCCAACGCCAAATACTTTAAGGTTAACAGTGAATCCCCTTTCTTTCCAGAGTTGCAGTCGCTTGTTTTAAAAACAGTAGGTATTGCAAGGGTAATTAACACTTCATTAAAAGGGTTTAAAGGTTTAATTTTCGCCTTTATTTATGGCTCTTTTGCGACAAAAGAGGCTGGCATAAAAAGTGACATCGATTTGTTCTTAATTAGCAAAGCTACAATCGATTCTTTAATACTTGCAAAGGCAATCAAAGCAGCTGAAATAGAAATAGGTAGGGAAATCCAATATTCTCTGTTTGATATGAAGGAATTTTTGAAGAAGTGGAAAAAAGGAGATGATTTTATTAACAATGTTGTTAGAAGTCCTAAGATAATGATTTTGGGGGATGAAAATGGATTTAAACGATTTACAAAATAAAGGATTCATTAAACCTTTTAAGGCATCAACCAGTCAGATTCGTGACCGTTTGAATCTGGCAAAAAGGGATATTAAGACAGCGAAAAGATTGTTAGGAAGCGATACGGATTGGGCCTTTAGTATTGCCTATAATGCTGTGTTGCAAGCAGCAAGAGCACTGATGTTTGCGAAGGGCTATCGTCCTGCAACGGGGGAAGGCCAACACATAGCTGCTGTTCGGTTTGCAGAGGTAATATTAGGGAAAGAGTTAGGGGATGAAATATACATCTTCGATAAAATGCGTTCCAAGAGGCATCGTATAATTTATGATGTAAGTGGCTCTGTATCTTCACAAGAAACAAAATCGGCGTTTGAATTTGCGGTGAGGTTTGTAGAAATTGTCGAGAAGAATTTAAGCGCGGAATAAATCGACCAGACGTTGTGGTTTGAAAAACGGGGCTTCGGTTTCGCCGCGACAAGAATACCAACACTTGGTGCAAAGTGTATTGTCAACCTGGGTGGGCCAATATTCGGAATAATGCGCCATGCGAGGGAGTTCTGAACAGCGCTGCACATATCCATCCGGCGTGATCTGAATAAAAGTGTGCCCTGCCTTGCAACCACTCACTCCCCCCTTTTGGAAATAGGGGGCAATGTTATCTAAATAATAATGGGAATTTTTGATGTTTTGGTTCTGTTTTTTCAATGCTTTGATTTCTTCAATCAAGTTTGCCAAATCTTTGAATTTCTCTTTCCGAACCATCTCGCTCCCTTCATTGGCTTTCAGTGTGCAAAAAGAGCTGAACGAAACATGAACACCCCATTCTTTGGCTGCCTTCGCAATGGGAATAATCTGATCCATATTGGATTCCATAATGATGGTGTTTAGGCAAATATTGTAGCCTTTTGAGGCTAAAAGAGGGGCCATTTTGCTGATATTGTCAAAAAGTCCCTCAATTTTTCGAACTTCGTCATGCTTTTTGCTTAAATAATCGAGAGAAATGGTGAGTTGGTCAACCCCAGCGCTACGCAATCTCGAGGCAGATTCTTCGTTGAGAAGACCCCCATTCGTAATAATCATCAGATAGTGACACCAAGGCCTGATGCCAGCCAAGAGTTCGTCATAATTTTTTCTTAAAAGAGGCTCCCCACCCGAAACAGAACAAACAATGGGACGAAAACGCTTGATAACGGGGCTATAATCTTGCAGCTCATTGGGCGATTCTACCTGCCAACAACTGCAAAAAAAGCATTTGGCATTACACAGCTTGGTAAACTCTAAATTAACGAGATAGGGCCTTTTTTCGACCCTGCAGCGTAAATAATAGCTAAGACCACGGAGTTTCGGAGGCCTTTTATACCCTTTTTCATGGCCATTGCCATTCGTTTGAAGCATTGGACGAGTAACCTAACACGGATTTTTTAATAGAGTCAATTAAGCTTTACAATACCCCTTTGGAATGATTAAAATCCCGCCTCATGAAAGTAGAAGTCTTGCTCTCCCACGAGCTTTGCAAAGCCCCTGAAGGGATCCTTTTCCAAAGGATTGTCGGCATTCCCCTCTTTTTGAGAAACATTTTGGCCCTTAAAAAAGCCGGAATTAAAACCGTAGGGGTTCTTCTGCCGGCAAGACTTGCCATTCGTTATCATGAAATGATCGCCCCACAGCTTGAAAAACGAGGCATTCACGTCTCCCTTGTCACTTATGAAAAAGGAACCTTAACGAGAGAAATTCAGGCTGACAAAATCATTCCAACGAACTGCCTTGTAGAAGAAAAATTGGCTTCGCCCTTTTTTAAATTTATTGTCGATGATGTCTCTCAAATAAAAGAGGCAGAGAAAATTTTAACTGAAAACATCCGACTCAGCACACCGGGTCCTGTTGCGAAATATCTCAATAAAAGAATTTCGTTACCCATTAGTTTGAGGCTTGCCAAATGGAACATACACCCCAATTGGATTACACTACTTAATTTAGCTTTGGGAATTTCAACCGGTTTTTTTGTAGCGCAAGGCTCTTATAAAATGTTGTTGATGGGGGCTGCACTTTTTCAATGCGCTTCCATCTTTGATGGTTGCGATGGAGAAGTGGCCAAACTTAATTTTACTACTTCCAAATTCGGACAATATTTTGATTCGATCAGCGACAATGGTGCTTTGATCAGTTTTTTTGTAGGGTTGATTTTTGCTTTTTCAAATAACCATGGTCAATCAGCTACCGTTGGGATGGCCACTCTGCTTTTGGGTGGTCTTGGGGGTCTTTTGTGGCAGATGATTCAGTTTTTAAAAAGATTTACTCATTCAGCAAGCCTAGTCACCTTTGACAAAGAATATTTATCGAAGTTGTCTGAAAACAATTATTCGCCAGTCCTTTTGGGCTTCATCCGTTATGGGAAAATTTTAATGCGCAAAGATTGTTTCTCACTTTACTTTTTATTGGCTGCACTTATTGGTACTTTGCCATGGCTACTTTATCTCTCCATTGCGGGTCTTTGGATTGCCAACGGAATCCTGCTTTATCTGAAGTTGCAGCCTTTTTCCCTACCCAAGGCCACATCAACCTATGAATAAAAAAATTCTGGTATTTGATTTTGACGGAACACTCGTCAACTCCATGGAACAACTCAGTGACATTGCTTCTGAAGTGATGTCGGAGCATTTTGGAATTAGTGAACGAGAAGCAAGGCAGCTTTATCAACTTACTTCGGGGCTTCCCTTTTCTGAACAACTCAATACTCTCTATCCGGAAGAAAAAAAGAGAAATAAAAAAGCTTCGCAAATCTTTGAGAAGAAAAAGAGGGAAAATTATTTTTTAGAAGAAAGCTATCCAGACACCCTTGAAACAATTCGTTATCTCAAAGAAAAGGGATACGCCGTCATTATTTCCTCTAATAGCGCGCAAGAATTATTAGACAAATTTGTAAAGCAGTTAGAAATTCCTTGTGATTTAGTGTTAGGCCACAAAGGGAACTTTGTGAAGGGATTGCCACATTTTCTCTACATTTTGGAAAAATGGGGTGGTAATCCAAATGATATCGTGTTTATCGGTGATTCGCTCAAAGATGGTGAATGGGCTTTTGAAAGCGGAATCGATTTTATCGCCAAAGAGGGTATGTTCACCAAGAGAGAGTTCCAAAGCCGTTTCCCAGGCATTCCTGTCATTTCCGAACTTGCCCAATTAAAGGAGATGTTCTAGGTCTGTCCCTCCTATGAAAGTTTTGATACTGGCAGCGGGTACGGGAGACCGCCTTGGAACCTTGACCAACGAACTTCCGAAAGCCCTTGTAAAGGTCAACGGACAAGAGCTAATTCATTATCAGCTTGAATTCTTGAAGGATTCAAGAATCACCCAAATTGGGGTTGTTTGTGGTTTTCAATCCAATCGCTTAAAAGCGTATCTTAACGAGCGAGCACCTCAAATAACGCTTTTTGAAAATCCTCATTTTGAAAAGGGAAGCATTTTGACTTTAAAGGTGGGGTTACCTTTTCTGGATAACGATTTCTTATTGTTAAATGTCGATCACATCTATCCTAAAAAATTGCTGGATCATATTCTAAAACAGGTGAAAGGGATCACCGCTTGCTGTGACTTTGATCGTCCTCTGGTTGCCGATGACATGAAGGTTAAATTGGATTCCAAAAGGCAACTCAAAGAAATTCATAAAAATCTTCTAGATTACGATGGAGGGTATATTGGGATGACCTATTGCCCCAAATCAAAATTGGATATTTATCGCAATGGTTTTGAAACGGTGTTAGGCAAATTGGGAGAAAAAGTTTCTGTTGAAATGATTTTGGGTGAATTGGCAAAAAATGGGGAACCAATTCACATCGCTAATACCTCTGGCATCCGATGGTTGGAAGTCGACACCTTGGAAGATTTAAAAAAGGCTGAAAGTGAAATCAAAAACATTTAAAGCAGTCCGTTTACTTTTTTTGGGTATCGGTTTAGCCGTCTTGCTATCGGTCGTCAAAAAAATTGGTTTTGAATCCATCAAAAATCACGTCACAGAATTTGGTTGGGAATTGCTTCCTATTTTGAGTGTCGGTTTGATTTGGTATGTTTGCTACACCCTTGCTTGGCGACAAATCCTAAAACAACAAGGCAATACGATTCCCTTCTGGACACTCTTTCAATCCAAAATTGTTGGAGAAACCGTCAACGTCATGACCCCTGCTAATTTTGTGGGTGGTGATTCGATGCGTATTTATTTGCTCCACAAAATGGCCAATGCAACTTCTATTGCTGCCTCTGTCGTTGTGGACCGCACCGTCAACAGCATTGCGATTGTTTCTGTCATCTTTGTGGGGGCTGCTTTTGCCTTTTTCACACTCCCGGGACTTCCACCTCAGATAGCTATTGGCGCACCCGTCTTTCTCGTTTTCTCCACCAGTCTTATTTTTTTCTTTTTGTTGCGACAAAGAAAAGGACTTTTTAGTTCTATTTTGAGGTTGGCCTTAAAATTCCACATCGCCACAAAAGCAGCGACAAAACATATGGATAAGGCAATAGAATTAGATGAAAAGGTTTTGCAACTTTATCAAAAGAGTCATTTTGCCTTTTGGTCGGCACTGACCCTGCATATCGCTGGCCGCTTCTTAGGAGTTTTTGAAGTCTATCTGATTGGAAAAACAATTACGCCTGAGTTTACCCTTGTGATTGCGCTGTTGTTAGCAACACTTGCACCGATCATCAACACAGCTTTTACTTTTATTCCTGGTGCGTTGGGAGTGATGGAAGGGGCTTACAGCGCCGCACTTTATTTGTTAGGCCTCAACCCGGCCATTGGATTGACGATTCAAATTGTAAAAAGGATTCGGGCAACACTCTGGATAGGATTGGGTTTAATTTTTATCAATCTTTTTCGGGGCCATCAAAAAGCTTCTTATAATAAGGATCTGCTTGGGCAGCTTCTGTAATTCTTTCGGTCACCTCTTCGACCAACTCTTCTACAGGATCTGTTTGGAAGCGACGGAATTTTAAAAAGCGCCTTACCTTTTCTCTGACACGTTGTCTGAAACTTTCTTGCTGTCCAAAAAGCCAACCATATTTTTCGAAATCCTTGAGGGCATTTTTCTTTTCTAACGCCTCTTTGGACAACACCTCATGCGCCACATCAATCAGAGAATGTGTGTTAATGGGTTCGGGATAATGCCCATTTTGGGATCTTTTTGTACCAACAATGGATTGAAGCCACCGGATAATCATAAAAAATCAAGTCCTTTCATATAGTTATATTTCTACTCTCTTTTCACTATTCTTTTCGCATCTTTTCCAAAAAAGTTGCTTAAAATTTGATGATTTTTTTAAAGAATATGGTATGGACGCGGAACCTAAGGAATTTCAATATGATACAAAAACCTGTCGCCATCGAAAAACCGCAAGGAAAACTAGGTGTCCTGTTGGTAGGTCTTGGAGCGGTGAGCACTACTTTTGTTGCCGGTGTTGCAGCCTGCCGGCGAAAAATTGGTAGGCCATTTGGGTCTCTTACACAAATGGGGACCATAAGACTTGGCAAAAGGAAGGATCACAAAAGTCCCCCTGTTAAAGATTTTGTCCCCCTCACCTCTTTAGAAGATCTTACTTTTGGCGCCTGGGACGTTTTTCCGGACAATGCCTATGATGCGGCCCTCAAAGCAGGAGTTCTTGAAAAACCTTTGTTGGATTCTTTAAAAGAAGAATTAACGACACTTCAACCATGGCCTGCCGCTTTCGACAAAAATTATGTTCGCAAACTCGACGGCACTCATACCAAAAAGGGATCGACCAAATGGGATCTTGCACAACAAATTACGGAAGATATTCACCGCTTTAAAGAAACATCTCGAGCAAATCGTTTGAACATGATCTGGTGTGCTTCGACGGAAGCGTTTTTAAGCCCTCATAGTGTCCATGGCTCCATCGAATCTTTTGAAAAGGGTTTAAAAAATAATGATCCGGCGATTGCCCCCAGCATGATTTACGCCTACGCAGCTTTGAAGCTGGGAATTCCCTTTTCCAATGGGGCACCCAACCTGACGGTTGATATTCCAGCGATGCAGCAGTTGGCAGCTGAAACACACACACCCCTTTCCGGAAAAGATTTTAAAACAGGCCAAACCTTGATGAAAACGATTATCGCCCCCGGTTTGCGGGCAAGGCTTTTGGGTATTCATGGTTGGTTTTCTAGCAACATTTTGGGCAATAGAGACGGAGAGGTTTTAGACGATCCGGAAAACTTCAAAACAAAGGAAGAGAGCAAACTCTCCGTGCTCGACACGATCTTGCAGCCGGAATTACAGCCGGAACTTTACGGGGAATTATACCACAAGGTGAGAATTAATTATTACCCTCCTCGCGGCGATAACAAGGAAAGTTGGGACAACATCGATATTTTTGGCTGGCTCGATTATCCCATGCAGCTCAAAATTAACTTTTTGTGTCGTGATTCTATTTTGGCAGCACCTATTGTGCTCGACTTGGTTCTCTTTATGGACTTGGCAAAACGGGCCGGCCTAAAAGGTATTCAAGAGTGGCTTTCTTTCTTCTATAAGTCACCCATGGTGGCCGAAGGGCTTTATCCAGAGCACAATCTCTTTGTGCAACAAACAAAACTGAAAAATACTCTAAGACATTTGATGGGCGAAGAACCGATTACCCATTTGGAGTTAGAGTATAACGAGTAAATCCCTTTAAAATATGAGGATGGGGAGGCCGAGGCGGTGAAAGTTACAATTGTCGGTAGCGGGTATGTGGGATTAGTCACCGGTGCCTGTCTTGCCGATGCCGGCAACGAAGTTTGGTGCGTTGACAAAAATGAGGCAAAAATCAAATCGCTTGCCAATGGCGTTACCCCCATTTATGAGCCAGGACTTGAAGAAGTTATTAAACGTGGTCTAAAAGAAAAACGCCTCTATTTTACAAACAATCTGGCCGAAGGTTTGGATGGTTCCCAAGTTTGCTTTTTGACGGTCGATACCCCTTCCAATGAAGATGGTTCTCCTGATTTAACAAATGTTTTTAATGTGGCGGAGACACTTGGAGACGCTATCAATAGCCACATCCTGGTTGTTACCAAAAGCACCGTTCCTGTTGGAACCACAGTCAAAATAAAAGAAATGATTCAGGTACAACTTAAGAAGAGAAAGTGCGATCCCAATTTAGTAGCCGTGGCCTCCAATCCTGAGTTTTTAAAAGAAGGAACCGCCGTTCAAGATTGTCGCTACCCGGATCGTATTGTTGTCGGCGTGGAAAAATCACAAGATTCAGAATTGTTAAAAGAGCTCTATGAGCCTTTTATGCGAAAAAGAGAATGCTTTTTGATAATGGATATCGCTTCATCGGAGCTCTCCAAATATGCAGCCAATGCGATGCTGGCCACCCGCATCTCTTTTATGAATGAAATGGCCGGCCTTTGTGAAAAGGTTGGCGCCGATATTCGACATATAAGACACGCTGTAGGATGGGATCCTCGCATCGGTTCCCAATTTTTATATCCGGGTTTGGGCTATGGGGGTTCTTGCTTTCCTAAAGATATCTCCGCCCTGATTGAACTTGGAAAGAAGGAGGACTGCCCGGTAAAACTTATAGAAGCAGTAGACGCCATCAACCAAAACCAAAGGGAAAAATTTTTAAAAAAGATTGTTCATTATTTTGGCGGAACGCAAAATTTAAAAGGGAAAGGCATCGCCATGTGGGGTCTTGCTTTTAAGCCCGAAACAGATGACATTCGACAAGCCCCTTCCCTTTTCCTCATTGAAAAGTTGCTCGAGTGGGGAGCTGAAATCAGGGCATTTGACCCCGTCGCAATGGATAATGTCCGGCCCCTCTTTGGAAAAAAAGTTACCTTTTGCCCAGGAAACTACCAATGTTTAGAGGGGGCGGATTGCTTGGTGATCACCACTGAATGGAATGAATTTAGGAGCCCCAATTTCTTAAGAATGAAGCAGTTATTGAACAAACCTGTCCTATTTGACGGCCGCAATCTTTACGAGCCTCAAAAAATGAAAGAATTGGGGTTTGACTACTTCAGTATTGGCCGCTAGTATACCGTCCCAATGAAAATTACCTCGAAGCATCTTCTGGTATTTGCAAAAGCACTTTCTGACGTTGTTTTGATTATTCTCGCGTTTCAAAGTACTTATCTTTTCCAAGTCATTCTCGGTCAACATGACTTTTATGGAGCTGCAGCATGGTTCCGATTTGAATTATCAATGCTTTATGCCCTTATCTTCGTTGTTTCCGCGGAACGACTCGGCCAATATGAAAACAAGGCAACTCTTCTCAATATTCAGGAAAAAGCGGGCCTGTTGCGCAATATTTTTATCACCACTATTCTTTTTACAGCATTGAACAGCTTTTTAAGTATTTTTTATTCCACGTGGGATTTTATCATAAGCTCTCTCTTTGTACTCGCTTTTCTCTCTTGTTCGCGTCACTTCTTTTTCAAGTACCATCATAAAAAATACCTGGAAGGAAAGCATGAAAGAAAAATATTAATTTATGGTGCGGGCGAAACGGGCCAACTCCTCTTCAAAAAACTCTATTTTATGGAAGGTGGTGATTATTCTCTTGCCGGTTTTTTAGATGACCATCTCACGGCTGGAACAACCCTAACCCTTCAGCGCACCCGTTCAAAAGTATTGCCGTTTACTGCCAAGGTCCTGGGCGGTCTGAATGAACTTGGCCGCATTGTCCGACAACAGAATGTTTATCAGGTTATGATCGCTATGCCATCAATCGAGAGAAATCGAATATTGGAAATTATTCAGGCCTGCATCCAAAATAATGTCACCTATGGCTTTGTCCCCCACCTCTACGATCTTCGCTTGGAACAGGTGGATACAAAAAACATTGGGGATATCCCGCTTCTTAAGAAAAGAGAATACCATTTAAGTTTGCTCTACAGCATGACAAAAAGATTATTTGATCTTGTTCTTTCGGCAACTCTTCTTATTCTTTTAGCACCCCTCTTTCCAATTCTTGCAATATTGGTAAAGTTGGGGAGCAAGGGGCCTGTCTTTTTTAATCAAAAGCGTTCTGGAAAAGATGGTAAGTCGTTCACGATGTATAAATTCAGGACCATGTCTCTGGAAACACCTACCTATATGCCTTCTCCCTCCAGCAATGCTCCTTCTCAATATATTTCCAGGATTGGCTCTTTTTTAAGGGATACAAATTTGGACGAACTGCCTCAACTTTGGAATGTTTTCACGGGGGATATGGCTATCGTTGGCCCAAGACCCGAGATGCCCTTTCATGTTGAAAAATATGATGAGGTGCAAAGGGATCGTTTGAAGGGCAAGCCTGGTTTAACGGGCCTGTGGCAAATCAGCCCCGATCGCGACAAAGAAATTCACGATAACATTGATTATGATTTATACTACATTAACCACCAAAGCTTCTTTTTGGATTTGATACTCGTCTTGGAAACGGTTTTGCTAACGGTAACGACTGTTTGGAATAAGGTCAGGCGGTTTTTATATTATTCATTTTTAGCTTCTCCAAAAAATAAGGAATTGTCTTCTTCAAGCCCTCCTCTAAATCGACTTTCGGCTCCCAACCGAGGAGGCGCCTCGCCTTTGTAATATCGGGTCTTCTTTTTTTCGGGTCATCTTCTGGAAGTTCCCGATAAACAATTTGGCTTCTACTTTTAGTGAGACGAATCACCTCTTTGGCAAAATCCAACAAAGAAATTTCATGAGGATTGCCTAAGTTAACGGGGTAAATCTCCTTAGAAAACAAGAGTTTTGCAAGTCCCTCTACCATATCGGATACATAACAAAAGCTGCGCGTCTGAGAACCATCTCCGAAAACGGTCAGATCTTGCCCTTGCAAAGCCTGTGTTAAAAACTGAGGCAAGGCCCTTCCATCGTTGAGCCTCATTCGAGGTCCATACGTGTTGAAAATTCTGGCAATCCTCGTCTCCAATCCATAAAGACGATGATAAGCCATCGTGAGACTTTCCGAGAACCGCTTAGACTCATCGTAACAGCTGCGTGGTCCAATTGGATTGACGTTGCCCCAATAATCTTCCGTTTGTGGATGAACCTTCGGATCACCATAAACCTCTGACGTGGAGGCCAACAAAAATGTTGCCTTTTTTGATTTAGCTAGCTCCAGCAGATTCAAGGTTCCCAAGGAACCAACTTTCAGCGTCTCAAGAGGATACTGTTGATAATCCCTTGGACTGGCTGGAGAAGCCAAATGGATAACAAAATGAATGGCATCTTTCACTTTCAATAGAGAAGTTATATCGTGCTCGATGAATGTAAAACCGTTACTGTTCTCAAGATGTCGGATATTATCCCTTGTGCCCGTAATGAAATTATCCAGGCAAGTGACCCGAAATCCTTTGCCAAGGAAATATTCACAAAAGTGGGAGCCGATGAAACCTGCACCTCCGGTAATCAAGATATGTTGACTTGATGAAGTCATGGTCTCGCGATAGTATAAAAACTCATGATTTTCAACATCTTAATCTCCGTTCTCACTGTCTTTGTCTTAGTCTGCCTGATTGCCTTTCTTGACCGCCAAATCAGACCATTTTGGGGTGAAAAACTTTCATTTTCTAAATCAATCTTGCTCCTTTTTTCTGTTCTTTCTGGAATTTATCAGCTGGCTTTTATCTTTCATCTCCTCATCTTATTTACGATTGTCGATCTCCTAGCTTTTGGTATTTGCCTCACTTTCTGGAAAACCATCTTATCCCAATTGAAGGATTATTGGCACACCATAAGGGGCCTTCCGTGCCAACACGGCAAAGTGCCCGTCTCTATTCTCTATCTTTTTGTTTTCTACCTTTTCTTTCTCTCCATTTTCTCTGTCCCAGGCTGGGAATGGGATGGGATGACTTTTCACATTTCAAGGGCTTTCCTTTATCTTAACGAAGGTACTGTTTTTACAACAAACTATTCCGATCCCAGGCAAGTTGTCTGGCCCATGGGGGGAGATCTATTGCTCTATATTTTTAGCCGGTCTGGACAAACAATTGGCGTAGGTTTTATCGCTTATATCTTTTTTATCGGTATTCTTGTGACAATATATGAAGTTGTTTCACGTCAGGTAAATAAAAAAACCGCACTGACTTTAACATTTGTCGCGGCCTCCATGCCCATTCTTATTTATTGTTCCACATCTATTAAGGGAGATATGCTTGCCATCTTTGCATTCATCCTGATGTGGTTTTGCCTTAAGGAGTTTCATGAACATCGCCACTATTCAGACCTGTATTTGGCTATCTTAGCATTTGCCTTCGGCTCTACTGCCAAACTCACTTTTGTCTTTGTGGCACCTTTTTCACTGATCGCTTTTATTCTCATGGAACTGTTGGATAAAAAATCTTGGAGACTAGAGGGATCTAACTTATCCTGGAAGATGCTAATCCCATTTTTGGCATTAACACTGATACTGCTACAACCCCATTTGTATCTTCATAATTTTCTTACCTTTGATCACTTAATCGGCCCCACCTCAAAACTCATTCATCCGATGGCCCCAATTACAATGCTCCAAAACTTTTTTAAGTATCATCTTGAACTGATAGATTTCGTTCTCCCTTTCAGCTCCGTCGGTTTTCCATTCATTGATACTGCATTAAGTTTTCTTTATAATGCTACTGTTGGCAAATGGACTCATGATCTGCCTTGGCATTTCCATTATTTTCCACAAGAGATGAATGCTTCGTTTGGACCTTTTGGATTTTTATTGGTTTTTTTGATCTATTATGCTTGTTTTGGTCGCTCAAAATTGGCTGAGCGTCTCTATGCATTCACAGCTTTCGCTTCTATTGTATTCATTACTTTAAAATTTCCGCGCGACGAAAACATTTCCATAGTTCGTTATTTTGCACCGGCATTTATTGGAAGCCTAGCTTTCTTGCCGCGGATCGGTCAAAATAAAATTTTAAATTATCATTCCGCAGTCCGCTATCTTTGTTTGATTCTCTTGTTAATTTGTAATGTTATAAACTATGCCAAACCTTTGGTTTCCTACCATCCGAAAGCAATCCCCTGGTATCGATATGCTTTCACTAACAGAGATTTTCTTTACAAAGAAAAACATTTTTTTGATGACCGAATCGAAATTTATCGAGAAGAAATCCGCCCCCATGACAATGTGTTAATTATCAGCAAACCGAATGTCTGGATGTATCCTTATTATCAACAGGCACCGACAGCCAGGATACGTCTTAAAAATTTCGATTTGCTATCTGAAAAATGGTTGAAGGAAAATTTGACTGACTACACTCTTATCATCTGTGAACACAAAGACTGTATCGCGGAGTTGGATTCCTATCCTGAACTAAAACGGTTTTGGAGAAGCTCTATAGGTATTCCAAGACAAGCTGCTTACTACAGAAAAACAAGTAATATCAAGTAGTTGTTCAAATAAAATTTAATGGTCAAGACTCTCTTTTTATGACATAGGACACCGTCTCATGAAATCAACCCTTTTATTAATGACCCTCAACGAAATAGAGGGGATGAAAGCCATCATGCCTCGGATCAAGCCAGAGTGGGTTGATCAAATTTTGGTGGCCGATGGCGGCTCAACAGATGGAACGGTGGAATGGGCCAAGGAGCAAGGATATGAGGTCGTTGTTTCTCCCGGAAAAGGGTTGACGAAGGCTTATTTAGCAGCTTGGCCAAAAATTAGGGGTGACATTGTCATTTATTTTTCTCCAGATGGAAATTCCGTGCCTGAGGCTATTCCAGACTTAATAGGGAAAATGCAAAAGGGATACGATATGGTTATTGCCTCTCGTTATCTCGGTTCCGCGAAATCATATGATGATGACTGGGTTACCCGTTTTGGAAATCTCCTGTTTCGCACGCTTATTAATTT
This sequence comes from Deltaproteobacteria bacterium RIFCSPHIGHO2_01_FULL_43_49, assembly GCA_001798075.1. GTDB lineage: Bacteria > UBA10199 > UBA10199 > SPLOWO2-01-44-7 > SPLOWO2-01-44-7 > SPLOWO2-01-44-7. The sequence continues at coordinate 115,974 of MGRG01000008.1, read as the reverse complement.
GCTTTTCAAACCTAAAACGTCTGCGTTAATGACGGACCCGTTTGTCATGTATCGCGCACACAAAAAAGATCTCCCAAGCCGCCTTGGAATAGACAAGTTGGAACCTCTGGATAAGCTATTCCGAACCAATAGTTGCTGGATACCATTGCTTAGTATCCGTGCACTAAAAAATAAAATCCGATGGACGGAAATCCCTGTCGATGAGCCTACTAGAATCGGGGGAATACGCAAACTCCAGATTTTTCGATATGGAGCGTTGCATCTCATGCAAATTTTAAGGGAATGGACTCTTAAATGACAAACAAACTTATTATCCTCGGTGGAGGCATTGCGGGCCTTAGCTTGGCTTGCTTCCTTAACAAAAAAACCGTCATTCTCGAAGCCCAGGAGGAGGTGGGAGGTCTTTGCCGCTCTTTTAATACTCACGGAATTTACTACGATGTAGGTCCTCATATTATTTTTTCCAAAAATGAAGAGATACTCCAGTTTATAAGGGGATTGACCGAAACAGAAAAAATTCGCCGCTCAAATCAGATTTATTACAATGGTCATTTTATCAAATATCCTTTCGAGAATTTTTTGGCGCAACTTGGAAACCAAAAAGATATTCAATATTGTCTGAACACGTTCTTGAACAACCCTTACCGCAATATGCCGGCAGATAATATGCTTGCTTTCTTTCTAAAAACGTTTGGTGAAGGAATCACCCGCTTTTATTTGCAACCTTATAACGAAAAAATTTGGAAGTTTGACCCAAGCATGATGGATACCCAAATGGTGGAGCGAATTCCACAACCACCTGACCAGCACATTATTGATTCCTGTGCTGGAAAATTTAATGAGGGCTATCTCCATCAGCTCCATTTTCACTATCCAAAAAGTGGCGGAGTCATGAGTCTTTGTGATGCTTTAAGAAAAAGAATCAGAGATAAGTCTACAATCCATCTCAATACTCGTGTAAAAAAAGTGAGAAAATCGGAAGGGAAATGGATCGTCTCTACAATCCAGGGTGAAGAATTCCAAGCAGATCAAATGATCAACTGCATGCCACTTCATGAGTTAATGCCTTGCCTGGAAAATGTTCCAATAGAAGTGCAATCAGCCATCGCAGACCTTAAATATAATTCCATCCACATCGTTATTATCAATGTTAAAAAGGACACAATTAGCGATCATTTTTCCATGATGTTTCCACAAAGAGATATCATTTTTCACCGTCTGAATCGCCTTAACTTTTTGGGAGAAAACTACTGTCTGAGCGACGGCTCTGCCACGTTTCTAGCAGAAGTCACCTTCCGCAAAGGAACTAAATATAGTGATTTGAGTCCGCAAGAGGTTGTGAAACAGGTCATAAACGATATGGTTAAGTTAGAATTTATTGACAAAAAAGATGTTCAGTTCACTGAGGTTCATACTGAAAAATACGCCTATGTAATCGATGACTTGGAAAGCAAAAAAAACAAAAAGAGTGTCTTGTCTTATCTTCAATCTATTGGTATAGAGTGCTCCGGCCGGTTTGCGGAATTTCAGTATTTGAACTCCGACCAGGTGATTGAACATTCCAAAAAGCTGGCAGAAAAAATGAACATGGTGGTTTGAAATTATGACGACTCTTTCCGTTGTAATGCCAACATTGAACGAAGAAAAAGCCATCGCTGTGGTGGTGCGCGATATTCAAAAATACGCCGCCGCTTATAATCCTGAAATCATCATTGTTGATTCCTCTACCGACAAAACACCCGACATTGCCCGATCACTCGGCTGCAAGGTCATCACCATGCCAAAATGCGGTCCCGGCAAGGCAATCATCGAGGGACTACACACCTCCAAGGGCGAAGTCGTCATTGTTTCTGATTGCGATGGGACCTACCCCATGGATGCCATTCCTGAATTTATCGGTTGGTATCAAAAAGGATATGATTTTGTAAATGGGAGCCGTCTACACAAAAAACAAAAGGCAATGCCGTGGCTCAATTGGCTTGGCAATCGAACTTTTGCACTGCTTGTAGCCATCCCTTTTGGTATCCGCACCAAAGATATTGCCAGCGGCATGCGGCTTTATTCGAGAAAGCTCATTAATGCGGCAAAGTGGGAAACCAACTACTCTTTTTGGATTGAGATCATTGTGAAGACGAAAAAACTCGGGCTCCGATTCAAGGAGATTCCGATTGATTATCGTCCACGCATTGGCGAGCCGACTGTCAATCTTTTCCGGTCTGGCCGCTGTTTTTTGCTATGTATTATCAAATATCTCTTCAACATCAAGGCCATTGACCCTGCAAAACTTTAAGATGAAACCTTTGCAAGTGGTCATCCTAGCGGGGGGATTGGGCACAAGGCTTAGACCCATTACATCCAAGATTCCAAAAGTGATGGTGGAAATAGGTGACAAACCTTTTTTACAATATCAATTTGAATATCTCAAAAACCAGGGATTCAACGATTTTTTATTGCTCCTCAGTTATCTTGGAGAACAGGTCGAAAACTATTTTCAAGACGGCAAACAATTAAAAATAAATATCCAATATGCCTATGAACCAGAGCCGATGGGAACCGGTGGGGCGTTAAAGCTGGCACAAAACAAAATCCGGGAGGAATTCCTGCTCCTCAATGGCGACACCTTTTGTCCTCTTGATTACCCCGATTTTCTCCACAAAGCCCGGGGGATTAGCGAAGGAGGTATGATTGCGGTTTATAAAAATTGGGAACCCATTGCTGAAAACAACATGCGTCTAGAGGAAGGGGGTCTCATCTCAGCTTATTCGAAGGCCAAGGAAACCAAAGAGATGAATGGTGTCGATGGGGGCATTGCTTATTATCGGCGCACCGTTTTGAATGCCATCCCGGCCGACAAAAAAATCTCTTTTGAAGATGAAATCTACCCTCAGTTGATCAAAAAAAAGGTTCTTTGGGGTTACTTTACAAACACTCGCTATTACGATATGGGCACCTTCGAACGATTAGAGATCGCGAAAAAGGCATTGTCTCATGATTATTAGCTCAACACCTTTAAGAATCAGCTTTGTCGGTGGCGGAAGTGACATCCCCTCTTTTTACAGAGAAGAGATGGGAGCCGTTGTTAGTACTGCGATTAATAAATATATTTATGTTACTGTGAATAATCGTTTTGAAAAGGGATTTCGTCTCGGCTATTCCAAAACAGAAATTGTTGATGAGGTAGATGCCATCCAACACAAAGTGCTCCGTGCTGCCTTAAAAAGACTCAAGATTCCTGGGGGCATTGAAATTACTTCCGTCGCGGACATTCCTTCGCACGGCACTGGCCTTGGTTCCTCTAGCTCTTTCACTGTAGGATTGCTTAACGCGCTCCATACCTACAAACGAGATTTTCGTTCTGCAGAAGATCTATGCAAAGAGGCTTGCGAGGTTGAAATGGTAGACTGTGAAGACCCTATTGGCAAACAGGATCAATATATCGCCGCTTATGGAGGATTCAAATTTATTCAGTTTAACCCGGATGAATCGGTTTTTGTCGATCCGATCATATGCCGCTTGGAAACATTAGAACAGTTACAAAGCAATTTGTTATTGCTGCACACCGGTTTTGGGCATAGCGCCGCCGATATTCTTAAAGCGCAAAGCGAGGTCCTCTTAAAAAATCCTGAAAAAAAATTGCTCCTAAAAAAAATGGTTCAATTGGCTTTTTTAATGAAAGAGGAACTACAAAAAAACAATCTCGATTCCTTTGGAGAGATTTTACATGAAAACTGGATGCTCAAAAGAGAAATCACTGATGGAATTAGTAATACTCAAATTGATAGTTGGTATGAAAAAGCGTTGAAAGCCGGTGCTATTGGTGGCAAACTTCTAGGCGCGGGGGGGGGCGGCTTTCTAATTTTTTACGCTCCTAAGGAAAAACATGAATCCATAAAAAAATCACTGCCAGAATTACGTCCTGTCGATATCCGATTTGAAAAACAGGGAAGCAAGATCATCTTCATCCACTAGGAACGCCAACACCATTCTTTAAGCATCGCCTGAAAGGCCACACGCACTGCTTCGTCAGAGGTATATTTAGGCTTCCAACCCAGTGAGCGTAATTTGTCGCAATCGAGTCGCACGGTATGGATATCCCCTGGCCAACCGCGTCGACCACCAGTATAACGCAAGCGTGTTTTTACCAGTCCCATCTCCTCTAGGACCATACGACCAATGGTACTCACCGATGTGGCCTCGCCAGTCCCCAGATTGAAAACGTTGACACTATCTTGGCCATGACGAACACCGAACAGAAGCGCCTCAATACAATCGGAAATTTCAAGGTACGGCTTAGACTGGTTGCCATCCCCCAAGACTTCTAGTTCCTCAGAATTTTTCTGTAATTTGTTGTAGAAATCATACATCACCCCGTGCGTGGCACGAGGGCCCACGATATTGCCAAACCGGTAGATCCAACAGCGCATGTTGAAATTGTGGCAAAAAGCAGTTATCAATCCCTCGGAAGCGAGCTTAGCAGCGGCATAAAAAGAAATCGGAAGGAGTGGCCCATAATCCTCCGGTGTTGGCATCTGCTGGGCTTCTCCATAAATAACATTGCTGGAGGAAAAAAGAATTTTTTCTACGCGATTTTGCCGCATCGCCTCCATTACATTGTAGGTAACGCATGTCCCTTGCTCCAGATCGAGCCTTGTTTCGCTAGCCCCCTTGGGGATATCAGAATTGGCGGCCAGATGAAAAACGAATTGAGAACCAGACATAGCCTCTTGCAAGGGGGCAAATTCAAGGCAATCCCCTTTGATAAAACGAAAACTAGGAGAACCATAATGATGACGAGTAAAATCCTCTTTGCCAGTTGACAAGTTATCGTAAACGACAATCGAATGTCCCTGTGCCATCAGTCGGTCAACCAAATGACTTCCGATAAATCCGGCACCCCCAGTCACAAAATACTTCATGCCAGATACTCCTTTAAAGCCTCTTCAAAAGAGGTGAAGCAATCCTTGCCACAAGCCTGTTTGAATTTGGCATTGTCGCCAAAGGGAAGTGTCTCCCCCTCTTTTTTATCTTTCACAAAAACCACATCTGCATTCAGCAATGCAGCAATGTTTTTGGCTGTCTCGGCCACCGATAGGTATTCATTACCACCCACATTATAAATGCCCGGTTCAAGAAAACAGGCCTCTTCAATGGCCTTCAAAACATCCCGAATAAAAACATACTGCATTTTTCTTTTTCCTTCACCCCAAATGGTAACCCTACCAGTTTCTCTGCACTCCTGGATCATGTTGTGAACGGAGTTGGGGAAAAGATAATTCCCGGGGCCAAAAACCGAAAAGAGTCTCAAAGCAACCGTGTCTGAATATTGTTTTAGAGCAAATTGTTCAAAAAAAGATTTGGCAACTCCAAAATTATGAATCGGCTTCAAGGGACTCTCTTCGTTCACAACAGTTTTTTCCGGCAACCCGCTGTAGACATAGGATGAACTAAGGTAAACAAACCGACAATGTGACCGCTTCGACAAAGCGGCAAGAATGGAGGTCAAAATCTCACAGTCTTCCCTAAACGAATCGGCAAAGTGCTGCTGGTAGGCGAGCGCCGAGTGAGTAGCACAATGGATGAACAGATCGGGTTTGAACTGTTCAACACAGTCAAGAGTTTTTTGGGAATCGCGCAGATCAAACTGGTGACTATTGGGTAAATCAAGCGACACCTTGTCAATCAAACAGGATTCAATGTCATTTTCTCCAAGTTCTTTGGCAACCCACGATCCGATATAACCATAGGCCCCCGTAACAAGGACCTTTCTATTTTCTTTTTTAAGTTTTTTCATAGAATTTCATCCTGTCGATACGCCGCAAATTCCAGAGCCCCCCCTTCTCTAACTCCTCCCTAAACTCCTTTGCCTGATGAAATGGATCCCATTTAGCAGAAATGATTTTACCCGTGATAAAATTAGAGTCTTCTGAAGCTAAAAAAAGGGCCAATTTTGCAGCTAGTTCCGGAGGGGTTCCCCCTTCTTCCTTTTGTCTCAAAGAGCGCTCGTAAAATTCCTTACCCGGGTTGGAACCAGCCTCCAGAACACGATCCAAAAACCGGGTATTGACAGCTCCCGGGGCAATCGCGTTCACCTGGATATTAAAATCCTTCAGCTCACGGGCCAAAACTTCTGTAATAGCACCCACCCCTGCTTTCGAAGCAATATAGGCCGAAAAATTAGGATTCAAAACACCCCCAACACCCCCTCCTGAAAAATTAATGATTTTTCCAGCTCTTTGTTTTTTCATGATGGGAACCACGGCACGGATACAATTCACAGTCCCAAAAAGGTTAATCTCAACTGTGTTTTTCCATTCCTTTGGATCCAGCGTTTCCATTGGTCCAATGGGACCGTAAATTCCAGCGCAATTGATAAGCAGATCAACTCGTTTAAGCCTTTGGTAGATGTCTTCAACCCAAGCTTTAACTTGGCCTGAGTCTGTTACATCCATGGAAAGACCTTCACAAAATTCATTCTCTTCCTGGATGGCTTTCGTTATATAGTTCACGTCGGCAGAAGTTCGAGAGCAGATAAAGACTCTAGCCCCCTCTTTAGCAAAGGTTTTGGCAATGCATTGACCAATCCCTAAACTCCCTCCGGTAATGAGAACCACTTTACCTTGCATTTTCGGCATAATTTGCCTACTCCTACCCCAACTTTCCTATGAAAACAACCTTTTTGGTAATGACACGGAAGGAGTGATTTTTAGTATGGTAAAAATTTCAGTTGTTGTCCCTGTCTATAACGAAGAGGCGATTGTTAGGGAACTTCACCGGAGAATCGTTGTGGCGTTGAATCGCCAACCCGATCCTTATGAAATTATTTTTGTAAACGATGGCTCTACCGACGGTACAGAAGAGGAGCTATCTTCGCTATCTCCACTGAAAGTTATTCATTTGGAAAGAAATTGCGGACAAACCCCAGCGCTCGATGTCGGGATTCGCGAGGCAAAAGGAGACATTATCGTACTTATTGACGCCGATCTTCAAAACGATCCAAATGATATTCTTCCACTGTTGAAGAAGCTTTCAGAAGGTTACGATGTTGTTGTGGGGTGGCGTAAAGAACGTAAAGATGCTACCTCTCGTCTTATTTTTTCAAAAATCGCTAATGCTACTGCACGCTATTTTTTTGATCTATCCATTCATGATTTTGGTTGTGGTCTCAAAGCCTATCGCAGTCGTTTTATTCGCGATTTCTATCTTTGGGGTCAGGCACAAGTTTTCCTACCGGCAGTTGCAAAGGAAAGAGGTGCCAAAATCTGTGAAATTCCCGTTCGACACAATTTGCGTCAAGCCGGCTCTTCCAAAATACCCATTTTAAAGATGATGCGTGGAAGTTTTAATTTGTTGCGTGTTGGCTTTTTTGTGAAATATCTCAAAAAACCACTGAGCGCCTATTACAAGATGGGAAGATATTCGCCCTATCCTATACGATCCATTAACAATAATGAAAAAAAGTAACGTCCCCCGGATACTTCTAATGGGTGCGGGCAGATTTGGGCACAACCACCTAAGGGTCTTACTAAAACTGGAAAGGAAGGGATTGTGCAAGCTGGCGGGTGTTGCTGTTAAAACAGACAAGCACCGACAAGAATTAATGCGGCAACATTCGATTCCCATCTTTAATCGTTTGTCGACAAAACTGCTTCAAAGCGTTGATGGTGTTGATATAACAACGCCGACACCGACTCATTTCTCTCTGGTTAAATCTATTCTTCGTCACACAAATATTTTAGTGGAAAAACCCATTGCACTTAACTCCAACCAAATTGCCATTATCAAGAAAGTTTCAAGAAAAAGCGGAAAAAAAGTGATGGTGGGGCACATTTATCATTTCCATCCGTTGGTAAGAAGGCTTCGCTCGATTATTCAACCCATGGGAGTTCCCCACTTTATTTCTGCGCGGTTTCTTTACCCGGAGGTAAAAAAAATCAAATGGGATGCCCTTTTTGAGTTACTACATCCCTTCGACATTGTTGAATATCTATTTGGCCTGGTACCACGGGGGGGAATTAGAACCAACCACAATAACTGGATAAGCACTTCTATTTTTTACCCTAGAAAAATTAAGGGGGTGTTCGACATAGGATTTCACAGATCAGAAAAAGTGCGAACGCTTACTTTCCATTTCAAAAACATCTCCGTTCATTGTGATTTTGCAAAAAATATTATCGAGATTGTGAAAGGGAAAAAGACAAAAACTATTTCCTGTCCTTCCAAACCAGAACCCCTTCAGTTGGAGCTGGAGACATTCTTAAAGATTTTGAGAAAGGAACACCAAACTTATCCGGATATTGCACTTGCACAAAAAATTATCACAGGAATGGAAAAAATCCGATCATTCCGAACCAATAGAAAACCCAAAATTGCCGTAATCGGGGGAGGGATTTTTGGCGCAACAGCCGCCATTGAGTTGGGGAAGTTAGGCCAAGTACATCTTTTCGAAAAACGATCTAGTCTCATGGAGGAGGCCTCCTTCGTCAATCAATACCGTCATCACATGGGATATCACTATCCCCGAAGCAAAGAAACCGTTCAGGAATCTCAAGAGGCACGACCGGTGTTTGAAGACGTTTTTGGCAAAGCAGTTGTTAGACATTTCCCATCTTTTTACTGCGTGAGTCATCTAAAATCAAAAATCTCCGCAAAAAAATATTTAACATTCTGTCGCACGAATCATCTTCCTTTTGTCCGTTCCTATCCTCCTCATAACCTCTTGGATCGGAAAAAAGTTTCCCTTTGTATAAAAACAAACGAGCCCATTTATGACTACCAAAAATTAAAAAAAATTGTAGAAACTCATATGAAACGACGCAAAACGATTTCTCTCCACCTTAACTCTCGAGTGGATAAGGGATTTTTGGGACAAGATGGAAAGAAATACTTATGGGTGACTAAGAAAGGAAGGGAATACAAGATGCCCTTTGATTTTGTTGTCAATGCCACCTACGCAAGGATGAATGCATTTGCGCACTGGTTTGACTTCCCCTTAAAGCCGCTGCGCATGGATCTCGTGGAGCTTGTTGTGATACGCCTGCCCATTCCAGCGATTGCTTTGACCATCATGGATGGGGCCTTTCCAACACTCGTTACAACCGGAGAGCCAAGCTTATTTACACTCGGTCATGTTCGGACATCACTTAGAAAATCGTTTGTTCCCTCAGATGGCCTCGTTCCTGAATGGAAACTCCCAAAATCGAATTGGAAAAAAATTGTTTCTGAGTGCCAGAATTGGTTTCCGATCTTGCGTTTTGCCGAACATGTTGAATCGCGCTTTGTAATCCGGGCTGTCAATGCCTATCGTGAGCATGATGATGCTCGACCGTCGGATATCATTAGGCATGGATTCGGATGCTGGTCTATTCTCGGTGGAAAAGTAATTACCGCCGCTGCAACCGCAAACTCTATTGCAAAAGAATTGAAACAGATTCTTGACTCATCAAATTTTTCTAGCTAGGGTGTCCGGAGTTATGATTGTAGCGAGAGCACCTCTAAGAATACCACTCGGGGGGGGTGGTACTGACCTTCAGTTCTATTCGTCACGTTTTGGCGGTTTTGTTTTGAGCGTGGCCATAGATAACTATGCCTATGTTACAACTCTGCAACCTTCTATTGAAAAAGGAATTCGAGTAAAAGCCAGAATCAATGAATATGCTGAGAATCTCAATGACATAAAAAATGAATTGGTGCGTGCCAGTTGTCATGCAAGTGGTGTTACCGAACGTCTTCAGATTACATTCTCATCGGATCTTTCAGACGGCACTGGCATGGGGACATCCGGCGCCTATACCGTCTGTCTCATGCAAACCCTTTCGTATCTTAAAGGGAAATTGATGGACAAAAAGGATCTGGCAGAGGCCGCAGCGCACGTTGAGCTGGACATCCTCAGACGCCCTATTGGAAAGCACGATCATTATATGGCCAGTTATGGGGGGCTTAAGTTGCTACGCATTAACAAAGATGGAAGTGTCATCGTAGAGGATCCACCCGTGACCAAAAAAACTCTTCATGAACTAAAATCTTATCTTCTTTTGTTTTATACGGGGGAACGCCGTGAAAGTTCTGCTGTCCTTTCCGCCCAACGCGAATTAGCAGAGAAAAATGATGGGGTGAGAGTTTACGAATATTATCACCGGATCAAAGATATTGGTATGCGCATCCATGAGTCACTTATCCATAGTGATCTTATTCATTTTGGAGAACTTTTACACGAGCATTGGGAAACGAAAAGATGCCTCGCAGGGGGAGTATCCAATCCACGTTTTGATAAGCTTTACCAGTTGGCTCGCAACAATGGAGCATTGGGAGGTAAGCTCATTGGTGCGGGAGGTGGAGGTCTCTTCTTGCTTTTTGTTCCTCCTTCAGAAAAAGAGAGAGTTCGTTCTACAATGTATCAAGGGGGCCTTGAAGAAGTTAGCTTCTCTTATGATTGGCAGGGTGCAACTCTTTCAAATGGATTTTATAGCCCGCGACGCTCCTCATGAAAAAAAGAAGGGCAATCTTTTTTGATCGTGATGGGGTCATTGTCACACCAATCTTACGTAACGGAAAACCCACAGCACCTTGGAGACGCGACGAATTTCAGATTGAAGTCGATGTTCATCAGATACTTTCTTTGATTGGCTCTTTTGGTTTTCTGCGCATTCTTGTTACGAATCAGCCAGATATTGCCTATGGACATCTTTCACCGCGGGAATGGCGCTGGATGCAGTCTTACATCGAACAATTACCTTTTGATGATATTTTTGTTTGTTTTCATACCAGAGCAGATGACTGTTTATGCAAAAAACCGAAACCGGGGATGTTGCTTGAGGCGGCAAAGAAATGGCATATTGATTTGGCCCATTCATATATGATTGGAGATACGGACGCAGATGCCAAAGCAGCAGCTGCCGCGGGCTGTAAAAGTATCCTTGTGGAGGCTCCATATAATAAGGAGTTGCAAAGCGATTATAAGGTAAATTGTCTATTCGATGCTACCCTTCTAATCCAGAACAATGTTCTCTAATTCCAAAAAATATTTTTTAGTACTGTTTGTACTGTATTGCTTGGTCCGAGTACCATTACTTTTTTCCAACCAATTACTATCCGATGAACTCGATATTGGAGCGATAGCAAACGAACTTATAACAAAGGCTCCCCATTTACCGATATCTTTATTAGATTATCAAAAAAGACCCTATGCTGTCACTTCCTTGTTGGATGCTGCCTTTGCCGTTCCCTTTTTTTTGTTGTTTGGAAGCACCTTGTTCTCTTTAAAGTTGGCTTCTCTTACCTGGTATATTTTTCCATTGATCGCTTGGTGGTACGTTTGGCGGGAGACCTTTTCTCCTAAAAAGACTTTTTACATTCTGCTCTTTTTTGTTCTTTCCCCTGTCATGGTTTTTTATTCTCTTACCTATGGGCATCAGCATATGGAAACCATGTTGTGGACGGCTTTGGCATTGATTCTTTACAGGCAGTTTTTACGCGGGAAATTGGGAGGAGAAATCGTGGGAGGTTTGTATTTGGGACTGTTTGGCGGATTGATTTGCTCTCTAAGTCTAGCCAATGGAGTAGCCCTAGCTCTTTTATGTTTGCATCTCCTCTTTTTCAAAGAAACGAAAATCAGAAAACCGGTTTTTTTCGGGGTGGCCATTCCCGCATTTTTAATCGGCGTCAGCCCCTTGATCGTTTATCAATTAAAATACAGCATGACCGGTTATTCCTCGATGAGAGAGATATTTACATGGATACACTTTTCCTGGGGTCATTTTTTGCAAAGATTTGTTTGGGTTTTTAGCCACGGTATCCCCGGGCTCTTCGTATTTCAAAAATTTCCTCCCCTCCCAAAATTCATTTTGACCGGATTTTTTACTTTTTCTTACCTTTCTTCTTTAATTTATCTAGTGTGGGAGAAAAGAAAATCGTTGCTTAACTTTCAAGGTGATAAAGGTTTTGACGTGCAAGCTTTTGGGGTCACTTACCAACTGTTGTTTATTGCGCTGGCATTGGTATCTGGGAGAATCTATGGCAAAGAGCTTTTTCTTCCCATTGTCCCCTTTATTGGAATGACCTTAGTTTTAGGTGCTTCCCGGTTTTTGAAAAATAAGTTTAGGACAAGCTTAGCCCTCTTCTGCATAACCGCATGGATCTTGGGAGATTTGAGTCTCGTGCGCTTTAAAAAATTGGGGGAGGCCTTTCAGATCCAGGGTTATTCGTATATGCTTTTGACGCAACAAATTGCCTGCCGGAGTCAGAACCCTAAAAAATTAGAAATCTTTCTTGAGAACCGCAGTGCTGAAGAAAAAAGACGGTTGGCCTTTGTAACCCTAAGCTGTCTTTCGCCGGAACAAACTTCTATCGACATGGTTACTAACCCCTCTCTTTGTGTACAAGCTTCTCTCCCCTTAAAACAGTCTTGTTATGAAAGGCTGGGAAGAGAGATGGTCTGGAAATGGCTGGGTACCTCTTTCCAGCCTGCCGCCATCATCAACCAGCTCGAACGAGAAGAATGGGATTGGTTTGATGACACAGCTTTGGTCGATTTTGCCACCTCTTTGAGTAGAGAAGAAAAACAGTGGTTGCATCAGGGAATAGAGGGAGAATCTTCTCTGCTGATTGAAGACCCCTTTTCAAGAGGAAAAGTGATCAAACTAGCTACAAACATTTTGCGATAGCTTCTCTTGTTTGTAAGGCGATTGGTTGAGCTCAAGCCAAAACTCCTGAACAGCGTCTACCAGCTTCTCTCCAGATACAACCGTTGGAAAAAGAGGTTTGGCACGCCAGTGCATGTGATCGGTGAATTGCAACGGATCCTTGTTGAACTCTTCTCTGGTAGCAGAATTCTGCATTACTGCTTCAAAATCTAGACTTCCAGGATAAGGAACTGGAATCATAAACCCGACGGCATCTAGTCCCGCATCTAATAGCACGCGCGCATATTCTTTCGTGCGCAGGATCGAATCCCAGGACTCATCCCGAAACCCGATCATAAAATTTCCGGAAATTCGAATCCCAACCTTTTTCAAGGCCTTCACGATCAAAATGGGATCCATCACATCAGGATTGAATTTGCCGCTGGCGTATTTCTGCAGGATATCGACATTGCGCGATTCAAATGGCATCACGAGCTCCTTCAATCCAAATCCAGCTAACATCTCAATAAACTCAGTATCCACAATGTTTTGACCTTGCTGATCGCGTTTAAATAAAAAACGGAGGTTGGCGCCATTGACGTTCGAGTATTCAAGACCATCGCGCCGAAGTATAGGAGCCAATTCAGTAAGACGCTTTTTGTTAAAAAACAAGTTATCGTCTTCGAAATACAATCGGTTTACACCTAAGGCCACCGCACGATCGACTTCCTGGCGAACGCGATCCAGGGAAAACATTCTCAAGGATCCCACAGCACCCAGTAAATCCGCTTGCTGTTTCTCAAGAGAAATGTGGCAGAACGTGCAACGGTCCTGGCAACCCCGCGAGGTTTGAATCGCGGCATATTTCATTCCCTTCGGAAGCAGACCGGCATGGGGAATCCCAATTTGTTGATATCGATCCAACGGCATTGCATCAAACGCAGGAAAAGGGAGATCCTTCATTTCAATGGTCTTACGTTCAGAAGAAACGGGTTGCAAGACAGTGCGATCCCCATCACGAGTGGCAATTCCATGAATGCCTGAGAAATCCCGATTTCCACGTGAGAAAGCATCGATAATCTGGATAATAACTTTTTCTCCCTCTGCCAAAGCGATGATATCGAAGTGATTGGACAAAAAAACTTCTCGCATCGCACGAGCATTCACTCCACCCGAGATTACCAGGATCTCGCGTCCACGCTGATCGGCAACCTCTTTTGCGATGCGTGCGGCCTCCAGATGCAAGCGAGTTTGCGCTGAAAATATAGAAGAGGTCGCGATGATGTCATAGTTCGCAAAGACTTTGGCCATCGCCGAAGCACTCATGCCATAGCGGATGGTCCCATTTTCCTGTTCAACGCGATTATAAAAAGTCTCCTCGATCAAATCGCTCGGCAAACCGACGGTTGCATCTAAATAATCGGCCTCGATACCCTGAGCGCGCAAGGCACCGACTAAAAACGCCGGACCTAAAGCGCCGTTTGGCCGCGCGGTATCGGTGGGAAGCTGTTGGTTGGCAGGCTCCATAACGAGCACTTTTAGATTTTTACTCATAAAAATTATTTCGCCAATTCATAAGTATCTTTCGTATGTTCAAGGAGGAAGGTTTCTCTGGAAACAAGCAGGGGTTTGTTATTGGGTTCATCCCTCTTCTCATTTGGGTTTTGATTTCCAACCATAAAGGTGTCACAGCCTTCAGCGGCCCTTGGATTTCTGATGGACATGGTCGTATTGAAATGCTGAACGAGTTTGACCGGCACAGTAAAATACAAAATATCAAAGACATCCCGATGTGCCGTTCCAACATTGGGAAGACAAAGTTGTTTGATACTCTTGCCTTCTACCTCTTTATTCCATACAAAAGAATAGCTGGCCCTGGATAAATATTGGTTCAGCGGCCCCTGGAACAACCACGTTATGGCCTGACGGTGAAAGAAAAAAAGAGCGGAAACACCTATGACCACTTGGGCCACCAAGGCACTTGTACAAACTTTCCTGGGAATACGGCGAAAAATCGATGGGGTCCCCAGCGCTATAATTAAAACCCAAAAAGGATAAAGATACCTCGCCTCCTGACTGGTGAAGAAAAATGCTATATAAAGCAGAAAAATAACCAATCCAACCAAACCTGCTATTTCACGCCATCGCCGGCGGATTTCCATAACAGCACCTACCCAAAAGAGAAGCAAAATTGGATCGGTCCAGTAATCAAATTTTTTGGAAAAGGGGAGAATAAACCTCAATGGTGCCAAAAGAAAATCGAGGAGCGAGCGTCCATAACCGGCTTCTGCAACCCTCAATAAGGACACATAAAATCCTTTATTTTCTATTACTGGGCCAAACCACTGTAAAAATAACGGATAGAATGGATTTCCGGTCAGTAAAGTATTACGCCACCAAACGGGCAACATAAAGAGAATAGCCGCCAATAATGGAAAAACAGACAACATCCAATCAAATCGAGAAAAGCCTTGGCGCTTAAAAATAAGCCTCCAGACCACAGAAGCAACAAACCAAACGATGGCATAATAAATAAAAAAGGTCTTTGCGGCACAGGCCATTCCTAAAATCATTCCCCCCAAAAACATTTCTGTTCCTTTTCTGGAGAGAGTGGCCCGTAGAAGATAGAGAAAAGCCAGCAAAAAATAAGCCGTATAGACCAAATCGAACATGGCCGTGCCATACTGCTTCACAAACAAGGCAAGACTGCTGAGCGTAGCGACCGCCCAGGCGGTATGGTTTCGTGAAAGACCCATGGTCCGGCAGAGATGCCAACCCACTACCAACAATAAAGGCAAAGCCATCATGGTTCCAATTTTGACAACCCATGGAAAGCTGATCACCATAAAAGGCAGTTGAGCTATTTGAAAATACAACGGATATTTATCGGGAATAGACCAATCGAGAGGAATCACTCCTCCTCGCAAATAATACTGCCAGGGAATGACAAAATGATAGTTGAGAGCATCCATTTCCTGATTTTCTGCGGGAGGCAATAGGCAAAACGAAATATTCAAAACCAAAAATAGGAGAATGACCCCCATCGCAATGCGGGGAATCTCTGCAAGTGACTCCCGCAAGCTTTTGAGGTTGAAACCCGTCAAGGGATGCCAGCTGAAATAGAGAGCCAACAAATAGACAATGGCAGGAATCCCAAGAACAACCCATCTAGGCAGGCCGTAACCCCACCCCACCAGAAAGAGACAAAATCCGCTCAAAAAATGGGCCAGAGCCACGTTGCGTACAACAACCAATAGACGCTCAGAAAAAGTCATAGCCCTTATTTGCTGCCATACCCCCTCAAAGGGGTCAATCCAATTAATATGGAGAAATTTGTTTCTGTTAAACACCAGTTAAAAATACTGGAACAGTTATGCTCTCCATGATAGATCGGCCCATGGATAATGTTATCCTTGGCATTTCCGCTTTCTACCACGACGCAGCGGCGTTGTTAAAAAATGGGGCACATGAGGGTGGCTCATATAATTAATAAAATAGCGCTAAGATTGAGGAGGTATGGTTTTATGCGCACAACCATTTTCATTATTTGGCGGGCAACTCCCTATAGGTTTCGAAGATACATTGACCGTGCAATAATAAAAGCCCTTCTTCTATTAAACATCGAATATCTTAAAACAAGTGTTAATCAGACAGAAATTTTTATTGTACCCCGATACCCCTTCACTATCATGGCTTATTTTATTTCGGGTCATTATGATGAACGTGAGATCTCATTTATCAGAAAATATATTTCGCCGAATTATTCTTTTATCGATGTGGGGGCTAACTTTGGAGCCTGGACTTTTTCACTTGCCGATCATTTTGAGAAAGTGATTGCGTTCGAACCTGATCCTGAATGTTTTGGTTGTTTGGAGAAAACCAAACTGCATTTGAATAGGGCCAACGTCTCTTTATGGAATGTAGCCCTTGCTGAGGAAAATAAAGAAGGAGTTTTATATCCTTCAAAATCAAATAAAGGGGATGGTCGTATTTATGATCCCAAAGACGATGACAGATTGGATGGAATAAAAATCCAGATTCGGTCCTTTGATTCGATTGTCAAAGAAAAAGGGTTAAATGTGGAATATATGTTTTTAAAATTGGATGCGCAGGGAGCGGAGTCTTGGGTATTAAAAAGAATGCAGGACTCACTTAAACATGCCAAAGATGTCATTTTGTGGACTGAAGTTCAAAGTGCCGTCCTCAATTCTGCGGGCGAGAATGTAGACAGCTTTTTTTCTTTATTAAAGGATCTGGGTTTCAAACCCGTTGATCTTCACAACAATTTTGGAGAAATTGACTGGGCTGAGGGGGTGTCGGACTTAAAAAATAAGGGGGATTTTTGTTTTAGATTAGGACAGGTGGTGGGATGATGCCAACACGAGCCCCTTTCCCAACGGTATCTTTTTTGGGTCTAAATTTTCACCGCCTCACCATGGATGAAACGATGAACTGGATGGAAGGGTGCATTCACAAGGATCGACGCCCTCGATTTCTGTGTACCATTAATGCCGCACTCCTCGTTTGGGCCCAAAAAGATCCCTATCTAAAAGAAACCTATCTAAGCGCAGATCTAGTAACCGTAGATAGTAACGTCGTCCGTTATGCCCTCAAGTGTCTGGGAACCCCTGTTCCAGAAGCACTCGAAGCCTGCCAAATCATGTTTGAATTTATTAAGAGAAATTTCAAAAAGGGTTATCGTTTTTACTTTTTGGGCGCCAAACCAGAGATCATTGAAAAAGCAGTCAAAACCCTTCAAGAAAATTACCCGGGCATTCAGATCGCCGGCTATCATGATGGTTATTTTGATATTGATGCCACCTTACAAATTGCCCAAGCCATAAAAAATGCGAAACCGGATTGCTTGTTTGTCGGCATGAGCTCTCCATTGAAAGAACAATTCCTACAAAAATATCTTTCAGTGATGGAAATTCCCATCTCTTTGGGAGTCGGCGGAGGAATCGATATTTTAGCCGGCCAATACCGATGGGCGCCGGCTTGGGTCCGCAAAGCAGGTCTGGCATGGCTTTACCGCCTTTTGTCTGAGCCAAAGCGCATGTGGAAGCGATATCTAACCACCAACACTCTTTTTTTATGGCTTTTCTTTAAAACATTGATAAGAAAGGCCTTCGCATGAACCCATCACCTTCAAAAGTGTTTATTACTGGTGGGGCCGGCTTCATTGGCTCCAATGTCGCCAAATATTTTTTGGAACGGAATCATTCGGTTGTGATCTTTGATAATCTATCAACCGGCTACATGCAAAACATCCCTTCTTTTCTCAATGTCCAATTTGTTAAAGGAGATATTCGGGATAAAGAATTGCTAACCAAAAGCATGGCGGGGTGTGAGGCAGTATTGCATTTAGCAGCAGCAGTCGGCAACATTCGTTCTATTGAAAATACAGTAGAAGATTCTGAGATCAATGTCTTGGGAACTCTTCATGTACTCGATGTTGCCCGCCATATTGGCATCCGCAAAATAGTCTATTCCTCCTCCGCTGCTATCTTTGGCGAGCTAAAAAGACTTCCGATTGACGAAGAGCATCCAACTACTCCCGACTCTCCCTATGGGGTCAGTAAATTGGCCGGCGAGTTGCATTGCCTCTGTTACGCTAAACTTTATGGAATGGATATTGTCTGCCTCCGCTATTTTAATGTTTATGGTCCCAATCAGTGTTATGACGCCTATGGCAATGTGATTCCCATCTTCTCAACCAGAAAACTAAAAGGGGAGCCTTTCGTCATCTATGGTGATGGAGAACAAACAAGAGATTTTGTCCATGTTTTTGACATTGCTCAGGCAAATTATTTGGGGACGACCCTTTCTAATGTTGGTGGCATCTACAACGTCGGGGCGGGTCAATCGATCACCATTAACCAATTAGCTGACATGATGAATGAAATCGGCGATCAAAAACCTGTTCCAATACAACATGTTCCAGCCCGCAAAGGAGAGGTCAAACACAGTTTGGCAACCATCGAAAAGGCAAAGAAAATCTTGGGTTATCAACCGACACAAACGATTCAAGCGGGGTTGAAAGGATATTGGGAGTGGATTCAAAGCGTATCTTAATTCTGGGTGGGGCCGGAATGTTAGGCCACAAAGTTTGGCTGACCTTTAAAGATCAGTTTGATACCTATGTAACTTTTCGCAAACCTTTCGAAAAATATTCACGATTGAAAATTTTTGACCCTTCAAAAACTTTCGCAGGCATCACCACCGATAATAAAGAAAGTTTCAAGGGAATATTTAATAAAATAAAACCTGACTTTGTCATTAACTGTATCGGAGTTGTGGCCCAGCTCCCAGAGGCGAAAGATCCCATCATTAGCCTCAAAGTCAATGCCCTCTGGCCTCATGAACTCGAGAAAATTTGTCATGAATGCGGCGCGAAACTCATCCACATTAGCACCGATTGCGTTTTCTCAGGAAACAAAGGAAATTATTCGGAGGACGATCCGACCGATGCAAGAGATTTATACGGACAAACAAAGGCTATGGGAGAATTGCACAATCCTCCTTCGTTGACAATACGCACCTCCATCGTAGGTCGGTCTCTAGAAGCCTCTATCTCGCTTCTCGATTGGTTTTTTGGGCTTAGACCGAAAGAGAAAATCCGCGGGTTCACCCAGGTCCTCTACAACGGTTTGACGACAATAAGACTCTCTGAAACCTTGGCTTGGATCATCCAAAAGCATCCCGACCTATCCGGCCTTTATCAAATCGCCAGTCAACCGATTGCCAAATATGACCTGTTAAAAAAGTTGCAAAAGGCCTTCGGTTTGGATATAGAAATCACTCCTTTTGACGACTTCCGGTGCGATCGCAGTTTAAATGGAAGTCATTTTAACAAGGCAACCTGTTTTTCGCCCCCCTCGTGGGATGAAATGATCGAGGGATTAGTCAAAGAAAACAGTTTTTATCAGGGGCTTAAAAATGCTGTTCGAAGGTAAAAAAATTTTAGTCACGGGCGGGACCGGTTCACTGGGAAAAACACTTATCTACCGCCTTTTGACCAGCGAAATGGGAAAACCGGAAAAGGTCACCGCCTTTTCCAGAGATGAAGCCAAACAACATGAGATGCGCTTGGAATGGAAACATCTTGCGCAAGCAACCGACGAAGTGGTTTATAAAGAAGCGCATGATCTCCTTCACTTTCAAGTGGGTGATGTCCGAAACTATGCCACTCTTTGCCGTGCTATTCGCGGTCACGACATTGTTTTTAACGCCGCGGCCTTAAAACAGGTTCCCACTTGTGAATATTTTCCAATGGAAGCTGTCGAAACGAATGTGATTGGGCCACATAATCTTGTTCGTGCAGTTTTGGAATCTAATCATCCCCCTGAATTGGTTGTAGGGGTTTCCACCGACAAGGCTTGCAAGCCGGTCAATGTCATGGGGATGACCAAATCATTGCAAGAAAGAATTTTGATTCAAGCCAACCTCGAATCGAAAAAAACGAGATGGATGTGTGTTCGATATGGAAATGTTATTGCCTCCCGAGGCTCCGCCATTCCCCTCTTTCAGGAACAGATCAAGAGAGGTGGGCCTGTAACGATTACCTTAAAAGAGATGACCCGTTTTCTTTTGAGCCTTGATCGAGCTGTCGATACGATTTTTGCAACAGTTCGCTGGGGAAAAGCTGGGGAAACTTTTATTCCTAAATGTCCGGCGGCAAGAGTGGTTGATATTGCGAAATTGATGATCGGAGACAAAAAAATTCCCATCGTTTATACTGGCATCCGACCTGGAGAAAAAATCCATGAAGTATTAGTTTCAGAAGAAGAATGCTACCGAACCGTTGCCAGGGAAAATTATTACGCTATCCAACCGATCCTCCCTGAACTTCGATCGGAAGAAAAGGGGAAAAGATCTTTAACTAAGGAATACTCTTCCAGCGATCATACGATCAATTCGGATACGCTGTCTGATATTTTAAAAACGGCGGGATACATTTAAGATGAAGATAGTTACAATTCTCGGTACGCGTCCGGAGATTATCCGCTTAAGCCGAATCATTCCCAAACTCGATCAACATTGCGAACACCAACTTGTCTATACCGGCCAAAACTATACCAGACAATTAAAGGATATTTTTTTTGAAGAATTAGATGTGCGCATGCCCAATGTCGATTTCCAAATCCAAGAGCACAATCCGGGCGCACAAATCGGAAAAATTTTGTCGGCAACAGAAGAACTTTTGAAAAAAGAGAAGCCCAATAAACTTCTAATTTTAGGCGATACTAACTCAGGGATGTCAGCGGTGATTGCGAAAAGAATGCAAATTCCGGTTTATCACATGGAGGCGGGAAACCGTTGTTATGACGATCGCGTCCCCGAAGAGGTCAACCGGCGGGTAATCGATCACTGCTCCACAATTTTGATGCCGTATACTTATCGGAGCAAAGAAAATTTAGTTAGAGAAGGGATTGAACGAGAAAGAATCTTTGTGATCGGGAATCCAATCAAAGAGGTGTTGGATTTCTACAAACCACAATACGAATCGAATGATATTTTAAAAAGGCTTCATTTGAAGCAAAACAGCTACTTTTTGGTAACAATTCATCGAGCGGAAACCGTTGATTTTGAAAGAGATTTAGCATCTCTCCTCGACACAATGGCCTTATTGAAAAAAACGTTTGGGCTCCCCATCATCTGCAGTTTTCACCCTCGCACCCGGGATAAGGTAGAAAAATTTGGAGTTGATATTAAAAAAACGGGGGCTCTCTTTCTTGAACCGCTCTCCTTTTTTGAATTCATCAAATTGGAAAGAAACGCCTTCTGTGTAGCAACCGATAGTGGAACGGTTCAAGAAGAATGTTGTATCTTTAATGTACCGAATGTAACGCTACGAAAAGTCACAGAAAGGCCAGAGACCATCGAATGTGGGAGCAACGTTTTAACGGGGTTAGATCCGGAGGCAGTTGTTAAAACCGTTAAGGTTACAAAACAGGAAGAATGGAAGTGGAAACCGCCGGCTGAATATCTAGAAGCAAATGTTGCAAATAAGGTGGTTAAGATATTACTGGGTTATCAGCCCTCTGCCTAGCAATATAATCCCCGCTCAACCGTACAAACAACCCCAAAGAAAACCAAAAATGGGCAGCATACAAAGGTGTTTCTATCATCATATTGAAAAAGGCTTGGGCAAATGCTATTAAAAAAACGCCAAGTGAGCCGAATACTGTACAAAACTCAGAATCCCACTTGTTGAGTGGTTTTGTCATCTTACCAAAACGTGTTACACACTGCAATAAGGGCTTTCCAATTAAGAAAAAGAAAATAAGTGAAACGATGCCAAGACGCCCGAGGAGAGTTATGAAAGAGTTGTGAGCTCCCAACGCAAATTGCATTTCTTCAAAATCTCCTATCCCCCATCCAAAAAAAATTCCAAGATCATTGCCAAGGAGGGCAGTTCCCAAACCGATCCCTTGGGGAAATTCCCAAAACTGTCCCAACACATAGGTCCATATAAATAACCTCCATAACGCGCTTGCATCTGTGAATTGGCTTTCACCTTTTATCCCTTCAAGGGAAAAATGCATTTGGGTGAGACCCAACTTCATAAAATTGTGAACGTCGTCAAGGAGAAGCTTGGCACCAAACACGATCAGTAAAAACACTCCGAAGAGAAATACGCGGAAAAGAATCTTTTGCCATCCTGAAAGTTGAAATTTACTTAACCCGTGAATAATGAGCATCACAACAGGGTACAGTATGAGCATCACATTCACTATCTTTCCAGTTCCTCCCTCTCCAAACAAAAACAACACCATTAAAAGGAGACAATAAGTAAACCAGAAAAGTCGCCGACTCTCATTTTTATACAATATCCCAAGCCAGACTAGGCCCACAACAACACTGGATCCGATACCCACATATTTAGTCTGAGCAAGAAAGAGAAAAATAATGGCCAGGACTATAAATTTAAAACGTTTCAACAGCTCAAGAATTTCTGGGCCCCACCGGTAGGCACAAAAGAAAAAAATGGCATAATAAAAAGGAACCAAGGAACGCCAAAAATAATAAGGGATATAGTACTCCTTCCAGAAATGAAGGGTTACCCACACCCCGTAAAATGGAACAAAAAAAATCCATAAATAAATAGCATGAACAATTTTTTTCTGGGCATTGAAAGTATAAACCATCTTCAGACTTCCGAAAAATAAAAAAAAACAAAACGCCTCTCCCCAAGGAATCGCTCTTTCGATATGAGGGAAAAAGCCCTGACAAAATAGATAACCACATACCGCAAACAAAAAAGCCCGCTTTAAAAAAAGAGATTGATGAAAAGTAGCGATATACATTTTAACTCCGTGTTTCTCTCCAATTAAGCACCAATTCGCTAAATTTTCTTGCTGTTAATTGCATCTGATATTTCTGTTCGACCAGCTTTCTATTTTTCATTCCCATCTCAAAACAAATAGATGGTTGTGCCAATAAACCATTCATCTGTCTGACGAGAGAATCGGAATTGCCGGGTTCCACAAAATAGGCATTGTCAGGTTCTTGCAAAACCTCCGGCAAAGCCCCAACAGGTGTAACAATGAGGCCCAAACCAAACGCCATAGCCTCTAAAACCACATTAGGAAAGCCCTCTGTATGGGAGGGAAGAACAAAGACATCCGCTTGCTCAAAAAGCAAATATTTTTGCTCTCCCTCGACAATACCGTGATACTCGATACC
Source organism: Deltaproteobacteria bacterium RIFCSPHIGHO2_01_FULL_43_49 (assembly GCA_001798075.1). GTDB lineage: Bacteria > UBA10199 > UBA10199 > SPLOWO2-01-44-7 > SPLOWO2-01-44-7 > SPLOWO2-01-44-7. The sequence continues at coordinate 92,668 of MGRG01000008.1, read as the reverse complement.
AGAAATGGTTCTATTTTGAACAAATTCAAGTATTTCGTGATGAATTTGCAAAGAGTGATCGACATAAAACTGACGATAAGGTCTCTCTAGAAACTCTACCTGTGTTTTAAGGTTGAGGATAAAATCACCGGCAATTAAAAGACGAATCTTTTTTCCTTGTTCTATGAGTTTTTTGTAGGCGCTCATCAGGTCGTAAAAGCCCTTGGCAAAAGAAATGTGACCTAAAAACAAAAAGGTGACGGGATCTCTTTTTCTGGCTTTCCGTAATGCAACTGCTGTCTTGCCCCGCTCAAGACAAGCATCGGAAACACCGTTATATAAAACAGAGAGTCTCGATTCAAACAAAAGCCCGGAAAAAATATTTTTTAGTCGCTCTGCTTGAACAATCATCACATGCAACTGCCTTAGAGTGATTCGGATAAGAAAACGAAACCAGCAAGAAGAAGTTTTATAGAAATAATGAAAGTGACTGCCATGATAATGGGCAATTACTTTGCAAAAAAAAAGTCTGGCAATAAAAATGGCTGCTGCATCCCTTAAAAATCCGGCCTTCGACGGATTAACCAGTAAATAAGCCTTTTGCGGGCGAAAACAAAGGCAATGAAAAAAAAGATTCAAAAGCGATTTTCCAGCGCGAAAAATTCCTTCCCGATCAAAATTACCTTTTCTATCGTTGGAAGTACGAACATTGGCTTTGACCACCCTCAACTCACAATCGTGGGGCAAAGACAAAACATTCAGCATCGCTTGCGTGGCTATTTCGGGACCGGCAGGAGGTGGTGGAAGTGGAACAAAGGCAATGACTTTCTTTTTCATGCCAAATACCAAGCGACTGTCTCCTGGAGCCCCTTGACAAAGGAGACTTGGGTGTGCCAACCAAGATCTTTTCGAATTTTTTCAATATTGAGACTGTAACGTCGATCATGCCCCAAACGATCCTTGACAAAGCGGATTAAATATCTCGAACTTTTCTTGCGCTTTAATAACTGATCGATCGTATCACAAAGACAATGGACGATATCAATATTGCTCCATTCATTTTCAGCACCAATATTATAGATCTCTCCGATTTTTCCTGTATGCCAAACGGCATCCACTGCACGACAATGATCCAAAACATGAATCCAGTCCCGGACATTCTTTCCATCTCCATAAACAGGGAGAGGTTTCTCTCTATGGATATGGTGGATCATTAGAGGGATTAATTTTTCCGGAAATTGATAGAGCCCATAGTTGTTTGAACAACGGGTGATTAATACCGGGAAACCATACGTCTTATAATAAGCCCTCACTACATGATCACCTCCCGCTTTTCCAGCAGCATAGGGACTGTTGGGTAAAAGCGAAGATTCTTCTGTAAAAGAAGGATCACCCGGTTCCAGGCTTCCATAAACCTCATCAGTCGAAATTTGAATATATCGAAATGCCTTTTTGCGGAAGGCATCCAGATTCTGCCAATGCTTCTTTGCCGCATCCAACAAAACCCCAGTTCCATAGACATTAGTCCTTAAAAAAACTTCGGGATCAAGAATCGAGCGATCCACATGGGATTCAGCGGCAAAATTGATGGCGGCAACAAAGGGCCCTTCAAAATATTTTCCGGAAAAAATGTCATCAAGCAAAGGCTTGTCACAAATATCCCCCTGAATGAAAAGATGTCGTGGATGATCTTTCAAATCATTGAGATTTTGTAAAACACCCGCATAGGTCAGTTTATCCAGATTAATGACAAAATATTCAGGATATCTACTCAGAATATGTCGGACAAAGTTAGAACCAATGAAACCAGCTCCGCCTGTAATTAATACACATTGCATCAGTTATCTTCCAATAATGAATCGATTTGCTTGCAAATAATCTTTGGTTGTCCCCGCATCCATCCACCAATTTTTGAGGATATGATATTTCAGCTTTCCAGCTTGAGCGTAGAAATTATTCACGGAGCTGATTTCCATTTCACCGCGGAGAGAAGGCTTCACTTCAGCAATCACTTCAAACACCTTTGGGGTATAGGCATAAATACCGGTTACGCAGAGATTACCAATCGATCGTTTCGGTTTTTCGACAATGTTAATAATGTCTCCCCTCTCCATTTGTGCAATACCAAATTGATCAGGGTGAGACACTTCTTTTAATGCCACAAAGGCCTCATCCTCTTTGAGTGGAAAATCGGATTGCATCTCATTCAAAGAATCCTCAAACAAATTATCCCCTAGCAATACCCAAAAACTTTCTCCCCCGACAAATTCTTTAGCTAACCCTAAAGCTTGTGCAATCCCTCCTGGTTTTACCTGCGCGCGGATATGGAGATTGAGTCCCCACTCAGTCCCATCTCCTAGAAGATGAGCAAATGGGGTCAAGTGTTCTGGGCCCGTAATGAGCAAAACATCCTTCACTCCAACCTTAGTCAACTTCTCCAACGGGTATAAAATCATCGGTTTATTGCCCACCGGCAGCAAATGCTTATTGACCCCCCTTGTTAAGGGATAAAGTCTTGTTCCTGATCCTCCCGCCAGCAAAACCCCTTTCATAAATCCCTCCAGACATAGCCTGTAAAATCAACGGAATGATCATCTTGTTTTTCCGGATGCCAAGCCGGATTTGGCATATTTAAAAACCAAGCTTCTTGGCTTCCAATATTTTGAATAGCACAGGCGACCGCTGGCGGAATCTCCACAATCTTAAAACACGGGTCGTTGTCAGCATCCACTTCAATCTCTTCGTATTCTTCTCCCCATTGGATGATGAAGCGGATTTTTCCACGAATACAAACAAAATGATCCCATCGATTCTTATGCAGATGCGGCCCTTTGACCGCCTTGGGAACACACACATTGAGATAAACCTGTTTGGGATCTACTTTGAAAATCTTTTCCCAATCTTTCCATAAAGAAGCCAAAAGGCCGTTCGGTTCTTTGGTTTGAATATCTTTTGTAACAAATTTTTTTTCTTCAATGATTCTTGTTTTCATCGGCTTTTTACAAATCCTTGATATTTCCTATCAGACGGTCGCTATCTGAAAACCCCCAAAAGGACTTTGGTTTAAGGGCTTCCGCTATTCGGTTAAACAAGGCATAAAGTTTTTCGCGTCCAGGGAAATTGGGTAACTCCCTATGGCGGGCCTCTGCCTCGATCCAGGCGGATAACTCTCCCGCTTCCCCACTATCCAAGAACCCTCGTTCTCGGCCTATCTCTACAATGGCAATACTGTAGTCAAACATACGGCAAACCAAAGAGCACAAAACAGCTTTGTACAGCTTGGAGAGACGCTGGCCCTTATCCGAAAGGGACGACCACTCCTCGGCCAACACATTTAATCGCTTAAAGTATAACGCATCCCCAAAAACCAGCTGTCCTTTGCCACTAAAGTTGTTAAAAACTTTCCGTTTCCAGAACTGCCGGCGCAGATCCATAATTTGAAATCCTTTTTGATTTAAAAAATAATCCACATCGCGAAAAAGAGGTTGCCCAACACATTTTTCAATAAATTCTACCTCCACTTGTAAACCAAAAATCTTTGGCGAGACCTCCTCTTGGCTCCCTTTCAAAATCGCTAATTCTGCCCCCTCCGTATCTATCTTTACGAAATCAATATCCGAAATCCTGTTCTCACGAATCACCTCATCCATACTTTTTACCTGTTTAGATTCAATGTCCACTGTTCGCACCGTATTGAACCGCTCCACGCGAGGATATTGAGAGAGCTCATTGATATTGGGGGGTCAAAGAAGAGCGACCGGCATCTTTGGAAATATGCAATTTTAGATTTTGCGTATGACTATAGAGCAGACAATTATAATATTTTAAACGATCGTTACTCTCTAATTTTGAAAACTCGCGCTCATCTGGCTCGAAAGCGAGGATACGCATGACCTTTCGCAAAGATTCCCACTTGTGCGGAATACCACCCATGGCCCCGATATCAATCAAGGTCAATGGATATCGGTTATCCACTTTAGAAATGCAATGTTGAACGAGTGTCATTTTTCTCCCTTTAGCGTTGTTCTACCCTCGACAACCACAACTTTCCTTCTTTGAACCAATAGAATTGCCATAACAACGAATAAACCGAATGCCGAGACAATACCTCCTTCCACAAGGGAGTTCCGATATCCTACTTCTAATGGCCTGTCAAAAATTTTGGCATCTGCCGATAAAGATTTCTCAAAAGGCGACCCCGCATATAGAATGGAATTAGGCATAGCAATGGTTTCCACATGCGAAACACGCCAAAGAGAAGCATGTGCGAATAACTCGAGAAGGATAATAAATAGAAACAGGGATTTAACAGTTACCCGTCGACTCAAGGACGATAATGCCCCGACCCATTTATCAAATCCATAGGCCCCAGAAACAACTAAAATCAAGAGAGGTGCTATCAGCATACGACTTGGCACTCGCTCTGGAACTGGCAAATGAAAAACAGGGGATAAAAAGAGGTTGAATAATCGACCGTAAATTAGTCCGACACTAAATATTAAGAAAACGGACGCAACCATTATTATTTTGACATGGCTTCTTTTCCACCTCCAATCGATTTTATAATTTTTAAGAAGCCAGAAAATTCCAATGACAATTAAAATGAACGCTCCAAAACCGATAAAGTAATCAAACGCTCCAAATTCAGCTAAGTACATGTACTCCCTTCCATTCCAATAGGATCCGATGTATCTTACATCCCGAATAACAGTTAAGGCCTCAGCCAAACCGGAGAGCCAATAGGCTGGTATCAAAGGAAAAGGAATTAACGGTTGATGAAGGGCATCATTCATCAGTGGGTACCACCCCCCAAGTCCACCATTAACACCCCTCATAACCTCAGGGCCAACATATCCACTAAAAAAAAAGCTGGGAATAATACGAAACGCCCCTAAAATCAAAGAAAACAGTAGGGCGGCTGAGAAAAAAGGAGAAGCCCGACGTCCGCAACAAAGACAAAGTCCCATAAACAATAACGTATGATAGTAATAGTGAAAACTTCCTTGCATACAAACAAGCATACTCATTAACGCCAAAAAACAAACAGTTCTCCAAATTTTTCTCTTATCCTGTATGGCCACAGCCGGCTCTGCTAATTCAAAAATGCGCCATGAAAAAAAAAGAATCCAACTCCAAAAAAAATAACCACCATCAACAATTTGCCCCGTACTAATGGCTGATGTAAAAAATCCACATAAATAATAAATAGAAAAAGATGTAAAAATCGCAAAACGAGACATTTGAATTTTGCGGACGAGCGCCAAAAATCCAAGAAAACCTACTGAGTATAAAAATAAAAGATGGGTTAAGAGAAAACCACGCACAGACAAGAAAGAAAGAGATAAAATCTGAGGAGACCAAGTCAAATTGATATCCGCTAGAAATCGATCCGTTTTAAGGAAAAAGACTTTTGAAGGTAATTCTTCCAAAAACAGTGATGCATAAAATGGAAAAATGTTTTGTTCAAAAGCTGTCTTTAACACAGCAAAACGTTGATAAGTAATTGGCCAATCATATGCTGAGAATTGAGGATTGCCATACAATAAAAACCAACACCAAAAAAAACATCCGGCCAACCATAAACCAAGCTCAAATGCTATCTGGGAAGTAAAAAAAGATTTAATTTTGGCCCTATGCATAAACAACACTTCGAATGACATTGGCTATACTTGTTTCGTTAGGATAATATTCCACCTCCAGAGCAGAACTTGCTGGTGTATGGCTATTGGGATAACAAATACGAGCCGGTTTTGTTTTGAAATTGGAACCCATCTTTTCTGATACAAGTGCAATCACTTCCGCAGCCATTCCGATTGACTTCCAGGCTGGATCCATCACAACCAGTTTTCCTGTCTTTGCAACTGAGTTACAAATGGCCTCCTCATCCAACGGAGAAATCGTTCTTAAATCAAGAACCTCAGCATCTATCCCTTCCAAAGCTAATTTTTCAGCAGCTCGTAAAGCCTGTGGAACCATAAATCCGATGGCAACAATGGTAACATCCTTTCCTTTGCGTCTTACAACCGCTTCTCCAAAACGAACTCGATAGGGAATATCTGGCACTTCCGAAGTCATGGAAAAAAGAGAACGGTGTTCAATAATTATCGTTGGATTTTCCCCAAAAATACTCTCCAATAACAATCCTTTTATGTCATAGGCTGTTGCAGGGACAGCGACTCTCAGGCCAGGCAGATGCGCGAACCAAGCGTGCATGCTTTTAGAGTGTTGAGGTCCTTGGCCCCATCCTTTACCAACAATCGCCCGAATGGTTACTGGCAAAGAAAGCTTCCCATTCGACTTAAAACGCATCAGCGACAACCAATTCACAATCGCATCAAGCGAATACATCATAAAATCGACCCGTTGGTGAACCAAAACCGGCCTCATTCCACTCATTGCTAAACCAATACCCGTTGATGTCATCAAACTTTCTGCCACAGGAAAATCACAAACGCGCTGGGTACCAAATTTGTCAACCAGACCCGTTGTTGTCCCAAAAACTCCAGATTGATAATCCACTAACTGACCCAGAACTAATACATTGGAACTCAGTTCCATCGCCTGATAGAGCGCCTGATTGATCGCTTTTGAATAGGTCTGTTGTGTCATTCTCTCTTCATCCCAATCAATAAGGGCCTGGCATTGCTTCCTTCTGGTTCTGATCAAAAAAACTAGAGTCTATCGTTTCCAATAATCGATCTGCCTGGGGGGTATCTATATTGTAATTAAGTTGCGACCATTCTTTTAAATGAGGGAAAGGACTTTCCTTTGCAAACTGAAAGGCAGTGGCAATTTCTTGATCGATCTCTACAATCATCTTTTCCTTGATTTTAGAATCCATCAAGTTTTGTCCTACCATTTGCTTTTCAAGTAATGCGATGGGGCAATTCTTTTTCCAAAACTCCCGTTCAGCAACGGAGCGATAACCCAGATAATCATCTTCTCCTGGTCCCACATGGGCATTCCAACGATAAGTAAAAGCCTCTATAAAACAGGGGCCTCTCCCCTCTCGTGCTTCCTCAATCGCATTAGAAAATACAGAATAAAGCAATGCGACATCATTGCCAAAAACAGTTTTTACATTCATGCCAAACGACTGAACACGTTCACTGATATTCTCTTTCCCCTGGCGTTTTGAGAGAGGAGCGTAAGTCGAATACCGGTTATTTTCACAGACAAAAACGAGGGGGAGACGGCGGAGCACCGCATAATTTATGGCCTCCCAAAAAATCCCCTGATCTGTAGCGCCATCTCCAAAAGCGGTCACAGCAACGCTTCTAAGAGCTTTGGTTTGAAAACCCAAAGCAACTCCAACAGCAATGGCAACAGAACCCGATAAAATAGCACCACTAAAAAAATTAAGATCATGAACGGAAATATCCTGAGATCCTGCAATGCCACCATTTGCTCCCGTTGCACGGCCATAAATTTCAGCAAAGAGAGCGTTCATAGAGCCTCCCTTTGCTAAATAGTAGCCGTGACAACGATGATGACTAAGCAAATAGTCGCTCTGAGACAGTAAAAGTGACAATGCTGCGGGAGAAGCTTCCTGCCCAATACAAAAATGAACGGGACAACGCATCTCATCTGCTGGATAATATTCTTTAATCAAGGCCTCCTGACACCGGCGAAGACGTAACATGAATCGATAGAGACAACGTATTATATCGGGAGAACATCCCTCAATAGATAAGTGATTGTATTCACCCATTTTTAAAAGTTCACCGTGATTCATTTACGCTAGCCGCAATCCCTTCATAGTTTTGATATTATAATAATGACTGGCCGACATTGACTGAGGGAGTTTCCCCATTTGAAAAGCAGAAATTAAGTTCCGTACCGCATCTTCAATCGTTCGTCTCGGAATAAAATTCAACTCCCGCTTTATTTTTTCTGAAGAGATATGATAGGAGCGCTTATCTTGTGAAGATGTTGTTACAATCTGCAAATTCTTTTTTTCTGGTATTTCTTTCCGCACCACCTCCCGCACAAGCTCTGCCATGTCGGCAATCGTTCTATTTTGATACCCGACATTATAAATTTTTCCAGCGACTTTTTCACTTGGGAGAGTTAATAGCAAAAGATAAAGATCAACCATGTCCTCAATATGAAGATTAGGACGCCTTTGAAGGCCACCAAAAACTGTAATTTGATCAGTATTCACAGCGTGATTTGTCAAAATATTCACTGTTAGATCTAAACGTTGGCGTGGTGAGTAACCACAAATCGTTGCTGGACGAAGAATAATGGGTACAAATTCATCTGATTGGTATCGCAACAGCACTGGCTCACATAATCCCTTATATTTATTGTAATCTGAAACAGGAATTAAAGGGTATTCTTCTGTCACATCTTTGGCATTGCTGATTCCATAAACACTCGACGTAGAGGCATAAACAAAACGTTTTACCCCGCTCTCCTTACTGATTCGCACCAGCGGTTCAAAGGCATCGTAATTAATCGCACGACTTAAATTAGGATTAAGTTCGAAACTAGGATCATTCGAAATACAGGCAAGATGAATCACCGCATCACAACCATGAAGCTCCCTTTTCAAAAGTTCTTGATCGCGGATATCCCCTTTTATTTCCTTCAAGTTTAGCTTATTTTTTACAGAGGCTAAAACATGGTCACCAAACAAATATAAATCTAAAACTTTAACAGTATAGTTTTGTAGCAAAAGCCGTGGAACCAAGACAGAACCAACATAACCAGCACCCCCTGTTACTAAAACTGTTCCTATAGGATTCATTTTAATTCGTTTTTTAGCTTATCCTCTTGATCCAAATGACTAAGATTAATACGGCGTAGCGTGTATAATTCGGAATTGACAAGACTGTCAATACAATTCCCAAATTTTTCAGTTTCCCATGGATCAAAACTCGCACTGATTGTTTTACCCGTAAGACCTTTGGATTCAGGAGAAATTAAAAACTGAATACATCGAATAACTACATCCATAGGAACAGACCCACTTTTCAATTTTTCCACCGTAAAATGATAATAATCCTTTCCAGCAACATCAGGGCCAGCACGGAGCGTCGTTTCATGAATTTCTGTAGGCACAAATCCTGGGGCCACACAGTTAACTTGTATGCCTAATTCTGCAAGCTCCATCGCAATATTCTCGGAAAATCGAACAACAGCAACTTTAGAAACAGCATAGGCACTATAATAAGGAAAGGGATTAAATGCTCCTCCTCCTGAAAAATTAATAATCTTTTTAATTTTAGATCTCACAAGAAGTTTTAAAAAATGTTTGGTAACAAGATAGGTCCCAAACAGATTGATCTCAAATGTTTTTTTCCAAGCATTCGAACCCGTTTTATCGAATCGCCCAATTTCCCCTTGAAGCCCAGCACTATTAATCAACACATCTACTTCACCAAAACTGTTATTCACAAATTCGGCAAAGGCAGTAACACAAGATTCGTCAGAGACATCGCATGAAAAATAGGAAATACCCTTCGATGCTTTCGCAACACGCCTCAGATTTGAAACCCTACGTCCGCAAATAATCACAGAATGTCCAGAAGTAGCCAATGCTCTGGCTAAAGCCTCACCAATTCCAGAGCCTCCACCCGTAATAACAATTTTGTAAGAAGAATTCATTGTAAGCCTAGAATCATTGATCGGATTGAATCTGATAGATAAAGATCATTTTCATAGGATGTCTCTTTTAAAACCATCCTCCCTTCGAAATACTCAATATCGCGACTCCAAGATTCATCTGGACCCGTTGCCATCCATGTGTTTTCCTTGGGAACCCCGCTTGGGAAAATACGTTCTCGTTGAACCAATTGGCTCTCTCCCCATTTACACAGCCCATCTAGATGAAGAGAACCGCGGCTCCCATAAATTTCGATGCGAAAAGTATTTTTCCAAATGAGGCTACTGCACAAAAATTGAAAGCGTCCATCCATAGTTACAAAGGAAAAATAATCACAGGACCTTGCCTCAAAAGAATGACCGCGGATTTTTCTATACTTAAAATCAAAAGAAGGTAGCAAATAAGTAGCCAAGTCCATAAGATGACATCCCAAATCTTCTAAAACACCATTGCCACGATCACGCCAATGATTCACGATATTCCCGACTGTCCCATTACCATAAACAAAATTGCCAAAATAAATTTGGCCCAAAGATTTTTCTTCAAGCCGTTGTTTCAACTTGAGGATGAGGGTTTCAAAACGATGGTTATAAGAAGTATACCAAATTACCTTCTTTTTGAGGGCCAAATAACGAAGGGTGTCCATTTCTGATTTCTCAAGAAATAAGGGTTTTTCTACAAGGCTGTGTTTACCATTCTCTAAAAGATATTTTAGGATCTCGAATTTAACAGAGTCCGGAGTTGCTAAAATAGCGGCATCAAAATCAGAGAGGGGAGCATCTCTATAATCTTTGTAATCAGCTTCTGGGCTGGTGGGGTCAACGGTGGCAACACACTTCTCACCCAAAACCCCCTTCCTTTTTTTGCCAATATTCCCGTAACCAATAATAATATATCTCATGATTGAAACAACTTAAACTTATCCCCAGCAAAATTAAAAATCCCTTTTATGAGTGTGACAATTTGAACTCGCCAAAATAAAGAAACGATTGTTTTTAAAACGCCCAGGAAATTCCATGGTCGGAATACTTGAAGATTAGCTCCCTTTCGCTCCGGGCGAATCATCATCGGAACTTCCAAATAGGTGGTTCGATGCTTGCGGTCTTTTAAAAACAAGACGACTAACTCGGCGATATATGCAAATCCGTATGTCTTTACTCCCCATTGTTTCAAACGCTCTGTAGGAAAGATACAGGGGCCGTTGTAATAACGCAATTGAAGTCCAAAAAGGGCATTCATCATGTGAATAAATAAACTGGACACAAACCGTCTTAACCAAACACGAACTGTAGAATTTCCATGATAGGCCAATACTAAATCTCTTTTTCCAACTGAACGAAGAATCAATTTAAAAGCATCGGGCAAGATATCCCCATCACCCGGAAGCATACATACATAATTCTTAGTTGCTACTCTGACCCCTTCACAAAGACTATATCCCCAATTCATGTTTTTTGGGTTATGGATGACGCGAATTTTGTTATTTTTTTTTACAAACTCCTCAACAATCACAGCCGTTTTATCGGTACTGGCATCATTGACAACAATGATCTCATAGTCAATAAAACCCTCCACAGCCGCAAGAACCGCATCAACAACATAAGCAATACTCACCTCTTCATTATAAACAGCAATGACAACGGAAAGAGAGGGTGTCATCGATTATTTTAATAATGTTTTGATAAAATTGGTTAGTACGGGGGGTTCTACCGAAGATCGATTGCAAACAATGGTAACTGCAATAGCCCCAACCGCATTACCTAAAAAACCAATCGCATCCATTGGCATGCCAGCAAATACACAAGGCGTCGTCACAGAAAAATAGGCATCTCCAGCCCCCACACGATCAACGATTTTTTTAGAGAAAACGGGTATTTTATAAAATTGATCCTTAGAAACATCATGGGTCATGGAACCATCATGGCCTAGGGTAATTGCTACTTTTGTAGGCAACATTTTCTCTACTAGACGGTAAATCATATCTTGAATATCGCCATATTTATTAGAAAATGCTAAACGCAATTCTGGCTGGTCAATACAAACATAATCGGCCCTCGAGTACTTGGTAATTAAATTAAATCCGCGATTGACACTATTCGTTTGTGTATTCACGGCTAAAAATTTTGCCCGTTTACAAACTAAATCAATCACTTGAGGCCCTATAAATCCAAAACCAAAATCATTAACAACGACCAAATCATAATCGTCGATTATTTTCTCTAAATAGTCACAAACTTTCTTTTCTGTAACCACATCTAAGGGTTCATCATTGATGAAATATTCTTCAAATAATTTTGCCACAAAAATTTCTTCAGCAAATCTGCGATTGACAACCGTGCAACCATTAGACCTGTAAAATGGCTTTAAAGAAACATTCGGTTTTAGGTGATCACGAACAAAATTTTCTTTGGAATCGACACAACCAAGGCATGTACAAAGTTCTACGAATTGCGAATAAAGGGAGATGTTATTGGCGGTGGCAACAGCTCCGCCAGCAAACATCTCGTTTTCTTTATATTTAAAAACAAGCATGTTTTCCTTGGAGCCCCCCCCAACAACATCGCCATAGTGATATTCATCAATAATAGTATCACCTACTGTCAAAATTTTTAAGCGTCTTGTCTTTTCAAAATAATTTGTAAAAAAATTAAGATCGTATACTTTCTTAAAATGATTCAAAAAAACCTGTGTCGATTCTGGAAAAACATAGAAGAAATCATTGAGAAGTTGAGAAGAGCTGAACACAAGATCTTCGTGAGTAAATTTTATCTGACCACCATAAGACTCTACAACCCTTTTTTCCTCGTGAGTTAAACTGTGTGGTTCCCTAGCTTTTTCTTCATAATCCCCTCCCTTCACAAATATATCTGGTTTCAATCTTTTTAAAATTTCAATAGGAGTTGGTTTATCATCGATCGCGACAAAATGAACACATTGCATTCCAGCCAAAAATTGAGCGCGGACATTTTGATTATAAATAGGGCGCCCCGGACCCCGATTCACCCAAGCATCTGCTGTAATAGTTACAACTAAAATATCCCCATAGGACCTAGCAGCCTCTAAATGTTTCAAATGACCTGGATGCAATAAATCAAAAGTACCGTGGCATTGAACAATTTTTTTCCCAGATTTTTTGAGATCACCCAAAATCTCTTGTAATTGAATAACAGTTTTGATTTTTTCAGAGACCATCCTTTTCTCCTATTTGTTTAAAAAAAAATACAACATTTTGGGCACAGCCGAGTTCCATAGCGGTACGAGACGCTCTTGTCAAAGTAGCAATGTGCGGTGTTAGGATTACGTTGGAATATTTCGTTAGCGGACCCGGATACGGTTCCTGCTCAAAAACATCGAGGGCCGCACCGGCAAGATGGCCCGATTTCAGTGCGGCCTGGAGCGCCATTTCTTCAACCATATACCCTCGCGCTGTATTGACGAAAAAACTCCCTTTCTTCATCTGGGCAAATTCTCTGGCGGTAATTAAATAACCTTCTTTTGAATCCCGAGCAAGGTGAAGGGAAACTAAATCCGATTTTCCCAAAAGAGTAGGCAAATCACAAAGAGTCACTCCCTTCGGAATCTTTTCCTTATTCAAATAAGGATCGCAAACTAACACACAGACACCAAAGGGTCTCAAGTATTCTTCAACTTTGCGGCCGATCTTCCCAAAACCAATAAGCCCAATCGTCCATTCAGACAAAAGCCAACCGGTATGTTTTTTCCAAAGAGCCTCCTTAAAATCATGAGCATGCAGGGAAAAATTCCTAGCCAACGCCAGAATCATCGCTAACGTCATTTGTGCCACCGGTTCTATAATCTCATCGGCGGTCACTAGCACCGTTTTCTCATATTTTTTCGCCACTTCTAAATCAATGGCGTCCGTTCCAACACCGCAACGGCTAATACATTGAAGCTTTGGTAATTGTGCCAACAACTCTGCATCATAAGGTTCGACAGCTGCTAAAACAGCGTCCGCCTCTTTAAGTGCATCCAGCATCTCTTCTCTTTTGATTCGGCGGCCTGTTTTATTCTCCTCCACAATGAATCCAGCCTCTTGTAAAACCTTACGAGGTCGCTCGTCATTTTCACAAAATTGTGATAAAGCAACGTAAATTTTTCTGCTTTTCATAAAATCTCTTTCAAAATAGCTCTTTGGATAGGATCCTCCTTTAATATTCTTTTGACAGCCTCAGCCTCTTGGGGGGTATTAATCCCCGGATAAGCTTTTTCGAATCGAACTGCTCGGATTGGGATGTCATTTTCCAAAAACCGAGACTGTTCGATCGACTCCAACATTTCAAGAGGCGTTGGGGATATTTGAGGAATCCGTTCCAAAAAAGAGCGATGATAGGCCAAAATACCAACAACCAGAAAAACAGGGTGTAAGGTGTCACCCTTAAAAGGCAAAGTAGAAAAATTGCGCGAACAAAAAAGAAGATGATCTGTTTGGGAAACAACGCATTTAACCATCGAAGAGTCTCGTAATGATTCTTTCGTCGTCAGAGGGGCAATCGCATTCCAAACAGGCCCTTTCGGATTAGACATAATATCCCCCAACATTTTTTCTAAATCAGATGGCACGAGCAAAATTTCATCTCCTTGCACGTTGACGACATGTGTGCAGTCTAGATGTTGGGCGGCCTCAACGATACGCTCCGTAGCAATGCAGTGTTTGTCAGAGGTCATGACAACTTTGCCGTCAAAGCGCTTCACCGCAAAGGCAATGGCTTCATCACAAGTTGCCACGACGACTTCTGCAAATCCCTTACAAAGAAGTGCACGACGTCGAACATGCTCAATCATCGGCAACCCCTCAATTTCCAAAAGTGGTTTATTTGGAAAACGGGTTGAGGCCATGCGGGCAGGGATGATGGCGGCAATGCGTGTTTTCATAAAATCAAATTATTGAGGAAAGACTCCGCAATCAACATTGATACATTGGCCGGTAATTGCCGAAGCCTCTGAACTCGAAAGGAAATAGACGACCTTGGCGACTTCTTTTTCTGTAGGGAGTCGTCCTAAGGCTGTTTGTGTTTGAGCGAATGTTTTCAGATATTCGGGAACGGATTGTCCTTGAGCCGGAGAGGCTTTCTCTTCCAAAGACTTTAAAATATAAGGAGTTTGGACATAAACAGGGCAAACGGCATTGACACGGATACCTCTCGGCCCCAATTCCTTGGCCAAAGCCTGCGTGATGCCGTTCACACCAAATTTCGCCGCACAATAAGCACTGTTATTTACAGAACCTCGTTTTCCAGCAAGGCTAGAAATATTAATAATGGTACCTCCATTTTTCATCACCTGTGAAGCCGCGGCACAACCCCACAGCGTCCCCATTAAATTAGTTTCAATGATCTCTTCTGCAAAATCTTCTTCTATTTTTTCTATGGGTCGCCACCGAGAATTCCCTGCACAATTGATAAAAACATCCAAAGTGCCAAAACTTTTTAAGACAAAAGCAACAAATTGATCTTGTTCCTCACGCTTTCGAACATCCATTTGGAAATGAATAATTCCCCTTACTAATTGGTTATTTTTGGGCGAACGAGAAGAGACAGCTACACAACAACCGTTTTGAGCAAAAAATTCAGCAATGGCTTTTCCTATCCCCCGATTTCCTCCTGTAATAGCAATGATTTTGCCCATATTTTGGAATTACTTATCCTCCATTTGAACAATAAAAGCTTTACCACAATGGCTATAGGTTATGTATTCTTCCAAAATAATCTGCTTATTTTTATTTAAAAACTCTTTTACTCCCCTCCTTTGCCCTTGATTATTGTCCGCATTAAACTGATACCAATCGTCAAAAAGTAATACACTCCCTTGTTGCAGTTTTCCCTCTAAAATTCGCAGAGCATCTACAGTGGAGCTGTATAGATCACAATCAACATTGGCAATAGCCACTTTATCTAAATTTTTAGCTACTGCGCACCCCCCCACACATACAAACTGTTTTGCAACTTGCTTAAATGTACCTTGAAAATACCCTATTTTTTCACTACCAGGTAATGGAGCTAACCTTGCTTGTACTTCTTCGATGCCAGCCAAGAAATACCCCCTTTTAAAAGCATGATGTTCTTCCTCATTTGCAGGCATTCCTTCAAAAGTATCAAAAGCATAAAACTGATGACCAACAAACCAATCAACTTTTCTTCTCCATAATTCTTGAGATTTTTTCTGATTTCGAATCCAGTTAAGATACTCGTTGTATATCCTTAAAGATTCATAAAGACTGTCCCCTTTATAAACTCCAAATTCATAATAAGCACCTCTAATATTATTTGAAATTATATGGCCCCATGCTTTATGTAAAGCCCCAGAACGATCGTTTCTATTTTGGTCAAAGGTAACATAGGATGGAAGCACCTTCTTAAATACAGTTTTTAACTGGTTTTTAATAAAATTTTTCATTGTTTCGTTCTCCTTTTTTAGTTTCTAATTCCCATTTTTTAAATCGTCATCGCCGTAAAACCACCATCGACGGCAATAATAGAACCAGTCACAAACGATGCCGCATCGGAGGCCAGCCATAAAGTAGCACCAATCAGCTCCTCTGGCTCTCCAAAACGCCCCATGGGAGTGTGGCGCAAAATATCGACTTTCCGTTTTTCATCAATAAAATGTTTTTTACTCCACTCCGTCGGGAAAAAACCGGGCCGCAGGGCATTGACCCTCACATTATAAGGTGCCCATTCACGCGCAAGATTTTGTGTAATGTTTGCAACACCGGCTTTGGCAACAGAATAAGTAAACGCTTTAGAAAGCGGCGGGCCGGACGAGGCCGAAGCAAAATTGATGATACTCCCCGATTTTTGTTTAACCATCGCTTCGCCAAAAACCTGACAGGCAAAGAAAACTGCTTTGACATTAGCTGCCAAAATACGATCCATTTCCTCTTCGGTAATTTCCAAGAAGGGTGTCGGTGCATTCACCGTCGCTCCGTTGAGCAATACATCCACTTTCCCAAAGGTTTTAAGAATTGTCTCGCGCGCTTCGATTAAACCTTGTTTGGAAATAGCATTCGCATTAAGATAAAGTGCCTTTCCAGATAAATCAGCCGGCGGTTCTTTAGCCATATCTAATATGACTACTTTCATTCCTGATTCCAAAAAGGCCCCCGAAAGGGTTGAACAAAGATAACCAGCCCCTCCGACCACTACTGCCACTTTCCCTCTTAAATGAAACCGTTCCTCGATATTCATCTTGTTGTCATTCTTATTTTGTTGATGAGGCCCTTCATCTGTCCCGACCATCTCCACATCAGAAAAATATCAGAGGCCAGCACAATAAAAGTATAACCATTGTCGATGGCCTTTCTCATTTTTGTTTCATCAGGCAACTCGGTAATTTGGGTACCGCAGGCTTTGCCATGTTTTGCGCAGGCTTCAATAACTTTTTCACTCGCCTTCAATACTTTTGGGTCTGAAAGTTTGCCAGGAATGCCAAGAGAACCTGAAATATCATAAGGGCCGACCATCACGCCGTCCACATGCTCGTTATCTAAAAGATGGTCAATATTTTCCACTCCCTGAATTGATTCAATTTGAATGATCAAAACCGATTTTTCATTCCACGTCGAAGTATATTCCTCAAAGCAAGCTCCGTATCCTTGCGCCCGTGCCACACCAAATCCCCTTTTTCCTACTGGTGGATACTTGCACCATTGAATGATTTGCTCAACTTCCGCAGCGGTATTGACCATCGGAACAATAATGCCATTCGCACCGGAATCGAGCAGCCTTCGTATCTGTTCTCCGTTGTGGGAAGCGACCCGCGGCAAAACAGGGATACTACTTGCTTGGCCAACCGCTATAATCCTTTGTGATTCCCCCTGACTAATCGTTGAATGCTCGATATCGATTCCTAAAAAATCAGGTTTCATGATTGAAGCAAACATCTCCATAATCTGCGGATGGGCAAGGGAGGTCCAAGCGCCAAACAAAACCTTTCGAGAAAGTAATGCCCTTTTCATTTTTTCCTCCCTACGATGCGCGCGAAAGAACTCAATTCCGATTTCTGCAAAAAAGCTTGGAAATCGTTACAGACCTCCTCTGGTGCATCCAATAACGCACGCTCAAAAGTGGAGAGAGAGATGGAAGCTCCTTGTTTGAGATGGGCTTTGACAATTTCAACATCCAAAATACCAGGGGTACTTACCTCCAACAATTCAAAACCTGATTTTTCCAGAAGTTGCTCCAAACCTTTTCGACTAAAACAATTGGTTCGATCCGGAGGAAAAAGATAAATATTCTTCTCTTGTAATAGCATCATATCAAAACCGGAAGAAACCAACGCAGTCACAAAAATAAGCCCGCCCTTTTTAAGATGTTGACTTGTAACTTGCAATAAATTTTTAGGATCATAAATTCGGTCTAGCGATTCCAGAAGAAGGGCTGTATGGAAAGCATGATTCCTTATTGTTTCCTGTTTCAGGAGATCCGACTCATCTACCGTTAGTACCTCACCAAAATAATTGCATTTTTTAAGAAAGGGGGTCAGATCACTCGGTGGGGTAACCACCTCTAGGATCGAGGCATTTTGAATGTTATGGAGGCGCAAAACATTTTTAATCCATGTCAACTTTGGCTTCAAAACATTTTCGGCCCGCGAGGGTCGGATTTCCTGATGAAAGGTTTTCGAAGAATCACGATAGCGGCTGACTTCCCTTAACAAATCTGCCCAGATATCCGGTTCCGGAAGATCCGCCAGAAAAAGGCTTCCACTCGCCTCGCAACGGAAGTATTCGAATTTGCCCACTTTTTTCCACTGCTTGAGCTCTTCACCACTGCAAGGAGAGACACGCCGTCTTTGGTTGCAATGAGCTAAGGCTTTTTCTGTTGCCACCAGACAATGGTCTCGATATCTCAACAACCCTTCTAACGGTTTCACCCCCGCGAGTGAAAATAAGTGGCTGGTTTGTACCGATTGCATATTAACCCCTTTGCGTCCTCTGATAGACATCCCGAATCAAGGCCATAACTTGTTTAGCCTCTGTAAGGGTTCCATAAGTTGCTTGACGCTTTTCTTGAACTGCCTGCAAAAACTCATCTATTTCTTTTTGCCATGATTCGTCACGATCAAAATAAATAATTTCTTCCCGGGGATTACCCAAGGCAAATGCTTCTTCTTCAAACTGTCTTCTGCCAATAACTAGTTTTTCACGCCCATAACTTCCTGATTTCGTCAACAATCCAGAAGCAGTCAAATAACCATCCTGACATCCAATCTCAAAATGAAATGTATGTTTCCATAATGTTGCAGAAGAGTGGAGGAATGCCGGTTGCCCTTTTTCTGATTTTAACAAAACATAGGCATTATCTTCCACATCACATTTCCAAAAAAGATCGGCCAAGACAGCATCAACAACCTGTAACGGGCCTAGAAAAAACTGAAAAATGTCGAGCATGTGAATTCCTTGATCTAGCAAGATCCCTCCCCCCGAAGTGGCACGATGATTGCGCCAGCTCTCGCGATACTTGGATCCCCCCGATTTCCCATAACTCCCTTTCATATATAAAACCTCTCCCAATCCCCCCTTACCGATAAAGGCCTTGGCGGTCTGCACCGAAGGGTGCAAACGATGATTAAAACCAAATACCAAGGTGTGATCTGGCCTGGCGCTCGCTGCCTCATCAATGCCACAGAGTTCCTCCCAATTCCTTCCGGGTGGTTTTTCACAAAAAACATTGCCACAATGTTTTAAGCCCTCGATTACGTATTGAGCGGTGACATGATTGGGAGTACAAACAAAAACCGCGTCAAAGGCATCCCAAGGAATGTCAGGACTGTTCAAATATTCCTGCTGGATGTTCTCTTTTTTCGGGTCAATATAGGGATCAAAAATACCGATAGCTTTAACAGCGGAATGCCCTTTTAAAAGCTGATGTCGTGTCCTGCCCATGTAACCATATCCTAAAATGAGACAGCGCATTTTAATTTAGAACCCCCAAAAAATTTTTCAACGAACTGTCTTCCACCGGCAGAACATAATCCTGTACATACTCCTTAGCCTTTTTCCATAGTACTTCCGATTCCTGATCAAAGTTCCTATTCCAATTGGCTAAAACTTTTTGCAGTTCCGCCGAAGAAGCAACGTTTATTTTCCATTCCGATAATTCATGAAGAGGATCAATGATCTCTCCTCCAGTATGATAATAAATGGGTCTTAAACCCTTTAGAATTGCATATAAAACAGTAGATGACCCTCGATAAAAGAGAATTGAGGAACGATCCAAATCAGCATCAAAATTATTGCTCGACATTTCTATATTTGGTAGAAGACCGGGGTCACTATTTAAAACAGGTAAAACCTTCGTCATGGGAAGCACCGGATGACAACGGAAAATAAAATGACACCCTTTCAATTTTTGGGCGGTCTCTATCGCCACATTGAAAAGGAGCGCTGCCTCCTCTAAAATCCCTTCGGGGGTGACTAGAATAACAGGTTGACCCTGATGGGGCCGCAAGGAAGCACCATTTTTGAAGGTCCGAAAAGAACCAAAAACCAGATACTGGCTAATGTTTTTTCTGATTCCCTTCTGCATCATTTCTAAACTCCGGCGGCCACTACATAAAATAATATCAGGTTGGATAGATCCATTGGATTCTGGCTTCAGAAGATCCAACGCTCGGCTCATGATGACCGTATGTTGGTAACCGACTGTCTTGCAGGAGAGTCCAGTACTTTTAACTCCCCGCCAGGAGCATTCTTCCCAGGCATGGCCTTCGTAAAGAGCCACATAAGCCTTCGGTTGGAATTGCCTTACAACTCTAGCAGCCAGAAAAAAATTGAGGCCATTCATCATCGTTTGAAATCTTAAAAGATGCGTCCTTGCCCAAAGCACGATATTCTTTCTTAAAGGGTCTCTTTCCCGACGACTTAAACGGTGCATCCGAAAAGCAGCAAAACATTGTAAAAAAAACATTCTAAGAATATCAGACAAGGTAAAAAAGCAAATATCTGGAATTTGGTTTACAGATTTTTCATCATCAAATTGTCGCAGAAAATTTCTCCAGTTTTTTCTGGAAACATTTCCACATAAAAGTAGCATCGTTCGTTGCTCGGCCCCGATTCTTTTTTGAAAATCCCCATAATAAAAATCGTTCACGTCAATTTTGGCTGAGGGAGTCCACGTTTTTGCGACCAGATCAAAGGAAGATTGTTCAAAAGTAGCTATCCGATGGCGTAAAACAAGATTTGTCCAGACCACTAAAAAACACAGATGGAAAGAACGCAATAAAAGCCACGGACCTCTTAACAATGATTCTAAAAACCGGGGGGCAGATAACCCAGAAAGTATGGCCTTTTGGGTGTCAGATCTTGCATTGCTAAAGTGAAGCCAATCGATGGCGCATAAGGGAAATCCCTCTTGTTGTCGCAAACGAAAACAAGTCTCCGCCAATTGCTGATAGGCATAGGAAATCACCACCTATATTTTCCTTGCAAGAACTCGAATGACAACAGGGTTATCACTTCCCAAAACAGCGAGGTTATCACTTTCTACCATCGCTTCTAAATCAAATCCCAGAGAGACCAATTCCTGGTTTAATTCTTCCTTTCGAACAAAACGCCGGTAATGCCCCTCTTCGTAAATAAAAGCATCTTTGCCGACGGGTATCCCGCGGCCACTATGAAATAAGGGATCCTTCACCGAACGAACCTCGATACAAAGCAAACCACCGTGGGGTAGAATTTGTGATGCCCATTTTAAAAGCCGGCGAGCCCCTTCCTCATCAATGGCATGCAGGGTAAAACGGGAATAGATAGCAAAACAATGGGAATTTAATCCTCCCTTTTCAAATTCCGTAAAATCGGCCTCAAAAAAGCGTTCTGTCGGATATTGCTCAGCCCGCGCTTTTCTTTGCACTCTCTCGATGGCAACCGGACAAATATCACAGGCCCAGACCGAAACCTTGTTTCGGATAAAAAACCAGGCATCACGCCCGTTGCCACAACCCAATTCTAAAAGGTAATTCTCCTTAAAAGAGGCTTGCGCTGTCTGAATTCTGGAAAGACAAAACCTCGCAAAAGAGGATGGTTCCTCCGGAACATACCCCTCCTCATAGAATTTATTCCAATAAACGTTGCTATATTGTTCCATCTTTAATTATTCAAACAACAAACCGAATTTTTTTCGCAATTGCACTTTCATCTGTGACCTTTTTTCTCTGAATACTGGGTCCTTCAGTGACTCAATAAATCGCGGATAATAACCCAAAATACCCTCAACACCCCTTTGAGCTGCACCACCATCCAAAGAACCCAAGACTTGTTCCCGAACCTTTTCTCGTTCTTTAGAGTACTTTTTAGGTTCTTTGAAGGAGATTTTTATAGCATCCACCAAAGCTTCCATAGAATTGGCCACTTCACCAGCCCTCAGATCGGGTGAAATGTCAACATTACTCCATGAAAAATCAGAGGCATCGGGTTCAATATAAACAAGCGGTTTATCCAAGGCTAAAAAATCGATGAGAATTCCAGATACGTCACTCACCAAAACGTCACTCACATGAAGCCATTTCTCCAGGGTATCGTCAAGATGCAACGAGGTTTTTCGGTAAGCGAGGCACACCCCATAACGATCCGCTATTTTGTGCACTCTTTTATCGTGAATCAACTTATGCGATAGGGGGTGAAACTTGACAATCAAATTACCCCCTAAACCGCGCACACTGGAACAGAAAATTTCAAAAGCCTCCCACATGTCTCCAAAGGAGCAAGGGAAAAGACCCTTTTCAAAAAAGGAGTCGTGGGTAGGGGCATACAAAACTGTTTTTCGTGCGGGATCCAGTCCCAGCAAAGCAAGGATTCTTTCCCTTTCTTTCTCATCAAGATGTGTTTTGGCCAAACCGTCGGCCCGCGGCCAACCCACTACTTTCAATTGGTTTGGTTCTATGAAATCTCCATATCGGTTGGACAATTGTTTAAGATGATTTTCGCCCGGCAATAAAAGAAGATCTAATTCGAGGTTACTGGGAGAGAGGAAATATTCTTTGTAACAAACCGAGTGAAAAACCTGAACCTTCATGCAATCACAGGAGGGTTGATAGTTTACAACCATCCCTTTATGGATATCTGAAATAAGGATATCCGGACGAAATTGGTTGAGCATATCATGAAAAATACTTGTCAAATTTCGTTGAAGATAACGGCTATAAAAAAAATTAGCAACATTGGACAACCATCTTGATCGAAAATCTAATCCCCATCCATTCCTGAAAAGAACATTCTCAACTCCTAACGTCTTTAGATCCTGAAAAACGTGAGGACAAAAGGTAACCCATACGCATTCCACCTGGTCTTTTAAAACATCCCAATAGTGTTTGAGATTGGTTACGGAGTGATAAGCAAAAAGCGCAACTTTAGGTTTCTTTTGTACCATGTCATTTATCCGTTAATAGAGAGAACTTTATCTGAACCCCACTGATCACAATATCTCTGTGCAGCATTGGCCAACACGATTTCGCGAGAAAGTCCAGACTTAAAGTCTTCAATCATCCATCGAATATAAGTACCCATTCGGTAGGCTGCCTTGCCATCTCGAAAGGGGTCCAATTGCTTCAACATTCTAGACCAATCCCCAAATCCGGGAACACCGGTGGGATTCTTCCAATGTCCCTGAAGAGTCTTCCACAGCAAAGGCCAATCGTTAAAAACAACTTGACCGACACCCAAATGATAAAGAGGACTGACCGACCAACCTTCTCTATCCATTAGGAGAGTGGGAACGCCAGTGAGGGCAAAATCAAGACCAGCGGTTGCTGCACACAAATGACCGTGAATGGCGACGTCGGCAGATAACGCCGCAATCGCTGGTGGATAATGGCCGTGTGCTGCTCCCTCTTCATAAATATAACATCGGCCCGTTTTCTCTGTCTTTTCCAACAGTTCGGTCACCGACCCCAAACGACGACGCAATGTAGAGGGAACTTTTGGTTTTAAAATCAATCCCAAAGAAGAATCGGAAAGAATTTTATCCAACAAAAACTCATAATTCACTCGCATAAACTCATGACCGGTATGCCACCGTGCGTCGTCACCCGAATTTTCATCGGCAAAGGCGATAATCTTTCGAGCCCCGCTCTTTTGCAATTGCTCACGAACGCTTCGGGCCTTCGACCGCAATAGCGCCATTCGATGATCCCCCAAATAGCCTGTGATAACAAAATAAGGAATGCTGGACTCTGAATCTTTTTCAATTTGTGCCGCAAATTGAGAATAACCGAAACAAAGATCCGTCTGAATCGCAATGTCAGGAGTCGGTGTTGTATCCAAAGCCCTCTGGTATATAGCCATAACCCCACCACATGACTGAATAGCATCATGAATAACACAATGTCTGCCATCATAGCGAAACCAAGTGACAAAAATTTTTCCATTTGTTTTTTCAAAGAAATTCATCCAATAACTCTTCGTGGCCTGATATTGAACCATCTCTGTTCGAAACCATTTTTTTTCGTATCCTTTCACTCCGGTTTTTTTCACGATTTGCTCTCGTTTAATTCCATTTCTGCTGAAAAGAGGGGGTAAAAAAGGAGGACAATCAACGATTTGACTGGCCCTTGGATCGAGAGTAACGGCACTCATGCCATGCGCTCTTAATTCAGACCATTTTTTAGCATCCAAAGGCTCTTTTTGAATATGAAAAGTGATCAACACATCTTGCCCACGAAGGTCAGATTCTTGCCAGAAAAAAAGTTCTGAAAAAATCTCAGGTCGATTCAAATTTAAGTGATAATGACATTCGAGAACGACTTTCGGAGTATTTTTTTGTTCCGGTTTTTGGGAAGATTTCTTTTTCAAAAAAGAGCGTTTTTTCAAATGCCACAAAACGATTCTGGCTTTCCGATAAACATCCGCCACCAAACTTTTTCGCAGGTCCCAACCTGGCAATGCTAAAAGAGGCATGACATCAATGCCTTGATCGTTACCATAGTGTTTGATCGAATCCATCCAAGGTCTGACTTTCAAAAACAAAAGGCATTTTTTCGCTTCCGCATGCGACTGCCTCCGTTTCCAATTGGCAATTTGAACGACCAAGAGGGCACGCCACAACGCCTTCCAATCATATCCAACCAATGTGATACCTTTTTTTAAATAAAAGGAAAAATCCTTATGGGGAAATTTCTGAACAATATTTTGAAAGGTTTTTGTTTCTAGTATTTTCTTTTTGAGATCTTGCAAATCCTGGGAAGCAATTCGCAAGCGCAACAACAAGCCTCTTTCATCCTTAATATCCACAAGGTGAAAATTCAGTTTTTCCAAATGGATGTCAAAAAGGGTTGCCGTTAGTTTTGCCCAATAGAATCCAAACCAGGAAGCATCGATAAAATAAAGATAAGCGCCCCGATCCTTAACAATATAGGGCAAAACAGACACCAGCCAGTTTAGCACCGTTATCTTTTCGACAAAAAATAGTTTGTTCATGCGCGGATACTTTTCAAACCCTGACGAAGAACAGCAACAACTTTTTGCAAATCCTCTGTTGTTAATCCCACACTGGAAGGCAAACAAATCGCGTTTTCATATAAAGGCATCGAATGTTCAATTTGATAGGCCTGGAAACGAACATATGGAGGCATATTGTGAATGGGATGCCAGAGAGATCGGGCTTCCACCCCATTTTTATGGAGATATTGAATGATTGCCTTACGTCTTTTTCCTGAATCCTTTCCAGTAACCAAAATGGTATAAAGCCAAAAGGTGGGCTCACAATCTTTTGGCATAGGCATCGGTGTGATTTCTTGTTCGTCTTGTAAAGCTTCCTGGTAGAATTTTGCACTCTCTCGCTTCTTCATCAAAAAAGATTCTAATTTCTCCAACTGCGCTAACCCAATCGCCGCTAGAACATTTGGCAACCGGTAATTATATCCAATGGCATTATGGATATATTCCGAAGGATCATCCTTGGCTTGGGTGGTTAAATACCTGGCATGATCGGCATACTGCTTATTGGCTGTTACTACCATTCCCCCGCCCCCTGTAGTCATAACCTTGTTCCCGTTGAAACTGAACGCGGCTATATCCCCAAAGGTTCCAACATGTCTTCCCTGATAGCGAACTCCCATTCCTTCTGCAGCATCTTCTACCACTTTTAGGAGAAACCGTCTGGCCAGCGCCACAATCTTGTCCATCGCACACCCCAATCCAAGAATATGAACCGGAACAATCGCAGATATACGACGCCCTGTTTTTTTATTAAAACAACCGTCTTCGCGCAATTCACACTCTTCCTCTAAAAATTGTTCAACCTTCGTAGTATCCATTTGCCATGTTTTGGGATCCGCATCCATCAAGACCGGATACGCTCGGCAGTAAAGAATAGCATTGACCGGCGCGACAAAGGTCAAATTGGAAACCAGAACTTCCTCCTCCGGTTTTACGCCAGCAACCAGCAAAGCAGTATGAAGGGCTGCCGTACCATTGACGACGGCGACGGCATATTTTGCCTCGAGATAAGAAGCAGCGGTCTTTTCAAAACGATCGACAAAAACTCCCGCAGAAGAAACCCATCCCGTATCGAGACATTCTTTCACGTATTTCCACTCGTTGCCGCTGATTTGAGGCTCCGATAAGGGGATAAATTTTTCGGACATGATTAAGATGAACCTTGTGAGACGAACTTTCCAGCTTCTTCTTGCGCCTTGTTATAATCGGAATGTTCTCCAATATCGAGCCAGCATTCATGCACCGGAAAACTGATCACTCGACGTCCCGCACTTACCAGATTCTGAATCAAATCGGTCATGTCATAGCGCTCACTCTTTGGAATATATTGATTGACGACCGGTTCCAGAAGATAAATGCCGGCATTCACAAAAAAACTATAGACCGGTTTTTCTTTCAGATAGAGAACTTGGGGCCCGTCGCATTCAATAACGCCATAGGGAACCTGAAAATCATATTTACGCACTGCCACGGTCAAATCGGCTTCGTGTTCACGATGAAACTGGTGCATCGCCTTGAAATCAACTTGCGTCAGAATGTCACCGTTAATCACAAGCAAAGTTTCATCACCGGGCTTAATGAGCCCTAAAGCCCCTGCTGTCCCCAAGGGACGATTTTCCGAAATATAATCCAGTTTCACGCCGAAGTTATCGCCATTGCCAAAATGTTCCGTAATTTTTTCCGCCTTGTGATGCATGGTCACGTTGATATTTTTAATCCCCAGCGATTTGAGCTGATCAATGATGATCTCCAAAAGTGGCTTGTCTCCAACGCGAAGCATCGGCTTGGGCAAATCTTCCGTCAGAGGATAGAGACGAGCCCCACGGCCGCCAGCCATCACCATCGCTTTGAGTGAAGAACAGGACTCCATGACAAAATCATCGGAAGAGACTAGGCCAACCACCTGTTTTTTTTCATTCAAAATAGGAAGATGCGAAAGACGGCTCGTTTTAAGCAGTTCTAGATAAACTGTTTTGTCTTGCCCGTCAAAAGCTACCAAAGGAGTGGCGTATTGTGTGTTGGACTTATGTTCCAGCACCATCGTAACTGACGAAAGCAATGCAAAGTTGGCCAGAAACGCGCGACGGACATCACCATCGGTGATGGTGCCCAAAAGGCGTTTGTCCTTGTCGATGACTAGAATGACCCCCATGCGATTTTTGTTCATTTTTGCAATGGTATCCTGGAGTGTACTTTCAAGACCGACACAAAATGATTGAATATTTTTATTCATGAATCAAGAGACCTGATGTTTTAGCACCCATTTTCCACCCACTCTTTCCCACAGATGCGGGGATCTCCCCTTGTTAATGAGATCCCAAAATCTCTCTTCCGTCAAACCGGTGTAGTCCAGAAAATCCTTGAAATATTTTTTGGGAAACTCTCCGTCAAAGCGTCGAACCAAGGCCACCCCTTCTTCACGGGTGATGTGACCATTGCGAATTTCTAATGACGCATCCTCCGTAGCCCTGGCACGCCCCGTCTTGATGAACCAGGTAAAATAGTGAAACCCATCGACCTTGTCATCCAGGCTGGAATACTTGGTGTAGGTCCCTTCACTGCGCCCATCGGGATTAGGTTGAAAACCGCTGTGTTCAATGGCGTAATAATACATTTTCTGCGGATCGTAGTTGATATAATAAGGGAGCATATGAATCGCAATATCCGCCTTTTCAAGAACCTCTCTATCTAATGGCCAGTAAGGAGCCAAATCATGCTGAAAAACACCATGCTCTGCCAATTCCTCCGGCAGCAAACCCGCAATAAATGGCTTTTGCCCCTTTTCAATACTGTAGAGGCGGGGGTCAAACTGGTTACCACTCATTTTTACATTTTTCCCCGTACCTCTCTCCGCCGAACTGTCGGCATAAAAAATCAGTTTGATATTTCTTTCAATCGCCATTCTCGGTGCCAGATAATATTGGCCCAGAACAAAGGGTTGAAAGGGATGGAGTAAATTTTCAAAAGCCAGTCGTGTCAGCTTGGCATGCACCTTCCCATTGGGGGTGAAAAGAATATTGTCAAAACCGGCTCGGATCCATGCCTGAAAATTTTTCCAACCGATATCGGTATACATATGAGGCGCCCAAGTCACCGTCAGAGGATTCATTCCGTATTTATGTTTAAGAACATGGGAGGCAAAAACACTATCTTTACCGCCGCTGCCGGGAACCAAAACATCATAGGTGCCGTCTTTTTTGCGAAATTGATCGCATAAATCTTTGAGTTGTTGTTCGCGTTCATTCCAATCTATTTTTTTCTTCTGATCAAAATAAAGACAGGCGGAACAAACACCCTCTTCATCAAAAATGGTTGTATCTTTTTTGGAGTCTTTTGTGTCCGCATGTTGTATCGAACCCATCATTCGCTGGTTCGACTCGACACACCGCTTGCAATAGATGACCTCTTCCGGCAAACCCCACTTGGCTCTAGCTGGCTCTGACATATTCGCCTCCCAAGGACATCTGTTGTATAAAATTTGCAAAATTACAATAAATTTTTAAACCGGCTGGCCCACTCCGTTCAGGATGATACTGACAGGCAAAGACATTTTTATATTGAAGACTGGAACAAAACACAATACCCCCATACTGCGTCGAGGACAAAACGACGTGGGTGTCGCGCGGTGTTACAAAATAGGAATGAACGAAATACATATATTGACCGTTCGCCATTCCATCCAGCATCGATCCCTTCCAGGATTTCCCTTCAGGAGTTTTATTTTTATTCCAGGTTACATGAGGCACCTTGAAATTTTCACCCGGCTTGAAAGCCTCCTTGAGAGAAACAACCTCTCCTTCAATGATGTTAAGGCCTTCATGTTTTCCAAATTCAAAACTGCGTGTCATGAGCAACTGCATCCCCAGACAGATCCCCATGACCGGTTTGTCCATTTCCACGAATTCGCGGATAACCGTGGAGAGACCAAGACGATTTAAAATCTTCATGGCCTCTCCAAACGCACCGACTCCCGGAAGAATGAGGGCATCCGCCTTTGAAATCTCCGCCGGAGAATCGGTGATCCATGGAAACAAACCGGCGGCCAGACAAGCGTGCTTTACACTAAAAAGATTTCCCATGCCATAGTTGACGATGGCGACTTTTTTAGGAGGCATGGACCTTCCTTCGTGTTTCAATGTCAAAATTGGCAAGATAAGTTTTGATCTCGTCCAACGCAACCTCCTGAACCTTGGAATAACCTTGTTTGCTCATCAAAAAATTGACATTCCCTTCGGTAAAATCTTTTCGTTCAGACGTCTGATCACGAATATACCCATAGTGCAGGACGGAGGCCATGACGACCGCATCGGCATGCCCATCGACAATGACATCCCGTATATGTTCAAGACGGCCGGCCCCTCCGCAAGCGATCACCGGAATCGAAACCCGGTCTGCAATCTGCCTTGTTAACTCAATGTCATACCCCTTGCCGGTCCCTTCCTTGTCAATGGAAGTCACCAAGATTTCTCCCGCTCCAAACTCCGCAGCCCTTTGTGCCCACTCCATGGCATCAAAACCAGTGGGAACCCGGCCGTTATCGGTGTAGCACTCATATTTTTCGCCCGCGTGCTTGGTGGCCTCGATTGAAACAACGATTGTGGAAGAACCAAAACAGGTTACCGCCTCACGAATGAACTCCGGTCTGGCAATAACAGCGGTGTTGAGCGCCACCTTGTCGGCGCCGGCGCATAAAATGCCGCGAATATCCTCGATCGTCCTTAAGCCCCCGCCAACCGTGAGAGGAATAAAAATCTCGCGCGATGTCTTCTCCACAATGTGCAAAAGATTGTTGCGACCGTAAAGACTCGCCACGATATCCATATAAATTAATTCATCCGCCCCCTGCTCATAATAGTAGCGCGCAAAATTTTCCGGTTTTCCGAGAACACGCAGGCCTTCCAAGTGAACCCCCTTGACCAAATTGGGGCCCTTGATGTCGAGGCGCGGAATGACGCGGATAGGGTGCGGGAGTCTCTTCGTCATTGCAGCATATCCCAAGTCAGCAACGTGTCTTTTTTGATCGTTTTTTTCACCTTTAAGCCGACGATCTTATCCAAATATTTCGGGGCAATGCCGTTTCCCGGTCTTTTGCAAGCCAAATCCAGAGCGCTGATGATATCCCCTTTTTTGAGATCCTTGTTCACGACAATACTTTTTCGCACCACCGTTTTTGTATTGATCTCGCAAGGAGCCGGTTTTTTAACTCCGTTTCCCAGCGCCATGGCCACCTGAGCCAGTCCTTCGGCCAAAGATTTCATCTCCGCAGGATTCAGTGAGCTGGCATGGTCCGGACCCGAAAGATTTTTGTCAATCGTTAAATGTTTTTCAATAACCTTAGCTCCCAATGCCGCCGCAGCTAAGGAGATAGAAATGCCTAGGGTGTGGTCTGAAAATCCAACGGGTAACTTGAAGGTCGTTTTTAAAGTCTCCATCGCTCTCAAATGGATCTGCTCTACTGGTGCTGGATAAGCGGAAACACAATGGAGTAAAATAAGTTGTTGATTTCCTTCATTAAAAATCGCCTTCACCGCTTCCTGAACCTCTTCCAGCGTTGACATCCCTGTTGAAAGAATAATGAATTTCTTTGTTTTCGCGACAAGGCGAAGAAACGGCAAATTCGTTACTTCCCCTGAACCAATTTTAATCAACGCCACACCCAAGCCATTTAAAAATTCAAGACTCTCTTCATCATCCGGGGTCGAAAGAAACGTAATTCCCACTTTTTCTGAATAATTTTTCAATGCCTTGAAATCATCAAAGGAGAGTTCCAATTGTTTGGCCATCTCAAATTGAGACACAAGACCCTCTTTTTTCTGATACTCAGCAAGAGGTGCTGACAGGGTCAGCAGATTTTCTGTTTTAAATATTTGGAATTTAACAGCATCGGCTCCGCTTTGTTTAGCGGCGTCAATTAGGCGATAAGCCAAATTGATATTGCCATTATGATTCACACCCGCTTCGGCAATCAAGTAGGGCCTATTTAAACGGCAAATAGAATCGTAAAGCGATGTCATACCGCCACCTTAAAATGATCTACCAGGTATCTCATCTCCTCTGGCCCATAACGTTGATCGAGAACTAAACCAAGTATTCTAGAAGAAAGGCTGTGCGCAATTGAATATCTCTTTCTGTCGATTCTTTCATCCAGCGGCCAGTGAACCGGCAAATAAATATTTTGCTTCATCAATGCAGAACGAACGTGCTCTCTCTCTCTCAACAAGATCGGCACAACAAGCAAGACCGATTTTCCATCCCATTTTGGCAAGAGGGTCCTATCGAAATGTTCATATAAATATTGCGCGTTCTGATGTCGTTTAGCGGCCACCTCTTCAAAATCGATACGCTTTAAAAGTGCATACGAAAGTGCTGAAATACTGTAGATTTCCTTCTCTAAATCAAAATGTTTCTCTGACTCGTAAACTAAATCCAAATACAATTTTTCCAAGAGAGTTTCTTCATAGTCTAAATTCAAACAGTACTGTTTCACAACTTTTCCAAGCCCCCTTTCAAAAACGGCTTTTCTTGTTTGCGGCAAAATAAATTTCCGACCAACGGCCCTCTTATTGGAAATCAGAAAGGCGCCATCTGGCAGTGATAAAAATTTTCGGAGACTGGTAATCGTGTAATCGACGAAGGACGATTTCAAAACATTCTGAGTAATGGCAAAGAGCGACTGGGCATAATCCAGAATAATCGCAATATTTTTATTCTTACCTTTGATCGCCTCCATCAGATGAAAATCGGGTGAAGAATAGCCGAAGTAGTTGATAAAAATAACGGCCTTTGTTTTTTCGCTGACAAGATCGAGCAAACTCGAAACAATTTCAAATTGTTCCCCAATATCGAACAGCCGATATGTCAGCTTGAGTTCTTCGAGAACATCAATGATTTTCATACAAAGAAAAGAGGGAACCAAAACCTCATCCCCAGGCTGAAGTCTTTCGGTGAGGAGTGCGAGTTTCAGCGCATCTCTCCCCATGCTCACCAAAACATGGTCCTTTGCTTCATTTAGCAAAAAGTAATCTTGGTACTGATTGTTTTCAGGCTTTGCCAGAAGAGACAAATCCAGTTCGAGATCACCACCGATATAATTTATTTTTTTGCCTGGCATAAAAGCTCTTCAATAATATACTTCCGGTTATTCTCAGTTCTGGATGCAACATTGATTTCGATATCTCTAAAACCTATTTCTAAAAGAAGACCATGGATTTCTTCAATTATAAAAAAATGAGCCATCCCTCTTCCCCCAAAAATCCGATTATTGATCTCTACAAAAGTATTACTTTCAATTTCTTTACCCAGACCATACCCCCACGTTTTTTTTGAAAACATCATTGAGAAAAAAAGTCCTCCTTCTTTTAATGTCCTGTAAATCTCCCGCAAAATCTTTTTGATATCCGCGATTGTATTTGCATAAATACATTCAATATCGACAACAGCATCAAAATAATTATCTTCGAATCTCAGATCGGCAGCATCGCTGACAAAAAGCTTACAGGAAAAGTCTTGTCTCTTTAAATTTGCCGCACACTTTTCAATCGCCGTCTTTGAGCCATCCAACCCGTAGGTATCAAACCCTTCTTGGATCAAATACCAAAGATTGGCCCCGACACCGCAACCCACTTCTAAGATCCGTGTTGATTTTCTCTCCTTTGCATAAAGGTTTCTCGCTACAAACCGTACCAGATTTGTGTCTGGGTAGTCTCCACCAAATCCTGTTTTTTGATAAACCGCTTCCCAACTAGTATCAAAGGAGCACATAAGACTTCCTCTCAAAATTTATATTTAAAAAAGGCGTCATGATATGCCGCATTTTTCTCAGGATTTTCCAAAGACCATCTCCGGCAAACATCATGATAGATTTTTTCGTTGTGTATCTTGATACCGATATAAAAGGGCCGAACCCCGTTGACGGCAAATGTATTTTTATATCGAAAAATCCCATCATCCATATTTTTACCACCGCCAATACAATAAAAATGACACCCCATTTCCTTCAGTCTAAGTATCAAAGTATTTTTTAAATGATGATTGGGGCGAAATTCAAAGGCCTCCTCCAACGTCCCCCCCAAAAAAGAGTATCCAACCTGGGATGACAAAAGAACAAGTTCCGTTGAAACAGAACGACCTTCCAAAAGGGTAAAACAAAAAAGGACTCTGGCTCCCAAACGGCAAATTAAACTTTTGATAAAAGCATCATCAAAATAGCTCGAAGGGGTCGCAGCATTTCTATCTAAGGTCGCATGAAAAATATCAATGAATTGAGAAAGGTATTGTGTTCCTTCTATTTCAAGACCCGATAGGATTATCGTTTGTAAGTTGTGCCTCTTGGCCTTATTGATGCTTTTGCGAACAGAGCAATCATACGATTTCGACCAAATTTTTTCGTGGGACAACCCTAAATCAACAACGACATTTTTATTCTTTTGTACAACGTTTAGATACCCGAACAAGGCCTGATTCTCGTAAATAGGATTGAATCGGGTGAACTCGGCAATAATATGCAAGGCCTGGCAAAACTCTAAAAATTGGTTCTGAAAATTTGTAAGGAATGTGATATCGTTGGTAGTCGCCACAGCTCCATTGTACCCATAAACACCTTCAATATCGTAATAGGTTAGGTCTGCATCCACATAGCCGTACCGGGCTATATCATTTAAGAGAAAAGGATATAGAAGAAAATCGTCACCTTTCTCAAAAACAAAACATTTGGCGATTCCATCTCCTTTTTTTTCATAGATTTCATAATAGTCTGGACTAAAATAAATATCACGCCGATTTTCGGACAAGCGAGACCAATACTGATTCCAAAGTTCTTTATTTTTCAGATCAAGACAAAAAGACTTCATCGCTCAACGAAGTGCTTAGAAAGGGCTTGAGATCTTTTAGGGAGCCATTCGAGGAGGGCTTGCTTAATTTTTTTGCTCGCATGTCCATCCCCGTAAGGATTTTTCAAATGGCCCAACGACTTTCTGAAATCATCAGAAAGAGCTTTTTGAATCCCGTCAAGGATGGCCTGTTCCTCAACGAGGACATCAATGACGTTCAACGCTTTCAAACGCCCATCTTGCCGCCTTCCGATGTTGACAAAAGGAAGCCCAAAGGAGGGAGCCTCGACAATACCGCTGGAGGAATTCCCAACGAGGGCGCCCACATACCGCATCAGACTTAGATAACATCTTTGTCCTAGGTTCTCGGCATAAACGGCACGGGGGTACTTTTTTGCAAAAACCTGGAGCGATTCACGAATGAAAGTGGAGCCGACATCGACATTAGGCCCCGTAATGACCATCGGCAAACCAGTTTTTGAGAGGGCCTCTGTCAAAATTTGAACATGTTTAGGCACATTCTCCACATCCATTGTTTCTGGATGATAGGCAACCAGAAGTGTGTCATTGTTTATTTTGGATGAAAGTTTGTTTTCAATTTCCTTCTTCGTCATCAATTTTTCAGTCGTTAAAAAATCAAGGGTCAGCTCGCCAACCGTTTGAATGCGCCAATCCTCCTCTCCCATTTGACGCAGGCGCTCAGCATTTTTCTCCGTTGCTGGGAGATGAAAATGGCTCATTTTTGTAATGGCATGACGAATGGAATCATCAATGGCCCCCTCACTGATATCGCCTCCCGCAATATGAATCACCGGAATCAAAAATGGCAAACAGGTAGCCACCACAGATAATATTTCAAACCGATCTCCCATAATTAAAACAGCGTCGGGACGGACACGGCGCAAAAGATCCGCAAAGCCGATCATTCCCAACCCCATTGATTTGACAATGCCAGAAGGCGTATCCGCATCCAAAAGCATTTCGATCTCTTCATCCACCATAATACCGACATTGGTAAATTCCTGAATCGATTTTCCCAAGGAAGAGGCCAAATGCATACAGGTCGCCACCACGACAATATCAAATCGGGGATCTCCTTTGAGTTCTTTAATGACAAACCGCATATAGCCAAGATCGGCCCTGGTGCTAGAAACAGCGAGAATGCGGTGAGTTACCATATCGTCCAACCTCCATCGACCAAAAGATTATGCCCTGTTACGTATCGAGATAAATCGCTGGCAAGATAGGCTATGGCTCCTTTGACATCTTCTTCTCTCCCCATTCTTTTCAAAGGAGTACGCGCCACATAACGTTCCTGGAAACTCTCCGGTTGATTTCTCCAAATACCCCCTGGAGAAATCGCATTCACACGAACTTTTGGTGCCAAGAAAGTTGCTAGATACCGCATCAATTGCAAAAGAGCTCCTTTGGAAACACAGCCACCGACAGGATTGTGCATCTCTGTTCCTTCATATAACCGCATATCTGGGCCAACGACACCATAGATGGAATCAAGAAGAATAACAGACCCATAGCCAGAGGCTTCCAGGACTTTTTTTGCTTCTTGCACAATCACAAAAGCCGACGTGACATTCACGCGTTGGGCCTCCTCCCACGCGGAAACGGTTTGATTCTCAAAAGGGGCGGCCCACCCAGCGAGTTTTGTAGTCCCAACATAGGCCGCCGAGTGAATGAAAATATCGAGGCCATTCATGGCAACGACCGTTTGACGGACAAAATTGCGCGTGGCTTCTTCGCCCCTCAAATCACACTCTGGAAGGTCCAAAATTTTCACCTCTCCTCCCAATTCTTGTATTACTTCACAACAAACGTGGCCGATATGCCCCACCCCGCCTGTGACCAACGCTTTACGCCCCTTCAAGTCGATCAATTCTTTAATTTTTTTCATTTCCTTTCCATCCATGGAAAGGAAATAAGATTATTTTTCAAAAGCAACTCGGTCCTCTCAAATTCGTGGATCGTATCGATATGGATGGCACGACTTTCCGGAATTTCACATAGGAGGTATTTTCCTTGCTCCAACCAATTTCCATGGCAAGAGCGAACAAACGACGATCTCCAAATATAAAGAGAGGCATTGATTCGATACACCGTGGGAACATCTTGACGACGGCCATAAATACCCCCTCCACGGATGAGAGGTTCCATCCATCCCTCTTTTTCCACAACACAATGCCAGATCGGATTGAATTCCGGCTGAGAAACACCAATCACACCAGTGGTTTGAACATTTTGATCCAGTTTCTGTAACGCTTTTCGGATATCTTCTGGAAAACGGCCTGGAGAAGTCGGATCCAATAATAAAAGAGAATTATACTCTTTGCCTTCTTGCGTGGTGACATGCTCCAAGACATGTTGCAGAACTGGCCACATCGGTGTTTCATCTTGCGCAAGTGCTTTTGGTCTCAAAAAGGGAACATCGGCACCAAATGTTTTAGCCACATCGGCAATCTTTTCATCATCCGTACTTACTAGAACGCGATCAATCTCAGGACACATTTTGGCCATCAAAATAGAATGAGCGATCAGTGGCAATCCACCCAATGGACGGATATTTTTTCCAGGAAGCGCTTTGGAGCCACCCCTGGCTGGAATCACTGCTAATAACCCGTTATTCATTCCCCCCATCCATGCAAAGCCTTTTTGAATCTTCTTTTTTTAAAACCACGCAATAACATAAGGCTACTCTTTTAAGAATGCTGATAGGCATTGTCTTTTCCAAAGTTTCAAAAAAATTAAGCACAACGCGTGGAAGTTTTGAGATCAGAACTATAGGCCTGAAGTATTCCATTCTAAACCAGCTACTTGCCACATTTTCTAGTTCATTAAGCGGGATTTTGTTTTCTTTCCCAGGTATTTTCAGACCCAATGCCGCCATTACATCTAATAGCCATACCATTCCTGGATTTGGATAACTTATAAACACAACACCTCCGGGTTTTAGAACGCGGAAAATTTCCCTCAAATTATCGCCATAATTATCCATGTGTTCAATCACATCAAACATCGTAACAAAATCAAACGAGTGGCTCGGGAACGGAAGCACAACTTCTTCTATAAGAAAGAGATTTTTTATTCCTTTCCGTTTTCCAATTTCTAAGAGAGTTGTTGAAATATCACAACCATAAACATCTAGAAATCCTCTTCTACTGAGAAAATCGACGGTAATTCCTGTACCACACCCCAAATCAAGAATTTTAGCTCCTCGGCTTAGATTGACGAGTATCTTTTCCAGCTCTCTCGTGCGCCTTTCAAAATAGTACTTATCTCTCTTTTCATCATAATCTGCTTTACCATCAAAAAGATTTCTTACTTCATCAGCCATGGCTTTATTTAAAAAAAGCAGAAAAACTTTCTGCTTTTCATAAGACCTTTTTTGCTTAGTTTATACTCCATTAGAGATTTGAAAATCCCTAACGAATATTTTACCCCCTCGACGAAAGATATCCCATAACCACTATCTGGCCCATAATAGGTAGGAATGGGCAACTCCTTTACTCTAAAACCTTCCTTCGCTATTAAAATAAGCATTTCAGTGTCAAAAAAGTATCTATTGGTGAGATTCTCAAAGTTTAATCGCTTGAGATAACTACAGTTATATGCCCTAAAGCCAGAATGGAACTCCGAAAAATTTGTTTCAAGAAAAACATTTTCTATGAATGTAAGAATTTTACTTCCCATTCTTTTGTAAAATGGCATTCCCCCTTTTTTTGGATCACCCAACATACGTGATCCATAAACAAGCGCACAGTTATCTTCCATCATTTTCAACGTTTCTATTAGTTTTTCTCCTCCTGGATGCTGCTTGTCACCATGCACCATAAATACAATGTCATGCCCATTTTTTATTGCATGCCTGAACGCAACTTTCTGTGTACCTCCATACCCAAGGTTATTTTCATTTCTGATAAGCACCAGGTTATTCATTCCATTTTTTGTTTTATACAACTTAACCACATCCGAGGTTTTGTCGAAAGAACCATCATCCACCACAAGAACTGTTGCATTTTCACGCAGCAAATCTGGAATATCTTCTATGACTTTTACTATTGTTCTCTCGCAATTATATGCTGGTATAAATATGCATATTTTCATGCTGGTTGAATCTTTCATTTTCAAATTTTTTTGGTTATCGTTTCTTTATTTTGTTTCCATATGGAAAAGGTGCGAATATTTTCAAGATGTCGAAAACCTAATACATCAGGTTGGCAAGAACTGTCCCGTGAAATAACAATATAATCCGGCCAAGTCAATCGATTTAGTGCTTCTTTAATTTTGTTTGGAACACATTCCTGCCAAGCTTGGGATAATGTTTTTACATTTTTTAAGATAGTATCGTTCACTATTTGTTTTTTGTAATCGAAATAAAATACAGCAGGATGGTATCCATAAGGTATCGTTCGACCCGTACGAACTTTTAAGGAAGTTTCAACATTATACTCTGGACCTACCAGCGGTAATATCACAGCATCTTTAGGGGTATTTTGCCTAATGTAAGTATCTACATCTACCCATTGAGCAATCGGATTGTCTCCTACCACTCCTTCTTTAAAAAGAAATACTAAGTGAGGCCAGCGTTGATATCCCTTGTAAGTAGCGGCCAAAAACATGCTGAAAACAAAGGGAATAAATAATGTCTTTTTTAAGGCTAACCTTCGGCTAAAGAGAAGACGGATAGCCAACATGCCAACCATCAACGTAGAAATCACCAGAAGGCGTTTGAGGGCATGGGGCCCCATCCACAGGGAAAAATCGTCAAAAAATTTGTGTAACGAAAGATAATCTACAAAGGGAAACTGATATAAAATAAAAAGGCCCACCCCTCCAAAAATTTTCTTATAAGGGGAAAGGGATTCTAGATAACGCACGGACAAAATTGCAAATACCAAAAAGAGTAAAATCTGCGTCCACCAAGTCGAACGAGATACTGCCAGGGCCAAAAATAGGGGGACTTTTAAAACATCAGGGGCAAAAGTATAATAAATGCCTCCCAAAAGATAAACAACTAAAGAAGTTACAAAAATCCATCTAAATATACTGTTTTTTTCTTTGTCAAAAAGATTTATGCGGAGGGCCAACAGCAACCAACTGATATAAATAAATGGTCCCAAACCATCTACGAAAGGATTTGCCTCACTGCCTTCCTCACGAACTGTAAAATCAAAAAGCTTTACATTTTCACCTAGAGTATCATGAAAAGAATGCCATAAAAAATTCCCTGAGAAGAATAAAAACAAAAGAAAGCTAAAAAGAAGAATATTTTTTTTCGGACGCCATCCATATCTTTGGTTCAAGATAATGATCCAGGAGGTCATTACAGGAAACCAACTGCATTTAACAGAAGTGGCAATGGCCAAAAGACCCAAAATAAACGTTTTGGAATACGATTTCTTCAACAAAAAATAAGTCAATCCTATGACCATCGGAACAGCATAGACGGTAGGGCGCATGCATGCCCAATCTATTACATAGGGCGGCCCATCGATGAAGAGATGGGTTGCCATAACAACGGCCAAAATGGCAAACCTCGCCAAGGCGTCATGAATTCCCAGGAGGCGAACAATTTTATCCATCCCCCATAGTGAAACAACCGCCACCAAACAAAAAGCCGCCCAGTGAAGGCGTTCATCCAACCACCAATCCCCCCCTAGCTTGAGTAATAAGGTATATAGAGAAACGTTTGCGGGATGATAGTTCCCGGCCAAATCGCCTGGAAAACTGTCCGGATGTAAAATACCATAAGTCATTCCAAAATAGCCGGTTACATTTTCAAAACCTTGAAAATGCGAAGTGGCATACAAGACAGCATAAAGAGCGATTACAAAAAAGAAAACTGTCTGTGATTTGATTATATTCTCTTTCATTACATCAGTTCATGGAACGCAATAATGCCCGCACCGGGGCCCCTTCCGTACCAACCAATTTAAGAGGCAAACAAATCAATTCATATTCGCCTGGTTTGACCGAAGACAAATCTAATCCCTCCAAAATAACAATCCCTTTTTGCAACAAAATCTTATGAACCAGAGGCGAATCCCCGAAACGTTGGATCGAAAGATAATCAATCCCAATCAGCTCCACCTGGCGCTCCAAAAGCCATCGAGCAGGCCCTTCGGTTAAGGCAATATAATCTTTTCTAAACGTGCGGGGAGACTCCTTCCAAAATTTGGAGTTTGTGGTTTTGATTAAGATGCGCTTGGTTTCTTTCGCCGGCCATCTTTCCTCGAGTGCCGCAACGGTAATTTCTTTTTCTCCTGAAAGATCCATCACCAAGACTTTTCCAACCATTATTTCTAAAGGAAGGCCATCGACACTCATCCCATTCTTTACAAAATGGAGCGGGGCATCGATATGGGTACCGGTATGGATATTCATGAAAAAATTGCTGTTGTTGCTACTGTCTCCCTTAGCCATGGAGCGCCGCAAAGAAAATTCAGGTGTTGGAGATCCAGGCCAAACAACTGCATCAGGGGAAATGGCAATAGAAATGTCAATCAGATTAGAAGTCATAATTGATATTGAATGGACACTTCCTTGTGTTGGGCATGAGCCAATCTGGCCGCATCACAAATAGCCAGGGCAAAAACTCCCTCTTTCCCTGTTGCCAAAGGGCTCCTCGTCTTATGAACCCGACCATTTAAAAAAGCTAGGGTTTGATTTCGCATCATTTGGTCTCTGGTTTGTGCAGAGGAAAATATCTTTTTTGGTTCGCCAAGCAATTCCAAAATGACATGATTTGCTATACCATCCCACTCGATCGTTCCTTGCTCCCCATAAGCCCTCATTTTCCTCTGAGGAACACGTGTTAAATAATCGAGTGTGATGGAAACCAACGTTCCCTCAGGCGCTTCCCAAAAAAGATGGGCTATTTCCTCTGTCTCAATATTCAAACGTCCTAGATTTTTCAGATTGCTACAAAGCACTTTGGGCCATCCAAAAATCCAACCAGCACAATCGACCTCATGAATCAGATCCAATAACACACCTCCTTCACCCGGCT
Organism: Deltaproteobacteria bacterium RIFCSPHIGHO2_01_FULL_43_49; assembly: GCA_001798075.1. Classification (GTDB taxonomy): domain Bacteria; phylum UBA10199; class UBA10199; order SPLOWO2-01-44-7; family SPLOWO2-01-44-7; genus SPLOWO2-01-44-7. The sequence continues at coordinate 51,779 of MGRG01000008.1, read as the reverse complement.
TTGCTGAATACGATTCCCGATAGGGACGATCGGGTCGCCAATCTGGAAGATAGGAACGGCACTCGACATGAACGAAATGAGCCGTTCCGATTTGAGGGAGATACTCACGAAACAGAGTTAGTGATTCAGAAAAACGTAAATTACACCCGACAAAACCTTTAAGATTTTTTTCCGCGGCTTTCCGGTTTAAAATCTGTGCTGTGCTAGCATTCACAGCCATTGGTTTTTCAATTAACACATCAAAACCCAATTCAAAAGCCATCAGCCCATCATCGACATGACGAGCAGTATCCGTTGCAATGATACAAAAAGAAGACCCCAACGCGGCCGCTTCTTTGAGATCAGCTGCCGTAACAAATCCCAGTTGCTGCAGCTCTTTCAAACGCTCTTTTCGCTTCGGAACCGCAATAGGCACAATCTCTGGCAGCATTTTTAAAACAGAGAGGTGCCGCAATCCGATACTGCCGGTTCCCAAAACAGTTACTTTACTTGAATTCACAAGCGGCACGAATATTTTCCAAACCAACACTACACATCTGTGCTAAAAAGAGAGAGTCGAGACTAAAAGCAATAAATTGAAAACCTTCCTTTATTTTTGTCAGAACCAATTCCGGCTTGGGAGGAATGACATGAATTCCCGAAACCGCATTTAACTTTTTGGAGACGACTTTAATTTTGTTCAAAGCTTTTATCATTTCGGGATGCTCGAATTCACCAGGAACCCCTAACGAAGCCGAAAGGTCATAGGGTCCCACAAGAAATCCATCAATCCCTTCCACAGAAAGAATAGCCTCGAGGTTTTGCACCGCCTGAATATGCTCTACCTGGACAATCACGATACTCTCTGTATCAACCCACTTTTTATATTTTTCAAAAGCAACGCCATATCCTTGTGCTCTCCCCAACCCAACACCCCGCTTTCCCTTTGGGGGATATTGAACGGCGCTGACCGCTGCAAGGGCATCTTCTTTTGTATTAACCATCGGAACGATGATCCCATGCGCCCCCGCATCCATCACCCGCTTAATAATGTTGGCATCATTGTGATCGACTCGAACAAATGGCGTTTTGCCCCCAAGTTCAATGACTTGAATCAACCGTTGGGCTTCTGAAAGCGTAATCGCACTATGTTCCATATCAACGGTGAGCCAGTCGAAGCCGGCCTTGACCATGATTTCAGCAATACAAGGATCGCCAATGGTGATCCAAGAGCCAATAGTCACCTCTCTATTTTTAATTTTTTGCTTAAGTGATATGTTCATAAATAAGCTCCGCTAATTTAAAATCGACTTCTTCATCAATATCAATCGATTCCAGTTTTGGCGTTTCAAACAAAATAGGCTTATTCCCAATCCTTCTTCCTGTTTTATCAAAAGAATCCCTTGAAAACAGATAAAGATTGGAATTTTCTTCATAAACAGGTGGCAGATCCTGGGTGCGGAGCATTTCATTGGGATAATGGTTGATCGCTTTTCCTTGGTGGTCGTAAAAACGACTCTGATACCGATTCACCCCAAAAAGAGAATCATGATCTCCGGCCTTCAAAAATTGTTCTATCGCTTTTGTGAGTGTAGGGAGACTGAGTAAAGGATTGGTACTGTGTGTCTGTAAAAAATACCTTCCGTCAATTTGAGATAAATCATGTTTAATAATCACGTTCATGGAGACAGTATCACCGCAAATTTCTTTGGGCCGGGGAATAATTTTTATCTTACCAGAAAAGGAAGAGGTTGCATCTTCGGCAATCGCATCGCTATCTGTGTTAATACAAATTGAATCAATCATCGGGCAGGCCAATAACGTGTGGATAATATGATAATATAAGGGTTTACCGGCAAAGGGTCGAAGATTCTTATTGGAGACCCGTTCCGAATAACCTTTTATGGGAACCAAGGCAGTAATTTTTTGTATAGCGAAACTCATGTTTTAGGAAAGATACTGACGTTCATATTCCTGGCAAAGCCGATCCAATGTCTCCATTGCTTGATGAGAAGCCTCTTTTGCTACGAATTCACGGCGACGATTCATTTCTTCTATTTCCGTCAATGTTTTAGGTGGTTCCCACCCGTATTTTCTGTAGATCGGCAGATCAATACCTTCCGCAATCATTTTTCGCGGAACCTTCTGTCTCTTCATCTCTTTGTAAGTTCGCCGTGTCATGTGAACACCTAACAATTTCTCGATTTGTTTCATATAAGGCCAAGGGTCCAATACAAAATGTTCAAAGGGGATGGTCAATATTTGGGATGTCTGATGATGAGGGATGCTGTGGTACACCCGATCACAATGCTCTAAATGACGAGCTAAAAGCCATATCATTTTATCCATCTTACTGGCCGCAATATATTTTTCTTCCCACTCTCGAACAAACCAAGGTAGGTTTTCACCCCTATATTCATACCAAATACTAAATTCCCGACTGCTTTTTGCATCAAACAGGGTGTCAAAATTCACATACCACTGTTTAACCATATAGAGGGGATGTCGCACGAGGTTGATGAATCGGACTTGATCATGCAATGCCAAAAACAATATCCCCGCCCTTTGCATCAAATCATGCATGGTTATATGAAGAATCGGCCTTTCTGATTGGATCCGATCGGGAATAGCGTCATCCCCTGCCTGAAAAAGACGTCGGAGATAACGCCAGGTTCCAGGATTTTTGAAAATAGAAGAGAGATCCTGAAAGCGAAAATTGGTCTCTCTGGACATCATCATATTATAGATATCGAGATCAACCTGCATTTGAATGAGAGTGGTAGCTACATCATCATCGATCCGGTCCAAGGAATGCAGGGTACAAACATGTTCAATAACATAATTATATTTCTGAATCTCTACCCGTTCGAGGCTTCCGATGATGGGTGTCAACATCGTCTTACCACAACCTCCCAGCCCCCCCACAAATACTACTTCCTGAGCCATGCGTGCTTGGCGTCCAATTTTAATTTCCTCAGCTATTTGTCGGCCAATATCAGGAAGCGGCATATTCTGCTTTTCCAATGATCAGATCACAAACTGCTAAAAGCCAAATCTGATGGGTGTTTTCGATAACGTTATAAGCACGACTATCCACACACAAATTAATCCGCCCCATGTTGGACAAAGGATTATCAGAAGCAAAACCTGTCAAAGTTATTAAGAACAGCCCCTTTTTCCGGGCCATTTCGGCCGCCCTCAAAATATTAGGAGATTTCCCGCTGGAACTGATTAAAACCAAAACATCCCCTGGATCGGCATAAAACTCCAAAGCCTTTTCAAAACACCGCTCGTAGCCAAAATCATTGGCAAAGCAAGTCAGCAAATCGGCTTCATTGAAATTGACACAGCGGATACGCGCATTTTTGGTCAAATCGACCGCACAATGACTGGCCATGGCCGCTGATCCCCCATTGCCAATAAAAACCACTTTATTTCCCTGAGCATGGGTTTTTTTAAAAAGATCTTTTATTTGAATGAGTTGATCCCGCACATCGGTCTCCAAAATGGCATTCCGATAGAGATCAAAATAATCAGTCAACCACTGTTTTGCCGCCTCCTGTTTCATGACCACTCCTTATGGTTTTGACCTGCTTGATAAATCCTGTCCACAAGATGCATGAGCTTCCAGGCATCTCTGGAATGACCAAAAATAATCGGTTGTTCTTTTTCGACAGCATCAAAAAAATGATTCACTTCATGCAGCCAGCTATCATTAACCTCAAAATAAATATCTTCCTGTTCGGTCCATGTAGCCGAAGGGGCTTCGGTTCGATTTTTGACGACAGACATCATCTCTTTTCCATAAGTACCTGAAGGGGTTTTTAAACCATTAATAACAATGTAGCCTTTCTCTAAAAAAACCTCTAAAGAAAAAAGATGCCGCCATTGTGTCATAGTAGAATGAAGCGAAGCAACAATCCCATCACGATTCCTAAAAATAGCAAAAACATTGTCTTCCACATTCAGCTTCCAGTAGAGATTCGAAATAATAGCTTGTACCTCTTCAAAATCCCCAGCAAACATTAGAAAGAGATCGCACATATGAATTCCCTGGTCTATTAAAATTCCCCCGCCGGCTAATTCCTTTTTGGCCCGCCAATTATTGTAAAAACTTTCACCCACACTTTTTCCATACCGTCCGCGCATCCACAAAATTCGACCATATTCTCCAGAATCAACAAATTCTTTGACTTTCCGGATGCTTTCATGATGCCGATGATTAAAACCATACATTAATTTTTTTTGAGAGATCCTTTCAGCCGCAATGATTTCTTCTACTTCATTGGCTGTAAATGCCGGCGGTTTTTCGCAGAAGACATGCTTACCTTGCTTCAGGGCCGCAATGGTCAAAGGTTTGTTCAAGTAATTGGGGGTACAGACAAAAACGGCCTGAATCTCCGGCGCTTGAATCAAAGCCTCCGCTGTTGGATATTGCTTGATTTGCTTCGGTAGATCCGTTTCGGAAGGGTCACAAATTCCCACCACCACTCCCCGCCTACTTTCCTGAATGACCTGGGCGCGGATTTTTCCCATTTTTCCGAAACCGATAATACCCACTGGAATCATTGTTTCACACCCTCCATTCCTTGAAATATTGAGTGCATAATTTCTGGAAACACGCATCATCCGGATAAAAATCCTGAAAGATCCTACCAGGCCCACGCGTTAAAACCAAAGAAAGACGAGACCCAAGATTTTTTTTATCTTTTCTAATCGATGTTAAAAACCGCTCAAAAGGAATTTTCACCGCTTCAAAACCATTCGAATTCTTTTTCAACAACGGATGTACTCTTAAAAATTTCTCTTGAGGAAGAAGATTAAACTGCCATGAGAAAAAATAGGCCATATCGAGTCCTATCGTTACGGCTATTCCATGGGGGATTTGATACTGCGTGGCCGATTCAATTGCATGGCCGAAACTATGACCAAAATTCAACAGCAATCTCTCCTTCCGGTCAAATTCGTCTTTTTCAATGAATCCCTTTTTGATTTCAAGGGAGCGGTAGATGGTCTGCAGTAAAACTCCTCGGTCATTTTTCAGACGAGGGAAATCATTTTGAATTTTTTCAAAATCATCCTTTCCAGCGATCAAATGAACCTTGATCATCTCCCCAATTCCAGAGCGAAAATCGGCATCGCTGAGTGTCTCTAAAACTTCGGAGGAGATATGGATATGATTCGGCGGGGTAAGGGTTCCCACTTGATTTTTAAATCCTCCCACATTGATAGAGGATTTGGAACCGATACAACTATCTGCCTGGGCCAAAAGCGTTGTTGGATAAAAACGCCAGGAAAGACCCCGAAACAAAACTTCTGCAATGAAGGCGACAATATCCTGAATGACCCCTCCTCCCACCGCAACCAAGGTGCATCCCCGCTTGATCCCCTGTCGGGTTAGGGCCATGACATATTCGGGGATTTTTTCGAGTGATTTATTTTCCTCCGTCGCCTCAATACTCAAAACCCTAGATTCTGCCAGAGCCTTCGCTAAAACTGGTGCATACAGATCGGCAACATGACGATCGATAACCAAGTATTCTTTTTCCTTTAATCCTTCTCGAAGTCCAGCAAAAGGAACACCAAAATGAACTTCATAAATCCCTCGATAAGATTGAATTGGCAAAACAACAGAATTATTCACAAGTATACCCCCCATCAATAACGATATTTTGGCCGGTCATATAGGTATTCTCATCGCTGACTAAAAATCGAACCCAGGCGGCAATCTCACTCGGTTTCGCCAATCGCTTCATCGGAATTTTAAGGGCTACTTCCTGCATCCCTTTTTCACCAAGAACATGCTGTGACAAGTCGGTATCGATAAAACCGGGGGCCACGCAGTTGATTAAGACATTATCTTTAGCCGCCTCCAGAGCGAGGGCACGTGTCATCCCCGCTAAACCGGACTTGCTGGCAGAATAGGCGAAACGACCCTCACGGCTCACCACACTGAAAAGAGAAGTAATATTGACAATTCTGCCGTATCGGCGTTGACACATCCCGGGCAAAACAGCTTGGCACAAAAGAAAAGGAGCTGTGAGATTGACTTGTTGAATCGTCTCAAAATCCTTTGGATTGTAATCAGGAATGGGTCCAACCTTATTGATGCCGGCGTTATTGACCAAAACGTCCCATTTCATTTCAGCAATTTCTTTGGCAAATTTTTCCATGACTGACAGGTCTGAAAAATCGCAGGCAAAATAGCTGCTACCCTTGGGGCCTTTTCCAGAGGGATCTGTTCCTGTCACACTGACCTCATAGCCTGCCTTCAATAATGCCTCGGCAATGGCAAAGCCGATGCCTCTCGTTCCACCAGTTACCAACGCTTTTTTAAGAGGCATAGCCAAACACTTCCTCCCCGAATTGAGTCAGCAAATAGGTATCCTCTAAAGAATAGAGTGAAACCAATGATTTTATCTGCGGACTTAACATAGCCGCAACCTCTTCCACGATACCAACTTTTATTTTGTCACTATAGGTATGGAGCGGTACTTCTATCCACGCCTCTTTAAAAGAGGTACGCCGAAATAATTTTTCCAAAGGACACAATAAATAGGAAGCCCGCCGCGTATGAAATTCGACAGACCACCTGCCCGTCGAGGTCCAATCGGCATGGTAAGCGAATGGAATGTTTTGCTGAGAAATGCCGGAACCTACAAAGATCGAACCGGTTGGGTGCCATGTATAAGCGTTTCCTTCCTGGAAATTGGTCCACGACTTGGGTAATCCAATCAACCCATGGGCCATACTGGCTACATGCAAACTATTGGCAATCCCCCAATGCGCTAACTCTTCCCTTGGAAACCGCTCTGTCCAATCTTTTCCGATAATCTCCGTCATGGTGTAATAGCAAGAAGTGATTCCCCCCTCTTGCTCAGCCAAGTTTTTTGCCTCCAAAAAGGAAGGGTAGGCCACCCGATTATAGGCACACATAACCTCGGTATCCCCCCCTGTAAATTCCTTTTGAAATTCTTGAATCTCTTGAGAGGAAAGAGCCAATGGCTTTTCAATTAAAAACCGCTTGAAACCTAATTCGCGCAGATGTCTTGCAGCAGGTAAAAGATCTTTGGTCGGTATAGCAATGATCGCTAATTCTTGGGGAGCCGGTTTCTGTCGAAAGTTTTGGTATCCACTAGAAGAAACAATGGGTCTTCCAGGAATCGTCTCTGTATCAACAATTCTTCGAGAACAGACTCGAATGGAAGAAACCTTCAAATTCAAAGTTTGAAGGGCCTTGAGATATTCCTTTCCCATGTAGCCACAGCCGACAACGGTCGCTGAACAGTCGGCAAAAGAGACTTCCGAAATAGTCTGAACTAGTTTTTGTGTGAAAGACATCGGAGTTAAGTGACAGGACAATAGCCTAAATCTCTACCCAGCAATTGATTAAAATGGGGTTGCAAAGCCTCTAAAATAAACCGATGGGCTGGCCAACATTCTTCCAGTGTCGGCAGTTGGCAGCGACCGTTTTTTAAAATATCGGTGGTAAAAGTCTTGGTCATATTGCTAACCATCAAATTCCCATCGAAAGAAACGGGATGCCAAGAATTTCCCTTCTCTCCATTACTCTCAACTGCCCAACGGCAAAAATGATCAATGATACAACGATAACTTTTTGTAACGATGGAAATGTGATCGGGACCAACGTGGTCGGTCGCATAAGAAAGAGAGAGAGTGCCCCCTTTTGCTGTCTTACCAATTAAGGTCCCACTCAAATCAAAAATATCTTTACCTCTTTTTGAAGGATGTAAAATAGGGTCGACAAGGGAGGTTAGACACTCAATTTCTTTTGATGCGTCATAAAAAGAAAATAAATCGACCGCATGAACTCCATTATTCGCTAAACCATGATTTCCCGCCATTGAGTTAAATAGAATTGGCTCTTCTGGACGCAGTTTCGATTTTACGTACTGATGAATGGGGTATGCGCGACTCTTGCAATTAACCCAAACGGAAAGTCTGTCTCTTTTTACAAAATCAAGCAGCCTTTCATAATCACGAACCGATTGCGTTACAACTTTTTCAATCAAAAAACTGCGGTAATGTAACAATTCACTTACTCGAAAAACGATCTCACTTCTTCCCCTGGCCTGTGTTGCAATAATGCACAAATCCCCTCCTGGGGTCACATCCTCTAGGGCTGCAACACAACGAAAGGAAACACCAGACTGACGCTGGGGCATTTCCAAAAGCAGATCACGCACCCTTGCTAAAGCCTCAGCGCGTGGGTCAACAACCTCAATTTCGCGAACAAAGGGAAGGGAAGCAACGGCTTGCAAATGTCGACTACCAAGATTTCCACAGCCGACAATCAAAACACGGAAACTATCATTTTTCATGATTGAGAACCCTGTAAAAAATCTAATAAAATACTGGAAACACGTGGACGTTGATAATCTATAACTGGGGGTGGTTCTAATTGTTCGATGCGGACCGACTCCCCTTCTCTGGCCCACTGAATTCCCTCTCCTTCACCCAAAAGCCATGGTTGATCATTGAAATCTCCATCACAGCAATTCGGAAGCCCCAAAATAAACATCGATTTATTTAAAGCTCTGGTGACACGTAAAGAACCAGAGGGTGAACCGATCATTCCATCATACAAGTGAACACTTTCGTATAGAGAAACCTTGCTTGAGTTAACAATTTCCACCGAACATCCCAGTTTTTCCATAGCCCTAGCTATCTTTTTGGGCCACTCGAGTGCTGGGGAGAGGCGAGGGTGAAACCGCAAGTGAATTTCGCGAATATTTTTTAACTGAACTACCTGGCGTGTTACTTCTACCCAACGGTCGATTTTCGAGCGGGGCATTTCTTCAAACAATTTCCCTGAAGGGCTGACTAATAGCTTGCCTGCTTTTTTCCACTCATTTACCTGTACCTGGCTCTCCGACTTTTTCGCTTCCAAAGGAAAACGGGCAAGATAAATATATTTCACAAGAGGATTGGTTGTCTGGATGGCCTTAGCTTCTAAAGGATCATAACAAATGACATGTTTGCATAAACCTGAAGCAAAGGTAAGACGTTCATACCCAGTCACAGGGAATGTTTTTTTTTGATACCAGTAGGGAAAAAAACAGCAGTTCTGCCAATCTCGAAAATTGAATAGTAACTTCCTAGCCAACCAACTGATTCGGCCGTTTTTTCGCTCGCGATCCACAGTGAGTGCTTTTTTCATCCGATAAGCATTTAAAACATGCCCGATGACGCCCGTTTGCAAGATAACCCTTTTAATTGGCAAATCCGAAAATTGACTAAAAATATAACGGCTTACAATTTGGCTGTCCTCACCTAAAACAAGTAATCGAATGGAAAGTCCTCTCAAGCATTGCACAGAGGAGCTTATACGGCGGTGATATGTTCTGCGCGATTCTTGATTGGGAAAAGCTGAAAAGATCCAAAATTCCTCAATGATCTTATTCTCCTTCATTTCAACTAATTTTTCTCTCATCAATGGACTGAGACAAAAATCGGCAACCAACATATATATACGACACAAGCCTTTAAGTTCGTCAATCACTGGCAAAAATACTTCACTGAGTGCATAGCCAACGCCACAGAAAAATAATACGCCTTGGTTAGACGGTTGCATGGAGTACGCCTGTTTCTCTTAAAAGAATCTTGATTTGTTCCTTTACAATTGGTTTTTCCATTTTAGAATGGTATTCTCGTTTTTCAGCTGGCCTGGCCCCGAGATAGACTCTATCTTCTAGATCATTCACACCAATAACTTGAGTGCTTTCAGGCAAAACAATAAACATCTCCTCTGTTTCCAAGGCCGCTTCTGATTCCTCCAACGTCATCAGCTCTTCATGTACTTTTTCGCCAGCCTTTTTACCAATTGTTTTCATCTCAATTTCTTCTCTTTTGAAACCATAAATAGGAGCCAGCTCTTCCATCACCGCCTCCGCCAAATCCGAAATCCTTGCAACCGGCATTTTTAAAATAAAAACTTCTCTACCTTGGGTCATACAAAGCGCTTTTAAAGCAAGATGAACAGCTTGCGGAACTGACATGATAAATCTTGTCATATCGGGATGGGTAATCGTCACCGGACACCTTTTTATAATCTGGCGCTTAAAAAGCTCCGTTACCGATCCGCGCGACCCCAAAACATTGCCAAAACGGACAGAAGCAAAAATCGTTCTGCGAAATCCACGAAAAGAATGGGCAGCGGCGACAATCCTTTCAGCCAACAATTTACTCGCACCCAGGGTATTCGTAGGATTGATTGCCTTATCTGTACTAATATTGATAACACGCTCTACATTTTTTTCCAACGCAGCTTCAATCACATTCTGTGTTCCGTCTACATTTGTCTTTACAACTTCAAACGGGTTGTACTCACAGGCTGAAACATGCTTAAGAGCCGCCGCATGTAAAACAAAATTAATATCTTCCATCGCCATTTTTAATCGATTTAAATCCCGAACATCCCCAATTAAAAATCGCACATTTTCTGGACTCCGCAACTCGTGTTCTAATTCAAACTGCTTTGTATCGTCTCGACTAAAAATACGTATCTGTGCCGGATGAAATTCGAGCAATTGTTTTACAATTTCTCTACCAATAGAACCGGTCCCTCCTGTTATCAATATCTTTTTATTGTGAAACATTTCTTTCATATTCATAGGTGTAATCCTCTGATTAACATAAAGGCCTCCGCTGCCTCTAAACCAGCTTGCACTCCTGTGCTTTTCGCCTTTGCCTTTATGGCCTCGACCGACCGGGGGTGGGGATAGGGTTTCATTACATTTTCATAACACTCCAGTGCTGATAGTTTTTTGTCCAAAAAATCACGGATGTTTACGTAGATGTTGGGAAGAAACGCATTACCATAAAGCGGAGGGGCCCATTCAGTAGAAGATGGTGTCTCATAACACAAAACTCCTTGGATCATATTGCGCGGAAGACCGGGGATATTTCCTCGTTCCGGAAGCCGAATGGCTGCCATCGTTGCGCGAAATACAACTTGGTGATCGTCATTCACATCGCCATGATGATGTGTGTAAACAACTTCCGGCTTAAAACGAACAATGGCCTCCTCGATTGCTTGCACTACCTTTAGAATAGGTACGGTGTGCATTGCAATGTTTGGAAAATCATAAAATAGAATTTCGCGAATTCCTACAATGTTTTTTGCCGCGTGAACCTGCTCCAAAAAACGGGAATGTTCCGGCTTGTTCTTGCGCGCAGTGACATGTTCACAAAGAAGGCAGGCATAAACCTCATCTCCTTGGGCAGCATGTTTGGCGATGGTTCCTCCCACACCTAAAATTTCATCGTCGGGATGAGCTCCGATGACCAGTACTTTTTTCATTGTGGATTTCCTTTTTGAATGATTGACTCCACTTCTTCAATATTTTTTCGAAAAGAGGGATCTCGAATGTCTGGCAAAACATCCCCTCGTCCGTCGGCAATAGCTAAAATTCGTCTGGGGCAATAAGCATCATCTACGATTACGTCTCCTTTTTTTCCTAAAACCCCTCCAGAGAGAATGGAAAAATGGCCCAAGGAACGCCGCGCAATTTTTTGAATCAGTTGTTCTGTTTCTAAAATAGTTTTGATGGCTCCGTCATAAGCTGGCTTTACAAAAAGACACAAAACAGAAATACCCCGCTTATCTGCCTCCTGAACTGCCTCTGGCGAAAGAGTTCCATTGCCCACATCGATGATCCAACCGGAGGCATTCATAACCATAACCATTTCATTTGTTACAACAGCTACACCATTTGCAGCTCCAATAATGATATTGGCTCCTCGGCATGCCTCCAAACCATCTGTTGTGCATTCCACTTTTGCCTGGACAGCAATAGGTTTGATGGCATTAATGCCAGTCACAATTTTTTGGAGAACCTCCTTATTACGTCGGGTCAAGATCACAGAAATATTCCGTTCAACCAGCTTCAGAGCTATTTTACTTCCAATATTACCGGCACCAATCACAGCCACCTTTTTTCCTGAGAGAGGGGAGGCAATCTGAACTAAAAAGGCATCCAGAGCCTCTACTGTCAAATCATTCGGCTTGAATGTCAACAGTCGACTTTTGTGAACTTGCTCACGGAAAATTCTTTCCACATCTTGGAATGCAGGGGTCTTCCTCTCCGTATCCATGAGAATGATATCTACTAAACCATCCACTATTTCGATCACCTGTTTTATTTGTTCTTCAGAGGTTACAAGAATATTTCCAGCAATTGTTGAATCGGTCTCGCGAATAGCTGGAAACAAAAGCGGTGGATTATTTTTATTGGCCGTATTGGCAATGCTGAAGATTGAAATCTTTCCAGATTTTTTGGCTTCTTGAGCTACCTTTTCTACGATCTCTTTTACTCGATTCATGATTTAAGTCGTCTCTTGTATCGATTCTAAAAGCAAGGCCCCATCTCCTGTTTTAACAATCATCCCCTCTCCATTATCAGACAAGATTGTGCCGGCAACCGCCTTATTTTGAGTCTCAATCCTCCTTGCCTTCCAAACCAAAACTTTCTTTCCCCTTAAATAACTAAAAGCCCCTGGATAAGGATGGGTAACGGCGCGAACCAATGTTTCAATCTCGTGGGACGATTTTCTCCAATCAATCAACCCATCTTGCGGCGTTCTTTTAACCCAATGTGTCGCTCTCGATTCATCTTGCTTCAGGCGAAGTGCCTTTCCTCCCGCCAACAAAGGGTAGGTTTCTTTGACCAAACGATAAGTAGTTTCACAAACCTTTTGGTAGAGAGTGGTCGCCGTTTCCTCCGGGGCAATATCATAAGAAACTTGACTAATAATATCTCCCGCATCGGGTGCCTCGGATAAATGAAAGAGAGAAACACCGCTTTTTCGAAGCCCCTTTAGAATTGTCCATGGGATAGGAGCTCTCCCGCGCCCTTCCGGCAACAACGTTGGATGCAAACCGATTCCTCCTCTTTTTGCCGTTTCCAATATTTCTCGATGCACAATTCTAGACCAACCGATGACATAAATAAAATCGGGTTGGATCTCTCTTAAAGTCTGAACCACTTCTGTCGAATGAAGATTACAAACTTGAAAGAGAGGGATACGGGTTCCTTTAAGAAGATTGTCGAAAATAGCAAAGTCAGAAACGGGCCCTTGTAAAGAAGTGTCGAGTGTAAAGATGGCTGAGAGAGGGGCTCGGGCATCGAGCAATCCCCTCAATGCAAAACGTGAAAACTCAACCGTACCGACAAAGACAACACTCATGTAACATGCTCCTGAATAATTTGTGCCACTCGCGATGCTCCTCGGCCATCGATTGCTTTTTTTGCGGCAAGAGACATCTCTTTTCGCTTTTTGAACGGTAAAAGCCCAAAGACGGCATTCTCAATCCTCTTGGAATCAGCGTTTACACCAAGCCCTAAGTTGAGTAATGCGCCCTCTCGCTCCATCTCACTAGCAAACTCATTTTGATGTTCATATTGGTCTAAAATAATACTTGGAACCCCCAATGCCGCCAATTCATACATGGTGGTACCACCTGAGGCAAACGCGATATCAGCGGAAAGCATCTGTTCACGCATATTTTGAACGTTTTTCAAAACCTGAATCGGTTTTATCTCCCGCAAAAGAGAATTCAGTTCTGTCTCAAATTTGAAGTCAAACCCTTTGATAAGAACCACTTCAATTTCCTTAGCAAAGTTTTTTAAAGCTTTTAATACCTTAATACTCAAACCCTTCATGTCGGTCCCACCACACGTTACAAGAATTTTTTTGACCTTCTCTTTTATATTTAGTCCTGCACCATTGAGGAATTCATCCTTTAGAAGAGCAAACTGTTTCCCCATATAAATTTTGGTTGTCTTGGCAGTTTTGTACTTTTTAGCATGTGAAACTGCGTTACAATTAAACACGAGATTGGATGGGAAAAGGACCTGTCCCATCTCATCAATAGAAACTAAAAAATGCCCTATAGCTTTGAGCGATCTAAGATAATGATCCGAAGGAGAAAGCAAATCGGTAATGAGGATAAGGTTCTTCACATCGCAAAGCCATTTTTTCATCTCTTGGATTTCCTCTGCTTCAGAAGGTTGAATCTTTTCAGATCGATTGGGATAACTCTCCAGCGTTTGAATCATCACCTCAAAATCTTTGGGGGTGAGGGAAGAAATAACACGATAGTCATGCCCAAACGCTTTCACCTTTTCCACTACCGCACCATTGCCGTTGATTAAAAAAAGGGAAGGGCCTTGCAAATATTCTGCAAGATAAAGACAACGCATGAGATGCCCCATCCCAATCTCTTTATTGCCATTAACCCGAAAAACGAATTTCAATTTATTTTTATTCAAAGGAGTGAACGTGATAGAGCACCGTCAATGGGGATTGTTGTCCCCGATATCCCTCTAGCTTTTTCGGAGCAAAGAAAGGTCACCAAATCTCCCAATTCCTGCGGATCTTGATATCTTCCCAAAGGAAGTTTCAAAACATTTTCCTTTTCAATGGCTGCCGCAGAGCGCTGTAATTTGATGGCTTGGCCATTGATCAACTCCATCGCTCTTTCGGTCATAAACGCCCCCGGGCAGATATTATTGATGGTGATATTGTATTTAATGAGATCACTTGAAATACACTTTGCCAAACTGACCACACCCGCCCGAAAAACACTGGACAAAATTAAACTTTCCGACGGTTCTTTAACAAGCAAGGAGGTAATATTGATGATCCGCCCCCATTGATTTTTTTTCATGTGAGGGATAACTAATTGGATAGCTCGAACAACATAGAGAAGAATCGATTCGTAGGCCTGTGTCCATTGCCTCTCAGAAAAATCAAAAAAAGTACCGGCGGGAGGGCCTCCAGAATTATTAATCAAAATATCTATTCTCCCAAACTCTTTTAGAGTCTTATCAACCACATTTTCTACATCTTCTTTTTTTGATAAATCCGCTTGAATAGGAAATATACTTGAGGTGGTTTCATTTCTAATAGAATCTGCCGTTTTGACTAGGTTCTCTTTGTTTCTCGCACACAAAACTACAGAGACACCTTCTTTGGCTAATTGTAAAGCGCACGCCTTACCTAAACCCCTGCTAGAGCCTCCCACAATTGCAATTTTGTCTCTTAATTTAAAATCCACGGATTATTGATCTTTCACATCAGACAAATCTATTTTTTCGTCGGGTGAAATATTACGAATAGATGCCTTTCCAACAATTTCTTCGTAACGAGAAGGATCGAATCCATCTCCTGGCCTTTTAAAACAAATGTCTTCTCGCTTAATTTTTTGCCCTTCTAAAACTTTTCTCGCGGCAACAATGCTTCGCCGCATCAGCGAACGGTCATGATCTTCACCAGGGGCAAGACATTTCTCTCTGATTTTCATACTCCGATTGATTTGTTTAACCCATTGAATCGCTTCCTTCATTTCACCTGGTTCTAAACATATATGCCAATCGGGTCCCTTGACTTCCCGTGACCAGGTCAGGTGTTTACTAATCACATCCGCGCCGGCTGCAGTCGCACAGGCCGGCATCCATTGTAATGGTGTGTGGTCAATAAAACCAACTAACACATCATATTTCTCTTTTAGGATCGAGATATATCCCAAAGCCGTATCCCTAACCTTCACCCCATTTTCCCCGCTGGCCATCGTATGTTGTCCATGCATCAAAATGAATCTTTTTGCGCCTTTTTTCAGGACACGATTGACTGCCCAATCTATCTCCTCTTCCACAGCTAAAGGTAAGCTCAGAAAGAAAGAGAGACCGGTTTCTACAACGGCATCAATGATATCCGGATTGGTTAGATCAGAGGCATTCACATTAAAAGCGGAGCAGCCGGCTTCGGCCAGTGGCTGTATCACTCGATGACTAAGGGGAGTGACAATCATTTCTAGCCCACTCTGTCGGATATAAGCAACCAAAGTTCGTAGTTGATCATCAGAAAATTCCCGCTGACGATAGGACTCATACTCTGGATGATTTTTAATATAAAAATCATCTGCCCGGGCTAATTGAAAATCAATGCCATCCGCCCCCGCCTCTGCTGCAAGATCAACCATTTTGAGGGCTGTCTTAAAATGACCCCAATTGGCTTGCCCCTCTTCGATTGAAAAAAAGGGTGGGGCATCTTCTCCAACAATTCGGTTACCTATTTTCACTTTCTTCATTTTTTCCCCCTCTTTTTACCAGGTTGTCCAACCACCATCGATAATGAGATTATGGCCAGTCACATACTCTGATAAATCACTTGCAAGATAAGCAACGGCCCCTTTTAAATCCTCATCGACTGCTAAACGTCCTAAGGGTGTTTTTGCCTCGTATCTCTTTGTAAAAGCTTCGGGATAGTTTCGCACAATGCCGCCTGGAGAGATCGCATTCACGCGAATCTTTGGAGCAAAAAGAGTCGCCAGATACCGCATCAACTGCAAAAGACCCCCCTTGGAAGCATTATAAGCAGCCGGATTAATCATGGATGTCCCCTCATACAAACCAAAATTGGGGGCCACCATTCCATAAATCGATGAAAACAGAATGATAGAACCGTTCCCAGATTTTTCAAGCGATTTCCAACAAGTCCTGGCCAAGACAAAAGCAGAAGTTAAATTGACCGTTACGGCATCATTCCAGGCCGTTGTTGTTTGATTCTCAAAAGGGACTGACCAGCCCGGAACCTTTGTTTCACCAACGTAGGCCGCACAATGAACTAAAATATCCACCCCCCCCATCTCGGAGATGGCTTTTTCCGTCGCCTCACCGGTTGCCTCTTCATTCTTGAGATCACAAATAAATGACAACCCGGTTTTCCCTCCCTTAAGATCCAAAATACCCACAACGGCACCCATTTCTTGCAAGGTTTCGCATACAGCAGACCCCACACCACCTGCACCGCCAACAACGAGGGCCTTTCGATCCCGAAGATTCATCAATTCCGCAATAGTTCTCATCGATCAAACATCTCCCAAGTTAAAGTTGTATCCTCCGGAATATCTTGCTTTGCTTTCAAACCAACGATCGATTCCATCTCTCTAGGATAAATGCCTGTCCCGGGACGCTTGCAAGTCAGCATGTCTAAAGTAACAACCGTACCCTTCACAATTCTTTGGGCAGCCACTAAACTTTTTCTGGCAAACTGAAATGCTTTGGTCTCAGCCGGACAAGGACCATCCACAAAAGTCCCTAGAGACTTTTCCACATTACGTATGGCAACCATCATCTCTTTCAGTTCCTTGGGGTCTAATGAAAAAGAATGATCAGGGCTGTCGGGAAGCGATTTATCCACCGTGTAATGTTTTTCTATGGATCGAGCGCCTAAAGCTACAGCAGCTAATGGTGCCACAATCCCATAGGTATGGTCCGAATAACCAACTGGAATTTCTGGAAACGTCTCCTGGATTTTTTGCATCTTTCTTAAATTGGCATCTTCAAAATTACAGGGGTAACTCAAAATACAATGTTGCAGTACAATCTGATCATTATTGCAATTATGAATGGTTTGGATGGCCTCACGAATTTCACGAAGGCTGGCCAACCCTGTCGACAAAATAACTGGCTTGCCCGTTCTGCCCACTGTTTTCAGCAATTGTGGGTAGGTTAAGTCGGCTGAAGCTACTTTGAAAACCCCAACTCCGAGTTCGTTTAAAAATAGAGCTCCTTCCGGATCAAAGGGCGTTGAACAAAATATAATATTCAGTTCTCTGCAATAATCGATCATTTCTATGTAGGCCTCTTGCGGAAGTTTATCAATGCGCTTAAAGGTATCATACTGCGTTCCGCCGCCATCCGTATCCAGTTTTGGATTCCAATAGCGCGGCGCTGTTTTGGTTGCCATTTTCTCTGCCGTATAGGTTTGGAATTTAATCATATCCGCGCCACTCTCCTTCGCCATGCGGATCAAATCCTTTGCCCGCTTCAGATCATTGTTGTGATTGACTCCGGCATCCATTAATACAAAACAGGGATGGCCTTCTCCAATTATTTTATTACCTATTTTGATGTTTTTCATAATCCATTCTCCTTTCTTCAACTGAAATATCTTTTTTTTGAGCCTGGTTTCCCAGATAAAGAGTTTTGGCTAAAAGCAAGTCGTCCGCATCGTCAATATCAACGGCTCTATTTCGCGTCAGGAGATAAGAAAGAAATCGAGGTTCCTTTGGAGATTCATAATGATCTGACAAATGAGAGGCATGAAAAAAAGAGAAGGGTCCCGCTTCGTAAAAAGCTTTTTTCAAATCTTGAGAGCGGGAGGAAAGAGCTTCCGGCGTTAGAGATGTCAGCACTCCTCTCTCATCTCTACGAAATACCCATTCTACGGGAACGGGCAACTTAGCGACAACCAGTAAGGGATGTTGTTTTTCATTTTGACTAAAAACATCATAGGCACGAATTAAATCTTGCGGTTCTAACAAGGGGGCCGTTGGCATAATGCAACAAACATCTTCATACTCTAAACCCCTATTATGATATTGCTTCAAAACCCATTGCAGAACAGGAATTAAGCCAGTAAAATTATCCGCAAGTTCTGGTGGCCTAAGAAAATCCACTGGATATTCCAATTCCTCAACAAGAGATTGAATATGCACGGATTCTGTAGACACGTGAATTTTATCGAATAACCGCGATTTTTTTGCTGCTTCCAGGGCATACGCAATCATTGGTTTACCGCAAAAATCCAAAAAATTCTTATTTTTGATCCTCTGACTTCCACCTCGAGCAGGAATAACTGCCAACTTCATAAATTAAAGTTCCTTTTTGTTAATAGAATAATTTAATTCCGGCCGCTTTTGTAAAACAACAAATTTACAAACATTCTCATTTTTTAACTCATCCCCAGGGGCATGCAGAAATTCATGTTCATAAATGATCGTGTAAAGTTGAGTGGAGGAAAATATTTGCCAATAATTGTGCTTGAATGTATAAACTCCCTGGCCAGGTAAATGATGATATTCGACTTTACAAGGGCCGCTAGGTGCAAAATCTCTGATAATTAAATGACCATTATTCTTCAGAACTCTGTCTATTTCTGCAACCGTCTTAAGTAACAGCGCTCGATCAATCCAACTCAAAACAAAGCTAATCACGACTAAATCAAAACTTCCATCTTCATAATGACTCAAATCGTGGGCAAAACCTTGACGCAAATGAAGGTCCGGATACATTTTTTTGCCATATCCTATCGCTTCCCACGAGGGGTCAAAACCGAAGAGTTCTGTATCAGGAAAGGTAGATTTGATTAAATGTAAAACATGTCCAAAACAACAACCCACATCTAAGATTCTGCCAACCTTTAATCCCGACCATTTCAAATATTCCACGACGTCATTATTCTGTGCTTTTTCTAGTGTTTCTTTGTTGCGACAAAAATAATTGTCCCCTTCTGTTTTAAATATTTCTCTTTGATCGTTCATATTCATCTTCAAATTAACCGTCCAAAACCCGCCACCGATGGCTCTCCCACTAATACCCGATTAAAGTCTACTCCCTCTTTTTCTATTTTGGCTATTTGGTCAAACGCTTCTTCAACAACAGTAAGATAATTTGCAACCTGTTCTTCTGTATGTGCATACATCGCGTAAAAGAGGTTCGAAGCAAGAATCTCTCTTTCCAGCATAAACTGAATAAAGAACGCTTTCTTTGATAAATAATCATTTCCTTGAAAGATAAATCGACTTAACGGGGCAATGCCACTGACATCGATTTTTAAACCAGTTCGCTCAGCTGCCCTGCGCCAACCCGCCTGAACCATCGACCCAATTTCGACTAAATGATGATGAGCATTCAAATTTTTAAATTTGCGTATGGTCGCTAAGGCCGCAGATGGACCCACCCTCTCCGTCCAATTTGTGCTACTGATAAACGTGCTTTGGACGGCATCCATAATATTTCCAACACCAATGATCGCTCCAATGGGATAGCCATTACCGATGGCTTTTGCAAAAACGGCGATATCTGGTTGGATATTATAATTTAAATGAGCACCCCCTGGAGCGATCCGAAATCCTGCAGAAACCTCATCCATCACAAGAACAGCACCATTTTTTCTTGCAAGATTTTTTACCTCCCCAAGAAAATTATTTTTAGGTTCATAATTTCGGATAGGCTCCATGACAACGGCACCAACTTGACCCCGGTGCTCTTCAAAAATAGTTTTCAGCTCATCCAAATGATTATAGCGAAAGGGAAGGGCCGTTCCTTTTAAGCTGTGAGGCACTCCTTTCGGACTTATCCCGGGAATCAAATGTTCATTTAAATTTTTACCGTCACTAATGTTGGCCGAAAGATACCAATCATGCCATCCATGGTAGCCGCAAAAAGCGACAATATCCCTTCCCGTGTAAGCCCTGGCAATTCTAACAGCCAGCGCCAACGATTCCCCTCCACTCCTTGTAAAACGGACCTTCTCAGCCCAAGGATGAAGCTCACAGAGGAGCTCGGCTAATTCTACTTCTTCAGGACAATTCAATGAACAACTAACCCCCTGTCGGATGGCATGGATAACAGCTCTATCCACATCCTCATCGGCGTAACCCAAAACATTGGCGCCAATGCCGGAGATACTCATGTCAAGGTATCGATTCCCATCGAGATCCCAAATATAAGCTCCCTTGGCTTTGCTAAAATAACCCGGCCAGATGCCATTGCTAAACTGATCAGGCCTTTTTGATAATAATTGTGTCATTCCAGGTATGCACCAGATCGCTTTTTGTTGAAATTGTAAAGACAACTTTATTTTTCTGATCAAGGGATGATCCTTATTTTGTGTGTTTGATTTCATTATTTTTAACACCCTTTCCTTTGTTGCAAGATATTCCCTTCCAAAGGAAGGCGTATTTCTGTTCTATTTGATTATTGATATCGAGCAATTCCAAATTGGCATCCAGAAAAGCAACCGTTTCCTCTAATGAAAAAATTTTCCCTGGGCGATACAATTCTTTGTAAATAATTCGTATCAATTCCAAATCGCTCGGCGTATCGACCGTAAGTCGATAATGTGGTCGGTTCACAGAATCATCCGCCGTAAACACTCCCACTTTGTACTTTTTAGGCTTGTTGAGGTAAAGGGGCATATACTCGCTTTGTGACCGATCTTTTAGCTCATCCCTGGCCCTTGCAATAGCCTTAATGGAAATCACTTCCGAAGCAGCACCCAAGGGGAGATAGTCAACCATGGTATATTCATTGTTCTCCGCAAGATGCTTCTGAACCAGTCGGTCGATATATTCGGGATCTGTCAACGGATTATCCCCTGTTACGCGGACAACATGATCGGCGTTATACTGGGTCGCCGCATCCATAAACCTCTGAAAAACATCTTCGGGACTCCCGGCTAGAAAAGGAATCCCGGATTTGAGTGCCTCTTGAATCAAAACGGCGTCTTCGGGTAGATGGGAGGTGCACAAAACAACTGCATCCGGTTTTTTGGCACACCGAACTCGTTCAATGAGGTGAGAAATTAATGGCTTTCCGCAAATTTCCACTACGGCCTTGTTTGGGAGTCGGGCCGATTTCATACGGACAGCGATAGTAACAATTATTTTCATTTGACAAAAATCTCATCTTTCTTCATCGATTTAGAAATAACTTGACCGATCAACTGCTCGGCCTTCATCGGGGAAACTCCTCCCAGCGCCCTTTTGAAGGCAAGCATATCGCGAGTGACAACCTCTCCGGCCTTGATATTGCGTTTAGCTACAACATTCTTTTTCGTTTTTAATCGATATTTTTCTTCGTCTTCAAAAAAAGTGTTTTTTCCGGAACCCATGGCTAGCTCCGCTTTTCTGATCTGCAAAACAAATCTTTTGAACTCATCCGGATTCAAGGCCGATTCATGATCAATTCCCTTTTTGCTTCTATCCAAGGTAATATGTTTCTCAATGAGGCAGATACCGAATCCTAGCGCCACCAATGGGAGCAGATTGGCAAATTCTTCATTCGCGTCAATATGATCCATAAAACCGATCGGACGATGAAAACGTTCCCGCAATGTCCACAAAAACTTCAAGTTCGTCTCTTCCAGGCGGGTGGGGTAGGCCTGAAAGCCATGAATCAAGACAACATCCTCATGTAAAAAGGAAAGGGCCTGTTCCATTTCCTCCACATAACTCGCCCCAATCCCCAAAAATATCGGTTTTTCCTGAGCGGCAACATACTTCAATAAATCAGGATTGGACAAATCGGTGGAGTGAATCTTGTAAGCAGGTACATTGAGAGATGCCATAAAAGCGGCGCTGGAAAGATCAAATACATCCGCAAAAGCAATGATTCCTAGCTCATCCGCATATGCGAATAATTCCTTCCATTCGTTTGCCTTTAACTCCAAGCGTTTGAAAAGTTCAAAATCAGGATGAGTGGAAATCAACAGCTCTTCCACGACAAACTTTTGAAACTTCACTGCATCCGCTCCGGCAGTCGCTGCCGCACGCACCAGTTTTTTAGCCGCCTCCAATGATCCCTCGTGACTATTGGCCGCCTCGGCAATTACAAATACCGGCGCATTTCCGCCAATGACTTTTTCTTCAATCTTGATCTTCATGATGAAAAACACCCCGCCAATTCTTTCAATAAAACGGGAACTCTCTTTCTAAACGATGGATGATAGAAATCTCCTTTAAAAATAGACGGATCATAACTTCCATCTCCTCGAATCCATCCAATTCCCTCAGAATTGCCAAAACGAAATCTTGAATTAGTACCAGAAAAATTAGAAACACTTTCAAATCCAATTATAAATGCGTGTTGGCAGCCGGCGCGACCGTCTCTTAAAGCACAAGAGGAAGATCCAGCCATTCCCAGGTAATCACAAATTACGCCATGAATCGGTCTTTCACAATCCACAATGACAACATCCATACCTCTTGCAGACAAATAATTCTGCAATGCCTGGTACCATCTTCCTCTTTCGTTGGGATGCATTCTCAAATGAATGCTTTTTGCTCCTGTTTGGTCCATCGCAATCTTAAAATCACGATAGAATAAAGATAGACATTCTTCAGAAATTACATTCATTCCAATAAATCCACTGAGGGGTGACAAAATGGCATTGAGTTTTTGGTTGCCATTCTTGCAACGGCAGAATCCATAAGCCGGGTGCTGTGCAACATAGAAATCCGGAGTTTTAAAAAGCGCTTTGTGAGCTTTGGCATCCATCACATCACAAAAAACAATGGCATGTGTCTGACCAGAACCAATCTGCGTTAAATCATCATAAGGACCTTTGCGAAACGTTTTTCCCGTAATAAAATAGGATACAAGTACCCGATAATAGATATTATCCTTTAAATCATAATAAAGTTTTCTTAGATAAGAAAAAAGATGTTTAGAAGATTTTTCAACGATTTTGAAAATAGAACCTGCTTCTTTAATCTTTTTTATATAATGAGGCCACACATTACCAATACTGTTAGTACTGGTAATATTTTTTATTGTGTTCCTAATGGACAAAATATCGCGATCGCCAGACAACAATTGCCTAACCAAGGCTTCATTTTTTAGTAAAAAAGTTGGCTGATGACATAAAACAATGCGGAGACAAGATTCCGGCAACACACACTTCGCAATAAACCTTTCGTCGAGATGCATTTCTCCCATATTGAGCCATACATCAAATCGATATTGTTGTAATTTTCGAACCTCATTTTGAAGGAAACAAATACTTTTATATGTTTTCGCATAATCAGGAAGGATCAAGAATTCTTCAATGAGTCCACTTTTTTTTAAGTCATTTAAATAACTTATAAATCCTGAAGGTGGGCAATAATTAACGCAGGTAACAATGATGCGAAAATCTTGAGCCAACTCACCCAGCATCGGCAAGAAAGCTTCTTTAAAATTCTGAGGCATAAAAGAAGCTAACATTAACTTCTTACTTTTCCGTATTCCCTCTCCCATATAACAACTTGCTAATCCATTGAGTTTAATTGTATTCAGTTTAGATGATTTCCGACAGACTCGGCGTATACCATTCACAAAATTGCTGTAGTTTCTGATAACATGTTTTAAATCCCGCATAACGTTTATTGTTCTCAGCAGCCATGTGGCGAAGATCCAAAGGTAACTTTTTTCTTTTTTCGAGCCTGTTTTGTATCCCTTTTTTCAACAATCGCCACAAAACCTGTTTTCCATTTTTACTGTCGATGGCAAAGGAATACATCTTCAAGCGATAAAGAAGCCACACATAGACCGCAATTCTTCCCTTTTGCATAGCTTCCATCATATCCATTTTTTCATAAAATGACATTTCCTCCGACCAAAGCTGAATCATTTGTTGTACTTTCGGACTCCACTCCGGATGAGTAATACTTTCCGTTACGGGGATCATCCGCACAGTGTTCAACGCCCTTTCAAGCACATAGTCTCTAATCATTACCAAAGAAATACCTTCCAATCTTTTGATCTTTCCCCTGATTGCGGTTAGACCTTGCAAGCTGAGCTCGGATAACGGCCATGTGTGTGGGCAAGCTTCAAAATCAATAGATCCCACCAGAGTATAATTTTTCTTAAAATTCTCACTTCTTTGAACAGAAAATGTACACTGGCCCACCGACTTAAAAAAACCAATCAATCGATCACTAGCTCTTTTTTGCTCAATGTTTTTACTCATCTCTCCTCGATCTATTCTCTGAGGGTCCAATACAATCCTTGATCCTCTCCTGATCAGTTTAGCCCATATTGTTTCCCCGGCAGCTGCACTATAATCTTTATTTTTGGATAAGAAATCAAGACAGGTTCGAATTCCCTGCGAAATGACCAAATCATCGTCACCCACCATCATGGCATAAGGAGTTTGAATATGGTCCAGAGCCACTTTGATCGACTGATCCGTTGTTAACCCCGGCAGCGAAAGATAATGAAGATGCAGGCCATTTTTAAAAGATTCTGTCAGTCTCTGTATATGGGTTTTGTCTTCATTGGAATCAATCATTAAAATTGTATAGGGAAATTGTATTTCCGCATAATAGGATAAAACTAATTTGGGATATTGTATTCTATATCTTGTCGGAATAACAAGCGTGAGCTGATTTTTCTCGATCATTGAAAACTCTCCAATTTTTTACCACCACGGTCTCCTTCTTTGTAAAGTCGATAGTAAACACCCGACGCTTTCATCAAACTGTCATGTGTCCCCTGTTCCACGATTCGACCCGAATCCAAAACAAATATTTTACTGACGTGTTGTAGAGATGTTAAGCGATGGGCGATAATAATTGAAATCGTCTCATTTTTAAAAAAACGAATGGCGTTATACACAGCTTTTTCTGTAATATTATCTAACGCGCTGGTCGCCTCATCAAAGATGATGACATCTGGTTTCTTTAACAAAACCCGGGCAATGGCAATTCGCTGACATTGTCCACCAGAGAGTTTCAGACCCCTGTCACCAACCAACGTGTTGTATCCCTCTGGAAGCGAGCTTATAAAATCATGGATCTGGGCAATGCGGGCCACACGAAATACCTCCTCCATATTAACAGACTCATCCCATAAAATAATATTTTGGAGAATGCTTTCATTAAAAAGGAAAATATCTTGGCTCACATAACCAACTTTTTCCCTCCAATAATTCAGATGGATGTCGTCTAGAGAAATATCATTGACCATAACTGAACCACTATCAGGTTTATAAAATCCCAATAAAATATTCACTAAAGTACTTTTGCCAGAACCGGTTGGACCAACAATGGCAATAGCTTCTCCCTTCGAAGCATTGATGTTCACGTTTCCCAAACTCCAACCTTTGTCAGATCCATTTGAAGGATAGGAAAAACTTAAATTTTTAAAACAAATGGATTGAATAGCAAACCCTTCCAATCCACTTTTCCTTTCTTGAGGGGTATGAAATGAAATTTGTTCAATGGTTTCCACACTCTTGAACTCCTTCTTTAATTCCAAATAAGACTGCCCTACGGCAGAAAGGGCGGGACTAGCTTTGCGAACCGCCAAAAGCAACACGACCATCCGAGCAAAGTCCAAATAAAACAATCCAAGCCCAAAAGTAATACCACCAAGGACAACGACGATAAGTCCTGCTGAAAACTCGCTGATAAATAGCAACCCCTGAGTATAAAGCGCTGCTTTTTTTTTGGGGATCATTTCTCTGACTAGAAGACTCTCTTGAGTCGATAACATTTTGGATTGTAAATTATTGGACTTAACAACTCGTATCCCATCGATCATATCTACATCTGCTTTTCCCATTGTCTGGTTCAATTCATAAATCTCTTTTCCGACCAGTTGCATGCGCGGTCCAAAGAGACAACGCCAGGAATAAAGCCAAAGTCCCCCAATGACAGTGATCGTGATGGTTGCAGGTATGGAAAGGTAGACCATGAGAACGATCATAAAGACCGCGTTAATCAGGTTGGATAAAAAATTGCCCAAGATATGGATAAATTGATAAAGAGATTGAGAGGGTTGGTTAATATCATAAAGGATTGCCCCTCGGCTTCGCCTCGCTATATACTCATAGCTGGCATGGAGAATCTTTTGCAAAAGTTTCAGCTTGTACTCTCGCCTGAAATTTTGAGCAATGATGGTCGTGGCATATTTGCTGACCATTTGGAATGTTGCTTTTAAAATAGTGATGCTACTTACAATGATCAGTAGCGCAAAAATAAATTTGTATTTTTCCTCAACTGGATAGCCAGCTTTCAGCAATAGATTTTTAATAAAACCGGCCGCCAAGCTGGAATTGTCTGGTTGGGCACTAGAAGTGGCAACCTCAATTAGCGGTACACCCATTCCGAGTGTTGCCGTTTCCATTAGTCCAGCCAAAAACATGAGGCTGACAATCACTATCAGATACCAAAAATGGGGTTTAACGATGGTCCTCCAATAAAGGACAAACGCTCCATTTTTAAATTTATTCCCTACCATAGCTATAATGAGCGAGAAGGACCATTCGATTGAGTGACGATTTGATAAATAGGCATAAAATCATCATGATATGGCGAAGAAGGTCTGCGCAACGCCATTAAAGAAATATCTTTCTTGTTCAGGTAGGTTTTTATAATCTTTCTCAAAGGCAGAACACTACTTTGTATGCCTGGAATACGTTTCATCGTTGCTTTCAGTTTGGAATATAAAGTGGGATTGGTTTTCAAAAAATCAGTTCGATACTGGTTACGCACATAGGTTGCAAAGGTTGTGTCAACAATTTCATATCCTCGCTCCAAAGGAATCATATCTTGTTTTGCCAATTCACTGGCAAGGCAACGACGGAATATTTGGTAGATCTCACTCCAATCTGGTTTAATAAACCAGTGATCAATCATTTCCAGGTGGGTTCTTCGGCTGTGTATATGACGCACCAAATAAAGACAATTCACTTGTTTAATTTTACCAAAAAGGACAGAATAGCAACTAGCAAGAACCTCTCCAGCTATGCTTGGATTTTTTATCAGACTTGAGTGAGACCAAATTGTCTGCCATATAGATGTCCTCATCACAGAATACAATGGAACGAGATAATGGCTACAATGAGCAGCCAATCGTTCAGCAGCGCTGTTTTGTTCCAGGATAGTTAATAAATTGAGTCCAACCTCATCGCGAAAAATTCCATGAGGTCCCTCCTCACACAACTGAAACAAAATCGAAATGCCATGAGCCATTGCATAATCTTTATTGGCTTCCAAAAAATCGACGCATTTGCCCAAACTTTTGATAACTAAAAAAGCTCCATCAGCTACACAGACACAGTAGGGAGTGGATACCAGTTCACCAAGTTTGGCATAACATGGTCCCACTTCTAATGTCGGATATAACTGGTGAAAAATTTGGAGGGTTCCTTTTAAAGATTTGATCGTCTCAATGTTTTTTTCTAGATCCAATGATTCACTCGAATCACCGATGTATATTGGATACGGACACCGCACATAGGCAAGATACTTTAACAACCTCTGGAGGAATGCTGTCCTGTTTTTTGTGGCAACGATAATACTAAGCATAATCAATAAATCATTCCGCGCGCCTCTAACCACCGCTGAACTTGACGAATATTATCGCTGATTTGTTCCCGACTGAATGAAGGTCCCCAAGGGGTTACTTTTTCATATTCAAATGGCAAACCAACCTCCTCCTCATTTGAAAAACGATATAAAAGATGTGCATGTTTATCCCAGTTTTTGTCAATAAACTTGATCCCATAACGTTTAGGGTCTTTAAACATCGGCGATCCTGGAATGGGACAAAATCCGGAAAGGCTCACAAACTCTGGCTGCGTACCTTCTAAAAAACGGATTGTTTTCTCTGCGATATCTTGTGATTCACCTGGCAAACCAAAAATAAAACATATTTTGATTTTTATCCCCACTTTTTTGCAGTTGTCCATGAAATCCCGGATCTGTTTTTCACTTTGCCAACGCTTGTCTATGATCTCCATAACCTTATCATCGACTGTTTCCACCCCAACAGCCAACTCTAAACAGCCTGATTCTTTAGCCATTTTAAGCTGATCATAACTAGCACGAGATGTCGTTTGGCCCCTCCATAACATTCCCGCTTCACCCAAAGCTTGAAATGTCATCATTGATATTTTTGAATTTGGATGAATCGCCACCTCATCTTTTAAGAGAACGGCTTCTATCTTGTAATTTTCTTTCAAATAGGCAAGTTCCGCACGCATCATTTCAGGGCCGCGTACCTGTAAAAGATTGGGGTTGTTATAAACGCAAAATGCACAATGATAAATACACCCTCTCGAAAAATAAACAAGGGTTCCCGTGGGTCCGCCATATTGGCTAAAAAGTTCCTTGTTCACGATTTTTTCTATGGGAAGAAAGTCCCGTTGTGGGTAAGGGGTATCTTTAAAAGGAACTTCTAGATATTTTTGTTGATAAGCCTTTTCCAAAGAGCCACCCGAGCGTAAACTGTCCACGACTTTTCTAAAAGAAATTTCTCCTGGCCCGACAACTACAGCGTCAAAATGTTCAAGGCACTCACTGGTACACATATCCACATGGGTCCCCCCCGCAACATGTTTCGAGTTGGGATACATTTCTTTCAAAATCTTCGCGATGGAATAAACCTCCATGGCATCACCCGATTTGAATATCCAATAGAGATACAAATTCCTTTCCGGAACTTTTTTAACAGCATCAAGAAGATCCTTGGACTGTTTGGCTGTGCCGCGAAAATCCTCCAAATTCACCGTCACTTCGTTGGCAGAATAGGATTTTCTTAAATTGGTTGCATAGTACAATTCCCAATAAGGTTGGTGTTTTAGGGGATTCACCCAATAATGCCATGATGGAACAATAAATGAAATCGTATACATAATTTATTCTCGGATTAATGCAGGAACGGGTTTATCCCATCCATGTTTAATAATCCAAGCCCAAAATCGGTTTCGCCCTTCAATCAAATCATATTTAGAATCTCCCTTGAATTGAATGGAGGGTTTTAACCGAACAGGTTTTAGAGTTTCTGGCTCCTCCAAATCTTTTGCCAGATCGGCGGGACTTGGCATCAAATGTAGCGCATTTTTGATGGCCTCTTCCACTGTCTGATAACCTTTATATCCTCCTGAAGCATTAACAATAGTAGATACTTCTCTAGGATTTATCCATTGAGGATTGGACACAGCAAGATCTGCTATCAAATTTTTATCCTCTTCCGTCAGATCAAAGTGGACACTCGTGGCATTTTCGATGAGATGGTTCAATTTAGAAGCCTTCGGGATGACAATAACATTGCGTTGTGAGACCAACCAGTTCAACGCAATTTGTCCCGTCGTTTTTCCATATTGATCGGCAATCTTTTGCACACCCGCTCGTGCAGTTGCTCCATTGATAATTTTTCCCTGATCCAAAGGACTATAAGCTACCACTGTAATACCATTCTGTTGACAAAATGGGAGGAGCTGTTTTTCAATGGTACGATCAAAAAGATTGTATTCAACTTGATTGGACAGAATGGGAGAGGAGTTCATAAAACTCAACGCCTTTTTTAGATCTCTTAAAGAAAAATTGCATAACCCAAGATATCTCACTTTACCTTGTTGCACGAGGCGTCCCATAGCCTCCAAAGTCTCTTCTAATGCAACAGCAGGGTTGGGCCAATGAATTTGGTAAAGATCTATATAATCGGTACCAAGTCTTTTTAAACTTCTTTCAGCAGCTTTAATGACTGCCGGACCTTTACTGTGCTCCGGTGAAAATTTGGTGGCAATAAAAACCCGATCTCTAATACCATGACAAGCTTTCCCTACCAGCGTCTCTGCATGACCTTCACCATATACTTCGGCGGTATCAATAAAAGTCATGCCCATCTCGATCCCTTTTTGTAGCAGATTGATTGTCAGCTGATCTTGAGAACAATCCTTACTAAAATAACCGCCAAGCCCCATACACCCCTGTCCAACAACAGAGACCTGAACATCAACATTTCCCAGCTTTTTATATTTCATGAACTGAAGGTAAGGCAAGTTTCCCAAAATTTGGATATTAAAATGGACCTTTGAATTTATTTTCGTGACTGTATAAAACTTCACCCGACAAATCAGTCGGTTCCAAATCCAGTTTTTCTTCGACGGCCCTTACAATATCAAAGGTATTTGGATAAAATTTATCTTCTAAATGTCGTGCAGTAGGGCAAGGTGTAAAGGCAAAGCCAATCCGTTTGACAGGTGATTTCAAAAATCCATGGCATTTCTCTGAAACACGAGCGGCAACTTCTGCACTAAATCCACAATGCAACCAATCATTATCCACAACGATACAGTGCCCCGTCTTTTTTACGGACTCCACAACCAACTGATCATCGAAGGGAGAAATGGTCCTGGGATCAATAATTTCCATACTAATCCCCCTGCGACTGAGAATGACAGCCGCTTTCAGTGCTTCTACATTCATCCACGAAGTAGCAACCACGGTAACATCTTTACCTTCACGCAATCGATTAGACTCACCCAAAGGGATAATATATTCCTCTTCGGGGATTTCTCCTTCTTGCCAATGTAACCATCTATGTTCAATAAATAGAACGGGATTGTCATCCCGAATTGCAGATATTAATAATCCTTTTGCATCCTTAGCCGTTGTCGGCAATACAACCTTTAAGCCTGGAATGTGGGCAAAAAGAGAATGAATACTCTTACTATGCTGGTAGCCCTGGCCCCAACCTCTGCCGACGATAGCCCGGATAACCAGTGGAACTTTTAAACGGCCTCCGGAACCATATTGACAAGCAGAGATCATATTGACCAGCTGATTCATGGCCAACAATAAAAAGTCGACCCGAATATGTACATGAATGGGCCTCATTCCATTAATGGCAGCACCCAAACCAAAACCTGTCATTGATTCTTCAGAAACCGGCGTATCAAAACATCGCTCTTTTCCAAATTTATCAACCAAACCAACTGTCGTGCCAAAAATCTTTCCATGATCATGGACACCAATACCATAGACAAAAACATTTGGATCTCTTTCCATTTCCTGAATCGTTGCTTCTTTAATTGCCTCACAAAAAGTAATACGCCTCATGCGTACACTCCTTTGTAAACTTCATCGCAAGGAGAAAACGATGCTTTTTTTGCTAGTTCCACACTCCATGCAACCTGCTTTTCAACCTCTCGTTCTATTTTCATAATTTCTGTTTCTTGGACAAACTGTAGTAATTTGTCTCTTTGCAAAGTCAGCCGGTCCCCCTTTTCTTCAAGCCATTTATTGAATTCCTCTCTGGAGCGGAATCCTTGATCAAAATCTTCTTTAATACCAACATGTTCAAGGAACCGCTGGTATTTTAAATGTAGAAAAGATGGCCTTTCATTTTTTTTAGAAAGCTCAATAGCATTACAAGTCAATTGATAAATAACCTCAACATCATTTGTATCTTCGCTAAAGACGTTACAATCAAATTTGGAGATAACATCCGTGATAGATACATATCCATGCCTTTCAGATTTAGGCGTACAGACAGAATAATTGTTATCTTCACACACAAATAAAATAGGCAGCTTCTTTAAGGACGAAAAATTAATACTTTCCCAAAAACCACCTTCATCGATAGCACCGTCACCAAAAAAAATAGCAACAAAACTGTTATCATTTTGTCGCTTTTTCGCGAAGGCTGCTCCCATGGCAACAGGGATCAATCCAGCCACAATAGCTGAAGCAACCATTACCCCCCGCTCAGGGTCACTCAAATGCATAGATCCAGCCTTCCCTTTAGCTAAAGATGTTTCTTTGCCATATAATTCTGCAAAAAAACCATCACTATTTTCTGATTTGGCTAAATACGCCGCATGCGAACGATAGGAAGTAAAAATCTGCCCTTTGGCCCCCAATGCATGACACACACCAACAGCAATCGCTTCTTGCCCAACAGACATATGCATGGGCGTTTTCATGTCATTGTACTTATAATTCTCAACAATGGCTTTTTCACACTGACAGACTAAATATAGTTTTTTATATAACGCTAAATTTAGTTTTATTCGTTCGCTTCTCATATCATTTTCTCATTTTGTTCTTTTGAAACATTCTCCCTCCAGTAATTTAGGAGATTTTCGAGACTTTCTGCAAAAGAATATTTTGGTCTCCACCCAGTTACTTTGACGAATTTTTCCACTGAAGGAATTTGCAAGGTAACATCCGATGGCCTCAACAAACGAGGATCTAGACGTGTTCGTATAGGCACTTTTGCTTTGTCAATTAAACATTCCAAAAATTTTCCGACCGGCATAATCGTTGTCCCGCCAATATTATACGTTTCTCCCGGTTGACATTTCAAAACAGCCAACCAATAAGCCTCCATCGCATCTCTAACATCTATCAAAGTCCTCACCGAGTCTAAATTGCCATGGAGGAGTTCTTCCTGCAAACCCAATTCAATTCGGACAATCTGCCGAGCGAAAGAAGAGGCAAAAAGATCGGCTCTCCTGGGATTAAGATATGCAAACATGCGCGTACGGATAATCTTCATGTTATAATTTTTAAAATAAGACCAACCCAAAAAATCTTGTGTTGCTTTTGAAACTGCGTAGGGACTAACGGGTTGTAGGGGCGTGTCTTCCTTAATGGGAACAAATTTGGGATCGACCAAACCATAAACTTCCGATGTACTGCATAGTTGAGTGATCGGATCAATATTGGCCATCCGAATAGCTTCAAATAAATTGGCCGTACTCATAATATTATTTTGAATGACAGCTAGGGGTGTAACAAATGAAGCTCGAACATTCGCGTAAGAAGCCATATGAAAAATAGCATCTGGCCGAACTTCTTTAACAATAGTAAAGATGGCGCTCAAATCATTTAAGTCGCACTCATGGAGAATGAGTTTTTGGCTAATATTTTTTAAATTTCTTAAAGAACTGGTGCTATGCCATCGAGAAATGCCATGGATTTCAACCTCGGGGTGAAATTCCGCAATATGCTCAGCTAAATAACTCCCCCCTCCACCTGTAACCCCTGTTATTAAAGCCCTTTTAATTTCCTTGCTGATCTGATTCATAACTTTATAAATTTTGATAAAATCTTGGTGATGTCAAGTTTTGAGTTTCGTTTGCTTTGTACCAACGAATGGTATTCGCAATCGCCGTTTGAAGAGACGTTTTCGCAGTAAAATTGAAAGCAGAACTCGCTAGAGAGCAATCAAAACAACGGTGTAAAACAGTGGATGAGGCACTCATATGGTGAACGATTTCAGCTTCTTCAAAATTTTCCATCTTGAGAATTTCTATTAAAATTTCATTTAAATTATAAGAAGATCTTCCCATACCAACATTGAAAGCTCCGAATCCTTCCACTTTTTCCATTGCCAATAAACAAGCATCGATAACATCGCCAACATAAATCCAATCCCGTCGGTCATCTCCACTTCCCCAGATCTCGATGGGAGACTTCCTCTCCACAACACGTCGGAGAAGGGCAGGCAACGCATGACACGTTTCAAAATTAAAATCATCATATTCTCCGAAGACAGCAGTGGGACGAAGAGCAATAACCGTCATCGGTCGTTTTGGTTTTGTTGCATAAAGAAAAGAGAGTTTTTCTATATACCTCACCATCCAACCTGTGGGTTCATAGGGAGAAGGGGGCTCTCCTACAAAAAAATCTTTCTCTTCCATGGGACGATCTAGCTGTGGATATCCGGTGGTAGAACTCAGCCATAAATATTTCTTAACACCCGCTTCATAAGCGGCTGCTAACATTTGCGCATTGAGAATAGTATTCTCAGCGACAGGTCCAAGGGGATTTTGAATCATCATCGCTGTCGTAGACATTTTGCCAGCAAACATGTAAAGGTAATCTTGTCCTTTAACAATCCGTCTACATTCTTGTAAACTTTGCAAATCAGATTGCAGATAATGAATATTTCTAGCTTGAATAAAGGGTTGTTTGTTATGGAAAACTGCCGTAACTTCAAAGTCAGAATTTTCTTTAATGTGCTCAAGAAAGTTTGTTCCTATAAAACCAGTGGCTCCTGTAACCAAAACGCGTTTCTTCATTAAAAGCCCTTTCTCTCCCCCCCATCCACAGCAATACAAGAACCATTGATAAAACTAGCCTTTTGAGAACACACAAATACAACGGCATTGGCTATTTCTTCAGGTGTTCCCATACGTCCTAAAGGAAATTGTTTATCCAACATTGCCCTATGACCTTTTGGGTCTTCTTCCATTTTCTCTTCCCAACCTGTATTAGGAATCATAACGGTGCCAGGAGCAATGGAATTGAAGGTAATGCCATCACGAACTAATTCTGATCTCACGGCTAAAGACTTCATCAAACTAATTTCCGCACTTTTTGCAACAACATACCATGGTCTTCCCGTAGCTTCCAATCCACAGATAGAAGAGATGGTCACGATTCTCCCCCATTTTTGTCTACGCATAGCAGGTAAAATGAGGCGCGTAAATTGGAGGGCAGCACCCGCGTTTTTATTATATACATCAGACCAAACTTTATCGGATGTTTCTTCAACGGACTCGTTTCCCCAGCGTCCACCTCCCCCGACATTGTTGACCAAAATATGAAGGGTCCCCCACTTTTTAAGAATCCCACTGACTGTTTTTTCAATATCACTTGTATTCAAAACATCCGCAACAAAAGACAACACCTCAACACCCTTTCGCTTTAGAAAATTTTCCGCTTTGAACAAACGCTCTCTAGATCTGGAGCAAATAGCAATATGACAACCCTCTTCTGCCAAGGAAGAGGCAATAGCCAATCCAATTCCATGACTTCCCCCTGTAACCAATGCGTATTTTCCTTGAAGCCCTAAATCCACTTGTTGCTCTCTCCGAATTGCTTACACCACTCTAAAGTTTTTTGAATCCCATTTTCTAAGTCAACTTTTAGTTGCCATCCCAAACACGACTTAGCCTTGGAGGTATCTAGAGCGACTGTCGTCTTCAAGGTGGGCCTGTTTTGATCCAACTCTACCATCAAGTCCTTGCCCGATATTTCAATAATCTTTCGCACCAAATCTAAAACGGAAATCAATTGACCGGAGCCCACATTAAAAACGTCAAAGGAACTTTCTAACCGATCGATTGCTTGTTCAACAAAATTGACCAGATCTGAAACATACAACAAATCTCTTTTTTCTTGTCCATCTCCCCAGACGACGATCTTTTCATTTGACTTAGCCTGTTGAACCTTCGTAAGGGTTGCTCCAAAAACATGAGAACGTTCCAGATCAAATTTATCATAGGGGCCGTAAATGTTGGAGTGACGAATAACCGCATATTTGGTTCGACCTAGTTGCGAATAAAACTGGCACATTTTTTCGATATAAAGTTTTGTCCATGCAGCCCCAAAATATTTTTCATAAATGGCTTGATTTAAATCAAGATCTGTTTCTTTAAGGGGTGCCTCGGAAGATGGATACATAATGGAGCAACTGAAAAATAAAATCTGAGGGACATGATTTTCGTGTGCCGCGCGGAACAATAGGGAATTCATAATCGCATTGTCAGTAACATGATATTGGGGTTTGGAATGAATTTCCTTGGCACCGGAAGTTGTTGCTGCCGCCTGGATAATGACATCCACATTTTGCGTGATGCGCCATACCTCTTCTTGATTGGTTAAATTTACCTTAAACACGGAAGCAAAATTCGAAGCAAATGCGCGAGTATGATAGGTACCGATGACTTCGAGATCTTTTCTCTTTGAAAGAGTCCCAAAAACATTTCTCCCGATAAAACCACTCGCTCCACAGATGAGAACGCGTTTCCTTTTCATTCCTGCACACACCTCTCAACAAAAAAACAGTTTTGCCGATAAATTTCTTCTATTTTTTTATTTTCACTTGCTTTTAACCGACCGAAATCACTCGCTCGGACATTTTCCTGCACTTGTTGCCTATTCAACATGCCAGGAATAACCGTAGATACGGCTCGGGGGGAAAGGCAAAAACGAAGGGCCAATTGGGTTTTAGTTTGATCATTGCCATTTCCAACGGCCTTCAAAAATAAATGGACTGCTTCATGCCACTTTTTCCTCTGTTCTAGAGGCCATAATCCACGGTGATCACCGGATTCATAGGAACCTCCCGGAGAATACTCACCGGATAAAAACCCAAAACATAATGGCGTTCGCACAATCATTCCAATGTCTTTCTTGAGACAAAAATCAAAAAGCCCTTCGACTTGGGCTCGCTGATCTACCAAATTGAAGTTTACCTGCAAAACCTGAAAAGCAAAGGCTTGAGCCATCTGAAGTGCTTCCTGTGGAGAACGAGCAGAAAGACCAATGGCACGCACTTTTCCCTCTTTTTTTAATCTTCCCAGAATGACAAACAGATCCTGATTCTTTACTAACTCCTCCATCGAAGGGCTGTGAAGCTGATAAAGATCGATGACATCGGTTTTCAATCGTTTTAAGCTTTTTTCTATCGATTGGAGAATATGTTTCGGCGAAAAATCCCGATCGCCTGCTTTTGAGAGCAAACCCACTTTTGTGGCGATAACAATTTTTTGGCGGACACTTTTTAGGGCTTTCCCAATGAGGGTTTCACTATGCCCGAAACCATAAAAATCTGCGGTATCATAAAAAGTAATACCCAAATCATAGGCTAGTTGAAGAGCAAGCAAAGATTCCTTATCATCTGTCGCTCCATAGGCAATACTATCACCGTGGGTTCCCCCTATTCCCCATGCCCCAAACCCAATTTCGGAAACCACCAATCCTGTCTTCCCTAATTTCCTATATTTCATTTGCGTATCAATAATGACCAGCGAGTTGAGGCTCTACAGTTGTGTTGGTATACAAATAGGCTCCCTTCTTGTTTCCCCACCAAATCACTTCTCGGAACCAACTTTTCCAATCATTCCATCGATGTGTGGTCCTATCAATATGATAAAAACTTTTTTGTTCCTCAATCACAATCATTTCACTTGCTTTAGCCGCTTGATAGGCCTCCCAGATGTTATAAAAAAGCTTTAACTTCAAATCCTCAGTCTGAAATGGAAGTTTTAATAAACTTTTGTTTAAGAATAGGGACTCCTTTAAAAAATCTTTTGGAATGTTAGTAAAGTTTTCTTGCAAAAATCCATTTAAAATGGCCTCTGCCTCTTTATAGAAAGCAACTAATTTATCTCCCACACATAATTGAATCAAAATATATTCATCCGCAGGCCAATAAATATTTAACCACTCTTTCGACGGACAGTATTCGGTCCCCCCTTGTTGAATATCCTTGGCTTTCTCATAAAAGAATTGTCTGATTTCTCCCAGAATAGGGTAATTTTTGAGACTCCCATCGGTAAAAAGACCAAGTAGTTCCTGCATCCGAATATCAAAATTCTTATGCAATAAGAGAAGAGGAATCTGAAGAATTTTATTGAAATACATAAAATTAACCATCCAGCCAGATGCTCTCATTTTAACCCAATCTTCCCTTGGGCACGTCTTGGTTGCTACCACTAATTCCTGCATCTCATCAGCTTCCTCATCAAAATTCTCAATTACACCGTGCATGTTAATAATCTTTGTCTGCACTGTTTCAATACCATGCGTCTCGATATATTGCGGATCCGCCATCGGTGCATTGGGTAAAATAGACAAATTATTAAATTGAATACGATTATGCTGCCCATTTTCAATAAGGGTGGCAATGCCTTGACAAAAAGACTTATAAGTCTCTCCCGGCAAGCCCAAGATCATATCTGTATACGTTTCTACCCGATCGCGAGTAAACCGCCTCTGTAATTCTTGATAGAAATCCGTAGAAATATTATCTCTTCGTATATTCTTTAGTGTTACGGGATCGATCGACTGAAGAGAAAGAGTCACACCTTTGTTTAAACCAACATCTGACAAAAGCTTCTGAATTTTATAAGCTCGTTCTGTTGCATTCTTCGTATTTTGAAAATTAATGCCTGTAGGATAGCCATATTTCTTTCTGACTTCTGCTAGATAAGCAGCAATATCATAATCCCTAGATAGTATCCCAAAGTTGGCATCAGCACAAAAGATATGCTCAATCTTCTTCTGAGCAAACCATTCAGCCTCCCTGTAAATTCTTTCCATATCAAATTGAAAAAGACGACTTTGAGTCGCAGAACCCCAGTCACAAAAAGTACAGGAAAAAGGGCAACCCCGATTTGTTTCCCAAGTCCCAATCCATCTCTTTTGAGGGTTTGCGGCTATTAATGATTCAAAAACGCCCTCTAAAAAGGGAGACGGAATTTGATTTAAATCTTTGAGACGCGAAGCTCTTGGATGACTGATGCGTATCCCTTCACAATTCAAGTAACTAATAGATGGGATTCCCTCAAAATCTTTTTCATAAAGTCTGTTAATTCCTTGATTAAGTATACTTGCAAAAACTTGCTCCCCCTCTCCATGGCAAACAAGATCAATAAAATTATATTTTTCTAAAAATCCCTCTATCCGATCGGGAACTTGTGGACCTCCAAAAACAATAAGAGTCTTTGAATTAATCTGTTTCAACGTTTTGGCAATTGCAAGAGAAATGCGAAAATTCCAAACGTAGGTGCTAAAAAAAACAATGCTCGAACCTTCCAGATTTCTAGCGATCGTGGCAATATTCTCCCTTGCATAAATGGGATTCAAGAACTGATACTGATTAACATTTGCGACATGTTTCTGTGCATAGGCCTGCAGCATACCTAAGGAATAGGGCAAATAATTTTGCCCAGAAAAACTATTGTTAATTTGCACAAGACCAACTCTAGTTTTTTGGTTAGAGTGTAACAGGTTCATAGAAAATGATCTGGCTTCCTAAATTTTCAAATTGGAATGGAACATGCAAAAGACCTTCAAAGCTTTCCTTAATTCGAGGGTGATCTTGAGGCATTGCAAATAATAAAAGAAAACCGCCACCGCCTGCACCCAATAGCTTGCCTCCTA
The DNA here is from genome assembly GCA_001798075.1 of Deltaproteobacteria bacterium RIFCSPHIGHO2_01_FULL_43_49. GTDB lineage: Bacteria > UBA10199 > UBA10199 > SPLOWO2-01-44-7 > SPLOWO2-01-44-7 > SPLOWO2-01-44-7. The sequence continues at coordinate 12,535 of MGRG01000008.1, read as the reverse complement.
TTGCACCGGCCTTAAGCGCCCTATCATAAAGTTCATCAATATATGGAGTAGAAATTTTATCACTTAAGCTCCGCTTCAGCTTCCAACTTTCATGCAGCAATTGGCCAAATGCAGTTAAATCACTTCCGTTTTTAAGAATATTCACACCTTTATCTACCATTTCATACATCATTTTCAATTCTCGCTTCTTATTCTTCGTATTTTCAATCTGTTCCTTAGCAATATCCGAGGCAGTTCTTGATAGGCCTGTAAAAAACAACAGCAAATGATCTTGAAAAAGCCGGATTTTGTCTTGTGACAAAATAATTTGTGTCACGTGAGTTTGATCTCCACCAGAAAAGTCAATACGATTTAATCCACCATAAGCTGCTATAATTTGGTCCTGACAGCCAACGTTCTCCCTCAAAACTTTTTGTTCAATACGGATGGCTTCATTTGCTAATTGTTGTTTACTAGAAAGAACCCCTTTTAAACCATAAAGAGCATGAAGCAAGCCTACGGTGAAACTAGAACTCGACCCTAACCCTGAGCGAGCCGGCAAATCCGCATCATGATGAATAGCAACACCCCGATCTATTGCTAGATATCTTAGGATAGCACGTACTGACGGATGTTGGATTTCTTCAAAATCCTTTACCAACTCAATTTTGGACCAAACAATCCTGCTGTTATAATCAAAAAATGGCGGTAAATAGCGAATACTGAGGTAGCAATATTTATTAATGGTCGTGGCAAGAACGGCTCCTTTATTGTCTTGATACCAAGCTGGATAATCTGTTCCACCACCAAAAAAAGAAATGCGAAAAGGGGTACGTGTGATGATCATTTAATCCCCAAATATTTTTCTTTTTAATCCTACTTTTGTCATGTTCGCAATATTCGTACGAGCAACCTTGCCATATTTTTTCTCCACCTTTTCTAAAAATGGAAGGTAACTATGATATTTTAGCCATGCTTCGTCTCTAAATTTTAGTATTTCTCCTGCAGTCAAACATTCAGTAGATAACGGCTTCGTATTATAGGAATGGAAGGAAAACTCCGCATAATCCTGAGGCATGTCATATCCCTTCTCAAAAGCCTCTTTATATAACTGGCTACCTGGCAGAGCCATTGCAGCGTAACCGTTCCAAGCCATGGTACAAAGCTCTAAACTTAAGTTATAAGTATTTTCCATCGTCTCATAATTATCTCCGGGAAGGCCAAATAGATAATTGGCAATGATTTCAATATCCGCATCATGAACTCTTTTTACGACCTCACGAATATCAATATCTTCAAAAGTACCCTTGGTAACTTGCAGGCGAATTTTTTTGTCACCATTTTCAATCCCTAAAGCAAGCCATCGGATACCTGATTCTCGGATCAAATTCAGATTCTCAGGCCTGCGAACAGTATCCACTCTGGAATAGGCCCACATATTTAATTCTTTCCCATAGCCCCGTTCTTTCAAAAGATTGCAAAGAGGAACATAATATTTTTGATTTAATAAAAACATTTCATCACTAATCTTTAATGTCCTCACACCCATTTCAACTAACTGATCAAATGTTTTTATGATAAAATCAGGCGACCAAAAGCGCATGCGTGAATAGTTGGAGGCAACTCCTATCGGATCATTGTCATTTCTGTTAAGAATATTGATCATACAAAAAGAACATCTAAAAGTGCACCCTAAAGAAGTATACAATGCTGCGTATGGGGTCTGGTTTTCCTCCTTATATGCAGCATGCCACATTGGGGCGCGATAAAGATCTAATGGCTTATGACGATAAGGTAACAAATCCCAAGCATAGCCGGGCAAATCAATATCCATCCTTTCTTGAGGAACAATCTTTTCCGAGAGTGTTAAATAGGGTTTACCATCTTTTCTAAAACCAATCCCGTTAACGTAAGTCAATTTACTAATGTCTTTTAGGTCTTCCTTTAAAAGATTTCTTAGGGCATAAACGCCTTCGTTAGTAAAAATGATGTCAATACTCTTTTCGTCTTCTAATGTTTTTACGGGCAGTGCTTGCGCATAAGAACCAATCACCCCAATGGGAATTTTGATTCCTATTTTTTTTATGGTATCCGCAAGTTTAACTGTCCCGCTCATATTAACAGTACCCGCATTTGGATTTTGACCGTACACGACAAAACAAATGAGCCTTGGGTTTACTTCTTTTACCCTTTGAGCGGCTTGCTCTAGTGTTAATCTCTCAGCGCTTACATCCAGAATGGCAACACTATAACCAACCGAGCGACAAGACTGTGCCAATAGCAATGCCCAAGTTGGTGTCTCGATTGCCGAATATTTCACTGCTAAGCCTTGGTAGATCTCCTCGTGATTACCTGGCGTAACAAATAAAACGTCTAATTTAGACATTGGCATACCCAAATTTTCGAACAATGGTGTAACATTTTATGAGTTCTCGAATTCCCCTTTCCAAACTCCATTCCGGCTTGAAGCCTGTGGCCAAAACTCTGGCATTTGAAACGATATAATCCCTCTTGTCCGGATCTTCGCCTATAGGGGCTTCCAGATAAATGAATTTGGGAAGAATTTTTTTGATGACTTCGCACAATTCGACTTTTGAAAGATTGGCATTTTCTAGTCCCACATTATAAGGTTTGTTTTTCATGGAATCAAAATTTTCAATCCCATGTAAAAATACTTTGGTGACATCTCGAATATGGATATAATTTCGTTTAAAATGCCCTTCAAACAGAACCGCGGCCCTGTCGGTCATGGCACGATAGACAAAGTCGTTTACCAATAAATCCATACGCATTCTAGGGGAAACACCAAAAACAGTTGCTAGACGAAACGTGATGGCGTTCCCCCGATCCAAAACAACCTGTTCTGCCTTGACTTTCGTTTCCCCGTACAAAGTGATCGGCTTCAAGGGAGAATCCTCCGTGCAAAATTTTCCTTTTTCACCAATGCCATAGCCACTGTTGGTCACAGGAAAAAGAATCCGCTGGTTCGAGGAGGCCAAACGGCAAATTAAGCGTATTGCTTCAAAATTCGTACTCACTGCAGCTGTTTTATCTTTATCGCAAAGGGGAGCACCCACAATCGCTGCCAAAGGAATAATGGTGTCTTTGTCTTTGATGGCTTTGGTTACGACGTTTTCATCACGGCAATCGCCACGAATCACTTCTAAATTTTCATAAGAACAGCAATCCATTAGGCTGTTTTGGCCAAAAATAAAATTGTCCAAAACGGTGACTTGATAGCCCTTCTCCAAAAGGACTTTACAAAGAACCGACCCCAAATACCCTGCCCCACCTGTTACAAGGATGCGCATTGTTCCCTCTTTTCTTCCCTAGCCCAATTTTTCAGAAACCAACCATATGTTTTTTGTAATCCCGATTTTAAATCAGTTTGTGGAATCCATCCTAGCTTTCTCACCTCTGAGGAGCTGAGAAAACGTTCTGGAGCTCCATCAGGTTTTGATGTGTCCCACTGAATCCTTCCCCTAAACCCTACCATTTCAGCAATGAGATCTGCTAATTCCTTAATCATCGTTGATTTTCCTGCTCCAATATTAATGGGCGTAATCCCATCGTAATTTTTTAAAAGTATCTCACAAGCCCATGCAACATCATCGACAAAAAGAAAATCTCTCTTTGCCTGCCCGCTACTCCACAACGTTACTTCTGACAGCCCTTTCATCATTGCTTCATGAAATTTACGAATGAGAGAAGGGACAACATGCGCCTTCTCCAAATCAAAACTGTCTCCCGGACCATATAAATTACTGGGGATCGCGGTAATAAAAGAGGTTTCGTATTGTTTATTATAAGAGGTGCAAAGTGAAAGACCCGCCAACTTGGCAATGGCATAGGGTTCATTAGTTGTTTCTATTTTTCCTGTCATTAAAAGATCGGGGGTCATTGGTTGAGTGCAAATTTTAGGATAGATGCATGCAGAACCAAAATTAAGAAGCCTTTTAGTACCCGTTTTCCAAGCACCATGAATTAAATTCGCCTCCATCATCAAATTTTGATAGATAAAATCAGCGGGATATGTTGCATTGGTGTGAATCCCCCCCACTTTTCCGCAGGCCGCTATCACAACATCCGGTTTTGTTTGTGCGAGAAACGCCTCAACGGCTTTCTGGTCGGTGAGATCTAACTGTTCACGAGTGGCTGCAATGATTTCAAAGGCACTATTTTTGGCAAAATGTCTGGCAAGAGCACAACCAACAAATCCCCGATGACCAGCAATATAGATTTTTTTAAAATGGCCCTTTGAAATTATGCTCATAGCTATAAAAAGATTCCCCACTCAAATCTGTTTTCTCAAGACCCAGCATTTGCTCTACTATTCGAATAATATGTACAGCAGAAGGGTAAAACAAATTCTCTAAAGGCCTTGTAGTCGGACAAGGAACGGGAGCAAAACCAAGTCTCTCGACCGGCTTCTTCAAATCATTAAAACAACGATGATGAATCAAAGAAGCCAACTCTGCGCTGAAACCACAAAAAGCCCAATCGTAATCAGCAACAATGCAACGTCGAGTTTTTTTAACAGATTGGATAATTGTTTCCTCATCCAAAGGGGTAATACTGCGCACATCGACAACTTCTAATTGGATTCCCCTTCTTTCTAACACCTCGGCTGCTTTGAGGGCTTCCACATTCATCCACGATGTCGCCACAACCGTCACTGCATCGCCTTGTCGACGTACGGTGGCATTTCCCAAAGGAATTGTTTTCCTTTCATCCACTTCTCCTTCAACATCATAGAGCCATCGATGTTCTAAAAAGATAACAGGATTATCATCTCGAATGGAAGTGCGTAGCAAACTATAAGCATCTTGTGGAGTGGTGGGCATCACAACTTTTAAACCAGGAATATGGGCAAAGAAACTTTGTAAAGATTTACTATGTTGCGCCGATTGTCCCCAACCACGACCAATCACCGCACGAATTACCAATGGGATAGTTAATTTGCCACCACTCATGTAACGCAAATTCGAAATCATGTTCACAATTTGGTTCATAGCAAGCATCATAAAATCGACACGAATATGAACATGAATGGGCCTTAGACCAGATAAAGCGGCGCCCAACGCAACTCCGGTCATTGCATCTTCTGAAAGAGGCGTTCCAAAACAACGCTCCAGCCCAAATTTTTCAACCAAACCTTTTGTAGATCCAAAAATTCTTTTGTGATCCGGCACATCCAAGCCAAAAACAAAAACAGAGGGATCGGCTTCCATCTCTTTGGCTACAGCCAAACTCAAACTCTCTCTAAAAGTCATGAAAGATTTCATACAAATAAATCAGTGTATAACTCTTCGGAAGATGGAAAATCGGTTTTTTGTGCTGTTAGAACGCTTTTGGCAATTTTTTCTTCAACAGATTTCTTAATGGCTGAAAGTTCCGAAGGCTTGCAACCATTTTGACACAAATCCCTTTCGAAACATAAAACAGGATCTAATCCATCTAAATTATCGGGAGTGGGTCTTGAGCGATAACCGGCGTCAAAATCTTCCCTTGGCCCAACATGTTCTAAAAAACGATAGTAGGTAAAATGTAAAAATCCGGGCTTTGGTTGGTCTTCCATCTGCTTGACAACTTGATGGGTCGATTGGATCACACCTTGTAAATCATGTCCTTGACCCCCGCCCACATAACAGTCGAAGGTTTTAACAGTTTCAAGAATCGACTGAAATCCTTGTCTCTCTTTTGCCGGTGTGTGAATAGCCAACCCATTATCTTCACAAACAAACAAAACACGTAAGTTTTTCAAACAAGCAAAATTGAGACTTTCCCAAAAGACCCCCTCCTCAACAGCACCATCTCCAAAGAAAACTGTAACGACATCATTAGATTTTCGATAGGCGTTAGCCAGTGCAGCACCGACTGCAACCGGAATGGTTGTACCAACGACCGCAGAAGTTGCGATGAAATCCCTTTCCGGAAAGGACAAGTGCATGGAACCGGCCTTTCCTTTTCCTGGGCCATTAACCTTTCCATAAAGTTCTCCAAAAAACCCGTCGGTATCTTCGGTCATTGCCAAATACAAACTATGGTTTCGATAGGTTCCAAAGGTTTTTGAACGAGGCGGCAAACAATGACAGACGCCAACCGGAATCGCTTCGCCTCCGATCCCTAGATGGACAGGAGTTTTCATCTCATCCTTGAAATATTCTTCACGGATTTTTTCCTCGGCCAAACGGGTCAGAATTAATTTCCGATATAAAGCGAGGGATTCTTCTTTGCTGAGAATGTCTTTTTGCATATTAAAGAGCTTTCAAAACAACATTTGAAATAGAATCAATATTTTCAACCGACAGAGAGGGGTTGTTTGGTAGGAAAAATCCGCAATGGTGAATTTTATCTGCCATCGGGAAACTCGCCTTTCCATAACGATTGTACCAGAAAGGATGTAACCCAAGATTACCTGCTGAGAAAATGCGGGTCTCAATCCCATTTTCAACTAAAGCGCTAACGATGGAACGACGCTGTTCTGTATTTTTTGCTAAGGCTCCAAAAGAGATACTGCAAATGGTTGATTCTGGATCACACTTTTGAAAATAAAGTTTTCCATCAAACTGTTTTTTATAACGAGTATGATTTTCTTGCCGCCGCTTAACAATCCAATCTAACTTGTCAACCTGACCCAGTCCAATAAAAGCTTGTAAATCAGTCGATCTTAGATTGAAACCCGGCTCAAAGAAAACGAATGGAGAATGAAAATCATCAATTTCATATTTTTTAATGTAGGCTTGGTGCGTTTCACTATCCAAGTCTTTGCTCCAACCATGACTACGCATCATTCTTAACAAATCATTAAATTGCTTATCGCTTGTGGAAACAATGCCCCCTTCAATTGTCGAAAATTGATGCCCAAAATAGGAAGAAAAACTGGCCATATCACCAAAGGTCCCAACTTTTTTTCCTTTGTAAGAGGCTCCAATGGCCGCGCAAGCATCTTCCAACAAAAAGAACCCATATTTTTCTTTGAGCGCCATTAGTTCATTCATTTTGTGGGGAACACCCAAAACCTGAACCATCAAGACTGTGCTTGGGTTGTGTTTTTTCAGAAGCGTCTCCAAATGCTCCAGATCCAGGCCAAAGGTGTCCGGGTCCGCTTCACACATGACCGGCTCAAAACCAAATTGGATTGCGGGGGCAATGGAGGTCACCCACCCAACACTGGGCACAATGACCTTTTTATTTTTGAGTTTTCCAGACAGTTGAAGCACATAATACATGAGCAAATTGGCAGAAGAACCGGAATTGCAAAACAAGGAATATTTTGTTCCAAGCCAGTTACTCCACTTTTCTTCAAACTCGATGGTTACCTTCCCCTTGGTTAAGCGAGGATAAGTTTTTAACCAATCGATCAGTTGATCGACATCTTTTTTATCGATGGTATCTTCTGCGAGATAAAATTGAATTGGTTTCATAGTGAACCGACTTATCAGGCCTTAATAAAGACTCAAGTTTATTTTACAGCAATCCACACCTTCAACCATGTGTGAAGATAGGCCTGCAAAGTTTCTCGCCAAGAAGGCATACTATCGAGTCCTCTCAACGATAACATGTAATTTTGAATTGCTTCCGATCGAGGCCTGGGAGCCGGAAGCGGAAAGAAGTCCGAGCCAACAGAAAAAATTTTGACAGAACTCTTTAAAATTTTTGCAATTTCTAAAGCAACATCATAACGACTGCATACACCCTGATTCGCAACGTGATACAACCCATAAAAGGGAGTACCAATTAATTTCTTAATGATTTCAAGCAAATCTCTGGCATAGGTCAATGTTCCTAATTTATCCGAAACAACATGAATTGTGTCTTGTGATTGACAAAGAGCGACCATTTTGGAAACAAATTTTTTATCCTTTTGTTTACCCCCGCCAATCATCCACCCTGCACGAATAATGAAATAACGATTCAAAAGATTTCTGACAATTTTTTCCCCTTCATATTTCGTCTTTGCGTAGACATTTACCGGAGAGGGATGATCAAACTCCGTATAGGGATCAATTTTACTGCCATCGAAAAGGCCCCCCGTGCTGACATAAACTAAAAGAGCATTAAAATTGTTACAAGCCGCCGCTATGTTTTGTGTTCCGATGACATTAGTTTTAAAAGCCCAATCTACTTCAGTTTCACATCGATCAACATCTGTTGCGGCTGCCAGATGGAGCACTACTTTTGGCCTTATTTTCTCGAATGTTTTCCTGACGCTTTCGAAATCGACTACATCCATTGAAGAAGAATCGGTTAAGGTCAACGGTTCGCCATCAAAAACCTCCTCTACATAACCCCCAACCATTCCATTTGCACCGGTGACTAAAATCATATTACTGTGAATTCCTCAAACAACGTAGTGATTCGCTGAATACTCCTCGGGGTGAGTTTTTATCCAGTCAATTGTCTTTTTCAAACCCTCTTCAAAAGAGGTTTTCGGCTCCCAACGCAAAATTTCCTTGGCTTGGGTATTATCGGACCGAAGGCGGAAGACTTCGCTATTTTTTGGTCTTATCCTCTTCTCGTCTATTCTTATAGGTTTACTCGAACAGCCTGTTAGTTGCAGAACTTTCTCAACAATTTCTTTGATAGAAATTTCTTGGTCGGTTCCTAAATTAAAAACCCTCCCTTCGATCCCTTCAATAGTGGCGCTCAATAAAAAGGCATCGATTGTATCTTGCACATAAGTAAAATCACGAACGGGCTCCAATGAACCAACATGAATTTCATCATTAAAGCAGGCTTGCGCGATCACTATGGGAATGACTGCACGCATCGACTGCCGGGGTCCATAGGTGTTGAAAGGGCGAATGGTAACCACCGGCAAACGATAGGAAGTAACAAAACTTTCAACTAATTTGTCCGCTCCAATTTTACTTGCAGAATAGGGAGACTGTCCCTGTAAAGGATGGTCTTCCCTAATTTTATGCGTTTTCGCCGTACCATAAACTTCACTTGTTGAAGTATGTACTATGCGGCGCACCTTTGCTTCTTTTGCCCCCATCAACACATTAAGGGTTCCCAAAACATTGGTTTCAACGACATCTCTTGGATTGAGGTATGAATAAGGAATACCGATCAAGGCCCCAAGATGAAAAACAACATCATTCTCTTTGATCGCTTCAGAAACGGCATGGGGATCTTTTAAATCACCGTACTTAATCTTAATTTTTCTTTGGATGCCGGAATCGGCATGCTTTAATAAACCAACATCTCCCCGGGAATTATAATGCAGAAAAACGGTAACTTCAGACCCTGCATTCACGAGGCGTTCTACAAGATGGCTTCCGATAAACCCACCGCCACCTGTCACTAATACTTTATCCATATTTATAAGGTACGTTTTCCTGAAACTTCAATTTAAGAGAGCCAATTTTTGAAATCGGTCAAAAACTGGTGGACTGCTTCGTCCGTTTTGGGGTGGGAGACCATCTGTTCAAAAAACTTTGGAGGCACGGTTATAATATCAGCACCTGCTTGAGCGGCTTCATTAATATCACAGATATGGCGAATGCTTCCTACAATAATTTCGGAAGGGGCTTGCCATTCTCGAAAGGTATTGCGGACTTGTTTGACTATCGAGAAAGCATCATGGCCCATGTCCCGAATGCGTCCATAAAAAAGGCTGACGTAGTTTGCCCCCGCCAAGCTCGCCATAATGGCCTGGTTATAAGACATGCAACAGGTACAATTGACTTTAATATTTCTTTGTCTCAATTCCCGGATGGCTTCCAAGCCAGCCCATCCAATCGGAATTTTAACGTTTACATGAGGATAATCAAAACTTTTCACAAAATCTTCGCCTTGTTTGATCATTTCTTTGGCATCATTTGTGAAAACTTCGACACTAAGAGGAATTTCATATTTGTATTTCACCAAAAGACCCACAATTTTTTCAATGTGTCTCTTGAAATCCCCTTTCGGCTCCTTTGCAAGAATGGAAGGATTAGTCGTAATACCCCTGGGAAAGCCCCTTTTTAGGGCTGCTTCAATCTCTTGCAAATTCGCTGAATCAATAAATATTTTCATTTTGTAAGGATTCCCATTTCGTAGCAACTTGCTTCAACTTAGGATGCGCGGCAAGGAGATGACACAAAACAGATTGAAACGCCTCCGTGTGGAAGGTGACCATTGAGTCATCAACGGTGGGAACTACAAGACAACAATCTGCAACTTTTTTCGTATAGCCCCCATCTCTTCCAACAATGCCGAATATTTTAGTTCCAATTTCCTTTGCATATCGAAGCGCCGCAACAATATTTGGACTAACATTTTTTTCTAAATTGCCACCCCCTACCGATAAAATAAACAAGGCATCTTTTTTATTTAAATGACTCGTTCGAAGCCATTCTACAAAAGAAGTCTCCCAGCCTTCGTCATTTGTCCTTGCAGACAATTCAGATACGTTATCCGTTGGGGTGTAACATTCGAAATTACAAATTTTTCTAAAATCATTGACGGCATGAGAGGCATTAGCTGCTGATCCACCCACACCCAATAGAAAAAGCCTTCCTCCCACTTCACGCACTTGGACTAATTCTTTTACCAACTGCTCTATAGTATTAATAGGCATCAATGAGGCAATATCCTTAATTTGCTTTAAAAATTGTTCCGGATAACAAACCATTAAGTTATTTCTGCTGTTGCCAATAGTTTTTCCTCATCATCCACATCAATTGGCTTCAGACGGTATTGTGAAGAAAAAAATTCTCTATAAAAAGACCAGCCAATTCCTAATAACAGGGAAATTAAAAAGCCCGTCTTAGCCATCCCCTTTCGGTCCGGACTAAAACGATTTATAGGAACAAATGGTTCCTCTAGAATTTGAAAGGAAGGCTCCTGTTTAACTTCTTCGTCTTTTGCTATTTCAAAAGCTTGGGAGAGCGCAACGTAACTACTTTCCAAAATTTGTTGTTGAATAGAAGAATATTTTAAATAAAGTTGGTGGGGAACGTCCGGCACATATTGAATCTCATGGCCCGAGACGGAAGAATCTTTTTCTTGTAACACATCATAGTTCGCTTTAAACTCTTCATAATTTTTAAAATCCCGCACTCCCTTGTTCGTATACACCGCTACTGGAACATTGATAGTACCTCTCACTAGTGAAACCGGATTTTGCCCATAAAACCGGGCCATTACTTTTCCCATCTCCAAGGTTTCTTTTCTTTTTTTTGCCAACTCTTTCTCCAAAAAAAGTCGGCGGCGTTTGGACTGGGTTAACACATTATTTGCAATGAAATTTTGCAACTCCACCAAATACTGACGGACAAGCTTAGCAGCAAACTGAGGATCTTCAGATACAGCACTGATAGTAATTTTTTGCATGAAAAGTCGATCATTTGTGATTTTAACCATGCCTCCTAATCTTGCACATGCTAGGTTTAACTTCTGTTCCTCAGTTAGACGGGTAGCGACGTTACCATCACCCGGAAAAAACACGGGCAAAAGATCGAGTGCTTTTACAACTTGAGCTTCAAAAATTTTACTCCTTAAATAGATTAAAAAGCTGTTTACCTCAGCGGATGTACTGCCACCCATACCCATTGGAGAAAAAGAATTTAATAAATTGCTAATACCAGATCCCCCGCTGGACTGAATTATTGGCATGATAGAAGCTTCCGCTCGATATTTTTCAGGCAAAGAGTAAGAATAAATTATTGTTCCTATAGTTATTACTAATACAATCGTCGCAATGGTTTTCTTCCGCTTCCATAAAACCTTGACATAGTCTGACAAATGGATTTCTTGTTGAGGCATTAATGAAATATTATGGGCGAGCTACCGCCGGCTCAAGATGCCAGCTCTTGAAAATAAATGGAAAATTTTTCTTGCCCTACACAATAACAACTTCAATTTTTTTATGCTGCTTCGAGATCTTCAAACTTCAATGCTGCCCGCAGTGGATATCTGAGTAGGCGAAACAAAACTTGCACACGACCCACTTCTGAAGTTGGTTTTTCCAAAATCCCAATCAAATCCTTCAGAGGCCCTCTCCTAACTTTAACGACCTTTCCTATGGGATAAACTCCCCTTTGATCAATCAATCCATCAGGGCCCAATTTGTTTTTGACGGTTGCAACGATTTCGTTTGTTACCGGCAAAGGTTCTCCTCCCCTACTTCCAAGAATCCTCAACGTACCACGGGTATACTTGATCAACCTAAAATGCTCTGAGTCTGGAAGAAAACTGACAAAAAGATAAGAAGGGAAAAGAGGTTTTATGCCTAGATGACTTCGAATACGAGGGAAAAAACATTCAACCTTTCCTTCTAGCCTAGCTAATTGAGAACAAACAACATTTTCCTTTTGCGGCTTTGATTGTAGGACAAACCACTGTTTTGCAATCACCCTCTCCTCCTCACCTTTAATAGAAGCGTGTTTGTTCTATTTAAACCCCCTAAAGGTGTCAAGAGAGAACAACCCGAGCCCATAAAAAAAAGGGGGGGGAGGTCAGCGGAGGACTATAATTTCGGCCTTGGCCCCTTGACTGGAGCAATGGAAACTTCAATTAATAGTTATGCTACAGCAAGCTGAAAGTCATCAGCAAACTGTTTTGG
>MGRG01000007.1 GCA_001798075.1 Deltaproteobacteria bacterium RIFCSPHIGHO2_01_FULL_43_49 | reverse complement strand
GAATTTTAGAAGTGGACCAATAATCTCTTTGAAAAATGTGTCTGCTTTTCGTCCTCTCCTGATTTAGTTCCGTCGTCCGTCTGGGTTTCTTTCTGGGTTCCTTGTGTTGGCCATTTTCTTGGAGATGATGTTGGGAGAGGACCCTTCCGCCAAAGGCGGGACGGAGTTCGACGATCGAGGCGGGGTTCCCACGAAGTGGGACGCCGACGAAGTACCCGCAGCGCGAGAAGCGCGGAGGTTAATCCCGCGTGCCCTGAGCGACCCTGAGCTTGTCGAAGGGGAGTCGAAGGGTTAGCCACCCCATTCTTCCAGTGTTTTAATAGACTCAATGACCGTTGGATTGTCGGAAGGGAGACACCGAACACGATTGGCGAACTCTCCTTTCAACCCCTCTAACACTTCATCCAGCCAAGAGGGTGTCATGACCTTGACGCCGGTGAAATCCAGTTCCACCAGTTCAGAAGACGATTTAGGTTTCAGATAAGATTTAATAACCAAGAAGGCTTCTCTTCCAGCGGGGCGTGAAACAAGAATATCTCCAAATTTTCTGATCTCAATTTTCATGATAGCTTAAATAATACAAGGGCGAATGTTCCTTTGCCAGTAATTTTTTGGCTTGTGGTTTCGATCATTTTTTTGAGTTCTTTTTTGAGGCAGCCGAAAATTCGAAAAGCTCCTCCAGAAGCAAAAAAGAGCCCTCGTTTTTCATTGCCGTTGATTACACTACGAACGAATTTCAAACCATTGCCTCTTTTTTCGGGACTTCTTCCGGAGATTTTTTTATGGAAGGCGATTTCCAATGCTTCTTTGTCGTCTTTGATAGTGGGCAAGACTTGACTTAATGAAGAAAAGACTCCTTGACCGCGGTCGGCAACGATACTCCATAAATTGTTCGCTTCGACATGATATTCAAACCAACAGCCGGCGAGGTCTCGCCACTGCCCCAAGTTGTGGTCAAAACAATTGTTTCCCAACTCCCCCAAAATAGCCGTAAAAAGAGTATCAGCAGCCTCCGGGTGGGGATTTTTCAGCAACCATCGCAACATATGATCAAGTCTTCCCTGAAAAATATCCCGGCTGGGGCAAATCGTTTCTTCTGACTCAACGGGTTTTTCTTGTTGAAACCAATCGAGAGCTTTTTGAATGTTGATGGACATAGCCTACATCATTAAGGAAGTCTTTTGATTAAACAAGCCTATTTTAAAACGGCTCCCGCACGCTGTCCTAGCCCTAGAGCACGTAGTGCGGCAGGAAAATCATCTAACCGTTCACCCCAAGATGTTGCGTCAGCACAAAAAGCCGCTTATTTTTACCGAATCAAATTTGCAATTCGTTCGAAGGAATCTTGGCGGACATCGTCCACAAGGGTTTGAATAACAGAGCCTTCGGTTATTTCATCAATCCAAGCTGGGCCTCTGTCATTAGGGTCCTCAAAGTATTTTTCGATATTATCACGAACACGTTTTCCTTGTTTGAGTTCCCTCATGAGTTGGGAGATATCTGCGGTGAGTTTTTCCTTTTCCGGCGAAAAGAACAGCATGAAATAGGCATAATAAAGGTCTTTTAGCCTCTTTTCTGTTTTTTCACGCACTGCAAAAGTCAGAAATTTATGCAAGGTGAAAACAGCGGCATTGGGGACTTGCACTGGAAGTCCTCTCACTTTAATCGATGTGGGGGACTGAAGCAAAATCTCAAAATCTTCGATAGTGTTGATTTTAATTTCCTTCCCAACCAATTTTTCTTTGATTTCCTTTGAAGTTTCCGGCGAGGTAATAAACTCCACATCTGCCTTGATATTGCTTTTTCCCAATTGCGCAATTGGAACAAAAGGATACAATCGCCCCATATCGAAATGGTGCTCCCCATAATTTTGTTGTCTGATTCGTGAGGCAATCGTTATTTTGCCTTTGTAAGGGATATCTTGAAATCCAAAATCGATATCAACGGTTGCAACAGGCTTGTGCCGTATCTTCCAAACATACTGGGAATAAAGGAAGGGAACCCAACCGCCGACGAGGACAAGATAAGGGAGGAAATCCTTGAGATCATGGAGAACTTTTTCAAAAAGCTCTATATGTTTTTCTTTATCCGCCAAGGTTTTTTCCTTCTTCTTTCAAAGTTCGCAAAAGATATTCAGCATGTTCACGGCCTCGTTGGGGGAAATGATAGAGATCGAGATAAAGCTGTAAGTTGGAGACGACACGATAGCCCCCGATTTTTTGCGCGCCAAAAAAGACAGAGTTTTTATAGTAGGGTTGTATGAAATAAACATTCCCTCCTTTTTTTAGTTCTTTCAAATCGAGCGCTTTTCTCAATTCCAAAGAAATCTCGTCGAAGCGATTTGGGTCAAGATAAAAATAGGCATTCTCTTGCCGGACATGGTTTGTAACCAAATTGGCCCCGCTGTGAAGCGTCAAGGCGTAGCCCTCTTTATATTTTGCTTCATTAAAAAATCGTTTTGTTTTGGATGGGATATTTTCATCCGGTGAGTAGTAAGCGAAAGTGCGATTTCGTTCGAAAGTATAATACTGAGTCCATGCTTGAACGAGCTCTTTTGCATTGCGCAGAGTAGAAGAAGCGTTTCGGCCCCGCGCCACCCCTTTTAAATATCCCTTGTTTCTTAGTTGAGACAAAACCCTCGCCGCCCAAGCGTAACCAATATTGGTATCCTCAATAAAGTCTTTGGCAACCCAAGATTTGGTTGGGTACTCAAGCATTTTTCTCAATACAAGGCTTGCCTTGTCGTTAAAAACAGAGTCCATAGTCTATTATTTTTTAAAGTATACTATATAATATACATTTAATATTAGTAGACTAATCCTGTCAAGATTTATTTTTATGAGGCATCACCTTGATATTGCTCCCGCATAGGTGGGAGAACCCCGTTTGCCCTGAACTTGTCGAAGGGTTAGCCACCCCAAAATCTCCATCACCATCACACCCAGAAATAATTGTCGCGCGCAGGTGAGATGATTCGAGTTTTCGCTGGTGTGACTGCACAATATTTGATAAATTCCACAAAAGAGGTCAAATTTATGAACACGAAAAAAACAATTTTGGTTCTGATTATATGCGCTGTAGCCGGAACGGTGCTCGCACAAGCCTGGGAGGCATCAGATAAATCCGGAGGCCAAGTCCGTTTCGACCGGCGTGACGAAAAGGGGTTGCTCTACTTTGGACTTCGCTGGGTATTCGAAGACGGGCGGCAGGGACACCCAACCACCAACCACGCAGCGGATTGTGCGAAGCGAGTCTTGTATGACTGGGATGACAGTGGTCAGCGCTGGGAAAATGAGGGTATGGTAGGCGATGGACTCGATGATATCGCACCGAATAGCACATTCGGCGGGGCTCTTACCTATATCTGTCGAAAGTACGGCACTCCTCGAACAAAGAAGAACAAGTTACGGTAACTGCCAAAAAGACGTTGTGGTTTGTTTGTGCGTTAGTCCTTCTCGCTGACAACAAGAAGAAGATCGTTGCGGTCGAGTGTCCCTGCTGTTCGTTGGTTCCTTACATTGATTCCGCCCCCTTCGTGTAGGACAGCAGAAAAAGTGAAACGATTGCTGGTAGGGGTGGAACCGCACCCCTCTTTTCCGCAGTAGGTGATTTTCACACTTGAGGGAGTCGCTGCGAGGATATCCTTCGTAACTATGTCGAATCGCGCATCCGTTTCCGCTTCGCTCAAATCTTTTCCGAGAGAACAAGTGTAGTATGTCTTCGTGGAGGAGGTCAATTCCGATTCCTTGGATCGGACCTCGCAGTTTTGAGCGTCGCGGATCGAGAATGTTCCTCTCCAGCGTCTTGTGACAGTTTTGAAGGTTTGCTCATAGAGATCTTCTTTTTCCGTTGTTTGGCCCAGACTTTCCCCCTGAAGGAGATAAAACTGGTCGCTTCGCTCTGTGATCAGCGTTTGCAAATCGATGCAAGACGGGGTGGAACAATTTCGCTCCAGATCGGCCATGATTTTGCGGCTCGCTTCGTCGTTGCCGTCAGCCGCGGTCTGAAACCAGCGGCGCGCTTGAGCATAGTCTCGCTCCACCCCCTTCCCCGTCAGGTACAACCGTCCGATTATTCGGCAGGCATACAAATATCGGTTGTCGCAGGAACGCCGGTACCAGCGGAGGGCCTCGCCGAAATCGACAGGGATTCCGATACCGGCGTAATAGAAATCACCCACCCAGGCTTGTGGCAGGCCGATTTCTTGATCCGCCGCCTTCCGGTGCCAGACCAGGGCTTCAGACAAATTTTGGGTAACGCCGGCATGGCCCAATTCGTTGACCAGCCCCAACAAAAACTGCGACTTTGCGTCGCCGGCTGTTGCCTTCACACGAAGCTCCGGAATAGCGGAGGGCAGGAGTGCTTTTGCCTGCTTGCTTAGTTCGACGTGATTCCATGAGTCAGTTTTGGCAGCGGCAGGAGAAGAGGGAGGTCGGTTTTTACATGCGGAGCCAAAAAACATCGCGGTCAGCAGAGAGACCGCCAAGGCAGATCGGCAAATACATTTTAATTTTCCGTTCATTTTCAACTTGGAAGTTACTACACATGTTGTCATTTGTCATTTCCATTTTGGGAAATGATTTCTAACCATACTCAAGACTCGTCCCCTTGCTGAAGTTTTTCAGCGCACGTGACACATCAAACGCCGTAAGGGTGGAACCAGAAAAACCAGAAACAATGCCGCGCCCAGCGCAATCAGCCCGACGCCGCCGAACAGGTTGACCAGCACAGACTCATCCCCGGCCCGGAAAAATCCGGCCAACCATCCAGCCATGTAATTTCCAAGCGAGAGGGAGAGAAACCAAAAGCCCATCATCAATCCGACAATCCGCGCCGGTGCGAGTTTGGTGACGGTGCTCAAACCGATGGGGCTCAGACAAAGTTCTCCGATCGTGTGGAGAAAATAAACAATCACCAGCCACATGGGGCTCACCAATCCGCCGCCGCTCAGTTTGGAGGCCCAGGCCAGCACCAAAAATCCGCCGCCGGCAAAGGCCAGGCCGAAAACAAATTTTGCGGGACTGGAGGGTTGGCGATCCTTCAACTTCAACCAGAGCCATGACAACACCGGCGCGAGAATAATAATCATAACCGGATTGGCTGATTGAAACCAGCTGGAGGGAAACTGAAATCCGAAAATCGAATTGCGTGTCAGCTGATCGGCAAACAAATTCATGCTGGAACCGGCCTGCTCAAAAACCATCCAGAAGAGTGCCGAAAAGAAAAACAAACAGAGAATGGCGGCGATCCGTTTGAGTTCCTCGCGTGTGAGGGCCTCCGTGGAAATTTTCGCTGCGCCTTTCGCCTTTTGCACGGCCGCTTTCTGCGGCCGATTCCCTACATGGGCAATCTGCTTTTGCTGCAACAAATATTGAATCAGCCCCAGCGTCATGCCGACGCCGGCAGCCGCAAACCCAAAATGCCAGCTCATGTTCGGATCGATGCCGTGGGATTGCAGCCAGACCTTCACTACCGGCGCCTGCGCCAGTGTGCCGCAGACGAACGGCGCCAAAAAAGCGCCGAGGTTAATCCCCATGTAAAAAATGGAAAAGCCGGCGTCTCGACGGGGGTCGTCTTCTTCGTACAAACTTCCCACCATGGTTGTGATGTTGGCCTTCAGCAAGCCGGTGCCGGCGACAATCAAAACCAGTCCGGTGTAAAAAGTGGTCAAAGAGGGGAAGGCCATGCAAAAATGGCCGCTCGCAATAATGATGCCGCCGATCAGGACGGTGAGACGCGCGCCGAGAAAGCGATCAGCGATCCATCCGCCGATCAGCGGTGTCAGATAGACCGCGCTGGTATAGGTGCCATAAAGGTGGGCGGCCCGCGGTGTGTCGAAAGCCAGCCCGCCGGCGGCGATCGGCGCGACCATGTACAACATGAGAATGGCGCGCATGCCGTAGTAGCTTAAACGTTCCCACATTTCGGTGCCGAACAAAACGTACAAGCCCCGTGGGTGTTTGGACATGGCGGACAGCCTAGATGATTAAAAAAAAGATGGCAATTATATATTCCCGTTTCGGGATTGATATCGGTGCCTGACGTTAAGCCGATATCTCCACCAACTTCTTTTTCCCTTTGGTCCCCCTGAGAATGAGGATACGAGATTTGGCAATGCCAAAGTGCTTCGCCAATAACTCAATCACTGCTTCATTGGCTTTGCCTTCATGGGGTGGGGCGGTCACCGACACGCGATAGACATTATTTTCCATCATCTCGACAGCATTTTTTCTGGCGTTTGGTTTTACAACGACCTCGATTTTCATATTTTTTTAAACGATGTGGAGTTTGAAGCCAATAAAGTGGAGGATCAAAATCGCCAACCCAACCACAATCCGATAAAATCCAAACAAACGAAACCCATGCCGGTTGAGGTAGCCAATGAAAGATTTGATGGCCAACATGGCAACAAAGAAGGCAACCAGATTGCCGACCACTAGCAGTTGAATCTCTTTGGCACCAAACCCATTTCCGTTTTGAAGAAATTGATAGAGTTTGTAGCAAGTCGCTGCAAACATGGTGGGAACCGCCAGCAAAAAAGAAAATTCGGCCGCACTTTGGCGCGTCAATTTTTGGAAGAGCCCACCAATGATGGTTGCCCCCGAACGTGAAACTCCAGGAATCATGGCGATTGTCTGAAAAAGTCCTATCTTGAACGCGGCGGAGTGGGAGATATTAACCTCTCCTTTTTCTTCGGTTTCTCGAAACCAGTTGTCAACGAACAGAAGAATAATCCCGCCGACAAGAAGTGAAATTCCTACCACCACAACATTTTCCAAAAGAAGGTCGATCTGTTTTCCAAAAAGTTTTCCCAAAACGGCTGCCGGTAGAAAACCGATGAGCAGTTTTACATAAATATCGAAAGATTGAACAAACCGCCTCCAATAAAGGACAACCACCGAGAGAATCGCCCCAAATTGGATGCAGACGGTGAAGAATTTTGTGAATTCTTGCTGCGCTATTCCCATCACGGAAGAGCCGATAATAATGTGCCCGGTCGAAGAGACAGGTAAAAACTCTGTGACCCCTTCAATGATCGCCAGCACAATTGCCTGTAAATGAGACATAGAAACTATGAACCCTTTCTTTTCTCGATCCTTCCCAAAAGCTGTAACAATCCATCCAAAATGATTAGAGGATGGGGAGGACAGCCAGGAATGTAAAGATCGACAGGTACAACTTTATCCGCACCGTTCAAAACCGCAGGACTCCCCTCGAAAGGGCCTCCACTGATCGCGCAAGCTCCAACCGCGATCACGATTTTTGGATCGGGAACCGCATCGTATGTCTTTTTCAACGCCAGTTCCATGTTTCTGGAAACGGGACCGGTTATCACGAGCCCGTCCGCGTGACGAGGGGAGGCCACAAACTGGATGCCAAAGCGTGAAAGATCAAAAACCACATTGTTCAATGCCTGCAATTCGAGATCACATCCGTTACAGCTTCCGGCAGTAACGACTCTCAGTTTCAACGAACGACCGAAGAGTTTTTGGATCTTGGCATCCAAGGCTTTGGTCAGCTTTGGTTCCCCATCTTTCAAAGTCGCTTCGCGAAACCTTTCCGGCATTTCCACCTTCGATGGAAAATCAATAGTGCGATAGCCTTGTTTCCAGCGGTTTTTTAAAATATCCCACATAAAAAATGCAAATCCTAAATTCTAAATCCTAAATACTAAACAAAATCCGAATTACTACAAATCGTGTCCCGCATACGAAAAATTAAAACTTTTGTTGCAGAGCGGAAAATCCGAAATCTGTCCATTTTGCATGACGACACTCAATGCCATCCAATTATGAAATGACGGATCGACAATCTTGTAGCGCCGAATCTCTCCTTGTGAATGCGTCAAAGCAACGTGAGCAATTTCGCCACGCCACCCTTCGATAAGACTCACAATCATCGACTGCTTTTTTAAAGGTCCACAGGGCTGTGCGATCTTGTCGTGAGGGAGGGCATCCAATCTTTCTTGTATAAATTGCAGAGATCTTTTGCTCTCTAAAGACCTAATTTTGGCCCTTGCATAAACATCACCCGTTATCATTTTTACGGGGTTGATTTTGTGGATACGATAAATCCCTGTTGGATAATCCTGCCTGACGTCTCTCAAAAGATTACTGGCCCTCGCTGTCATTCCAACGATCCCCAGTTCTCTCGCCACGTTCTGTTTTAGGATTCCCGTTTGCTCCAATCGTGACAAAACGGAAGAGGCGCTAAAAAAAAGTTCCGCCAAATCTTTCATCTCTGTCAGAGCCGTAGACAATTGTTTTTTGAAATCACGAACCATTTCTGCCGTGATATCAAGGGAAACACCACCCGGTCTCACGAACGAGCGGCCATATCGGTTTCCCGTCAGTTCCATCAGTATATTTAAAAATTCGCCGCGAAGCCTTCCAAAATAGGCGGCACTCGGCAAAAATCCGACATCGGAGGCGAGGGCTCCCAGGTCCCCCGCATGATTGGAAAGGCGCTCCAACTCCAGTGCAATAGCCCTCAAAGACTGGGATCGCTGCGGCGTGATTGATCTTTCTGAAAGACCTTCAATCGCGTGGCAATAAGCCATCCCATGCCCGATTGTAGTGTCGCCGGCGATCGATTCGGCAAGAACGGCTTGTCGAAGGGGGTCCGACTTGACCATCAGTGCTTCAACACCGCGATGCTGATATCCAAGCTGGATTTCCAGATGTAAAACTTTTTCACCGTAACATTGAAAACGGAAATGCCCCGGTTCGATAATTCCCGCATGCACTGGACCTACGGCGACCTCATGAATTTGTTCTCCACCCAGTTTATAAAAAGAGGTGCCATTTTGTTTTCTAACCGGTTTCAACCAGGGGTGTCCTTCAGGAAGGACGGCAAATTCCTCAAACAACTCTCGCTCAAAACGATGTGCCTCAGGAAGTTGATTCGTGAGACAGGGATATCTATAATTGGGGCCTGCAATGTCTGTGGCCCCAATATGAAGTAGCTTTCGTCCATCATTTCCTAAAATGCAATAAAGACGAATGAGACCTTCATTTTTTTTCTCCGCAAAAAGAGCCACAATCCTTGTTTTTCCCACTGAACAGTTTTCTAAAATAGCTTGATGCCAAACATCCCTCTCCAAAACAGGAATTTTGGATTCCTCAAAACTAATCGCATTCTGGATGGTCAAAAATTGAGGGATCATAAAGGTCTCCCCAACAGACTGCTTGCCTCTTTGAGAAAAGCAACAAGGGGCGGAGGCAAATAGACACCCAGGAGAAAAACGATCAAAGCAAACACGAAAGGTGAAAATGTCATTAATCCATACCTCTCTATTATGGGGGCTCGCGTCGCCCCCTCCAATGGCAAAGCCATTGGAGCCTCCCCCTCTCGCTCGCGTTGCGCGCTAGGCAATTCTTTTTTCTCTCCCTGAATCATGTCGAAAAGTGATTTGGACATGGAGACAAAGATAACGCTTAAGAAAAGCAGATATAAAGACATGGCGATGAAATGCCCATGCACCCAGCCGTCGCGCAAAATCAAAAACTCGCTGATGAAAGGTGCAAAGGGAGGAGAACCCATAATGGCCAATCCTCCGACTGCAAACAAGATCCCCGTGGCCGGCAATGTTTTGAGAAGCCCTTGCACCTCAGCAATTTTTTTAGTGCGATAGGTCAAAACAATTTGCCCTGCTACCAAAAAGAGCAATCCTTTTGTCAGAGAATGATTGATAACATGCAGCAGACTTCCAAAGCCGCTTCCCACTCCAATCCCCAAAGATAAAATCCCCATGTGCTCAACACTCGAATAGGCCAACAATCTTTTGTAATCACGCTGGGCGGTTATAAAAACGGCGGCAACGAAAAGAGAAACCAGTCCGAAAATGATCAAGAGTTTTCCGGCGAAATCGGCAAGACCCGCTGCAGAACAGATTTGATAGCATCTCAAAATTCCCAAAAACGCCGCATTCAAAAGTGCCCCGGACAGAAGAGCAGAAACGGGGGATGGTGCTTCACTATGGGCATCGGGGAGCCAGGTGTGCAAAGGGGCCAGCCCCATCTTCGTGCCGAAACCGACCAGGACCAAAATAAATCCGATTCGAAGCCACCTTGGGTCCAAGTTAGGTGCATTTTTGACAAATGAGGAAACAAATAAAGCAGTCCCGCTCCCTTTGCTGGCCGCGGCGATAAAGAAAATGCCCAGCAAGGCCAGCGCAATCCCCACAGAACAAATCAGCAGATATTTCCACGCCGCCTCCAAGGCCTGTGCATGATGGTGGTAATAAATCAGCGGTGCCGTGGCCAATGTTGTTGCTTCAATGGCAACCCACAAGAGACCCAGATGCGGTGTCATGGTTGTCAACGTCATCGCGCTCAGGAAAAAAAGCATGCAGGGGGTGTAAAGATGGCGAACCCCCTTTTCAGTGGGTATTGAATGATGCTCCTTTTGAAAATAGCCAAAACTGTAAATGGCGACAAACAAAAAGAGAAAACTGGTGATGGATAAAAAAAGAAATCCCAACGAATCCAGGACGAGATAGTCATTCAGAGAATGGGAGACGCCCGGAAAGTAAAGGGCAAGTGTTAACAACGCATGCAAGATGGCTCCTATCATTAGGAGTCGGCGGCGAACCCTTCTTCTCTCCTCCCCTGGGATAAAGAGGGTTACGACTCCCAAAAAAGCCGGAATGCCAAAAAGAAGAATCAGTATCATTCGATATCCCTCAATTTTGATAAAACCGTTGTATCAATGTGATCAAAGGTTCTGTTGATATGGTAGACCATGATTCCCATGACAAAAACGCCGACCAAAAGATCCAAGAGGACTCCCATCTCCACGGTCAGAGGGAAATCGGAAAGGAGTGTCATTCCAAAAAGAAAAACCCCATTTTCCAAAACCAAAAATCCGACCACCTGCGTGATGGCCTTGGTCCTGGAAATGAGGAGGAGAAATCCGATAAGGACCGTGGCTAAAGCGGCGGGGACAATCAGGGATGGAAAAGGGGCGGTCGGCAACGCAAAAAACCGAAAACTAGAAAATGCCAACACCAGCACGGCGCCACCTCCAATGAGGGTCATGTGCAAACTGACAACCGGCTCTACCTCCTGTTTGATTCGAGCTTCTTTTAAGGAGCGGAACAAAAAGAAAGGAATGGCTAGGGCTTTGATCGTGAAAGATCCAACAAACAAAAGTAATCCATGGAAGTCCCAAAAAGAAGGTTTGGCGAGTAGTGGAAGAATAGAGAGTAGGGCCCCCTGCAAGGCAACCATGCGAATGCAACTCGCCAATCTTGAAGCCCCAAGCATGACAAAAGAGGTCAGAATGATTCCAACAATGAGCCAGTCCATCAGGTTCCTTTGTTAAAAACGGTTACCAGCAGTGCAAAAACAGTGACAACAAAATTAGCAATCAAAAATTGTGGTATTTTGATTAATCTTAAACGGGCATTCGCCGATTCCACAATTCCAATGGCAACGGCCATCCCCGCTATTTTTAGAAACAAGGTCCCGATGGAAATCCATTCCCATTCCATTGGCTGCGGCCATAAAAGGGAAGTGGTAAGCGCCATGAATAAAAAGAGTTTCATGGAGGCGCTGTAAAGTATGAGACCCAAATCCGGGCCACTGTAATCAAGGACCATCACCTCATGAATCATCGTCAACTCCAAATGGGTATTGGGATCATCAATCGGAATTCTCGAATTTTCAGTGAGAAGAATGAGAAAAAACGAGAAAAAAAGAAGCAAAAATACGGGCTTTAGCGTTGGATGAACCGATTCCCACTGAAAAATAGCATTCAAAGAAAGCGCGTTGGTTGTGACAGCAAGGACAACAAGCCCCAAGAAAAAAGCCAATTCCGAAAAGGCGCCGAAAGTTGCCTCACGACTCGCCCCCATCCCTTCAAAACTGGAACCGACATCCAGGGCCGCAAGGATGATAGCAAATCTTGCCAATGCCAAAAGATAGGCGAAGAGAATTAGATCTCCTTCAAAATGAAAAGGCGCTTTCCCCGTTATGGGAAGCAACAAACCGGCCACAAATGTTGTCGCTACGATGATAACGGGAGCCACTTTGAGCAGGGGCGAAGCCGTCTTGCTGTAAACGGCACCTTTTCGAAAAAGTTTGATCAGATCATAATAGACCTGCAAAAGGGGAGGCCCCTTCCTTCCCGCAAAAAAAGCTTTTGTTTTGGCTATAATCCCCAGGAAAAAGGGAGGGGTTATTGCCAGAATAAAAATGTGTATTATAAAAGGTAGTGCACTAAATTCCAAACCAGACCTCCCAGAGAAGTAGAATGACCAATGTCATGAATATATACATAAGATAATCTTGAATTCTGTTTCGCTGTTGCCTTCGCACAAAAGTGAGAAAACGATTTGCCCTTTGAAAAAGGGGGGCAAAAAAGGAGCGTTCCGACAAATCGACGACATGTTCTTCAAAATGGTCGGCTCTAGAAGAAGTGATCGGTTTTAGCAGGACTCTGAAAAAAGTTCCGATCGGCTCTCCAAATGAAGCGGCTGTGTACTGCATTCGGGAAGAAGGAAGTGCATAACCACAATCCCAAGTGAGGGCTTTTCGGATGATTTTGCTTTTAAGCTGAAATCTACAAAAAATTAGGAGAGATGCAATCAAGATCAACAGCATCACAAAAATAATACTGATGGTACTCAAAGAAGAAAAAGTTTCGTTTAGTGCAGAGGTTAACAACAAAGAGGGATCTAATTGCTGACAAATAGAAATTAAAACGGGCAGGACAAACTGGG
Organism: Deltaproteobacteria bacterium RIFCSPHIGHO2_01_FULL_43_49; assembly: GCA_001798075.1. GTDB lineage: Bacteria > UBA10199 > UBA10199 > SPLOWO2-01-44-7 > SPLOWO2-01-44-7 > SPLOWO2-01-44-7. Next base: position 85,802 of record MGRG01000007.1, on the reverse strand, counting down.
GATAGAGACCTAGCCCTATGCAAAGGAGTGCCAGTATTCCCATGGGAACGCGCATGGAAAGAGACGATTCTTTGACTCCATCTATCGTTGGATCACGTGGCTCTCCCAAGAAAACAACACCGAAGACCTTTGTAAAGCAAGCGATAGCCAATCCCCCGGCAAAGGCGATGCCTACAACTCCGGCGACCGATAGAAAAAGGGGCAGCTGAGACAAAGACTGACTGGCACGAAACAATCCAACGTAGATCAACCATTCACTGATGAATCCGTTCAAGGGGGGGAGGCCGCAAATGGCCGCGGAGGCAATAAGAAATGTAGTCCCTGTGACCGGCATTTTTTTTAATAACCCTCCGAGTCGGTCGATGGCGCGCGTGTGTGTCGCATGAACAACGCTGCCCGCCCCCAGAAAAAGAAGTCCCTTGAAGATGGCATGGTTCCAAACATGGAAAAGGGCTCCCGTAAAACCGAGGAGCTGTAAAATTGGATTGTGAAGTGTCCTGCCAATGAATCCCAACCCAATTCCGATCACAATGATACCGATGTTTTCAACGCTGTGATAAGCGAGCAGTCGTTTTAAATCATGTTGCATCAAAGCGTAGAGAACTCCCAAAACAGCAGAAAAGATGCCGGCTACGATAAGAGTTTCTCCCCACCAGAGTGGAGGAGGACCGAGGAATGTAAAAGCCCTTAAAATTCCGTAAATTCCTGTTTTAATCATCACCCCGGACATCAATGCAGAGATAGGGCTGGGGGCCGCCGGATGGGCATGAGGCAGCCAAACGTGGAAGGGAAAAATCCCGGCCTTGGTACCAAAACCAATGAGTGCGGCCAAAAAGAGAATGCCCGAAAGTGAAGCGGACAAGGGACTCAAACGGACAAAGTCATCAAAAGCAAAAGAACCTGCCTTCTTGAAAAGAATTACAAAAAAAGCCATCAGGAAGGCAGTCGCCAAATGCGTTGCAATAAGGTAAATCCATCCCGCATGTCGCACCTTGGGCGTTTCGTGCTCTGCGGTTACCAGAAAGAAGGAGGCGAGTGACATCACCTCCCAACAAATAAGAAAGAGAAAACCATCCCTGGCGACGACAACGGCCTCCATGGCGCCAACGAGCAAGGGGAAAAACGTGCAATAGACTGTCATGTGAGGTTCACCTTTAAGATAGCCCCAACTATAAAGTGCCGTGAGTAGGGAAACAAAAAGAATGGCAATCAAAAAGAAAGCGCTTAACAAGTCTAAACCAATAGGGAGTGAGGAACTTAAGGGTCCTTTTCCAGCAAGAACAAAAACCGCGGGAATCAAACCGGTGACAGAACCGACCATAACCCCACCCAAGGCCATCCATTTTTTTGTTTCCTCACACCGGCAAAGAAAGGAGAGCAAGGATCCTATGAGTAAAAATAGAAAGGAACTAATGAGGAAGATCATTTTTCGTTGGGGTTATGTATATAAATTCTCTCCTGCTTTATCAATGACTTATTCCCAGTTGGCAATTGACAGAAGGGCTTTGTCATTCTAAGTAGAAGCACTCAAGGAGCCTCTAAAGAATTCGCTTCCGGGTGACCTTTTCGAAAAGACGCCCCTCATTTTTGGGACGACCCAAAAATGGGGGCTCGACTCTCGGCGATTTTATTGATATTTTCCCGACTGTAAAAATCGCCTCCGAGACGCTTTTCTCAAAGGCCACCCTCGCGCGAATTCTTCAGAGGGTCTTCAATATGGAATGGGGATTACAAAATAGACTTTCAAGGATTATTCAGCCCTCAACAGGTCGCACCGTGATGTTGGCGGTCGATCATGGCTATTTTTTGGGGCCAACAACCGGTCTTGAAAATCCGCGTCGCACAATCACACCCCTTTTGCCTTATGCCGATAGCATTATGTTGACGAGGGGAGTTTTACGAACCTCCGTTGATCCTGATAAAAACATTCCGGTTATTTTGCGCGTTTCGGGCGGGACGAGTATCTTGAAAGAACTTTCCAATGAAGTGATTACAACCTCCATTCAAGAAGCCATTCGTCTCAACGTTGCGGCGGTGACCTGTTCCATTTTTGTGGGTGGAGAATACGAAAAGCAGTCATTGGCTAATTTGGCAAAACTGGTGGATGAAGCAACCCCTTATGGAATTCCTGTCTTGGCGGTGACTGCTGTGGGAAAAGAAATGGCGCGTGATGCAAGGTATCTCTCTTTGAGTTGTCGTATTGCCGCAGAGTTGGGGGCCCATTTTGTCAAAACTTATTTTTGTGAAGAGTTTGAAAAAGTTGTTGGAAGTTGTCCGGTGTCGGTTGTAATTGCGGGGGGAAAGAAAACACCGGAGAAAGAGGCGTTACAATTGGCCTATAATTCAGTGACTCAAGGAGCAGTCGGTGTTGATATGGGGCGCAATATTTTTCAGTCGGAAGATCCGGTGGCCATGATTCAGGCAGTGCGCGCGATTGTTCACCAAAAAGCAACCGTTGATCAAGCCTTTGACCTTTTCCAAACAAAAAAATCTAAAAGATGAGAGTCGCAACCTATTATAACAATCAAGACATCCGTATCGAAGAGGTCTCTGTTCCCAAGATTGGAGAGGGCGAACTTCTGTTAAAAGTCCGTGCTGCGGGCATTTGCGGCAGCGACGTGACCGAATGGTATCGGACTAAAAAAATGGGGAAGGTCTTGGGCCATGAGATCGCCGGCGAAGTGGTGGAGGTGGGTCAAGGTGTCAAACAATACAAAAAAGGGGATCGTGTGGCGGCTTCGCATCATGTCCCTTGTTATGAATGTCATTTTTGTAAATTGGGCCATCACACCCTTTGCGACACATTACGAACAACTAATTTTGATCCGGGTGGTTTCGCAGAATGGATTCGACTCCCCGCTATCAATGTTCGTTATGGAGTCTATGCATTGCCCGAAGAGTTAACTTATGAAGAGGGGATTTTTGTTGAGCCTCTAGCTTGCACTTTGAGGGGTCAACATAAAGCGAATGTCCGTCCGGAACAAACAGTTTTAGTTATGGGCTGTGGCAATGCAGGTCTGTTGCATATCCTTGTTGCAAAGGCGTTGGGTATCAAGCGTATTGTGGCAACCGATATTAATGAACGACGACTTGAAATTGCAAAACAGTTGGGGGCTGATTTTGTTTTTCAAGCTGCGGGAGATCTTGAGGCTTCTTTAAGAAAAATTAATGAGGGGCGACTGGCAGACGTCGTGATTCCCTGTGTTGGTTTAAAACCGGTAACGGAACAAGCACTTCAGCTGGTTGAAAGGGGAGGGACCGTTTTATTTTTTGGTTTGCATAATCCCGAACAAATACTTGCTTTGCCAATGTATAGAGTTTTTTGGGAGCAGGGCCTCACCCTCATGAACTCTTATGCCGCCAGTCCTGAAGATCATCGGGAAGCAGTAAAACTGATGCAAGAGGGTAAGCTCAGTGTAAAAAAATTAATCTCTCATCGTTTGCCTTTTGCAGAAATTGCCAAAGCTTTTGAATTGGTTTCGAAAGCTAAAGAGTCTTTGAAAGTGATTATTGACCCAACCCGTTAAGGAATGACTGCAATTTTTAAGGGATTTCCCGCCATTCCCTTCTGAAAAATTTGGTTTAAATCAGAAAGTCTGGCTTCTCCCCCGATGAGCGGTTTTGTTTTGATTTGCCTTTCCGCAATCATTTCTAACGACTTCGCAAAATAATGGGGTGTGTGATGGAAAACACCATGACAAGATATTTCTCCATAGTGGAGGCGATGCGTATCCAAAGTTACTTTGGTTTCCTTGGGGCAACCACCATAAAACCAGACCTGGCCCCCTTTGCGCACCAATTCAGTAGCCAATTCCCAGGTATGTGGTTGGCCAACCACATCAATAACCTTATCAGGGCCATAACCATTTGTAAGACTCTTGATTTCTTCTTGATACCCTTCTTGCTGAATGGAAATTATATGATCGGCACCTAATTCTTTAGCAACATTCAGTTTTTCTTCACCGCGACCGAGCACAATAACGCGCGTTCCATTCAGTTTAGCCAGTTGTGTGAATAAGAGCCCGCAAGTCCCAGCCCCAATGATACACAAGGTTTCGTCGGCTTTGAGTGCCATGCGCTCTGCGCAATGCAGGACACAGGCCAACGGCTCCGTCAAAGCGGCTTCTCTAAAGGAGAGAAAATCGGGAATTGTATAAAGATTTCTGCGAACAATCTGAGCCGGGATGCGAATATATTCTGCATAAGCCCCATTTAAGAACTCTAAATTCTCGCATAGGTTAAATTGTTGTCTGTCACAAAAAAAACAATAGTCACAAGGTGCGGAATTAGCGGCAACAACCCGATCTCCTACTTGAAAACGATGCTCGACCGCAGAACCGACTTCGGAAATCGTTCCTGCCAACTCATGACCAAAAGGGGAAGGGACATCTTTGACGAGAAGGGCGTGCCCTTGTCTAAAAAGTTTGAAATCGGTGCCGCAAGTGAGCGCAGTGCCGATCTTTACCAAAACTTCGTCTGGACCAATTGTAGGGACTTCGACTTCTTCGATCTTTATCTGCTCGGGGCCGTACCAAAGGGCTGCTTGCATTTTCATAAGTGGTCGATATCTAAAACGTTTAAAAAGAGTTGTCAATGAAGTTTCCACTTGCCTCCAAGCTAGATTTTTCAGATATAAGCGGTGATGGCACTTGATTTACTCATCGTGAGGCATGGTCAGACCGATTGGAACCCTACCCGCAAGGTTATGGGTCAAAACTCCATTGGAATTAATGCGAGGGGGATTCAACAAGCCCAAAATCTGAAAGAATGGCTCAAACCGATTTCTATCGATGCGGTTTATTCCAGTCCTATGCCCCGTGCTCTTCAAACCGCCGAAATTGTTATTGAAGGCCGCAATAACTTAGAGGTTCAACCGGAAAAGGGACTCGCAGAAATTGATTATGGCGACTGGGTTGGTCTTAACTTTGATGAAGTGGAAGAGCGCTATAATGAAATTTATAACGCTTATCGATTTAAAGCCTCGAAAGTGAAAATTCCTGGTGGAGAGGCTGTTGTCGATGTGCAAAAAAGGGTGGTGGCTAGCGTTGAAAAAATCAGGACCAAACACCAAGATCAAAAAGTGCTGATTGTCTCCCACGCCGATGTCATCAAAGCCATGTTGCTCCATTATTTGAAACTACCGCTCGATCATTTGCAGGCAGTTGGGTGTGACAATGGCTCTTTGAGCATTTATCGTTTTGGAACCGATTGGGGTGATCGACTCGTTGCCTTGAATTATTTTGCAGATGTCAGTAAAGTCCTTCCGTGGTGAAAACGGCTTGGGAAAAGAGGTCGATTGGCGAGTTGGAAGAGGCGGTTCACCGTCACAACATCCTTTATTTTGTCAAACATAAGCCGGAAATCCCCGACAAAGAATTTGATCGTCTCGTAGAAACACTCAAAAAGAAAAAACCCGATTCGCCTGTTTTGGCCGAAATCGGCTCCGATATTTCTCAAATTGGCAAGACTGTTAAACACTCAACCCAAATGCTCTCGCTCGACAAGTGCTACAACGAGGAAGACCTAAAACGCTGGGCCGATAAATTTGAAGGGGATGTTTTGGTAACACCAAAAATTGATGGCTGTGCCGTGGCTCTTCGATATGGCGCCAAGGGGGAGTTGACTTTGGCTGCCACCCGCGGCTCTGGTGTGGAAGGGGAAATCATCACACCTAATGCAAAATATGTAAAAGAAATCCCTCAAAAAATTGGTTTGAAAAATGGTGAAGTGCGTGGTGAAATCTACATGCCTCTTTCGGTTTTTAAAAAATTTGAAGAGACTTTTGCTAATCCTCGTAATCTTGCCGCAGGTGCCATCAAACAAAAAGATCCAAAAAAGACCGGTGAGTATCGTCTCTCCTTTTTTGCCTATGATTTGTTGAATGCGAACTGCAAAACAGAAGAGGAAAAAAGAAGGTTTCTTAAGAAAGAAGGTTTTTCTCTGGTTGACGGAAAGCGGATCAAAAAATCAGAAATGCAAAGAGTTTTTGAAGAGTATTACGAAAAGCAAAACACGCGGGATTATGAAACCGATGGTGTTGTTTACAAGGCCAACTCTGTCATTGAACAAAATGATTTGGGGGCGACCGCCCATCATCCGCGCTACGCCATTGCCTACAAGTTTCAGGGGGATTCCGGCCAGACAATCCTGCGAGATATCATTTGGAGTGTTTCCAGAACCGGCACAATCACACCGGTTGGCATGGTTGATCCGGTGGAGCTCTCCGGTGCCAGCGTGAAGCGAGTTTCTCTTCACAATTACGGTTTGGCAAAAAAAATGGGGATCACCATTCCAGCCAAGGTATTGATGGTGCGGCGTGGCGGTGTCATACCCAACATAGAAAAAGTAATTGAAGGAAAGGGAAAACCACTCCAAGCTCCAAAAAAATGTCCTTCCTGTGGTGCTCCGGTTGAGCTTGTTGATGATTTTTTATATTGCACAAACCCCAAAAAATGTGCCGTGAGCAAAATTGGCGAACTCGATCACTTTGTGAAAGTGATTGGGATCGATGGATTTGGAAGAAAACATTTGGAGCAACTTTATGAAAGTGGATTAGTGAAAGATTCAGCCGATTTTTATACGTTGAAAGTTGAAGAGTTGTTACCGCTAGAAAGAATGGGTGAGACACTGACCCAAAAATTAGTTGCCAATATCGAATCCAGGAAAAAATTGCCTCTCGATACTTTTTTGCAAGCCTTGGGAATTCCAGAACTTGGCAAACATGTTGCCAAAATTTTGGGGGGGTTTGGAAATCTGGATAAAATTAGAAAACTGAATCAAGAAGAGTTGGCAAAAATTCACACGATTGGAGAGAAAACTGCGGGCATGATTGTGGAGGGTCTCAAAGAAAAGAGACCGTTAATGGATGCCCTCTTGAAGCACGTCAAAATGGAACCCCCAAAAGGCGTCGGACGCCTTTTGAAGGGGCCGTTGGCTGGGAAGTCATTTTTATTCACCGGCTCCTTGGTGGCTATGGAACGCCCAAAAGCTCAGGAATTGGTAGAATCAAAAGGAGGCACCGCTGCCAGCGGCATTTCCAAAAACCTAGACTACCTGGTGGTAGGGGGTGGGGGAGGGGCCGGCTCCAAATTAAACAAAGCGAAACAACTTCAACAAGATGGCGCAAAGGTTCGAATTTTAAGCGAAAACGAGTTTATAAAGATGCTTGAATAAAAGTTAAGAGGGGTGGCCCGGAGTGTTTGTCGTGGGGTTTAGTTAGGGGCCCCCACGAAAACACGGAGGGACAGGACCCCTCTTAACTTTTCCTAATTTTTGCCACTCTGTAGTTGCCACTCGCAACTTTTTTGAAACATTGCCGATAACTATTAGAGAGGATTGATGTCACTTGAGTTCGATAAATTAGACCCGAATAAGCCTGGGCTTTTGGCCTTTGGTTATGAGCCGGGCCAAAGCGTTTCCATGTTAGATAAACGGGGTGTTGTTAATCGGATAGGAGATGAAGGGGAAGTGGAATGGCAACCGCGTGCTATTGCTGATGCTATAATGGATGCGACTTATGATGTGATTCCGTATCATTGGCGAGAGCATTACCAGGTTCAAAAAACCATTTCTCGGGCCTGGAGTTTGCATAACAAAGCGATTCTGGGATTGCCGGTTTATTCCTATATGGAGCCGTGGTCTTTAGAACCTCTCCATTTTGGCAACCCAATTTTTTGGGAGAGTGCTCCCGTACAAATCCAGGAGATTGTTTTTAACTCGGCTCGCAAAGTTATTGAAGACCAGATTCGGGAATGGGAAGCGGCTATTTCCAAGAACGGGGGGCAATTTGATAGCGTTTCATCTTAGAAGCCAGCGTGGTGCGGGCAACTCCCAAATGGCGAGCTGCTTTAGAATGATTTCCTCTCATCTTCCTTAAAGCTTCAATAATCGACATTTTTTCTTGTTCACCCAGTTTGAGCTCTCCGACTTGAGGAGAAGTCTCTGTCAGGTTCGTCAGCTCAATATTTTCGGCATCAATCACTGTGGCCTCATTGATCATGAGAAGGGCTCTTTGAATGACATTTTTAAGTTCGCGTACGTTGCCTTTCCATTCATGTGCTTTTAATTTGCACATTGCTTCTTCTGAAAATGAAATGGGATTCGTTGTGGCATTAAGCATTTTCAAGAAATGTTTTGTCAAGCAAGCAATATCTTCCTGCCGTTCTCTTAAGGGTGACAAATGAATGGGGAAGATATAGAGGCGATAAAAAAGATCTTGTCGGAACAGTTCTTTTACGGTGAGTTGCTTGAGATCACGATTGGTGGCGGCTACCAACCGGACATTGACTTTGGTATCAACCCTTCCTCCAACTCTTCTGATGGTCTGCGTTTCCAAAACTCTTAAAAGCCTTGTTTGCAAATCAAACGGCATCTCTCCGATCTCATCCAAGAAAAGTGTTCCGTGATTTGCCTCTTCAAAAACTCCCTGATGGCGGTCACTGGCCCCGGTAAATGATCCTTTTTCATGGCCAAACAAAAGACTTTCAATCAAGTTTTCTGGAATCGCACCACAGTTGACGGCGACAAAAGGTCTATCGCGTCTGGAGCTTAAATCATGAACGCTTCTTGCCGCCAGCTCTTTGCCGGTTCCCGACTCTCCAATGAGACAAACCGTGACATCGCTTTGAGAGGCTTTTCGAATCAAATCAAAAACCTCTTTCATCGATGAGGATGTGCCAATCATTTGTCCTAATTGTTCTTCCTTTTTCTGACGGGACTTATCTTTTACGATAGTTTCTTCTTGAGGCGGGTTTTCTTCCACGCTGAATAAAAGAGACCAAGGACCCACTTGAACCGCATCGTTGAGCTCTAACAGGGTTTGATTGCGAATTCGTTTCTCATTCACATAGGTCCCATTGCGGCTGAGGTCGGTTATCGCAAAAGAGCCATTTTGTTTTTCCAGAAGACAATGTTGTCTGGAAATTTCAGGATGAGTTAATTGGATATCACAGCTTGCGTCGCGGCCGATTGTCATTTGTTGATGATCGAGAGGTCTTTTTAAAATTGGTTGGCCATCTTTGAAAAAAACTAAGTGGACCATGGTTGCAACCTAAAAACTTTTGTGAAATTCATCAATAACAAATTATCGTTGGTTCTTAAAAACGGAGTGTCCAAATTGTGCGACACCTTGTTACAATTTGATTCAACATTTTTTGGCACTCCATGTGCATTGTAATTGGGGATGCGACTACGAGCACTCATTATATTTTGTTTGAGCCTGTTGGGGTGCTCTATTTACGTCACCCCCCTGACGTATTTTGAGCAATCTTTTCACAAGCAGATTGCTGCTTTTGTGCCTGCTGGGTGGCCTGTGGTGGGCAATATTTCTTCACAATTTGGTTTCAGAAAACACCCAATCCGGCGCTTTTTTCATTTTCACAAAGGAATCGACATTGTCTCCCCTCATAATAAACCGGTACACGCAACAGCCCCAGGCCATGTAAAATGGGCCGGTTTTAAGCCGGGCTACGGTCGCTCTGTCATTGTCGATCATGGACATGGTTGGGAAACACTTTATGCCCATTTGCAGTCGAGTCGTGTGCAATTGGGTGAATCAGTTTTAGCGGGGGAATCGATTGGGAAGGTCGGTCAAAGTGGCTCAGCCACCGGCCCTCATTTACATTATGAAGTTCACTATCTCAGCCAACCCCAAGATCCAATTCATTTTATACAAGGTTTAAAAAACGGACGGGTGGCCCGGAGTGTTGTCCGTGGGGTTTTGTTAGGGGTCCCTACGGCAACACGGAGGGGCAGGACCCGTCCGTTTTTTAACGATTCTATAAATGAATTTGATCAACCAATGATTTCACGGCTTGAAGGCTTGTATCGAGTAGCTTCTGTTCGTCGGGATTAAGTTTCAATTCCACAACTTTTTCGATGCCTCCAGCACCAATCACTGCAGGAACACCAATATAATAACCTTTAATTCCATATTCACCATTCAGATAAGCGGCACAGGGAAGAACTCGCTTTTGGTCTTTCAAATAGGACTCTGCCATAGTGAGGGCAGAAAGGGCTGGAGAGACAAAGGCGCTGCCGGTTTTTAATAATTCAATCACTTCGCCACCCGCTTTTTTTGTCCTTTCAACAATTTTGGAAATTTTTTCTGCTGACAAAACTTCGGTGAGGGGTTTTCCCTTCACCTTGCAGAGCCTTGGGAGGGGAACCATGGTATCTCCGTGACCACCCAAAACAGTGGCCTCCACATCGGTCACAGCAATATTCATCTCCAATGCCACAAAAGCACAAAAACGGGCCGAATCCAAAACACCGGCCATCCCGCAAACTTTGTTTGTCGGAAAGCCGGAAATTTTTTGAAAGGTATACACCATCGCATCGAGCGGGTTGGAAATGACAATGACAAAGGCATTGGGGGCTTGTTGTTTGACATTTGCTGCCACTTGTTTGATGACGCCGACATTTTTGTCGAGAAGGTCTTCACGAGTCATACCCGGTTTTCTAGGAATTCCGGCAGTGATGATGACCACATCACTCCCTTCAATATCTTTATAATCGTTGGTCCCTTTAATTTTAGCGTTGGAGCGAACCACAGGGAGACCGGCCAGAATATCGAGGGCTTTTCCCTGCGGAACACCTTCAACCACATCAAACAAGACACACTCCCCCAATTGGTTAATACAAATTTGCTGGGCTAAAACACCGCCAATATTTCCCGCACCAATCAGTGCAATTTTCCTGTTCATAGTGTTTAAGTATAGAAGTGTAGGAGTGTTTAAGTCGATTTTTAAACTTCTGAACTTCTACACTTCTACACTCAAACACTTCTACACTTATTTTGTCAAGAATTGGGTTAAGGCAGATTCGTTTGCCTTGCAGTCTTTGATTCCTATTTCAATTAAGTTGCCAAGGTATTCCTTTTCAAACATAAGATAGCTTAGCAAATCGAGATCGGCTTCTGGATCGACTTCGAGAAATTTTAAGAAAAAGCGTTCCAACTGGGTGAGTTTGTTTTTAGTTCGGCTAATTTTGATAAGCCTTTCGCAGGCAAGCTTGCCGATATCTTCGGTGGGAAAAAGGGCAAACGAGCCGATCTTTTTCAAACCGCGATTGGCAATATCCCCAACAATTCCTTCTTTTTTGAGCATCGTATTGATCTCATCGATATATTTTGGGCCATAGAGCTTTTCACTCCACTCAATAATCCGATTGATGCGATTCATTTGTTCTAAATCATAATCGATGTGGTCCAAAAAGAGGGCATCCAGCAGTTTGCCAGACATGTGGGTGAGGCTGGGATAAGCGTTGGCTTCCTTAAGAGGAAAACTTCCTGAAACTTCTTTTTGTGGTTTGAATTTTACGCCGATGATCAAAACTTTATTGGCGCCCAGTTGCACCGCGGGACTCATCGGTGTGTTTTGTCGCATGCTCCCATCGACATAAAAATATTTGCCGATGCGTACCGGCGGAAAAATAATCGGAACGGCGGCAGAGGCCATCGCATGTTGCCAATCAATTGGCCCAAATTTGACTCGATACGCGCCGGTGTAGGGAACCGTATCTTTTTTATCGATAAACAATTCCAATTTTCCATTTCCGATATTTGTGGTGGCAATGGCAATCGCATCCAAAGGCCCTTGTTGGATGTTTTGTTGAATTTTGGAAAATTTGATCGCCTTTTTCAAAAAGGGAATAAAGGGACTGGTGTCCAAAACGCCCTGAAACGGTTTGACATCGCCCGTCCATCTTTGGATGAAAGAAGTGATTCCAAGAAGATGTGTTGTTGTGTAGGTTGCGGAGCGGAGCAAAAATTGGGAGAGGGCGGCGAAGTCTCCTTTATAAATGTCTGTCGATTTTAAATTTTCCCAAAAATTCTTTAAATTTTTTCCCTGATTTTTCGGATCGTGTGCGGTGGAGGCCAAATAACAAGTGTTGAGGGTTCCTGCACTGGTGCCGCAGTGAATGGAAAAACCGTGTTGGTCGGGCCAGATATTTTTACGAAGATGGTAGAGAATGCCTACTTCATAAGCGCCGCGTGCTCCACCACCCGAAAGCACTAAAGCAATCTTATTGGAATTATTTACCATAAAAATCCTAAATTCTAAGCACTAAATCCTAAACAAATCCCAATGACCAAAATCCAAAATAATGTTTTTGGGTCATTTGAATTTGGAATTTTGAATTTGTTTAGAATTTCGAATTTAGGGTTTAGAATTTGCATTTTATCTCGCTGGTTGGTGGATCCTTTTCTTAAATTGTTTCAGGGTCAGCCAGTGAAAAAAGACCCCCAAACCGACTATATATATGATATCCCAAATAAGGATGTTAGAGAAGTGGCCCGTTGTGAAGGCCCGTGTGAGGCGCACACAATGAAACAGAGGGGTCAGTTCTGCGATCCACATCCAGTCGGGCCCTAAGCGTTCCTGGAGTGGGAAAAAAGTGTCGCTAAAAATCATGAGCGGCGTTAAAAAAATGGTAAAATAAACACTGAAGAGATCAATAGCAGGAATGGTGAATGAAAAAGCCATTCCGATTGTTGCAAAAAGGTAGCCGGTCAAAATAAGAATGACCAAAACACCAACAGACCACCAGCTGGGGACATAACCAAAAAGACAAGTGATGATGTAAAAAGCGCCGCCATAAATCCACGATCTCGTGACTGCCCAGAAAATTTCTCCCAAAACAATTTCTGCTTCATTGACCGGTGTGGCCAAAACTCCATCATAAACCCGGTTGTAATTCATCCGGACAAAGACATTGTAGGTGCTTTCGAAACTGGCACCATTCATGGCAGCGATGGCAATGAGACCGGGAGTGATAAAGATAGGATAAGGAACACCGGCAATTTGAGGAATGTAGAAACCGACTCCCAAACCGAGCCCCAATAAAAAGAAAACCGGTTCAAAAAAATTGGGGAGCAAATTGAGTTTCCAAATTTTGGAATACATAGAAAAATTTCGCCACCAAACACTCAATGCACTTTTTAGAATGATTCCTTCAGTCATTTTATTCGTCTCTTAATTCGCGTCCGGTTAATTCCAAGAAAACCTCTTCTAAATTTTTACAGCCATATTTTTCGATTAAGGCTTTTGGACTGCCGCGCGCAATAATTTTACCATGATCGATAATGATCAGGTCGTCACACAAAAATTCAGCCTCGTGCATATAGTGGGTGGTGAGTAAAATCGAAGTCCCATTTTGTTTCACCTCTTTGAGTTTGTTCCACATTAATAGTCTTGCTTGTGGATCCAGGCCGGTGGTGGGTTCATCGAGCAGCAGCAGTTCTGGCTCGTTGAGAAGCCCCTTGGCAATGCTAAGCCTTCTTTTCATCCCGCCCGAGTAGCGAAAAACAGACTCATCGGCACGGTCTAAGAGCTGAAGCATGTTAAGAAGGAATTCGCCGCGACTGTGTGTCTGTTGTTTGGAAAATCCGTAATAACGTCCCTGCATGATGAGATTATCCCAAGCCGAGACCGTTTCTTCCAAAATATCTTTTTGATGGACGACACCGAGTCTGCGATTAACACTTCGCCGATTTTCTTGGGGTGGCAAACCAAAAACTTGTAGCCGGCCAGACGTTGGGGCCAGTGCCCCGTAAATCATTTTGATCGTCGTAGTTTTTCCCGCCCCATTGGGCCCCAAAAACCCAAAACACTGACCCTTTGCCACCTCAAAGTCGACCGCATTCACCGCACAAAATCCGTCAAAATATTTGGTCAACTTTTCGGCAATGAGGATGGCCATTTTAAATAAGGTTTTTCAAAAATTGGGTGGCAGGACACACACGAATTTCCTCACCCGATATATAATCTTTTTTCCCTTGTGCTGATATTTGCAAAGCTTCGCATTGAGGAAAACGGCTTTTTAAATATTTCAATCCTTTGGATATATCTGTATCGGCTAGCTTGCATTCCACCGCTTGCAACAATTTTCGATTTTCCGTTACAATGAAATCTACCTCTCTTCCGTCAACATCACGAAAATACCGAAGTTCTAACTGTCTTCCCTCAGCATCTTGTTTGTAGTGAACCCATTTCAAGAGGTGGGATGCAACCATATTTTCAAAACGAAACGAAGGCTCCGTGATCAGCGTCCAGTCATAATGATAGTGCTTCTGTTCCTTTTTGACAGCACGGATTTTGGGGGCACCAAATGGTGAGATTCTGAAAATAGCATAAAGCCTTTCCAATATACTTAGCCAATTGGCAACCGTTTTGTGGCTCATTTGCAAATCTTCTCGCAGGGCATTAATGGAAAGAGGAGAACCAACCAGTTCCGGCAAACGGATCATCAACAATTCCAGATTTCCTATGTCTTGAACTCTTTCCAAAGAGAGGAGGTCTTCTTGGATCAAACGGGTCCTATATTCTGTTGACCATCTTTTCGCCTCTATGGAAGAAGCAGAGAAGAATGGTTCCGGAAATCCTCCCAGTGTGAGTAGAGATTCAAGATCATTTTGGGAAGTTATTTTCAGTTCCGCAACAGAAAAGGGATGAAGTCTTAGATAATGGTAACGCCCTTGCAGTGAGTCTCCTCCACGGCGATACAAATCAAGTCGAGCGCTTCCAGTAACAAGGATTTTTCTTTTTTTGCCTTGCAGGTCGAAAAGACCTTTGAGGTAGTTTCTCCAGGAACGATATTTATGAATTTCGTCGAAGACCCAGAGGGGACTGTTGGGGAGTTCTCTTTTTAGAATGGCTTCTCGGTGCTGAGGGATATCCCAGTTGAGATAACCGGTTTGGTCCGGACCCAAAAAGGAAAGGGCCATTGTCGTTTTGCCGACTTGGCGGGGCCCTCCCACAAAAACCATTTTTTTATTGAGGTCTGCAGTGACTTGTTTTGTGAGGTATCTCTCTCCAACTTTCATAGCACCACAAAGGATACGAGTTTTTTTGACTGTAGTCAAATAAAATAGCGAGTTTTTTGGAGTGTGGGGGAAATTAAATCCCGTTCCCTGTGTGAAGCTTGGCTTTTTGGGAATCCCCGGTTGCTTCTTCGGAGGGCGCAGGTCCCAAGGCAAGCTGACCGAACAATTCCCGGTCCCGATCGCGGTCGGCTCGATTGAGTCGACCAATCTCTTCACTGAGTTGCAACCCAAACGCAATCTCTTCTCCCATTTCAGCCAAACGCCGTAAGAAAAGTGATAATTCAAAACCGGCTATTTCTCTTTTGGTTTCAGCTGCTTGAGTTTCACCTTTTATTTTATCTACATCACCTTCAAAATCATCCACCTCTTCATAAACACCTTTGTTTTCACCTCTGATTTCCCATTTTTTCGCCTCTTGACTCACCTCCTTAACAAACCCATCCAGTTTTGCCATAAAAGCTCTTTCCTGTTCTATAGCCCTCCTTAGATGGTCAAGGGCTTCTTGCTCTAAACTTCTTACACGTTCTATCTGCTCTTCTTTATCGGGAATCTTTGAAGATTGAATCGCTTCTATTTTTCTGCCTGCTTCTTTTGGCATTCTTTCCAAATCGGCCTCAAAACCATCGATACGGGATTTTGCCTCTCCTTCTTTCGCACGAAACTTTTTTGAAACACTCTCTCTTAAAAATCTGGCGAACAAAGCGGGATGCCGATTGAAAAAGACCTCCATGCCGCCGGCCTGTTGAAACAGAGCAGTGACATCAGGAGAAAAGAGGCTAACAATGCGGTGAAAAATACGACCCACAAAACGGCTGAAGGGAGAATATAATGTGGCCGCTCCAACACCACCAGCAACACTAGCAAAACCACCGACACCAACAACAACACTACCAACACCACCACCAGTAAGACCAGCAAGAACGGCAACACCAGAAACTATAAAAACAGCAAGAGCAGCAGGACCATTACTAACAACACCAGCAATAGCGCCAACAGTGCCAAGAAAAGCACCAATAGCTGCGCTTCCAGTGTTATTGGTTATCTGATAGACGGTAAAGGCGGAAAGATAGACGGGGAGACCGGCCAGCCCAACTGAGGTAACTCCGGAAACTGTTTTGGCCAATCCGGAAACCGATTTGGGACCTTTTTCTAATTGCTTTTGCAGCGTACCCAATGTTTTTGTTGTAGGATATTTTCCAAAAAGAGGATGCTGCGGATATCCCTCTTTTACGAACTCAAGGGCCTCCGGCGAGGCCATGACAAACTCGGTCATTTCTGTCGCCAGATCGATACCGGTAGCCGAATAGAGCCCCGCTGCCTGTTGGGGGCTAACTCCAGGTGTCATTATGGGAAATGCGCCAGGGGTCATGAATCAACCTTTCTATCATTATTATCGTCGAATCCACAAAAAAGTTGCTTAGAATGGGCTTTAATATAATAGGGTAAATATTGTCCTATTTCTATATTGCTTTTAGGGCAAATATATCCTATATTTTATTAAGGGGTTTTTATGAAAATGGAAGAAATCATATTGTTGGAAAAATATAGGGCTTTTAATGAACTTCCTTCCTGGCTTCGTGAGAGAGGAGACATAGCGGAACAGATTTGCTCGATCCGAGAGCTTTTGGGCATGACCCAAAAGCAATTGGGTGAAAGGAGTGGGGGAGATGGTCGCGGTGTGCGGCGGTTGGAGGCCAACGTTTTAGACCCCCGACTCGGTACTTTAAAAAAGATTGCTTCTGGATTGGAATGCGAACTTTTAATTGCTTTTGTTCCAAAAAAATCTCTTCAAGCGATTTTGCAAGAAAAGGCCTTGAAAAAGGCCCGACATTTGATCGGTTTATCGAAAGCGTCAGCTGCTATGGAAAAACAGCAGCCCAAAAAGAAATACATAAAACAGCAAATTCAAGAAATGGTTCGCCTGCTTCTTGAAAAGAAAAGGTCTTCACTATGGGACGATTAAAAGGGGCGACACCTCTTGATGATTATTCTGGATTGTTAATGTCTGCTGCGGTCAGTCGCGATGAACTCAATGCTTTGGAGTTTGCCAATATTAACAAAGCCATTCAAAAGTATCTCTTGAAGAAGCCTTCAAAATCGTTGGCTCCATTTATTTATGAATGGTTTCTGAGAGTTCATCGGGAAATGTTTGATGAAGTTTGGGCATGGGCAGGGCAAATACGAAAAACAAATAAATCGATTGGCATCGATAAACTTGGAATTCGAGAGGCATTAAAAAATGTTGAAAAAGACATAGCCCATTGGGAAAAAAGCCAATTAGGTTCTGAAGAAATTGCCGTACGGATTCATCATCGTCTTGTTTGGGTTCATCCTTTCGAAAATGGCAATGGCCGATGGGCAAGGCTTTTGGTCAACATTTATTTAAAACGGGAGGGTCTTTCTTTAATTGTGTGGCCCGAAGAAAATTTGATCGCCAAGACAGATATTCGGGAGCGCTATTTACGGGCACTGCGTGAAGCAGATCGTCATAATTTTAAACCTTTGATTGCGTTGCACAAAGAATTATCTTAGGAGAATGCAGATGACACGCAAAGTGATTATTTTGGGGTCAGGATGTGCCGGATGCACGGCGGCGTTGTATGCTGCGAGGGGTAATTTGAACCCCTTAATGATTGAAGGGCTGCAACCGGGTGGACAACTTACCATCACTTCTGATGTTGAGAACTATCCAGGTTTTCCAAAAGGGATTTTGGGGCCGGAGTTGATGGTGCTGATGAAAGAGCAAGCGGTTCGGTTTGGGACTGAAGTTGTCACGGGTGACATTACCAAAGTCGATCTTAAAAAAAGGCCATTCAAAGTTTGGGTGGGGGATAAAACTTACGAAGGAGAAACACTGATTATTGCGACTGGTGCTTCGGCAATATGGTTGGGGCTTGAGTCGGAAAAAAAATTGACGGGCAAAGGAGTCTCTGCTTGCGCCACTTGCGACGCATTTTTCTTCAAAAATCAGCATGTTGTTGTTGTTGGGGGTGGCGATACCGCCATGGAAGAGGCTACTTTCTTGACCAAATTTGCAAGCAAAGTGACTGTTGTGCATCGGCGCAATGAGCTGAGGGCCTCGCAAATCATGCAAAAGCGGGCCAAGGAAGATCCGAAAATAAATTTTATTTGGGATAGCGTGATTGATGAGGTTTATGATGTTGCCAAGGGGAAAGTAACAGGCGTTCGGTTGAAGAATCTAAAAACCGGCACCAGCCAGGATTTTCCCTGTGATGGTTTGTTCATTGCCATTGGTCATAAGCCTAATACAAAACTTTTTGAGGGGCAGTTGGAGTTGGATGCCAAGGGTTATATTGTCACAAAAAAGCAACCCTCCATGGCGACCAGTGTACCGGGAGTTTTTGCCTGCGGCGATGTGCAAGATTCGATTTACAGACAGGCCGTCACAGCCTCTGGAACTGGTTGTGTGGCGGCCATTGATGCCGAACGTTTTTTGACACATCATCCTTGAAAAATCCTAAATCCGAAATCCTAAATTCTAAACAAATCACAATGACCAAAATTCAAATGTCCCAAACGGAATTGTTTAGAATTTGGAAAATTAGGATTTGGAATTTGTTTAGGGTTCAGATATTAGGATTTATCAAACATGTACAAATGGTTCGCCCTATTTTGTTTCCTCCCTGCTATTGCGCACGCTAGATATTATCCCGCAAAAGGTCCTTTTCCCATGCGCACACAGCATCCTGTCTATCTGCAAATGGTGCAGCTCACACCGGCCAAGGCAGAAGTTTTGCCGACAGGCAATTTCGAAGTACGCGTCGATTCTTCCTATTCCAACCTTTATGAGCGTCAGACCGATGGGGTTAATGCAATCAATCTCGACATGGAGCTGTGGTATTTAAACTGGGTGGCTACTTATGGTCTTTTGCCCAATCTGGAAGTGGGGCTTGAACTTCCTTTGATTCATTTCGGCACTGGTTTTCTCGATTCGTTCATCCAAAATTATCATAATGCTTTTGGGTTTCCCAACGGCGGCAGGGATCAAGTGCAAAACGGTTTGTTCACTTATCGGATAACAAGAAGAGGGAATGTGGTTTATCAAGTTCCCTCAGCCGTGGCGGTGGGATTAAGTGACATCAGCCTTTTTGGAAAATATCAGTTTTTGGATGAGACTGATGTGAGACCCGCTTTTGCTTCACGACTGGTTTTAAAATTTCCAACCGGAAACAGTGTTGATGGACTGGGGAGTGGCAACGTCGGTGTGGGAGTTGGTCTAGCAGCGCAAAAATCCTACAAGCGTTTGCACGGGTATGTGAATCTCAATTATCTTGCCGATCTCGGCAACGATTCTTTGGCGGGCTTGATGAAAAAACATGCCTTCGATTTTGCACTGGCGGGTGAGGTCAGCATTTCAAAAAAGGTTGCAGCCATTGTGCAACTTTCCGGCGGGACGGCACGGCTCAAAGGTTTGGGACTTACAGAATGGGAGAGCATGCCACTTGATTTTGTGGTGGGGGCAAGGGGAGAGATGAAAAATTTTTTCTGGCAGGCCGCATTTTCTGAAGATCTTCGCGCGATAGGGCCTTCTGTCGATTTCACTGTTTTGATGTCTGTGGGAATGCGTTTTCCGTTACCTGGCCAACTTTATCAGGGTGATTTTTGGGGCTCGGTTAAAAAGGAATATCTTCCTCGCCGCTTTGTGCCGCCACAGATTCTGTAGGGACTTCTTCCGGAAAGGGTTCGGCTTCAGGTTGTTTTTTGGTTGCGCGTTCGCCAGTTTGTCCACCAGGCCCACCCAAAAATTGCACACGCTGTGCGATGATTTCAGTGATGTAGCGTTTTTGTCCCTGCTGATCTTCCCATTGGCGGTTGCGAATGCTTCCTTCGATGTAGACTTGTCTTCCTTTGGATAAATATTTTTCGCAGTTTTCAGCTTGAGGGCCGTAAACCACAACGCGGTGCCACTCTGTTCTTTCTTGTTTGTTTCCCTGCTTGTCAGTCCAGCGTTCGCTGGTGGCCAGCCGCAAGTTACATACTGCTTGACCGCTGCCTGTGTATTTTTTTTCGGGATCAGCTCCTAGGTTGCCGATCAACATGACTTTATTGATGCTTGCCATACATTTCTCCTTTTAATTGTTCTTCTATCTCTTTGGACTCCTCTTGCCAAGAGGCAAAATAGGGGTCACTGTTCCATTGGGCAGTGAGGTTTTGGGCCTTTTCGAAGGCTTCCAAGGCCTCTGGCTTTCTTTTAGCTTTGATCAGGAGTTCGGCCAGATCGAAATGGTTTGTGGGATAGTTGGGATCAATTTCGATTGCTTTGCGAAGATAATCCTCCGCTTTGACCAAATCTTGTCTCAAATTTTTTGTGCCGAAATATTTAGGCAAAGCGGTGAACAATTCACCCATCAGGCGATAAGGACCACCGTGGTCAAATGTTGGGTCCAGTTCAACGGCTTTTTGCCAATCGGCTATCATGGCAACAACCCCTTTTTGATAACCAAACATGACGACTTCGTAATAAAGGCCGGTGGCTTGTCCTCTATAATAGTAACAGGCGACTTCTTGCGGATTGGTTGTGACACATTCATCAGCAAGTTTGATGGCCTGTTTGGCTAGATTGAGCTGACCTTTGCGTTTTGCTTTCAAATCGGCTTGCAAAACGGTCTCTTTCAGATTTTGCCAGGAAGGATTGGCGTGTGAGGTGCCGCTGATAACACTTAGAAGAAACAACAATGTTGCCGCATGCATCATGGGTGTTGCCTATCAGGCTTGCATATTATTGATCAAGCCTTATTTGTCGATCTTCGTCCCTTGACACCCTTTATGGGGTTGTTTAGGTTATCCGAAATTTGGCGCGGTACCCAAGCGGTTAAGGGAGCAGTTTGCAAAACTGTCATGCGGCGGTTCGAATCCGCCCCGCGCCTCAATTCGCAAGCACCAGCAAAGCTGGATGCTTGCTAAAGTCAGGAGGAGAATTGCATAGCTCCCCCTGACAACCCCCATCGCAAATTTTTTGGGAATGTCGGTAAGTAAAAGCGATGAGGGGTGTTGGGGGGAGAAGCAAGATCTTCCCCCAACTTTAGCGAGCGCGAATTTACTTCGCGCGAGCGAATAGCCCGGGTGGAGAAATTGGTAAACTCACAGGACTTAAAATCCTGCGGGCCTTAACCGCCCTTGCCGGTTCAAATCCGGCCCCGGGCACAAAACAAAAATCCATCTCGAGATGGATTTTTGTTTTGTGCTCCGTCTACCACGAAGTTCGAACTTGGTTCCAGCGCAAATTGAGCGAAAATCTATAAAAATTTTGGCGCAAAATGAAAATGGAAAACCGATTTGTCATTGCGAGGCCAAAGGCCGAAGCAATCTCCCGCTCAACTCTGAGCAAAATCTGCGCCAACCCCCTCCGGGGCTTGTCACAGATTTTGCATTCGCACGGTGGTAAAAACCCCGCCCCGCCTTTGGCGAGGTCATGCTTTTTGCACCCTTCGGCTCTCGCCTTCGGGTGTTTCCTCGCGCACCCACTCCGTGGGTCCCCGGCCTCAGTCACATCCCCACCTTTTCCTCTCCCTCTCGCGGGGGAGAAAAACTTTGGAACACCTGTCGCTTGGGCATCCTCACAACCTGCCATGATAGATGCCCAGGCCGTAGAATAAGTGGTTGATTTTTAAGGATAGCAGAGTATTCAGGATAGCAAGTTGATGAGAAAATACTTCCGTATGAGGAGGCTTCAATGGCAAAAAGAATGCAGTATCGGCCGCCATTAATAGAAGCGAAAAAATTCAAGTTAGAAGAAATTGATCCCGCTATAAAAAAATTGAAAAGGCGTATCGATGAAGTCAGAGCTTTAAACCCCCAATTCATATCTCACGACGATGCCAGCGTGGAAACTGCTGAAAAAAATATAAGAGAATCTATTCGTGAAATATTTGGGCAAAACTCGCCTGAATTCGACGACTATAAATACTATCAAATTTGGCAAGGACCTCCGGCTGGTGTGGGCTCTGAGGAGGCACAATCGTATTTTGCTAAGGGCATACCACAAACAATCAAAATGCTAGAGGGGTTGATTAGGTGGTTGGAGGAAAAACGTGAAGAACTTTCCGGGTCCTCCGTTGCAGTAAAGCCAAACTCCAACGAGCTATCTTTACATTCAGCCGTTGATTCCAAATGTCGTGATCTATTTGAGAAGGGCCATTACGTCGAAGCAGTTGAAAAAAGTTTTAAAGTAGTGAGAGATCGGCTCCGTCAGTTAACCGGTTATGAAACTGGATCTGAAGCTTTTGGGAAAGGCAAATTACACATTAAAGGTGCCTCCGCTCCTAACGTTGATGAGGATTTCAACGAAGGGGTAAAATTTCTTACAATGGCGATTGATAAGTTCCGAAATGAAAAAAGCCATACGTCTAATGCAAAAATTGATGACCCCAATCATGCCGGCGAATATCTACAATTGAGTAGTCTTGCAATGAACTTACTGGACAATGCCGAATTAAAACAAAACTGATAGATGTCAAAAAAGGAAACAATAATATTAGGCTGTAATTTAGCGACTCGTTCCGGCAAGCAAAAGCTATTGTCTCTTTGGCCATATTTATCTGTAGAAGAAAAAATTAAGATTCTTCAAGAATGGAAAGATGATTATGTTTACAATGAATTATTATTACTTATCCTTGAAAAAGATTGCGAAGTTGTCCGTTACCTTGCGGTCAAAAAAACTGTTTTATTAGAAGATGACGCTGAAGAAAAAGATATCCTAAAAAAATTGAGTCCGATAAAAGTGATCTTGTTAAATATGCTCAAGATGAAGCCGGAGAATTAAGTCTGTCCACTATTTTAGTAAAGCCTGAACAGTTTTTTGCATACCCAAAAGCAAAACAACTGGCGCTTATAAGAGGGGATTCTCCTCCGTACGGTGAGAAATTTAGTGAATTAATTACTTTTGCATTTAATAAGGTCAATGTTGAGAAAGAACATCTTCAGGATCTTTTAATGGAATACATTCACAATGAGAATTTCTCAAAGAAGTTAACGGTTTGGAATCAATATGATGGTTATTCTTGGTATGCGACACAAAGAGATTTGGAGGCACTTTGGGGACTTTGCACCAAACTTCCGGAAGATTTGGGAATAATTTTGGTTCGCAATCTGCCAGTGGCTATTTTTAGCGAATCAACCTTTGATAATAAAGAACTAATTTCTGAGGATGTGTTGGACCATTTTGCCAAAAGCCATTTGTTGAGTTGGCTATTATACAGAAACGATGTGAGGTTAAGCGATTATAGAAAAAAGATTTTATTTGATGACCGATTTTCAAAGGATCAAAAGGAAGCAGCCGCATCTCAAAATTTAGACCTCAACAATGATGAATTCGAAAAACTTTTAGGGCTTGGGGGAAAGTTTATTGATTTGATATGCCTAAATAGTGATCTAAAGCTTGTTTTTCTTCAGGCAGCTAAAGATTATGATAAAAGTCTGGAAAAAGACTCAACGAGCCATTGGGAAGATTTATCCCGTAATATAAATCAACGGCGCAAGTGTCTGGGAAAGGAACAGTTGGAACGAGAAGAAAGGGAGTTGCGAATTTATGAAGTGGCTAGAGAGCTTGTGCCATGGAAAAAAGAAAAACCAGATGAAGAGGCGTTACAATCTTCTTTGCCAGACTTGTTTAACTGGAATGGACTTGATGGCAAAAGAAAGTTTAAAGATGCCATCGTTCCCGGCAACACGTGGGGAACCTTTGTAAATCTCAAAAATCTTATCTCCAAGAATTATAAAATAAGAAAGATTTTCGAAAAGATATATTTTGATCCGGAGCCCTTTGATGGAGATTTTGGATTTTTGTCAGACAACCAGCCTGAAAAAGACAACCAAAGCAAGAGAGGCCAGAATGAAAAGATTTATGTATGGATTTTACTGGCGTTCATTATTGGGTATCTTTTAAGAGGCTGTGGTTGAAAAAATTTACAGAATTCAAAACTGCAAAAAAACTGTCGTAAAAAATACATAAAAAAAAATTCAGAAAAAAATTCAGACGGAGGAAAAATCTGATTGAAATCATTAGGGAATTCTTATGACCCACCATAAATATAGCTATAATCTGTAATTTATTTGACATAGTTTAGCTATTTATTGTAGCATACTTCTATGTTTTATACCCATCGTTTGGCGGAAAAAAGGCTGGAAGAGACCCTCAACAATAAAGATAGAAATAGAGACACTATTTTGGTGGAAGGGGCCAGACAGGTTGGAAAAACCTCTTTGGTGAAACACCTGTGCTCAAGCCGCCCCCATCTCTGGCTGGACCTTGAAAAAGAGAAGGTTTTTTTAAGAAAGATAGATGCGACAAACGCGTTTGAAGAATTTTCGGATCTCCTTGCCGCGGAGAAAAATTTTGTTCCGGGACAAGGAAGAATATTGGTCATCGACGAAGCACAAGAAAGCCGGTTGCTGGGGGGCTATGTTCGCTATTTTAAAGAAACATGGGAAAACCAGACTGTTGTGTTGCTCGGTTCACTCATGGCAAGATTGTTTCGCAAAGATGTTCGCTATCCCGTTGGGAGAACGCATTCCATCAAAATCTATCCCTTCACTTTTGAGGAATTTTTACTGGCCTTCAATGAAGAACTTCTCTTACAAAAAATAAAAGCGTGGGAACCTGAAAAACCTTTGTCGCCTCCCTTCCATCAAAAGGCTTTGCAAAGCTTCCAGGTTTATCTCACCATTGGCGGGCTTCCGGAGGTCCTACAATGGCACGTCCATAAAAAAAACTGGGAGGAAAAACTGAAAGATCTGGCTTATGGATACACGGAAGATTTTAAACGTGTGGAAGGCGAAGAAAAAAGTGCTCTTTTTGAATTGACCTTCAAAAGGATTGCCCAAACGTTGGGATCTCCCAGCAAACTTTCAACCATCATAGAAGCGAATCAGCCGGGTTATCGTTTGCTTCCGGACATGATCAATTTGCTGGAAAATTGGATGCTGGTTTTTAAAATTGAAATCGAAACACCGACTGCCCCCGGCGTTTCACGCATCCCGCCCAAGCGATACCTTTTTGATCATGGAATACGCCACGTCTTTAGTCCCGTCTCTTTGCGAATTTCAGAAGTCGTCGGGGAAGAAACGCGCCTTGGTTCAACCTATTTGGGCGGCATTTTTGAAAATGCGGTCCTCAATGAAATCAAGCCGTGGGAAACGCAAAAGACGGTTGTCTGGCGAAAGGCCGTCAACAGCAGTGAAATTGATTTTTTATTCACAAAAAATAAAATGGTGATCCCCATTGAAGTGAAGGCGACGGGTAAAATGAATCGCCGCCATTTTTCCAGTCTTCTTGAATATCTTAACTTTTCGGGCGGAAAGTTCGGCCTTTTGGTCAGTGCCGGAGGTGGAGCTGTTTATTCCGAGAAAGGCAAAAGCATTTACCAAACTCCGTTTTATGCCATACGGCAGTCATTGGATCTCCTGAGATAATTTCGGTACCAACGGGAGTCCTGGAAACTTCCTCTTGATTTTTGAATCTAACTTTGGCAGACCCCACAAATTCAAGGCTTGGAGGCCAGTTGATTTCCAGGAGATTTTTTAAATGAGCGTTTTATCGACAACCATGTTTCCTTCCTTGACGGCCGCAGAAAGAGGGGTAAATGCCGTCGCTCAAGATGGGTTAAACAATCACGTGGTTTTGGAAGGGTCTGAAGAGGAAACGACCTCTCTTGAATTTGCAGGAAAAAAACTGCTGATTCTCGATTTAGAAGGATTAAAACCACCCGATGTTTACTCACCGACGGAAGATTGGGCTATTCATCTGAGGCGTTTAAGAATTCCTTTTGAGAGTGTCAGCGTGAGGGGCTCTTTGGATAGATTGCGGCTGGTTGGGGCAACCCATCTTTTATTGGCCGGTTCCACCTCTTCGGTAGCCGATGAACAGTCCATACCCCTCTGGTTTTTTGATGTGGAGAATTTGGTTCAAGAAGCCATTGGAAAGGGATTGCCGATTTTGGGAGGTTGTTTTGGGGCGCAACTCCTGGCCCGTGTTTTGGCAGGTCCCGGGGCGGTGATGCGTATGCGGGAGCTAAGAGTGGGGTGGGAGTCGATCCATGTAAAAATGGATGATCCTCTCTTGGGGGCAGCTGGCTTTTTCTTTTCGGCCTTTGTGGCTCACGACGATGAAATTTATTCTCTCCCCGCCTCCGCGGAGACACTGGCCTGCAGCAAGCGAACAGCTATTCACGCCTTTCGCATTCCAGGAAAAAACATTTGGGGAATTCAGGCCCATCCGGAGGTAACAAAATATCTTGCCTACCGTTTCCTAAGAAGGGTCGTTGAGGAAACAAAAGGAAGAGAAAGGGAACTTTTTGAAGCGGCGTTAAAGAGTCAACCGCAAGATAGCGGGCACATCGATCATATCTTAACAGCATTTATGCAACAGTCTTAAGGAGCCTCTGAAAAATTCGCTTCCGCTCGCTATTTTCGAAAAGACGCGGTCCGTTTTTGGACAACCCAAAACAGCCGCTCGACTCTCGCCCATTTTATCTTTATTTCCCGTCTGTGAAAATGGGCTCCGAGACGCTTTTCTCAAACAGTTCGCTCACGCAAATTTTTTAGAGGGTCCTTAAAAGGGCTGGTGTGAAAGTCGCGCGACTTTTTCACCGGCTCCTTAAAAGAAGTAAATCCGTCCTGAGAATTTGAAACACATGGGCCTCCAATCGGAAAAGAGACTGTGTTAATAACAGTGACATTATCAACCGCCTACGAAAGGAGGCCCATGTGTTTCAAATTCTCAGGAAATAAGTTCCTGTTTTTTTCACCAGCTGATCTATAAAGCTAAAAGAAAACAAGGGGTTAGCTGTTAAAAATAGTTCGGCTTTTTAAAATAGTTTGCTTTTTAAGCAACATTTTTAGATGTTTTGTCGAAAACAATAACGAGTGTTTTTATGTCTAACGCAACCCTTCAATTTGCTGTGGCAGGTGCCGGTGTCACAGAGGTAGGTCTCGCGGCGATTGACACAACACCATTAGATTCCTTAGTTCCGCCAGTGTCGCAAGAAGCGCCTGCGAGTCCTGCTGAAATGGAATCGCCGTTTCGTGGTTTCTCGGATAGTTTCAGTTTGGCGACCATTTCAGGCAAAGCCGATCCTGTCTTGAAAGTGGATTTAAATGTCGCCGCCGGAAAAATTGCGAGCCATGAAATTGACCGCATCACGAAAGAATTGGAAGGAGTCGATGCCAGGCGATTGCGCAGCTCAGATGGGGAGCGAAAGAAATTGGGAAATATCGTTGCGAGAATAGGAATCATGGAAGATCCACCAATCTCCCTCTGTCGCCACTTGTCCTATTGTCGCAGTGAATTGTTGGGTCTGAACTGGAAGTCTTGGAAAGACGCAGAAAAGCTACAAGCTGCCAGAAAAACTTATGCGACTCTATTGGAACAAATTGAGCGGGTGGTTGAAGGAATCTACTCGCGCAAGATCGCCGCTCAACCTCCCGAGATGCTTAAGGGTTTCACCAAAGAACAGAGGGAGGAGATCCTTGCTAATGTGGTTGCCATCGAGTTGACAGAAGGTTGTTCGGTAGGGTGCCGGTTCTGCGGTTATGACGTTCCTTACGGAGTCACTGGCCAAATCCCGTTTCAGGACCTGATTTATCTCGTGAAAAATCACAGGTTGGCCGCTCATACGAGAAGCGATAGCAGAAGCAATGGGCTTGACGAACTCATGCTTTATTCAGGCTCCGACCCCCTGGATTACCAGGATGGAGATTTTACCATTGAGGATGTGTATGCCCTCTTCTTATTTTATCTCAATCGACCAACAACAGTGAAGACAGCCTTGCCGAAGGGGAGGGAAGATGTTTTCGCAAGAATGCGGCAGAAGGGATGGATCGTTTCCGTGTCCCTGTCGGGGATTAATCTCAGGAGAGCCGCCGGCAATTTTGGTATTCTGACAGTTGCGGAAAAAGGTAATTGCAATGAGATAATGTACAGACCTGTAACTTTTGATGCTCCGCCACGTCTGGATCTCTTTGACGATGTGAGGCGACTGGTTACGGATTACGAATCACCCTTAAAGATGTCTGGTCTTTGGAAGCGGGCCGGTCGCAATATCAGCGGACGATTTGAGGCGCGTGTAGAGGACAAGAATGGAATAGGTTGTTATCAGGGAGTCGCACTGAGAGTGAAGGGACTTGAAAATGTCGTACAGGTCAATGCCGACAAGGGCAATAGAATCGGTGAAATCAGAACAAAGATCACCGGAAATTGTTTGAGCGGATGCTCTATTGAGTCGGTCGGGAGTGTCGAGGATATAACAGGGAACGCGATTGTTGAATCTCGTGCTCGTGGTGTCTTAGGATCTTCACGGCACGACAAGCTAACAGTATGGAACGGAAGCGATCGCTACGAGATTACTTATCAGCTGGCTTGTGACGAGAATGGATCTCACCCCGTTCTACGAGTAGGCAAGTTAAGCCGTGCGGAAGACTTGATCCCCCTCACGGACGATCTTGTGAAACGGCTTGAGACGATTTTGTTACGATGGCACGAACAGGCTCGCACTTGGAAGACAAGCTTCATGCAGGCCCTCGTGGACTTCATGTCGGAGAAGTACGATTTCCTGGTGGAAGACTTTCTTGCGCGGAGAGAGAAGACGATCGACCGTAGGGTGCTTGATGATCTTCTCAGGCGTGAGAGGAGTGTTTAAAGGAACGATATGGTCAATTTCTTTATTCAACAAAAAGATCTGGCAGAAGATTTGAGTTTGGATCGAAGGAATAATGATCAAAATTTTTCACACCACGACTTCGCAAAAAATCTTCATCAATTAACGTTTGTCCGGTTAGTTTGCGACTATCGGTTGTGATGATGGCATAAGCGGCGTCAGCCATGATTTCAGGAGTGCGACATTTCTTTTTCCCATCTTCACCCAGCAACATATCAATTGCTGCTGTGGCAATCAGTGTCTTTGGCCACAATGAATTGACAGCAATACCATATTCTTTAAACTCCGCCGCCATCCCCAGCGTGCACATTGTCATCCCATATTTTGAAAGTGTGTAGGCCAAATGATTTTTCAACCACTTTGGATCCAAATTAATCGGCGGTGATAGATTTAAAATATGCGGGTTTTTGGATTTTTTGAGATGGGGTAACACTGCTTGGCTGCAAAGAAAAGTGGCACGTGTATTAATGTCTTGCATCAGATCATAGCGTTTCATCGGAGTATCTTCGGTAGCTGTTAGACTGATGGCTCCGGCATTGTTGACCAAAATATCTATACATCCAAAAGTTTGAACCGTTTTCTCAACCATTGCTTTAACTTGCGATTCCTCCCGAACATCGACTTGAACGGGGAAGGCTTTCCCTCCGGCCGCCTCCACTTCTTTGGCAACACTATCAATCGTCCCTGTCAGTTTTGGATGAGGCTCTTTTGTTTTTCCGGCCACGACAAGGTTGGCGCCATCGCGTGCACACTTCAAAGCAATTGCTCGACCAATTCCCCGACTGGCTCCTGTGATGATGATTGTTTTTCCTTTGAGAGAGACCATTGGTTGTGGACCTTATACCGCAAGATTCGAACTGGGTTCAAGAAAAGAGAAATTTTTCGTTATAGGCTATAGAGTTGACAAAGAGCGCCATAGTTGTTCTCAAAGAGCGAAAGGGAGGGAACATTTATGGAGAACGACGAATTTATCGAAATGAAAAGAAAGGGAAAAGAATTCATGGCATCATTTCAAGGAAGACCATTTCTGTATGGGATCGGGATATTCCTCCTGATTTTACTCTTGTTGAAAGCTGTGGTGACCATTCCAGCAGGCTATGTGGGCGTGAAAGATTTCTTTGGCAGAGTTTATGACGAGACATTACCGGCCGGGTTTCACATTATCAATCCACTCCTTAAAATCCACAACATGGATATCCGCACACAGGAAGTCAGTGAAGAGACCAATGTTCCTTCCAAGGAGGGGTTGACGGTCAGTCTGGATGTGACCCTTCTTTCCAGCCTCGATCCCGCAAAAGCGGCCGATGTGTACAAGACAATAGGATCCAATTACCGCAATGTCGTGGTGATACCCCAGCTTCGTTCGATTGTGCGGGGAGTTACCTCTGGTTATGAGGCCAAGTCACTTTATACCTCCGGGCGTGAGGTGATTGCCAACGAAATGCTTGACCAACTCAAGCCCCTTTTGGAAACAAGAGGCATTCGTGTTGAAAAAGTGTTGTTGCGCAGTGCCACCCTTCCCGCCATTTTGGCCACGGCCATTGAGAAAAAGTTGGAGGCCGAACAACAAGCCGAACAGATGAAATTTGTATTGCAAAGAGAGGAACAAGAAGCGGAGAGAAAAAGGGTGGAGGCCAGAGGCATCGCCGATTTTCAACGGACCGTTGCCTCCGGGTTAACCCCCGCCTATCTCACCTGGAAAGGGATTGAAACGACCAGTCAACTTGCAAAAAGTGAAAACAGCAAGGTGGTGGTGATTGGCAGCGGCAAAGACGGCCTCCCCCTCATCTTGGGAGGAAATTAAGAGATTGTTTTTTCTTTGAGAGAAGCTGTCCATCCTGACCGATAGGTACAGTGTGGGCGTTGAAGGTTTCGAACCTCCGACCCCCTCGGTGTAAACGAGGTGCTCTACCGCTGAGCTAAACGCCCTTTTCTCAATTTGACATTCCACAACCCATTCCCTAAATCAACGATTCAATGAATACGCTTCCCTGGTATAAGGGGATTATTTTAGGGTTGATTCAAGGAGCCACTGAATTTTTTCCCGTCTCCAGTTCTGCTCATCTCGTCATCGCGCAAAACTATTTGGGGGTCCGAGAGCCAGCCCGCACTTTGGCCGCTTTTGATATTTTTTTGCATTTCGGCACATTGATGGCCGCCATCTACTATTTTCGATGGGACTTGGCTTGGCTCTTTGGCATTTGGATCAAGCCACTGCGCGAAAAACTCCGTGCCAAAAATCCACCCAGCTTTTTTGAAGAAAAAACAGCAAAAAAGGTGGGGCCTCTAATAATTTTAGGCATTCTTCCCGCCGCGTTTGTGGGGGCGATGTTTCATCAGTTTTTTGAAGATCTTTTTTCCGATACGATGATGGTTTCCCTTCTTTTGATGGTGACCGGTATGGTAATTTACACGACAAAAAAAATCCAGGGCAATACACTTGGCTTTGCCCAAATGAATGCAAAACAGGCTTTGCTAATCGGCCTTGCCCAGATTTTTTCGATTTTGCCTGGCATTTCCAGATCGGGTACAACGATTGCTTGTGGTTTGTTTGTTAAACTTAAGCCGGAGGTCGCCTTTCGTTTTTCTTTTTTAATGATAATCTTGCTTGTAGCGAGCGCTTTTTGTTTAGAACTAAGCGATCTTCAATATCTTGAGTGGGATCTTCTCATGTCAGCAATTTGTGGCACCGTGACTGCTGCTGTGGCAGGCTATGTCTGTGTCGGCATTATGTTCAAGCTGATGGTCCAAAACAAATTTCCCTATTTTGCTTATTACTGTTGGATCGTCGGCAGCTTAGTCCTTTTTAAAGAGATGTTTTTTTAGGTAGGTAGTATTTCTTTTCCTTCAATTTATCCGGAAGACGCTGATCCCACCAGTCATTTTAAAGACACAACTTTTTTTGGAGATTGTCGATAATGAAACCATGAGCGTTTTTGTAGTGAATACTGCCTTGCGAGTTGTGGTCGGTAATACAGCTCTTGAGGCTTTGGCTGATGGTTTTCTTTCAGAAGTTACCCCGGAGAATAATGGTCCACCCGTCGACATTCCGGACCCGGTTGTCGCAAGAAAACTGGCGAACATTCCCGTTTCACAACCTGTTGGGTTGCGACGGTTTGCAAAAAGACCGGTCATCCCTTTCATTGCAAGAGCAGAACCCGAAAAAAGCAGATCGGAACTGATAAAGGAAGCGGCTTTGCAGGTCATGGCCATGGGGGATGTGGAGCTTGCAATGCTAAAGGCTGGGGTTGTGCCGCCGCAATCTACAGCCTCGACTTTGGTCGAGCTTGTTGATGGAAACATACGGGATATGGCGTGGCAAGTGGTGGCAAAATGGAAGAACAGAGGTGTTGATCTGGATTTTGAAGAAGTTTTGGAAAAAGCCCGTTCTTCTTTTCCTTTATTTTTGAAAAAACGGAAATGGAAACCTGAAAAAAGCAGTCCGGTTCATTATGGTTTTCGGAGGGGTTATTTCAGAGCATTTTTGGAGCGTGCATTGGCAACAGAACACCCCCTTTTACAACAGCATTTGAGAGCAGAAAAAAACGGTTTGGAAAAAGACCCGATGGAAACAAGATGGCGCGCCCGAGTAGAGGAAATTGAGCGCCGTAATCTTGTTCCTTTTAAAGAATCACCCCACGCTGATGCCGATTTCTCCATCTGGGATCGAATCGGTATCAATACGACTGATAATGAAAATCAAGTATTTCTCGCGATTGCGACTGCTCTCTACGACTTTCTAACCGACTCCGCTTTCTCAACGATAGAAAAGGAGGTTCTTCTTTTGCGTGCTCGATTTACCATGGACGAGATTGGAGTAATTTATGGTGTTAAGGGAGCTCGTATCCAGCAAATATCCTCTCCAGCTTTATTGAAATGGGCTTTCTATTTAAAGCCCTATCTTGAAAAGGAAGAGTTTTCTGCTCTTTTGTCTCTGGAACCGGCCAGAAGAGTCAAGGTTTTGACAAAAATGCTCTCTTCCTTGTTTCAACTTGAAGATCTTTATCGCATTGCCGTCCGAGCTGGATTTAAAACTCCCGTGTTGAGAAAAACAATTTTGGGGGGTATCAGAAAAGAGGAAGATTTTGCAAAATTGACCCAGCAAGCCTTGGAAATTCTGGCTGGGGAAGCAGAGGAATTCGTTTTGGAGGGATCACGAGACTATTTCAGAGATATATATCGCCTTGAGGTGATTCGTCCAGATCAGGCGGTCAAAAATTCGCAAAATCGTTTTAGCATCACCATTGCCAGGAAAATTTTGCAAAATGGAAAGATTGTTTTTGACGCCGTACGCATCAAAGGTCTTCGTGCCTATTCGGTTATCCAAACAATGGCTCGGTCGGGACTAGTGTTAATAGATCCTCTGCTTACTGTTTCTTATTGGAGCAGAAGAAGCAGGGGGACTGGTATCAAAACAAAACAGGATTTGGCGACGATAAAAAAAGACAAAATTGTAGAGTTGAGCCGGGGTAAAAAACATTTTGTTTTCGTCGGCTCATTCAAGGGAGAAAAAGTGGATGGTTTTAATGTTTTGGCGAGTGAACTCTCGGAGAAGTCGCTGGGTGGACGTTTCAGCCTTTCTGTCGATGTTGTTACAGAGGGAGAGAATGAGCGTTTTGTCGTCCAGAAGGGGATGGGTTGGAATTGGAGAGGTGCCCTCGAGCTTCTTGAAAAATCAGAACAATTCATTATTAAATCGGAGCTTCGCGCTTTTGCGCAACAGCCTGCTCCAAGAGGGATCAACAAGCGGCATCGATTCAAATCGAGAGAAGCCCTGCGAACAATGACCCGAGATGAACTGGATGCCTTGAGAAATGAAATGCACCATTTCGTCCTCATCTTCAGCAAATCGAGTGTTTATGATCTGGCCGGTTTTGATGCCCTCTCGCCTGCCGAAGCCGCCAAAAAAGGACGTCTCTATTCAAAAGTGGAAGTGAAGAAATCAAATGGGCCTTTTCCCTTTGAGATTGTGGGATATAGTTCCTCACCGTCAAGAACAAGAGAGGTTGTGGAAGACCTGAAAGCAACCGGTTTGTTTGCACTGATATGATAAATTCTTTAAACCCTCTGGGGATTCAGCTCAATCTTGTCCAAGCAGCTTTGGAATCGGCAGGTGTTATAATCGAGGGGTTACAAACGATTGTCGACGGTTTCGATGCCTCCTGGGATCCAAAAGTGCGTCAAGATTTAGCCAATGTTTTTGAATTGGCTCTACAAGAAAAGCCGGGAGATGTCGCCAAAGCCTTGGTTTCTATTGAGCCTTGGTTAGTTGGTACCAGTCGTTTTGGTATTCCATCTCAAATGATTGCAACAATACCGATACAAAAATCGATTCATCCTGATGGCACCGTTTCAATACAATTTTCATCAGTTACGGAAGCTGTCGGCGGAGTTTCTCAGACAAAAGTTGATTGGCAACATTTGGATCGTGTTAGTCGACGCATTTTTGAAGGGGATTTAAAAGCCGTCCAGGAGGCTCAAGAAATTATGGAGAGCGGTTTGGTTGGCGAAATGACTCTTTCTCTGGAACATTGTGCAGACCCTGATCATTTTAATGAAGTGGAAAGAGAGATTGCCCTGCAAAAACTCAAAGAGTTGGAATTTGAGTTTGAAAAAACCAAGGCGCAACCCGACTCACTCCCTTTCAACGTGGTCTATCAGGATGTTTTATTTTATCTTGAGAGCGCGAGTGAAGTTGGTCTTGAAATAAAACTCCCAGATCAATCTGCCTATAATGCTTTTTATAATTTGATACAGCTCGCCCAGTTTTTAAAAAGAGGGTCGCACCTATTAGATCCTTTTTCAAAAAAAGAAGAACAGCCTGCTTTGTTGAGTGACCTTTTGTTGGGTCGCTTGGGAAAAGTAAAAGCAAGAGGGAGCTGTGTCCCGATGGCCATGATGGGGGCTCATTTGGGCAAAAGAATCGGTATTCATTTTCAATCTTATTTTTCAGAAAGACATATGTCACTTTTGGTCCCCTGGTTGGACAGCCTTGTTATTTATCAACCAAACAGCACGTTGGATGTTTTTTTGCCGCACGATCATTTTGTAAAGCTTTGCAAAGCGCCCAAGGAACAAAGAGGTAGCTCTCTTGTTGAGTGGGTGGTCGCTCAGGTTTGTTTTACACAATATGAAAGGGAAGACGGTGAAAGATATTTGGGGCTAGCCACCCAGCTTTTTCCCAACAATTTTATCGTTTGGGCCGCCTATGCCTCGTTTTTGGTTGATCAGAAAAGATGGAAAGAAGCTTTTGAAGCGGCAAATAAAGGTTTGGCCCTTTTTCCGTTATCGCTGGTACTTCTTTTGAAAAAAGCCAGGAGTCTTTTCGAATTGGGATTTAAAATGAAAGCCAAATTTTATTTAAATCTGGCTCAAAGGGTTATGAACCTTCAAATGGGGCGTCACAAACCCTATCCGAACGACGTTGAAGAATATGAAGAGCTCACAAAACTTTTTTCTTAGTTTTAGACCCCCCTTCGCTAAAGCTATGGCGGGCAAGCAACTTTTTTAAGGCAATGCCGATAACTTTTAGTGAAGTGTGTATGAGTGGAACAACTTTTTTAAATATCAATTGGTTAACTTTGTCCGGTTCTGTGCCGACAGCAGGTCTAGAGGCCCTATCGGCGTTATCCGGGGAGGCGCCGGCCCTTCCTTTGGAGCGTGCCATCCTCTCTGCTCAACCGCAGCTTCCCCTCTTCGGTATTTTTGAAAGGAGGCCGCAAGACCTCCCCTTGGAGCGAATAGTCCGACCGACTCAACCGCCAATTGCGTTTTTTGGAACTCCGGGAGAGATGGCGGCGAGCGTTATTGCAAAGCTGGCACCTTATGCCGCACATCGTCCCGTATTCGGTTTGGTTGAACAAGTGATACCACAAAAATCGGCACAGTATGCAGCCGATTTATTGGCAATCGAAAGAGTCAATTTTAAATTATATAATTTGTTGATGGCTTTTTCTCTTTCTCCCGAAGCTGAAACGGGAGAGCGGATCCCAACCGTTGTATTGAGCAATACCGGCGCCGACCCGTTTCAACTGATTGCGTTACTAAGCCCCGAGCCGTTGAATAACATTCTACCTTTGTTCCTCCTAACGACATGGGACTATCTTGAGGCGCTGCCGCATATGTTGCATAGCTACGCCGTGCAACGGCAGGCACCCCACTTAACCATTGAAATCCGCCTCTCTCTTCCGGATCTGGTTCATTTTTTGGCTCAAAATCCTAAAGGGTTTCTTGCAGAAAATTTTATCGGTGTTACCCCTGCATCGCTAGCCCCCCTGATTCAGTTTGGAATAAAAAAAGGAGCGATTCGCATTATTGCCTTTCCGGAGATTTTCGAAACCCGTCCAAGAGACTGTGCTGTTTTGCAAACAAGAGCCAAGGCCATGGGGGTGGATATTGCTTTGATAGAGGGAGAATCTTTTTGGGGGGTGATGGAGCAACAGCGGGGAAAGGGACAATATTCTTTTTCCGTTCGAAAGTGGAGCAATTCGGTCACGGCCGATTTGTTGGCCGAAAAAGAGGCCCTTTATCACCAATTTGTTCAGGTTGTGTTAAGCCAATTACAAGAACCGCGCAGATTTCGTTTTGAAAGACAATTTTGGGATGCGGTAGGGCGTAAATTAAAATTGCCCCCTACTATTTTTAATGCCTTGGTAGGAGAACTCAACGATCGTTTGCGCAGAAAAGTGGAACGTTTTGTTAACGGTTCTCAAGCGTCGACAAGAAACGATTCAAGAGGGAAGAAAGGACCAAAGAAAAATGTGGGCAGCTGATCGCTGACAGTCGAGGGATCAAGGGTGACCTGTAATTTTTTTAAGCAACTTTTTTTGTAAGGAGCCGATATCTTTAGTAGAGGCATTTTAGACTTTGCAACCCCATGGATTTCATGTAGTTTTAGCCGATATGAAATTTGAAAGCTTTGGCATTTCAGATCTGGGTTGCAAAAGGGAAAGAAACGAAGACAGTTTTTTTGTGAATAACGATTTGCTTTTGTTTATGGTCGCGGACGGGATGGGGGGACATCTGGGGGGTGAATATGCCAGCAAACTGGCGGTTCAAACAGTGGAGGAAACAATCACAATGTTAACTGATGACCCCAATGTAACCCTGCAAGATGATGTTGAGCTAAAACCGGGCGATTTTAAGGCCTGGCTTAAATATGCCATTGGCACGGCCAGCCAAAGGATTTTTGAGAAGGCAGCGCAAGATCATACCTTGAATGGAATGGGGACCACGGCGGTCGTTCAGCTCTTTCGCAAAAACAGGGTTTATTTGGCCAATGTAGGGGACTCCAGAGGGTACCGCATTCGAGGCAATAAAATAGACCAACTCACGACCGATCATTCTCTGGTGAGTGAGCAGATTCGAGCAGGGATTCTCAAGCCCAAAGAGGCCAAAGAGCATCGTTTGAAAAATATTATTACCCGATCGGTTGGGTTTCAAGAAGATGTCGAAGTGGATGTTGAAACAAGGGCTATGAAAGAAGGGGACACTTACTTGCTTTGCAGCGATGGACTTTATAATTTGATCGAGAATGATGAAATTTTGGATGTTGTCACGCATCACAATATTGCGGAATCGGGAAAACATCTCATTGATATAGCGAAAGCTCGCGGAGGAGATGACAATATTACCGTTGTGTTAACAAAGGTTTTAGAACTGGATGAAAAAGAAGCAAAAGAAGACGAAGAATCGACATTGCAAATGTGAATCTTGCGGTTGACGCAATGGGCAGATTATGTTAGCCAACTAAAAATTTTATGAGGATTGCAGAAAGTTATAGCGTTATAGTCGTTCCCAAGGGTGGTTCAAGGGTGCGGCGCTTTTTTGTCTCTAAAGAGCGCATTTTGGCAACCCTTTCGGTCGCTTTGGGTCTTGTTCTATTCACCGCCACCATTTCTTTAGGCCTGGTTCATTATCGAAAAGAATTTTTGGCAACGGAGGATTTTCGTAACCGCGGTCGCCAATATGAAAAAGAACGCCTGCGGGTTTTGGCAAGGCTGGGTGAGTTGGAAGATGTGGTCAACCAGAATGAAGAACTGGCAGTGAAGTTGGAAACCATCGTCGGTGTTAACACCGGTACCAGTAAAGGTGTCCAAGTGGGGGTAGGGGGCGATGTTAAAGAGTTGCCTCGTCAGAACCTTAAATTGGCCTCTTTAGACCCAAATACCTTTAGAAACAGCCCAGACGTTTTTGACGAAACAGCCCTTAAAACCTTTGATTTGAAAACAATTGATTTGACTGAAGAAGCAAAAGATGTCGGAAAACGCCTTAAAGAGGTCTATCATTTTAATCCAGATGCCCCCTATTTTTGGACCTCCATTCCAACCGTTTGGCCTTTGAGGGGATGGGTCACTTCCGATTTTGGTCTGCGTCGTTCCCCACTTTCGGGTGGGCGCCAGTTGCATGAGGGTGTCGATATTGCCAGCCCTTATGGGACACCGGTTACTGCAACGGGGGATGGCGTTGTAACCTTTGCGGGACGACAAGGTGGTTTGGGTAATAAAATTATTGTCGATCACGGTTATGGTCTTGCAACAGTCTACGGCCATAATTCTGAAATTCTCGTCAAAGAAGGGGATAAAGTGCAGCGTGGTACAATCCTTGCAAAAGTAGGGAGCACCGGTCGCAGCACCGGTCCCCACGTTCACTATGAAGTCTTGGTCAACGGCGTTCCGGTTGATCCCCTCCGATTTATTTTAGAGCAACTCTAAA
Organism: Deltaproteobacteria bacterium RIFCSPHIGHO2_01_FULL_43_49; assembly: GCA_001798075.1. Classification (GTDB taxonomy): domain Bacteria; phylum UBA10199; class UBA10199; order SPLOWO2-01-44-7; family SPLOWO2-01-44-7; genus SPLOWO2-01-44-7. Next base: position 47,591 of record MGRG01000007.1, on the reverse strand, counting down.
TCTCCTTGCCACTTCGTGTATTTGCTCTTACTCTTGCAGACCCATGCTGAATTGGATTCTCAAAAAATTTGTCGGGACCAAAAACGATCGGGAACTCAAAAAAATTGTCCCTCTTGTCGATCAGGTTAATGCTTTTGAGCCTACCATCAAGCCCCTGTCCAGCGAACAGCTCAAATCCAAAACGGCGGAATTTAAACAACGGATTGCGAATGGGGAATTGCTCGATTCACTCTTGCCCGAAGCCTTTGCGGTGGTGAGGGAAGCGGCCATTAGGACTTTGGGCCAACGTCATTATGATGTGCAGCTCGTTGGTGGAACCGTTTTGCATCAAGGTAAAATTTCCGAGATGAAAACCGGAGAAGGCAAAACATTGGTGGCTACTTTGCCGGTTTATCTCAATTCTCTTTCAGGCAAGGGTGTTCATGTCATCACAGTGAATGACTATTTGGCCAGGCGTGATGCCGAATGGATGGGACAGGTCTATAAATTTTTGGGACTCTCCGTTGGTGTGATTGTGCATGGGCTAACCGATACCGAACGCCAATGGGCCTATAATGCCGATGTGACTTATGGTACCAACAACGAGTTTGGTTTTGATTATCTGCGCGACAACATGAAATACGATGTTGCACAGTTTGTTCAGAGAGAATTGAATTACGCGATTGTCGATGAGGTCGATAGCATTTTGATTGATGAGGCGAGAACCCCTCTCATTATTTCTGGACCGGCCGAAGAATCGACACAGCTTTATTACACCATCGATCGGATCATTCCTTTTTTGACGAAAGAAACCCATTTCACGGTTGATGAAAAGGCCCGCTCGGTGATGCTCACAGAGGCCGGTGTGGCCGAGGTGGAAAAGCGTCTCAATATTCCCAATTTGTACGACCCAGGCAATATCAACCAACTTCATCATGTGAACCAGGCTTTGCGTGCCCATGTTCTCTACAAGCTGGATGTCGATTATGTGGTGAAAGAAGACAAGGTCCTTATTGTGGATGAATTTACGGGGCGCCTCATGCCCGGGAGGCGCTGGAGTGACGGGCTTCATCAGGCAGTGGAGGCCAAAGAAAAAGTGACGATTGAAAATGAAAATCAAACCTTGGCAACCGTCACCTTTCAAAATTATTTCAGGATGTATAAAAAGTTGGCCGGAATGACGGGGACAGCCGACACCGAAGCGGCGGAGTTCGCAAAGATCTATAATCTCGATGTGATGGTGATTCCTCCTAATTTGCCGATGGTTCGAAAAGATCATTCCGATGTGGTTTATAAAACAGAAGAAGAAAAATACCGAGCCGTGGTGAAAGAAATTGAAGAGTGTCATGCAAAGAATCAGCCGGTTTTGGTGGGGACCATCTCCATCGAAAGGTCAGAACATATTGCACAAATGTTGGTGAGACGGGGTGTGAAACACCATGTCTTGAATGCCAAACATCATGAGAAGGAAGCAGAGATTGTGGCTCAAGCAGGGCGCAAAGGGGCGGTTACTATTTCTACCAACATGGCCGGTCGTGGAACCGATATCATGTTGGGCGGGAATCCGGAATTTTTGGCCAAAGCGAAAGTTGGGCGCGATGCCCCAGAGGAAGATTACAAAAAAGCGTTGGAAGCCTTTCGTGTTCAATGCAGTGCGGAAAAGCAAGAGGTCCTGACTGCTGGCGGACTTCATATTTTGGGAACAGAACGCCATGAAAGCAGACGCATTGATAACCAGTTGCGCGGGCGCTCCGGTAGACAGGGCGATCCCGGGAGTTCCCGATTTTACCTTTCGCTTGCGGATGATTTGCTGCGCATTTTTGGCGGAGAGCGAATTGCCAAAATGATGGAACGTCTGGGACTGGAAGAAGATGAGCAGATTGAACATCCCTGGTTGTCGCGAGCCATTGCCAATGCACAGAAAAAAGTTGAAGCCCACAATTTTTCGATCCGCAAAAATCTTTTGGAATTTGATGACGTAATGAATCAGCAGCGTCAAACCATTTACAAGCGCCGCCGCGAAATTTTGGGGGCTCAAGATACGAAGGATTTTATCTTGGACATGATTGACGAAAGGGCAACCCAATTGGTGGAGCAATTTGTTCCTCAAAAGGCCGATCCGGAAAGCTTGGATGCAAAACCGTTTGAAGAGAAGGTCAAAGAGATTTTCGATGTTGATTTCAAAATTAGGGCCTTGTCAAAAAAAGATTGGAATCAAGATGATATCGGAAAAAAGCTTTATGAAACAGTGGTGGCTGCTTATGAAGCAAAAGAGACCCAATATGGTCGTGAAGTTTTTCAACAAATAGAAAAGTTTTTGCTTTTATCAACGCTCGATACTCTTTGGAAAGATCATCTGTTGCAGATGGATCACTTGCGAGAAGGAATTGGCCTTAGAGGTTATGGTCAGAAAGATCCGCTGCTTGAATATAAAAAAGAAGGTTTTGGATTATTTCGAATCATGATGGAACAGTTCACCACCGATGTGTTGCAAAAATTATTTCGAGTGCGGATCCAACAAGAAAGAATTGCCCAAGCCTCACCCCAAGTGGCCAATCTTCCTTTTCAACGAACCCCTATGCAGATGGCTCATCAAGAGTCACAAGCTTTTAGAGCTTCACCTCCCGCGAATTCATCGTCGGCTTCGGTGCAAACTTCTCCCAAAGCGCAAGCTTTTCCCAAAGTCGGCCGCAACGATCCCTGTCCTTGCGGTAGTGGTAGGAAATATAAGAAGTGCCACGGCGTTTAGAGTTGTGCTAAAATGGCATAAAGATTGCAGTAAGTTATGAATTTTAGAGGAGATTATGGCGCCACCGGCATCGGTACAAGCGCAAGAAAACCTGCCATTTTCGGCACTTAACGTCGTTATAGCCAAGTATAGCGATCTTTTGCTGGCGGGACTTGTTGTCACCGTTATGGGGATGATTGTCATCCCTTTACCCAAGCAGCTCCTCGATGTTTTGCTGACTATTAATCTGACGATGGGGATTGTCATCCTCCTCGTTTCCCTCTACATCAGCGAGGCGCTTCGCATCGCCACTTTTCCAACAATTCTTTTACTCGCTACACTTTACCGACTTGCGCTAAACGTTTCGACGACCCGTTTGATTTTGTCCGATGGCGACGCCGGAAAAGTCATCGAGGCCTTCGGACATTTTGTGGTGCGTGGGGATCCGATCGTCGGTGGGATTTTGTTTACGATTTTGACCTTGATCAATTTTATCGTGGTCACCAAAGGCGCCGAGCGTGTCTCCGAAGTGGCCGCCCGCTTTACATTGGATGCCATGCCCGGCAAACAGATGTCGATTGATGCCGATTTGCGCGCCGGTATTATCAATATTGAGCAGGCCCTGGAGCGCAGAGCTCATCTTCAGAGAGAATCCCAACTTTATGGCGCCATGGATGGTGCCATGAAATTTGTTAAGGGAGATGCGATCGCCGGTATTATCATCATTTTGATCAATATCATCGCGGGACTCATTATCGGTGTGACGAGACAGGGAATGGAACTAACCGATGCCCTGAACCTCTACACAATTCTCACAATCGGCGATGGATTGGTCCAACAGATTCCAGCCCTGATTATTTCTGTCTCCGCCGGTATTGTTGTGACGAGGGTTACTGCAGAAACGGAAGGCTCAAACCTGGGCCGAGAAATTGTCACACAAATTACCGCTTATCCGAAAGCATTGGTGATTGCCGCCGCTTTATTGCTCTCGATGGCTTTAGTGCCGGCCTTGCCTAAAATTCCCTTTATTATCGTTGGCGCTGTTTTGGGAACGGCCGCATTTTTTTTGATCAAGTCGAAACAGCAGATGGTCAAAGAGGTGATGGAAACGCCGAAAGAAGAAGTGGTGAAAAAGGCGGTCAAAAAACATGGCGATGTATTGCCCTTCATCATGCCTTCACCGATTTCTTTAGAGGTGGGGCAAGCCCTCATTCCTTTTGTCGATGACAAACAAGATGGTGGGCGATTTATTAATGAACTGATTCCACTACTCCGTCACGGTTTGTATTATGAGTTGGGGGTGAATTTTCCAGGAATTCAGGTGCGTGGACAAACGGTGGATATGGAGCCAGAGGCTTATGTCATCAACATCAACGAAGTGCCGGTGGCTCAAGGGAAAATTATGCAGGGCTGTATTTTGGTGGGGGAACCCTTAGAGCAACTTTCTCTTTTTAACATCACGGGAACGGAAAGCATTCATCCCATTGATGGTTCGGTTGTGACTTGGATTTCACAGCAACATAAAGATGTGGCAATTCAGGCCGGCTTCAGAATGTGGGATATTGCGGAATATTTGATTTTGCACCTCTCTCATGCTTTGCGAAAACACGCACACGAATTTTTAGGGGTTCAAGAAGTCCAGACGATGCTTTCCGAGCTGGAAAAATCACATCCCGCATTGGTTAAAGAGTTGGTGCCGAAGGTGATTACGTTGTTGCAGCTTACCGAAATTTTCCAACGCTTGGTTCAAGAAGACATTGCGATTAGAGATTTGAAAACGATTTTTTCGACCTTGGCACAATGGGGTGAGATTGAACGGGATACCATGATGCTCACTGAACATGTGCGTGCTGGTTTAAAACGCTACATAACTCACAAATATGCCGGCTCCACAAACACCTTGGCTGTTTATTTGCTCGACCCCGAAATTGAAGACATGGTGAAAAATTCGATTCGGAAAACGGAGAAGGGAAATTATTTAGCACTCGATCCGGAAATCACGCAGGAATTAATAGAAGCGGTTGGGAAAGAGATTGCCTCCCATCCTTTCCCTCCTGGAGCGAGACCCCCCGTTATTTTAACGATCGCCGAGATTCGCAGATATTTTAGAAAAATTATTGAGCTGGAGTTTCCTCAGTTGTCTGTTCTCTCTTATCAAGAACTCTCCGAAAACTTACGCATCCAACCGATCGCTCGCGTAAACCTCCCCCAAGAAATCCTCCAAAAAGCGGTGGCTTAGCGATACGCTTCCCGGCGGTGTTCGACAGTAAGTAAAAAGACAATCCTTTCTTTTTCGTCAATCTCGTAAAAGAATCGCCAATCTCCTATGCGATAACGCCAGGTGGGCGGCTCCCAACCTTTAAGTCGCTTAATATTTGGCCCAAAGTGGGGCTCTTTTTTAAGTTGAGGGTAGCAGTATTTATTTAATTTGGCTTGGATTTGACTTTCCCTGTGGGGCGCCAATTTTTTAAGATCTTTTTGAAATTGCTGGGTTTCGAAAATTCGATAATCAGACAACGAAGCGGCCCTTTCGTTTTTTTGCTTCTTTGGATGCTTTCTTAAGTCTTTGCATAAGAGCCCGGTTGGAAAAGATCGCTATCATTTCCTCGTCATCGACGAATTCCTGGGAACGACTGTATTCTAAAGCGGCCATTTCAATGTAGTTAGACAGGGGTCTTTTTTCTACCTCAGAGTGTTTTAACAGACTCTCATAAGCCTCATCGTCTAATCTCAAAGTAATCGTCTTAGGCATAGCTGTATTCTAATTCATTCTAATTGAATAATCAAGAATATTCTAGGAATTTATAGGTAGATGACAATTGGAGCCAGGCACCGTAAGTCAAGAAATCCTCCAAAAAGCCGTCGCCTAAAATCTTCTCCGGCATAGCTGATCATCGCGCAAGCGAACCTCTTTTTTATTTAAGTTTGTTTCCTCCTAGCTACCTGACTGCAAGGGGGTGTGGGGGACGCTATCTAATTAGGGGTTACCACCCCCAATTAGCGCTCTCTCTCGCCCCGCCAACTATTCATAACCCCCGTAATGTGTGGCGGGGCTGCGAGAAGCCACCCACACCCCCTTGCAGTCACGCTAGTCGGAGACAAACTTATTAAAAGATATAAAGGAGGTTCGCTTGCGTGAGAATCACCCATACGCTCTGAACTATAGCGATAGTTCGGAGTGCCCCTGCGAAAAGTGTATTAGCCAATGAAGTTGGTGCGAAGGGGTGACCCGGAGGGTTGTCAGCCCGATCTGTTGGGAGGGCGTGCAATCCCGGAGGGGCAGGACCCCGAAGCACCATCTTCATTAATAAAAGTGTTTTTCACAAAGGTCGGAGAAGAATTTATTCCAAAATCAAATTCACCAAGGTAATTGGGCTACAAACAACTACTTTCTGATTAAAGTTCTTCTGAAAAATTGGAATTGAAAAGATTGGGCAAAGATGACATACTCATACTCACATGATTCACGAATACATTCAAAGCGCTATCAAAAAGGCTAAATATAAAACATTAGGAGATGGAACTTGGTTTGGGGAAATACCTGGTTTTGAGGGTGTCTGGGCTAATGGAAAATCCCTAGAAGACTGCCGCCAAGAGCTAATTGATGTTTTAGAGGAGTGGCTTATTTTGAAACTTCGTGATGGGGATTCTATTCCTGAGGTAGATGGGCACAGCATAAAAATCCAACCGATTCAAGCCGCCTAATGGCCTCTTCCGTTATTTCTTTCAAAGAACTTGTTCGACGGTTTCGTAAGCTGGGGTATGAAGGTCCTTACGGAGGTGGCAAGCATCTTTTCATGATTAAGGGAACGCAAAAGATCCACATCCCCAATCCTCATAAATCAAAAGATATTCATATTAGTTTGGTTCGTGAAATCTTAAGACAGGCCGGCATTGACCCCAAAGTTTGGGATCAGTTGTAAACCAACATATTTAGTCGTCACGACTCAAGTATTTAGTATAGGTCTTATTCGAGGATCAAATTCACCAGTGTGATGAGGGCGAAGCTGAAGACAACAATGCCAAGGCCTATCATTCCAATTTCAAATGGGGTGAGGCGTTTCTCGTGTTGGAGAGGGGTAGGGTAAGCATTCGCAGCGGCTGGTTGCAAAGAAGGGATATCTTCCAAAATTTCTTGGGCCTCTGCTGGGCTCCCTCCGGTTACTTCTCCTTCCTCTTCTCCCGTCGCTTTAGTGGCACGAGGTGGGACATATTTAGGGCTCAAAGGTCTCTTTCTCGCTAGCTCCTCTCCGATTTCTTTTAAGTTTATTTCTTGCGGGTTTCTAAAAAGCAGAACGATGGTTCCTAAAGCGATGCGGTCTCCATCGTGCAAAAATTCTTCCGTGATTCTTTTGTTGTTAATGTAGCTTCCATTTTTACTTTCCAAATCGACTAATGTGATGCCTCCCCAACGCTTCATGATTTTTGCATGGCGTCTCGAGATGACATGCTCATTAATAGGAAAATCGGTGTTGGGGTCGCGCCCAATCACCATTTCTTGAACATCATCAGTGAAAAAGAAACGCTTCCCCTCAGAGCTGCCATTGAGGACTTCAAAACTGGGAACAGTCTCATGGTCCACCGCATCAAGGACTTTTTTAAGGAGTTTGACCTCCAAAATATCGGGATCGGTTGCCTCCTCTTCTTCTTTCAGACTTTCTTCAAAGAGCTCATCGGTTCTCCAAAATTTTAAATGAAAGTTTTCAATCGTGACACGATCGTTGTTGCGCAACAAATTTTTTTCGTTGGCTTTTAAAAGAAGGCCGTTGAGAAGTGTCCCATTACCACTTCCCAAATCGATCAAATAATATTGATCATCTTCCAAAACAATTCTGGCATGTTCTCTGGAAACACCGGAGCCCGGCAGATGAATGTCGCATTCTGGCTGTCTGCCAATTAAGGCTTCGTTCGTAAGCGGTACTACCTTTTCATCTTGTTTGTCTGTTTCGGTGACAATTATTTTTGGCATTTGATCTCGTATTCCTCCAGAAACGTTTTGGCTAAAGACTCTTCAGTAGGGAATTGGCCCTTGGCCGACTTTAAAAAACTACAGTAATGTTGGCCTGCGATATCCATTTTTCCTAACTTTGCAGACAGTAGGGCCAAATTATGATAGGCCCTGGAATATTCTGGCGCGATGGTCACCACATATTCCCATTCTTGTTTGGCTTGATCGGTTTTCCCCATTTGGTTCAAGACAACTCCCAAGTTGTAAATGGCATCGGCAAAGTTGGGGTTAATCATTTTTGCTTTTTTGAAGTGTTCCATTGCTTCGGCGATTTGGCCTTGTTCCATTTTGAGTGCGCCGATACTAAAAAAAGCTTTTTCATTTTTTGGGTTTAATTCGATCACTTTTTGGAATTCACTCAACGCCTCTTCATTTCTTTTTTGATTGAGATAAAAAATTCCAAGTTGCAAATGAGAATCTTCTGTATCGGGTTTTAATTCAATGGCCTTTTGAAAACAGTTTTGTGCTTTGAAAGAATCCCCCATTTCCAGATAGAGATTTCCCAGACTTTCCCAAACATCGGGAGCGTTTGATATATTGAGTGCCAGACGGTAACGGACAATCGCTAGATCGTATTTTTTCTGATCGCGATAGATTTCTGCCAGACGGATATGAACTGGCTCTAAATTGGGATTGAGGACTGTTGTTTTTTCAAATTCCGTCTGGGCGTTGGAAAGTGCTTTCGCGCTTTGCTCCTTTTTAGATTTTTCTAGCCAAACGAGTCCCAGATTGTAATGGGCATCGGCCATGAGGGAATCGGTTTTGGCTGCCTTCTTCGCCGCTTTCAATGCCGCTTCCAAATCGCCCAGCGCCAGATAAACGGCGGCTATATGGTTGTAAGGGGAGGCATAAGTTTTATCGAGCTCTGCTGCCTTTCGAAATTGTGAGAGTGCGAGATCATATTGCCCTTTGATTTTGTAGATGAGTCCTAAGTTGTTGTAGGGCTCCGCAAATTGTGGAGCTAATTCGATGGCCGTTTTAAATTCAAATTCTGATTTGGCCAAATCTTGTTTGTTTAAAAAACTAATTCCTTGGTTGTTATGAAAAACCGCCTGCTCCGATGGCATGATGCCCGATTTTTTTTTGGCAAGCGCAGGGCCTGCGAAAAAAATAATAGCAATAAGGAGAATAATAAAGGTGTTGAAAAATGGACGGGTCCTGTCCCTCCGGGATTGCACGCCCTCCCCACAGATCGGGCTGACAACCCTCCGGGCCACCCCTCCATTTTTCAAATCTTTTTTTATTTTCCTTTTAAGCACGGATTAATCTCCTCTGCATGATTGCGAAACTGTCCGGCCAAATCGGCCCTGCCCATTTTATCATAAGCTTGGCCCAAATAATAGGAGGCCAAAGCATCTTCTGACACCAAACGTGCAGCCTGTTCCAGCTCTGCGGCAGCTTTTTCAAAATTTTCTTTGGCCAACGCCCTTGTTCCCGTCACATAATGAACATGGGCTTCCAAATAGCGGTTAGGCGCAGAGGGTTTTTTACGCGTAACCGATTCCATTTCTTTGAGAGTACTTTCTAAAATCTGTAAGTGATTGCCAAAAGGAAGTTCCAACTGCTTTTTGTGAAGGCTTAAAAATCCTTGGGTTTCCATGAGACCAAGATAAGCCATCGGGTAATGGGGATCCTCACGCCTTGCTTCTTGAAACCAGACGAGGGCCACTTCTATTTTGTTAGGGTCATAACTTTCCAATGCCATTTTGCCTTTAATGACATTTTCAAAAGATTGAACACTGCCGGTCTCATTTTCAATTATACTGAGCTGTTTGGTATTGATCTTTTTGTGACCCAATTTTTCAAAAATTCCAACACTGGCCAGTTTCAAGCCGCTAAAAAATTGCTGATGTAAGGGGTAGGGTGTTTCGACAGGAAATTGGGCCAACAGATTTCCTTTTCCATCTTTCAATTGCACAAAAATTCTTAACCAATCTTGAATATGCTGAAAAAGGCCACCAACAATGTAGCGAACCGGTTTTTCCGGAACAAGTCTCGGCGTCTGTTTTTCTGGTAGCACCCCTAAGTTGGGGTCGACCGCCAAATAGCGCATCATTAAATCAGCCAGTCCCTCAGAAATCCACTGGTCGGCACTTTGTTCCGTGTCATTATAAAAAGGGGTGACGCTTACAATTTCTGCGGTTGGAGGAATGCGGCGCATCGCCTCTTGTGCAAAAACCTTGGGCCAGTTGATGCACAGAGTCTGCGCTTGTTTTTGCGGGTTCTTTTGGCCGGTTTTTTTTGCATGGGCGCTTGGGAAAATAAGACTGAAGACTAAAAACCAAGAGACGAGAAAAGCCATAACTATCAGTATGCGTTTGCTTTTTTGGATATGCAAGTTTATACTTCGGCACGCTCAGTATAAATATTAATACCTGTTTATGGCCGATGCTGACAAAACAATTTTATTCGGAGAAGGGGATAAACCCACCGGTTTAAAACCTCCTTATGTTGTCATTGTGGATGGCCCCCACACCGGTGCCCGATTTCCCCTCAAAGAAGGGATCAACATCATTGGCAGATTGGATGAATGTCATGTTGTTTTGGACGACCAAAGTGTTTCGAGAAAACATCTCGAATTAAATTTAGAAGCTCAGGGTTGGACCGTCAATGATTTGCAAAGCAAAAACGGTTCCTTTGTGAATGGCGCTTTGGTTGAAGGGTCTGTTGTGATTGGCCATAAAGATTTGGTTCGTGTCGGTATCTACACAATCCGACTCATCACACAAGAAATCGATCAAGCAGAAGAGATGGAAGTTCCCTCTCAAGATGTCGGTGAATTTGGAACCATGATGGTTGGCGAGCGACCTGTCAGCGGGGAAACAGCCCGCCTCGGTGCTCCAGGAAAACCGCAACCTACAAGAGAGGTTACCTCTCCCCATTCTCCTTTGGAAGAAGAGGAGATGTCAAAGGTAACCGGTTTTCCTAAAGTAAGAACTTGGGTTTTGTATGGTACTTTGTTTGTGGTAGTCCTGGCTGCGGGGCTTTATTTTTATTGGCAAACCGTTTTGGCTCCAGGGACAAAAGAGGAGAAAAAACCAAAGGAGACCCCCGTAGCAACCAAACCGATAGAGCCGCAAACCATTCCCCTAGGCCCGCCGGAGCCTGTTAAACCTCAAACGGTCCCCGTCTTTTTGGATTGTGTGGCAAACCCATTTCCAGCCACTGTTCGTTTTTCTGCCGAAGGGGGAGAAGCAAAAGAAATTGGGAAAACACCTTTGAAAGTCAATGTCGATTTGGTCCCGAATCAATCTTATGATATTGAGGCCCAATTTGAAATGCCGGAAATACAAGAAACTTATACGAGTAAACTTCAATTTCAAGTCAGTCCCGATCAATCCACGTTGCCGCTTTTGTTTCGAGCACCCTTGGGGACTATCAAAGTGACTTCGCTACCGCGTGATGCCGCGCTTTATTTGGAGGCCTATTTTGACTACAACCGCTTTCAAGGAAAACCAATCAAGTTGCAAAATCTAGTTTTAAACAAACCGATTTATGCGCCGTTCGGAAGGTATATTGTGGAATTGCGTCAGCTCAAACAGATGGGTGATGCGGCAAGTGCAATTGAAGATATTGTCTTTCACAGAGAATTTGTCCTCAAAGAAGATCAGCCTACCTATGTTTTGGAAGTAACCGAAGAGGGTTTGCAACAATTGCCGGCGGAGATTCGCTCTATCCCTGCTGGGGCTGATCTTTTTGTCGATCAGAAAAAAATCGGGCAGACACCCTTTGTGGGAACCATTCCGGTCGGCAAACATACCTTGACGGTTCGCAAAGATGGCTATTTTGAATCGACAGAAGAATTTACAGCCGATGTCAACACGCCCTTCAAAAAAGAGATTGTTTTAAAAACATCGCCGGCCGGTGAAAAAATTAATCAAGCTAAAGCAAACCTGAATCAAGAACTCTATCAGGAAGCGGTGCAAGCCCTCTCCGATTCTTTTACACTCAATCCGACTGAAAGAGAAACCGCCGAGGCCAGATATCTTTTGGGGAATGTTTATTTGACACTCAAAGATTTCCAAAAGGCCTATGGTTATTATGATCAGGCCAAATCGCACGACGATTTTAAATATTGGGCAAAATTAGGGATGGCCAATGTTTTGTCGGAACAGAAGATGGCTACCCAGGCCTTGGTTCCGTTGGTTGAGGTTTTTCTCAACGCCAAAGAGGAAGCGGTCTTAAGGGAAGGTCATAATATTTTGCGAAAAATTTCTCCACTCCGTTCTGTTGTTTATATTCAATCCGAACCGGCAGGGGCTATCCTCTATTTGAACGACAAAAAATTAGAACAGACGACTCCTATTTTGCTCCACGAAATGGGTTTAGGAAGCTACCGAGTCCGACTCGAAAAGGTCGGTTTTCAACCTCTTGACTTGACCCTCAACTTGACCGTCAACGAATTCAACCCCGTATTGGCCAAACTGAAACCGATCCCCCAATAGGGTTTTATAGCGAAAAGGCTTCCACTCGCCAGGTTCGCAGGCCGCTCGATTTTGGGGAGAGCCCCCAAAATCTCACTCTATCCTCGTCCCGCCAAGCATTAGATCCCCCAATCAGTCTGGCGGGACTGCGGACGCCTTCTCACCTGTCTCGTTCGCCCTTTTCGATTATTGTACTATACCGTTAACTCGCACGATTGCCCAAAGAGAGCAGCCAAAAAAGTCAAATAAAACGGTATCTTAAAGTCACGACAAAAAATTTTATAAAAATAATCACCAATTTTTAAATCAAAGAAAGAACCGGATACTTTTTGCAAAATGTTGCAGCAAGTATCCGTTCTTTTTGTTATTTGCAGCACTGTATGCCAATTGCGTGAGCGACCTACCTTATTTTTTGAATAAAGCTTGTTTTCGATGGCGTGACGGAGAGGGGGTGCAAGGGCATCTCGCAGCACCGCCACACATTACGGGGTTATGAATAATTTGGCGGGGCAAGAGAGAGCGCTAATTGGGGGCAGAGCCCCCAATTAGATAGCGTCCCTTGCATCCCCTCGGAGTCAGGTAGCCAGAAGAAAACAAACTAATATAAAAGAAGGAGCTCAAAGCAATTGGCATCAACTAAAGCCAATTGCACAGTAGACTTTAATCTGCTATCTTCTAAAAAGCATGGCCCCAACGCAACAAACGACGGTCGGTTATCCTCACATTGAAAAACTCATCGATTCCGAGGACTTTAATGGGCTTAATAAAGCCTTTGCCGATGCCTACGAGAAACTAGAGAAAGTCTATAAAGACAAGAAGGGTATGGGGAAAGGGAAAGAGGCGGCCAAAGCAATGAGAGCCTTGGAGAAGTGCTCGGAATTATTGAAGGAATTGCTCAAAGTGAAATATCATTTAAAAGAGCAGATAGCCAAGCAGGCAAAAAAATAGGGACAAAAGCAACTTTGGCTAGCGAGCCTACCGATAATCATTGTGGAGGCTAAAAGTTTATGACATTGACCCCAATTGATACTAAAGCATTAAGTCTTCAGAACCGGCCTACAACAAAATCGATTGGTGCCAAGGCGATGGAATTTGGCGATGCCTTAGGTGCTGTTTCTGCGATGACTCCTTTCGCAACAGAATTTACAAGACAAGCAACAGGAAGTGTAAATGCGGCAACGGTTTTGAATGCCGCTTTCGCCTCCTTTCCAGCAGCGGCTAGTGCTTTATCTGGCGGCGGTGGCGGGGGTGGATACCCAAGCTGGTCGAGCGCTTCTTATAGTAGCCCTTATGGGCCTGCGGGAACCTACCCGGGTGGTATTCCAGGTTTGGATATGCGTAGTCAGTATGCTGGACCTGCTACGGGACCTTCATTGAGCAGCGGGAACAACCAAGTTGTTCCGGGGACGAATTTAACCCAATTTCAATTGATGGAAGTGATGAACCAAAACAACTTACAGCTCATTGAACTGCAGGCGATGATGCAGTCTAACATGCAGGTTTGGAATACCAAATCAAACATTTTGAGTGCAGACCATCGGGCTAAGATGTCGATGATTGAAAAGTTTACGGCTCGTGGCTAAGTGAGCGAGCGTCGGGTTTACCCCGCGCGAGCGAGAGGGGTGCGGGGGGATGGGGCCCTCATTCGACGAAGGAGAATGGGGCAGCGATCACCCCGATACGATGAAATTGCATAAAACCCGCGGAAACTTTATAATGAAAAGAGTTTTCGCGGGTTTTTTAGTTTGAAGGAGGAACCATGGTTTCTATGTCAAATGATCATTTGGCCCTTTTGATGGAGGCCGGTTATATCTATTTGGGAATGCAGCGCTACAAAGAGGCCAAAGAAGTTTTTGAAGGGGTGGCCTCTCTCAAACCAGAGAGTGAAATTCCTTTAGTAGCATTAGCCGGTGTCTCTTTTTGTCAGGGAAAATTGGAGGAGGCGATTCGTGTTTATAAAAAAGCCCTCAAGTTAAGTCCTGATAGTATTTATGCAAAAGCCTATCTCGGTGAAACCTTCTTTTTTGCCGGTCAAAAAGAAGAAGCGGCAAAACTTTTGAAAGAAGCCGAACAAAATGATCGTGGAGGCCCTGTTGGTGATTTTTGTAATGCCCTTTTGGATGCGATCAAAAAAGGTTTTTCACCAGAGACCTTGTCACAGGTGAAAGAAGTCAAAGAATATTATGAAAAGAAAAAACGCGGACATTAAGATGTCAAAAAAGTTATGGGGCCTGTCCCTCCGTGTTTTTGTGGGGGCCCCTAACAAAACCCCACAACAAACACTCCGGGCCACCCGTAACTTTTTTATCATTATATTTCTTGTCCTGTGCCTGACGGCTTGCGGCCGCGTGGTGCTTTACAACGACTTGACCCAAGAAGATGCCAACAAGGTCATGGTCCTTTTACAGCAAAACGGAATTCAAGCGGAGCTTGCTAAGGAGACCAGACAAAATGAAACTTTTTGGTCAGTCAAAGTCGATCAAGAAATGTTGGCCAAGGCCAGGGAGTTGATTGTCAGTGGCAATGTGATTTCTCCCCGTTCCCCTGGCTTACAAGAAGTCTATCAGGCCAAAGGTTCTTCCGGATGGATTCGCACGCCGGCCGAAGAACGGGCTCGCTATCTTTTGGCGCAAAAAGGGGAGATTATTAATTCCCTCAAAAAGTTACCCGATGTTGTCGATGTTGATGTTGTCTTGAATCTTCCGGAACAAGACGAGCTAGGAAGAGATGAGAAAAAACACCCCACCGCTTCGATTGTGATCAAGGCACAGACTGCTCCAAAAGGACAAGCTTCTTTGAGTGAACTAAAAGTTCAAGAATTTGTTGCCAACTCCGTGGAGGGGATGTCTGCGCGAGATGTGGCAGTCATTATCAACTACATGGCGCCAACGGGGACGACCTTGCGCCCTGGTGAGACAGTGACGCTGCCCAAGCCTGGTGACATGAAAGATTCCGATGCAGCGTTAGCGGCGACAACCACTCCTGTCCGTTTGATGGGTTTGAAACTGGACACCGATTCTAGAGATCGCCTAAAAATTTATCTGATTGTCTTTTTTGTGGTCCTCATCATTTTGTCGGTTTTTCTTGTTGTCAGCATTATTCAAGCAAGCCGGATGCGCCAGGAGTTGAAGGCCATTAAAGGAGGGGGAGCCCATGCAGCCCTAGAAGGGCAGGTGATGGAGGGTGGCACCCCCAGAAGGCTTCCTCAGGGAACCAGAGAGCCTAGACAAGAAGGTTAATAACACCCTCACCATATCTCCTCTCCCCTCGAGGGAGAGGAATAAAAGGAGAGGGGGTGTTCATAAGCAACTTTGGCTCACCTCTAAACCGATAATACTATTGAGGGGTTTTTATGACATTGCAAACCGTTAGGCCCGATTTAGTCAAATTTGAAATGCGTCAGACAACGGGGAGGCCTGCCTGGCAAGCCGAGGTTAAGAAACCCGGTTTTTTTGCCCGTCTTCTTTCTGGTGTCGGCAAGTTTTTTGGAGCCATTGCGGCTCCCTTATCGTTTATTTTTCCTCCCGCGGCGTTGGGCGCTGCTGGTATGTATGGACTCGGTTCTATCGGTGATCAAATTCAGGCCAAATCGTATCAAAAACAGATGGAGGCAGCGGGTAAGCGGAATCCTGAAAATGTTAGTTTTCCAGGTCTCGATTTAGGGGGCTTCGGTGGAATCCAACCGGCAAGTGGAGTGGGAATTTCTCCTAAAAGCGCGATGATTATGGATGTTTTATTTGCAAGGGATGGGGCTTCTCTTTCAATGGCCCATAGGATATAATGCCCCTATGGTTACGATTCGCAAAACTTCGAATGTTTTACCCTTCGGAAAAATTAGTTCTTCCAAGTCTGTTTCTTCCACTAGTGAAAGTAGTTCTGCTGTATCTCCTTTTGCAGCGAAGCCGGTCGATGCGCTCAAAGCCATTACACAACGCAAATCGCGTTTAAGTGAAGAACAAAAATTGGCTATTCTGCAGAGGGCTTTGTCTCCTTTTTCCAATGAAGCCAGGGGGCACCTTCCCACCGATGTCAGTCAGATGGAAGAAGAGGTGCGCAAAAGAATGATGAAAGAAGGTTTTTCAGAAACGGTTGCCAACGAAGCCGGTGAAGAAACGGTGGATGTTTTGTTAGAGCATCGCCGCGTTGTTCGTAAATCTCACTCGTCCAAAGCCTAAAAAATCTCGTTTTCTTCCAGATCGAGCGCCTTCATTTTTCGATATAAAATACTTCTCGAAATCCCCAACTCCTTAGAGGCCCTGCTTTTGTTTCCTCGATAGCGTTTTAGCGCCGCCACAATCACATCTTTTTCATAGTTTTTGATATTGGCTCGCAGATGGCTAAACATATTTTGTTCGCACTTCGTTCTGGTTTGACGAATGGTGGGGGGGAGGTGTCTTTCCTCAATCAACTCATCGCGGCACAAGATTAAAACATTCTCCACCGTGTTTTTGAGCTCTCTCACATTGCCCGGCCAATCATATTCCATCATCGTCTTCATGGCGGCTTCCGAAAAGTGTCTCACCCCAAATTTGGGGGCTAAATTTTTAAGAATGTATTCCACCAAAAGGGGGATATCTTCTGGCCTGGCCCTCAACGGGGGGATATAAATTTCAACCCCTTGCAATCTAAAATAGAGGTCTTGTCTGAAAGTTCCCTTTTCAATCACCGATTTAATATCTTGGTTGGTGGCTGCAATCACACGGAAATTGGATTTGATTTTTCGGGTGCTCCCTAAAGGTTCGACCTGTTTGTCTTGCAAGACACGCAACAATTTGGCTTGAAGGGTAGGTGACATGCAGGCGATTTCATCCAGAAAAATATCGCCACCATTGGCTTGAACGAATTTGCCAATCCGTGACTGGTTGGCGCCGGTAAAGGCCCCCTTCTCATGTCCAAACAATTCCGATTCCAAAAGATTTTCTGGAATGGCTGCGCAATTGACGGCGACAAAGGGTCTCAAAGAATCGCCTTCTTGTTTGTGTATCGCGTGGGTAATGACCTCTTTTCCGACACCACTTTCACCCATCAATAAAATATAAGTCTCGGTTCCTTTTAATTTGGCAATGGTTTCACAAATATGTCGGATGGCAAGCGACTGGCCAATAATACCATGATAGCGATTTTCAGAATCTTGGACTTTTTGTAAGAGGACTGTCTTTTCCCAGGAAAGCCTCATATTCTTTTCAATTTTCCCTATCGATTTTAAGAGAGTTTCTTTGTTGACCGGTTTCAAGAGATAATCGGAGGCCCCCAATTTCATGATTTCAATGGCGCCTTGGACATCTTCATTGGCACTGATGACAATGACTTCCTGATCGGGTTTATTCTGGCGAATATGTTTTAGAATATCGGCCCCGTTTCCATCCGGGAGTTTTAAGTCGAGCAAGACAACATCAAAATGATCCTGATCAAATTTTTGGATTGCTTCTTGGCAACGGGTTGCAAACTGAACTTTATATTTGGGCTTTAAGATAAATTCGAGTGCCTCTATTGCACTTTTTTCATCTTCAAGAACAAGCAACTCTAATTTTTCATCCTTCATAACCCCTCCTTTTTTTGGACAAGCTCGGTAATAGCATTTTTTGTGCCAATTAAGAGGCAACCTGTTCGAAAATGAATTCTTTGAGAATCAACGGCTTAGCCATCCTTCGTATTTTCACAATAAATTAAATTGTCTCATTACTAGAACACTATGTTTCGCTAATAGGACAGTATGTATAGAGAATCAACACTTATTTGAACCCACCAGTGGGGTAAAAAAAGTTGCCTCTGAAGGATGTTTGGAGATATGGGTTGCTTGCCTGGCAGGCTTTTGAAGAGGACCCCCTTTTTCAAGGGCACCACCCAAGGAAAGGGCTTCAGGAGCACCCCACCAATTCTGGTGGGGGTCAGGCACTTTTTTTAGGGTCAAATTGGAGAGAAATCACCCCAGTTGGCTTATCTGATCAAAACCCTTTAATTCCTTCTCCACCGAATAAAATTAAAAACAATAATAAAATCAACAAGTTATATATTAGCATCATTTCAGCCTCTTTCAAAGCCTTTGGCACAGTTTCTGCAAACTAAAGTCCGGAGGATTTTTATTTAAGGGGCGGTTTATGGCAAAACAGGCTTTAAAGCAAAAACCTATTCTTGGAAGGTTAAAAGAGATTGTTCGAGGGGGCTCACAGGTCAAACGAGCTTCCTTGCCACTCAAAGAACCTTCTCCTTCTAAACTAACCAAGAAAGAGTTGGAGGCTTTAAAGAAGAGAGACGAATTGATTGCACAACATATGCCCTACGCAGCTTCCATAGCGAGTCGCGTTTATCAAAGCCTTTCAACCGTTGTTGAATACGACGAAGTGTTGTGTTCCGCCAGACTTGGACTTTTGGAAGCGGCTAAGCGCTATGACGAAGCAGTGGGTGTCGATTTCAAAACGTTTGCTTATTATCGTATCAAAGGTGCGATCTACGATGGCTTGAGAAAAGCAGGATGGATTCCTAGAACACTCTACGCCAAATTAAAATTCGAAGAGGCAGCCAATGATTATTTGCAATACATGTCGCAATATGCCGATTCACGTACCTTAGAACCAGAAGAAGAGGAAGTTGCTGAAACGGTCAATAGTTTGTCATCCATCTATATTATTTCGTTGGATTCGTCAGACGATATGGATGTCGAAGACAAAGATGCGCCCGATTTGGAAAAGAATGCTGAATTTAGACAAATTCGTTTGCACATGCGCGAGGCCATTAATTCTTTGCCGCCCATTGAAAAGAAATTAGTCAAAATGTATTACTTTCAAAATAAAACATTGGAAGAGGTGGGGGAAGAACTTAAGTTGTCAAAATCGTGGACTTCCAGGCTTCATGCAAGGGCCCTTGGCCTCTTGATGGAGAAAATTAAGGAAACATCGGAAGAAGACGAGGAGAAGGAGTAAAATTTTATGTCAGTCATCGCAGAAAAATTAGCGACCCAAGTTTTGCAAAAGGCTGCAGAGAATTCTCAAGTTGAAAACAAGCCAGTGCAGGGGGAGCAAAGTGAATTTTATAATATGTTGCAAAATACCGGCGAAGAGATGGGTTTTGCAGAGATGCTGGGTTATCCGGGTGAAAACCAGATGCTACCCAATGGTGCAACTCAGGCCATGTCTGCGCAAGATATTCCCTTTGATATGAAAAGTGACGTTACCAATCGTTTTGAACCGACCGGTGGAGAAAAGGTTGTCGACATGCTTTCTGAATTCAATCAGCAGCAAATGCATATGGATAATTTAGTCAACGAAGTGTTGTATGGGGGCAAAAAATTCAGCAATCAGGAATTATTGGCCATACAGGCCCATGTGTTTCACGTTGCACAGATGACCGAATTAACAGTTAAGTCGGTCGAGCTTGCGGTCTCCTCCTTCAAGGGAGTGATGAATACGCAGATTCAGTAATATGTATGATGGAAAAAGAAAAAACTCATTTGAAAGTCGTTGGCATGTTGGCCCTCTTGGAGGGAAAAGAAGAAGCCATCACTCTTTTGGACTATATCCAGCCTGAATTTGGGGCAACGCTTCAGGCTTTTCTTGAAAGTTTCAAAAAAGAGGAAATCCCCAGCCAGCTAAAAGCATTGCGCGCTCAAGAATCTTTTTCGGGGATCGCTGAGGTTCATCCTGCTTGGCTTGTAGAGGCACTCAAGAGAGAATCCCCACGCGTGATTGGAGTGATTTTAAGACATCTTCCTTCCAAACATGTTCGCTATTTATTGGAACATTTACCCAAAAGAATTGTCATGCAACTCCCAAAATTGGTAGAGGCCTTCTATGTCCCGACAGAAATTTTGAATCTCATTCGCAGGCGTTTTGAGCGCCATTTTGTCCCGATGCGCATTTCCAGGCAGAGGGAGTCCTTTGGATTTCATCAACTCTATTGCCTCAAGATTGAAGAACTAGAGCTTTTATTTCGGGAGCTGGGGCTTAGCGAATTGGCCCTCTCAATGGTTGGCTCCGGCAGAAAAATTTTGCAAATGGTTTTGAATCGTTTTGGCATTCAAGATGCCAAAGAAATTTTGCATCGGATCAAACGCTTTAGCCCACAAGCAAGGTGGCTTTTGAAAGATGCTAAATATTCGGTTTTGGAATTAAACAGTGATGAAAAGGGAGTGGAACATTTTTTGAAAGAATTAGGATTGGAGGCCTTGGCCAAAGCGATGTCGCCAGCAGATTCTTTTTTCTTTGAAGCACTCAAACAGAAACTCTCTCCGGAAAATGCCTATCTTTTTAAGCGCTGTATGGATGAACAAGCTCTGGGCTTTAGCCCTGAAAAGGGGACGAAGAGAAAAGAGTGGGTGGTGGAACATGTTTTAGATTTAAGCAAGAAAGGGAAGATCGATTCTATCCGGTCTGGAGAGTCGAAAAGAGAGGCTGCGTGAAAGGGATTTTTAGGTTATTATTATGAATGAAATGGTCAAAAAAATTGTGAAGGGCGCCGAAGTAGACGAAAAATTGGGCTTTAAAAGGTCGCATAATCCTGTCTTGGCTCCACGAAGCGGTGTGATCACCAAGGCAGAATTATCCGCACAAGATAAAGCCCAAATTTTGATTGAAGAGGCTCAAAAAGAGGTGGACCGAATTCAACAAGAAGCGGAGGGGATGTTGGCTCACGTTCAGAGCGAAATGGAAAAGGCAAAAAAGGAAGGTTATCGCAAAGGAAAAGAAGAGGGACAAGCCGAACTGACAGAAGAAATTTTAAAAATTAGAAAATTAAAGGAAGAATTTTTTGCCAACTCCGAGCCAGAGATGATCAAGCTGGTCATGGCCATCGCGGAAAAAGTGATCGGCAAGTTGGTCGAGGAGCACAAAGAAGCGATTTATTCCATTGTGCGTCAGGCGATTGAACATTCTTTGGGGGATCGCATTGTGGTTCGCCTCCATCCCGACGATTTGAAACGTTTGCGCACCGAAGATTTGCAATTTAAAAATATTCTCGATCGAACCAAACACCTTCATTTTAAGGAAGATGACACCATCCAAAAAGGGGGCTGTGTTGTCGAAACAGAAGTAGGGACCATTGATGCCCAACTCGAAAACCAACTGAAGGCCATCCGAAAAGCCCTTGGAGTTTAATATGGAACACCCAACAATCGATTTTTCGAGCTATCATCACAACCTTTCCGCGGTGTCGACCTACAATATCAAAGGAAAGGTAACGGAGTTAACCGGTTTGGTGGTGCGCGCTGTAGTGCCCGGCGTGCGGATTGGCGAGCTTTGTTTTATCGAACCGTATCACGCCAAACAGGCAATCAAGGCAGAAGTAGTTGGGTTTCGCGATCAAGAAGTTTTACTCATGCCTTTGGGAGATTTGGAGGGAATTGGACTTGGAAACAATGTGATTCCCACCGGTTCTTCTTTGACCGTTCGCGTCGGCTACGATTTGTTGGGAAGAGTTTTGGATGGACTTGGTGATCCACTCGATGAAGAGACGAAAGGTCCACTCCATTGCGAAAAAGAATACCCTGTTCATGCCAACCCTCCTGAGGCTTTGAAGAGAGAGCGTGTTTTGCAACCCATTTCTTTGGGGATTAAATCAATTGACGCGCTCAATACCGTTGGCAGAGGCCAGCGTATCGGTATTTTTTCTGCGGCGGGTGTTGGAAAGTCGACATTGATTGGTATGGTTGCGCGCAACACCAAAGCGGAAATCAATGTGATTTGTTTGGTTGGCGAGCGCGGTCGCGAAGTGCGTGACTTTTTGGAAAAAGATTTAGGCGAAGAGGGTTTGAAACGCTCCGTTGTCATTGTTTCCACATCAGACCAGCCTTCTCTAGTTCGTCTGAAAGCGGCTTATGTCGCCACAGCCATTGCTGAATATTTTAGAGATCAAGGAAAACAGGTTGTATTGATGATGGACTCCATAACTCGTTTTGCAAGAGCCTTGCGTGAGGTAGGGCTTGCTGTTGGCGAACCGCCGGCCAGACAAGGTTTTACCCCTTCTGTTTTTTCAACCCTTCCCAGACTTTTGGAGCGATCCGGCAATTCCGACAAAGGCTCTATTACCGCTTTTTACACCGTTTTAGTTGAAGGGGATGACATGAATGAACCGGTCGCCGATGAAGTTCGCTCGATTTTGGACGGGCATATCATTTTGTCACGCGATTTGGCAACTCGTGGTCAATATCCGGCCGTTGATGTTTCTAAAAGTATTAGCCGTGTCATGGATTCGATTATTGATGACGAACATCGCAGCTCCGCACAAAAACTTCGTGAAGTGGTTGCCAACTATGAAAAAGAGCGCGATCTTATTTTGATTGGGGCTTATGAAGCCGGTTCCGACCCGAAAGTCGATTACGCCATTGAAAAAATTGAAGAGGTAAACAACTTTTTGAAACAAGGTGTGGAAGATAAAATTGATCTGGAAGAGTCTGTTGCAAGTCTCAAGGAGATTTTTGAATGAAAGATGAGCTAAAAATAAGTGGGACCTGCCAGCCGCTTGGGCCCGTCTTCCCAACAGGGGCCCCTCGGACCCATCGCGGCTGTCACCCACTGATTTTTAGACAACTTTATTTATGAAATACCGTTTGGAAGCATTATTGAAGTTAAAGGCACGCCAGAGAAAACAGGCAGAGATTGTTTTGGCGCGGGCAATCGCTTTTTTGATGGCATCCAAGAAAAAACTCGAAGAGCTTAAAGAAGAAAAAAAGGAGCTTAAACGCCAGCAAAAAGAGGCAAGACACAAAATGAACGAGGAGATGATTGGTGGGGGCACCATCGGCAACGGTTGTTTTCACGTCAATTATTTGCGCAAACTCAAGGAAGATGAAGAGGCCAAACAAGAGGAAATTGAGATGCAAGAAGGTGTTGTTGAAGAGGCTAAAGAAAAAGTCGCTAAAGCCCGAAAAGACTATATTGAAGCGGTTAAACAGCATCAGATGATGGAAAAACACAAAGATCTTTGGGCCAAAAAGATGCAAACAATCCTTTCGAAAAAAGAAGAAAAGGAGATGGATGAATTGGGTCAAACCATTCACAGTTTGAAAAGGTGGCGAGGCGAAAAATCCTTGTTTGAAATATGATAGACGAAACAACAAAATATGTAGAAAAGCAGAGGCTGGATCGCGCTGATAGTTTGCGCGAAACGGAGAAGCCCAAGCCTCCCAAAAAAGAGGGGAAAAGCACTTTTGATGAAATGTTGGAGCAGGGGAAATTTCTTCAGCAATCATCCATCGATCAGAAATCATCCACCAAAACGTCGACCCAACAGGCAATACAAGAATTGGAAAAACGCCAAGAGCGATCCCGCGAACAATCAAAAGATAGAGAAAAAGAAGACGAATCGAAACAACAGACCAAAGACGAAAGAACCGAAAGCGGCTTTTTGGGGAAAAAGATCGTCGGAAAAACGGGGCTTAAAAAACAGCAAGATGGAGGTCATGGAGGGTCTTTTGAACAGGGTAGTTTTGGTTCCAAACGTGAATATCGCTCCTCAGCACATAAAAAATTGAATTTGGACGCAACCGGTTTTTCTACCAATCAAACCCAACTTGGCAAAGCCTTTCAAACCTACTTGAAAAAACAAGCCAACTTCATCCCTAAACAGCTATCGCAAGAGATTTTGAACCAACTTGTCCGCTATGTTCGCATCGGGCTTAACAAAGAGGGGAATAAGGAAATCGAACTCGATTTGCACAAGGAAGTTTTTAAAGGGTTACGTTTGCGCTTAACGGCAAACCATGGTAAAGTGAGTGTGCATTTCTTGACGGCAAATTCGGATGTTAGAGAGCTTTTTAAAAGAGAGACCTCAAAAATTGAGGGGGCATTAGTTGCTAGGGGAATCGCCGTTCAAGAAATAAAGGTTAGTTAAAACGAATGGCGCAAATCAAACCTTTCCGATTTTCTTTGGCCAAAGTTTCCAAGGCCGACAATCAGATCCTTTCTGATCTGCTGGAATTTTTGTCATCCTCTGGTTTGCAAGAGACCTTTCCTCTCTCCATTCGAAAATCCCTTAATCAATATTTGCCCGATCTTCGCTACTATCTAGAAAGGATTGAGACTCTTTCCTATCATGATTTTTTTGTTTCTCTTCCCAATCCCTCTTCTGTAGCCGTCATCGGTTTGGAACCCTTCAAGGAAAAAGGGTTGATTGAACTGGATCCTGCTTTAAGTTTTACCATCATTGAGAAGTTGCTTGGGGGGAAAGGGGACACAACATTTGAGTTGCGCCCTTTTACCGAAACGGAGCAAGGGGTGGTTGAGTTTTTGTTATTAAAACTCTTGGCGGAAATTCACAAAGAGGCTGGCAATAAACCGAAGCTGCATTTTCGCTTAGAACGAATGGTTTTGGAACCCGCCCATTTAAAAGCGCTTCTAAGAGACGATCTGCCGATGGTTTGTTTAAAAGTTCACGTGGCTTTGTCTAACAAGTCGGGGTTTGTGAAAATTTATCTTCCGGCCCCATGGATTTTGGAGGGGTTTTTAAAAGACCTGCCGGGTGATGCCAAATCTCATTCCCACAAGGCATTGAAAAAATCGTTGCGGCGTTTTGACTTTTTGCCGATCGATATGAAGTGTGGTCTGGGAGAGGCAGAAGTTGGTTTCAGCGATTTCGAAAAATTGGAAGAAGGAGATGTTATTTTGTTTGATGAAACCCATCTGCAGCACAAAAAAGAGGGATGGCGGGGCGGGGTGAAACTTTTTGTAGGCGAAGGTGAAGCAGGAGGGCTAACAGCGATTTGGGAAGGTTTTTCAGGAGGGGGGCTCTGTCGGATCACGGGTCAACTCGCGGGAGGAAAAACATATGGCTAAGAAAAAAGGTGAGTTTCACGAAGAAGAAACAGAAAGTAAACTAGATCTTGAAGGGTTGGACGAACCAAAAGGGGAAAGTCTTGATCTGGGGGATTTTGGCGATGAAGCAGTTTCGATGTCGGAGGACGTGCCGGTCCGATTGGTTGCTGTTTTGGGACAAAAAAAGATGGTCCTCAAAGATTTGTTAAAGCTCAAGGTAGGACACGCAATCGATTTTGAGAGGGCCCCCAATGAATTTGTCGATCTGATGGCGAATGGTAAATTAGTCGCAAGGGGGGAGTTGGTGGAAATTGATGGCAAATTGGGTGTGAGAATTATTAAGTTGCTAAAGTAAGGGGCGAGTCATGGATTTCACCTGGTTATTTTTACAAATGTTGTTGGCGCTGGTTGTTGTTTGTGTCGGTGCTATTTTGATTTTGCGCTTTGTCCTTCCTCGTCTTGCCTTCGCTAAAAAATGGCAAAAAGATGGGCATTTCGAGTTGATCTCTCGTTTTGGTCTCGATTTTAGACGGACCCTTTATTTGGTGCGGGTTGGAAAAAGATATTTAGTTTTGGGAGGCACAGATCAAAATGTTCAGCTTCTGACAGAGTTATCGCCGGGAGAGGCTAATGATAAGATTAAAAACTAAAGACCAAAAACAAAAAACACATATTAAAAGTAAAAAATTTTTTATTTTTAAGTTGCATTTTTGGTTTTTAATTTTTAATTTTTTATTTTTCGCCGTACCGGCTTATGCCCAAGCATCAAGGGCTCAAGGGGTTTCCAAGCCTCTCGTCTTGCTGTTGGTTTTAGCGGCACTCTCTCTTGTTCCCTTTGTCATCATGATGGTGACCTCTTTTGTGAAGCTCTCTGTCGTGTTATCCCTCATTCGTAATGCCTTGGGGACACAACAAGTTCCGCCTAACGTGGTCGTGACGGGCTTGGCCCTTATTTTGACTATTTATGTGATGGCCCCTGTCGGAATGCAGATTTACGACGTTGCCCAAAGCACAATCAATCAGGGGACCAACCAACCCTTGATGTCGCAAGCCTCTGTGGAACTTTTGACCAAAGCGGTTAAAGAAGGGAAAGAGCCGGTGCGTGATTTTTTACTCAAACACACCCACGATCAAGAGCGCAAACTTTTTTACAATTTGTCGGTTGAAATGCGAAAGACTGAAGAGGCGAAAAAAGATTTAACCGATAAGGATTTTCTCGTCATGATTCCTGGTTTTGTCATCAGCGAATTAACAGAGGCTTTTCAGATTGGTTTTATTATTTTCTTACCCTTTTTGATTATTGATCTTGTCATTGCCAATATTTTGCTCTCGCTGGGTATGTTTCAAATTTCGCCGGTAACTCTTTCGCTTCCTTTTAAATTGCTTTTATTTGTGATGGTCGACGGCTGGCATTTGATCGTCAAAGGGCTCATACAGGGGTATTTATAATATGGATTACTTTGTCGGTGTCGCAAAACAGGCTTTATTTCTGACCCTCATCATTACGGCCCCTCCCGTTTTGATCGCCATGCTTGTGGGTCTTATCATCAGTATTTTGCAAGCAACCACACAAATCCAAGAGCAAACCTTAACGTTTGTTCCCAAATTGGTTGCCATCGTTGTCGTTTTAGTGTTGACAGCAGAACTCCTGAGCGGCCAGCTCCTTACCTTTACTCATTGGTTGTTCAATGATTTCGCGCAATACGTAAAATAGCATGGACCAATATCTCCGACAGCTCGGCATTAACATCAATTTCCCCTTTTCTCTGATCATGGCGGCTCTGATTTGGGCGAGGGTGTTGAGTGTGGTGTCGGTGGTCCCCTTTCTTT
This sequence comes from Deltaproteobacteria bacterium RIFCSPHIGHO2_01_FULL_43_49, assembly GCA_001798075.1. Taxonomy (GTDB): domain Bacteria; phylum UBA10199; class UBA10199; order SPLOWO2-01-44-7; family SPLOWO2-01-44-7; genus SPLOWO2-01-44-7. The sequence continues at coordinate 20,879 of MGRG01000007.1, read as the reverse complement.
TTGGCAAACCAGTTCCCCGCATGGTTCGGGTTGGGGTTTCTATGTTATTGGCTGTTTTTTTGTACCCTATTTTGGTGACAAGTACTTCTTCGCAACCAGACATCGACACAATGAAAATGTTTGCTCTCTTTTTGAAAGAGATTTTGTTTGGCTTGGCGATCGGTTTTTCGGCATCGATGATTTTTTATGGGTTTGAAGCGGCCGGTCAGATGATTGATAACCAACGTGGTGTTTCGCTAGCTCGAATCTTAATTCCAGAGCTTGGCGAGCAGAGTTCCATTTCTGGCGCCTTCCTATTTCAATTTGCGATTGTTCTTTTTTTAAGTTTGGGAGGACATCGTTTCTTTCTGGAATCCTTTGCGCACAGCTATGAAGTGTTGCCCCTTCTTTCGTTTCCGGAAAGTGCCGCCGGCCTTTTGCCCCTTTTGGATCTTTTTATGAAAATGACAGGGCAGGTCTTATTTATCTCCGTTCAAATTGCTGCCCCCGTCATTATTGCCATTTTGATTGCCGACATTATTTTGGGAGTAGCGAACCGTTTTGCCCCCCAGATCAATGTCTGGGAATTAGGCTTTAACATCAGAGGTTATTTGGGTGTTTTGTTACTCTTTTTGTCGCTTACTTTTATAGCCCGCCAGCTCGAACATTACACTGCTGTTTCCAAATATAATGTTAATCAGACTATCGAATTTCTGAAAGGGGAGACCCCTGTTTTAAAAGAGTTTGAGGCAGTTCCCCTAGAGGAATCCGAAAAACCCCACCCCGTAGTTCCCATACCTTAATGTTGGGGGGTTATTTTTTCTTTCGAGGAGGATTTAAAGCTACACTTGCCTGACCGTGACACAAACTATCTATCGATTGATTAACCACCTCTTGAAAAGCGGCTTTAGCTTGGACGCTCGTTCTATCAATGCTACGGATAGCATCGATGAATTCTCCGCAAAGATATTTGTCACTTTTGGTCTTTTCCAAAGCCTTTGCAAGATCAGGAAGAGCTGATTTTGCTTTGGACCCTGCTTTTTTCAAGGCCGAAGCAGTTGCTCTTTGAACGTTTGGATCATCATCATGCAGCTTTTGTTTTAGTGCATCAACAATTTTTGAATCGACTTTATTATCTATCTGCATGCTTAATGCTTCTACTGCGGCAAGACGGACTTGCGGATTTTCATGTCTCAACATCTCTAATAATCTCGCTTGAGCCGGTTTACCGATTTGCCCCAAACTTTCTGAAGCGGTTTTTCGGATTTCTGGGTCATTTTCCGCCAGTAACCCGATGAGTTGGGGAATAGCCAACGCAGCCACTTCCGGTTTTAGTCTTCCAATTTCTTTAATGATTTTTATTCGGTCTTCCTTTCCAAAGCCCCAGAAGCGCGGGACAGCGTTTTCTCCCAACCATTTAGCCCTGGCCTCTACTGCTTTAAGGCCATTTTTGCCAGCTAGCTCATTTATAAACTCCTGACCTAACTTTGCTCTCTTAAGCTCTTCTCTTTCATCCTTGGTAATTTCTCCCTGTGGGCCCTCTCCCAGGGCAGCGACCAAGGCGTCGCATTGACTACCCTCTAATCCTGCCTCTTTACATTCTGCCCATGTCAGGCCGCTTAAGCCCTCGGCATATTTCTCAATAATGGTTTTGGCAGTTGCTTTGACATCTTCAACCATAAAAATACCTCTATAAGTATTATCGGCAACTAGGGCACCGAAAGTTGCTTATAGAGATGACCAATAAATAGCGGCTGCTTATATTCGTCTGATTACCATATGGTAACAGGTACCCTGTGGTATGCGAAAAGGCGTCGGACGCCTTTTAAAGTTCCCAGGGTGGGGAATAAAGGCCCCAAAACCTGTGTCTCGATGTGCTGATGTCTCGATGTGCTGATGTTGTGAAACGTCTAAATAGTTGATTTTATTATAACTTCTAGACATCAGAACATCAGCACTTCAGCACATATTTGGCATAGGGGTTGCAGTACTCTAATGTGAGTCGCCCTCTCCTTAGTCCTCTCCCCTCGAGGGAGAGGAAAAAAAGGAGAGGGGGCTATTAATAGGAGGCTTTATGATTAGTGGTGGCTTAGAATTTAAACCAGTAGATGCGATAGATACTGACAAAAACAGTCAGTTTAATACCACAGAACTTAATAGGGGTTTGGATGGTACTGCTCCGACTGTAGGTACAACGCAGGTGACTTTTGAAGGGGAGGTCTACGATTGGCAAGATATCAAAAAAGCTGCTGAAGAGGCTGCCAAGGCCCAGCAAAATAGTGGCAGTATGAAAGCGGGTGACAATTTTGATCCTAAGGAATTCAAAATCCAACTTTTAAAGTTGCTTACCCCCAAGATTCAAACCAAAGCTACTGAAGTTGAAGATTTAAAGAGAAAGATTCAAGCTCTTCAAGCAAATATTGCCAGCACTACAAATGCTGCAGATAAGAGAGCTTTAGAAACTCAGTTGGCTACTGCCCGCAGTGATGTAGCTGACAAACAAACGGCCTTACAAAAATTGTTAAACCAAGCGCGTCCGGCGGGTAGCCTCGATGCATCGTTAAAAAGTAGAGCCGACCAAGCCATGCGTTCTCCACCCAATACAACAGGTACAGGCACCGGACACTTCAGCGCCTCAATTGCGCCGGGTGCCACCACAGGTGGTGGTGCTGGTCCAACAGGTGGTGCACCTAATACTGGAAGCCCTTATCGTGCCATGGGTGCAGGCCCTTCTGGCGCCGATTTGTTTAGTGGCATGAATGCTGCTCCCAGCACAGCATCTTTCCTAAGTGCCATGCACATGGATAATTATTTGAGCGATGGTTTTGAGGGAGCCCTTCGTTCCCGTGCAGAGGGTCAAAAACTGATGATGCTCTTCTTCTATTTTGCAAGAATGGCGGAGTCTGGTGATTTGGGTGCAATGTATCAATTCATCAAATTCATCACCTATATTATTTCAAAAGACAAAGCGCGACAGAACATCCAGATTTCTACGAAATTGATTCAACTGCAGGAAGCCTCTCGCAAAGCAACAGAGGCATTAATGAAAGCCCCGACAGATGACCAGAGTGCCTTTGCGAAAGTGATGCAAGAAACAAGAGGTCAAGAAGCCGCGATTTCGACCTCACAGAAATTATTGGCCGACATGCTTCAGGAGTTTGCCCATGTTGTGGAAACATTGACCAACTCGGTCAAGAACCTCTTGGATGCCTGGGGCAGAGTACAAAGAACAGCCAGCTCTAGATAATAAAAGGGGAAGGAAATTTGCTAAGAGGCCTCGGCTCCAACTTGAAGGAGGCGAGGCCTTTTGCTTGAAACCTTAAATACTTGGCTAAAGGGCTAAAAAATGTTAGATTTCAATATAGTGGCTAAGAATCCTAAAGCAGAACCCTCCGTGGACCAGTTTTTCGAAGACCTCGAAAAAAGGCTTAAAAGTGTTCCTAAAGAGGAAATTGAAGCGGGAGCCGAAAAGATCAAAGGTTTTCTGGAGGGGAAAGTAGGCTGGGGAGAGGTCTTTAATTTCACACCAGAGCAAATCGAACAGATGGCTGAGATTGGCTACACCCATTTTAAAGTGGGGCGCTATCAAGATGCCGAGCGCTTTTTCAAAGTCCTCACGATCCTAGATTGGGACAATTTTTATTATCATTCGATGTTGGGTTCTATTTTGCAAAAGCAAAAAAGAGATGGTGAGGCGATTGTCGAATATACTCAGGCCCTGGAATCGAACCCCGATGATATTGTAAGCCTTACCAACCGTGGTGAAATTTTTATGAAACATGGTTGGGTGGGTGATGCCAAGAAGGATTTTGAAAAAGCCGAATCACTCGATCCTGCCGGTGAAAACAAATGGGCAAACCGTGCCCGCATCTTGAAAGAACAAATCGAAAAAAACAAAAAGGAAAAGGGGAAGAGCTAAAGGAGTTTTATGCCAGTAGACGGTGTCCGATCTCACATTGAACATGAACCGCAAATCAGGCCTACCCTGGAACATCCTGAAGTTACTGAGGCGCTGCGGCATGGCAACATTTACGAAATCCTTAAGGCCCCTGGAATCAATCGTCGTGATATTGAAGATTATTTAGCCGGTCGGTGGAGATCTTTTCAAAACCAGATAGTTCAAGATTATCAAGTTTATGCTAATGAGGGGAGTGTCCCTCCACCAGATGCGGAACGTCATTTCGCCATCCATTCCAAGGAAATGGCTTTGACTCCAGATGATCAGAAATTTTTTCGCCAGGAAATGCACCAGATGAGGGCCATGACAGCAAAGGCTGAAGTCTTGGAAGAAGAAGAACTCCAAGGCCCTGGTCAAGATGTGGCCGGCATTGCCCAAGAGGCGGTGAGTGAGTGGAACGATTTTTTCAGCGAACTCCAGTCAAAAATCATCGATGCCCAAATGGTGAGAGAGATGCAATCCAAAACGGCTGAACTCAATGAAGAAACACAACGGATTGTCAGTTTGGTGATGTCTGGACGGATTGATCCCGAGTATGTTCTCATCGCAGCCGCTAAATCGAACATGTTGCAAAACGGAACCCTTTTTTCTTGGAAAGGAAAAAGGATTATGCATCTCAACGAAGAGATGAACCGGGCCTCAAAAGATTTGCTCAAGATGAATCCCAATGACCAAGGCTACATGAAAGAGATGCAGCTAGCGCAATCCAGGACCAGGAGTGGTTCCACACAGATGCAACTTGAAATGATGGATATTCAAAAATTTTCTCAAAACATTGCGACCACGCTCGATTGGGTGAGTAACGCCATTCGGTTGTTTGCGCAAATGCGTCAAACACCGACACAGGCGATTGCGGCAAGGGGATAAAATGGATCATCGCACAGCAACGCCTATTCACGATCCCAATCCGGCCCGACGCAAAAGGCTTACAGAAAAATTTCTAGCGTTGTTGTCGGATAAAACGAGTCTTGCCGAACTGAAGGGATTCAAAAAGGAACAGCTTTATTTATTGGCCGAAGCCGGTCATGTGAAACTCAAACATGGCAGACTCGATGAAGCCGAAAAGATTTTTCAGGCCTTGATTTTGCTCGACCATCGCAACTCCTATTTTCATGCCTGTATGGGAGCAGTCCATCAGAAAAAAATGAAACCGGTGGAAGCCATCATTGAATATTCCCAGGCCCTCTCTATTGACTCCAAAGATGTCACTTCTTTAGTCAATCGCGGTGAAATATATTTACGTCACAAAAATTATCGGAAGGCCGCCGAGGATTTTCGAAACGCCATCCTTCTTGATTTGGCGGGAAAAAGCTTGTGGGCCAACCGTGCCCGTTCTTTGGTGATTGCAATCAAGCGCTCCATGGAAGCCGAATTTGCTAGAACTTCACCCCAACCGAGGGGCTGACCGCAAACTGGAATTCTCCACCTACTAAATCTTGGGAAAGCCTTAAACCCAACTCTAGTCTGTTTTCTGCGACCAAACTCACGTTCTCTTCAATGCCAATGCCGCCTGTTGCTTTGGTTCCCCCTTCAAACAGGAGAACCATATGGGCGCCAATTCCAAGGTTGAAAGGCCCTGCCTGTGTAGCCAATCCCAAGGCCCCGTTGACTTTTGCATTAGAGCCGTCGGTCAAGAGTGTTGCGCCTGTGTAAAGATTAAAAGCAGGCAGATAAGTTTGTCTCGTATAACCAAACATGTTTCCGGTTGCGGAATTCCATTCGTAAGTAAAATGATGAAAACTTTTTTGATCGGGCATGAGGGTTGTTGCCAACAGGGCTTGGCCGCTTCCTTGAAGCAGGGCCTGCCCAGCTTTTGAGTCGGCCGTGAAAGAACCCAAAATAAAAGTTGCTGCTTCAAAGCCCAGACGCGCCAGAAGAATATCCTTTCCTTCCAAACCGATTCCTCCGGCGATCACAAAACTTCCAAGCTGATGGAGATTGGCAAAGAGTTGCGTTTGGGTCGTGATGCTGGCGTCACCACTGCTTGCCAAAATATAACCCAATGTTTGCGCCGCTTTTAGGGTTCCTATCAAAATAGCTTGTTCCTTTTGAGCACGGGTAAAAAGAGTCAGTTCCGCATTATCTTCTCCGCTGGCGGCAAAAAGGCTCAAAAGGGTCAAAGGTCCCAGGCCCTCAATGCTTGCTGTTGTCCCTCCTTCACCTGAGAGTTCCGAGAAATATTCTTGAACAATGGCTGCATTGTTGGAAAAAGCCTGCGCAGTCCCCATCGTTCTAAAAAACCGGTGGGCTTGTGAGGTGCCCAAATAGCCCAAATCCCAGTTGGTCAGCCCTTGTGAAGCCGGTGTTGTGGTGACATCGAGATAGGCCAAGTGAAGTTCCAGACCCCCTTTGATGGCCAACATCGGAATTTGTCCGGCAATCTCAGAGTCAAAAGGAATCGATGTTGTGGTTCCAAAATAAGCCCTCAAGCCGATGCCTGGAAATCGCCCGGATGTTCTAAGCACCGCTCCAAAAAGTGTTGAATCGGTCCCCAGTTCAAGCGTTGGTGATTGATTGGCATGTCCCAATCCTACGAGCAGGTTACTGACACTCATCTGTGTAACCGTTTCTTTTCCAGAGTCATCATGGAGTAGGGGGGATTGAGAACCTCTGCTTAGAGTCAGATTGGCACTAAAACGATCGGTTGGCAGCGTTAGAGGGCCCCCTTGAAATTTGTTCCAATAAAATTTTGGGCCGATGCCATAGAAATTCTTCGAATCGGTGTGATAATAAACATTACCTCCGCAATGAAATCCAAAACCGTTTTCTGAAATGGCGGTAGGAACATTCCAATTTCCAGAGCATCCCAAATCCAAATGGAGTGGTTTGTCATTGGGATTTTCCTTTGGCCCTACATTCGATGGTCCGATAATCGGTGTTTTTAGTTCTGTCATCTTATTCTCCCGTCATCGTGACCTGGGCCTTTGCATCTCTTTCATTGAAATTGGGGTCAAAACATTTTGCCCCTTCAAAATTTTTCTCGTCTCCTTGTGGGTTGCAGACCCAACCATTCAAAATCACGAACATCACGATGTCTTTGAAGGCGAGTGAGAGATCTTCTTTCGAGCTGAATTTGGAAACGTTGACCAATGAGAAAACGCCTGTTTCGGGATCGATGCGTCTTCCATGCACAAAAGCGGTTCCTCCGGTGAAATTATTTTCCGCCTCTGGGCAACCGGCAGGAATTTCTCCCGCTTCATCTTTAACAATAAAGGGTTCAAAATAGCGCCAACTGCTATGTTTTTTGCCACCCAGTGTGCGGTTGCGCGTGGTAGCAGGGCAAGTGACAACGGTTGTGAGATTGGTGTCGGTCAAATTGAGTTTGTGCTCTTGTTTTTTAAGATCCAATTTTTCGTCAGGAATGACGTTATAATCTCGCGGTGAGGACTGAGGCTTTAAAATTTCTGTTGTGAAGGCAATATGCAACACCTCTTCCAATGGTGGCTTGTTTCCCAATGGCCCCGCCGGATTGTGAAAAAATGTCGGACCCCAAAATCTCAAACCTAAATCTTCAAGGGTAATCGAGCCATCCACGGAATAGTGACCATTATCCATGGCGATCAAATCTTGTGGTTGTTCCCTGTTGGCGCACATGTTCCCCGACTCTCCTCGAATGATCGGCTCAAAAGTGGGGCTATGATATCTCCCGGCAGAGACAAAGAAAAAGGCGCAAGCCCCTTTTTCATCGGAGCCGACACCACTTTTTGAAAATTTGCGAAGTCCTTCCGGTGAGCAAGGGTCAACAACTTCACACTCGTTGAGATTAATGGGGCTGCGTGGTGAAAGAGGACCCGGATAGGACAAAGAGCCGGTAAAAATGCGCCAACCATTGGTTTTGAGTGGATTTGGCAATGGAAACTCTGGGGAAAAATCATAATCATAAAAGATACCTTGTTTTCCAATTGGAAGGTCCGAGTCGTGTTGTAAAGTCGTGTAATCGAAAAAGGCCTCATCATCGTAATGAGCGGTCGTTGGTCTGGTATCAGTGGATCTAAAGGCAGCGGTGTAGCCATCGCCTGGTTTGTTGATGACACGGTCTTGACTATCCTTAATTTCAAATTCATCAAAAGGATCGAGGATGAGGGCTCCCAACATGACAAGGAGTTCCTCTCTTCCACTTTCTCCTGCTTTCTCCATCATTTCGACTTCGCTTAAAGAAGGGACAGCGGTCAGCACAGGGTTTTGTGGATTTAAAATGGCTGTTCCTGTTTGTGAGATGCGAGCGACAAATTTTCCTCTCAATGGATCGATAGCGGCGACGAGTGGAATGGTGAGCTGTGTTTGTTTATAAGATCCATCTGGATTTTTTTCCAGTTTTCCTTGAGCATCTAGTTTGAGAGCGGTGACGACCAAGTTAGTCTGGAATATCCTTTGCCGAATCGTTGCGTTCGGATCTTTGTGATAATTGACACATCCGAAAAGTGGCATGTTGTCTTGAGTAGTGGCCCCCGGCTTGAGGTCAAAACCTTGGCTGCCGATGTTGACAAAGGTTAAGTCAAAACGTTCATCGATTTGGCGACCGGTGGTCGGATCGATGATGGGGATGGAACAACGTTTACCGAAACCAGAAGGGGGCTGGCGCGATTCCACTTTCGCCGGTGTGTCCAACCATTCAAAAAAGTTTGTATCTTTACCAACCATGCGAATTTCAGTGATGCGCAATCCCCCGCTCGCGGTGTCCGAGAGTTTCAAAAAGACGGGAACCGCCATATCTTGAGTTTTGGCTGTCACTTCTTGCATGGCAAACGATTCAGAGTTTGCCTTTGCTTTAAGGCCTGTGGCGGTCGCAAAGTAAGCTTGCAAATCCGGAATGTCTTGAATTTTTGTCCGTCCGATCAGTTGTGTTGTTTTAAAACCTTTTTGCAATTCCATTTTCAAAATTGCTTTGTCAATGACGTCAATTCCGCTCGTTGCTTGTTTACCGTCAAAGCCGATCAAATCGTTTGGTAAATAAACCACCGAGAGAAAAAGCATCTTTTCTTGGACTCCTTTTCGATAAGGAGGAAGTGTTAAGGGGGGTGTTGTTGCTTCTGATTTTTCAAAACTTATGCCCGCACGAATCCACTTTTTTTCAAATTTGAATTGACCCTTTGATTGGGAGCCGGGCATTTCTTCAATAAAAATATTTTTGATAGTTAAATCGGTGACCCCTGTGTTGCGAATTGTGAGAATTTGTTTGGAGGCCTCAAGAGGAATTTGCGAGGAGCCAGAAAGATCGAGGGCCATCAGGGGAGAGCTTCCTGGATAAAGAGGTTTACAAGCGCTATCGACCTCCTCGATTGGCTTTCCGGCCGTATTGATAGGTTTGAGCGCGCAACCCTGGACTTCGGGGGGTGTGCAGTGTGTGCATTGTGTGATGCTTTCATGTCCTTTACCCTGAGCGGAGTCGAAGGGCTCACATTGAATTTTTTGGCATTTGAAAAAGTTTTTGGCGGTTGTTGCGGGAACAAAGAGGGGATTCAAAATAACCGTTTCAATGTTAGCAGCAATCGTTTGCCCCGATTCATCAACCCGATGAACACTGGGTCTGCCGGCGGGCTCTAATGCCACACCCGATAGAAAGAAATTGTCCATCCCTAATCTAAATGTTTGTTTGATCGTTCCCGCTTTGGGGGTGTCGTTGTGTGTCGGTCTAAAAATAACGCTAAATTTGAAGCTGGCATTAGGTTGCAGTGTTCGGTTTCTGCGACCTTCTGCCTCAAAATAGAAAGGTCCCACCCGCGCTGGGAGTTGGATATTAATCGGTTTGTCTCCTTCATGAATTGCTTTGAAAGAAGCCCTTGTCTCAAAAGAGGAACCAACATCTTGAGGACTTTGTGCGATAAACGTTCCTTGTGAGACTTCCAAAACATTTCTCCCTGGGAGTGCTTCTTCAGAAAGTTTTCCGCTCGAATCCAATCGCAGTTTGACGATACGAAGTTGTTTTTCTCCATCGCCACTGGCTGTAATACATTGAGAAAGGGGGGGATCGACTTTCCCTTCGAAACTGGCTTGCAAGGAAGCTCCTAATAAATATTTGTCGGCCGCTTCGAAAAGGTGACCCAAGATGGTACTGGTAACGAGTTTGATTTTTCCATCCGGCCCAATTGGAGAACCTTTTAGAGAATCTAGACCTTCGACTTCTTTTGTAAGTCCCGTTGTCCAGGTGAGGTTTGGTACTTCGCCATTAGCGCCCAATACATTAAAAAAGAGGGAGAAGTTTTTGATTTCAATGTCGCCTTCGGGTGTCCAGCTTCCCTCTCCAATATTTTTTGAACCATCTGTGGCTCCTTTTCCATTCATGGTCATTGGTGTTTTGACTCCTTTGACCATGATCTCAACTTGGATATCAGGAAAATCACTTCCCTTCAGGAAGGTTTTTTCGCCTAAAATTTCGATGGGGATCGGTGGGGCATCGGCACAAATGAGATCGTCTGGTTTGATACCGGCCTCGAGTTTTTCACCTTTGATTTTTACACAGAGTTTGGAGGTCATTTGTAAAACACAACGAGCCGCTGCCGGAGGGGGGTTGGAGCCTCCGGGTGCCGGTTCCGGCTTGCCCGTTCCACCTGGAAAGTAGACGGGAGTATAATCTGGCCCGGCACAGCCAACCAAAATAGTAATGATGAGAATGGTGAAAAAGTGGCGGATCCTGTCCCTCCGTGTTGCTGTGGGGGCCCCTAACAAAACCCCACAGACAACACTCCGGGCCACCCACCACTTTTTCACCAAGTTAACCATATAAGTACTTGCTAGTGGTATCGGCATTTCAGAAAAAATGTTGCTTGGAAATACGCACCAGGCTGACGTTATGCGTCATGACTCCAAGCAACTTTTTGGAATAAGAGGCGAATACCTCCTTGAGCTCTCTCATTTGGCATGGCATCGAGGACCACCAAAGGAAGACGTTTAAAAAAAAGATATGAAGATTTTGTCACTCCCAAGTTTTGCTGATCCGTTATTTCCCAGTATGGTGGAAGCTGCCTTGGAGGCGAGTGGTGTCGTATCCGAGGAGTTAACTCTGATGATTAAGGCACATGAACAGACATTGAATCCAAATGCTCAGAGGGAGCTTCGTGAGCTGATTCAAGACAGGGTTCCAACGCAAGCACTGGCATATCTTCAAACAGGTTGGCTCGCACCAAGCAAATTATTTAAGAGGGAAGTTTTGCCCGTTGTAGCAATTTCGAGTGCACAAAGTGAGATGAGAGTTGGTAATTTGCAAATGACCTCTCCTTCCAAACCGAGAATCGTTGAGGGGGCGATGTTGTTGAAGGGAACAGAGGGTGGAGGAGGGAGTAGTGAGGTGAATGATGAGGATTTGACTCAAGCCCTTTTTAGACATCACGGAAACCGCACAAAAGCTGGAGAAGAATTGGGTTTAACTTGGGATGAAATAACCTTTCGCTTAGAACAGGCCAAGGAAGGATCTTATCTCTGGTCTGTAAAGGGGACAATACCCAGTGATGAAAGAGCGGTGGCTATCGCTTTAAAAAAATATAGAGGAGATATAGACGAAGTAGCCAAAAAATTTGAGAAAACGCGACAAGCAGTTTTGCACCGTATACGCTATGCAAAGCCTAATTCTCCCCTTTGGGAATTTAGGGAAATCGCAAAGCCAAAACGGGAAGTACACCATAAACCGCGTGTTGATGACATTACCCTAGCAGCAGCCTTGGAGAAATATGGTGGGCATCGGACTGCAGCGGCAGATGAATTCAATTATTCACCAGAAATGGTTGGCATTCGTATTAAGCGGGCTACACCAACTTCGCCTTTAGCCAAATTTAAAAACTTTAAGAAAATTAGAGATATTGACTTGGCTGTGGCTTTGGAGCGCCATGGTGGAAATATAATCAGAGCTGCAAACGAAGTTGATTTGAAACCAGAGACTGTCTTAAAGCGGATTTTGTCTGCAAAACCTAAATCCCCCCTCGCTAAGTTCAAATCCTCTTAACAAAGCGCGTCATGACCGTAAGCATATTGAAAAAGATTGACATACCAACTATAGTTGGTATAATGGTTTTGTAGGAGAGGAGACGCGGTGGCGTTGAGTGGGAAAGAGATGATTCGGTTGTTTGAACGCCACGGTTGGGTGGTGTTACGGCAAAAAGGGAGTCATGTTCAAATGGGCAAGGGATCCGAAAGGGAAACAATCCCCCTTCATCGTGAGTTGGCAAAGGGTTTAGAGAATAAATTGATTAAAAGATTAGGTTTAAGGAGATAATATGCGATATCATTTTAAAATTCATAAGGAGAAAAAGGGGTTTTGGGGGAATTGTATTGAGCTCAAAGGCTGTGTCAGCCAAGGTAAGACCTTGCAGGAATTAAAGAAAAACTTAAAGGAGGCGTTGGATTTGTACCTCGATGAACCAGAAGATTCTACAGTTATTTTTCCTTTACCAAAGCGAAATATTCTTAAACATGGTATTATTTCTATCCAAGTCGATCCGAAAATAGCCCTTGCTTTTTTAATTCGCAGAGAGCGTTTATTAAAAAAGTGGACACAAAAGGAGACAGCGGGGCAATTAGGGATTCCTTTATATAGTTATCAAAAATTAGAAAATGCCAAAACGGCGAACCCAGAATGGAAAACCTTAACAAAGCTTCTTAAAATATTTCCTGATTTAAACTTAAAATTAGCGGCCTAAAGATAAATCCCAGTAGGCTGACATCCCGCGTCATGACTCCAAGCAACTTTTTGGAATAAGAAGCGAATACAGCTAAGGAAGTTCGAAATTCGAATCTCTAAATTCTAAACGAATTCGAATTTTCCAAATCTCAATTCTCCAAATGGTTTGGGATTTTTGGCTTGGAATTTAGAATTTGTTTAGGATTTCGAATTTAGGATTTAAGATTTTTCTATGAAACGAATATTTTACTTGGTAATTTTACTCCTCCTTCAACAAGTCACTGCATATGCTGCAGATGCCAATACGCAGCTTAGGTGTCAAATCCCCAAACCCTTGGTGTGTGAAGAGGGGAGTAGTTTTTTATGTCTCAACACCGCTGTCGGTAGTGTCAAAGAGGATTTTGCCATTCTCAAAGGAAGGCTCAATCTCAAAACATCCGTTTTGAGTGAACTCACCGTTGCAACTCAGCATGAATATACCAAGGAGTTGCAAACCATTATTTTATCAAAACCGTTGGAAGAAAATTGTTGGGAGATTTTTCTTTCAGAGGATCAAAATTTTTGTCTTCAGGAAGATGGACATTTTGCCGTGCGGGCTGGTTTGAAGGAGTTTGGACCCTACACGATTTTTGTCTCGGCCTCTCGTCTTCAGGGTAGTCCTATGCAACTGACGCAGAGAACCAGTCACGTTATCGCTCCAACATTAACTTCCGATGTGGTGACTCAAGAAACCAGTGGAAAACAGGCACGTGTCACCCTCGATTTGTTAAAGGGTTGCAGCGATGTCTGTGATTTCATTGGTGCCTCAACAGGAGGTGTTATTGTCTCCGTTGAAAATAAAGTTGCCGGTGTTTCTCCAAAAACGATTCGCTGTGAAACCAATACGGTGCAGGGGGCTCAAGGTCGTTTTGTCGTGAACATCACAACGGAGCCAGGGACAAACCAACTCTCACTCACTGTCTGCAATGCCGCCACCGGCTTTGAAAAAACCAGATGTCCCAAAATGGTTCTTCCTGCTTTTGAAGTCGGTGGGTCTATCGCTCAAATTGAAATTTTGTCTCCTTTGCCCGCCCAGATCGGAGAGGGGCTATTTTTGGATGACTTGCAAAGCACTCCTCCTACTCTTACCTTTCGCATTCCTGGATTTCAGGAAGCCCTCTGTAGCGATGCAGTGCAAGTCACCTTTAATTTGGAAAAGCCGCAGCCACTGTGCGCCGATGAAAATGGCATTTTCAAAACAGATTTGTTGCCAAAAAAGGGTTACAACACCGCGTTGATTGAAGCAAATTTGGGAACAGAAAAATTGAAAGAATCGGTTTCATTTGGCTGGGGAAAATCGCTTCAAGCTTCCGAATTTTTACAGAAAGCCGCTCAAGTTTGGATTCCAAAACCAGTTGTGAACGAAACACTGATTTCTAGTCTGAACCAATATCTTAACTCACCAGCATTTCATACTTGGCTAGCACAAGCTGTACAAGGTTCTGGGGGTTCTTCTAAAACCAGCGCGACTAACCCAATAAGCGATCTTTCCTATTGCTCCAAAGGAGCCGGTTTGGGCGCCAAAATTAAAATTACCAAAGCGCCGCAGATTGGGAAGCTAACCCTTTCTCCTCTTTCTTTTGATCCGAACCAACTTAAAATGAATGTGAGTGCTGAAGATGTTTCTTTAGGGCTTCAACTCGTAAAAGATGAGAATAACGACGGCGTTCCCGATATGGACCCCTTGCCTTTAAAAATCAGTTTTAAAAAATTGCAACTGGAACCCATTTTGGAACAGGTTTCTGTTTCCGGAAAGTCTTTTTGGAAATTGTCTAGTTCCTACACCGATTGTGAATACAAAGGAGGAAGTTGTCTGAAAATGCCGGCCCTTTTGGCCCCCTCGCAATTTGAGGGGAATGCAAGCCCATCGGGTGCTTTTGCGGTCTGTGACACCTCACAGAAAATTTCTGAGAAAATGGATGAGATCTGTCATGCGTTAAATGTTGTCGATCGGCAAACGGGTGGTGTCATTCAGAAAAGAATTTTGGATGCGATCAATGCGGCTTACGCTTGCCAAGGAACACTGGCACTTCACAATACTTTTCAAGAAGGAGTTTTCGTTCATCGTATGACTGACTTTTTTAGCTTTGATGGGCATGTCGGTATCGACTCCCTCAAAATTTTGCCGACCGGCTTGATGGTTTCTCTCAAAACTCGTTTTGGCAATCCAAAATCGCTCAAAAAGGGGAATGCTATTTTGGTGCCGAAACAGAGCCCAGACTATTTAGTTATCAGTCCAGAAAAGGGTGGGATTTCGATGGGGCTTTCTTTTGCCGTGTTTGGGCAATTGCTGTTTGGTTTGCAAGGGACCCAGCAGGAACATTTTTCTCTAACATTAGATGATGCCTTTTACAAAAAGTTGGGGATTGATTTCGAAACGGCTTGTGTGACGAAGGAGGGTCAAAAACCAAATGCCCTGTGTAACATTCGCCCTCGTGCTAGAGAGATTTTGGGAGCCCCCATTTCTGATTTTGGCTATTTGGAGCCCACAGCCCCCTTAAAACTCGTTTTGATTCCCTCTCTTGCTTATCCTTTAAGAATTGATGTGTTGGATGAGAAGGGAAAAATTCAGATTGAATTTGCTGATTGGGAATTGGCGATCGAATCGGAGCGCGAGCGTTTGATTGTGGCGAAGTTATCTTTAAAACTGGCCGCCACATTTTCACCGTTGGCTGTTTTGCCGGAGGATCCGGAAAATTTTTATATCATGGTGCGATTGTTACCTTTGGATTCGAGGTGGTGGATTACGGAAAAGAGAGGGACAAACGCTACCATTATTCCATCGGGCAGTTTGCTCACCACACTCGACAACAAACTACAGCTGGCTGTTGGCGGCTTTGATGAACCAGGAGAAGAGATCAAAATCAAAATTCCACGGGCCGTTCGCTTGCCATTAACAGAGTTCGAACTTCCAAAACTTGTCTGGGGACCGGAGGGTTTCGATTTCGCCTGGGACCCCCACACCGACCGCCTCCTCTTGCAACTGCTTCCTGCTTTATTAAATTAAACCCCTCTCCAGCATAGCTAATCGTCGCGCAAGCGAGCCTCTTTATTTGTTTAAGTTTGTTTCCTCCTAGCTACCTGACTGCGAGGGGGTGTGGGGGACGCTATCTAATTGGGGGTTACCACCCCCAATTAGCGCTCTCTCTCGCCCCGCCAATTACTTAAATAGCCCCCGTAATGTGTGGCGGGGCTGCGAGAAGCCACCCACACCCCCTCGCAGTCACGCTAGTAGGAAGACAAACTTATTAAAAAACATAAAGAAGGCTCGCTTGCGCGAGAATCATCCATACACTCCGAACTGTAGCTATAGTTCATAGCGCTTGTGTGCCAATTGCGCGAGGGCAGGAGTGGGGGGTGTGAAAAACATTGTGCGGGAACGAGGGCGTATTGAGTCAAATAAAATAATATTCGTTTCTGCAGATAGAGCTGACGGCAGGTAAGATACTATCTGCATCTTTTGAAACGAAATTATTTTTTTGACGAGATAGCCCGAAGTGGAGCACCGTTTTGAACATCCCCACTCCTGCCCGGGAGCAATTGGCGTATAAGCCGGAGAAGAATTTAAAAGCGGAGTTCCTGCTCGACGAATTCGTTTTCGGCGACTTTGAGGTTGACCCACTTCTTGAGGGTTTGGGAAGTATCTAAATCATGAAAACTGGCTTCGATGTAATATTTGCCAGGGGGCATATCAAAGGATTGCCAATCTTGCCCCGTGACACCGTTTAACAACGGTCGATCATGTCCATATTCATAAACTTTAAATTCGACCGGTACAATTTCATTGTTGGTTCCACGGCCAATCAATCTTAATTTTGCATTGGTGAAGACCGCTTCGCGTACATAAAGACTATTGACTTCTATCGTAATATCGCGCTGCCAGACATATGGTTTAGGATCGACAGTTGCTTGCGCATCTTCCACTTTTACGTCGTAGTTGCCCGGCGCCAAATCAAATTGAACCCAACCTTCTTGAGGGCCGGCAGAGGCCACCACATTTTCTGTGCCCCCTTCATAAATATAAAGCTTGGAATTAATACGTTGCTCTTTAGAATTTCTTCCCAAAAGTTTTAAAGTCCCCAATTCAAAACGCAAAGTTTGATCGAGAGTTTTTCCTTCTTCGATCGCTACTCCTTTGGCCTCCTTCATGGGTGGTTTTGTATAGAAAGTAGAAATCAACAAGGCTTGAATGTCGTATTTCCCAGGTGGCAAGGCGATGGAGGCCTTTCCCTCTTTTGCGGTTAGCTTGGCGACTTCTCTGTTGTCTGCTGGATTGATAATTTTGAATTCGGTCGGTGCGAAATCTTTTTCTGTTTTGAAAGCCTGAAGATTTAAAGTTCCAACGATCAAAGTGGCCATTTTTTCTAAAATGGCGCCTCCCTCCATTTTGATATTTTTAATTTCGCCCTTTGCTTGGAGTTGTGCAGCGGGGTCTTGTCCCTCGACGTAAATATCATAGTCACCAGGGGGCAACTCAATTTTTCCCCCCGAACTGTCGGCCTGCCCCTTGGTAACGATAGCCCCTGGATTACCCGCTTTGGTTACCTGGTAGAGTATTCCAACCGGTTGTTTCAAGGATGTCTGCGCCTTTAAAACGAGAGTCCCTGTTTGAAATGCGAAATGTTTGATAAAACCTTGTTCGATTGTCAAATTAATGGCCGGTTCCAGCAACGTCATTTCTTGGCCTTCTGCAACTCGATTGGCAACAAGGTCATAACTTCCTGGTGCGATAAAGATTGTTTTTTCTCCTCCATCCGAAGTAAACGCCGCCACTTTTTCCTGGCTCCCCGCTTTGTAAAATTGGTATTCTGTTTTGGCTGGTTCTCCTTTGGCATCCCGCGCGGACAGTGTTACCGAGGCCAAATCAAAGCGGACTTCTTGCTCCACCTTTCCTTGTTCGGTTAACTCAACACCTTTTAAAATTTTGGAGGGCTTGCTGGCTTCGATCGAGTTGGCATATTCAACAAGAATGTCATAGTTGCCCGGTTTCAAGCGAAAAAGTTCAATCCCATAACTTTGTTCTCTTTGAACCATTTCTTGCGTTCCGCTCTTGTAGACAGTGATCGTTGTTGGAAGAGGGCTGCCACCGACTAAAACTTTGAGTCGCAAGTTATAGGGAACCGTAGAGCGCAACGCTTCGTCCAAGGCACTCGCCAGCTCTTCTTTATTTCTTGCGACCAAAAAGACACCCCTCGAGGCATCGGCGATACATTTGAGTGTTGCTTCGTCTTCTTGCGCTACGTCAAAGCCAACCACATGGGTGATGATTTTATAGACACCTTCATAGAGCTCCTTGGAAACAGTGCAGGGGTCTTGCTCGCAGGTATCTTTTCCATCGGTCAATAAAATAACGACACGGTCTTCATTTTGCTGACCCAAATCTTCCGCGGCTTTTCTCAAGGCATAAGCAATGGGACTGGAACCTTTTGCTTGAATTAGGTTCAAGCTTTCCTTAACTTTTATGGAATCAATCGCTCCAACGGGAAGGATCATTTTAGTGTCATCGCACTGATTGGCCTCCAATGGGTATTCCGATCCAAAAGTTCTTATCGCCAGATTGACTGCCGGTTCTTTAAGCCCACTCCATTGCCTTGCTAGGTCTTCGAGTAGTGACTTTGCAATATTGAATTTAGTATCGGCGCCTAAAATACCATTCATGCTTCCTGAAGCATCGACAATCAACTCGACAGCAAGACCTCCCTTGATAATCGTTGGCTGGAATGGAATGGACTGCGGTAGAGGTTTGGTTTCGAGCGGTGGCTGCGTGACTTGCCCGCTCTCCAAAGGAAGGGGAATAAGGCTCAGTGTTTCGGCAGCGCTTTTTGAGGGGGCTTGTTTTTCCGCTTTCAGCTCAAGGGTAGAGGAGGCCACCTGAACTTTTTGTGGCTCCTCTTTTTGGCCGACTTCTTTTTTGGAAGAACAACCAAACCCAAGTATCAAAAGAACAAACAGTGCCCCAAAAAACGCAGTGAAAAACGAACGGGTGTCCCGAAGTGTTAGCCGTGGGGTTTTGTTAGGGGCCCCCACGGTAACACGGAGGGACAGGACCCGTTCGTTTTTCACCATATTTTCATTTGTATCATAATGACCCTTGCTTGAAAAGGGATTGATTTTCTTGCACTTGCTGGGTATGAGGCGGTCATGCAGATGGCACTTTGGAATCATTTGGATGAACTCCGTTCCCGTCTCTTGAAGGTACTTTTGGTGATTGCTCTCCTGGCTCTTATCTCTTTTTGGGCGACCGACTGGATACTGCAATGGCTTTTAAAACCGTTCTCTTTTGCAACGCTTAGCTTAACCTCTCTCAAACCGGCCGATGTTTTTGTTCAGAGCATGCGTCTGTCACTCCTTGGAGGCCTCATCTTAGGCTTTCCAATCTTGAGTTATCAGGTTTGGTCTTTTATAGCCCCTGGTTTATCAAAGGCGGAGAAAAAGGTTGTTTTGATCATCCTTTGTTGTGGGACATTTCTTTTTGGTCTCGGCGTTTTTTTTGCCTATTTTTTAGTTGTCCCGAAGGCGCTAGCTTTCTTTTGGGGGTATAGTCATGATTTAGGCGTTCAACCGACATGGACGATTGAACATTATCTGAATTTTGTTTTGATGTTTTTGTTGAGCTTTGGGGTCGCCTTTGAGCTCCCTTTGGTTTTGGTTTCGCTCGTTCGCTTTAAAATTGTTTCCGTCGAATGGCTCTCTGAAAAACGCCCCATCATTATTATCTGTTTGGCAATCCTTGCCGCTATTTTGACCCCTCCGGATGTTGTCAGCATGCTCATGCTTGGCATTCCTCTTTGGCTTCTCTTTGAGATTTCAGTACTTGTAGCGAAAATTTAAATTTTTTGAATAACTGTTCTTGCCAACCTCATTGACTTTTATGTATAATTTCAAGTGTCCGATACTTATGTGCCCTAGGTGTCGGACACCTACTAAGGGGGAGAGGCTTTGATATTCCGATCAAAAGGCTATGATTACAATGAGTTAGCTAGAAAAATCTGTTCCATTAATTTGAAACAACTCTCCCTCGATGATTTATACCTCAATGTCTTAAAATTATTCACTCAAACAGTCGGCGCTGATGCCGCTACATTGGTTTTGAAAGAAAAGGAAAGCTATGCCGTCAAACAATGTTTGGGGGGGGATGGATTTACTTTCCGAGTAGATGACTATTCAAGTTTAATTAATTGGTTTAAGAAATTTCGAAGACCCTTTTCAAGACAGCAGTTATTAGAGGAAAAACTTTTCAGTCCTATCAAGTCGGTTGGCCTTAATTTTTTCATTCAGCTGCAGTCAGAGGTTTGTGTCCCTTTGTTTGATAAAGATGACTTTGTCGGTTTCATCACTGTGTCTCTCAAGAAAAGCAAGAAATCCTATCGGGGCGCTTGTCTGCAAGTGCTCGATTGGTTGGGCTGCCAATTTGCGCTGATCCTCCAAAATGCACTGCTTCAAGAAAAATTGAGTCTACAAAATATGGAGCTCGATTCGGTGAAAAATTTAAAAACGCAAATCATCGCCAACCTCTCGCACGAATTGCGAACCCCTCTCACAGGCATTGTCGGGTTTGCCGAGTTGCTTGCAGAAGAAATTGATGGTCCTTTGAACAGGGAGCAACAAAAATTGGTCTCTCAAGTATTGCAGAGTGCCACTCGCTTGACAAAAATTTTGTCTTCATTGGTCGATCTTGCCAAATTAGAAGCGGGTAATCTGCCACTGCATGTTCAACAATTTAATTTGGCGCCGTTAGTTGCTAGCCTGAGTGATGAAATTCCTCTAGGGGCAGGGACTGCTTTTAAAATTCATATGGATAATCACACCCCTTACATCTATGGCGATCTCAATCTAGTCAGACAAATTTTTAAAAATCTTTTGGATAATGCCGCGAAATATACTCCGCGAGGAGAAGTGCAAGTTAGCGCGGATAAGAAGGGGGAGATGTTGGAAATTTGTGTTGCCGATACTGGAATCGGCATTGCAGAAGAAAAATTGCATCGAATCTTTGAAGGATTTTACCAAGTGGAGGGGGGATTGACGCGCGAGTTTCAAGGGCCCGGCATCGGGCTGGCCTTAGCCAAAAAGTTGATTGAACTGCACGGTGGTAGACTTTGGGTGAAAAGCCAAGTGGGCCGTGGCAGCCGCTTTTATTTCACCCTTCCTCTTAAGCCAATTGTTATCAAACATCGCGAACTGGCGGCCTAAAATCTTCTCCGACCTATCTGCCAATTGCTTTAAGCTCCCTTCATTTTATATTAAGCTTGTTTCCTCTGGCTACCTGGCGCTGAGGGTGCTGAAAGTACGTGA
>MGRG01000006.1 GCA_001798075.1 Deltaproteobacteria bacterium RIFCSPHIGHO2_01_FULL_43_49 | reverse complement strand
AAAGAATCCAAACAAATCAACGAATTAAAAAATGCCCGCTGCATGATTTACGTCCCTACTGATCAATTTCCGTACTCCGTCTGATGGATGTGATGGATGATGGATCTGTGATGGATGATGGATCTGCTCCGTCTGATGGATTTGATGTATCTGATGTCACCCTACAAATATTCAATATTTACCTCGTAAGAAAATTTTGTCAGGCATCGATATTTACCAACTCTTTCTTGATCTTGCCAGCCGGAACATATCATCGTCCCATTACCATGAGTAAGTTTCTTTGCTACCATCTCTCTAATAGTATCTATTAAATCGAATCCCCCAGCTACACATTCATGCATAGGGCACTCTACTTCAAACACTGCATACCATGTCAAAGGAATATTCCATTCTGGGAAATCTGTTTCTAATTGTCTGTCAGTATCAGAATTAAAAAACGTCTTTTTGATTTTTATTGCTTTAACTTTTGGAAAGCGATCCTGTATATACCCGGCAAGAATACGTCTTTGATGTTTCGCTTCCGCTTCTTGTTGCTTCATTCTCTGTTTTTTATTCATTTTTAAGGCTAGTAAAGTAAATACATAAGTTTGGGGAACACAATACATAATTCCATTTGAAAATAAATACTATTTCCCCGGGTTTTCTTATTTTTAATGACAGCAATTTCCTTATTGGTACGGATAGCATTCACCATAAAATACGCTTGCTCTGTTATGAAATAAATTTATATGTTGGGTTGAATAAACGAACGATCCATTTTCAGGATCAATGGTAATAATTTCAGGAGATACCCCGCTGTCACGCAAAGATACTAATAGTAACCCATTTTTTATTGGTGTTTTCTCAACTTGGAAAACTTTTGGCTCCTCTATGGTTTGAGTGCTACCCGAAAAGCTTGTGACATGTGCGAGATCATTTTTAATGACAATCCTCCAAGTTGTAGTTTCTGATTCTATATTTGTGTAACCCTTCATGCCCACTCTTTCCGATCGCATATCCTTATTCCAAAACCCCCCACTAGCTACTTTGTTTGATTTACAAGTATAAGTATCTCCAAAAAGCTCAACCCCTACATAGTCCACTTCTTCTGTACCCGGCCCGATTTTTTTGGTACATGCTGATTGGCCGAAAAAGAACACAAGCCCCGCAATCACAAAGGGCAAACACAACTTTTGTAAAATTGTTGTCATTAGGATTTTATAAAATGCCTTTATCTTTTAAAAATTTTCTAAAACTATTTAAGTCCTGAACGTGTTTTAGTCCGGGTTCTTCGGAAAAAACTTCCTCAAAAGCCTTTTTAATGTTTTTAAAATGTTGAATGATCTTGGCCGAAGAAAATGCTTCTGCATCATCCATTTTTGCAGTTTTCACTATATCGAGTAAAACTTCTTCTGCGCTTTTTACCATGGGCGAAAGATAAGCCTTTACAATCAATGTGTCAATTTTTCACACTACCTTGATTCGGGTCAAGTCTTAACTTTTCGCTTTTATTTCTATTAATCAATGCCTCCTTTTTGGAACGAGGCCAACTTTTAATTTGTGCCTCTCTTTTTAGTGCTTTTGATTTTGTCAAATAACTTTCCTGATAGAGCAGTTTTTCAAATCCAAAACCTCTTGTGAATTTTGCCCCTTTTCCGCTTCGATGCTGTTCCATTCTTCTACCTAAATCGGTCGTGTAGCCGACATAATATTTTCCATCTGAGGATTGGAGGATATAAACGAAATGATTAGGCATTTTGGGCACTTTACAGAGTTTGAGGGGGATGTTAAGGGGAAAACCGTTTTTATTCCGCGGTAGCTCAGTCGGTAGAGCAAGTGGCTGTTAGGGTTAGCAGCCCGTATCGGTAACGATACGGTG
This sequence comes from Deltaproteobacteria bacterium RIFCSPHIGHO2_01_FULL_43_49, assembly GCA_001798075.1. GTDB lineage: Bacteria > UBA10199 > UBA10199 > SPLOWO2-01-44-7 > SPLOWO2-01-44-7 > SPLOWO2-01-44-7. The sequence goes on along the minus strand of MGRG01000006.1, from coordinate 129,037 downwards.
AACAGTGGGCTAAGTCAGGGAAACCGAAACAGTCAAGGCCAACCGACGATCTAGTAGATCGTCGCAGTGGCCGCGACAGTATTATAGATGTCGGCAATCCTGAGCTAGCATCCCGCCAAGTGCGGGAGGGCAAGTGCAGAGACTTTACACCCGCTACCCCACCTTCGATTGTATCGAAGAGGGTAAAGAGAAAGTCCGACTCTTGAGGAAACTCAAGTCAGATCGTAACCACTAGGTCGTTGGTTCGAGTCCAACCCGCGGAGCCAAGAAGAACGAACGGAGGCGAGAGCCTCCGTTTTTTCTTTGTTATCAGGAAGTTGCGTCGGTTCTAACCTTTGATATTCTTTTTCGAGATTAGGATAGTCATTTGTAATGGGGACTAACCACTCATTGGCTTGGATAGTGAATTTGCCGTCTTTGATGATTGGGTTCGAACCTAAAGCCATCAGGATTTGTTTTCTGGTGATAAGGTCTCCATTGAGAAAAGCATCACGAGCGTGGGTAGCAAAATTAAAGGCATTTTCCGCTATCTCAACCCAATGTTCCGCACGGCCTTCTGTCTCTCTTAAATTCCTTTTGAGGTGATTTATTTCTGTCTCCAATTGATTGCGTTTTTCTTTGAACTGCTCGTCTGTAAGTAAATCGTTTAAACGCATTTCCAAAAGACGGTCTAATTTTTTCTGTGCCTCTACAACAGCTCTGTGCTGAGATTCGTATATTTTTTCGCGATCTCCGATTTCCTTTTCATTTTGCTCCCTTAAAACCTCTAAAGCCCAATCTCGAAACTCCGGCAGAATTGTGAATTTTTGGATTTCCTCGGCGATTTGCTGCTCAAGTGCATCTTCACGGATGACTTTTCTTTGGGAACAATCGATCTCCTTCTTTTTTCTTGTGCAGTGGTAATAAGTGTATTCCCTAACTTCACCAGTACCTTTAATGAGTTTTTTCTTATTTTCGGCTGTAAAGAGACACCCACATTCTCCGCAACGAATAAGGCCGGTAAAAGCAAACGCATGTTTTTTTGGTCTTGGCTTTCCTTTTCTTCCCAAAAGGAACTGTACGCGGTTGAACTCTTCGAGGGTTATCATCGATTCATGTTTTCCCTCATATTCCTTACCATCATGCGTGATGATCCCCGCATAAAATGGATTTGTAAACATGTGATAAACAGCGCTTCTGGATAGCTTTGTGCCACCAAGTTTTTTTAATTTTACCGTTCTAAGCCCCCACTCGTTGACGGCCTTATCCAAAATTTGTGGAGGGCTGTAACAACCTGACAACATCATGTCCCACATTTTTCTAACGAGATCAAAACGCTCATGGTCTTTGATAATCGTCTTTTTTTCTTTGTCATTTAAAAATCCGACAGGCGCCAGATAGGGATACCACCCTTTTTCAAATTTACTTAGCACACCCCGCTTCGTATTTTTCCGCAATTCGATGATGTACTGATTTGCCATTCCGCTTTCGACTGAAAATAAAATCACATTGTCATCGGGCAAATACTCCCTTTCAATGGTTTGAATGGATTGAATAATACCTTGTTGCAGGAGCCAACCAAGTTGACCGCTGTCAACGGGGTTTCGTGAGAGTCGGTTGAGTTGCCAACAAAGAATGCCGCTCGCCTCTCCATTTTCAATTTTTTGAAGCATCTCTGCAAAGACAGGGCGGTTATAAGGCTTCTTGGCCGATTTTGCTTCAATCATCGTGGTAACAACATTGAGGTTTAAATCTTTAGCAAGTTGTTTGAGACGATTGATTTGGTCTTCGATGGATTGAATCTGCCGATCTTCACTCTCACTCGATTTTCTGGCATAAACAATATATCTGGCCTGCTTTGCCTGTTCCATAATCTTACCTCCTTATAGGATTTTAAGCCTTTGCAGTAAAGCATAATGAGCGTCTAGGGCCCTTTGAGCCCAAAGCATAAAAACCAATTTTACGAAACGAACCCATTTTAACCCTCCTTGCTCACATCAGGGGGTGAATTTTCATGCGAAGCCATTTGATCGGCGTGGACCCCGACCTCCAAGTTGACGGGGGCTGGCAAACGCTCCCCTCGTCGGAGGCGTTGCATTCGCTCCAACTGATTGAGCGCACGGTAGAGCTTGTTTTCGATGGCCGTCTCGTAACGCTGATACGTTTCTGAGATATTTTCCAGTACCTGTGGGGGAAGCCTTTCTGGAAACCCCTCCTTTACAACAACTGTTTTGCCCTCAAAGTTAAAATCAGGCAATCCGCCTTCGACCTTTGTAATCGGGGGATGCAAGGTAGCCATAATATGCTCCGCCTCAAGCAAACAAGCCCTCTTAAGCCTCACCACGCAAATGGCAATCCGTTCCACCAAAAACGATTCCATTGGACCCTCTGGCCGATAACAGTCCGTTAGCTTTTTCAAAAGCTCTATGTAATCGACTTTATCTAGCTCAGTGATGCCCTCTCCGAGCAGGCCATGCTTTTGGGCATTATATCTGCTCACTGTTTTGCCTTCTTCTGTTTTTACGCCGCCAAGTTTGGCGTTTTGACGATTTGCTTCTAATTGTTTTCTGAATACATCCATTTTTGGTCTCCTTCTGGTGGTACCCCACCATCACTCTCACTATATTCTTGTGTTGTAGAAACAGTGGGTGCGACCGTGGGGTAAATTAACATTTTACGTTTGTCATTGGGGTCGGGCTCTTGTGAAATAAGACCGGCGGTTTCCAACATCGGCAAAATCTGCTGTCTTAATTTTGTAGTATCGAGCATTCTCCCATAAACTTCATAATGCTTTTTTGAAATATCCTGACGGGTTAAACCAAGTTCTGTGCCAGATGAATTTTTGTTTTCCCATGCTTTCAAAATAATGTCCCGATAAAGGTCATAAATATACGGTGGGAGATTTAGTTCTTGGCTTGCTGATATTTTTTCCCAAATCTTAAATGCCTCTTCAATGTCCTTTTCGTTGGCGATGATTGTGGAACCATTCCTTTCTCTCCACCAGAGATTTAAGAGAGCAAAGCATTTGATAAGCGATGTAATTCTTTTGACGTCCCTTTGATGACGCGGCTTTAGTTTAGTTCTCTCAGCGAAAAACCGTCGTTCTACTTCCTCATGGCAACTGATTTTGATTTCTTGGATTTTTTCATTTCGGATTGCCTTAATTCGCTCGATAAGGAGTTGTCTTTTATCATCCTCTTTTAACCATGAAGTATACCGATCCTGATCGGCTTCTTTTCTGATGGTTGCCAAAACCCCCTCTCTAATCTTTTCCTGATTGATTTCTGGGCTCAGAAGCAAAAAGCGTGTAGCCTCCTGTTCATCAATGTTTAAACCTGCTGTGCAAAAGATGACTGAGGGATAACCCTTAATGAGGATATTCTTTGTCCTAAGGCCATGCTTCTGAGATTTATCGGTAATCTTTAAACTGATTTCTTTTTTGTCGTGGGATAAAAGAGGTCGCAATCTTGCCAATAAGTCATTGTGGGGTTGGTCTAAAAAAATGAGAATTTTACGGGAGAGATCAATTTTGTAACCATTTAATTCTTTGTTAAACTCCCCCGCATCATGAAAAAAAGCTGTGGGACTGCAATAGGCCAGCTCCATCACATCCTCTTGTGGAAAGAGTTTAGCGATTTCTGTGGGGATATAGCTTTTGCCTGTGGAAGAGGGGGCATTATAGCTGACATTAAACTGAGCATTTTCCGTGTAAGCCGCTAATTCGCACAAAAATGTTACCACTTTATTTTCTTCATCCCTTTTGATGGTGAGGCCCAAGGTGTCAATTAAAGTGGCAGTAGTAATGGGGGTGAAGCGAGATACATCCACTCTTTCTGGATATGGCTTTGCAAATTTTTTCAACAAGTCGTCAACAGCGCCACCAAATTTAACAAAATAATCCGTTACGTCCCCACCTTCTCCGACTTCCTCTGGCAAACTGACAACATGGATTCCGGTATGCCCAATGTCATCTAACATTTTGGCAATTCTAGTGGTCCCCTTCCGACCGGCATCGTCATTATCGAAACAGATGTAGATTTTCCGGCACTTCTTGATCTCGTCAATCCATTCCGGTTTAAATGTCATGGCTCCGTGCGTGGAAGTAATAGCTGGGATTCCTTTTCCAGTGAGCAATAATCTATCCAGCTCCCCCTCGCAGATGACAATGAGGTCGTTGGTCTCTTTGATCGTCTCCCAATCATAGAGCTGAGCGTGAGCCCCTTTGGGATAAGTAATTTTGTCATTCCCCTCGGCAGGGTTTTGTCTCAGCTTGAAAAAAGCATAATTTCCGTCGGTGGCTCTGATGGGAATGGTAATCCACGATTTGCCGTAAAATTGGCCATAGCCGAGATTGTAGGCGTTTATAAAGGGTTCTTCTATGCCTCGGCCTTGGAGGTATTGTTTAATGTGACTAAGCATGGCTTTGTGGTATTTTTCAACCAGTTCCACCGTGATTTTGGCAACCCGTTCTTTTTTTTGGGCGACTATTCTAGGATGAAGGGCGATGTCATCGAGTAAATCCCCAAAATGTTTTGCCAGCGTTATGATATTCCCTTTTTCACCACATTTCTTGCAGTCGTATTGGCTCGTTTCGGCGTTGAAATAAAGATGAGCTTCATTTTGACGGCTATCGTCATCACATGCCCTAAATACACAATGCGTGATGATCTCGCTTCCGGCTTCCCTGAATGGGATTCCTTTTCGGGTTAGATACTCTTTAATCGTGATGGTTTCCATTTTGACGCCTCCGTTCATTACGTTTTTTTTGTTCTTTTGGTGAAATACCGTGGGTTAGCCTCACAAGTGTTATAAGTTTCGTTCCCAATTCGTAGGCTCTCTCTTGACTGATGCGCTTTCCAAAGCGCTGTTCATACAAAAGTTGAAACCGTTCAATTTGCTCACTCGATAGCATGTCCACCACCTTCCAAATGCTGTGCGCTATTGTGGCAATTTATAAGAGTCGTAAGTTTGTCAAAGATTGCCCGTTCAATTTCGTGACTGATTTCTTTTTCAATGGGATGAAAAATATGGAAGCTACGGTCTCCCGATTTTCTTGTGGGATAGGTGAGTCGGTATCCGCTACCATCCAGCTTTTGGTGAACGCCTATAGCACCAAGATAAATGCGATTATCTAGGACTACGCTTGCAAAGGCGACCAACCCGTCTCTGGGCTTAACCAAATGGACATTTACTTCTGAAACCTTCATTCAATACCTCTTTCAAAATTGGGCGGTACATTGTTTTGAAAAACAATGAACTTGAGAGGCATTTTATTGATGGTTTGAATTAGATAAAGAAAAGTCTCTGAACCGGCAACTTTGGTGGGTTTTGGAACCCGTTGATTTTACTAGAAATTGATGAGGATTTTTTACTCTTCAAAAATCATTCTTTTTATTCTTTTATGGTCATAGCCAGGAAGAAAATTGGCGATAATTTTAGTAAGTGCAACAATGGTTTTCAGTGGTTTTTTGTCCCATTGTTTCGCATCTCGATCAATTTTAAGACAGTTTTTTAGATATTCATTTGCTTCAATAACCTTTTTCTTTATCACCTTGCGGTGTGTAGATATCTTGCCCCTCATAGGTCTGTGGTCTGCTTTTCCTTGAGAGGCTTTTTTATAAACATCAGCGAACCCCAGCAATCCATTAAGTAATCTAGGAACTCGTTGCACCAACGGAATACTAGATGCAACCATCAAACGTCGGTGATAAATGGTAGCCCTTTTTTTATTCTCTCTAGTTATTAGAGCTTTTTGATATTTCCAATTTCGATTTGTTGTTTTTCCAAACAAAACTTCTTCTACAGATAACCTGTGGGACTTTGCCTTATTTATTGTGGCAAAATCTGAATTTTTTGTGGCAAGTATTTTTAGAAGCCGACCGCGGTTTGGTACTCTTTTCCAGCTGTAGCCACTAGGTAATTTGGTTTGTTCTATACTACGTTTCCACTCGTGCTTACCATATTGTTCAGGCAAAGTTAGTGCCCTGCCAATAGCTTCAAGCACATCCTCGCTAAGCTCTTCCGGTCTAAGGCCTGCCAGTCTAAGATTCTCAAAAATGCCATTCATTCATTACATCCTTCAGAAGTTCAGTCAGTCCGCCTGACTATTAATGTTGATAGTTGCAGTATCGCTTGAGGGCTATTGATAATAAAATTGGTCAACCTGCTTTCGAGGTGACCCCTTTACCTTTAACGAAGATTAATGGCAATGGTACTCTCCATAACTCAAGCCCCACTCAGGACAATTTGTCCAACAGTAATGACACCCCGACGCATCTGTTCCGCCAGGATGTGCCAATGCGTTTTTTCCCACCATTGAGAACAAAATAGCCATCGTCAACATAATGATTAATGTTTTCATATGCATCCTCCTTTTCAAAAAAACAATTGAGGCCGGTGTTTTTTACACCGGCCTCAGAATTGTTAGCCGATCCTATTGGCAGGAGAGAAAGAAACTGGGTTAAATGGACTCTTATTCAAGTCTCCAGTGTCCAATTTGCTTTGTGGACCCCAATTATTATAGGGGTTACCATCGGGATACGAACGGAAGTGAGGCCTCACATAAGTTCCATCATGGCGGAAATGAGGCCTCACATAAACTTGGGCCCAAGATGCCGAGCTTGCGAACACCGCGGCTATCGCCGCCACTGCTAAGATTGCCTTTTTCATACCTTCCTCCTTGTTTATTTTGGGCTTCATTGCCCTTCTACTCTTGCAAGCGGTATCAAAATAGAAACCGAACAAAAAGAATTGAAATATTTCTAACTATCTGAAATGCCTTGGAAAATGGCAGACGACATTAAAACCACCCTCAATCTTATAGGGAGGGCCAAAGCTGGTGAGGACCAGGCTTTAAATCTGTTGCTTGAGCGGTATATGAGCAGGATTCTTAAAATTGTCCGCATGCGCCTTGGCCCCAAACTGCGGACAAAAATGGAGTCGATGGATATTGTGCAAGAGGTCATGATCCGCGCGATTAATGGATTTGAAAAATTTGATGCTAAAAACGAAGCCGCCTTTCTGCATTGGATAAGCAAACTCGTTCAAAATGAAATTCGAGACTTGGCTGATTATCATGGGGCGGCAAAGAGAGATTTCAAACAAGAAGCAGATAATAAAAAAAATTCATCCATAGACAGTTCGCTTTTGTCGAATATTCCCGCTAATAGTGAATACAGACCCAGTTTTCAGCTAAGATTGAAAGAGGAAGTGTTAGAATTGGAAGCCGCACTTGACCAACTGCCCGAAAAACAGAGAGACGTTATTGTAATGCGACAATATGAAGGAATGGCTTTCAAGGAAATCGGGAATGAAATAGGGTGCACCGAAGACGCCGCGCGCATGCAATACGCGAGGGGAATAGATAAATTAACGGACCTGCTCACACATGACTGATATCAACACTGCCTTTCAAGAATATCTTTCCGAGAATGCGGATAAGGAACCAATTGATTTTGGCCCTCTTCTCCAAAAATTTCCTCACCACAGGGAAAGACTAAACAAGAAAATAAAAGCCTATCAAAAGCTGATTGGCACCTTGCAAGATGAAAAACCCGAAAAGGAAATACCACTATTGGTTGGCCGTAAAATAGGTGATTGTAAATTGCTTAGGGTGTTGGGGCAAGGAGGCATGGGAGTTGTTTATCTGGGCCGACAGGAAAAGCTGGGCCGTGATGTGGTTGTGAAAGTGCTTCGTCCTTTTGCAGTCGATAATAAAGCGCTCAAAGAAAGATTTTTGCGTGAGAGCCGCATCATCGGCCGGCTGAATCATAAAAATATTGTTCCGGTTTATGATGTGGGAGAGCAGGAGGGCTCCTTTTACATTATCATGCGCTATGTGGAGGGAACCCCACTTAATGTTTTGATTGAAAAGTTTTCAAAGACAGATCGGTCTGCAAGCAAACTCAACGAAATTTTGGGACTAGCAACCAAAACGCCGACCGAATTTCTATGCAATCTCATCATTCAGATTTCAGATGCGGTTCAATATGCCCATGACAATGGTGTCATCCATCGTGATATCAAACCTTCCAATATTATTGTCGAGCCCGACGGCAACCCTGTCCTTTTGGATTTTGGTTTGAGCCATGACGATGTTGAAAAAAATCTAACAGTATCGGGGGAATTTTTAGGAACACCGATTTATTCAGCCCCAGAATCATTTCAAACCCAAGGTGTTACGGACTACCACCTACTGGATATTTATTCGTTAGGAGTTACCCTCTATGAACTCCTTACAGGTGCCCTTCCCTACGAGGGGGATAGTATTTACGAAGTCTATTCAAACATAAAAAATAAGGAGCCGATTAGGCCAAAATCCCGTTGGAGTAAAATCCCAAGAGATTTGGAAACGATCATTTCAACGGCAATCGCTAAAGGTTCCCAGTTGAGATACAAAACAATAAAGGTATTCAGCGAGGATTTGCGGAGTTTTCTTAATTACCTCCCTATAAAAGCAAAAGCCCCTTCTTCAATTCAACAAATTTATTATTATGCAAGAAGAAAGAGGAACAGACTTCTTGTAGCGGCGATTATTTTATTTTTAGCCGTTGGTCTAGCAAAGTTTTCTTGGGATAAAATTCACCAAAATCAAAAATTGGCATCAGAGCGAGCTGTAGCACTTATAAATGAAGCGAAGGTGTTGATAACTAACCAAGAGCATGAACGAGTGGAGGAGATTTTACGAAGAGCATATAAATTAGACCCAGCGAATTTGGAATCTTTAAAGACACTTATGGAATTATTTCGTTTTCACATAGGGGATTATGAAGAGGCGTTAAAAATATCCAAACAATTGTCCACATTAGACCCAAAAAATCCCGTGTATTTAGATCACCAAGCCTCCCTGTTATACGGCTTAGGTGTGATAAACGAGGCAATAGAGATTGAAAAAAAAGCACTAAAATTAGACCCTACAAATATAAACTTCTACGCTCATATTATGCCAATGCTGGTAAAAGAGAAAAAATACGGTGAGGCTTTAGATTATGCAAAAGAGTTTCTAAAATTAGATTCCGATAATGCTTTGGTGATATTTTATACAGCCATACTTTGCAAAGAAATGAAAAATGTCGAATGCGCCGAAAAGTATTTTGATAAATTACTAGGCGTACACATAGAAGAAAATGAAATTAATCTCTTTATAGATTCTGAAAAAAATTTCCATACACTTTTATCATGCATAGCCGCCGACTTTTTTAACGAATATGGGAAAATTGAAAAGGCGCTCTCTATTCTGAATAAAGGGATGGTTATGAATCCTAACGATTTTAGGCTACGCGATTGCAAATCTATGCTTTTGTCTAAGGAAAGTGGTACAAAGGTTGGTGAAGCTTTGGGGGCCACATTACTCAATCCAAATGATCCTAGCTTAATGACGTGGTATGGCCTTGTTCAAGCGGGAAAAGGTAAAATAAAGTCCGCAATTAATGCATTGGAGAAGGGGATAGAGTTAGGTGATAAATCATCTGACACCAAGTATACGCTAGGCATTCTTTATAACAATGCTGGGAGATACGAGGATGCTGAAGGTCAATTTAAAGAAGGATTGAATTTAGATAGCAATAAGAATTTAAGTGGGAAAAAGAAACAAATAATTGGTGAAATTTATCACCATTTATGTCTTTCGTATGTCAACAGGAAGATGACAAAGGAAGCAATAAAAGCATGTAACGAGGCCCTAACTCATGGAAAGGATGATTCGAGAATTCATGTAACTTTTGGCCTCATATATATGGGCTTGGAAAAATATGATGAAGCCGAAAAAGCTTTTTTTAAATCACTTGCATTAGATGGAGAAAACGGCGTTGCAAAATCAGCTATTCTGACTCTTTACAAAAAAACAAACCGCATTGAGGATTATAATCGTTTTTACAATGAGCAAAGAGCGCTAGGTGGTTATCAATATCTTCATCCTGCCGATGGCGTCACATTTCGTGCCCCCCTATTTTGGAAAATGAGCCAAGATCGTGAGTATGATAGCGAGGTGCTTTTTTACAATGAACCAAGCGATGCCGTTGAATACAATTACAGACCATCCGTTTTTTTAATCGTTTATCTTGGTGTTTCCAACATTGATGACGTATTTAAAATAAAGTCTGAGTACGTAAAAAAAGTGCGGATGGGAGAAATCCAAAATTTCAACGTGATTAACACAAGTGACAACTCATATAAATCTACTTGGACAGAGTTCGACATTATTCTAGGAAAGGATAAAACCCACTTTAGAGAGCACATTCTTTTTAAAGGAGATAAAGCCTATGCTCTTGTTGCAGGGGCCTTAGCTGACCGATTCAATAAATACGAGCCGGATTTTAAAATGTCTTTATCTTCCCTCAAATTTGTCGAGAAAAAATAGTGAGTGCAGGGGTGGGGTACCCTTAAGCGGCTAATTGGGGGATAAAAATCGGTCCTTGTGCTTTCCTAATCTTGGTTCTAACGTCGTCCACAGTGCGGAGCAAAAATCGGTGGTCGCTGTAAAGCGGCCGCCGATTTTTTGTTTTTCACAAATCACTCATTCTCTCTCTTCACCACAACCGCGCTCCCCGCTTCTGAGTAATGAATCGTTACAACAATCGGCTTACAGCAGACGTGGCAATCTTCGACATATTCCATCGGTTCATCGGAGGGCTCCGGTTCGATGAGGATGCTCTCGCCGCAATAGGGGCATTGCACAGAAATGGTTTCGTTCATCTTTGGCATAGAAAACTATAACAACCGAAACTCCAAAAATCGATCCTTGTGTCTCCAAAGAATTTCGAACTTTTTCAGAAGGTCTAGGCCGATTAACCCATCAATCGCATATTTTTCCGGAAGGTCAAAACTGGCAACCTCAATATCTGCAAAGGCAAAGCCCAATATACTCAACTTCTGTAGTTTGAGCGTATAGCCGTATTCTTTACCAATTACGGAACTTGTTGCCACTTTTTTACTTTCAGCTCCGGCTTGATATCCCAGTGCATCTGTTAAACTTGTTTTAATAATGGTTCTGTAGGCTCCCGGATCAAAAACAAGAAGAACATTTTGAGAACGCAAAGGACCGGAGATTTTTCCGGGGAGTGAAATGACATCATCGCTGTCAGGATAGGTGTAGGACTCTACTTTCATGCTTCTTCGATGGCTGTTCCGAATAAAAGAGGCACACGAACTTTGCCGGTGAAACGAACGGCGAGGTCTTTTTTGGGGAAATGTCCTTTTAGATATTCGTAAAAGGCGTTTTGACTTGGATTGGTGTAAGCAACGTACCCCTTCGTAACATCGCCATGCTCGTCTTCTTCCCATTCGGTCATGGCGACCCATTGATCTTTATATTCCTGTTTAATTTTTTTCCAAGGTTTCATTTCCATAACTGGGGTTAAGATAACAAAACTGGAGAGCAGAATCAAGCCTCATCTCAATACACCCAGTTCTAAACTCGTCCACAGTGCGGAGCAAAAATTACTTATTTTTTTGGGAAATGGATTACGTGTTTTTAAAAGACAAACTTGAAAATGCCTTTTTGTTATTCATAGACTAATTTTCAATGCCAAAAAGGGTTGTGAAAACTTTTTTTCCAGAAGCCATAAGCATCTCTTGCACAAGGGCTTCCTCTCCGGAAGAGGTCAGGCGTACCGCTTCCACTCTCGCCTCTTCGTCTTCGCGCAGGGCGTATAAAGCCGCGCTTTGAGCATCAACGCGCACATGCACAACTAGATTTGGATCTTTCCAGACGACCCGGGCAACCATTGTTTCCACGTTTCTTCTGGAAAAAATGGGCTGCTTGTTCGGCTGGACTTGAAAACGTCTCACCAAAACCTGAAGGCTGCCGTCAAAACCGAGCTTGGACCACTTTACACCATCCAAAGGAAATGAGAGCAGGTTGGGCCTTGAATTGGGATCCCGAACGTGAACCGACTTTCCTTTCAACCGGGCATCAAACCAGGCGGCAATCTCACCCAATGATTTTGAAACACTTTTGGGAAGGACCGCAACGGAAACATAAAGCCCCTTTTCCTTTTTTGAAGCAAGTTTTTTATAAGTCCCTTGCAAAGAAAACCCGCGAATCATTTGCAAAACAAGTTCTTTCGCCTCTTCGCTTTCGTCGCTGTCGGCATAGACGCAAAGTCCCTGCCGGATAAAAATTGCCCATTCAGGCTTCCAGGGATGGCTTGCGATGATGGCTGTCATCAGGCTGCGCCGCCGTTCGGCCGGGGGAGCAGAACAACCCTCTTGCAGGAGTATCTCCAACATTTCGCTCGCTTTCTGATATTCATTTTGTGTGATGGTTTGCGGGGAATCTTCCATGTTGGCAAAGGAACTCAGCGCCACCAAGGCATTATCTATTTTGACATTGCTTTCTTCCGTATTGCTCCCTGTGGTGCGGGTGATTTTCGCCTCGATAAGGTATCTGGGAAACTCTTGTCTCAACCGACTCAGAGCTTCGCCAAAGGAGGGGGCCATGCGCATTGCCCTACCACAAAAGGATTGAAAAGTTCAAGAGATTCGTTAGATCAAGCCACCACTGACATCTCGATCACCCATCCAAAACTGGTCCAAATAGCGGAACCGTTGAAGTGTGAAGTTTTTGGGGGTTATGATTGCAATCTCTTGGCTCTTGATTGAATCAATTGGATAAAATCCTCTTGCAACTCCTTCGACAAAAATGACACGTGAATTAATTGGTAAAAACGATCCATTTTTTCTTGCATGTGAGACAAGACATTTTCGATCTGTTTTTGGGTGAGTCCTATGTTCTTGCCAAACTGGTCGAAGTCTTTTCTATTCAGTTTCCTCTTTTTCCCATTCAACGTAAGAGCCATCTCTTCCGGATCAACGGACTCTGGTATCAGTAAGCGAGTAGATAACAAATCATAGGCCGGGGCAAAGGCTATAGGCTCCACACCTTTGTAAATCAGTGAAAAATTTTTGAGATGCATATCTGCATTCCCAATCAAAAAAGAAAAAATCGTTATTTCAAAGAATCGAACAATATTAAACATTGTTGCAGAAGAATATTGCTTGATGGCCTTTGCCACATTTTCCATGGAACTGTTGTATTTATGCTCTGTGAGTCGTTCTGTTAGCTGACACATATCTTCCATATGCAATTTTTCTCCGTTTGGAAGGCGATCAACTCGTCTTGACATATAAGCCAGTTCTCCAGACTCCAGGCGGATCAGCGCATGTGGCACAACATCCAACCCGGTATTTTTGGCCATGCACATCGAGAGATGCTCAACAATCGGCATGAGCGGGTATTGATCGGTGGGTGGCTTTAAAATAAAACGTCCAAAAACATTAACAAATGTGAGTCTTCTTGTTTGCCCCTCTTTCTGGATGTCCAATGAAATCTTTTTTTGAACTCCTGTTATTGTAGCACAACTTGTTTGAATCTCCTGTTTGGCCAATTCTTTAAAATTCCCAATTCCGTAAGGCAACTTTGGTGGATATTGTGTCTGAAAAAAACTTCTGGCACAATGAGGATGATAATCTCCATCTGCACATCTATTGTAACAGATGAGACATTTATTCATTTACCCTCTCCACTCGAACGGCACCAATACAATCGCGACAACTAACAAGTAAAAGTCCCATTCTGTCTCTAGGATTTATTTTCCAAACCTCCGCAGTGACGTCTAGTAACCAACCTTCAGGAATCAATCCATCGAAAAAGGGGAAAAGTATTTTGGAATGATAAGGCCCCTTTTGTAGGGGAAGGGTTAAACTGATAGCAACACGATTGTCGAAAATAAGATAATCGTTATCATACTCAAAATGATAACCATCCGCATCTTCTGTTAGAGTTCCAGCGAATGTATCACCATAATAAATTTTAGCGTGTCTCATCTTCTCCTTCCAAATCACGATGATTGACCGGTGCCATCACATACCCAAAAAGTGATAAGACTTGATTCACTTTATCCAAACGAAGTGCCTTTTTCCCCTGCTCCATGTCTCGAATAAAACGAAGGCCGACTCCCGCTTTTGATGCGAGCTCCGGTTGGGTCAACTTGATTTCCTTCCTTTTCTGCTTCAAAAATTCTTTAAGGTTTTTAAGCATATCTGCTTTTATTATACCTAATAGGGTATAAATTACAATAATTAAGTAATAATATGCTAGATAGGGTATAATTTTATTGTATACATTAATTTTATACCCTTTAGGGTATAGATGGAACCACCATCACCATCCTTGACAAGCAGTTTGAAGTTCGTCCAAGTAGCGGGGCAAAATAAAAACGGGGCCGAAGTGGCCCCATTTTATTTTCATCTTGGTTGGCTAACGAAAACTTTTTAGAAAAAGTGTCTCACCCCTACGAGAAATTGAAAGAGTTTTTCAAATCTGAGGGGGGTTCCATATGCGAAAACAAAATTTCAACTACCTGTTGGCAGGTCTGTTATTGATAGCGTTTGTCAGTGCTTGTGGGGCTGGTACTGGTGGTGGTAGCAGTAGTAGCGGCGGTAGTAGCGCCGACGGCAGCTCTTGTTCTTTCACTGGTGACTGTTTTTCAGGCAGAATTTGTGCTGCAAGCCGTGTTTGCACGGTGAGTGCTTTAACCGGAAATTGTAGCTGTGTTGGTTCTACGGTAGGTCGGTGTATCGACTTAGGCTTGTCAGCTTGTACTCTATCAACTGGTTCTTGCGTAAGCGTTGCCGCTTGCTGCAACGGACTCTCATGCAACAACGGAACATGTCAGGGGCCAAGCGGTTCGTGTCCCTTCAGTTTGGGAGAGTAATATGACAATGGAAGATGTGAAGGGCAAACGGCCAGTGTCCTTTTAGTTTATAGTTCTTCCTCAGTTGTTTTAGTTTATAGTTCTTCCTCAGTTGTTTTAGCTTAAAGTGGCGGGCTCAATCATAAGATATGCAGTACTTTAAAGTATTGTTGGTTTTTCTATTTGCTTTAACAACCTCTTCGGTCTTGCCAGCCAAGGAAACCTCAATCACCAAAAATCAAGCGGTCCAGAGTGTGAAAAGTCTTCCAGAGGTTAAAAAATATCTTTCAAAAGTGCCGAACGCACTTGTTGAAGTCGACAACGATTTGGGTGATGAGTGGCTCGTCCATGTCTATGAAATCAAAGACAACCACACCGCCACCATGAACTGGTTCACTGTGGATAAAAAAACAGGCAAGATAAAAAAGACGTTATAACGACCCCTCTGCCTTCATGGCAGCCATGACGGATGGGCGAGTGCGCATGCGCTCCATAAAAGAGCTCAGTTTTTTATAGATAGACAAATCGATTTTGAAAGCCTTGCTCCAATTTAAAACAACAAACAAATAAGCATCCACCACTGTAAAATCTTTTCCCAAAGCATATTCATCATTTGAAAAACGTTCTTCAGTTACCTGCAAAAGAGTTTTGAGCTTTTCCAGTGTCACTCTTCTGATCGTTTCAAAATGAGATTCATTGTCTGATAGATTTTTTGGATTAAAAAGTGGACTAAAGCCTCCCTTGTGCAAGGCCGTTGCAATAAAACTCATCCATTCAAAGGCTTTGAAACGCTCTTTGCCCGATTCTGGAAATAATTTGTTGGGTTTTTTAGAAACCAGATATTGCATGATGGCTTGCCCTTCCGCCAAAGACCATCCTTCATCGGTTACTAATGTGGGGACCTGACCCATCGGGTTTACTTTTTTTAATTCCTCTCTTGCCGCGGTGTCACTTAACTGAATCAGTCTTAATTCATAGGGAAGTCCCAACTCATGAATAATAATATGAGGCGCCATTGAACAAGCCCCTTTTGCTGCATATAATTTAAGCATATTGCCTCCTGTGGGGAAGTGAAAAAGTAGCGGGCCCGGTCCCTCCGTGTTTTCGTGGGGGCCCCTAACAAAACCCCACGACAAACACTCCGGGCCACCCACTACTTTTTCACTTCTCTCCCTATTTAAAAATTGTTGGAAATGTGGGTGACAGCCGCGCAGGATCCGAGGGGCCCCTGTTGGGGAGACGGATTCAAGCGGCTGGCAGGATCCACATTTCCAACACACCTTTTTATCTTGACGCCAAACCTTTAAACTTTTTTTCTACTCCAAAGAGTTTGATAAACTCTCCAAACGTTTCTTCGCTTAGCATTTTTAACTTCTCAACGTAAAGAGGAGTTTCTTGATCGATTTTTTCAGCCTCGATTTGGCCTTTCAGCAGTTCTAATTCTTTTTTGTTGCCAGGCACTTTGAGCCAACGTTCAATTATCGGTTCATCAACTTCCAAATGAAACTGAAATCCATAAACCTTTTTACCATAGCGAAATGCCTGCTGCTCGCAATCTAAAGAAGAGGCAAGATGGAGGGCCTCTTTGGGCAAATCAAACGAATCGCCATGCCACTGAAAAAGCCTTTCAGTTGGCCGAAAGTGCTTTAAAATAGGGTCTTTTTTCCCCTCTTCGGTTAGGCAAACATTATACCAGCCAATTTCTTTCACCGGGTTTTTAAAAACTTTGGCTCCCAAGGCCTTGGCAATAAGTTGTGCGCCTAAACAAATTCCTAAAACTGGCAGGTCTTTCTTGATAGCTTGTTGAATGAGTTCTACTTCAAAGCCAAGGTGAGGATGTTTTTCCACTTCATCCACATTCATCGGCCCACCCAAAACGACCAAACCAAAATAACCATCTAAAGAAGGCTTCGCATGAGGATGCCTGCCAAAGTTGACATAGCGAATGCGAAAACCGTTTTGCTTAAACAAAGGATTGAGTGTTCCTAAAATTTCGTGAGGGACATGCTGGCAAACTAGAATTTTTCTCATTACGTTAATGAGAGTGATGAAAAAATAGTGGGTGGCCCGGAGTGTTCGTATGGGGTTTTGTTAGGGGCCCCCATAGAACACGGAGGGACAGGCCCTACTATTTTTTCATCACTTCCTTTATGTGTGTCGCAATTCGACAATGTGTTTGGAACCGTCATACATCAACATCCCTGCAAATTGACACCAGCTCAAAATCGCCCCAAAAATTTTCTTTGGATCCTCTTTGGGTAAAATGATCGCGAGTTGTTCCAAAATCACATCTTTATCTAATTTTTTCTCTTCAGAATGTTCCAACAAGCCAACCACCGATTTGATAACACTCAGACCTGAAAGTTGTTGGCGCAAAATTTCTTTTTTCCGCTTCCAAGTTGCCTGAACGACTTCTTTTCCTAATTCCGTTAACAACACTTTGTGATGGGGCGTTTCTATTAAATCTAAAATTTCCGCCGCCTTGATGAGCACCAAAACTTTAGCGAAAGTCCGGTTCATTTCTTGAGAAAATTCGAAGATGTCCAGTGCCCCACCGTGATCTTTGATGGAGTTCAGTAATCCCATCACATCACCAATTTCCACGCTGGGGAGCGGTTCTACACGCCCAGAGAGTCCTTGTGTCTTGAGGGTTGAAGACCCTTGAGGAATCAAAACATTCGCAATCGTGTCATGAATTTTTTCCGCAAACCCTTGAAACGGAATGGAATAAGGATCCCTTGGAAAAGGAAGATCGTTGGGGATAACGGAGCGAATGTGGCCTGGCTCGGTTCCCATCACGACAATTCGATTGGCCATGAAAACCGCTTCCAAAATATGGTGGGTGATAAAAATGGAACTATCGACCGGTTGCTGTTTGTCTAAAAGAAGTTGTGTGATGTCATGGCGCAACGATTCAGCACTCAAAATATCCAAACCGGAAAAAGGCTCATCCATAAACAAAATTTCTGGGTCTATAACCAAGGCCCTCGCAATGTTAACACGCTGTTTGAAACCCAAAGAGAGTTCCTTAGGAAGGGCCTCTTCAAAACCGATGAGTCCCCCTTTTTCAATCGCCTTCTTAACCCTTTCTTTGATCTCCCTTTTTTCTAAATGGTTTCCCGCCAAGGCCAGTTCGATATTTTGAGACACAGAAAACCATGGAAACAACGCGTAGTTTTGAAAAACAACCCCCGCCTTGGGAATCAAACCTTTGATGAGTTGACCCCGATAATAAACCTTTCCTCGCGTGGGGCGCACTAACCCAAGCAGGATTCGCATGAGGGTTGACTTGCCACAACCGGTCGGTCCCAAAATGGCTAATGTCTCTCCATCTTTCAAAGAGAGATTAACCTCTTTCAGAACTAAAGATTGCTTGCCGGAAGGAGTTTGGATCTCATAATCAACCCCTTTGGCTTCTAGCAAAATGGTATCCGTGCTCATTTATTCTCCGAGAGAGTATTTTTTTTCCGCAACGGTGGCTAATTTTTTCCAACAAACTTTGTTTAATCCTACCACAGCTAGGATCATCACGACCAGAGAAGCCGCAAGCATCGCAGAGTTGCTCTGTTCAGCAGCCTGGCTCATCAGTGCCCCCAACCCATCGGTTACAAAAACTCCCCCTTTATAATGAACATATTCCGCCACGATGCTGGCGTTCCAGGCTCCACCGGCGGCGGTCGTCCACCCGGTGACCAAAAATGGAAAGAGTGCCGGAAAAATCACTTTTTTGATCCAGGCTGTTTTTGAAAGGCCATAGGTTTGCCCTACCTCTTTTAAATTTTGCGGAATGGAAGAGGCCCCTGCAATGATATTGAACAAAAGATACCACTGCACGGCTGTCATCAGTAAAAGAGTGGAGCCAAGACCTAAACCAATTCCAAGCCAATGGAGAGCCAAAACAATAAGTGGAAAAAGCATCGGAGTTGGGAAAGCTGCGGCAACTTGAACCAAAGGTTGAGCGATCCGAGTCAATCTCGGAAAAAACCCAATGAGCGCCCCTACAGGAATCGTCCAAAGAGAGGCCAAAAAAATCGCTACAAAGACGCGAAGGGCGGTTAAAAAAGCGTGACTAAAAACTAAAACCCAAGCTTCCCCATTGAGCATTAAAAGAAGTGCAATGAGTTTCCAACTCCCCACCAGACAACCTGTTAACAAAGCAATCGCCGCCAAAACAGTGATGATTTTTAAAAAACCCCCCTGTTTTTTTTCTGAAGTTTCCAAATCAGAATTCTTTTCAAAAACATCTATAACACGATTCAAAACTTTTAACGCTTGATCCATAATTTTATCTAAAAGTGGGGAGCGTTTTAAAAGCCGGTACATGAAAACTTCGGGCATTGTTTTGCCCGTAAATTCTTCCCATTTAAACCGGGAGGCCCAAGAAAGCAAAGGCCTCCAGACAAATACTTCCAACAACAAAATAATAACCAGCATGATCAAAGCGCCACCAATGATTGCTTGGATATTCCCTTGGCTAATGGCGACACTCATATAAGAGCCGATACCTGGGAGTCGAAAATCCTTTCCCCTCAAAGCGAAGGATTCACAAATCATTAAGAAAAACCATCCGCCGGCCATCGACATCATCGCGTTCCAAACAAGGGGAATCATTCCAAAAGGGAGCTCTCCCAGTAAAAACGTCCTCAATCTTCCCAAACGGCAAACTTGTGTCACCTCTTTCAGCACAGGAGGGGCCTGTTTGATCGAATAGTAAATGCTAAAGGTCATGTTCCAAACTTGTGAGGTAAAAATCATCACGATTGAAACCACTTCTAGACCAAAGCGACTGTTGGGAAACAAGGTAATCATGGCAATGGCTAGCCCTGGCAAAAATCCAAGGACCGGAATACTTTGCAAAATATCCAAAACGGGAATGAGCCATCTTTCGGCTTTTGCACTGGAGGCGGCCCAGGTGCCATAAGCAATGCTGAAAATAAGTGAAAGAAAAATGGCAATAAAGGCCCTACTGACCGAAAAAAGGGCGTAACGGGGAAGTGAAGAAAAACTAAGATCGATCTCCATGGCCGGCATGGCCACTTCCTGCCAGGAAAGCCCCACCCGCAAGACCAAATAAATACTGGCCAATAAAAAACCGGTAACGACAAAATCGGGAAGGGTTATTTTTTTGAGTTGCGGTAGGGTTACTTTGAGATACATAGATAACTTCATGTATCAAGTTTCTAACGTTAAGAAAACTACTTTTCCTTCAAAGGAGGTTTTGCTCCTGACGGTGCGCGGAAGAGATTTGCCAGGCATTACCTCCCGACTGACTTCCCTGATTGCCAAAGACAAAAAGGCAAAAATCCTCGATATTGAGCAAACGGTTGTACACAAAAAACTTTTGCTTTCTATCTTGCTTGGGTTCCCCGGAAAAAACTCTGATAAATCTCCCTTGCTCAAGGACCTTTTATTCGCCGCAAAGGAAATTGGTGTCGATTTAGGCTTTGAAGTTTTTGATCCAAAACTTCTTGGTGAGGAAAATACACACCATCAATATGTGATTACTTGCTTAGGTGAAGAAGTAGGGGCTTATCCTTTAAGCGAAATTACTTCCTCACTGGCACGTCGGGGCGTGAACATTGATAAAATATCGAAGCTCGCCCTCAGAAATATCAGTGCTGTTGAATTGATTGCCCATGCCAAAAAACCGGTGGATCCAAAATTACTCACCCGGGAACTTTTAAGTTTAAGTAACGAAATTGGGGTCGATATTGCCATTCAAAAACATGACCTCTTGAGACGCTCCAAACGACTGGTGGTGATGGACATGGATTCAACCCTTGTGCAGTCGGAAATCATTGATGAGTTGGCAAAAGAGGCTGGCGTTTTGAAAAAAGTAGCGGCCATCACTCATGAAGCTATGAATGGCAAAATGCCTTTTTCGAAGAGTCTTAAAAAGCGGGTGCGACTTTTGAAAGGCCTCAACATTGAAGATCTAGACCAGGTCTATCGCCGACTGAAATTGACAAAGGGGGCTTCCAAATTGCTTAAAGTCTTAAAACATTTGGGATACAAAATCGCGTTGGTCAGCGGGGGCTTCACCTATTTTACAGAAAGACTCAAAAGGGACTTAGGCTTTGACTATTCCTTTGCCAATCAGTTGGAAATACGCGCTGGCAAATTAACAGGTAATGTCATCGGACCCATAGTTGATGCTTCGAGAAAGGCATTGATTCTTGAAACGATTGCTCAAGGCGAAAAAATATCGCTGGATCAAACGATTGCGATCGGCGATGGGGCTAACGATATTTTAATGCTGACCAAGGCAGGGTTGGGCATCGCTTTCCAGGCGAAACCCATTGTGCGGGAAAAAGCACACTACTCCATTTCAAAACACAGCGCACTTGATTCCATTCTTTATCTGTTGGGAATTTCGGAAAGGGAAATTGAAAGTTTGTCGAGATAGATTCCCACGGGTTTGCCCGTGGGAATCTATTTAGCGAGCAATGCGAGCGAGAGGGGAAGGCTCCAATCCGGCTTTGCCGGTTGGAGGGGGCGACGTGAGCCCCTATAATAGATAAACTACTTGGATTTTGGATTTTTGTCGTCGTCGATTAAGTCTTGAGTCCCCTTTTTAAATTCCTTGAGACTCCGGCCTAAAGACCTGGCCAATTCGGGAAGCCTCTTGGCCCCAAACAGCAAAAGGATTAAGGCTAAGATAACGAGTATTTCTGTCCAGCCAATACGCATAAAAACTCCTTCTGGAGGGGGTATAGCCCTCCATAAGGCATGCTGTCAATTATTTTAAATTAGCGGTGTTTGGAGGGTTTTTGGATCACTTTTCCCTTTTTAAGCCCATAATCAAAGGGGCGCAAAATAGGGATATCGACGGCCAGAATCTTTTGAGTCACCGGGTCATCTGGAACTTCTTCTTTGATTTGTTCCGCCCATTCAAAACTGGCAATCACTTCTCTGACACAATAGCGATGATGCTCTTCATCATCTTTCGTACAAGATGAGTTGAGCTCGTTGCATACTCCAAGCAGTTGATCCGCCAAGGCGGATCGAAATTGCCTAGCTTGTGGGAGAGACAAAGGAAGAAAATAATTGGTCACCACCTGTTGCAACACGACCCTTAAATCACGCACCAGTTGGTTTAGCTTTTCCATTGGTTCTCTCTGAAGACGGCTTTTCAAGTACTGGCGGACGAGCCCAACGACCTGGGACATCTCCTGCTGGATAGGGTAAGGATTCTTCGCGTTTGACACAGCTTAAATTCTATCAAAATTTCCCCTATTTCCCAAACGAAAAATGGTGTCATTTTCTTGACACTAAAGGGTTTGCAAGAAGTCTATGAAATGCCTAAAAAATGGGATGGCTCTCTTTCAGCAAAAATAGCTGCAAAGAGAGCCATCTGGGTAGGCGGGGGGGAACTAATTGGCTGGTTGTTGTGTGACAGGGGTAAGTTGCGCTGAGTTAGACTTCACCCACTTTGCCGTAGTGGGGCCACTCAACGTCACATAAGATTTGAGTTTTTCGAAGCCTTTATCCCCAATTCCTTTGATTGCCTTGAGTTCCTCAAGACTCTTGAAAGGATGGGCGGTTACATATTCACGAATGGCCTCTCCCCTTTTTTGGCCAACACCAGGGAGCATCATTAATTGGGCAACGTTCGCTTCATTAATATTCACAACACCACTTAGTTCTCCTTTTGCCTTGGAGGCTGCTTGAGCCTGCAACCCCATGGCAGCCAACAAAACTGCAACTGCTAATCTTGAAAACATTCTTCTCTTCATAAAACTGTTCCTTTCCGATCTCTCTAAAAGAGTGATCATTGTTATTTTTGGACGACCCACCTGCCGGCAGGCAGGTCGTTGTTCATTTGATAAAGCAAACGGCGTGCCAGCTGAAATCGAATTAAATTGATTTAGAGAGAATTAACTGACGTATTTGAAACAGCTGCTGATTAGTTTACGGCATCTAAAACGACAGGTAATTTATAAAGTGGTGGGTGGCCCGGAGTGTTTGTCGTGGGGTTTTGTTAGGGGCCCCCACGAAAACACGGAGGGACAGGACCCACCACTGTAAGTTATTCGTCGCGGTCAATCACATAATCGGCAAGCCCAAGGAGGGATTCTTTTTCCAAAGAGGGTTTAAAAGGATCGAGGTTCGCTTTTGCCCTTTCCACATATTTTCTGGCCAGCTTTCTTGCCTCTTCAAGACCGTCATAACGATGGATAACATCCAAAACTTTTTTAAATTTGTCGGCATCGATGCGGCCGGCCAAAAGGGCATCTTTAATTATTTTTGATTCCTCCAAATTCGCTTTTTTGAGGGCAACAATTAAAGGAAAAGTCAGTTTCCCTTCTCTCAAATCCCCTCCCTTATGTTTTCCAAATTTTTCCTCTTCCGATTCATAATCCAAAATGTCGTCGGTGAGTTGGAAGGCAATACCTACATCGTGTCCGTACCGTTTGAGGCCCTCTTCAAAAGGCTCGGAGACCCCTCCCAAGATCCCCCCAATTTGGCAACAAGCGGAGAGTAAAACAGCCGTTTTGCCACGTATGATTTTGAGATAGACTTCTTCATCAATTGAAAAATCGCTATGTTTGGTGATTTCCAAAATTTCTGCTTCTGTTGTGATAGTAATTGTATCCGTTACTACTTTTAGCGTGCGCAAACACCCGTGATCGACAATAATCTGGCTCATCTTGCACCAGAAAAAATCGCCGACCAGCACACTGATGGAATTACCCCATTTGGCTTTTGCAGAAGACTTACCACGGCGCAAACCGGCATCATCGATCACATCGTCATGAAGGAGGCTTGCCGTGTGGATCATCTCCATAGCGGCTGCTAATTTGATCGATGTTTCCCCCTGGTAGCCTGAAAGTTTGGCGGAAAGGAGTGTTAAAAGTGGCCGCAAGCGTTTGCCGCCATTCTGAATAATATATTGAACAACTTGTGTGACTAAAGGAACTTCGGAGGTTAATTGGGTAGCCAAAACACGTTCGACTTCTTGGAGTTGTCTGGCAACCGGAATAGTAAAAGTCTCCAAAGGCATATTGGATTTGTCTTAAAGCATTGCCCTTAAACGTTGTCAAAATAGAATTCAGATGTTAACCATAAGGTAGCGACTACTTATCGGTAATATTAACCAAAAGGTAGTGACTACTTTATGGCGATTTCGCAAAAAGGTTGTTTGGTTGTTCATGGACTCACCGGCACCCCTGCCAACGTGGCTTTTATTACTCAAGCTCTCGAGGCGAAAGGTTACATAGTTAAAGCCCCTCTTCTCTATGGTCACGGCAAAGATGTAACGACACTTGCGAATTCTACCTGGCAGCATTGGTATGGGAGTGTGTTGCATGCCCATCGAGAACTCTCCAAAACAGTGGAGAGGGTTTTTTATGTTGGCATCTCTATGGGAGGTCTGCTCGGTTTAAAATTAGCACAAGAACTAGGAAACTCCCTCAAAGGATTAGCACTGCTTGGCGTACCCTGGAAATTAAGACCTATTTTTTCGTGCCTTGTTATTCCGAGTGTACGTTATACCCCTCTTCGTTTTGTCATTGAATCAACGGCAAAAAACTTTGAAAAGAGTGTTTTGGATCCCAAAGGACGAGAACTCTATCGAGAAAATAGTTTAGCTAGAATGCCATCCAAAGCGGTTTTTCAAATGGAAGACTTGGCTCGAGAGGTTAAAAAGGGACTAAAAAAAGTGTCGCAGCCTCTTTTACTCATCCATGGTCTTCGAGATCATTTGGCCGATCCAAAAGGAATGCTGGATATTAAAAAACGAGTCTCTTCAAAACAAGTTGATGTTTGTATGATGGAACACTCTGCCCATGTATTGACACTTGATTATGATCACCAAGAAGTCGCCAAAAAGGTCCTCAACTTTTTCGAGTCCCTCTGACGTAAATTAGTTGGAGCTTCGGGGTCCTGTCCCTCCGTGTTTTTGTGGGGGCCCCTAACTAAACCCCACAACAAACACTCCGGGCCACCCCTTCGCTCCAACTGTCTTTACTTATGCGATTCCCATACGTTTAACCAGAAGGTAGACGCTATCTTATGGTCAATTGCGCGAGGGCAGGAGTGGGGGTGGGCAAAACATCTGTGCGGAAACGAGGGCGTATTGAGTCAAATAAAATAATACCTGCCTGCCGGCAGGCAGGTTCGTTTCTGCAGATAGAGCTGACGGCAGGTAAGATACTATCTGCATCTTTTGAAACGAAATTATTTTTTTGACGAGATAGCCCGAAGTGGAGCACGGTTTTGAACACCCCCACTCCTGACCGAAAGCGATTGATCAACGTGTTTTGCGATGGATCGATAGCCAACGTTTAACAAAGTGCGTCGGTCTCCAGGGGTAGCGCAAGAAGATGGAACCAAAGGCAACGGCCTTAGCCCCCATGTCAAACAATTTGCCTATATCTTGATATTCCCACACACTGGCACCAATGACAGGAATGGATGTTGATTGCGCCAATTCACTAACCATCTTCCAAGTATAGGCTTGTGCCCTTTTCCCTGAAACAGCCCCACCCCCAAATCGCTCAAGGGATGATTTCTTTCCTTCAAACATCGTGGTCCAGGGAACACTGTTGATGCTAATTGCCTCCACTGTTCCTTCAAGAGCCTTGGCAATTTTGACATAATCATGAACACAGGAAAGTTTCACAATCAGAGGCCACTTGGTCACGTACTTCAAGGCCTGAGCGGTATCGATCACGGCCTGGTTTGAACTTTGCAACTCACCAGGACTGTTGGGACACGACGCATTGATCTCCAGCCCTTTAATCTTATCGCAACTTTTTAGCTTGAGAGCCATCTCCATATTTTCTTGCAACGACTCCCCCGCAATGGAGGCCACAACGTTGAGCTCACCCACAACCACCCGAGGATACATTTCTTTGATCCACCAATCGATCCCTGGATTGGTAAGCCCCACCGCATTAACGACTCCATCCGAAATGAGACGCACGCATCGCAAAGGATTGTACCAGAGAAGATTCCCCTTTCGTGGTTTCAACGTGAGCGACTTAACAACAACGGTAAAGAGCTCTGGCTTAAAAAGCCCCACCAAACGAAGCGGCTGTTCCCACGGCCAACCTTGTCCATCAAAGCCCAGCGCCCCCGACGCCGCCATAAACTCAAAAGAATGTCCGTTGGATAACTGAATCATATCACACCAAAACACGCCATTTTGCACCCCGCCCTTTTCCAACCAATTGGACCTTTTTCTTGATCTTCAAACCATTCAAAACTTTCTTGATCATTTGCTGACTAACATTAGGACACAAATTTTGAATTGTAGATAAAGTAAATTCACCAGTCTGTTCCAAAATTAATCCCTCAATCACTCTACCTTTCGGGGCTAGCAAATCACTCCCCTCAACCCTATTAGACAACTCACGATAAGCCTCTTTGAGTGTTGATAAGAAATAGATCCACCAAGGTTTTATGTCATGCTGACTTTCATGCCATCCTTGGGAAC
Organism: Deltaproteobacteria bacterium RIFCSPHIGHO2_01_FULL_43_49; assembly: GCA_001798075.1. GTDB lineage: Bacteria > UBA10199 > UBA10199 > SPLOWO2-01-44-7 > SPLOWO2-01-44-7 > SPLOWO2-01-44-7. The sequence continues at coordinate 102,925 of MGRG01000006.1, read as the reverse complement.
AATTATGCAATACTTGATAATAATCCTGTTTGGTCGATTCAATAATTCTTTCAATACTGATATAGCGGCCAACATCAAAACCATGTTGATAAAGCAACAAAAGGGTCAACAACCGAGACACCCTGCCATTTCCATCACGAAAAGGATGGATACAAAGAAAGTCAAAAACAAAAGAGGCAATGATTAAAAGTTCCGGTAACTGTTTCTTTTGAAGAACGTCTTGATAGGCCAAACACAATTGTTCCATATATTTGGGTGTTTTCTCTGATACTACCGGAACAAATCGGATGATCCTTTCTCCATTGGGAAGAATTTCGATAATTTCATTATTTTTTGTTTTCCAGCGTCCAGCATCTGAAGAATGCCCGCCTTGAGCCAATTCATGCAATTTCAAAATAGCTTTTGGATCTATATTGATTTTTTTAAAATCGCGATGAATCCAGTCGAGTGCTTTTTTATAACCGTATATTTCCTCTTCAGGCCGATCTTTTGGTTTTGTTTGATTCAAAACCAGAGGTTTGAGACGATTTTTACTGACGGTGACTCCTTCGATCCGGTTCGAAGATTCAACACTCTGAATAATGGCTATTTCCTTTAACGTTTTCATGACCTCTGGTTTCGTCTTCATCCAGAGATCTTGTTTTCCTCTAAGCTCCATACACTGTCCCACAAGCCAAACCACGGGTATGGGAAGTTCCAGATTTTTAATGATTTCTGGGTTAAAAGAATGCATCTTAGTTCAGCATATCACAAGTAGTAGCCAATGAATAGCTTATTATTAAAACCAGTAGCTATTTCGTCATAACCCGCTACTTGCAGATTTTAGATGAACGCATGCAGCAACTTAATTTTCGATTTGCCGATAACTATAGCAAGAAAAGGACAAAATGGCCAATGACTTAACCATCAAAGAAACCTGTGAAGCCATACAAGCTGTTGGATTTCCAATAGCACTTCAAAATGCAATCATTGCACCCAATAACCCCGAACATGGTGCCATTTGCGAAAGATTTTTACAAGAGGCTGTAACAAAGCAAAGAGAACTTGTATCCAATCATCAGCCTTCCATCTGGAGTCATCATCAAATTCAAACCATAGCGGATTATGCCAAGAAACATGGTCTTTCTGTTCTCGTATTGGGCCCTTTTGCCCAGTCATTAAGCGCTCTTGTTGGACAAATTAGGATAGGCCTCATGACGTACGTTGAATTTAAAAATGAATTCTCTTTATCGTTTGCCCTGGATCATGAGGTAGGGCACATGCGCGATTTTCAATTCATTGCCAGACAATACCCTGAAATTGAGGGAATGGAGGAACCAGTTGATCATTCTGCTTACGTTCGGACACACAGGGACAAAGTAATGCGCTACATTGAAGCGTTCAAAAAATTATTCAAAAAAAAGATTCCGAAGAAAGATCAAAATAGATTTGACGCCTTGGCTCAAGAAATTTTTGGTAACCCCCAAGCCATGGATAACCAACAAGTAAACAAAGTGGCGAATTTTATTGCAGAGCTATTCCGAATGGGTGAAGAAATCCGCGACCCGAGAAAAGAAAATGAAATATTTGGGTCGGATATCTATATAAAAGTCTTTGGCAAAGAAGGTATTGATCAAAAGAAAGATAGGATCGCTAACGGGGGTTTGCAGACACCAACTGGACAGAAAATAGATGCCAATATGATACTTTTTATGGCGACAATCCAAGAGGCAGGTTTGTGGGAAAAATTTCGGAAACGACCTGGCTTTGATCCAAACAGCATCAGACACATCAATTTGAAACATGTTGAGTTCGCAAGGATATGCATTAGGGCAGCCGCCCAGTATTTTCCTAATTAATTTCGCGCTTACAAACCACTCTGCCAAACATACGCTCCGAACTGCGAGTTTTTTGGCATAGGACTTGCATGAAATTATGTCTGGTTACCCAAAGGAGTTCTCATTATGCGACTATGGGTGGTTCTATTTTCTTTTGCTTATTTAATAATGGGCTTGCCTACCTATTCTAAAGCCCAAGCACAACAATGCGAACCAATTATCACAACCATCGCGGGGAATGGACAAACAGGTTTTTCAGGTGATAGCGGTCCAGCCACGAGTGCTAAATTAAATCGCCCTGAGGGAATTGCCGTTGACACTCAAGGGAATCTTTACATCGCAGATATGTTGAACAACAGAATCCGTAAGGTAACCCCCGATGGATTTATTCAAACTGTTGCTGGAAGCGGCACCACCGGCTTGTTCGGTTTTACAGGAGATGGTGGGCAAGCCACGAGCGCAGCACTATATGCTCCTTATGCAGTTGCTGTTGATGCCCAAGGAAATATTTACATTGGAGATGTTGGGCATCATCGAGTTCGCAAAGTGACCACTGATGGTATTATTACGACTATTGCTGGCAATGGCCAGCAATGGTTTTTCTGGGGATGGGGGCCCGGCCACGAGCGCTAAATTAAATCGCCCCGAGTCAATTGCTGTTGACACCCAGGGAAATATTTATATTGCAGATGTCTATAACGAAAGAATTCGCAAGGTAACCCCTGATGGCATAATCACTACTGTTGCTGGAACAGGTAGAGGTAGTTTCCCAGGTTATTTAGGAGATGGGGGTCCGGCCACGAGCGCAGATTTAGTTCCACGTGCTGTTGCTGTTGACACCCAGGGAAATATTTACATTGCAGATATGTTGTTCTACAGACTCCGCAGGGTAAGCACTGATGGAAAAATCGACACTGTTCCCGGAAATGGTGAGCAGGTCACGACGACAACATTAATAGATATTTTTGGAATTGCTGTGGATACCCAAGGAAATATTTACATGGCGTTCCACTCGGACTCTAGAATCTACAAGTTGACCACTGATGGTATTATTACAACCATTGCCGGAAATGGTACTATCGGTTTTTCAGGAGATGGGGGCCCGGCCACGAGCGCAGCACTACAATATCCTAATGGAGTTGCTGTGGATACCCAAGGAAATATTTACATTTTTGATCAAAGCGAGAGAATCCGCAAAGTATCAACTTGTGTTCCTCCTATAACCCACGCTGAATGTAGCAAATTAGCCTGTGTCCAAGTGTCTGGGGCTGGGCCCAATATTTGCTCGACGGACCTACATTGCAGACAATGTTTGGATTCTGACGGGGGCAATAAACCCGGAATCGGCGGGATGGTTTTGATCATAAAAAACCGACGTTTTCAAAAATTTCCAGATCAGTGTAGGGAAATCAAAACGGCTCAAATGAACCTAAAATACTTAACCGAATTTTATTGCGAAAATGGCCGATTAAAATCTCAAACCTACTCCTGCCGACAATGTTCCAAAGCAGCCCTCAGCCCCGGCTGGTCTTGTACACAGTAAGATACCCTTGACCCTCTGACACTTTTCGTCATTTTTGTTTCCAGTCGGGCTACCTGCCTGAAAACAAACATTCCAAGCGTTTTGAGAGTGTAGCGTTTATAAACTGGACAGCAATTTGAAAAATGGCTAAAGGAGAATTCATGAAAAAAACTTTCACAATCCTCATCTGTTTTTGTTTGGTATTAAGTCAATCTGTCTTCGCAAGGAGTTTTGATTCAAACCGCTTTACCAAAGAAGCAGCAAAAGAATACGCTCAAAATGAATCTCAGGCCGAACTCTCCACAATCGAAAGAAAACAAAAATCAAAGGGCTTGGCCATTGGTTTGGGATTGTCGCCTATTCCCGGAGATGGTTTGATTTATACGGGCCATCCTGTTCAAGGAGCCCTTTCAATGCTTTTAGGCGTTGTTGGGGGAATAACTCTAGGAGTAGGACTTTTTGGTAACTGCAACAACTCAGGTGATCCCGGCGATTGCAGAGCTATAGGTAATGCTGCCAAAGTGCTAGGGGGAATTACTTACGGCACTGCTTATCTTTGGGATGCGATTGGCTCTGCAATTGCTGCAAAGAAATTTAAGAAATGATTATTTAAAAGTGTCATCAAAAGATGACAATTTATCGTTTTTATGACTTTGAATATAAGCCAAATCTCCGACATCATCCCTGTTCAAAAGGAAATTAACAACAGCAGAACGAATAATCTCCATACGAGTCAGTTTTTTCTCCTTGGCTTCTCTATTAAGAAGCTCCAACACATAATCATCGAATTTTACTGAGATCGTTTTCATCGATACGCCTCCTTTCTGTCCAAAATTCCATAAACGATAACTTGTTTTTTGAAATCATCGACAGAATATAAAACCCTCCAATTTCGATAACGAATTCTATATTCTTGCTCACCCCCTACCAGCTTTTTGCACTTCAACGGCCTCGGATTCTCTCTTAAATTCAAGAGCAATTTCTTTATCTTTTCCAAATCCTTTTTCGGTATTCTTGCTTGCTGCTTGCTCACCACCTCAGAGAAAAGGATTTCATACATATATACAAATGTATATCTTATTATATGTATAAATCAAGAGATATTTTGAACCCAAGCCTCCATAAACTCTGTTAGTGAACGCCTAGCCTGCGAGGCGCAATATTGGATGTTCGGGAGTTTCATCAAATCCTGCGGTTTTCTGAAAAGATGTTCAACAACCATGAGAGGTCTTGCCTCGCCCGTCGGCTCCACGCAATCTTCCAAATTGGGAAGCTCCATATCAACCGGATCTAAAATTGATTTAACAACAACCCATGGAATTTTTCTCTGACTGGCAACCTCTGCAACGACTGCCGCCTCCATATCCAGCGCCATCGTTTTGTGAACGGCCCCCAAATCTGCCTTTTCGTGGGGACTGGAAACAATGCGATCTACCGTCACAATGGAACCAACCTGAAAAGAAAATTGCTTTTCTTCACACAATTTTTTGGCCTGCTCAAGCAAGCCTGTCTCACTTACGAAATGGCACCTCGATTTTTCTTCGACAACTCCTTGTCCCAAAATTAAAGCACCAAGCCCTGCAACAGGCGAACAACTTCCACAGAAACCTACATGCAAAATAGAAGTCGGCTTTTTTTGCTCCAGCACTTGAATTAACCCTTTTTTCATTCGAGCAACCCCAACACCGGTAATTAATAAACCGATCTCTTTATTAAAAATTTTTCCCTGATAAAAAGTAGCGGGCTTAAAATGGATCGTACAATCGACGGTCATTTCCGCTTTGATGGGGCGGACTTCGTCTTTTAGGGCAGCAACAATAAGTAGGTTTGACATATTTTTAGCCTTATGTTTCATAGCTCCTAGCATGGCCGTTCCAATATCTCAAGCGTGGCGTGTTGCCAGTTATGTCCTCAAACAAAAAATCAAGGGGAACAAACGCTATCCTCTTGTTTTGATGTTGGAGCCTCTCTTTCGCTGTAACCTTGCCTGCGCCGGCTGTGGCAAAATCCAACATCCAGAAGAAATCCTTAAAAAGAATCTCACCCCCGAACAATGTTTTAGAGCGGTTGAAGAATGTGGAACACCCATCGTTAGCATTCCTGGTGGCGAGCCCCTCATGCATCCTCAAATTGATAAAATTGTGGAAGGCTTGGTTGAGCGCAAGAAATATATTTATCTTTGCACTAATGCTATTTTGCTTAAGCGTAAACTCGATCTTTTCAAACCCTCCGAGTTTCTAACGTTCAGTGTTCACATGGATGGACTCAAAGAAGAGCATGATCACGCAGTCTGTCGCGAAGGGGTTTATGAACAGGCTGCCAGTGCCATCAAAGAGGCATTGCGCAGAGGATTTAGGGTCACTACGAATACCACACTTTTTGAAGGGGTGAATTCAGAACGGATTCGTGCCTTCTTTGACACGATGATGGGACTGGGCGTGGAGGGAATGATGGTCTCACCGGGTTACAGTTATGAAAAGGCCCCGGATCAGGAGCATTTTTTAAAGCGAAACAGAACGCATGAGTTATTCAAACAAATTTTGAGCAATGGGAAGAAGAGTTGGAAATTTAATCAATCCCCACTTTTCCTGCAATTTCTGCAAGGCAAACGCAAATACCAATGCACTCCATGGGGGAACCCCACCTACAATATTTTTGGTTGGCAAAAGCCCTGTTATCTCTTGCAAGATGGTTATGTCGCTACTTTTAAAGAATTGATGCAAGAGACAAACTGGGATAACTACGGCACGGGACGCAATGAAAAATGTGCCGACTGCATGGTTCACTGTGGTTATGAAGCAAGTGCCGTTGATGAAACGTTTAGTTCCTGGCGCGGCCTCTTCGATACGATCCGCTTTACTCTCAAACCTGCTTAGGCTAGAAACCCCTTCATGCCGCAGTCCTTCTCAGAAAAACTTTTTGAAGAAGCGTTAAAACTCATGCCGGGTGGTGTAAATTCTCCGGTGAGGGCTTTTGGTGCCGTGGGTGGAACGCCGCTATTCATCGCCAAGGCACAAGGTGCAAAACTTTGGGATGTCGATGGGAATGAATACATCGATTATGTCGGAAGCTGGGGTCCAGCGATTTTGGGACATGCCCATCCCAAAGTTGTCGCTGCCGTTCAACAAGCTTGTGAAAGAGGATTTAGCTTTGGCGCCCCAACTGAGTTAGAGTCCAGATTGGCATCGATGGTTCGTCAAATTTTCCCATCGATTGAAAAATTGCGTTTTGTTAATTCAGGAACAGAAGCGGCGATGAGTGCTGTACGGCTTGCGCGAGGCGTTACTGGTCGTGATAAAATTATAAAATTTGAAGGATGTTATCATGGTCATGCCGATTATTTGTTGGTGAAGGCAGGTTCTGGGGCAGCAACTTTTGGAATTCCCTCTAGTACCGGCGTCCCTGCTGATTTTGCAAAACATACCTTGGTCGCATCTTATAATGACCTAAAAGGCGTCGGACGCCTTTTTGAAGAAAACAAAAACCAGATTGCCTGCGTGATTGTAGAGCCGGTCGCGGGAAACATGGGATGTGTCCCGCCGCAACCTGGATTTTTGAAAGGTTTAAAAGATTTGTGCACAGCGCATGGAGCTTTACTCATCTTTGATGAAGTAATGACCGGCTTTCGTGTGGCGCTCGGTGGTGCACAAGCACTCTACAACATCAAACCGGACCTCACCTGCCTTGGAAAAATTTTGGGTGGGGGACTTCCTGTTGGAGCCTATGGAGGTCTTAAAAATTTGATGGATCAGCTTGCCCCTCTTGGAAAAGTTTATCAGGCTGGAACTTTGTCTGGAAATCCCTTGGCGATGACAGCTGGAATCGAAACACTCAACCAACTTACTCAAAAGGGAGTGTATGATCGTCTTAATGAAATAGCATCAAAATTAACCAATGGCCTTAAAAACATTCTTGAGAAGAAAAAACTTCCTCATCAAATCCAAGCGGTCGGTTCCATGTGGACCCTCTTTTGCAAGGAAGGGCCAGTCGGTTTTAAAAAGTTTTTCCATAACGCTCTTGAGAAGGGAATTTACCTTCCACCAAGCCAATTTGAGACCTGTTTTGTCAGTTTAGCCCATAAAAACGAGGAAATTGACCATACTTTACATGTTTTTGAGTCTATTTTATGACAAATGATGACCAAAAAAACCCGTTTTGGCTAACTTTTGGGCTTTATGGGGCAGTTGGCATTCAATTATCCCTAACCGTTGTCGCCGGATGGTTCATGGGGGATTATTTGGATAGGCGATGGGGAACCTCGCCTTGGCTCGCTTTATTGGGGCTGGTCCTTGGATTTACAGGGGGCCTTTGGAACCTCATCCGCATCCTCAACTGGCGCACCAAAAGGTAGTCACTACCTTTTGGTAAAAATTGCAGAAGGGTAGTGACTACCTTTTGGGAATAGAAAACCTACTTGACGAAATGGGACAAACATTGCAATTCACTGCCTCCTTTGTTGCAGGACTTGTTCTGGGATTAGTTAATTGGGCCTTCTGGAAATGGTGGGCCAAAGGCCTGGTCAAAGAGGAGGCCCCAAAATGGGGGGCGTTGGCAATCCAGAGTGTTGTTAAATTGACTCTGCTAGCGCTGATTCTCTGGGTTTTGATTACAAAAGATTTTGTTAATCCAGTTCCGTTTTTGCTTGGCTTTAGCGTTGTTGTCATTGCATTGATTGTGAAAGGATTTAAATGGCGTTGATTAACCATCATACCATGCACATTGTTACTGCAGGATCTGTCGCGTTGCTTTTGATAATTCTCTCTTGGGTTGCCAATCGAAGACTCAAAAAAACGGAAGCTTGTTTGGTCCCCCAAGACAAATTGACACCTGCTACTTTTTTTGAGGTGGTGGTTGAAGCGTTACTCGGCTTGATGGAAGGTGTCTTGGGTGAAAAGGCACAAAAATTCTTTCCTCTCATTGGCTCCCTTTTCATCTATATTCTTTTTTGCAATATGATTGGGCTGATTCCGGGACTTGCCCCACCCACTGAAAACATCAACACGAATGCCGCTTGCGCGATTATTGTATTTCTCTATTACAACTATCAGGGGATCAAGGAACAAGGCCTCGTCAATTATTTTAAACATCTTTTAGGACCGGTCATCTGGCTTGGCCCTTTGATGTTGATTATTGAATTAATCAGTCACGTTGTAAGACCGGTGAGTTTGAGCGTTCGTCTCTTTGGAAATATGACGGGAGATCACTTGGTGCTGGGAGTCTTCTCACAGCTGACTCCCATCTTGGTGCCGGTTATTTTTATGATTTTGGGCTTGTTTATCTCTTTTATTCAAGCATTTGTTTTTTCACTTTTGTCGATTGTCTATCTTGGACTAGCGACAGAGGAATCTCATTAACAGGAGGAAGGTATGTTGAAGAAAATCGTTGTAGTTGCACTTGCAGTTCTTGTCTGCCCTGCGGTTTTGATGGCTGCAGAAGGAGCACCGCTCCCAACCGGAGAGGGAGTTTATACCTTTTTGAAAGCGGGTCTTGCTTTGGCAACAGGCCTTGGTATTGGTCTGGCTGCTTTTGGAGGGGCTTTGGGCCAGGGACGTGCCGCTGCGTCGGCGCTTGAAGGAATCGCCAGAAATCCAGAAGCGGCCGGTAAAGTGATGACACCAATGATCATTGCTTTGGCACTGATCGAATCTCTCGTGATCTACAGCTTGGTTATTTCATTCATGCTATTGGGCAAGATATAAGGAGAAATGCGCTAGGGAAGGTCGGAGGTTGCGAAGCTCGCGCTTCGCCACGTGCAAGGAGGCCGCATGACTGCCCATGAAAATTGAGCAATCAGCGCGCCCGTAGCTCAGTGGATTAGAGCTCCTGACTACGGATCAGGAGGTCGGAGGTTCGAATCCTTCCGGGCGCGCTGATTGCTCACAACAAGCATGGGCCCCCGTCATGCGGCAGTATTATAAAATCTGCACGTTCGACGACCGAGGCGGGCACCATCCGAAGGAGGGTCGCCGAGGAAGTCCCGTAGCCGAGAGGCGGAGGGAATCCTTCCGGGCGCGCAATCCATGAACGCCATTGAAATCACTGGGCTGAAAAAATCTTACAGTGCAACAGTTGAGGCACTCAAAGGGATCGATTTATCTATCCCTCAAGGAGAATTTTTTGGGCTCTTAGGGCCCAATGGAGCGGGCAAGACAACAATCATCAATTCGATTGTCGGCCTGGTTCGACCCAATTCTGGTTCCATCAAAGTAATGGGGCATGATATCCGCAAAGAACCGCTGGCTGCCAAACGCTATCTGGGACTCTCTCCCCAGGAAATCAATATCCACGCCTATTTTCCCATTGGCAACGTTATGGAATTTCAAGGTGGTTTTTACGGTCTTTCCAAAAAAGAATCTAAACAAAGAGCCGAAAAATTATTAAAAGATTTCGGGTTGTGGGAAAAAAGAAAGGTGGGTCGCTTTAAACTCTCCGGCGGAATGCAAAGACGCCTGATGATCGCCAGGGCGTTGATGGGAAAACCAAAAATTTTGATTTTAGATGAGCCAACGGCCGGAATTGATGTAGAGCTAAGACATGAATTGTGGGAATTTTTGAAAGGTCTCAATTCGGATGGAACAACAATTCTACTAACAACTCATTACATCGAAGAGGCAGAACTACTTTGCGAACGAGTAGGCATTATTCATAAAGGAAAAATTGTCGCGTGTGATTCGCCAACCAAACTCATTGAAAAATATCGTTTCGAAAATAAAGAGCGTAAAGGAGTTTTAAAATTTGTTCGGCCAGGTTCTTTAGAAGAAGTATTCGTTAACCTAACAGGCAAAAGTCTTGCTGAAGGAGCCAAGGAATGGGAAGTTTCACGGGATTTGCAACTTTAGTCACCCAAGAGTTTTTCAGATTTTGGAGACTGATTCGCCAAACTATTTTTCCACCTATTTTGACGACCCTCCTTTTTATTTTGATTTTTGGCTTTTCTCTGGGGGAGCGCATCCAGGAAATTCACGGCTTTCCCTACATTCTCTATATCATACCCGGCCTTGCCGCCATGGGGGTGATGAACAACGCCTTTTCCAATACATCGACCTCCCTTTACATGGCTCGCTTTGACCAAAGTTTGGATAACATTTTGGCAGCCCCCCTAAAGCCCATTGAGATTGTCACCGCCCTTGTGGTGGGTGGCATTGCCAGAGGAATTTTAATCGGAGGGATCACCTTAGCAGTCTCACTCCTTCTTTTAAAACAGCCTCTTTTCAGTTGGCCGGTCACTTTCTTTTTTCTGATCCAACAATCGATTCTTTTTGGCTGCTGGGGCATCATCGGAGCACTCAGGGCCAAAACCTGGGACAGCCTCGCAACCACACAAACCTTTGTTATTACTCCTTTGGTCTATTTGGGCGGTGTTTTTTATTCGATCAACTTATTGCCAGACATCTGGAAAAAGATATCGATTGTGAATCCCCTCTTCTACATGGTGGATGGAATACGCTATGGAGTTTTGGGAATTCTGGAGGTTCCCCTTTGGCACTCTGTGGCTCTCTCTGGCCTTCTAACACTGCTCTTATTCGCACTCTGTGTTTATCTATTTCAGATTGGATATAAATTGGTGAGATAATGACGAGTATTTACCCTCCTCAATCCAAGGCAATTCTTTTTCTTCTGACTTCCAATAAAAAGTTCAAAGAGAAAGTTATCAAAGCCTTTGAAAAACTCTTGGGCCCGATGGAAGTGCAAAGTGAGTGGCATCTTTTTGAACATAGTCATTATTATGAAGAAGAATTGGGTCCTGGATTAGAACGCTGCTTGATCAGTTTCAAAAAGATTTTTAAACCTGAAAAACTCGCCGAACTCAAAAAACTCACCAAAAAATTGGAACATCGAACATCGAACCTAGAACATCGAACCATTAACATCGACCCTGGCTATGTCGATTTGTTCAAAGTAGTTTTGGCTTCCGGAAAAGCAGGAGGTCAAAAAGTGGCACTCTCTAAAGATGTCTATGTCTACACATTGCTCCGCTTTGAAAAGGGAAAATGGATTCCCTTCGAATGGACCTATCCTGATTTTAAGGCCCCAATGTATCACAAGGACCTACTTAAAATACGAACATCGTTGAAACGGGACCTAAGTGGGAAAATCCCAAATCCTAATATCTAAATCCTAAACAAATTCTAAATTCCAATAACCAAAATTTCAAACACAATTGTTTGGGACATTTGGATTTGGATCATTGGGATTTGTCCTTCGACTTTGCTCAGGATGGTGAACTTGTCGAACCATTTAGAATTTAGGATTTGTTGTTATCCAACTGTCTTTAAGGAGGTGAGTCTGGGAGAATCCCAGGTCATTTGCAAGGCGGGGCGTCTGCGACCTAGTCCTTTTTTCATCACATAACCTGCTACTAACGGAAGAGAAACAGAGGGCTCCACAAAGGCCATGGCATGCTCGGCCTTTTTAGAAACCTTTCCCCAAGAGGTTGCCTCACTTAACGTAGAACCGGACAAGCCTCCCCAGTGCGGAACATCGGTCGTTAATTGAAAGGCGTAACGATGCCCACCGGTATCTTTTCCAAAAATATAACTCATGACGACCGAGTCATTGATAAAATTCTTGGGCACTCCGCCCGCGATATAAATTGCCGAAGTTGCTTTCGATTGAACTACAATTTGGGTCAGCTCATAGTTGTCTTGAATCGAATCGATCGTGACACCCGGTTTTCCATCTTTAACACAGCGATGATAATGTTCGGTGAGCCCAATCCCAATCGAAGAATCGTTGAGAGCCGGCGCAAAAACAGGAACTCCCCTTCTATACGCCGTCGCCAAAATGGAATTTTCATCGTCTAATGCCTGTGAAATTTCGGCCAAAAACTGGCGACTGGAGTATTTGCCAGGTTTAAGGGCGCTCGCAAATTGGCCAATGGTGCAATCGAGCCTCCAGAATTTTTCTTCATCCACATAGGTATCAAAAATGCGATCGATATAGAGATCTCTTAAAACAGAATCATCCGCATCAGAACTTCCTCTAAAATGTTTGAAACCTTTTGCTTGATAAATGTCCTGATACAAAATAGCACCGGTAGAAACAATCACATCGACCAGACCGTAATGAACCATGTCGCGAATGACTTTACGCAACCCAGCCGCAATCAAGGGACCGGCAAGTCCTAAAAAAATGGTTGGACGATCGGGGTCGGTCAACATCTGCTCCCAAACTTGTGCACAATCACCGATATTTCTTGCCTGAATGGAGGCCTCTCCATAAGCAGTCACCAACTGATCAATGGAATTAACCTTTTCTAAATCAATTGACTCAATCGGTCTTGCAAGAACCTTGCCTTTTTGACTTTGTTGGCTATTGGAGAGCTCCTCAAAAACAAAATAGCCCTGGGACTTCTGATATTCCGCGCTTTCTAGGGCACCCTTTTCCTCAAAACGGGTGTTCGTTTCAATGGATTTTGTCTGATTTTTCATAATGGTCAATTCGTTTGTTGAGCCAATCTCTAATTTCACCTTCTAAGGATAAATGAGAACGTCCTTCAAAGTAGGTCCGGCGTATTGCCTCGACAACCAGATCATATTGATATTGACAATTTTCCAAATCGCCGTTGGTAAGCTTACCCCATCGCTGTAAAATTTCGGGTTTTACAAAATGCCAGACTCTTTCCAAACGGTTGGGCTGCACAGTTCACTCAGTAGTGAATCGATTTCGGAATGTCAAGCCAAGGAACACCACAACAACCCAACAAAAAATTGAAAGAGTGTTAGGATTTCCATTTGCAATGTTAAGGCATCCACTTCCTGCTGCGGTTCCAGATGTTGTTGTAACAGGCGTATCTTGAGCTCCTCCCGTCCCCGTGAGACCACAAGTCTCTCCAGATAGCGTCGCCACATCCTTCATCGTCGCCAAGGCATCTGCTTTTCCATAACCCCACTCATTGTTTGGAATGGAAGAACCGGTTCCTGTAAAACTATCCGTTGCGGCATTTTCTGTCAGCAATGTCTTGACCTGATTGGATGTAAGACATTTATTTTTCTGAAACATCAAAGCAACAATTCCCGCAACATGGGGGGAGGACATTGAAGTCCCTTCCAATTTGAAATGGTTGGAGTTTACTTTTTTTCCAGAAGAAACCGAGTTACTAGAGGATAGTGCAGAAACAATCGGTTCACCTGGCGCTGCAATGTCTGGTTTGGTTCTCCCATCGGGTGTTGGGCCAAGGCTGGAAAAAAGAGAAATATCACTGACGGTTCCTCCTGTCGCTCCAAGCGAAGTAAAATCGGTTCCTGAGGTAGCGGTCTGATTATGTGTTGTCCCTGTCGAGTCTGTCCAGCCGGTCTGAGACATAAAAGAGGCAACCGCGATAATTTTGGAGGCGGAACCAGGGATTGTAATCGTCCTGTTACTATCTCCATTAACATAAGTGTAACCAAAGCCCCGATCGGTCCCGCCAAACTGTTTTGTAAAACTAACAGTAGAGTTTCTGTCCGGCCAGAGCCAGGCATCGCCGGCGCAGGTTCCTCTAAAAATCAGATCAAAAGAAAAATTGTCTTGGATTTGTGCGTTGGTTAGTGAGCTAGCAAATGTTGCTGTGGCTATTGCGTGTTTCTTTCCATTATTGGCGTTTGTTGAATCAGTAAAATCGACAGCAAGAGTGGCGCTACCGCCGCTGGCGGTTTTGCTTCCACCTGCAGAAGCGGCTGCCATGTTTACAGAAACCGCTGTTTTAGCAAAATCAAACCCATCCAACTCCACCGTACATGTTGAGGTGGAAGCAAGCCAAATATCGACGATGACTTGGAGTCCTAGAGAACGCAAAGTAGAACCGCTGCGGACCGAAAAATCAAAGGCTTCATCACTGCCACTCGTAACATCGATTGCGGCATGGAGCCCGTTATAAGTCGCAGCCCCAGTATCGTTAGGACTAAAATTTTCGTTACCCGCAGCGTTAACAATGGCGCGGCCTGGGTGGCCTGAGACTAAATTATTCAAAGAGGTCTCCATCGAAGAGGTATCATCATGGGCACCAATGGAGGTCCCCAAAGAAAGATTGACCACGGCGGGTTGTTTTAGCGAAGAAGCCTTGGCAAAAACATAGCGAACATCATCCACAATAGTCGTGCTTAAATTGCCACCACTGTCAGCATCCGTTTCTGTATTATAGACAAAAATAATGTCGGCACCCGTTGCCACACCTTTGTAGGTGGAATCGTCCCCTGCGGCAATCCCTGCAACATGGGTTGAGTGACTGGAAGTATCTCCGCCAGAAGTAGCACCACAAGTATTTGTTGTTGCACTGCTAAGGCTATTGTTCATTTGAGTATTGGTACACTCAAGTCCACTCGATCCAGAAATCTCACTGACACCCGAACCGGAAGCAGACTTGTCCCAGAAAAATTGCACTCTTGTTTTGCCGGCAGAGTCTTTGAAATCTTCGTGTCCCCAGTCAGGAGCGGTGTCATCCACAACACCAATAATCACACCGGAGCCATCATAGCGGGCATCCAAGTCGGTACCCGCATTCACATCATCAACATTGGTAACTGTGCGAGCTACATCCATTTTAGGAAGAAGGGGTTTGCCCGCCTCAATATATTTCACTTCTTCCCACGAGGAGACTTCATCAATCGCATCCAGGGGAACAAAAGCGGTCATGATGTTATCGATGATGGAGCGGGCTTGTCCTCCTATCGATTGCAAACGATCGGCAACGACTTCCGCCTTGGCGGGGTCATAGACTTGCACAAAACAATCGATAACTTTTTGGCCACTGGCGTTCACCGAAATAGCTTTGCTAGCAAGGGTGTCATTGCGAGCCCCAGAGGGGAGAAGCAATCCCTCAGCCTGTTTCGCAAAAATGTGAACGAGGGGATCAACTTTGGTGACTTGGCCGTGAGCAACGGTTGTCATTGCGAGGAGCGCAACGGTTGTCATTGCGAGCAAAGCGAAGCAATCTCTCGTGGATTGCTTCGGCCTTCGGCCTCGCAATGACACTCGTAGAAACAAAAATGCCGCACGTCTCATCGACATGCGGCATTTATATAAAAACCAATAGATAAGGCTAGTAGAAAGTAACTGTACCTGTTGCAGACGGTGTTGCCGGTTGTGCTGGAACAGGAGCAACTACTGGGCCCTCCAGTCCATCGTCGTCAATCACGACGGCTGACATCTTCCACTCCGGTATAAAGGCCCTAATCAAACCCTGCTCTGTTGCCAAATAGAGGGTATAATTCGCCTTCGTTGCTGGATCGCCATCTGAAGAGACACTAATCGAGCGAACCACAGGAGCCTCAGTAGATGTGGTACCGTCTGGATGAATCACTGTAACAAGAGGTGTTGCCACACTTTCAAAGCTCTCACCACCGTTGCGGCTGACATAGAGACCAGAACTACTTCCGACGAAAAGCCCATTCACATCCAAGGCAATACTGTAGACTTTCTCATAATTTTCGGGTTTGCCGGCTTTTTCTTCAGCAGAAACAGGGAGTGATTTTTTAACCCACGCTCCCTTGGCTGTTACATCTTTCAAATAGACACCATCTTGGCTTCCGGCAGCCACGATTAAACTTGGCGGAGGAGGAGGATAAATAGCTATCACAGGGCCGAGGTAACCCATAAAAGCCGCTATTGAATAGACCGGTTTGAGATCACCAGTCTCTTCAGCGCCTAGGGCTCCACCATTTAATGGAGCCCATGTTGAAGAGGCAGCATCATAATGGTAAACCCCTTTGGACCCTGCGGCCAACACTGCCGTTTCATTGCCTGCTTTCACAATTTCAATATCGTTGACAATTGAGTCTTTTAATTCTGCGACATTTGTCCATCTCTTGTTATTCTTATCTTTAATGTAGGCTTCCACATCATCAACAATATGGAGCCCTTGATCAGTTGCGACATAGAGTTTGCCATCTTCGGTAGCCACCATATCACAGACTTGTCTTAGGGTTGTGATATCACCTTTTACAGCAGCTACCTTGCCGCTTTGTTTCATGCCAAAACAGGAATCGTGACCCTCTGCTTTATAAGTTTTGGTATAGTCGCGGTGCCTAAGTGGCGCTAAAATATTCCATTGATCACCATCTTGATAGAGTACAGCCCCTGTCGTTCCTACAAACAAACGGTTAGCAGAGGAGGCAACCGCATTCACAGGAAATGTCTTAACGATATTTTCCATGAAGCTAGCCTGTAGATATTGATTCAGTTGGTCATAGCCTTTTAGAGCCGAGAAGAAATCGACCTCCATGGCATGACTAATCGGATCATAATGGACAAGTTGAATTTTGCCGCCATTGAATCCTTTATCAAGACCGACATAGGCCTCGTTTGGCTTGCTGGCGTCTTGCACCACACGCACTGCTTTGTCGCGGCTTAATTCTTCCAAACTCGCGACCGGCATATGAACTGTTGTGGGGCAATAATCTTTTCCTTGAGCTTGGAAAGAAACTTTGTACCCACCTGCCTTCGCAGAAACTTCCGCATGGTCCATGGCTTTAGGATCCACGACCGGTCCATCACCCATGCTATCAGTAACACGAATAGCGTTAATCGCTGATTTTGCCATTTCTGGAATCGACCAGCTAATGGCAACCTTTTCACCTTCCAAAACAGGGGTCAGCATGTTTGTTGTCACGTAGAATTGTGAACAATCAAGACCGGCGCTAAAAGATCCGGTGACACTTGCTTGCGCAGTCGCATCAGGCTTTCCTTCAAGTTTAACGGTCAAGGTGAAGGTGGTATCTCCCCGCACTGTAACAGCCATACTTCCTTCCACTTCGCTGCTATCGGTCGGCAAACCATCCTTACTAATGACAGAAGGTTCAGCGCTAATGGTGATCTTGGCACTCTTGGGTCTCGCCTTCCAAGCCAGTTCGACTGGCTGTGGATAGCTAGTGACTTTCAAGCTAGAAACACCATTGACAGTTAAAAGATCCACTTTTGGATCGGTGTTAACAGCCACACTCAACTCTTTGGAAACCACTACTTCGCCCAATTTAGCTTCCAAAGTATAGACAGTATCTTCTGTAGGCGAGACAGTCGCACAACCTTGAGGTTTAAAATTTTCTACGACTTCACCTGTTTCTGATTCCAACTCTTTGGTTGTGGAAGCTTCCACACCGCAATCAACTTGGACAGGTGGTTCACCCGTAGAGGCTTTGATATTGATGACTGCCTCTTCTGGAACCACGGACCAGTGAAGAATTGTTTGTTCCCCAACATCCACTGCAGGACTTTCTGAAAAAAATTCTTCAATGTTCAGGGCCACACCAGAGCCTTTAACAGTCACGGTCACCGATTTTTTCACCACTTGGGCATTTTCTATTGCAGCTTCCGGTGCACCTTCGGGTGCGGGGGCCGGCTGCGGTTCTGGAGATGGAGTCTGTTTGGCTGCCTTTACCTCTGCTGGACACGCTTCTCCCTCACATTTCGGAGCCTCCTTCGTAGCTGTCAAAATAAATGTCGTTGTCTCTTTGAGACCTTCAACAATTGTTTTTGATTTGAAATCTTTGTCTGTTGAATAACTGAATTTGTTAGTAGCACTCGTCGAGGCAATTTCTACTTTATCAGCCTCGCTGACTTCCCAGGATAAGGTTGTTGACCCGCCGTATTCAACCGTTACGGGGTCGGCTTTGAAATCTTTAATCGTTGGCGGCGGTAGTGGGTTTTCTTCACCAAAAACGCCACCCAGTGAAAGCACCCCATCACTACAGCCTGCCATTAGCCAAAAGAGGCTGATAGCCATCCCCCCTAAGAATCGTTTCGTATTATGTTTTTTCATACCTTACCCCTTGTCCTTTCAAAATTAAAATTCTACTGCAGCACTAGCTCCAAAACCTAATTTCCATCCCTTATCATCTGTTGTTGCTGATTCTCCCTCGGATTGAATCTCATTCGCCTGGTTGGTAACTTGAGGCCCAACTTTAAGCGTTACAGGACCAAATTGCTTACCTACAAGCAGTTCTGCAGCATGCCCAACTCGACCAATAGTAATGGGAGACCCACACTGTTCAAACGGGCTACATGTCGGTGTCAACGTTCTATAGTCACCACCCGGCAATTTTCCATGCAGGTAACTATAATTGAGATCAAAAACCATAAATCCCAAATCGACATTGTTCATTAGTTTGAATGTCTGCCAATTAGCCGTTGGTTGGTTTTCGA
The DNA here is from genome assembly GCA_001798075.1 of Deltaproteobacteria bacterium RIFCSPHIGHO2_01_FULL_43_49. Classification (GTDB taxonomy): domain Bacteria; phylum UBA10199; class UBA10199; order SPLOWO2-01-44-7; family SPLOWO2-01-44-7; genus SPLOWO2-01-44-7. Next base: position 84,469 of record MGRG01000006.1, on the reverse strand, counting down.
GAGTTGCAAAATGGGCTCGTCCTTCCGCACCAATTGTGTGAGCGGGATGAAAGGGCCTTGCAGAAGCTTTTGCTCTCAATTCATAATGTGTCGGATTAGCCGGAGTCGATGTTGTTTTATCTTCTGGATTGCCAGCGCTAGCAAGTGCAGCAAGTTCAATTGTTGTTCCGTTCAATGTAGAAGGCAACTGAATCTTGGCGTTTAACTTGCCACCTAAACCCCATGTTCCAGAAACAAAATTACTATTGCTAGCGACTGCTGTCGCAGAAATGGTTAAAGGATCAACTTCCTTGCCTTTAGAATTCTTAATTTTGTCTAAGGGTTTCCACTCAACACCTGCCTCTCCACCCAAACCGATATAGGGTTCTCTGGAAACCAATCCCAGACCACCTTTTAGAGCCAAACTAGGAACTAATTGATAGGCAACAGTCGCCTCGAAGGCAACGCCACCCCAGGCTCCTTGTAAATCATCTTTAAAATATTTTCCCGAGACGATTGCTTGATCACCGGTATAACTTCCGGGAGAACTTTCAGTAGCCAATTCAGGAGCAAACAAAAATCCAAGTTTTAATTTTGGTGCCACTTCAAAAGACCCGATAACGGCTGCTTCCCCTTGAAAACCAAAACCTCCTGCCCAACCGACTTTTGTAATGACTTCACCTGTGACAGGGCTTGGGGCTGCAGCACTCGTCGCACCCAATTGTCTGGCAGCAGCAGCAAACCAGTCATAGGGGTTATTGGCAGTGCCACCAAAATAACGGGTCATAACAAATTTATCACCCGTATTTTGAAACATATCGATGGCTTTATCGATATTTGCTTTCCCGGGTTTTCCCCGACATTCATCTAACTCTTTGGCTTTTCTGATTTTGCCGTCCAGAAAGCAGTCTTCCAACGCCGCTTGTTTTTCTGGTTTTTTTCTCTCCACAGTACCAGAGGCTAGGGGATTTTCTTTTCCATCAATTACCAACGGTTTGGCAGGGTCTCCGTAGATGTTGTCAACGCCAAATCGCATCTGTGTTACATATTGCTTGACAACAGCATCTACTTTTTCCTCAGGAATGCGAAAATGCTCCCTGGCCACTTTCTTGATGGCGTTGATGTCTTGTGCTCCTGCTGAAATCATAAAGTTCTCCTTCTTTTATTCTTCTGGTAGTGGAACAATTTTACTGTCTTTTTTTGCTTTTGCTGGTTTTCTATCTTCTGGCTTCTCGGCTTTTTTCTTCACTGCCTCTTCTTTCTTTTTGGCTTCTGCTTCGGCTTTTTGTTTTGCTTCTAGAGCCTTTCGAGCAGGTTCGGTGCATGCATTTTTTTCGAATGTGCATTGGTTGGGACCTATTCCCGGTTTCCATTCACACTCTTCTGATGCCACATTACATTCGGTATGCTCAAGACCACTGCATTTTGAGATTAAATCTTTCGTCTTAGCTAGAATCTCGGCTAAAATACCGGCTTTCTTACAATCGACTGGAAAACTTGCGTATACCGCATTATTGTGATCAATATAATCGCCGTCGGTCCATTTTTCTGCTGCTTCATCAGTTGTAGATTTTGACAAGGCATCCTTGACTTCATTGCAACGCGTTGTGCTAATAAGAATACGCTCCCTTACATTTGTCTTTTCCAAAAATCGAACGGCCCTTATATATTCAGAGTCCCAACAAAAACCTGGTTCGCCTTTTTCGTCCTTACATTGTCTCGTTCTAACTACCAACAAAGATTCATCAATGAAATGGTCCACAAACGCATTGAAATCTTTTTCTGGAACGCAATTTTCTTCAATGGCTTTAGAATCTTCTGGATCAACAAATTGAATACACTTATGGTCTACATCTTTACCGTCAACTTTTAGCTTAACTGAATATTCTCCACCGGAAATCATGATCCCTCCTTAATTTGATAAGTTCCCTATCCAATATAGGTATCGTCACGCTGAAAAAAAAGTTGCTTACTTTTTGAAATTTTTTTAAAAAAAATGGCCCCGGGCAGGGGCCATTAAAAATCCCTAATAATTCTAAGCAGTTACAAAATACCGCCAGGTACCTGGTACCTGGCGGTATGTGGTGACACCTATAAATCAATATGCTAGCGATCAGCACCCATGCAATCAAAAGAACGATTTTTAAAAGCACTTCGGTGTGAAAATTCAGATCGGCCACCGGTATGGCTGATGCGCCAGGCGGGGCGTTATCTTCCTGAGTATCAAGCAATTCGTGCGCAACATGGCTTTATTGAAATGCTTACCAACGATGAACTGATTACAGAAATTTCTTTGCAACCGTGGCGGCGCTTTCAAATGGATGCTGTGATTGTTTTTTCAGACATCTTATTGCTGCCGATGGTGATGGGAATGGATTTAAAATTCATTGAAGGGCAAGGGCCAAAGTTTTCGAAGTTGATTGCGAGTGAAGAAGATTTAGAAGGGCTAAAGCCTTTTGATAAAGAGAAAATCGCTTTTTTGATCAACGCTCTTAAACAAATTAAAAATGAAATAAAATCAGATGCAGCTTTAATCGGTTTTGCCGGAAGCCCTTGGACCGTCGCTTCTTATATGATGCAGTCTTCAAAAAATGTGGGTCCTACCCCATTCTTACAAAAACTTCTGGAAAGGTTGACGAAAGAAACGATTTTCTATTTGCAGGCAAAAATTGAGGCAGGTGTCGATTGCATTCAGATTTTTGACAGTTGGGGAGGTACTTTAAGCCCAGAAGAATACGCCATCTGGTCTGCCCCCTATATAAAGGATATCGTCACTGCCTTAAAGCCAACCGATATTCCTATCATACTATATGTTAAAGAGAGTGAACCTCTTTTGGATTTAATGGTAGGAACCGGGTGTGACGTGATTTCTGTGGGATGGGAAACACCACTATCTAGGGCAAAACTATATAATGTAGCCATCCAAGGTAATTTCAATCCCCACATTTTAATGCAGGCCACCCCCCAAGAAATTCGCTCAAAGACCAAAGATATGTTACAAACCATGAAGGGCTACGCAGGTTATATCGCCAACTTGGGCCACGGCGTCTTGCCAAAGACACCGGTTGAAAATGTAGCAGCGTTTGTAGAAACGGTACAAAAAACATGATTGCTGTTTTACTTCTGGACTTTGGCGGGCCGGAAAAATTAGACGATGTCGAACCCTTTTTAAAAAATCTTTTTTCGGATCGTTTAATTTTTCCTTTTCCTTTTGGACAAGAGATTTTTGCGAAAATTATAGCCAAATATCGATCCCCAAAAGTTATCGAGGAATACAAACTGATCGGAGGCCGTTCCCCTCTCATCGAACAATCAAAAAATATCTGTCGCGATCTGGAGGAGGGTTTCAAAAAAGCGAACCTAGATATTCCCGTTTTTGTGGGAATGCGCTATTGGAAACCAACGATTGATGAAACCCTTTCCCAAATAGCCTCTCTCCAACCCAAAGGAATGGTGGTTATTCCTATGTTTCCACACTACTCAACGGCAACAACTCTTTCCGTTTTGCAAGAATTCCAAAAATCATATGATGCAAGACGATTAACCATTCCCTATCAACTGGTCGAATGGTGGTATGATCAGCCACAATTTATTGCAGCATGGTGCTACAGCATCAAAAAAGCACTCGACTCTTTTGATGAAAAAATACGAAAAACTGTCCCCATCCTTTTTACAGCTCACGGGCTTCCTGTTTCGTTTGTCACAGAACGTAAAGACCCTTATCCAAAACAGGTCAAAGAATCGTGCGAGAAAATTATGACTTATTTAGGCGGCGATAATCCCAGCTATCTTTCCTATCAAAGTAAAGTGGGACCGATTGAATGGCTCAAACCCTCCACAATGAAGTTTGTAAAAGAGCTCGGCTCAAGGGGAGTGCGAGAGCTCATCATTGTTCCGATCAGTTTTTTAACTGATCATATCGAAACCCTTTTTGAAATTGATCACGAAATTATTCCAGAGGCTAAAAAAGCTGGTATTGCCCAAGTGGTCCGCTGTGAGGCACTCTATTATGGCCCTTATTTGAAAAAAACGTTAGAGGATCTTGTTTTAAGAAAACTCCCTTCTCTACTTGGGGGGTGAAGGAATTACATCGGGCATCTGACCTGCCAAAAACTCCCAACGCTCACGATCAAAATTGGCTCGAGCCATGATACGCCCCAATTCTTCCAAGGAAAAAATATCTCTCAACTCTCTGACAGTTTCCACAGTAGCTCTTTTATCTTTTTCATCCAAAATATCCCCCATGCCAATTTCCCTTAAATACCGCAACACATGGGGACGGCAGCGTTGTATGGCACACACCTCAATTCGCCGGATTCTTTCTCTCACCACGTTGTAAACAGTGCCAATCTTGGCCAGAGTCTCCCTACTTCTCAAAATAAAAACTTCTTTTTCAATCTGTTTTACTCTCGTGCTGGCCAGAAAATCATAAAGGGCATGGGCAACGGCCAACATCAATTGCTCCTGTTTGACTAAATCGATTTCACCACTGATACGATCCCAAATTGTTGGCTTTTCCTCACTTTGATGTGCCGGTTCTTTGTGTGGCCGCAAATGCCGCTTTTCCAATTCAGACTTGCCGCCGGTGCGCCAAGCTTTCATTTGCTCATGCATCAAGGGGTATTGCTTTGCCAATCGTCTTTCAAGATGAGCTTTAAAGTACCCTAGATAGAAGAGGATATGGCCCAGATCGGGATTCCATTTGTTCTCTTTCAAAAAGAGAGGGAGAAAGGCTCGAGCCAGCCTGTAAACATCTTCAAATTCAAGAGAAACACCACGGACAGCCCAAGTCTGAACGATTTTTGCGGCAGCATACCGAATGTTTTTGTCCATTTGTTGGACGAGGGCCTCTGCAGGGGTGTTGGGTGGAAGACCTCCTGCGCGCATGATTGCAAAATCAGTATCTGACATGGAAAGTACTTGCACAGCGAGATCCTGAATTATTTCCTTCTGTGTACGTGGGGAATCGGGAAAAAGAAGCGCCGGTGTTTCTCCCTGCGCCACAGGTGAAACTCGCAGTTGAGCCACTACTTTTGCGACACCATGATCTTTGCTCCCACTCACAATTCGGTATCGCCCCTCTTCCACTCTTTGGATTTTGATTTTGCTTAGATATCTTTGTAGGCCTTCTTCCCCCAGGGCCAGGGCTTTTTGGGAACTGAGGGTGCCACCATACTGCATTTGAAATTGCCATATGATTGTTCTTCCCCTTCTCCAACCTTTCTTTTTGGCAACCTCTTGAAACCACCCCTCGATATCATCTCCCGTCAATTCATTGAGCTCTGCCATGCGAAAAGCGCTTAGACCCAAGAATCCATTTCCACGCACGCGCAAAGTCTCACTTTTGACAAGATCCGTCCCGCGCAAACGCTCAGTTACTTCTCTTGCTTGTGCCCCTTTTGCACTAACAACCTCATAGCTACCTTTCAGATTTCTGCGAATGCGGACATATCCATAGTGGCCATAATTGCTGCTTTCTTCTCCGACCGCCAAGAGATTGAGATAGCCAAGACCTTCTGCCGACGGCCTAAACTGCCAAATGATTTCTTCCGGCAGAATCCCTCCGTGATTGCGCCCCACCTGTTCAAAGAAACTGTCGATATAGCTAGGGCGCAATTCATCTAGGTCTTCCAAACGTAGTCCTCTCAGTCCCACATAAACATCGGAGGGAATATGCAACGCTCCTTTGAAAACTATGTTGGAACGGCGTAAATGACCGACAATTTTTTCCGAGGCGTTCCCCTTTACATGTGCAACTTCATAATTTCCCTTTTTCGTTTTGCGAATGTAGATCTGCCCGTAATGTTTGTCTTCGCTTGCCTCACTTATCGCCAAGGCCTCTGGCGCGATAATGCCATAGGGAGGGTGCAGTCTGAATTGCCAAACAATGATTCTTGGTTCTATCCCCTCCTGTCGATCGGTAACTTCATCAAACCAGTCTTCAATGTGGCTTGCTTCAAGCTCCTCCATCTCTTCTGGAGAAATCGTCTTGAATCCCAAAAATCCATCGGAACGAATAATGAGAGAACCAGCGCGGGCTAATGTAGAATTGCGCAAGAAATGAATGGCCTTTTCTGTTGCCGTTGGACTGTTGGCACCGACTACCTCAAATTTTCCATCGTTTCTTTTCTTAATATAAATTTTTCCATAACGCTGATGTCTGTTTGCTTGTCCCAATAGAAGAGGTCCAAAAGAACCCATGCCTCCTTGCTCGTTCAAAAGATACTGGACAACAATTGTTTTTGTTTTTTCTCCACTGTGCTGTGCCTCAACTGTCTCAAACCATTCGTTGCAATATTCTTTGGTGATATTTTCGAAATCCTCAAAACGGCTCGGTTGCCAATATTCTCCCAAAATAGATCTCCCCAGATTAGAACGTAAAAAATCACGTCCGACCAAACCACCCAACACTTCTGCAAAAGAAAAACGCTGATCGGTATGTTCAGGAAAAAGGCCCATTTCCAAGTAACGCCTGAGAGTGGCGACCTTCACCCCTTCAACAGAGCGGATACTCCCATCATGATCTCGGATGATCGCCAGCCGAACAGCCAATAACACTGCTTTTTCATTTTCTTTTAAATCTTGCGGAACGGAGTGAAACGTTTCGTAATAACGGAGCCAATCGAGCCCCCACTGTGTTAACAGGTTATCTTTTTGACCATCATCCAATCCCAAAACATGCGCTAAATTTTCCATCACTTCTCGAGAGCAGGGCAAATAAGTCCCCTCCCACATGCCCGCAACCATCTCTTCCGAAGCACCTTCCCCCATTCCTATTGCTACGGCATAGGGAGAAGCAATACCATGGAGACTCTTCAAAAACTGAGAGAGAGATTCGCCAACTCCCGGACCAGATTGGTCGATATTACCTACTATCAAATTATATTTTGCACGTGTTACTCTGCGAATTCTTGTACTTGTCGGCGTCACTGCAACATCCCCAGAAGCATAGACTTGGGCACCGGCAAAAACAGCGGTGGCAACCGGAACAGAATCGGTTTTTGTCTCAACTTTTGCAGGAGGTAACAACACACCCTCAACATAGCTCATCGCTTTGACCCAAATCCCACGAGGTATTTTCTTATGAATAAACTTGGCTATTTTGTCTCTGTCACCTGTCTGTTCAACACGAACAAATTCAGAGACGAGTGCACCATTAGCCTCACTACTCATGGTCATGGCCGCCTGTGCCGTTGCAACACTCAAAGCCAAATCGTTGCCCTCGGCCTCCAAAACTGCAGTGGCTGCTGCTTCCGTGTAAAGAGCTGCCCTGCCTGTAAAGATAAGAACATTATTCATGATCTCGTAGGATAGGCAAAAAAATTAATCCTTTTCAACAGAGAATATCGTGAATATAAGCGTTCGGTGGATTATTCACTGACCTCCGAACAAGAGCTGTTACGCAAAACGGTGAGGGAATTCGCGCAAGGTGAGATCAAGCCAAAGGCCCTTGAACTAGACCGTAAAGAAGAATTCTCCTACGAGCTCACCAAAAAGATGGGGCAGATGGGGTTTTTGGGCGCGGTTTGTGACCCAAAGTATGGCGGCCAGGGTCTCGACTATCTATCCTACATCATTATAGTAGAGGAGTTAGCAAGGGTGGATGCCTCGCAAGCAGCAACCGTTGCAGCACACAATTCCCTTGGCGTTGGGCCCATCTATCATTTTGGCTCTGAAGAACAGAAGAAAAAATATCTTCCGGATCTATGCAGTGGCAAAAAACTCTGGTCCTTTGGCCTGACTGAACCCGAAGCAGGAAGTGACGCCGGCAATTCTAAAACAACGGCAACACTCAAAGACGACCATTGGATTATCAATGGTTCCAAAATATTCATCACAAATGGGGCTTCCAAAATGACGGGGGGTTGCACGGTGCAAGCCATCACCGGCAAGGGACAAGACGGCCATAAGGAGATCTCCTGTATTTTGGTAGAACAAAACACATCTGGTTTCACGGCAAAAGAGATGCACAACAAACTGGTTTGGAGGGCTTCCAATACCGCAGAACTCTATTTCGATAATGTCAAAACCCCAGCAGGAAATCTGCTGGGTAAAAAAGGTGATGGGTTTCGCCAAATGTTAGCCACACTCGATTCTGGCCGCTTAGGCATTGCCGCGATGGGATTGGGCGGCGCCCAAGGGGCCTTCGAAGCCACCCTCAAATATGCCAAAGAGAGAAAGGCTTTTGGAAAACCAATCGCCTCGTTTCAAGCGAATGCTTTCAAGTTGGCCGATTGTGCAACCGAAATTGAAGCGGCGAGAAATCTTCTCTACAAAGCCTGTTGGATGAAAGATCAGAAAAAAGAATTTAAAACACTGGCAGCACAGGCAAAACTTTATTGCTCCGAGGTGATGTATCGCGTGGTCAATCATGCAGTACAAATTCATGGCGGTTATGGCTTGATGGAAGAATTTCCGGTGGCTAAATTTTACCGCGACCAAAAACTGCTAGAAATCGGCGAGGGCACAAGTGAGGTACAGCGCATTGTTATTTCCCGGGCTCTCGGTTGTTATTCGGAGTAACGGCGGTGGGGGGTGTTGGGGGGAGCGTCAAGACGCTCACCCTAACTTTAGCGAGCATCTGGCTTTGCCAGTGCGAGCGAATAGCTCAGCGGATTGTCATTTCAAGAGCCCTGGGATGTTACAGTGATCTCTAGACCCTCCCCACCTTTTGGCTTTGAATCGATACGCAATTTCCCCAAAACCGCCTGATTGATCATTTCCAAAAACGATTCGCTTTCTCCAAAAAATTTTCCTTCGTACTCAATATAGCCACGCTGTGCCCTTTTCATCACAAAAGGGCTCACCCTTTTACTTTGTTTGATCGCTTGCATCACCATTTTAAACTGATCGTGCTTGGTGATATCTTTAAAAATCACTGTAAGAGACTGTTTGGGCATTTCTGGCAAATTGAGAGACGGCGCCTGCGCAAACGCCACACCGGCTGTCGTTATGAGAACCATGAACACTGTGAAAAAGTGGTGGGTGGCCCGGAGTGTTTGTTGTGGGGTTTTGTTAGGGGCCCCCACAAAAACACGGAGGGACAGGCCCTGCCACTTTTTCAAAGTTTTCATTTTAAAAGTCCTCCCATTTCTTCTTTCAAATTGAGTGCTAGCAGATCCTTCAAGGCTTGGGTAGACAATTTTGATTCATAAAGCATTCGATAGATTTCCACACAAACTGGATTATTGATTTTGTGTTTTTGAATCAATTCATAAACAACTTTGGCCGACTTGATTCCTTCCGCGATCGATTTTGTCTCTTTCAAAATGGTGTCTAATTTTTCTCCTTTTCCCAGCCTCAAGCCAACCGAACGATTACGAGAGAGTTCTCCAGTACAAGTTAAAATCAAATCTCCAATTCCAGAAAGACCGGCAAAGGTGACAACATTAGCACCCAATGCCTTTCCCAATTTGGCCATTTCATAAAGACCACGGGTGATCAGGGCAGCGCGCGTGTTCAGTCCAAGCCCCATCCCCTCACAAATTCCCGCGGCAATGGCGATCACATTTTTGACAGCCCCACCGACTTCCACTCCAACCACATCATGATTCAAATAGGTCAAAAACCAGTCTCTTCGAAATAATTTTTGGATTGTTTCCATCACCTTGTTATCAATGCCGGCGATCACCGCCGTACTCGGTTGATGGTGTAACACCTCTTTGGCAAAAGTGGGGCCGGATAACGTTACAAAATGGCCCTTGGGAATTGTTGGCAATACCGCCGTCAAAACCTCTGAGAGACGTTTTCCGGTTGAAAACTCAAATCCCTTGGAGGCATTCACAATCAAGGCATCGGGGTCAACAAAGGGGGCGGCTCTTTCCCAAACGCCTCGGGCTAAATGAGAAGGAACGACATTGACCAAAACAGAGCTCCCCTCTACCACCTCTTTTAACACAGAGGAGGCCTTAAGATTTTTAGGAAGGGGTGCTTCCGCTAAATATAAGGAATTGCGGTGGTTTTGGTTGATGGACGTGGCCACCTCACCCTCAAAAGCCCATAAGACAACACTGTCTTTGCCCTCAACTAACAGACTCGCCAGCGCCGTTCCCCAACTGCCAGCACCTATGACCCCGATTTTCATGGGGGGAATGTTATTAAATTTACTAAAATCAGTCACTTAATAAAGTTAATATTATGATGTGGGTGGCCCGGAGGGCTGTCAGCCCGATCTGTGGGGAGGGCGTGCAGCCCGTAGGGGCAGGACCCACCACAACTTTTTTTTAATTCTTAAGCAACTTTTTTTGCTGGCGGCCGATACCCTAATTGAGTTAAAGATATCCACAGGGACAGGGAGGGATGAGTGAAGGAAAAGCGCGTCTATCCAAGATATGAAATGGAATTGCCTGCCACGTTGCGCTCCCAAGGGAAGTTAATCCCCGCCGCCACTTTAAATGTCAGCAAAGGTGGCATCTGTCTCTTAGCCGACTTCAATGCCGAAATTATAGAGGGACCGTGTGAAGTGGTGGTTGATCTTTCCGAAAAATTTCGGGATGTCGCTTTAAGCGGCCAGATTTTAAGATTTCACAAAGCAATCGGTCAAAGAGTCGCCGTTCAATTTAACAAATCTGAATCAAAAGGATTTAAAAGCCTCGAAAAATTCCTGAAGACTTTCTAACAAAAGGTGCCAGGAGTATACTCTTGGCACCTTTTGTTTTCTACCAATAGGCCTCAAAATGAATGTTTCCTTTTTGTGTGGGGCTAGCCATTGTGAATCCAGATTTTTCTAAAATTTCGATAATCCCTGCCGGCTTTGGATAAATCTTTTGCCCATCTTTTACCTCTGGCCTTCCAATCATCGATGGGTTGCCACACAAGTAAACATGGGTTTTTGCGGCATCGAGTTTCACACCGGTTCTTTTCTCAAGCTCACCCGAGACAACTAAATCCTGGCAATACATCTTTGGCTCCTCTTTTTCGCGGGTTGCTAAATAAATAACTTTGTAATTGTTAAACTGTTTTTCCAGTTTTTCATGCAAAGAGCGATAAGCCTGATCAGCGCGATAGCGTGTACAAACACAAGAAACAATTGGGTTCTTGTGACCTTTAGTTAACAGCTCCCAAATCATGGCATTATGGGGTGCCTCCCCTGTGCCGGTTGAAAAAAAGACGACCTGATCGGTATTTTTCAAACCGTTTAGATTGTAATGGCCTGTCATTTTGGGACCAAAGCTAAGCCTGTCTCCTTTTTTTAGTCCAAAAACACGCGGGGTGAGTCTGGGGGGAGTCGGTATTTTGGAAGCATTCACCACAAGGGTCACGTAAAATTCATAAAAATCGATTTTTTCTGGAGAAAATAATTTTCCTTCTTTATCCAAGACAGGGTGTGAAACCGAATAGGCCCTTCGAAGAAGTTGCTTTTCTTGGCCTGGTTTTATTGTTTCTGGACCGTTTCCCTCAACACACTTTTCCCAAATGCCCAGACCCAGGGTAGTATATTGTCCAGGCTTGAAGGGTATGAGACCTTTATCCGGCTTAACCCTAAAGATCCAAAGGGCTTTTTGCACCTCAAAAAGCTCCGTCAACGTCGCATTATAATACTTGTTTCGCAGTTCCTGAATTTCTTGTGACGTCATGGTCTCGCGGCCTTTAACAAAGCTTTATTTAATGCGCAAGTAACGAGTTGGAGCTACGGGGTCTAAGTCCCTCCAACCCCTCTTTTTTATAGTGGATTCTGATTTGTCAAATCTGTATACAGCCACCCGCCATGACAATTCGTTTAGGAGTCCCGAAAGAAAAAGCGGAGGGAGAACGAAGGGTTGCCCTTGTTCCCGAAGTGGCCAACCGTTTTGTCAAACTCGGTTTTGAAGTTCATTTGGAAACCAAGGCAGGGTTAACAAGTTATTTTCCAGATTCCGAATATGAAAAAGTCGGTGTGAAAATTGAGTCTGACGCAAAGGGGCTGCTTCGCAATGCGCAAGTTCTTCTCACTGTCCAACCCCCGCTCGAAGAGCAAATCAACGAACTCCAAGGAGGAAGCGTTGTCATCGGCTTCATGGCACCACACAAAAATGCCCAGCTTGTTTCTAAAATGAAAGAGAGAAAAATTATCTCTTTTGGCATGGAGCTTCTTCCTCGCGTGACCAGGGCCCAATCGATGGATGCTTTGTCTTCTCAATCAACCGTTGCCGGTTACAAAGCCGCTCTCCTCGCAGCCAATCTTTCTGGACGCTTTTTTCCAATGCTCACCACCGCAGCCGGCACTATCAGACCGGTGCGTGCCTTGATCTTGGGAGCTGGAGTTGCAGGCTTGCAAGCAATCGCCACCGCACGCCGCTTGGGAGCGGTTGTGGAGGCCTATGATGTGAGACGTGCTGTTAAAGAACAGGTGGAATCTCTCGGCGCCAAGTTTTTGGAAATTCCCATCGATGCTGAAACACAGGGAGGTTATGCCAGAGAATTAACCGAAGAGGAAAAAAAGAAAGAAACAGAAATGGTTTCTAAACATGTCGGGAGTGCTGATGTCGTCATCACAACCGCGCAAATTCCTGGGAAAAAAGCCCCTCTGTTGGTGACAGAAGAAATGGTTTATAAAATGAAAACGGGCTCTGTCATTATCGACATGGCTGCAGAAGGCGGAGGCAACTGTGCCCTAACGAAAGCAGGCGAGGTGATAGAAAAAAATGGTGTCATTATTTATGGACCGCTCAATTTATTGAGCATGTTGCCCATTCACGCAAGCGAAATGTATTCTAAAAATCTATATAACTTTCTAACCTTCCTTACCCAAAATGGAAAGACACTGGAATTCGACTGGAAAGATGAAATTGTTTCAAAATCTTGTCTGACGGGAGGTCCAAAATGACGGAAGGTTTGATGTCAGCCCTCTATATTTTGTTACTGGCCGCTTTTACCGGCTATGAAGTCATCTGCAAGGTACCAGTCATTTTGCACACACCACTCATGTCTGGCTCCAATTTTGTTCACGGCATTGTCGTGGTGGGGGCAATGGTGGCGCTAGGTCATGCACAAACTCCGCTCGAACAAACCATTGGTTTTATCGGTGTGTTGTTGGGGGCGATTAATGCAGCGGGTGGTTACGCCGTAACGGAAAGAATGTTGGAGATGTTTGAAAAGAAAAAAGCCCCACGTGGGGCAGAAAAACAAAGTTAAATGGAACAGGTCATTCACATCGCTTATTTTCTTACCGCCTTCTTGTTTATCATAGGGCTCAAACGAATGAGCTCTCCGGTGACGGCTCGCAGTGGAATTATTTGGGCCGGCTGGGCCATGCTCCTTGCCGTTGTTGTGACCTTCTTTTGGCCAGGACTTCACAACTATTCTTTGATGATCATTGCTGTTGTGGTTGGCAGTATTATAGCCTGGGTCGCCGCAAAAAAAGTGGCGATGACCGACATGCCTCAGATGATTGCGATCTATAATGGCATGGGGGGTGGTGCGGCAGCGGCGATTGCTGCGTTAGAATTGTTTCGTGGAACTCTCCCCAACATTGGTTTGGTCATTTTAGCCATTGTTGGTGGGTTGATTGGTTCGATTGCCTTTTCTGGAAGTGTGATTGCCTTTGGCAAACTTCAAGGCTTGATACGAGATAGGCCCATTACCTTTCCGCTACAAAAAATTCTAAACTTAATCATTTTTGTTGCCGCTGTTGGCTGTGGGGGTGCTCTTCTTTCCGCTCATATTCCTTGGATGCTTCCCCTCTTTTTTGTAGCCAGCCTCCTTTTTGGTGTGATGATGACACTTCCCATCGGTGGTGGAGACATGCCGGTTGTGATTTCACTCTACAATGCTTTGACCGGTCTGGCTGTCGGCTTCGAAGGCTTCGCGATGGAAAACGCCGCGATGATTATTGCGGGAACGGTTGTCGGGGCTGCTGGTACACTTCTTACCTTAATGATGGCAAGGGCAATGAATCGCTCACTCAAAAACATTTTGTTTGGGGCCTTTGGAAAAGAAGAAATCGGTTCTGAACGTTGTGCGATGGGAAGTCTAAAACCGATTGAACTCGACGATGCAGCGATTTTACTCGCTTATGCCGACAAAGTAGTGATTGTGCCGGGCTATGGAATGGCGGTGGCTCAAGCCCAACACAAAGTCCGTGAACTGATGGATGTTTTGGACAAGCGTGGAGTCACAGTTAAATTTGCGGTCCATCCGGTGGCCGGTCGGATGCCAGGGCACATGAATGTTTTGCTGGCAGAAGCGGGTGTTCCTTATGAAAAATTGTTCGATCTGGAAGAGATCAATCCAGAATTTCCCAACACCAACGTGAGTTTGGTGATTGGCGCCAATGACGTTGTCAATCCTGCAGCGCGCACGAATACTTCAAGCCCTATCTACGGCATGCCGATTTTGGATGTCGATCGCTCCACAAACGTTTTGGTGATCAAGAGAGGCAAAGGAAAAGGATTTGCTGGTGTAGAAAACGAACTCTTTTTTGATGACAACACCCGCATGCTCTATGGAGACGCCCAAGACATCGCCAACAAACTGGTCCAATCTTTAAAGAAACTTTAAACTGTTGGTGGTGGGTCCTGCTCGGCTTGGGTTTGCACGCCTAAAGGCTAACAGCCCCTCGCCTCCCACCCATCATCTAAATAAAAATGTTAAAGTACCAATTATTACTCGGTACTAAGTGGTACATTTACCATAGGGTAATAAGGCTAAATTCCTTTTTAATTTCATATGGTTATGGTTTTTTGAAATTAACAAGCAACCTTTTGACAGAAATTGCCGATAATAATAATGAGGTTTTATATGGTGGGAGCCAATATAACATTAGCTGCTTTACCCCCTGTAGTAGGGAGAGTTGCCTCGATAAATGCAACCGCCGGAGCAGCTGAAACAGTTTATTTAGAGTTACCTGAGTCTTGGGCACCAAACGAAGTTTTGCCTGCAAAGTTCAACGTACCTGCTTCAAAACTCTCTAGATTATTTCAAGATTCTCACCGCACGACCGACGAAGTAGCCTCCACTCTCCTTTATGCTCGCTCTTTGGCAAATCAACGAAGACCTTTGGATCAGCTAAAAAAAGTAAAAACCTCTTCAAAAAGGTGGGAGAATCGCAGAATTTATGAAGGCGTACCCGATTCCGCCCGACTTGTTATCATTGGAGAAAAAACACCTCTTTTGCAAACAGACCCATCTAATACTATCATCCTCTCTGGTGATACTGTTTTCAGACATTATACAGACGAAAAAAATATGGAAACGATAGCTCGGACACAAACACTCATTCCAGGCCCAGGCCCTTTTGCTTCAAGACGCACAATCTATAGAACGTTATTTGGTTCCTTTGTTGCCTTTCCCGAGCTTGATTCTTTTGATGTAGGGGTCGACTTTTTATCCCAAAGGCATTATGTCGATCTTCGCTTTCCAAACGGCACAGGAATGATCCGACTTAAGGGTCGCAAGGCAAATGGCAAACAGACCCATTTCTTCATGGTTCCTGGGATACCACAACCGAGAAGAGATTATCTTTGTATTTTTTACTCTTGGCTTCAAATTGGAAGACCGACAAAAGAAAAGTGTGAGCAGAGGACAAAAGGGGCACAAGCTGCTATTAATGAGTTTTTAAAAGACCCTTCTGCTGATATTGAAAACCTCTCTTCTTATGGCGATGAAGCATATTTCTCGGCAAGGTTAGCTTCTTTAGTATCTGAGTTTGAAATACTTTGGTCCCGTGGCGGATGGTTCCAAAAATCATCTCAAATTCCCATTGAAGTTGTTAAAATGGGAGAAAACAAAAATGCAGAAGACTTCTTTAGGAAAAAAATTAGAAACCGTTTGAAACAACAAAGGGTATAATTTTCATCTATGGTCGATAGTATTAACGTTAGGTATCGCATACCTAACGGAAGTGCTCATCAAAGCAACTCTTTGACATTAATGTAATAATTTAGAATAATGCAATTAATGGGAAAAACAGAGTCCAAAGTATACCTTCAACGCCTTCGAGAGATGAGTGGGGAGCAACGTCTTAAAATAGCTGCTGATCTCTCCTCAACAGTATTGCAAATTGCAAAAACAGCGATTGCAAATGAACACCCCGAATGGAGTTCTTCCCAAATCCAAAGGGAACTGCTAAGGCGCCTTTATGGATCAGACATCAGTTCTCAAATTTGTCGTCGAGCAACTCAATAATTCAAAAGTCCCCTATTTTTTGATTGGCTCTTTTGCTGTCAGCTATTATGGCAAACCTAGAGCCACACATGATATTGACTTTAAAATCTCCCTTTCACAAAAAGCTGTGAAGCCTTTGATCGAGAAATTTCAAAAACAGTTTTATATCAGCGAAGAGGGGATCCAAGACGCACTCAAGCACCAAACAATGTTCAACTTGATCCATTTTGAGACCAATACAAAAGTGGATTTTTGGATACTACAAAACGATGCTTTTGATCAAGCGCGCTTCAAAAGAAAGAAAACGGTTAGCCTGTTTGGTCTGGATACATTCATCACAACGGTTGAAGACCTCATCATTATCAAACTAAAATGGTATCAGGAGAGTGAAAGTGACAAACACCTGAATGATATTCAAGGTATTCTGGAAATCCAGCAGGACAAAATTGACAAAAAATACATTCAAGAATGGGTTGGGCGCTTAAGGCTTGAAAAAGAATGGAATCAAATCGACGCAACTCTTTGACACAAGCTGCCGATAATATTAAAGAAAGGTTTGAAAAAGTAGTGGGTGGCCCGGAGTGTTTGTTGTGGGGTTTAGTTAGGGGCCCCCACAAAAACACGGAGGGACAGCCTGCCTGCCGGAGGCCAAGGGACCCGCTACTTTCTCACAACATTTTATATGGTTGATAGAATTGATTCGAAAATGACGAGACTGCCACCGTTGTGGATGAGCCGCGTTGTGGCCGGCTCTGGCAATATTGGCAATTCGGAAGAGATCCGAAAGCTGCTTGGAGAACCAATTCCCAGGGCAGCGGATCTCAATACTTTAAGGCCAGATATTGCCGCCATGTTTGCAACGGGTGGGGTTTTACAAAGAATTGCAAAAAAATTAGGACTACTCACAAAAAGAAAACACAAAAAAATTATTCCAGCACACAACACCATTGCTTGTGTCGATGATGAAGAGACGCTCTATGTCGGTGTTGAATTCTTGGAAAAATATGGAGAGGATGAAAATCTTCTGGCAGGCATTTTAGCGCACGAATGGGGTCACATAATTAGCTCCCTCCCAAAAGGGGTTGATTGGAGCCACCTCACTTGGGATGAACTCTATGAAATGCGCCGTGATGAAGAGGCTTATGCTGACGGTTTTGCCGGACGGGCCCTCTATTTGATGGGCTACAAAGTGGAAAGCATGATGGAATTTTTGAAAAAATTAAATCGTAAACGAAATCCCAAATTGCCCTCCCTCAAATACCACAACACCGCCACCCGCGTGGCCATCCTTCAAGCCTCTTTCGAAGCTCAAGAGAGAGCCTTCGAAACCGCAGGAAAAATCTTCAAAGCCCCCAAATTCATCAACCAGTCTTGACACAGGGCATCTGCTACTATATGTCACCCCTCTGCAATTATTAAGGAGGCTTTTATGTCATTGGTTCAAAAAAATGCACCCAATTTCACTGCAGAGGCGGTTGTTAGCGGCGATTTTAAAACGGTGAGTCTGGCTGATTACAAAGGCAAATGGGTTTGCCTCTTTTTCTATCCTTTGGATTTCACTTTCGTTTGCCCAACAGAAATCACAGCTTTGTCCGATCGCTACGAAGAATTTAAAAAGTTAAATTGCGAAGTCCTTGGCTGCTCTATCGACAGCAAATTTTCTCATCTGGCTTGGGTGAATACTTCCCGCAACAAAGGGGGCCTAGGCGAGATTCGCTATCCCTTGTTAGCGGATGTTAAAAAAACAATCTGTGCTGATTATGGAGTTTTGCTCGATTCGGGTGTGGCATTGAGAGGTTTATTTTTAATCAATCCTGAAGGAAAAGTGGTTTATCAAGTCGTGCACGATCTTGGAGTCGGAAGAAGTGTCGATGAAACGTTGCGAGTCTTGCAGGCTTTTCAATATGTGGCCAAGCATGGCGAAGTTTGCCCCATGGATTGGACACCAGGGAAATCGACGATGAAACCCGATCCCAAAGGTTCTCAAGAATATTTCACCAAAACCAACTAAATGAAATACCGCACGCTTGGGAAAACGGGTCTAGAAGTTTCTGTTATTGGTGTCGGTGCCTGGCAGTTTGGGGGTGAGTGGGGAAAAGATTTCACACAAGCTGAAGTTGATCAGATTTTAGGTAGAGCGAAAGATTTAGGAATTAATCTCATCGACACAGCAGAATGTTATGGCGACCACCTCTCTGAATCACTGATTGGTAAAGCCCTTCAAAAAAACAGAAAAGATTGGATCATCGCCACCAAATTTGGCCACAAATACAATGGCTATCTTGAAAGAACTCATCAATGGAGTCCGAAAGAAATTTTAAAACAGCTTGAAGATTCTCTCAAAGCACTGCGCACAGACACTATTGATCTTTATCAATTTCATACGGGAGATGATAATGTCTTTGGGCAAGAAGAACTCTGGGCTTTCTTGAAAGAACAGGCCAAAGCGGGAAAGATAAGACATTTGGGCAATTCTGTCGGCAATGATTACCTACATCAAACTAAACTCTCTGAAAAATTCGGGGTTGAAGTCATGCAAGTCATCTATAACCGCCTCGAGACAAAACCCGAAACGGAAGTTTTTCCAATCTGTAAAGAGCAACGCTTGGGTGTTTTGGCACGCATGCCTCTAGCCAGTGGATTTCTCTCTGGAAAATACAAACCGGGAACAGTTTTTGGAAATGATCAACGATCCCGCTTCGATCAAAAAAGAAATTTTGAACGCCTAAAAATGGTGGAAGAAATCAAGAAAACGGAAGTTCCCGAAGGAGTCAACATGGCTCAATGGGCCCTCGCGTGGTGTCTTAAAAATTCGCAAGTGACCGCCGTCATTCCTGGTTGTAAAAATTTGGAACAACTCGAATCTAACGCCCAAGCCGCAGAGTTAATTTAAAAGTTGATCAAAAATCGTCACTGAGCGATTCAAATCCGTCGGTTTTAAATCTCATCTAAAATTAAATGCCAGTAAGGTTGGCCTTTCTTTTGCAATGTCTTGAGGGTGAAAAAGCTTTGCCAGGGTTGCATAAAGAGTTTATTATGTAGCCAAATTTTGGGGGGAATCATTATGAAACAAAAAATGACATGGGAAGAGATGAAAAAAGCGTATCCGGATGAGTGGCTTCTCATTACCGATTATAAGCTAGATCAATTTGGTAGAGTTGCCAGTGGTGTTGTTGAAAGACACTCAAAGGATGATCAGGAGGTTTTTCAACCACCTGCTCCGAATAAGAGCTGTGCATTCGAGTATACCGGTGAATATCAATTCCCTGGGGGTTTGAGAGCACATGCAGATCATAACCACTTTTGATGTAAGCAGACGCTACATATTCCTTCCTGTTTTCGTCACCACGGAAAGTAAGAAGCGATATAAGTTCAATGCTCTTCTCGATACAGGTGCTCCTGCAACAGAGTTTTCAGATGAAGCACTCCAAGTTTTAGGTCTTTTGGAAAAAACAAAACAGGATATTTCGTTAAAACCAGGCCTTCAGACCCAAAAATATGGAAGGGTTACTCTATTCCAAATCGAGATTTGTTCTCATCCTATTGATAATTTGGAAGTCTATGTCTCTCATTTCGATAAATCGTGGGGCATTAAAGCCCTCATTGGCCTTGATTTCTTCCGCCGATTTCGTGTGACGATTGACTATAAAGCCAGCCACTTGGTGACTAATCCATTGTAAAAACAGCGAAGGGATGAGGTTGAAAATGACGGGTGATCGCCGAAGGCAAGCAGGACCCGTCATTTTCACGCTATTTAGTATTGGCTGCGAGCCAGCTTAGATAATCTGGCAAACCATCAACGATAGGCACGACAATCAGTTCCGGTACTTCGTAAGGGTGGAGTTCCTCCAAGGTTGCTTTCAGTTCTTCCAAACGATTGGATTGGGTTTTAATGACGAGCAAAACTTCCGTCTCTTCACAAAGTTCTTCTTTCCATTCATAGACAGAGATGACCTTTGACACCACGTTCACACACGCAGCAAGGTGGGCTTCCACCAAGGCCTTCGCAATCTTCAAAGCCTCCTTTTCCGAATCAACCGTGGAAAAAGCAATGATCGGTTCAAACGGGTTCATAATCTTTCCCTGCCATTTTTTGTTCATACCTTGCAAAAACAAACAACAAATCCGACAATCGATTGATATATTTTAGTGCCTCTGGATTTTCATAAATTTTTAGCTCTTTAAGCGCCATGATGAGCCGCTCCAAACGCCTGGCAACAGTGCGAGCCATATCCAGTGAAGCAGAAACAGGGGTACCACCCGGCAAAACAAAAGAGCGTGGGAGATTCAATTTAGGTTCAAAATGTTTTACCCATGATTCTAACTGATCAACATCTTTTTGACTCATCGGTGTTAAATGCCACTTGGGATCAAGTCGGCTGGAAGCAAGCTCAGCTCCTAGTCTGAATAAGCTCACCTGAATAAGTTTTAAAGGATGTACCAAATCATCGTGAGGATTCAAACTTCTAACCCATCCTATATGAGAAACCAATTCATCTAGCGTACCATAGGTTTCCACACGCGGGTGGGTCTTAGAAACTCTCTCGCCAGACAACAGCCCGGTTTCTCCTTTATCTCCTGTTTTCGTGACTACACTCATTAATAATACACCTCTTGGCCCGTTGGTTTGGCGATCGGCTGGGCCTGTTTGGATTCTTCAATCACCGCTTTCAAATCAGCAACCTGTCTCGACCATTCCGGATCATCAACCAACAAGACTTGCGCCCTTTCCAATAATCCATAGGCATCATCGTAGGCTTGGGTTTTATGAAGCGCCTTGGCTAAATAAAAATAAGCGATCCCATTTTCTGAATCGACATTGATCGCCTCCTGAAAAATCTGGATCGCTTTATCAAATTCATTTTTTTCTAAATAGCCTTCGCCAAGATGAACAATTCTTTGGGAGGCCTCCCTTCTGGGGCTTAAGGGTTCCCCTTTTTTGGAGGGGACTGGTTCTCCTGGCTTCATAACATCGGGCCCTTTTTTGGAAGTATGCCTAGGTCCTGAAGTTTTAGGTTCTTTGGCACAAGCAAAAACAAAAAATCCAAACATAAAAAAAATAATTAAGAAATTGGTGAGAAAGTGGGGGGTGGCCCAGAGTGTTTGTTGTGGGGTTTTGTTAGGGGCCCCCACAAAAACACGGAGGGACAGGACCCGCCACTTTCTCACCAACCCCGTTAAAAGTTTTCGGAATCGGTTGATGGTGAAAGGGTCAACGTCTTTCCTGTCGCATGAGGGCATTCCTCTTCCGGCTGAGTCCCTTGAATAAAATATTCTGAAAAGGTTTTTAAACATTGCTTGGTGACCAATCCCCCTGTTTCGGGGTCTATGTTTACTTGAACAATCTCTTTGGGGAAAGTGAAATCTTGAGTGCTATCTCCCACTACCTTTTTCATAAAACGAACCCAGATGGGAAGTGCTGCCCTAGAACCACTCATTTGATGAGGGGTATTATCATCAAACCCCACCCAGGAAAGGCCTAAAAGTTGGGGGGTGAAACCGACAAACCAGGCATCTTTATAGTTGGAGGTCGTACCGGTTTTGCCGGCGGCAATCCCTTGAAAACCAAGGGCACGAGCAGATTGGGCCGTGCCACGATCAAAAACTCCTTTTAAAAGATAGTTCGTCAAAGCAACAGGGGCTTCGTTAAAGACCCTTTTAATTTTGAGTGTCTTTTTTTCTAAGACTTGGCCCTCTGTTGTCATCACCTGCATGACCGCCAAGGCTTCAGCTTTTATCCCTAAGTTTGGAAAGATAGAATAAGCCATCGCCATCTCCAGCGGAGAAACCTCAAAAGAACCGAGCGCCAAAGAGGGAACTGCCATTAAGTTGCTCGTAATCCCCGCATCTTTTGCTGTTTGGACAACATTTTCCAGACCAACCTCGATGGCGAGCTTCGCGGTAGCGATGTTGTAACTATTTTCCAAAGCCGTGCGGAGCGTAATCACACCATGTTCTTGATGGTCGTAATTTTCAGGAGACCAATGACCTTGAACGGTATCAATTGAAAATTTTTTATCTTCTAACAAACTGGCTGCCGTAAAAATCTTTTTGGAGCGATCAGGATCCAAAGCGGTTAAATAAACAAAGGGTTTGAAAGTAGAACCGGGCTGGCGCATCGCTTGGGTACAGCGGTTAAATTGGCTCGTCCCATAATTTCTCCCTCCGACAACCGCACGAACATAACCGTTTTGTGGACTGACAGCGATAAAACAACCCTGCAAAGGTTCTGGATGATCTTTTGGCAATAAATTTCCAAAACGCTTTTCCAGTTCCTCTAAACCTTGAATGAGAGCCTCTTCTGCAGCAAGTTGCATGGTCATGTCTAACGTTGTAAAAATTTTTAAACCTTCGCGCTCCAAAACATCTTGCGGGTAAAAATCAACCAACTGCTTTTTCAAAAAGTCGATAAAGTAAGGGGCGACAATCGGTTTTACTTTGGGTTTTGGTGTGACAATCTCTTCAGAAACTGCTTTTGTATAAGAGACTTCATCAACCACGCCCGATTCCAACATCCGCTTCAAAACAAGGTCTCTTCTTTCTTTGGCTCTCTGTTTGTGTTTGATGGGAGAGTATTCGCTAGGGTTGCGAATCATTCCTGCAAGAAGTGCCGCTTCTCCCACCGTGATTTGATTGATATCTTTTGCAAAATAATGTCTGGTAGCCTCCGCCACACCGGTCACACTAGAAGGCCCCCTTTGACCCAAATAAATTTCATTGAGATAAGCTTCGAAAATTTCGGCTTTGGAGTGTCTCATTTCAAGCAAAATCGCCATCAAGAATTCATTAAATTTTCGCTTTATTGATTTTTCGGAAGTTAGAAAAAAGTTTTTAATGAGCTGTTGTGTGAGGGTAGACCCCCCCTGGACAAGTTTTAGGTGGAGAAGATCGGCAAGCAACGCCCTGGTAATGGCAATGGGGTCAACTCCGCTGTGTTTGAAAAAACGTTCATCCTCTATCACCAAGATTGCCTCTAAAAGATATTGGGGACAATCTTTGAGACTCACCAGAGTTCGATCCTCCATTTTGGCGTCGAAAATAGTGGCAATCTCTTCCGGCTCTAACCTTATAAAGGGAAGTTCTTCTTTGGATTCCAAATCGATGATACGTTGAATGATATTTTGAGATAACTCCAAACGAACCGGAAAACCCGAAAATTGTTCTAACGGATAGGTAAAGTCGTGCAGAAAAATATCGACATAATCTTTTGCGATGGCAAAATCGCCGGGCCCTTTGATTTCACCGGAAACTTGTCTATAAGCAAGACGTTCTAATTTGGAAATAAGGCTGCGCCCCACTGTATCGACTTGAGGATAGAGATACTCTGTGTCGGAATAAATTCGAGAGGGAATGTTCCAGCGACGAGCGACATTGAATTGCTCTTCAATTCTTTTTTCAAATCCTTTGAGCTTCCAACCGACATAAAGACTACTAGTCAATATCACAGCAAGAAAAAGCAAAAGCCACTTTTTCAAGTTACGTTTCTTTTTCCCTACGGGATGAAATCTTTTCCGAAGATCTTCTTTTTGCAAACGTCTCGGCATATTTTTTCAAAATCAAAAATTAAAAACAAAAAGTTAAAAACACAAACCAAAAATTAAAAACTTTTAATTTTTTATATGTGTATTTTGTTTTTGGTCTTTCATATTTAATTTCTCCTCAGATCCAGCCTAAAATATCATTAACAATTTTTCGTTCCATATGCTTGTCATAGAGCCAATTGATCCCATGAATCGCCATGGGACTGGTAATATTAATTTCAGTCAAGTTTTTTCCAATGACATCCAGGCCCGCTAAATAAAGCCCTTTACTCTTTGTCCAAGGGCCAACTCTACTCACAATTTTTTTGTCGTGAACAGTGAGGCCGCACGGCATGAAATGTCCCCCTGCATGGAGGTTGGCTCTGAAATCACCCTTTTTGGGTTTGCGCAAAAATTGCCCCAAAATTTTTCCATTCCAAAGAAGAATTCTCTTATCGCCAAGTTTTGTCACCGGTAGAAACTCCTGACAAATGATTGGCTGTTTCTCTCGAAGTGTCATTTTCTTCACCATTATTTTTGATTTTTTATTTTTAATTTTTGATTTTTTCAGCCACTCAATTCCACTCCCCCCTCCCAAATTAAATGGCTTCAAAACTATTCCATTCGCAAATTGCCTTCCCCATCTCAAAATCTGGTCTGCATTATAAGAAACCAAAGTTTTTGGTGCGAAGGGAAAATCGAGAGTCACTAACTTTTCATTAAATTCCAAAATGGAAGTCGGCGAATTAATCATCAAAACTTTTTTCTCCAATTTCATCAAAAGATAGAGATGGTGAAGGTAGGGTAAATCAAAGGGTGGGTCTTTGCGCAAAAAAAGTGCCGAGAGACTTCTTAACGCCAAAGTTTTTTCGCCAACAACTCGATGAAAAAATTGTTTTTTGTGACCGACTTCTAACTTCTGGAATCTCCCCCAGGGTTCACTTTGTTTCAAAAAAAGTTCCTTGGGCTCACAGGCTAAAATAATGTGTCCTCTGGAGCAAAGCTCCGACATGATAAACAAGGTTGTCTCGGCTTTCCAATCAAAACGGGTTAGAGGCTCGGTGACAAAACCGAAGGCATGTCGCTTGGGCATGGGTGCTGTTGTAACTTACGAAGGATTCCCCAAGCAATCAAAAAAGAGGATTAATGAATAGATAGTCTTGCACCAGTCATCGACACTCAAACTCTCATTAGCAGAATGGGCATTGGTGTAGGGGTCTTCAATGCCAATCGGCACAAGGGCCGTGTTGGGAAATCTTCTTCCAAAAATGTCTAGAAAGCCAATGCTGGCTCCAATACCTCCAAGAATAGCTGGATGGTCATAGCCTTGAGTCAAGGCTTCAGCCATTCTAGCCACCATCGGATGATTGACATCACCCTGCCACGGTTCAATCATCCCTGCTCTAATGTCCACACGTATCTCCGCTCCAAAAACATCCAAGCCTTCTGCATGTTTTTTAAAAATTTCCGCTGCTTTTTTTGCATCAGCACCAGGTGGAATTCTTAAAGAAACCAAAGCCCTTGCCTGACCGGTGATTAAAGCAGTTGCATCGGCTATGGGCTGAAGTCCTTCAAGTGCTAGTGCTGACAAAGAATAATCATACCATCTTCTGCGATGAACAGATCCACCGGTATTACCAATAAGGCGTAAACTGGGAACCATTCCCGTTGCCTTTCTAAAACTTTCTTCAGAAAAGGGTGAATGCATTAAATTTTGAAGAGCCGTTCTAGACAAGAGTGGCCGTTCTAAACCAGGAACAGCAACTTCGCCATGCTCCCCAAAAAGTTTGGCTATTGCCATCGACAAAGCCGTATTGGCATCCAAAACAGGGCCGCCATAAAAACCGCTATGGAGTCCCCTCCCCATCAATGTTCGAACGGAAACTAAAAAGCTGGCAACACCGCGAAGGCTCGTTGTCACCATCGGGACACCGGTCTCCACATTTTCAGAATCGGCCAAGATGACGACATCGGGCTTTAAACCTTCAGGGAGTTGTTTGAGAAATTTCTCCAGGTTGGGGGAACCGATCTCCTCTTCTCCTTCTATAAAAAAGATGATGTTGCAAGGAGGTTCAACACCGGTTTCAAAAAAACTCTCAACGGCGGCGAGCCCTGCCATGAAACCGGCCTTGTCATCCGCAATGCCTCTGGCATAAATGCGACTTCCTTTCACAAAAGGGGTGAAGGGTCCTGTATCCCAGTTATCCCCTACGGGTTGCACATCGTGATGAGCATAAAAGATGACAGTCGGTTTTTTGGGATCGATTGTAGTGAATTCACCGTAGACAGATGGGTTGGCCCCCTTTTCCTCGAGAACTTTTACGCTCTGAAAACCTGCTTTCCTCATCCGAGCAGCAACCCATTCAGCAGATCGCTCAATGGTGGGGCTCGTTTCACCAAGCCTGCTGATACTGGGAATTTTGGTGAGCTCTCCCAACTCAGCAATCCAAGGTCCCATTTTGGATTGGGCATGGAGTAATTGAGCATAGCGTTCCGCAACACGTTGTGAAACTGTCGATTCTGGTGATTCATCTAAACTCACAAAACCGGCCCCTTCCACAATTGCCTGAGCTTGTTTCAAGCCCAAATCTTTAATGATCTTTCCCAACTCTCTTTGTTTCACAAAAAAATTGGAAAGGCTGATTCCTGCTCTGACTGACCGCTGAAGTTCTTGTGACGCTATTCGAAAGCCATCGATTGCTTCGAGAGGACTAAGGAGGGCATCCAATTCTGCAACGGGCGCCAACCCACTCTCCAAATAGGCAGAAATACCAGCCGGGTCTGCAGCAAATAATTTCGGATAATTCATGATGGGGGTTGCAACGCTTGTCATTGTCTTTTAACGGATGCGCCAAGCATGCCTAAAAAGGCAATCAATCCTCTTGTTGCTCCCCCAAAATCGGCAATGTTTAAACTTTCGTTTGCTGAATGTGCCCTTGTATCTGGATCTTCAATACCGATTGGTATCAAAGGAACCCCTGGAAAAAGTTCATTGAAAGCAAAGAGAAAACCGATCCCTCCACCACAACCGGCAAAAACCGTTTCTCTGCCATAACCAACTGATAAAGCCTTGGCTAAAGTGCCAACGATTGGATGCTTGAGATCAGCCTCCCATGGTTCAATGGGAGCTTTTGGGTAGCTAACCTTAATATCGAACCATGGCATTTTCTCTCTTAAACCCAAAATAGCCTCTTCAACCTGCTTCGCTGCTTCGTTGACTTCGCCGCCCGGCGGCACTCTTAATTCAAGGAGGGCTTCTGCCCAGGGAACAATTTTCCCAGAGGCTTTTTTGATTTTTGTCTGCGGCCCCTCGATCGCCAAAACATTGAGAACATAACCTCTCCAGAGCCTCGCATTTACTGAAAGATCGGGATCACCCCAAATGGGAACGTTGAGTTTCAGTCCGCCCGCCTTACGAAAACCGGCTTCATCAAATGGGACAGTAGCAACTGCCTTACGAACCTCCTCAGACATGACAGGTGGTTTCAACGCATCCAGTCTGGGTGCACCATTTGGATGCTGCAAGGTTGAGAGAATATGACTTAAAGCCATATAGGCATCTGGGACAGCTCCTCCCCAGAGGCCCGCATGAAGCTCATGTTCTGCTGTTTCAACACGGACCAAAAGTCGATGTAGGCCACGAGTGGAGGTGGTATCGGTCGGTAAACCGCTTTCTACGTTAGCGGCATCGGTGAGAAGGGCAACATCTGCCTTAATATCGGGTCGCATTTTTCTGAGCAGCGTTGCCAAATGAGGGGAGCCAATTTCTTCTTCACCCTCAACAAAAAAGATAACATTACAACGAAGCTTTCCGGCTTTTCTAAGACAATCAACAGCCGCCAAGTTGGCCATGAAGCCTGCCTTGTCATCTGCCGCTCCTCTTCCATACATGCGATCTTGTTTAACAATAGTGTTAAAAGGATCGGTCTTCCAATCTTTCTCCTCTGCCGGTTGTACATCGTGATGGGAATAAAGAATGACGGTTGGTGCATTGGGATCAACCATGATTTCACCATAAACACTTGGGTGGGCACCTTCCTCTTTTAAAATTTTTACTTTAAAGCCAACCTCTCTTAATTTTCTGGCTGCCCACTCAGCTGATTTGAAAAGATTTTTTTCAGGATAATCTGGTGCACTAATACTTGGAAGCCTGACAAAGTTTGCGATGCTGCGAAGATAAAGCCCCATCGTGGCATCAAACCTATCCATGGCACGATTGATAGTCTCTGCATCAATGGATGGATCTTCACTGACAAAACGTTTGCCAGATTGTTCCCAACCTGTGGCTTTGATCAATGCATCAATTTGCTTTGCATTGAGTTTAGCCAGAATAGCGGCTAATCGCTCTTGAGCGCTGGCAAAATTGGTCGGAGAACCACCACTCGCAAGAAGATTGCGAAGCCTGGTTGCAGAAGCTGCGAATTTTGGTTGAAAATGAGGAGCAGCTTCTAACAGAGCATGTTCCAAGCCATCAACAACTTCCCCTAGCTCCCTAGTAGGGGCCAGGCCTTGCATGATGCCTGACAGGCCAAGAGTTTGAACGACTCCAGGATTGGTAAATAAAGCGGTAACCGACATAAAAACCTCAGGTTCTGTTACCCATCGCGTGAAAAAAGAAAACTAAAGAGCGAATTGTTCTCCAAAAATCGCTTATTGAGAGACTTTCATTGGCTGCATGTGCGTTGGTGTCTGGATCTTCAATGCCAATGCAATAAAGTGGTGTATTTGGAAAGCGTTTCTTAAACGTGGGCAAAAAGCCGATACTCCCTCCGGTTCCCGCAAGAACGGAGTTAGGTTGTCCATAACCCATCGCAAAGGCACCTGCTAGAACATTAGTAATCGGATGTTCGAAATCTCCTACCCAAGGATCCGAAGTCTCTTCACTATTTTCGGAATTTGCTAAAAGGGCCGCATCAATTTTCAAATCGGGTGGTAATTGGGCAAGCAATCGATCAAGATTTTCTGAACCGGTCTCCTCTTCCCCTTCAATCAAAAAAACAACGTTGACGGGCAAGTTTTGCCCATATGCTTTTATTGCCGCAAGTCCTGAGATAAAACCGGCTTTGTCATCGGCAGCACCACGGCCATAGAGACGCCCATTGCGAACAATCGCTTTGAAAGGATCGGTTTCCCAACCTTTGCCATTATCGGCAAGCGGCATCACATCATGATGGGCATAAAAAAGAATGGTCGACTTGTTGGGATCAACTATGATTTCGCCATAGACAGCGGGGTGAACACCTTCTGCCTCTAACAAGCGAACATTGGCAAAGTTGGCCTCACGCATTTTTTGGGCAACCCACTCTGCCGAGTGACGAACCTCTTTAGCCTCTTCTGGTTCACAACTGATACTTGAAATAGCAACTAGCTCTTCTAAAAGGCCAAGTTCTCTACCGACATTGCTATCGACTCTGTTTAAGGCAGAGGCCAAATGATAATTAGATGGCAATGGCATTGTTGCTTCTTGAGGTTTCCAACTAATTCCACGCGTGGTATCTTCTAACAGCTTCTGCGCAGCCAAAAACTGGGCAGGCCTTCCACCTTCACGCAACAACCTCTTCAGTTGGCTTGCTGCTTCTTGAAAGACACCAAGATTTCTTCGGGCTTCTTCTGCTACAACAAGCTCCACAGACTCAACAACATCACTTAATTCATTAAGAGGAGCAGCCCCTCCTAAAACTTCTGAAACTGGAACGCCTGATGCCAAGGCAGCTCGCATCATCTCCATGCCCATAAAACCTCCATTGCTCTTCCGTTACTTCGGCAGATCCTCAAATAAGTTGCGTCGTTTTCAAAATTTCTTTTCGGGCTGACTCGGCAAAATCGGGGCCACTAGAGGCAAAAAGAATGCTACGGGAGAGATTAATTAAAAGGCCGTTTCCGGCACTATTACGACCAAATTCTAAAACCTGTTTTAAATCGCCACCTTGGGAACCTACCCCTGGGACCAAAAAGGGCAATTCGGGGGCTGCTTTGCGGATTGTTTTCAATTCTTCCGGATAGGTCGCCCCCACCACTAACCCACAGTTTTTGTTTGTGTTCCATTGGGTTGCAACCTGTTTGGCCACTCTCAAATAAAGTGGCTCGCCATCCACTTTTAAATCTTGAAATTCTTTGGCTCCGGGGTTGGAAGTGCGGCACAAAATGAAAGAACCTTTATTTTTATAATCTAAAAAAGGTTGGATCGCTTCCTGGCCTAAATAAGGATTGAGAGTGACGCAATCGGCTTTCAGTTCTTCAAAGGCAGCTTTGGCATAAGAAGCACTTGTGTTTCCGATATCAGCCCGTTTCGCATCTAAAACAATGAGTGTTGACGGTGCCGTTTCTAAAATAAATTCGATCGTCTTTTTGAGAGCTTCAAAACCACTGCTCCCTTGTGATTCATAAAAAGCAACATTGGGTTTGAAAGCAGCTACCAAGTCATGTGTGGCTTCGATGATGGCTTGGTTGAAAGAAAGTTGAGTTGTCCCTTTTGGAAGTTTTGAAATATCGCTGTCGAGACCAATACAGAGGAATTTTTTCTCACTCCAATTTTTTTCTAAAATGGCCTGGAAATGTCTGTTTAACACGGTTTTAAGCCTAGCCCTTTGTAACACATTCTGTCAAAAGAAAATTTCAAAACCAAAAATTTCAAAATCATATTGACAAGAAATGCTTCCTACCTCTATATGGCGCCCGCGCTTGAGCAAAACTTTTGTTCAAGAGCAAAAAATAACGCTAGCGGAACCCCACCACCTGTTTTTTGGTCTCACAGACCAATCGCCTTTGGCGATAAAAGGTGGTGGGGGAAGTAGCCGCAAAATTCATTTAGCGACACTTTGTTAACCTAGCTAACATAACACAATTTGGGAGGATAAAATGGCAGCAACCGCAGGTGTGTTGGTACGAACAGTACGCGTTAACCAAAAGACAAATAACGTTCTTTTCTTGGCAGAAGAGGTCGCAACGGGTAAAAGGAAGAATTCGTTTGCCTTTGACCCAGCAGCTAAGAGAACTCTGGAGAAAGAATTTGTTCCTGCTTTTCAATTCAACAAAGTGTTTCGGCAGGCGATCGATGCCCTTTTTGCACATCGACATGATCATAAGACGGTAGAGCCAAAAACACTTCCCTTTGAAAAAGCTCCTATGCTGGCTGCTTTATTGCCCAAAAAAGCAAAAGAAACTTGCTTAAGAGCAATTCGTCAACATGGAGCTAGAACGAAATTGGAAACCAATGAATATACTATGAGAGATCAAGCAACTGGTTTAGTCCTTACTTACACATATAATGGCTGTGATACTGACGTTCCTGATAAAACAACCGTGCAGTTTCCTGCTCAAGCTGGCAGACCAGGCTATCGTTTTGAATTTATCATGCATGATGGCTTTCCAATCTTTATTGCAAGTGCCAACGAATATTTAAAAGGCATTGAAAAAGTGGAAGCCGACAAGTTAGCGCGGGCGAATAGACGCAGACCCGTCTTGACTTCTGTTGACAAAGACTAATTTAAAATAGACTGAGGGATATTCAAAAGCCCCGCCAATAGCGGGGCTTTTTATTTTAAAACTTGGCTTTTACCCATCCTCAACTAGTATATAATGTGCAGATTCATGGAGGGGTGCGTGAGCGGTTGAAACGGATGGTCTTGAAAACCATTGAACCCTTACGGGTTCCGTGAGTTCGAATCTCACCCCCTCCGTCCCGCCTTACTGAGACGGGACGGAGGGGGTAGCTGACGAGAACTTTGGCGTATGCCGAGTTCGGACCGCAATTCTCCGAAGGAGAATGAAGAAGATGATCCTGCCGTGAGGCGGGACCATCTCACCCCCTCCGCCAAATTTGACAAAAGTCGGGTTTTATAGTATTCTGGTTTTAGTATATTTAAAATACTAAAATCAGAATGAATGAAAAAATACTAAAAAATTTAGAACTTTTACCTTTTTTCTCAAAGGCCGCCCTTTTGGCCTTTACTCCGGCTAAGACGGATGCCTTAAATCAGAATATCAAGCGATGGACAAAGAATGGGCTGATCCTTAGACTTAAAAATGGGTTATATGTCACCAAAACCTATGTCGATCGTTCGATGCACGACCCAGCCTACCTTGAATTGGTTGCCAACAAATTGGTCATCCCCTCCTACTTGAGTCTGGAATACGTTCTTCAAAAGTACAACTTGTTAACCGAAGCTACATTTGCCATCACGTCTATCATTCTTAAAACAACCCGGAAATATATGAATAAGCTTGGTTCCTTTTACTACCATTCAGTGAAAAGAGATTTGTTTTTTGGATTTGAGACGAAACGTTATGGGAAAAATGTGATCTATGAAGCTTCTCTTGCAAAGGCCCTGTTTGATTATCTCTATTTGCGCATGACCGATCTTGATTCAGAAAAAGAAATTGATGAACTGCGCCTCAACTGGATGAACATGAAGAGCAAAGATCTAAAACTTTTTTGCGGCATAACTAAAAAAAGCGGTATAAAAAAAATGATCGCATTTTTACCCAAACTGGAGGCATTAACCCATGGCCACACTATTGGATGAATTGGGGATGGTTGTACAAGAAAGCCGGCGCACGAACTTAAGACCGGATGTCATCCGACTAAAACTCAAGGAAAAAATTCAGCTTTATATTCTCGATTTCATCTACAACAGTCCCCGATATCAAAATCTGATTTTTTACGGCGGGAATTGTCTTAGGAAATGTTTCAACATCAACCGGATGTCGGAAGATGTCGACTTTGAATCTCTGGAGCCGTTCAATAAAAAACAGTTTGCAAATGACATCCAACACTATTTTAACAAAATGGGCTATAAGCAACTCAAAACCTTCACGCCGGGGAGTGGTGTGAATCGCGTGGAGCTTCGTTTTCCGGTGCTTTATCAACTCGGCCTTTCATCCCATGAAGCCGAAAATTTGAATATTAAGGTGGAAGTGAATCCGACAGACAGGAAATACCATACCGAACCGAGAACCCTATCGGAAGACCGGTTCAGTTTTGTCATCAAACATTATGATCTTCCCACGCTGATGGCCGGCAAAATGGCAGCCTGTTTGGAGCGCGTGTGGGAAAAAGGGAAAACCGGCATCAAGATCAAAGGACGGGATTACTACGATTTGATTTGGTATATGCAAAAAGGAGTCGCGCCGAACCCGGACAGATTAAAAGAGACTCGCGGACAATATACTGTTCGTGGCGCTTTCGACAAACTCGAAGAAATAGTATCTAAAATAAAACCCGGGGATCTTGCGGCGGACCTCAATCCCCTCTTTGAGGAAGGGCAATTTGTTCAAAGGTGGATTGCCAATTTTCACCAAGAATTTGCCTTGTTGCGAAAAAAATACAAACCTTAAATCATTTGGTGGAGTGGAGCGGGATCGAACCGCCGACCTCGTCGTTGCGAACGACGCGCTCTCCCAACTGAGCTACCACCCCATGAAATTCAATATATTTGACCCTTATTCCGTATTCAAGTAGATACTCAAAGACCATGTTCCGCAAAAATGTTGAATGCAGGCCCTTAAAAAATATTTCCACGTGGCGCAAAATTTCGCTCGCGACTTGGGAAAAACCTGGCGACCCCTCTTCCTATGGCGAAATGGAAATCGACATGACAAAGGCCCTCGCGCTGCTTGAAAAACTCAAAACAGAATCGAACGAAAAGTTAACAATCACGCACTTCATTGTCAAAGGGGTTGCCAAAATGCTGGCAGAATTCCCGGATACCAACGTCATCATCCGAAGAAACAAAATTTATTTGAGAGATAACGTGGATGTTTTTGTGCAAGTTTTTTGGCAGGAAAAAGGCCGCCCAGATCTTTCCGGAGCTAAAATTCGCGATGCCCACAAAAAAACACTGGACCAAATTGCCGATGAACTCAACCAACAAACCCAAAAAATACGTGCGGGGGATGATCCCAATCTCAAACAATCGAAAATGTCCCTGAAATTTTTGCCACCATTTCTTTTAAAATGGGTGATGAAATGCCTAGCCTATATTGGCTACGATTTAAACTTAAGCCCATTTTTTCTAAAATTGCCTCCAGACCCGTTCGGGGGAGCCATGATTACCAATGTTGGAATGTTTGGAATCAAAACGGCCTGGGCCCCACTCGTTCCTTTTAGCAGAACACCTATCGTATTTGTGGTGGGAGTCATTACAGATCAAGCTGTCGTGGAAAACGGTCAAGTTGTTGTCAAACCCATTGTCCATATCACCGCAACTGTCGATCACCGAATCGTTGATGGTTATTTAGCGGGCAAAGCAGGCGGCTATTTAAAAAACCTCTTAGAAAACCCCGAACAACTCCTCTGAAGATTTTTAGATTAACTACTTTAAGGGACCTGTTGCTTCTTCAACCCATTTTCTAATACGTTTCACCGTGGAATGGAAAATATCTTTTGATTGCTGGTTGAATATCTTTCTTACAAATGTGGAAGTTTTGGGCGCTTCCTTTTCAAATTTCATTTTTAATTTTGCTGCTTTGTCTTTCATATGATTTTTTTCAAACCAAATCTCCAATCCGACCAACGAAAAAGCGCAGCAGAACACCTCCTCTGGAATCTGGACGGAATCGTATTCCTTTTTGAGTTCAAAATCAAGATTTTCCTCTGCATGAATTTTAAACCATTCTCTTCTTTCTGGTATTTCTAAAATTTGATGAAAGAAAAGGTGACCGATCTCGTGCATTAAAATAATGATTAAATCAATGTCAGGTGCATTTAACCGTCCCCAGATGAGGATACGACCTGTCTCAGGATCATAACTGGCGTCCATCTTCTTCCCATGAACGAAACGGTTCTCTTTGCGAATTTCAATCTTATTTAAAACAGTATCCCGTAGGGTATGGGGAAGAATTGTCAGAACTTTCTTTATTCTTTTAAATAAACTCACAACATGAATTGTTTAGAGCAAACTGTATGCCAAGGTGTTTTCAAAAATATGCTTTTTAAAATCGGGCAGTTATATTATGTGGGGCAAATCAGTGGTGCATGATTTCCGTCGGTACTGGATGATTTTCGTCAGTTATACCAAGATTGCCTATGCCAAACTGGTACAAAGTCGCGAAAATTTCGGATCTCAAAATCGGTGAAGGAAAGACAGTCGATATCCATGGCAAGCCGATTGCCCTTTTCAACAACGGCGGAACGTTTCAAGCCATTGACAACACTTGTCCCCACCGTGGGGGATCGTTAGGAGAAGGAAAGCTAAAAGAAAACTGCGTTGTTTGCCCCCTGCATCAGTGGACGTTTAATCTTGAGACCGGCCAAAACATCCGCAACACTGCGGTCAAACTTAACGTCTACCCAACAAAAATTGAAGGAGAAGAGGTATGGATCGAAATTTAGGAATAAAGGCCGGCACATTCTTGCGATAATTCGCATAAGACTCCCCAAATCGATCAACCAGTTCTTTTTCTTCCACCTTAGACCAAATAAATAATTTTAGGCCAAAAATAAGGAGACAAAGCAATCCTTCTAACGTTCCAGAAAAGAGGGCGAAGCCTAGGCAAAAATGCATCATCGCAGAATATAGTGGATGCCGTAGATGTTGATACAGAGTGCTTTCTACACGCTCTCCCTTTTCTGGAAAGACATTATAAAGAAAGACAATCCGGTCAATTCCCAGGGATTGTATTCCTCTTACCTGTAGAATGAGTCCCATAAATACAAAATAAAGACTCAGAGTAACCCTTAAGGAAAATGGAAACCAGGGGATGGGGGTCCCAATAATCCAGAGTGCCCGTACAATCCCAGCAACCATCAAAATGCCTGCTGGAAGAAAAAATCGCAAAGCTAACTGCTGATAAGCCTTCTCTCCATATTTTTCACGATACCTTTTGATCTGCTTGAAAAAACCAAAATACATCAGACAGAACCAAATAATTTCCAAAAGAACCTGTACAATGGGGGCCCCACCTGGAACCAAACGATCCAGTTTTGGCAAAATCATTGCGAGGACAACACCACCCACAAGAAAAGAAAGTGGGAGTAACAGTGCTGCCTGGGGTTTTTTGAACCCTAAGGCGTGTGCAATTTTTTCTAAGCTAGACTCCTTCACCGTTTCGTTTTAACTTTTGCTTTAAGCCGATGCAACCATTCACTTTAAAAGAGCTGATCCTTTATTTCCTTAAACTGGGAACAATAGGTTTTGGAGGTCCCATTGCATTGGTTGGCTACATGCAAAAAGATTTAGTCGAACAAAAAAAGTGGTTTTCCAAAGACGATTATCTGCATGGCCTGGCACTCGCCCAAATCGTTCCGGGACCTGTGGCAGCTCAGCTAGCCATTTACTTTGGCTATCTTAAAAGTAAAATATGGGGAGCGACCCTAATCGGCATTGCATTTGTCCTTCCCTCTTTTTTTATCGTCCTTGGTCTCTCCTATCTCTACGTTCACTATCAAGGGTTGCCGTGGATTCATGGAGTCTTTTACGGCATGAGTGCGGCCGTAATTGGGGTAATCATCAAAGCCGCCTACAAGCTGGCCAAAATAACTTTAGAAAAAAGGATTGGTCTTTGGCTTATTTTTATCACGCTGATGATCACAACAGCGCTGACGAGCAAGGCCAGCTTACTTCTATTTTTGATGGGTGGAGTGCTCGCTGTTATTTTCTATGCCTTCCCAAAAGATTTCAAACTGTTCTCCGTTATTCCCCTCGATCTTTTTTTCTTTTTCTTTAAAGCCGCCATCGTTGTTTACGGAAGCGGAATGGCCATTATCCCTTTTATTTATGGTGATGTGGTGGAGCGGTTTCATTGGCTTACCAACCAGCAATTTCTGGATGCGGTTAGTGTGGGAATGATTACGCCGGGGCCTGTTTTGATAACGGTCGGCTTTATCGGCTATCTGGTGGAGGGTTTGAAGGGGGCTTTGGCCTCTGTAGCCGGTGTTTTCACCCCCGTTTATCTTTTTGTCGTTATTTTTGCTCCTTGGTTTCACAAAATCGTGAAAAAGCCCCAGGTCAAGGCCTTTGTTGATGGTGTCACAGCCGCTGCGGCGGGTGCTATTGCCGGATCGGTCTACATTCTTGGAAAAGGGGCTATTATTGATTGGAAAACAGCATTGCTGGCTGCTGCTGTTTTACTCGGCGTAACGAAGACAAAAATTCCGGAACCGATTTTGATTTTGACCGGCGGGGTTATCGGTGTTGGTCTAAAAATCCTTGACATCGGATAATAAACAAGAGATACGAGCGACAATTTTGAGGAGGATCGTGTGATTGGCACTTTCGGATTCACCATACATGAATTTTTGGCTACCCAAGGCTTGCTAAGCCCTGCAAACATGGGGTTTCCACCAGAAGATGAAACGGGTTTTTTTGAAGAAGCAGGATCCCTGGTAGAAGCCATTGCTAATGAACTGCACAATGGAGAGGGCGAATCCCTTCACAGAATACTCGACCGCTATACAGATGAAAGCCCACCTAGGGATGAAACACTAAAAAATCTGGCCAGAGAACTGAACAGTTTGAATCCCGTGTTAAGAGATCCAGCAATTGAAGCCGTTAAAAGAAAGCTAAAATTAACTCTGCCACGCTTCGCGGATACAAAAACAGCAAGAAGAGAAGCTTTAGAGAGAATGGCAGCGCTCATGGGTTCTTCTGCACGAACTATGATGGGTAACCCATTAGAGTTAATGGAGGCAGTAGCCGCCAGTGAACCAGACGCCACAATGACAAATAGACAAATATTGTGGCAGCGTATTGACCGGGCAATTGAAAAAGTTGCAGAAGGTCAACTGAGTGCAATCCAACATGCAATTGATCTTGCCAACTTACATGCCCATCTTTTTACACGCCAACAAGTAGGTAAGCTTCATGAGCTAAGCTTAAGGTTTAGACAGGAAGGCAAAGGGATTGTTTCACGGCTCATCGATGGAATTCTAAAGACCCTAGAAAATAAAATGGGCGCTGCTTTTGTAAACAATGTCTAGGGGAATGGCGGAAGCTATAGGCGCCCTATTAAAAAATCAAAATTAAGGAATTAGAGTTATTTTAGGGACTACCTGCCCGCTATTAAAATATTCCTTTAAATCTTTTTCCAATTTTCGGACATCAAGCCCTAGGTAAGAATTGGGGACTGTGCCCAATTTTTCCAAAGCTAGCTGAAAAAGTCTTCTACAAGCCTCAGGCCGCTTTCCCTCCTGAAGTTTAAGAAGAGCAGCAGCCATCTGAATGAGCCCTTGATAAAAAACCCTCTCCATATCTTGAGCCTCAAGCCAGAGCTTTTCCCAAATCTCATGGGCTTCAAAGTAATGCCCTTCGTTAAAGCGCTGGATACCGTCGAGATATTCTTTTTGAAATGATTGTGTCACAAAGTGTGTGGGCACTGTAGGAGTCGAACCTACGACCTCTACGATGTGAACGTAGCGCTCTAACCAGCTGAGCTAAGTGCCCTATTTGTCCTTGCAGCGTAAGTGTTTTTCCTCAATATAGGGGAGCTTCATGAAAGCCAAGCAAAAAATGGGTCCAGAAACTTTCGTAGAGCAAATGGAGGCGAAGTGTGCCCCGTTGGAAAAAAAACTATGCCAGCTCTACTGGCAATTGGCCACCACGGGTGATGCTAAAATCGCACAAGAGCTGGCTGAAACAGAAAAAAAGCTTAAACTAATTTTTTCCAACCCGGATGAATACCAGCAACTCAAAAAATGGGGTCAAGAGGGCATCAACAACCCATTGCTTGCCCGACAAATAGATCTGTTGACCAAATCTTATACCGCTAATCAACTTGATGAAAAAACAATTGCTGATTTGGTGGAACGCCAAACGGAAATTGAAAACATTTTTAACAATTTCAGAGCGGAACTCGATGGAAAAAAACTAACGAACAATGATCTCAAAGAAATTTTAAAAACGGAAAAAAATGAAAATAGGCGAAAACTTGCCTGGGAGTCGACCAAACAAATTGCCCTCGAGGTTTCCGAAAAAATCCGGGAATTGGCCAAAAAAAGAAACCAGGCAGCCCAAAAACTGGGTTTCCCCAACCACTTTGTCATGGCCTTGAAACTTCAAGAGTTAGACAGCGTCTGGCTATTTGATCTTTTTGCAAAATTGAAGGGGGCAACACAAAAACCATTTCAACAAAAAATTGAAAAACTGCATCAGGCATTGGCAAAATATTATGGAACGACACCTGATAAAATCAAACCGTGGCACTATGACGACCCCTTTGCTCAACAAGCCCCCTCCAAAGTAGGGGTCGATCTCGATCCTTATATCAAAGACAAAGATATTTTAAAAATCTCCAGTGAGTTTTATCAAGGAATTGGTCTTGATATTTCCGATGTCTTGGAGCGAAGCGATTTGTTTGAAAAAAAAGGGAAGAGCCAGCACGCCTTTTGTATCACGATGGACAAAGCAAAAAGAGAGGTGCGGGTCTTGGCCAATATTCGACCCAACAGCTATTGGGCCTCCACCATGTTGCATGAGTTGGGACACGCGGCCTATTCCAAAAATATTGATCCCAAACTTCCCTATTTTTTAAGAGACGAGGCTCATATCTTTGCAACAGAGGCCATTGCTATGCTGATGGAGAGAATGATGCATCACCCTCACTGGTTGCAGACAATGCTCCAGATCCCCTCAACGGAATTAAAACAATTGGAACCCTCCCTGTGTGAAGCGATGTCGCTGGACAAACTGATCATCGCCAGATGGGTCATGGTAGTGACCACATTTGAACGCGCCTTATACACCAATCCGGACCAGGATTTAAACAGCCTATGGTGGAAGCTCGTCAAAGAATTCCAGCTTTTGGATAAACCGGTTGGAAGAAATTTTCCGGACTGGGCGGCAAAAATTCATATCGCCTCTTCACCAGTTTATTATCAAAACTATCTCTTAGGTGAATTGATGGCGGCGCAAATTGCCGAAACGCTTGAGAAAGAGGCTTTGAAAAAACCGATCCAAAAAATTTCCTTTTTGGACAACCCAAAAGTTGGAGCCCTTCTCAAAGAAAAACTTTTCAAAATGGGTTGCCAATGGCCCTGGTCCAAACTCGTTCCCCACGTCACCGGCCAAGAATTGACACCAGCCAGTTTTATCAACCAATTCTGCCTGCCCTGAGCCTGCCGAAGGGTAAAAGATTGCCAAACCCTTAAAAATATGAGAGAAATTCAAAAAGGCGTCGGACGCCTTTTGAAGGGGGGGTCATGAAAAAACAGATCTTCTTGCTAGGGATTTTTTTGATTGCCCAGCAGGTCTCCGCTTCCGAACTGCAAGACCTCAAAAAACGGGTCGAGGCGCTGGAAAAAGAAAAAAAAGAAGAAAAGGGCTTTTTGGCAGGCCATGATGAAGATGGATTTTTTATCAAATCGGCTGACGGCAACTACAAATTAACCCCTAGCTTTACCCTACAGGTCCAACACCGCTTTCAAGAAATTGAAAATGCACAGGACACAAACGATATTTTCTTGCGCCGGGGCAGAGTCAAATTTGAGGGAAATGCCATCACCAAGGATTTGGAATACGAAGTTGATATGGACTTCGGAACACCCGACGCTGGAGGGGAAGAATTTGATTTAAAAGATTTCTATCTGGATTACCATGCCTTAGAACCCCTACATATTAGAGCCGGACAATATAAAGTCCCATTTGGGATTCAAGAATTAACCTCTTCCAAAAAGCTTCAATTTGTTGAGCGCTCCCTGGCTAGTGAAGAATTTGTTCCTGGCAGAGATATTGGACTTGAATTCTGGGGAACACCTTGGGAAGGGCGCTTTGAATACTACGCGGGTCTTTTTAATGGGGACGGGAGAAACCGGTTAAACCAAAACCAGGAGTTTCTCTATACCGCTCGTTTTGCCATCAATCCGCTTGGCGAATATAAATTAGAAGAATCGGATTTAAATGGAAGCGAAGACCCAAACCTTACCTTTGGGGGAGAGTTTTTTTATAACAGGGATCGAACGGCAAGGGATAACTTTTTTGTCTTTGGCGGTTTTGGAGGTCTGAAATATAAAGGTTTTTCCCTAAGGGGTGAATATTTTAGAAGGTTTAATCGAAATGACCGCTCAACTGCTGCCAATGACCAGGACGCCCAGGGTTATTACGCTCAGGCCGGGTATATGCTCATCCCCAAACATTTGGAATGGGCCCTGCGAGGTTCTCAGGTCTTCAGACGGGGCGTTGACAATGATGAACAGGAATATGCATCCGCTTTTACCTATTTCTTCAAAGGACATCATGCAAAACTTCAACTTGATTATACATTTAAGCTTGACCAAGACGCCATCGCCGGTGCCAACGACGAAAGGCGCCATATCGTTCGCACACAGGCGCAAGTTTATTTCTGAGTCCGCCAACGTAGTAGTGGCGGATGAGCACAGGGAGGTCTTATGATGAAAAAAATATTGATCATAGGCTTGATCTTGAATCTATCTAGCACCACGTTGGCCGGCACACTCAATATCGGTTCTATCAATACGGAACCAGCAGATGAAATCAAAAAATTTCTACCCCTTGCCACCTATCTTGCAACACAGCTCCAATCAGAAGGGGTGAATGAAGGGAAAGTAGTGGTGGTAAAGGACATTCACCAAATGGCTGCTTTTCTGAAAGAAGGGAAAGTGGATGTTTATGTAGACAGCTCTTTTCCCAGTCTTGCGGTCAGCTATCTTTCTGGAAGCAAACTTCTCTTAAGAAGGTGGAAAAAAGGGCTGGCGGAATATCATTCCGTTCTTTTCGTGAGGCAAGACAGTGGGATCCAAAACTTAAAAGATATCATGGGCAAAACCATTGGTTTTGAAGAAGCCTTTTCTACCTCCGGATACTACCTTCCCAAAATAATTTTGGTGAAAGGTGGACTCAAATTAGTACCCAAAAAAAGTGAGTTGGAGCCCGTAAAACCCAATGAAGTGGGCTATATTTTTACGGGTGATGATGAAAACACGATGGTTTGGGTTTTGAGAAAAAAAATCGTTGCTGGAGCGATAGATAACCAAAATTATGTGAATATGGCCAAAGAAAAACTGGGGGAGCTAAAAATCATTCAGAAAACATTTTCCATTCCACGCCAGGTGGTTAGCACCCGAGCCGATCTCCCCCCAAATTTTGCGACAAAAATCAAAGAGGCACTAGTCAAAGCGGACCAATCTGAAGAAGGGAAAAAATTCCTGCGGGCTTTTGAAATGACGACGAAGTTTGATGAAATTCCTCCCAACTCGTTAACCCCTCTGACTGAATCCAAAGAATTTATCAAAGCGACATTTGGCATAAAAGAATGAAGATTAATATCGGTTTCAAACTGATTCTCTATACATTTCTTGTGATCCTTTTCGTGGGGGGCGGCATTACCATATACTCCATCTATCAAGGAAAGAGGCAAATTCTAGAAACATTTAAAAAAGGTTCTTTCCAGCTTACAGAATTAATTTCGGAAAATATTTACAACAATCTTTATTTTCTCGATGTCCATGCTTTAGAAAACCAGTTGGAAGCTTTCCAAGTTAACCGTGACATCCTTTATACCTACGTCTTCGATATTAATGGCGTGTTATTAACTGATGGAACAGATGAAAATCCTCTTCGGGATCAAAAATTAAAAGATCCCTTTAGCCAGCAAATGTTGGGAAAAAGCAATTGGCAATCTCAAGTAGAGGGAGAAACTTTTAAAGTAGGCGGGCCTGTTTCTACAATTGATAAGACCCCCATCGGCTTTTTGCAAATTGGTTTTTCTTTGAAAAATCCTTACCTAATCGCTCGGCATACAACACAATCCAGTATCTGGATTACACTGATTGCCCTCTTGGTAGGCACCTTTTTGGCAATCCTTGTTTCTAAGACTCTGGCGCCACGCAAAGAACTTTTAGAAACTCAAGCGGAACTTATCCAGGCAGCCAAACTGGCAACGGTGGGGCAATTGGCCAGTGGAGTTGCCCACGAAATCAATAATCCTTTGCAAGCCATTTCTGGAAATTTGGAGACAGCCGAGCTAATCCTTAAGGAGGGCAAGGGCATTAAGGAGGAATTGCCTGAAGTCATCCAGGAAATGAAAGTTGCCACAAGACGCTCCCAAGAAATTGTCCAAGGATTGCTCAAGTTTGCAAGACGTTCGACCTCTCTTAAAGAAGAAGTCCATGTAGAGGAAGCCATTCAAGAAGCCCTACAGCTCACACACAATCAGTTGGATAAAGAACATATCCATGTGGAAAAAATCCTCCCTTCAAAAATTCCAACAGTTATTGGTAATACCCGAGAACTCATGCAAGTCTTTGTCAACTTCATTACCAATGCGGTTCGCGCCATGTCAGAATCGGAAAGGAAAAACTTGAGAATTAGCGCCAAGGTTGAAAATGGAAAAATCTTGGTTTCTTTTCAAGATACGGGTTGTGGAATCTCTAAAGAAACACTGCCCAGAATTTTTGAGCCTTTCTTCACAACATCCTATAAAGAGGCTGAGGGGAAAATGAAGGGAACCGGCTTAGGACTCTCAATTAACCAGCGCATTATTAAAGAACACCTCGGGAGAATTGAAGTCCAAAGTGAGCCTCAGAAGGGATCGACTTTTACGGTCATTCTACCAGCTCAAGGATAGGAGGGTTCGTTACCTACTTTACGCAAAAG
The DNA here is from genome assembly GCA_001798075.1 of Deltaproteobacteria bacterium RIFCSPHIGHO2_01_FULL_43_49. Taxonomy (GTDB): domain Bacteria; phylum UBA10199; class UBA10199; order SPLOWO2-01-44-7; family SPLOWO2-01-44-7; genus SPLOWO2-01-44-7. The sequence continues at coordinate 41,340 of MGRG01000006.1, read as the reverse complement.
TCCCACAAAGATCGTTGTCTCCAAATGCTCCATTGAAAAAGGCTTGGGGAGCCATTCATAAGCCCCCATTTTGATCGCTTCTTGAGCCACTACCTCTTCTTTCAAGGCCGAAATCATCACGACATCGATATCTGGAAATTTCAGACGGATTTGCTCTAGCGTTTCAATCCCATCCATTTCTGGCATCAAGGCATCGAGAAGGACTAGGTGCGGGGGCTCTTTGGCAATCTTTTCTAGGGCTTCCCTGCCGCCACTGGCTGTGGAAATCCGATAGCCCTTTTTCTTTAAATATCGGGCTAAGGTCTTGAGAACGTTCTCGTCATCATCGACGATCAAGATATGTTTGTTCACAAAAGTAGGCATTTAAAAACCCTCCTAAACTTACTCACCTAAATTATACACCCGCAGTGCTACCAAGGGGCATATAAAATCATAAGTACCTGTTTTTATTACACTTTCTTGAAAAGGCGTCGGACGCCTTTTAGGGGTTTTGGATACCTTTTATCCCTTCTTTTGTCGCATCGCTTTTCGAAATTCCTTACTGCCTATGTAACGGACAGCCTTAGTTTTAAGGATTCGATGCACCTCCCGTTGCATCTCCGAATTCTGCTCAGAAGGAATGTCGTAAGGAAGGGGATCTAATAGCTTGCCCACTAAGCCTTTCCTCTCGCCCAATATGTGAAATCGATAACCAGAATAGGGCCATTCTTCTGGCCTTTTAACAAGGCCGGCTTTAACTGAGTTCCAGTGGTAATAGTTCATTGTGTTAAAGGCATAAGTCTCATTTTCCACAATGCGGTAAAATGGTTTATTTTTCCAAAAGTGGCCAGTTCGCCCAAAACGTTTATTGAATTTTTGTGAAAACATTCCTTTTACTCGCTGTAAGATTTGCGCGATAGTTACTTCTCTGGGAACTCTATAGAGTTCATGGACGTGGTTGGATAAACAAACAATGTCATATAGGGTAAACCCGAAAACTTCTTTGCATTCGATTAAGTGCTGAAGATACATTTCAAACTTCTCATCAGCATCAAAAAGAAATTCATTGTTATTACATTTACTGACCACGGAATAGAGTCCCAATGGAATATGAATCAACGGTAGACGAGGCATGTTGTCGCCTAAATATGCAAAACAAATGCCACAAAAGAATTTCTTTACTTTTCAGTGGGTTATCGGAAAGGCGTCCGACGCCTTTTGGGTATCCTGTCCAATTTTCGTCACATTCTGGATGTTTTCCGTAAGAAGGCGTCCGACGCCTTTTTTAGCCTTCTAGACTTTTGGAGGCCTCTTCTACTAAGGCGGAGGTGACAACTTTGGCGTTTTGGGCAGAACCGACAAATAAACACATATCACAAATTTGGTTGATGCGCCTTGGAATCCCCCCCGACTTTTGAAAAATAACAGGCAGGGATGCCTTGTCAAAAAGTTGTCTGGCAGCACCCGCTATTTTGACCCGGTGAGACACATAGGCAATGGTATCTTCTATGTTAAAGGGTTGGACATGATAGCGAATGGCAATGCGCTGGTTGAGCTGTTTGTTGAGCTCAATTTGTTTTTTTAACTCCGGCTGACCCATAAAAATGAGGGTGCACAAAAAACGATCTTGAAGTTGAAAATTCATGAGCATCCGCAAATCCTCAAAGATCATTTTATCTTCAATGGCGTGCATTTCATCGATCAAAATGACGGTCTGTTTTCCATCGGTATAATTACCCATCAGCATATCCTGAATGGAATCGAGCAAAACATCTTTTAGAATTTCTGATTTGCGGTTTGGAAGGTCTACCGCACCTAACCGGGTGGCAATGGAACGAAGCAACTCTAAAGCGCTCATCATCGGGTTGGTGATTATGGCAACGCGATAAACATCACGATCGAGTTCGCTGAGAAGAACTTGAGACAAGAGAGTCTTGCCACAACCAAAAACGCCGGTCAGCATGACAGCCCCCTTGTTTTCGCGCACACCATAGACGAGGCGTTGCAAGGCTTCTTCATGTTGCGACGAAGTATAAAAAAAGCGGGGATCGGGCGTGTTCTCGAAGGGTTTGGCCGTCAGTTCCCAATACGATTCGTACATAATTATCCCTCTAAACTTTTAATAGCCTCTTCAATTAACTCCGCATTCACCTCTTTTGCCTTTTGTGAAAACCCCACAAAAAGGGCCATGTCTGCAATTTGGTTGATTCGTCTTGGGATCCCGCCGGAATGCTTATGGATGAACGACAACGCCGTTGGCTCAAAAAGGGCTTCCTGTCTTCCGGCCACACGAAGCCTGTGGGCAATATATTCAGAAGTTTCTTTGTCACTGAGTGGATCCAAATGATAACGAATCGCAATACGCTGAGAGAATTGTTTATTACTATTCACTGCTGCCGTGAGTTCGGGTTGTCCCAAAAGTAAAATGGTTATTAAAAACCGATCAGTCAGTTGCATGTTCAACAAAAGTCGGATTTCCTCAAACACAATCGGATCTTCAACCGTATGAGCCTCATCAATGATAACGACTGTTTCTTTTCCATCACGAAGGTTGTTCATCAAAATTTCTTTTAAGAGTACCAAAACATCGGCCTTATTATTGGGCATTTCTTTTCCACCCAATTCATGGGCAATAAAACGCAAAAGATCAAGGGCCTCCATCCTCGGATTGACGACAAAGGCAGTGTTATAAAGATCCTTTTCCAATTCCTGAAAAAGGGTATGCCCCAAGAGAGTCTTTCCACAACCAAAAACACCGGTGAGCATCACCGCCCCCTTTCGCTCCCGAATTCCGTAAAGGAGGCGCGACAGGCCTTCTTCATGTTTAGGAGAGGCATAGAGAAAGCGGGGATCGGGCGTGTTTTCAAATGGTTTGACGGTAAGTCCCCAGTAGGATTCGTACATGGGCCGAATTTACATGGATAATCCTGATTCTTCAACTAAATCTTCTCCGATGATTGCGAAAAACGCTTTCATAAATAAGATGGAGCTTCGGGGTCCTGTCCCTCCGGGATTGCACGCCCTCCCAACAGATCGGGCTGACAACCCTCCGGGCCACCCCTACGCTCCGATCACACTACATTGAAGCGTTTTTCGCAAGGGCGCTCCAAACTATCGCAGTAGTTCGTAGCTCTTGTGTGCTAATTGCGCGAGGGCAGGAGGGGGTGGGCAAAACATTTGTGCGGGAACGAGGGCGTATCGAGTCAATAAAAATAATATTCGTTTCTGCAGATAGAGCTGACAGAGGCAAGATACTATCTGCATCTTTTGAAACGAAATTATTTTTTTGACGAGATAGCCCGAAGTGGAGCACGGTTTTGAACACCCCCTCCTGCCCAAAAGCAATTGGCAGATAGGTCGGAGAAGGGTTATCGAAAAAATCTGAAGGGATTGATTCCCATGATTGAGTTGGCAAAAGAGATAATGCCGACAATCGTCAAAAAGCATAAGTAAAAAATGGCTTCCCACGGCCATTCATAAAGACGCCTTTTTAAATAAATAAGATACAACAAAGAAACCAGAAAAATGACGAGAAGGAGATTGTAAAACAACAAATAATCTTGGGGAATCCAGACCACAGCTTTGATCCAGGCCACAATGGCCACAACATTGATGATAAAATAGATGTTATCCCGCTTTTCCATAATGTGGCCTAAAATATTCAACGATTCCCACTAACCCTGCCGCCAAATAATAGGCAAAAACATTGGCCCAAAAATCATTCCATTCTGCTTCTCTGTTGGGTAGCAAACCTTGGATTGCCTCGTCTCCCAAAGCAACCAAAAAACACAAAAAAATAGAACGCCCAACCAACTGCATGCCACTATTTGTAAATCGCAACGCAAGATAGATCAAAATATAAACCAACCCATGCTCCAAAAAATGAAGCCGATCGGTTGAAAGCTCCATGCGGATGATAGCGGCAATTAGAAAAATCAATAAAACACCGATCATCCCGTAGCTTTCCGGTTTGCGAATCTTGAATATGAAATAGAGAATGGAAAAAAGGAAAGCGCCAGCCAAGAGATAAGAGTAATTGATAAAGGAAACCAATAGCTCCCGTTCTTTCAAAAAAGTACTCAAGAAAGGAGTGAAATAAAGGCCGACGTAAATCAGGCCAATATAACCGGCTGCCAATGTCCACGCTTTTTTAGGAGTGAGATTCATTAAGGTTTATTTCTTTTCCATACTTTTGACGAATCCAGGCAAAACCAATTCCTACAAGAGACCCAAACGCATTGTCGCAGACATCTTGAATATCATAAATACGGTTTGGCAAAATGGCCTGCCAGATTTCATCCAGCCATCCAATCGTTATCGCAAGCAATAGTGGAATGGCGTATATTAAAAACCCTTGAAAACTAAACTTCGCTGCCTTGAAAAAAAGGAGTGTCAAAAAAGCAAATTCCATGATGTGTATTCTTTCTTCTATCGAGCGTTTTTGTATCATGAAAAAAAGAAGTGAAATCCCCAAAAGAAAAGCTATCCCAAAATAGGCCCTGACCTTGGTGATATTGAGAGCAGAAAAAAAGTATGCCAAAAGATAACCAAGAAATAGAAAGAGTAAAACCAACAACGAAACCCTTAAAAGATTGTGATGGCGCAGCCAGAGGGAAACGGTTGGAATAAAGGGGGCCTGTGCCAAAATGTAAAAAGCAAAGAGACTTGAAAAAAACCAAGCTCTCTTTTTAGTTCGCAATAAATGAAAATGAAAAAAAAATCTATTCATTGATAAAACCCGCGCCAAGCATACCAGCGTATTCTTAAAAGGTCTCGCACAAAAATGACGGGGTCGATCAAACGAACCTTTGAATTTTTACCATGCAGCCATTCTACGGGGTAGGTTTCAATTTTTAATTTTAGGCGTTTTGCCAAAAACAAAATTTCAACATCAAAGCAAAAACGTTCAATCCGGCTTTGTGCAAAAAGTTTTTTGGCAACATCCCCTCTGAAGGCTTTAAATCCGCACTGTGTATCGGAATACCAAAGATTGGCAATCAGACGAATCAACATTCTTTCGGCCCACGACAAAAAGCTAAGTGTCAACGAACGGGGAGTTGTAATTTTGGAACTCTTTTCAAAACGTGAGGCAATAACAATATCAGCCCCTTTTTTGAGTTGGTCGATGAACGGAAGAATAAAACGCAAAGGGGTCGACAAATCCGAATCCATGAAAAAAATCCAATCTCCTTTAGCCTCTTTCACCCCCTGCGCAATACTGTGTCCCTTCCCTTTATTTTTGAGATTATGGATGACGTGGCACAAATGGGGGGAATAAGACTGAATCAAACGCCCAAGTTCTTCAAATGTCCCATCTAGACTTGCATCATCGATCAGAATGATCTCAAAATTCTCTCCAAAATGAGTTCGCAAAAAAGAAAATGTTTGATCAAGAGCGTGAGCTAACGTCTCGGACTCATTATAGAGAGGTATGATAATAGAGAGCAATATGCGAAAACAAATAAAGTGGTTGAGGAGTTTGTCAAGTCTATGTTAATGAATGTCAAGGACTGGCTTTGCCAGTCCGCGAAGCAAAGTCGTTAGACTTTGCGGAGTATAATAGAGCCCATGGAACAGCTTATCCGTCGAGCGTTTTCCCCCAAAAATGGCCGTATAGACATCCTTTTCATCTTTCCACCAACAACCATTGCAGAACGTTATGGTAAAAACTCCGTGGGTGACTCTGGAGGAGATCTCCCTCCCTTGGGAATTTCATACATCGCGTCCTACCTGCGAGAAAATGGATTTGGTGTCGGCATTCTGGATTGCTGTGCACTGGGTTTGAGTTTCCGGAAAATTTCAGAAATTATCCGCGACTACGATCCAAAATGTATCGGAATCTCAGCAACAACTTTTGCCCTGCCAACAGCCGTTCAACTTTCCGAAAAAATCCGCGCTGAATTCCCAGAAAAATTATTGATACTGGGCGGCGCGCACGCAAATGCTGTCCCAGAACATCCCATGGAGACCTATGACTGCTTTGATCTGGTCGTATATGGGGAAGGTGAAGGGACAACAAAGGAATTGTTAGAAATCTACAGAAACAAAAAGTTTTGCAAGAGTGACTTGCTATCCGATGAAGACGCTCTCAACACGGTACAAGGGATTGTGTACAAAAACAGGGATAGGATTGTCAAAACAACACCCAGACCAATTATACGTGATCTAGACAGCCTTCCCTTCCCGGCTCGCGATTTGCTCCCTTATGAAAAATACATCCCCCTACCCAATCAATATAAAAAGACACCATTGGCCCATATGGTAGTGATTCGCGGCTGTCCTTTTGTTTGTGGATTTTGTGATCAGGCAAGAACCACTGTTCGCTCGATGAGTCCCAAAAAGGCTGTTGAGGAAATACAATGGCTTAAAGAAAACTATGGAGTTCGGGAAATCTCCTTTTGGGACGACACCATGTCTTACAACAAAAAATGGATGCGAGAATTTTGTGAACTTTTGATTGAAGCAAAACTAAGAATTATCTGGAGCTGTTATGGTGCGATTCGAACACTCGATTGGCCGATGTTGAAACTAATGAAAAAGGCCGGCTGCTGGAATATTTTTTATGGGATTGAAACGGGCCACCCCGAGTTAATGAAAAATATCCAAGCAGATAAGAAAAACGTCGATGCCGATATGATCCGAAAAGTGGTCGCCTGGACCAAACAAGCAGGAATCGAAATTAGGGGTTCTTTTATGATTGCGCTCCCTGGCGAGACACCGAAATTGGCGGAAGAAACAATCCAGTTTGCTATCGAATTGGAGCCCGAATATGCCCAGTTTAGCATCACAACCCCCTACCCTGGCACACAACTTTATGACGAGATTAAAGCTGGCAAATGGGGGCACCTCACCACAGACGACTTCTCAGAATTTCAAGGTTGGAATGTTGTTTTCTTGCCAGAAGGTTACCGAAACAAAGAAGAGGTCTGGGAGATAGAGAGAAAAGCATTTAGAAGTTTTTACTTTAGACCCAAGTTCATTTTGAAAAAGCTTTTTACCACGCGCTCGATAACCGATATCAAACGCTATTTCAAGGGACTTAACCTTTTGATCCAAGGTTTTGCTTACGGCCCCATGCCGCCTCACATTCGCGAAGCAACAGGAAGAAACTGAGTGGTTGACGGGGTTCTGATTACAGTTTAGAAATTTTTAAGGATGCCGCAAACAAAGCACGTTTACTTGTGCCTGCCACCAAACTATTCTTATAATTATCTTTTTCCCCCCTTGGGGACCCCTTGCCTGACCGGATTTTTAAAAGCCAAGGGATATCCCGTCACCCAAGCCGACCACAACATGGTTTATTTTGAATTCCTCCTGGAAAAAATCAGTGTCAGTGAACCGATCAAAATTAAAAACGATGTCTTTGTCAAAAAATTATTGAACAGACTTTTTGAAAAAAAGGCGAAGTGCGATCTTTATTATGCCGATTGTCTGCCAAAAGAAAATGACGAATATGTCCCCTATCAGGACAATACCAATTCCTCTTTTTATTTCACAGAGCGAATGCTGGCATCCCAGCATTTGGAACGCTATTTGGAAGATGAAACCGAAAACACTTTTTTACAATTCTTCCTTGAGAAAAAAATCGCGCAAGAAATTCTAGAGGGAGATTATCACCTCTTAGGTTTGTCGGTTATCTCTCCCTCTCAGGTTTTGCCGGTTTTGACGCTTTGCAATCTGATTAAAAAAACAATAAAAGATTTTCCTATTATTCTTGGTGGACAATGGCCTTCCCTTTTTAGAATGGAGCTTTCCAAATGGCCCAAACTGGTCCAGTGGGTGGACGGGGTAATCTTTGATGAAGGGGAAACTCCTCTTTATGAGTATCTCCAAGTTTTAGAAGGGAGACAATCAATTACGGATGTCCCGAACCTTTTTTTCTTTGAAAACGGAAAAGCGCACTTCAACCGAAAGAGAACAGAAGAAGACATAAACGCCCTCCCCCCCCCTGATTTTGACGGCATGCCTTTGGATCGTTATGTCTGCAAGGAAGACAATGGTTACACGACCGTCACTTACCAAACCTCCCGCGAGTGCTATTGGAATCGCTGCACTTATTGTGTTGACCTTCCGTTCCCCAAACATACCTATCGTGAAAAGAACGTAAACCTCGTCATCCGGGATATCAGGGAACTTCAGGAAAGATACGGCGCCAAAGAACTGGTCCTTTCGGACCTCGCCATGGCCCCCAGCTACATGCGCAAACTTTCAAAAAGGATTTTGGAAGAGGGGCTGCAAATTCGCTGGTGGACTTTTTCAAGGCTGGATGGTGCTTTAAACAGAGAACTTTTCGACCTCGCAAAAAAAGCGGGTTGCTATCACATCTCATATGGCTTTGAGTCCGCCAACCAGCGTGTGTGTGACTTCGTTGACAAGGGGACCAAGCTCGATACCATGGCTCGTGTGATCAAAGATTGCGGCTCTTCGGGAATCAAGGTGACCCTGCAAACAATGATCGGACTTCCTTCCGAGACGATGGATGAGGCACTGGACACTATCTCTTTTCTTCTGGAGCATCGACACTACATTGATAATGTCTGCTATAACATTTATTACCTGACACCCGGCAACTATATCTACAGGGATCCGGAAAAAAATCAGGTCATCCTTGATGACAAAAACCGTCTCCCTTTCCAATTCTTTCTGGGATTTAGGCATGCCCAGCCAACCGGCATTCCCAGAGACAAAGCAAAAGCGTTGATCCGGTTTTATGAATGCCAATTAAAAAAACTGAAAGGGGAAGAGGGTGAGAGGCCATTGGACCCCCTGCCGGAGCAAAAACCATTGGTTGCATCCATCCAGGTAGGGAGGGAGAAAGCCCGACTCTTCTGTTTTCGGATTCCCCATTCAGAAGAGTGGGTCTGGTTTCCAGAATTACCAAAAAAGGCGGTGAACTATGAAACAAACATACGAGATATCCCAGTCTATAGCTGCCCGTAAGGTGGTGGGTGAATTACTGCTCGTCCCCATCAAGGAAAATGCAGGGGATTTGTCTGTCATGTATTCCGCCAATGAGTCGGGAACGCGCATATGGGACCTTCTGCTTGAGAAACGGTCTCTAGATGGAATCAAAAAAATTCTACTGGAGGAATATGATATTGAAGAATCAAAGCTTGCTCAAGATATTGAAAGTTTTGTCAAACAGCTTGTGGAAGTGGGAGCATTGGTAGTCGAGAAAAACTAAAATGGAGAACCTCTTTCTTTTTGAAAACCACGATCAGTCTTATTTCATCTGGAAAAAGACGGGTTTCCAAAACGAAACCCTCGTGCATGTTGACGCCCACCTTGATTTCGATTGGATTAAAAATCAAGGCAAACCGATTCACATCGGAAATTATATTTGGCCGGCCATGGAAGAAAATATTGTAAAAAGTTTCTATTGGGTGGTTCCAGACCCCATTTGGGAAGGCAAAGAACAGCGGCTCATCAAAAAAGACCTTGCACACAATTTCAAAAAAAATCACCCCTATCCATGGCGGATGGAATCCAAAAAAGACTGGCTGCGTATCTCTTGGGCCTGCCCTGAGCATGGCCGAAGGGGCGAAAAAGAGTTGATCGTCCTTGGCTTTTCAAATCTGCCTCACTTTGAAGAACCGGTGCTTTTGGATATCGATGTCGATTTTCTCATCACCCATTCCATTTTTGCGCTCAAAAATAAAAGAAACATGCAAAAGCGCTTTCCTTGGATTTGGCCAGATACATTAGCTAAAATCCTTCGGCAACATTTCGTTTGGAAAGTAATCACCATAGCCTACTCGGTAGAGGGGGGTTATACCCCACTCTCCTTCAAATTTCTGGGGGATACGCTGCAAGCCCTCCTGGGCGGACAAATTGCAGACCCAAAAAAACGAGAGGCTTCTCTCGCCTGGGGACTTGCCGAATACTACTGGGTCTCCGGAAACAAAGAACTCTCTCGTGGGTATCATCAGAGGGCAATCGCATTGGATCCCAGCTACAAAACAGAATTCAACAGCGACGGAATTCGTTTGGAGATACTAAAGCGGAGAAAAGAGGCCCTCAAGGAATTTGAAAAAATCGTCGAGCGCGACCCCCAGGATGTCAAAGCCAAATGCAATGCGGCCAATATCCATATCTTCTACAAAAACTTTGAAAAGGGTCGCAAACTCTTTGAAGAAGCACTCTCCTACAACGCCGTCTGTGGTGAGGCCCATCTGGGATTGGGCTACTTGTGGATGCGACAGAAAAAATGGGAAAAGGCCGGCCTTTTTTTTGATCAAGCCATCGGCCAAAATGTTGAAAATAAGTCGGTTTATTATTGGAAGGGGTTGGTTTCGGAAAAACGCGGCCTCAAAGAAGAGGCTTTAAACTATTACAATCAGTTTGTTCGCATGGGCCGCAATAATTTTTGGGTTAGCTTGAGATTGGCAAAGCTCTATTTGCAAAAGGGGGCTACCACCAAAGCTAAGTGGGAGATGGAAAGACTCCTTCATGTTTTGTTAAGGACTTTTAAGGAATTTTGTGTCAGTCTCCTATGGCAGTGGCGAAAAGTACTTTGGAGCTTCTAATGATTGTTGTCAAAAACTCCAATGTCCATTCCAAAAGGATCGAAGGAACTCTCTTTCTGATCGATTTGGATAGTGATTCCATGATAGAACTCAACGAAGTGGGGTCCTGTATTTGGGAAAGCTTCTCTCAAACGGAAACGTTTGACAATATTGTCAAAAAAATTACAGACGAGTTCGAGATTGAACCGGAGCGGGCAAAAAAAGATGTCCATGGTTTTTTAAAAGAGTTGAAACGTTGTGATCTGATTTCTTTCAAGGAGGCCTGATGGGAGCGATTCAGGAGACAAACTACCACGACTTTGCCGATCGGGCCATTGCCAAGGCCAAAGATGGAAGGATGCCGGTGGAAGCCGTCTTTGAGCTGACCTTTCGCTGTGTCCTGAAATGCAAACACTGCTATACCGCCTGCAATCAGTATGCCGATCAGGAAATGACAGCCATTGAATGGTGCAGACTGATCGATGAAGCGGCCGATTTGGGAACCATCGAACTTTTAATTACCGGTGGGGACCCGATGCTCAGAGGAGATGTCTTCAAAAAAGTCTATACCCACGCCAAAAAAAGAGGTTTATGGATCACCGTTTATACCAGCGGCAATCTGATCCATGAAAAATGGGCCCAGTTTTTTGCGAAGAACCCCCCTTTCTTGATTGAAATTACCCTTTATGGGGCAACGGAAGCGACTTACGAAAAGGTAACTCAAGTCAAAGGCTCTTTTAAGCGCTGTATGGAAGGGATTGAATGGCTGGAAAAATACAAGGTTCCCTTCAAACTCAAAACGGTCATCCTGGATATCAACAAAAATGAAGTCCATGCCTGCAAAAAAATTTCCATAAGCCACGGCCAAAAAGACTTTCGCATCGATGCGGCTTTGCATCCCAAGTTGAATGGTTCTGATATTCCTTTGAGCCATCGCCTGACCCCCAAAGAGGTGTTAGAGTTCGACATGGCTGATGAGCAGAGAAAAAAAGACTTTGAAAAACAATTTCAAAGGCCTTTAAAGGCGCGCTTGCCAGAAGAGGTGCGCAACTTTCACTGCGGGGCCGGGCAAGCCAACTTTTTTTGCAACCCTTATGGCAAACTCCAGGTCTGCACCATCGTTCCCGGAAAAGAATACCAATACGACTGGAAAAATGGTGGAAATCTCAAAGAAGCCTTCTATGAATTTTTCCCGACAATCACCAACACTAGACCTAAAAGGCCACAGCGCTGCCACCCCTGCAACCTTTGGGATGTCTGCGACATGTGTGCCGGATGGGCTCAAACTGTTCATGGGGATTTGGAAACCCCTGTCGACTGGATGTGCGAGGTGACCCACCGCCGCGCCATGGCCTTTGGAACAGATCCCAAACTGTTTAGCCACAGCATGATGTATAAAAAAATCGCGGAGGGGAAAACCTTCCCGGAAACAAAAGTGCCTGATGAGGGTTTTCACAGCTTAGGCGGGCTCCTTCTCCCCTCCATGGATAAAGCCGCCACACAAAAATCTAGTTGCAACAAAGGGACCGGTTGTTGTAAGAAAGAACAGCATGAGCCAAACAGCTTCCAAAAAACCTTACCAACCTCCCTCATTGACGAGAATTCGTCTGGTGGTTGAAGAAGCCCTCGTGGCCTCTTGCAAACTCTCTACAGGCAGCGGAAGGGGAAACCTTTGTAACAGTGCCAGAACCAGTTGCACTAATCGTACCCGTGGTTCCTAAGTAATTCTGTGCAAAACCTCTCGCTTCAGATTGCAAATTGGCGTGTTTTAATTCACGCCGACTTCGACAAACCTCTGTTAAAACTTCCCTTCGCTTATGAGCCTTTTGTCCCCTCTCATAATCAACCTACCAATTGGAAGCTTGACATTCAATATAGCCCTTTCCCCTCTTTGAACGGTTTGGAGCTCATCTATGACACCTGTGAGAGTTGGACACTTTTTCAAAAAAATAAACAACTCTGGTATCGCAGACCTTCTTTGGCAGCGGGTGAGGCGTGGGGTTGGCTCTGTTTGGAAAAAGAAGAACTACGGGGAACTATTTTTTTAAGTAAAAGAGGTTCCTATTGTCGCCAGGTACTTCCTGTTTTTACTCATCCTTTGGATCAACTTTTATTTTTCTATTGGCTCTCTTTTTACCCTGCACTCATTACCCACTCTTGTGGCGTTGGAGTGGACGATTTTGGGTATGCCTTCCTGGGTCATTCCGGCTGGGGGAAAACCACTTTGACTCGGTTGTTTGGAAAATACTCTAAGCATCTTCGCTTAAGCGATGATCGTTTGATCATTGCCAAACAGGAAAAAAACTGGCGCCTTTTTGGAACTCCCTGGCATGGGGACGCCAAGGTTTATTCCCCGGCTTCCTTTCCATTGAAAAAAATATTCTTTCTAAAACATGGAAAACAAAATGAAATAACACCGATAAACCCCGCCACCGCCGCGGCCAAAGTCTTTGCCATGAGTTTTCCGGTTTTGTGGAATCTTTCAAAAAGGAATCACGCATTGGATATGGCCTCCCAAATCGCAACCGATATCCCCTGTTATGAATTCACCTTCCTGCCGGATGGGAGTGCTGTCGACTTTCTCGAAAAAAATCTATTTTAAAAACTCCTTTTCAAAAATTTCTGCCATCTTTTTGGCGATAATTTCGTTCCCCTCTTCGGAGAGGTGGCACCAGTCCAGGAATTGAGAATTGCCATTTCCCCATATCACATGGGAAACTTTAAAAAAATGGGGGAAACCTTTTTTGGGAAGCTCACGGCCAATTTTTCGATAGAGATCCGCCAAAGTCTCGTTATCAAAAAAACGGGGGTCTCTCATCAGCTTCGTTTCTTCTTCCGTTGGATCTTGTTTCGTAAACAAGATGGGTTGCCAAAAGGAGAGATATTGAAAATGGTAAATCTTCGACAAATGATCCAGCAAGTCATGAGACTTGGCGTAGAATTCAACAAAGTCTTTGGTCAATGACGTTAAAAATGTCTCATCATATTTGGGAGCGGCATCAGCCTCTGTTGGAGGAACAAACAACGTAACAATGCGAAGAAGGGCCCTGTAAATCTTGCTATGATCGTATAACAATCCTTTAATTCCATTTAATATTTCTTCTCCATGAGTTGTTCCCTCTTCGATATTTTGTAAATTGGTCGGACCGTTCGTGACATCCGCCTTTCCATTTTGATAAGTTACCAAAACATCATTGGCCCCCGAATAAAAAATGACATAGTCGGGTCTTTGACCTTCCCTTAACAAGAGGAGGAGATGAAAAATCTGCTGAAAAAAGGTGTAGGCACCCTGGCCGTAGTTCGTAACAATATAGGAGGGTTCTCTTGCATTGAGTTGTTTGGACAAAAGGGATGGAATGGTATAGTCGTCTCTGGCGCCAGACCCCCAAATGGTGGAGCCCCCAAAGACATAAGCTTTTTTTGGTTCCTTGCCGCCGAAACTTTCCGGATTCCAAGTCTTTCTTAGGCCCCTCGAATCAATATTGACATACTTGCCATGAAATTCTTGTCCAATCCAGAGATTCAATGATTCATAATCGGCTTTTTGGGCTTCCTCCAGCTCCTTAAAATGATCCTTGGCCCAATCCTTATCTTTATAAATGAAAAAAAACAGTTCCGCATAAGGATCTTTTTTTCCCTCAATCTCTTTTTGAAAATGCCACATGACCAAAGAAGCAATGCGAAGCCCTCCCTCAACAAAAACAATCATTAAAAAAACCGCTGCCACAGAAAAAACAAATCGTTTCATTTTAAGAACTCCTTTTCAAAAATTTCTCCCATTTTTTCCGCGATAATTTCGTTTCCCTCCTCATTCAGATGCACAAAATCGATATAATAGGGTTTTTGTCTTCCCCTGAGCGCTTGAGACAGATCATAAAAGTGGGGCACAGATTTTTGATTGAGCCGTCTGATGGCATATTTAAAAACTCTCGCCAAATCCCCCTCGTAAAAACTTGGATTTATTCCAGCCTTCTCTTCCTCTTTTAAAAGTCTCTCCTCTGTAAAAATGGAAGGTTGCCAAAAAATTGCATACTTGAAACCATAGGCCTTGGATAAATTATCTAAAAGCTCTATAGTCCTTAAGCGATATTCTACAATTTCGCGAGCAACTTCTTTGGCTTCTTCCTCATCATATTCTGAACTCACTTCTTCTAAATCCTTCTTACTACGTTGCAAAAAGGCACTCGTTCTTTTTACTGTCTTGCAGATCATGCAATGTCTTCTAAAAATTCCTGTTAGGCCCACCCAAATATGATCCCAGTCGGATTGTATTTCCAGTTTTTCACCGAGGTTGGTAAGTCCGCCCATCGCTTTAGGGCCTCTTTGATAAGCCTCTAAAATACGATTGAATCCAATATAAAAAATAACGTAATCCGGCTTATGGTCTTCTCTAAGTAGGAGGGCCAAATGGGTTAATTCTTGAATAAATGTAGAGGCAGGGGTGCCATAATTATAAACCTCGTAGCGATATCCATCTTTGTTGAGGATCTTGGCTAGATGGGAAGGAATCGTATAGTCATCCCTCGCCCCCACCCCCCATGTGGTTGAGGCACCCAGTACATAAATCGTTTTAGTCTTCCCTAAGGGTTCCCCTGTGGGATGCCAAGTCTTGCGAAACCCTAGAGAATCGATGTTGACATATTTCCCACGATACTCACTACCACCCCACAAAGTAAAAAATATGTTGTAACCCCTTGTTGTCGCCTCGATTGTTTCTTTAAATAACCCATTGACCCACTCCTTCCCCTCATAAGATGACCATATATAGGATCCTTTCCAAACGTCGCTGGGCTTCCATAAGCGATATAAAAACCGGGCACCATGCAACCCTAATTCAACTAGAATAAAAAATAAGAATATTGCAGAAAGAGCAAATTTAAGATTTCTTTTGGTTTCGGGACTCATTTTAAAAACTCCTTTTCAAAAACATCCACAACCTTTTCGGCTGCGACTGCATTGCCTTCCTCGGATAAATGACCGGAATCCAAGTAATAGGATTCTCTCTTGTCATCCAGAATATGGGTAATGTTGAAAAATTGGGAAAATCCATCGCCCCCAAGTCCATCGGTTGTCAACAGATAGAGCCTGGCTAACGTCCTTTCATTTTCAGGGATATATTCCATCTTCTCGTATTCATGGATCACCTTTTTGGTGTAAATAACTGGTTGCCAAAAAACAAGATATTTGAAGGAGTAGGCCTTCGCCAAATGGTCCAAAAACTGGATGGATTTTTCATACTCTTTTCTAATGTCACCGCTCAACTTTTTTAATTGTTCCTCCGTATAGCCTTCTGCCTTCCACCTTTCAAAACCCGGTTTTAAAGAGCGGTTTCGAATCCTTGAGACCGCCTGATAAATCCGACTACGATCGGCAATCAACCCCTTCACCCCTATCCAAATATTTTGCCAATGCGACAGCGAGTGATGCTCCAAAATTTCTTCGATCCTAAAAAAATCGTTGACTGCGCCGGCGACGCCAAATTCATAGGCAGTCGCAACGTCATTAAGACCCACATAAAAAATGACATAGTCGGGTTGGTAACCCTCTCTTAGCAACAAGGCCAAGCGCAACAGATTTTGGCCAAAAGTGTGGGCCACTTCGGCATAATTATGGACAACAAAGGAATGACCCTTTTTAGCAAGCAGCTTGGACAGGAGGGAAGGAATCGTATAGTCATCCCTTGCGCCAAATCCCCAAGCTGTTGAACCCCCAAACAGGTAAATTGTTTTTGGCTGCCTGCCTTGAAAGTTTCTTGGATTCCAAGTTTTCCTGACACCCCATGAATCAACGTTAATATACTTCCCATGAAACTCTTTGGTCCGCCAACCCCGAAACGGCTCAAAGTCTAGAGAATTCGCTTGCTCCATCTCCAAAGACAAGGTTTTTGCCCATTCCTTTCCCTGGTAGATTTTGAAAAAGGCCTCTTCCTGTAGGGCACCCCCCCCCCTCAAAAAAAGCGCGCAAGACAAAAGTGGCTAAATGCAATCCGCTCTCAATAACAACAAGCATCAAAAATAGTGTCGAGGTCAAAAAAAAGAGGCGTTTCATTTCAAAAACTCTTTCCTAAAAATTTTCACAATCCGCCTGGCAACAATCTCATTTCCCTCCTCCGACAGATGGCACCAGTCGGTATAAACCATTTCTTTTCTTTCTTGAAGGATATCTGAAAGATTAAAAAAATGCCGAGGGGGGTTCTTCTGCAAAACAGCATGAACAGCGCGATAGAATTTGCCAAAGGCTTTGTTATTGAAGGATTGGTCAATGATCTCTTTTTCTTCCGCCACCAGTCCTGTCTCCGTAAAAATGACCGGCTGCCAAAACAAAAGATATTGGAAGCCAAACTCATGGGAGAGATGATCCAACGATTCAACAAAATTTCCATAATATTCGACAAAAAGCTTGGCAAAAGCCCCAAGTTGTTCATCACTATATCTTGACGATGGGTACGTTGCCATAATACCTTCCGAATCGAATGAAGCAAGCGCACTTGTAATAACCGTATAAACCATCGAATTTTCCTGGACCAGATTTTTAAAAGAGGCCCATTGAGAAGTTTTCACAACGGGTGGACTGGAATTCACATTGAAGCTTTCCATTTGGTAAGCATTCAGCACATCGTTAAAACCATCGTAAAAAACAACGTAGTCGGGTTTGTGGCCATCCTTCAACAGGCGCATTAACAAATCCAGCTCGTGTCTGGTTGCAAATGAAGTTTTTCCATAATTATGAACGACAAAATTGTAACCTTCACTAAGGAGTTTTTTCGACAGATAAGAAGGAATCGTATAATTATCTCGCGCCCCGTCTCCCCAGATGGTGGAACCGCCAAAGACATAAATCGTTTTGGGTGTTTTCTGTCCGGAGCGTTCAGGGTTCCATGTTTTGCGATAGCCATGTGCGTCCATGTTGACATATTTCCCATGAAATTCTTCTGATGAACGCATCTCGGGAGGATCCAATGCTTCAACAAGTTCATCAAAATAAACCTTGGTCCACTCCTTATCCTTATAGGGTTGCAGGTGGGATCGTTCATCGACAATATCTTTTAGTTGAAACCATTTTAGCGACCAGTTGGCGACCCGCAAACCCGTTTCCAAAGCGGCGATCATCAAAAAAATAAGGCAAAGGCCAAAGACGATTTTCTTGGGGGATTTAAAAATCATAATGGCAGTCCTTCTTCCAAACGAAGCACTTCAGAAACACCCTTAAAAAACCGTTCTCTTTCTTGTGGATCTACAATATTCATTTGGATAAGAAAACCTTCCACTTTCTTAGGGTCAACCGCATATTCGGAGGCAAAATATCTTCCAAGCCCCAAAAGATAATAAGGTTTGTAAGTATCTTCCAATTTGGAAAAAATGATTTTGTGATGCGTCATTTTTGAGGGAATGTATCCAGGATCCACCAGTTCTCCTATCGCTTCATAACAAAAGGGTTTCGCCTCACGGCGAACCTGATGACAAAAAAGAAAAGCAATCGAAAGCATCTCATCCATGTTCTTATCGGTCCAATTCAGCCCTTTGATAATTCCACCATAGAGTTTCGGGATTGCACCCTCCTTCACTCCAAATTGTCTCAAAAGATTTTGTAGGATTGTGTAATCAAATCGGGCATAGAGTCCCAATTGAATGCCCAGTTTTTCAAGAAGAATCGGCTTGATGGATGAGTCGGCGTTCTCAATAAAATCAAGGATGGGGAGGATGTCCCTCTCATCATGAATGGCGAAAGCTTGGGAAGAAAAACCGGAATAAAAAGCCTTTTGAACGCGCTTGGGCCTTCCCGACATCAGTGTTTCCACTTTTTCCCGAAAAAGGGAAAAATCATGTTTAAAAGAGGCATCAAAAACCTCTCCCAAGGCGATGTAGGAATAGCCTGGCCGTGATAAAGAGACACCAAATTGTTTTAGGGAAACTAGCTTCGCGTTACCCATGACCCCCGCGGCAAGAAGAAATAAAAGCAAGGCCGTTCTCAAAAGCGGCTTGAAACGCATGGCAAAGATCACCAGAGTCATCGCCATAAAAGGAAGAAGGGGAAACAAATAATGTTCCTTGGACCTGATTCCAAAAAAGAGATTGAGTCCCAAAATGAGACATTGAAAGACAAGGCCAAAAGATTCAATAAAAGATTTTTTGCGCCAAAAAAGAAAGCCAAGGGAAACAAGATAGGTCAAAATAAACCCTTCTGTAAAAATATGGCGCAGCCAAAAGGAAAATTCTCTAAAACCGAGCAGACCCCTTAAAGATCGCTGAAAAACCCAAACAATCCCTTCTGAAAAAGAGCTGAGAAAAGGAGTGACTGCAAAGAAATGTTTCACAATGTCAAGACCCAGCCATCCGTAATGCCAATTATACAAAAGCCATGGGGCAAAACCGGTTAAAAATCCCAAAAGATAAACGCCATAGAAAAGAGACTTTCGAATGGGAGTGTTCTTAAGAAAAACTAAATAAATCCAAATGGCCGCAACGGTAACCAAGTTTGTCAAAATCATCGAAGAAGAAAATCCTCCCAAAAGTCCTAACAGGAAAATATGGGAAAATGCAGGACCCGCATTTTCCACTACTTTCTTTAAAAGGAGAATGGACAAGGCCATCCATAAAAGCATCTCAAAGTGGTATCCATTGTTCAGCAGCATATATTCGGTGATACGCGGCGGAGGAATCACAAAAAGCAAAAGAATCAGAAATACCCGTTTGGGTGAAAAATATTTCTTGAAAACAAAATACCAAGCAATGAGCGAATAAAAGTGCCAAAGAAAGGGGGCGAATCGCAAGGCAAATAAATTCTTGCCAAAGATGAGAAAAAAGGGAGTTGTCCACAAACCAGCCAGCAGAGACCCTCCACCATAGGGATTGGCCGCATAATCCCAAAGCGGGAGCTTTAAACCCTCGATCAGTTCTACAGCAATCATTCCGCGATAAACATCGTCGCTAATGACTTCCAATGGAGAAAGCATCAAAGGCAGCCGCACGAAACAATATAAGAAAAGCAGCCAAAAGAGATATTTTCGGGATTCGGTCATATCGCTTTAATTTTCCTCTTTCCAAACTCGGCCGGCATCAACACCACGATAAATTTGCGGATAAAAAGTTGGGTCAATTTCTAATTCCTTTAACAACACCCCCAAAGCCAAAGGATCAAAGTTTGCATATAATCCCAGTTCTTCTCCCAATTTTTCGAACAAAATGGGTTGAAATTCAGGCTCTACCGTGTCGATGAAATGACGTTTTTTCTTAAGGCGCTCCATATCCCTTTTAAAGAAAAAACCGCCGCTTAAGTTTTCGTAACATTCTTTTTTGATATCATAAGGACGATTTCTAAGAAGTTGATCAAAGCGTTTAGAGAACAAATCGATATCATCTCCATAGGCGGCCTCCAAGCTGGCGCACAACATGCCGTAAGAATAGCCTTGCAAAGACAAGGAGCGCCCGAAATAAGGCCATGGCGCTCTTTGATAATTGCCGATCAAACAAACCCCCAACCAAATGCTAAAAACCACAATTTTTGTTCTGAGGTTTAAAAGCTGCCCTGCCCTGACTAATGTCATCCCCATGAAGGGAATCATGGGGAACAGGTAATAATTTCTTTCAACCCCCAATCTTTCAAATACCGCCAAGATCACCAGCACGATTTGAAAAAGCAATCCAAAACTTTCGAGATCAAAACGGAATATTTTTGCCCGCCAAAAACCCCATTTGTTCCTGACGAGCAAAACAAAAGCAAAAAGAAAAAGACCAAGTGTGGGCACTGTGAAAAATGGATTTCCAAACCCAAAAAGCCCCTGAAAACCGGCGGTCTCTTTTAAAAAAAGTTTTAAGAAATTTTTAGCAATATTCAAAAAAGGCGCTTTCGATGAGAAAAAGGCTAAAATGCTTTCAAACCCTCTCCAATCATTATGCACGTTTAACAAAATCCAAGGTATAAATCCTATCAAAAACCCAAAGCCATAAAAAACGAAAAACATTTTTTGTCGGAATAAATTCCTGGTAAGCATGAGATAGATAAAAATGGTTGCGACCGTTATCAAATTGGTCGGGATCAAACTTGTGGAAAACCCACCCAATAACCCCAAAAGAAAGATACTGGCAGGACCCCCATTTTCTAATATTCTTCTAAAGAGGATTATTGATAGAGCCATCCACAAAATCATGACGAAATGATAGCCGTTGTTCAAAAGCATATACTCCATTGATTGTGGCGGAGGAATCACCAAAAAAAGAAGCATCCAGAAAGTCTGCCATTGGGAAAAATGGGGACGAAAAACAAAAAACCAGGCAATTAACGACAAGAGATGAAGAATAAGTGGGACAAGCTTTAGAACAAATATAGAATTTCCAAAAAAATGAAAAAGGGGGGCGGTCAACATTCCAGAAAACAAAATGCCTGTTCCATAAGGATCCCCGGAATAGTCCCAGAGCGGAAGCCTCAAACCTTCCAAAAATTCCATGGCCAAGGCGCCGATATAGAGTTCATCGGTAATCGCTTCCGGAACGGTAAGAATGAGGAGCAAGCGAATAACAAAATAAAAAAAGATTAGTAATAATAACCAGTTAGCTGAAAGTCTCATGGGTCGAGTAGGCTTAAACCTCTTGTGCACACCATCTTTTCTAACCCCTTACAAATCATTTCTGCTTTAGCAAATCTTTCTGATTGGAACCGAGAAGACCAATTGAGAGCCTGAATAAAGCCGGGGTAAATCACGTGTCTTGTTTCCATAGGAATTTGATATTTTTCGCAAAGCTCTTCTAAAGCTTGCGCTTCAAATTGACAATAAGGACCCAAGCCAATCCCGAACTTTTCAAATAAAATGGAATGGAATTGTGGCTCCACTCCGCTTATAAAAATCAACGCCTTTTGTAAATCTTCCTCACTATTTATTTTAAAAAAATCTTTTGTTAAATTACCATAAAAAAAAATTTTAAATTTATCATCTTCTCCCTCTAAAAGAATTTGGCTTTTCTCGTGAAACAGTTTCAGATCGAAACCAAATTTGTCTTCCAATGTCCAAGTAAGACCCTCTTCTTTGGAGTAACCGGGCATGACCAGCGAGGCTCCAAAATTTTCCCATGAAACAAGATTCCAGTGGCCCATTAAACTGATTCCAAACCAAAACACGGAAATGAATCCAATGGTTTTTTTGCCAACGGCTTGGTTCAACAACAAAAGATTCATTCCAAAAAAAGGAACCAAGGAAAACAGATAGTGATCATGATCCCCTCTATTTGCCAAAACTAAAAGTGTTAATAAAAAAGTTTGGAAGAGAAAACCAAATGCTTCTAACTGAAGGCCCTGTTTTTTGAAAAAATTATTTTTGAAAAAATGGACAGCTAAATGCAAAAGTGATAAAAGATACATACCAGAAAAAATAAGTGCTGCCCATCCCCAAATGCTTGCCCTACCCTCATGAAAACCAAATAGTGTAGGAAGGCCTGTTGTCAAAAGAAAACCGATATGCCTTATCCACTCTCTGACAACGGCGAAATTAGAAAAGACATATTCTGTAAAGCGTATCCCTCCCCAGTTGTAAGAGGCGTTCAACAAAAGGAAAGGACTGAAACCAATGACAAAACCTACAAAATACCAACCTAAAAAAATCCCTTTTCGAATCGGACCGCCGCGATACAAAAAAAGATAAAACAAAATAACAGCAACCGTTACCAAATTGGTCAGGACGGCAGCCGAAGAAAAACCACCGAGAACGCCTAATAGCAGACCACCCCAAATCTCTGATAACTTCCCTTCCAAAATTTTATGAAAAAGCAAAATACTCAAGGCCACCCACAAAATCATTTCAAAGTGGTAGCCAATATTGGCAAGACTGTATTGAATGACATTGGGTGGAGGAAAAATAAAAAAAAGGGAAATAAGAAAAGCCCTTTTGGAATCAAAAGCTATTTTCCAGACCCCATACCAGGCAATGATTGCGAAAAAATACCAGGCAAAGGGGGCCAGTTTAAAGGCAAACCAGTTTTCACCGAAAATCAAAAAGAAGGGAACCGTCCAGACAGAGGCCACCAAAGAACCGATCCCATACATGTCGACGGAGTAATCCAAAAATGGAAGTCTCAAACCATGGATGATCTCTTGCACAATGGCGCCCCGGCTGATCTCCATCAAAACGCCATCCAAAGGTGACAAAAGAAGAGGCGCCCTCAAAAGACAGTAAAGAAACAACAGGATGGGTAAATAAAAACGAGGGTTCATTTGCGTTCCAGGCGGTAGCGTTTCAGTGCCATCTCCAGCCTCTCAAGCAAGGGGGGTCTTAATTCCGGCTCCAGTTCTTCAATAAAGGATAAGGCTTGTTTTAAATCCTCCTCACTTTTTATTTTGAAAAGCTCTCCCGAAAGGCTCCCATAAAACTCTTTTTTGAAATCAAGACTTTCGTTGGCCAGCACGATGCGGCTTTTTTCCCAAAAAAGTTTCAAATCATGTCCAAACCGGTTCTCCAGAGTCCAGACAAGCCCATCCATTTTAGAATACCCCGGCATGGAAAAACTCTCCCCGAATCTTGCCGGCTGAAGCAGGCTCAGATTACCAATCAGTCCACCGATAAAACAAAATGACAACAGTGAGTATTGGAATTCCTTTCTGAGGGATTCCAGCAACAGTGCAAGATTCATTCCGACGAAAGGAACCAGGGGAAACAAATAATAGGGTCGCGTCCCGTTGGAGGCGAGTACGGCGCAAACAAGCAACAGCACCTGAAACAAAAGCCCGAAAGATTCGATCGGTAATTTTGGTTTCCGAATAGTTAGATGGATTAAAGACAAAAGATAAAGTCCGGTAAAAAGGAAGGAAAACAGCCACGCCAGCGGCTGGGGTAATTTGCCAAAACCGAACAGGGCAGGCAATCCCTGGGTCAAAAGCTCCTTCCCGTTGATGATCCAGGATGGGATGGATGCCTCAATGGTGAACAACGTATACGCAAAATAGGCAAAATTGGCCTCGCCCCAGTTGGAGCCCGTATTGAAAAAAACGAGGGGGCTAAAGCCAACGCAAAAACCCACGAGATAAAAAAGGTACAATCTCGAATTTTTCAAATAAAACAGGACCGTCGCAACCGTAACCAAATTTGTCAGGACCATCGCCGATGAAAAACCTCCCAACATTCCTAGCCAAAAGGTGCCAGCCAAAACCCTTCTCAATAACAACAAAGTCAGACCCATCCACAAAACCATTTCAAAATGATAACCACTATTTGTCAAACTGTACTCAATGATGGTGGAGGGGGCCAAAATGAAAAAAAGAGAAATCAAAAAGGCTTTCTGAGGTACATAATAATCTTTCCAAACATAATACCAGACAAAGACTGTCAAAAAATGCCAGGCAAACGGGGCAAATTTCAACGCAAACCAATTTTCTCCAAAGAGGAGAAAGAAAGGAACGGTCCAAAAACCATTAAGCAGCGGTCCCAAGCCATAGGGATCGGCTGCATAATCCCAAAAAGAAAGCTTCAAGCCGTGAATCAAATCATGCGCAATGGCTCCCCGGTAGATTTCATAGGTGACATCCTCCAACGGAGAAAGGAGCAGCGGAAGTCTCAAAAGACAATACAACCCTAAAAGGATGATAAGTTTTTTATCAATTCGTTTCGTATCCATGGATCTTCCATAAAAGAAATTTCTTTCTTGATGCCTTCTTTAAACCAACTCTGTTCTTCTGGCTTCAAAGAAGCCATAAAATTTTCAGCGACGTCACCCTCGTGAACCCATATTGACGCGAAATATCTTCCCACGCCCCAAAAATAGGGTTGACGATAAACTTCCGGAATTTGGTTTACAAAAACAAAATGATTCGAGATTTTTGAAGAAACATATCCCGGCTCAACTAACGCACCAATGCCTTCGTAGCAAGAAACCTTTGCATCAAGTGTGATTCTGCTACAAAACGCCAACCCTTTTTGAATTCTTTCAGACATTGGCAAATTGACTTGATTGAGCCCTGAAACAGCTCCGCGATAAATGAATGGATAAAATGAAGCGGGGATTTGATATTCTTTTAGATCATGGTTTAACCTGTCCGGATCAAAATCGAAAATAAGTCCTAGCTGGACTCCCAGCTTTTCAAAAAGAACCGGCTGAAATTCTTCAGGGGCGGCTTTAATGTAGAGCAAGATTTTATCGATGCCCTTTTCTTCACTGATTGCGAAAATATCCGGGGGAAGATTCTGATAAAATGCTTTTCTAAAAACAGAAGAACGATTTTCAAAAAGGCGCCGTTCTTTTTCCTGAAACAAAGTTATATCTTGTCCAAACCGATGTTCCATCACGTTAGCCAGTTCTCCAAAGGAATATCCTTGAATAAAAAGGTTTCTACCCATTCCGCTCCAATTTACCAACAGTAAATTTCCCATTAGACCACTAAGGATGCAAAACCCAACGACCCCATTTTTTAAAAGGGGGTGGGCATTCTGAACCGCAGAAATGATTGTCATTCCGATGAACGGCACCAATGGGAATAAATAATATTCCACCCATCCATATTGTGCGACCAAAACAATCCCTAAAAAAAGAAGCTGAAAAAGAAGAGAAAAGCGATCCATACGCTTTCGAATACACGCGACAATAAGGCAAAGGGGATAAAGAATAAGATAAGAAATGGTCGTAATGGTTCCAAAAGGCTTATGAAAGATGTCAAAACGAAACAAACCTCTTAGACCCTGATTCCATTTGAAAAAAAGGTCCCAGAGGTTTTGAGCAAGTTGTTCAAAAGTAATATGGTAAATGAAAAGTTGTTTAGGCCATTCTAAACCTGACCAATCGTGTTGGACATTGAAAACAAGCCAAGGACAAAATCCAACTAAAAATGTAAGAGCATAAGCCAAAAAGAATCGCTTCTCAGCTTTCGCTAAAACAGCGCTTATTAAAATAACCACCACCGTCACCAAATTTGTTGGAATAAGGCTGCTTGAAAAACCCCCTATGAGCCCCAGCAACAACCCCCCTTGAAAAACTCGTCCCTCTTTTTGAACAATACGATTCAAAATTAAAATAGAAAGGGCGGTCCAAAGAATTGTTTCAAAATGGGTGCCGTGATTAGATAGCATGTATTCCACTATTCTGGGTGGAGCCAATACAAACAAAATAAGAATCAAAAAGGTCTCTTTGGGAGAAAAATAGAGACGCCAGACATAAAACCATGTGATCAAAGAAAAAAAATGCCAAAAAAATGGAACCAGTTTTAAGGCAAATAGATTTTCCCCAAAAAGGAGAAAAAAAGGAGCTGTCAAAAGTCCGTTAAAAACAGGTGCCCATGAATAAAAGTCTGTCAAATAATCACCCAAGGGGAGTTTTAAACCCTCCATCCACTCCAGAGCGATTGTGCCGCGATAGAGTTCATAGCTGATTGTATCCGAATAGGAAAGGACTTGAGGGATTCGAATGAGACAATATAAAATGAGAAGCGCAAATAAAATGATTCTATTCTGTTTCAAGGGAGGCCTCTCGAAATTTTGAAAATAAAATCGGCTGAAACTCTTTTTCAACACTTTGGATATACTCCAAAATTTTCTTTTCGTCACCTACAGTACGGACGAAAAAAACATCGTTGGGGAGCCCCTCATAAAATGCTTGCTTGTTCGAAAGAGGTTTTCCTTCCAGCAGTATTTGAGATTTTTTTTGAAACGCGTCAAAGTTGTAACCTAAGATGTATGCCAATTGATCGCTGAATTCTTCATAGGAATATCCTTTGATGGAAAGCGTCTTTCCCATTCCTCTAAAAAAGTCTGTCAGAAGAATGTTTCCTAAGCAGCCTAAAAAAAGACAATAGCCCATAATGGCAACTCTCAAAAAGGGCGCCACCCTTTTGGATGCAAAAAAAATCGTCATCCCCATGAAAGGAACTAATGGGAATAAATAATAATGGGCCCAGTTTTCTCTGACAAGAACAACCAAACTTAAAAAAACGATTTGATAGATCAGCGCAAATCCTACTACATCAAAACGATTTCCCTTTTCCTTAAAAAAACTCCATTTGTATCTTAACAGAATCAAAAGTGAGATTAGATATATTATGCTAAAGCCGAAACTTAAAAAAGGGCCCAAAGAACCTGGAAGTCCTTCAAAGACAGCCAATCCCCGAATACCCCCCTCTTCCTTTAGGAAAACTAACCTCAAATGAAGCATCCAAAAATAGGGTGTGGCAAGACTGGCGTAGATCTTTTGGAAGATTTCCAAACCCCTTCCACCGCTTGTAACATTGTAGATTAAAGCGGGAAACCACCCCAATAAAAATCCCACACCGTATGCCATATAAATTACCTTCTTCTGTTTTCTAATCAACATGTAGAACAAAACGCTCACGGCAGTTGCTAAATTGGAATAAGCAAAATTATTTGAAAAACCCCCAACGAAACCTAGTAATAACCCTCCCCAAAAAAGAGGCCATTTTTTTGTGATAATGCGTTCCAAAACTAGGATGGATAGGGCTGTCCACAAAATCAACTCAAAGTGGGTTCCATGATTGGCAATCGCATAGTGAACAATTTTGGGAGGAGCCAGAATAAAAAGGAGAAGAATCCAAAATACCTGGGACGCAGAAAATGCCAAACGCCAAACATAAAACCAGGCTACTAAAGAAAAAAGATGCCAAAAAAATGGCAATAGACGTAAAGCGAAAAGGGTCTCGCCAAAAACCTTGAAAAAGGGAGCAGTCAATAAACCATTGAAAAGAGGCGCTAAGGCGTAAGGCTCCGCTATATAATCCCATATGGGAAGTCTCAAACCCTCCAAAAATTCTATCGCCACATTTCCACGATGAAGTTCAAAACTGATGGGCTCGGCATACGATAGTAAAACGGGCAACCGAAAAAAAATATAAAGCAATACGAGCACTAAAAGATACCAAAAGGAGCCAGGCACCTTTGGGGCCCCCAGGTGCCAGGTACCTTTTGCTGGTTTTCGCGTCATCGCTTCTGTGGCAAACAAAAGGTACCTGGCACCTTGAGTCAGACACCTTTTGACGTCAATAATGCGAGAGGTTGCCATAACGTTTGGCCTGTTTGAGGGCAAAATTAAAGGAACGAAGACTGATCAATGTCAAACTGATGGCAAACAAAGCCAAAATAATCACCTCCCTCTGAATTTCAGCGAGTGAGGCATTCATGTAAATGGCTTTGTTGGCCGCCTGAATCGAATAAGTGATGGGGAGTCCATAGGCCACAACCTTAAGCCACCATGGAAGGACACTGACCGGAAAATAAACACCACCCAGAAAATCACACAGCATATTCAAGTTGCCGGCGATACTTGTCCCCCCCTTAAAAATAAGTGTGGCACAAGCGGTAAGGGTTCCCAGACCTAAAAAACTGATCACGGTTAAAGCCAAAACGGTCAGAAAAGAAAACCAATTCACCTGGGCAAAAGAGACGTTAAAGACAAATATGCCGGCCAAAATATAAAGGACCATGTCCAAGGAAGCCGATAAAAAATTCCAGATGTTCATGGAAAAAAGGATCGCACTCTCGCGCGCAGGGGTGGCTAAAATGGCCTCCAGGGTCCCCATGAGCTGCTCTTGCCTCAGGTGAATGCTCAAATTTCCCAAGGACCCACCCACAAAACTCTGCAAGGCAATCCCAACCAAAACGTAGCTGAAATAATCGCCGCCAAAAGGTTTGAGGGCCTCCACAAAACGGATGCCAAAGAGACGGTCTATATAATAAAAAGTGCCTGCAAAGGCGAGCACCGTAATGACATTGGAGAAAAAGACAAAGCGATAACTAAAATAAAGCAGGAAATCCCGTTTTAAAAATGCCAAAAGGACTTTTAACAAAATGCCTCCTTCGAAATTTGAGACCAGGGGCCCTTGGCAACCAACCTGCCCCGACGCAAATGGGCCACATTGTCAAACAAGGAGGAAATCTCCTGGATAAAGTGCGTTGCATAGATGACTGTTTTTCGCCGTTCGCGAACAACCCTTTGGATCATCTGGCGAAACTTCTCGGCACTGAGCCTATCTAGTCCTTTGGTCGGCTCATCCAAAAGCAAAATCGGTGGATCATGCAGCAGGGCCCTTGCCAGGGCAAAGCGCTGTTTTAGACCTGTGGAATATTCCTGAAAGGGCCTGTCCGGATTTTCAATTTCCAAATTACCACAAAGCTCCTGAATTTTTTGCGATACATTCCTTGGTGAAAGATGGTGGAGGGCTGCAAAAAACTCCAAATTTTGCCTTCCGGTAAGCCTCCAGTAAAAACTCCTTTCCTCGCTCGTGACCAAACCGATTCGCTTTCTGATTTCACGGTCTTGTTGCAGATTTAATCCATCCATGGTCACGGAACCGGCATCCGGAAGAACCAAAGTCGCCAATATTTTAAGGAGAGTTGTTTTGCCGGCCCCATTGGGACCGATCAGCCCAAAACATTCCCCTTGCCCAATGGCAAGAGAAACATTCTCCAAGGCAGTAACGCGAGTGAGCTTTTTGGAACCGCCAGGCAAAAAAAAGTGTCTGAGTCTTCTGCCTGTTACAAATGTTTTGCTAATATTCTCAATGGTAATAAACGACATATTTTTTGCAGCCACGTCGGCTTTATTAAATCGATCTCTTTTTTTACTCCCTTCCGCTCCACATGGGTTACCCTTCCCAAAACCGCGGAGGGGGCAATCCCATCCACTCGATCACCGTAGCCATCTCCCCTGACAATCAAGGTGACAGAATCACCCTCACTTTTAATAGCAACAAGGCGATGAATAACCAAACGGCCGGCGGCATCTTGAAAGTATAAAATCTCCCCCACTTTTGGAAGCACGGAAGTTAGACGCTCGATCCAGATAAAATCTCCTGAACGGATGGCAGGGACCATGCTCCAACCAAAGACTTGGAGGCGAATCCCCTTGCCTTTTTCAAGCAACTCTTTGCTAAAACTTTTAAGGATCTCTGTGGTGGACATCTGCCGCTTTCATAGCATAGAAATAAATGCTAACGCCAGTTGAACCTATGGATCCTTTGATTGAGCTTTTGTCTCCCAACTCCAGTCTGCCTCCAACAACCCCTATCCCGTGGGAACCCCTCTTCAAAAGGGCCAAAGCCCATGAGGTATTTCCCCTATTCTACGAAGTGATCCGGAAACATCCTTCGTTAAACAACACCGTTCCGACTCCCCTCAAAGAAGAGATGAATGCCTTGTATTACAAACACACGGCCAGAAACATTCTTCTTTTAAATCATGTAAAAACAATAATGAGAACTTTCGGAGACTCCCATATCTCGTTTTTACTTTTCAAGGGTTTCGATCTTGCCTTGCGCCTTTATGGAAATATTTTTGCGAGAACCCAAAGGGATCTTGATTTCATTGTGGAGTCAAGGGATTTATCCCAGGCAAAACGTTTGCTCGAGCAAATCGGCTTTAAAGCGGTTGAAAAAGAGGGAAATAATTTTTCGGATGGGCGCCTTATCGTGGAACTTCATCGCGACATTATCCACCTTAATCGTTTTGAACAATGGGAGGAACCACCACTCGCCATTAAGGGTTTCTGGGAGAGACATCAAACCATCTCGCTAGAGGAAATGGAAATCTCCGTCCTGGCCCTAGAAGACCTTTTTTTGGCGCTGGCGGTCCATTTTGGTTTTCATCATCACTTCAGGGGTTTAAAATGGCTCATTGACTTTGCTTGGCTTGCCTCCCATCCAAAACTCGACTGGCTTTTATTAAAAGAAAGGGCCAGAGAAAATCATTTGGAAATCATTTTGGATGAGGTGTTCACACGTCTTGAAATAAAAAAATGCAAAACGGTTTCCGTCCCCCTTTTAACCCGTTTTGATGTCAAGCTCTTTCGATATCTCTTGCGTCTAAAACTTTTGCCAAAATGGGGTCAGCGCTGGCGCATGATCTGGGAAACCAAACCAATTTTGGAGGGAATCCACTGGGTGAGGGACCCTGCTAAATACAACCGTTTAGAAGTGGCCATTGAAAAATGGATTGATAAATACAAAGGGATTGAAACATGGGAGGATCGTTGTCCAACCCCCACACGCTACCGACTTTTAAGACGCGTTTTCAAGTCGCTCCCGGTCAACAATCAGGATGTCTTCATTGATTTTGGCTCCGGAAAGGGAAGAGCTTTACTGATGGCTGCCCGTTTTCCCTTTAAAAGAATCATTGGGGTTGAAATCCTGGAGAGATTAAACCGAATCGCTTCAAAAAATATAGACCACATGAAAAACCAATTAAGATGTCGCGCAATCTCCATTGTGACTCAGGATATACAGACTTTTAATCTCCCGAAGGATGTAACGGTGGGATTTCTGTTTGAGCCTTTTGCCCTAGATGTCTTTCCCAAGCTATTAGAAAACATAAAGAACTCGCTAGAGCTTCAACCGAGGCCTTTTACTCTCATCGTCTATGCAGATAGACCTTTTCACCTAGCATTGGAAAAATACCCCTGGCTTAAAAAAACAAAAGAATACAAACTGGCAAGGCTTGATCCCTGTATTATTTATGAAAGTACCCCTTAGGTATCCTTTCTTGAGAAGAGGGATATTGGTTTATGATGATAATAAAGCGAATCTCTCTTTGATCTTAAATCCTTATCAGCGCTCCGGGGCAAAAATCACCCTGCTTAACTCTTTCGAACGACTCATCTTAAAACGCTTAACGGGACAGACAACGACAAGTGAGATGTGTAAAGGGCTTACCATTCCCGAAAAAGAAATTTTATCCACCCTCGAAAAGTGGGCCAATCCAGAATGGAATATGGTTTTTCTCCTCAACCGACCTTTGGAAGAAATCAGAGTACTGGAAGTAAAGGAAACAAAATATCGAACCGTCTTGAATGAGCTGAAACAAGAGGTCGCCTCTGTGAAAAACGCGGAAGAAGAGTTAAACGACTTGAAGCAATACCATGAATTAAAAATCCAGGACCCTTTGACTCAGTTCGAAGAAGTGGAGACCACCGTCTCCCACTATTTTAGAAAACCCCACCCCATTCTTGGGGGAAAAAATTATGGTGCGGCCCTTGTGGGTGTCCTTATCCAAGAGGGAGTCATTAAGAAGCCGATGCATATTTTGGAGGTTGGCGGTGGGACAGGCATTTTTGGAAAATGCATCCTAGACGAAGTTAAAAAGCAGATGCCAGAAACTTACAGAGAAATGAGTTATCACTTTTTGGAACTCTCTCCGGCACTTCTAAAATCTCAAAAGGAGGCCACGCAAGATCATCATGAAGTCACTCAATTCAACCAAGGGGATATTGAACGACATGATTTCAAAGATAAAAAATTCGATTTGATTCTTTGTAACGAGATGATTGCCGATTTGACAACGGTAAAATTGAATAAAAACGATCTGCATCCTTTGATTCATGAACTGCGAATCGACATCCAGGATGCCCAAAACCCTTTTCTATTTAACCTGGGTGCCATCACCCTTCTCAAAACGATAAAACAAATCTTAAAGAATGGGGGCCATGCTTACCTCATCGAATATGGATCACCCCACACCTACCCCATTGCCGCCTATTTAAAGGATCATACCGAATATTCTATTCACTTTGGCCTTTTGGAAAGGGCCGCAAAAAACCTTTCTCTTCACCCCATATTGACAAATCTTTCTAATTTTCTTCCATTCGACAAAGAGATCCAAGTTATTGATGACGTAAGCTTGGCTCTTATTAACAATTATCTTCTTCCTTTCCTGGGGCGAAAAAAGATTCCGATCATGGCTTACACCGAAGAGATGTTAAAAGAAAAGCTTGGGGAGATTTACCAGAATCTATCGTTGATGGAATTTTTTCGCGTTGGATCAAATGAATTTACTTTAGACCCGGCAAGATTTTGGGTCCTACACCTAAAAAAGGAATGAGTTGATGATGAACATCCTGGGGATTTCGGCTTTCTATCACGATAGTGCTGCCTGCTTGGTTCAGGATGGACAAATTATCTCCGCAGCCCAAGAAGAGCGATTCACAAGAAAAAAACACGACGCTTCCTTCCCAAAAAATGCCATACGGTATTGCTTAGAAAATAGTGGGTTAACAGGGAAAAATCTGGACTATGTCGCGTTCTATGAAAAACCCTTTCTAAAGTTCGAGCGTTTATTAGAAACCTACCTTGCTTATGCCCCTCTTGGCATTCGTTCCTTTTTACAATCCATGCCTATTTGGATTAAAGAAAAACTTTGGATGAAACATGCTATCGCAAAAGAGCTCGGTTTTAACGGTAAAATTCTTTTTCCGGAACACCACGAATCCCATGCCGCTTCGGCCTTTTTTCCCTCCCCCTTTCAAGAAGCTGCCTTTTTGACAATAGATGGTGTTGGAGAGTGGACAACCACGAGTTTTGGCATTGGCAGGGATAATCATATTCAAATGCTTGCAGATATTCAGTTCCCACATTCTATTGGTCTGCTCTATTCCACTTTCACGCATTATACAGGATTTAAAGTAAATTCAGGCGAATACAAAGTGATGGGGCTCGCGCCCTACGGTGAGCCCAAATATAAAGATCTCATTCTTTCAGAACTGATTGATTTGAAAGAAGATGGTTCGTTCAAGTTAAACATGGAGTATTTTAATTATTGTGCTGGGCTCACAATGACCAATGAAAAGTTTCATAAATTATTTGGTGGACCTCCAAGGAAACCGGAATCCCTGTTGACACAACGGGATATGGATTTGGCTCGATCCATTCAGGAAGTTACGGACGAAGTTATGCTTCGAATGGGAAGACATATTTGTAAAGAAACGGGACAAAAATATTTGTGCCTTGCAGGAGGTGTTGCACTGAATGCCGTGACTAATGGAAAGTTGCTAAGGGAAGGGCCCTTTGAAAATATCTGGGTCCAGCCCGCAGCAGGAGATGCGGGTGGGGCCTTGGGCGCAGCATTATGTATTTGGTATCAATACCTCGGGAGTAAGCGGACAGCGGACGGGAAAAAAGATTTTCAAAAAGGATCTTTCTTGGGGCCGGAATACAAGAATGGCGTAATCGAAAATTATCTAAAAGAAAATGACATACCATTTCAAAAACTGCCGACAGACGAAATTCCAAAGAGAATTTCTGATTTGATCGCGGGCGAAAAAGTCGTCGGTTGGTTCCAAGGAAGAATGGAATTCGGACCAAGAGCGCTAGGGGCTAGATCAATTCTTGGAGATGCTAGAAGCCCAAAGATGCAAGAGGTCATGAATCTAAAAATTAAGTTCAGAGAAAGCTTTCGCCCTTTCGCACCGTCAGTCCTTGCTGAAAAAGTCTCTGAATATTTTGAAATGGAACAAGAAAGCCCCTATATGTTGATCGTAGCACCTGTTAAATCTAATCGACGAAAAGAAATGAGTCCTGATCAAGAAAAGCTTTTTGGGTTGGCTAAATTAAACGTTGTCCGATCTGACATTCCGGCCATCACACATGTCGATTATTCGGCAAGGCTCCAAACGGTTCACAGTGACACCCATCCTTTATTTTATGAGCTTATTTCCCAATTTGAAAAAGATCATGGTTGCGCTGTCATAATTAACACTTCATTCAATGTCCGTGGTGAACCAATCGTCTGCACCCCCGAGGATGCCTATCGATGCTTCATGCGAACCAACATGGATTATCTAGCAATGGAAAACTATTTAATTGATAAGAAAGACCAAAAAAATGATGAAATTTTTAAAACAGATTTACCGACTTTGGATTAAGTTTGGGCTGATTTTAAGTTTCATCTCGACAAGAATCCTTTTGACACTCTTGTTTTATTTGATAATAACCCCTTTAGGATTGATTGGAAAGCTGTTTGACAAGCAGTTTTTGAATTTGAAAAGAAGCCAAGATCAAAAAAGTTATTGGGTCTTAAGAACAATGAAAATTCTCGATTCTCAAACTTATGAAAGGCAATTCTAGCATGGGCAAATTATCTATCCTCGTTGAATTTTGGGATTTCCTGAAAGAGAGAAAAAAATGGTGGCTGGCTCCCATTGTCATTTTTTTGGTCCTTCTGGGGGCCTTGGTTTTCCTAACCGAAGGGACTGCCATATCCCCATTCATTTATACCCTTTTCTAAAAAACTGTGCCCGAAACTGTGACATTGCTGGTTCCCACCCTGAATGAAATCGATGGAATGAAACAAATAATGCCACGAATCAAGCAAGGGTGGTGTGATCAGATTCTGATTGTGGATGGGGGATCCAACGACGGGACAGTGGAATATGCCAACCAACAAGGTTTTGAGACAATCGTTCAAAAAAGAAAGGGAATCCGACACGCTTATACGGAAGCCATGTCCCATGTGAGGGGAGACATCATCATTACTTTTAGTCCTGATGGCAATTCCATCCCTGAACTGATTCCTTCTCTGATCGCCAAAATGAGAGAAGGCTATGATATGGTCATTGTCTCCCGCTATCTTGATGGCGCCAAAAGCGAAGATGATTCCTTGATGACCGCCTTCGGAAACTGGATGTTTACCCGCATGATTAACCTTCTCCATTCCAGTCGATACACCGACGCCATGGTCATGTATCGAGCATTTCGCAAACAAATATTTTATCAACTGGAATTGAATCGCGATGAGGCCTATCTGCCTGAACGCCTTCTAGGAACAGTGGTCAGTACGGAACCATTGCTGTCTATTAGAGCTGCAAAAAAAAGATTAAACGTATGTGACATACCAGGGGATGAACCACCCAGACTTGGGGGAAAGCGCAAGCTGCTGCCCCTCCGATGGGGAGCTGCTTATCTTTTGCAAATTTTTCGAGAGATTTACTATTGGCGATAAGCCTTACTCAATGTCACAATCTCGCCCTTATATTTTCCTGAGGCGGTGATTGATTTTAATTGAGACTGGGCTGCGGTGGGATCGTTAAAACGCCCAATTAAAATCCAGTACTGATCCCCCATTTTTTGATAAAAAGCGTTGTGATTGTCTTGCTTCAACTTTTGGAGGGCCCGGTTAACAAAATCCATCTGGCGCCCTTGCCCAAGTTTCACAGAGTAAACAGTCGCGTTGGGAAGAGACGTCGGCGCTGCGACTGGCTTTACCGGTTCTGGAAGTGGCTTGATCGTGAGTGAAGGTGTTGGATTGACTGCGGCAACCGGTTTTGGCGCCACTGGTTGTTCGGGGGAAGGTTTTGGAACGGTCGGTTCCGCAACGGGTGTTGCCGTTTCTAAACCCGTTTCAATGACACTAACATCAAAAGAGGTCGTGACCGTTGGGTGCACCCGGCTTTCCCTGTATAAATGAAGGGCAAAAACGCCGAGTATCACTAAAACGGGAGCAAAAATTAAAAGGGGGTGAATCCTCCTGCCATCAGGCAGGACAAACAAATTGCTTACCCAGAGAAATCGTTTTTTAAGAGGGTCTCGCATCTTTATATGTTACTTCTAATATATTCCCAAAAAATTTACAAGCACCATCGTTTTCGGTCAGGAGTGGGGGGTGTTCAAAACGGTGCTCCACTTCGGAAAGCTTTTTTGGAAGTGTCTGTTTGCAACCGCTTCCGCTCGTAGGGTTCGAAAGGACGTGGGTTGTTTTGGGGAGATTCCCCAAAACACCCGCTCGGCTCTCACCCCGCCAAATTATTGTAACCCCCAAAAGGTTTGGCGGGG
This sequence comes from Deltaproteobacteria bacterium RIFCSPHIGHO2_01_FULL_43_49, assembly GCA_001798075.1. Classification (GTDB taxonomy): domain Bacteria; phylum UBA10199; class UBA10199; order SPLOWO2-01-44-7; family SPLOWO2-01-44-7; genus SPLOWO2-01-44-7. The sequence goes on along the minus strand of MGRG01000006.1, from coordinate 5,341 downwards.
TTCCGAGACGCCTTTCGAACCCCACTCGCTCGCGCGATTGCAAACAGTTATTTTGAACTGTTACACAAGTTCATAGTTACACTGTGAAAAAGGCACACACGAGCCAGGTGAGAAAAGTCTAGCAGCCGCCGCGTGAGTGAGGGGAGGTGAAAAAAGTCTCTCGCAGTCCCGCCGCACCTTATGGAGGTTATGAAACTCGGCGGGACGAGAGCGAAGGAGGCAATTTGGGGAACCCCCCAAATTGACCTGCGTCTTTTTGAATCCCCCCGAACGGAAGCGGCGGCATTGACATTTCGAACCCGCCTCGTTCGCGCCTTTTCAAGCAGAAATATCCTTTGAAAATTTTTTGTTTCAATGATTGGAGCGAAGGGGTTAGTTATTCTAAAAAAGATTTGAAAATGAGGGGTGGCAGGGACAGGACCCGTCATTTTCAACTCATTAGATTGAAACCCCGAAGCTTCAACTCACCGTTACCAAGCAAAATAGTGTTTGGCGGCGAAGGCTAATAAACGGACATCCCAAGTCAAATCAAACCGATGTTCTTCCCAAAATTTTCGATACCGTTTGCTTAAGCTTTGTAGTCCTTTTTTAATAAGAGGCCGATTTTCGAAAGTTCTTATGAGACGCTCTCCATCAATCAATTTGGAAGTGAAAAGTAGATTTTTGAAAACGGCCAACTTTTCTTCAACCCAGGGAGAATTGAGATGTTGTCGGTTAAATTTCCCCCATTCTTCAAGAGAGCTTGGGTATTGGAAACCTTCTTGCAAAGCCAGGTGAAACAACTCTGCCCCTGGATAGGGGACATAGACATAAAAACCAGATACATGGGCCTTTGGATTGCTCTTAAGCAATTCCAGTGCCAAATCGACGGTAGAGAGCAAGTCTTCATGAGTCTCTGTTGGAAAACCCATCATAAAATTATAGGTCGCTTCAATCCCCGTTGCTGCCAAAGCCAAATTAGCTTTTTTATATTGTTCAATCGTTTCTTCTTTTTTAATCATCTCTAAAATTCGAGGGGAGCCCGTTTCCAAACCAGGCTGAACCATTTTAAGACCGTTCTTTTCTAAACGGTTCAAATCGAGGGCCAATAAATCATCCATCCTGGTCTGGGCATACCATTGAAATTTTCCTCCAATGAGATCGGCAATGGCCATGCCGCGTTTACGATCGACAAAAAACTCTTCGTCATGAAACTCAATTGCTTCCAAATTGTATTTCTCAACCAATTTGAAAACCCTCTCAACTGCCACTTCTGGCTTCATTTTCCGCCAGCGCCTGTTCGACAAAACAGGCTGGCAGCAAAACGTGCAAGCATAAGGACATCCACTCGATGTAATAAACGGAAGACTCCTTAAAGGTTTTCCAAAAGACATCCTCCCATAAACATACTTTGACACATCAACAAGATGATAAGGAAGTTCTGGCATTCCGGCGGGGTCAAAAAAGTCTCGACCCTTTCCCTGAACAACAACCTTTCCATCTTGTTTGTAGGCAATGTTGGGGGTTTCTTTCCAATTTCTATCTTGGGCAAAACAATCAACCAGTTGGCGAAAAGTAAACTCCCCTTCCCCTTGGACAACAATGTCAACCAAGGGGTGTGCTGCTGTCTGCTCCACTACAAGGGTTGGGTGATTCCCTCCCCAAACAATGGGAAGTTGGGGGGCTAATTGCCTAACCTTGGCGGCTACTTGAAGACCCTGTTTGATCTGGGTCCCTGTCATGGAAGAAATACCAACACACAAAGTATCGTCATTGAGATGTTGAGACAGGGTTTTGGCCCATTCTTTGTCGAGACGTTGGTCTACAACCGCCACGTCATAATCTTTTACAAGAGTGGAGGCAACGTTCAAGACGGCAAGGGGAAGCCAGACAGAAAAATCTTTTAGATCAAGCCCTGTGAAAGGATAGACAAGAATGACCTGGGCCATGGTTTAAGAACTCTTTGTTGCAAATTTCTTTAATTCTTCGTCAGAGACAGGTTGCAAAACTTGCAAAGAGAGATTTTTGGCAAGATCAATCAAAAGGGGTTCCTCCAACGTTTCTCCATGTTCATTAAAAATAATTTTCGCCCTTGGTCTCAAAGGTTGGCCTGGATTGCTTCCCACCACTTTTGCAATCTCTTTATTGCTGAGCCGGACCCAACTCCCAACAGGATAAACCCCAATGCGATCTATCAAAAGCCGCAAGACCTCTGATTCAAATTTAGAACCCTCTTCCAAAATGGTTTTCATCGCCTCATGGGGCAAGAGGCGTTCCCGATGCGGCCTATCATGGGTGAGGGCTTCAAAGACATCAATAACGGCGACGATTCTGGAAAATTCATCCAGTTGCTGTAAATCTTTTACTCCCAGGGGGCCACTTCCGTCTGCCCTTTCATGGGATTCCTGGGCAACTGTCAGAATGACCTGATCTAAATCGGGCACCCTTTTCAAAATTTCAACGGTTTTATAAGGAATTTCTCTAATTTTTGCCCAATCTTCATCGGTTAAAACTTGGTTCTTATTAATAACATCCAAAACCTGGCTGATCCCTAAATCACTTAAGAAAGAGGCCATTCCTAACTGGAATAATTTCGATTTGTTCATTTTTTTGCCGATACCAATTTCCACAGCCAAAATGGTTTTATTGACCAGTTTCGCACTCAAGAAGGTTGAATTTCCCTCTTCCACAACTTGTGAACAGGCAAAGTTCAACAACTCGGAATTTTCATAGGTCAGCTCACGGATAATATCATCGATGGTTTGATGGATTTCCCTTCCTGTGATCTCCTCGGATGTTTGCGCTTTTTCCATAACAGTTTGTGCCAAACGCAATGCTTGGCTATAAACCGCTTCTGCTGTCTGTTGTCTAGCGGACTCGCTCCCCTTGATCGCTTGGGCTACATAACGGGGTGCCCCCTCTTCTCTATCAATCCTATCAATGGGTGTAACCAAAGTGGGTCTGACGACAGGCACGGGTGTCGATTCAGAAGGGGTTGACGGCGTCATTCTCTGTGCGGGTTGAAACCCCAATCGTTTGCCCAAGCTGGAAAAACTAAATCCCTTAGTCGCTTCTCTGAATGGAGGGGGTCCACCCTCCCGAGGGGGTGGTGTTCTGGAAGTGGGCGGAGCTTCTTCTCTTTTTTCTTCAGAAAAGCTAGGGTGTTTTGACTCGACGATGGGTGATGGTATCGTCTCTGCGGAACCCTTCAATTCCCCTTTCGCCCTCTTCAAAATGTCGGCTATCCTCACCATGTTGTTCTTCCTCAGTGTTCAATGGAGCTGGCTGTAAACCCCCATTGGTTTGGGTTTTTCTTGCTCTTGTCTTTTTTGGCGTCGCACTAGTCTTTTTTTCTATTTTCTTTTCTATAAAACCCAAGTCATAGAGACAATCTTCAACAATCTCCACACCAATTTGTTGGGCTTTTTTACTAAAACCAATGAGCAATGCATAATCACAAACATTATTGATTTTTCTTGGGGTCCCTTGAGCCCCTTCATGAATCAATCCATAAGCCCCCGGAGTGAAAATGGGCTCTCTCCTTCCCACGATCCCCAGGCGGTGGTTGATATACTCTCGAGTCTCTTCCAGGCCTAATGTGTTTAAGTGATATTGGAGAGCCAATCGTTGCTTTAAGGGTTCGATACTATTGACCCGTCTTTTGAGATCGCTCTGTCCAATCAAAATCATGGTCATTAAAAATTCCTCTTGATTTTGAAAATTCAAAAGGAGACGCAGTTCTTCCAGCTCTTTTTCTTCAAGGATTTGCGCCTCATCAATAATAAAAACTGTTTTTTTTCTCTGGGCAATACTTTCTTTTAGTCTTCGCTCCAACTGATGAAGGAGTTCTAGTGCGTCATTGCTGGAGGCAATATTTTGTTCCCCTATTTGAAACAAAATTTCTTTGAGAAGCTCCTTGTTGGAAAGCTTTGGATTGACAATCAAGACGGTTTGAAAACGATCATCACTGGCCAAATCTTGGAGTAAAACCCTGGAGACTAGAGTTTTTCCACTCCCATATTCACCCGTTAATATGGCGCCTTGTTTGTGCTCCCTGGCCGCATAAAGCAGGCGCATGAGGGCTTCTTCATGCTTGGGGGAATAATACAAAAATTTAGGATCGGGCGTATTTTCGAATGGCTTGAAATCAAAACGCCAATAGGTTTCGTACATATCTCCCCTTATCTAAACGCCGAGACTTGCAACTCCCTCTTTGACAACTTCAGGGGTCACTTTTTTAACCCCCTGTTCCATCCCAGTCAGCAGGCTTATGTCACAAATCTGGTTAATTCTTCTTGGAATCCCGCCAGAATAGGAGTGGACCAGCTTTAAGGCCTCTTCAGTAAAGATCGGTTTCTCTTGCCCACCCACTTTTAGTCGAAACTGTATATATTTCGCCGTCTCAGCGGCATCCAACGGTTGTAAATGGTACCCGATCGCTATGCGCTGCGCAAGCTGTTTATTGGCCTCGATCAAGCCCTTTAACTCAGGCTGACCCAATAAGAGTAGAGTGAGGTAGAACCGGTCATCGGCCTGTAAATTCAGCAATAATCTCAATTCCTCAAAGATTTCAGGATCTTTAATGGCATGGGCTTCGTCCACAATAACAATGCTTTGCTTTCCATCCCGCAAATTATTTTTTAAAAGGGTTTCAATGGAATCCCAAACCACATTTTTGAGGACTTCACTCTGTTTTGTGGGAAGATTTTGTGCACCCAACTTTCCAGCAATCTCCAATAAAAGTTCCGTAATGGTCATCTTGGGATTGGTCACAATCGCGATTTTATAGAGAGAAGAATCCAATTGGGCTAAAAGAGTTCTCGAAAGAAGTGTCTTACCACAGCCAAACACACCACTGAGGACTGCCGCACCCTTTTCCCCTTCGATGGCATAAAGCAGGCGTCCTAGGGCTTCTTCATGTTGTGGGGTCCGATATAAAAAGGAGGGATCGGGGGTATTTTCAAATGGCCTGGTGCTAAGTCCCCAATGGGCTTCGTACATGTCGACATTATATGCCGCTTGAAATCTACCGTCTACATTCTTCTTCGGCCTTTGCGGAAAACGCTTTCATAAATAAGATGGAGCTTCGGGGTCCTGTCCCTCCGGGATTGCACGCCCTCCCAACAGATCGGGCTGACAACCCTCCGGGCCACCCCTTCGCTCCGATCACACTACACTGAAACGTTTTTCGCAGGGGTGCTCCAAACTACAGCTATAGTTCGAAGCAGCTGTGTGCCAATTGCGTAAGTGACCCACCTTATTTTTTGAATGAAGCTTGTTTCCGATGGCGTGGCGATGAGGGTGATGAAAGATGGTATGAAAGTGGCCAACCTCCTCGGGGTCTGGTATTCAACCAGCCCCA
>MGRG01000005.1 GCA_001798075.1 Deltaproteobacteria bacterium RIFCSPHIGHO2_01_FULL_43_49 | reverse complement strand
CGTACTTTCAGCACCCTCAGCGCCAGGTAGCCAGAGGAAACAAGCTTAATATAAAATGAAGGGAGCTTAAAGCAATTGGCAGATAGGTCGGAGAAGGGTTTAGAGGCCGGAGCTGGTGAGGGCTTCTTCAACTATTTCGGGTGTGATTTGCTGGGTTTGTTTGAAAAAACCAAGGGCTAGGCTAAAGTCACAAATTTGGTTGATCCGTCTAGGTATCCCTCCAGAAGCGGTCGCAACCGCCTCCATGGCTTGCTCTGTAAAAATAGGGCGCCCGGCCCCCGCAACAGTGAGGCGATGTTGGATATATTTAGCCACCTCTTCTGGTTTTAAAGGATCCAACTGAAAAGCCATGGGGATTCGCTGCAAAAACTGTTTATTTTTCTGGATTCTTTCCTTCAGTTCTGGCTGACCCATTAGAAATAATGTCATCAAATAACTTTCTGTTGTCTGAAAATTAAGGAGTAGCCTCAACTCCTCAAAAACGTCTGGATCTGTAATCGTATGAGCTTCATCAATAATTAACAAATTCCTTTTTCCATCCCGTACATTATTGACCAACATTTTTTCAATCACTTCATGAAAATAATCAGCAGACATTTCGGATAACTTTTCGGGGAGCCCTTCCGCCCCGAGTACTCTTGCGATAGCTCTTAAAAGTTCCACCGACTTCATCTTCGGATTGGCAACTAGTGCCGTTTGAAAAACTCCGGGATTGAGTCTTTGAAAAAGGGTGTGGGCCAGTAGTGTTTTTCCGCAACCAAAAGTTCCGGTTAAAAGACCAGCCGGTTTTTGCTCATCGACCACATAGAGAAGTCTGGATAGGCCCTCTTCATGTTGTTCGCTGGAATAAAGAAAACGAGGATCCGGCGTATTTTCAAATGGTTTTAGGCTAAGCCCCCAATATTCTAAATACAAGCATCCCCCTTCTTTCTAAGATTAATCCTTTTCAAAAGTGAAGCAGTGGTTTTGAAAATCAGAAAGAAATCGGACCATAAAGACCATGTCTCAATATATTTTAAATCAAGGGCCAGGGCTTCATCAAATGGAATCTTGCCCGGTCTTGAAATTTGTCGGTAGCAGGTAAGGCCAGGAATCACGCTAAAGCGTCGTCGCTGCCAAGGCTCTGTATAGCGCTTTACCTCTTCTGGAATGTGGGGTCTGGGACCGACAAAACTCATCTCACTCCGCAAAATATTAATGAGTTGGGGAAGTTCGTCGAGAGAGGAATTACGCAACCATAGGCCAAATTTTGTCGGTTTCGTTCCTTCGATATTAAAAGTTCTAAACTTATAAAGTTCAAAAGGCCTGGCAAAGCGGCCTATTCGCCTTTGCTTGTATAAAATAGGCCTTCCAGATGTCATAAAGATACAAAGTGAAATGATCAACAAAAGGGGCGAAAGAAGAAAGAAAAGGAAGAGAGCAAGCAAGCGATCCACCAACATTTTTGTAATGTAGGGCCAAGTCAAAGCCGGTGTTGTTCGAAAAATCAAAATAGGGGTGCTAGCAAAATGATCGACTTCTACGCGCGTCAAGTTCCAAGTGAAGATATTGGCTAACAACCACGCCTCAACCCCTTCTTCCTGACAAATGGAGAGGGCCTCTTCAACTTCATTCATATATTCGCGGTGGATGGTAAAAATGACACTTGTGACAGGATGTTCATGCAAAACGTACCGCCAGTCCTTAAGAGTGCCAACAATCGAAACATCCTCTAACTCCTGTAGGCCTTCCTCTTCTCTAGGCAAAACGACTGCCACCACTTTGATTCCTAAATAACTTTCTTCACGAATTTTTCGAATCATTTGGGCGGCACTCTCTCTTGTGCCAACCACTAAAACTGAACGAATATCCCTTTCCTTCAGACGCTTATTCAGAGCATATTGACGGCGGATCAAATCTTTCACTATAAGGACAAAAGCGTTGGTAAAACCAAAACCAATGAGAAAAAGACGGCTAATCGTTTCGATTTGAAATAAAAAGATAATAACCATCAAAATAAGGGTTGATTCCACAGAGCTGCGAAAAATCATTCCGATATTAACGAAGGCTTTGCGAAGCCTGGTAGGATCATAGAGGCCGTGATAATTTAAGGTAATCGGCCACAAAAGGGCCGCAATCAGCATGAGAGGGGCGTAATGTTCAAAACGAAGCAAATCGCCTAAATCATATAAAAAGCTAATACGGGCCAAATTGTCGCGAAAAAGATAAACGGCCCCAAAAACGGTAACAGTCAGAACCGCATCAATAAGATTTTGAAAGCGACGCAGGATGTGACGACGACGCTGGAACATTGCCAGTTATCGCTTGATAGTATAGAGAGGGTTTGAAGGCAACCCCAATTCGAAAGGATTAAGATATGCGCATCGCCTTAGTAAATCCTATTACAAAGACCATGGACCGACCCAAGCGGGTTTGGTCTTTGTTTGGAAGAGGGGGTAAAGAAACCCTCCTTTCAGATGCGGAGGTCAATTTCGTAAAGTTGGCCCAGGCCATGGCTAACCTAGATCATGAAGTGACCCTTTTTATTTCGGATTGTTTTAAACCAAAAAAACCTTATCTTCCTATCGGGAATTTGAAAATCCGTTATTTACCAACAAGAATAAAATATATCTTTCCACCGGGTTATATCCCCCTTCTTCCTACACTTTTTCGGGAGCTTAAAGATGGCAAATTTGATATAGTTCAAACCTCTGACCTGTTTCAACCTAGCACAGCAATGGCTGCCCTTACTTGCATTCGACTTTTTGTTTGGCAAGAAATTGACAAATATTCTGCTAGATTCCCAGTCCGCACATTGCAGAAATTCTATAATCAAACAATAGAAAGATGGTTGCGCAAAAAAGTTTCGGTCATTCCTAGAAGTCAATCTTCTAAGAATTTTTTGAAATCACAGGGTTGGACGAGGACCTTTGAAGTCATCCCAACACCGGTCGATACGGATGTTTTTAAACCGATTCCAAAAACTCCAGAGGAATACCTTTTGGTAGTAACACGCCTGGCCCCAACTTGCGGGCTATTCTTTTTATTAGAAGTAATCGCTGAATTAAAGAGGGTTCTCCCTACCTTAAAATGGCTCATCGTAGGCAATGGAAGCCTGGCAGATCTCTTTCAAAGAGAGGTGGTGGAAAGAGGGCTTTCCTCCTGTGTTGAAATCCAGTCAAAATTTCTCTCCCACCAGGAACTCAATGAAGTGTATAATAAAAGCTATATGCTACTGATCACAACAGAGGGAGGGCTTTTTCCTCACATCGCTTTCGAGAGTATGGCAGCTGGAAAACCGGTCGTCTCTCGTTTAAAAAGAGGGTTGAAAGATATTGTTCACGACGACCAAACGGGTTACTTAGTAAATACCATTGATGAAATGGTGCAAAAAATACAAATACTCCTTCAAGACCCAAAAAAACGCCAACAAATGGGAGAAAATGCGAGAAAGCTTGTTCAGGAATATTGCGATCTAAGAAAAGTGGCTGCACGCTTCATTCAGACTTATAAAAAATAGTAGAGAAAATAAACATTTAAAAAAAGATGGGCCAAGATTTCAGCAAATATTTAATTAACTTCATTATCATCCTCCTGGCTTTTTTCCTTGTTGAAACAGAGCCAATGATGTCCATCATTTTGCTTGGGGTAGCTGCGTTCTTGCTCTTTTTTCTGTATAGCCGGCATGCCATCATTATTTATGCTCTGTATTTTGCCCTTGAAGAAACCATTTTGCTGCATATCCCGGCTCAGTTCATTGTCATCATGAAATACCTTGGGGATATTTTAATCCTGTCCATTTTTCTCGCCACTTTTGCAAAATTAGCCATGAGACGTTATGTTTTAAGTTCGTTTCAAACAGGCCCAATGCATATTCCCCTCTTTTTATTTTTAATAACCGCCCTGATTTCAGCCATTTTGAACCAAATTCCTCCTCTGATTGCCCTTGTCGCCGTTCGACAGTTATTGCGCTATGTTGTTCTTTTTTACGCGATCATTATAACGAGTGAAGCGGAATGGCTTCAAAGTGACCTAAAAAAGCTTGTTAAAATTATTTTGGCCTTGGTTGTTATTCAAGTTTTCATAGGCTATTTTCAAATTCTTCTTGGATCGGGGTCTGAGCTGAACAAATTTTTATCACAAGGTAATTTTGCTACTCTTGATGGTGTCCCCATTGTCATCAGTTGGAAAGAGCTAGCATTTGGAAAACGTCTTTTTGGAACCATGGTGAACCCTAATACTTATGGGTTGTTTTTGTCTCTTGGTTTTTGCCTCATCCTGGGTATTTATCTAACCCCCAAAGAAAAAGCCCCCCCCAATCATCTCCTTCTTTTACTCCTTGGAATTGTTGTTATTCCTCTTTTGAAAAGTCATTCGCGACAAAGTATCTACGCTACTTTGGTTGGAGGCATTATAATTGGTTGGATTTTAAAAGATCGAAGAACATTATTTATTTCGTCAGCTATTATTTTGGCTTTTTCTGTTTACGTCTCTCAAACCAAAGAACCTACGGAATGGACAGCTTCGCAACAGACACTCACACAACGCATTGCCTCTCCTTTTCAACCTGGTTATCATAAATTTGCACAAGGATCAGATCGCATCTATGCCATTAACAACTATACGCCCAAAATTCTTGATAGCCGCTATGTTTTCTTTGGAGTTGGCCCTGGAGCTATAGGCACCGGATTTGGATTTGCCCGTCAATATGTTGAAGGCTTTAAAAAATTGGGAATCCCCTCATATGAATTTAACCTGGCTCACACCGGAATTAGTGACATCGGTTTTCTAAGTATCTTAACTCAATACGGCGTCATTGGTTTTTTTGCTTTCTACTCGATTTTTATTGTCCTTTTTCACACAATCTTCACAAAACTATTACCAGAGATATCAGACCCATTATACAAAGGTATAACGGTGGGATTATTAGGGTATATCGCAGCCCTATTGATATCCAATATTGGTTATTCGAACTTTACAATCCGGCAAATTTCATACTACTTTTGGGCGTTAGCTGCAATTATCTGTTCGATTCGACGATTCTATAGGCATGAACGGACCGAAACACCATGAATTTAGAGCCTAGCTCGGCAATCGTAGCGGTGATCGACCGGTGTGATGCCAAGTGCATCATGTGCAACATCTGGAAGGAACACAAAAGAGACGAAGTTAGGCTCTCCTATTTTGGAACACTTCCACAGTCACTTCGCATCATCAACATTACGGGTGGTGAGCCCTTCATGCGAGAAGATCTTCCAGAAGTTATTCGCGTCATCAACGAGAGATGTCATCATCCCCGGATGATTATCTCCACCAATGGATTTAATACAAAAAAGATTCGAGAGAAAATGACTGAGATTGCAAGAATTAGTGGTCGTATCGGAGTCCGTGTTTCTGTCGATGGTTATGAGAAAACGCATGATGAGGTTCGAAGAATTCCTGGTGGTTTTCAAAAATGCATGAATACCATCGAAGCGCTCAAACAAATCGGGATAAAGGATTTAGGTTTAAGTTTTACGATTTCACCTATCAATTTGGGGGATGTCGCAAAGGTCTATTATCTGACTCGACGTTTGAAAATTCAGTTCACGCTAACCATTGCTCAAAATTCTGAGTTTTACTTTAAGACAGATGCTAACACCTTTGATTTGGATCCAGATCAATTGAGGCAGCAATTCAATGAATTCATTGCCTCTGAATTGAAGGCCATTCATCCCAAACGCTGGTTTCGAGCCTATTATGACAAGGGTGTTTATGAATATGGATTAGGCAAACGGGTTTTAAAAAACTGTTCTGCAGGGTCCGATTTTTTCTTTTCTAGTGCCAAAGGTGAAATTTATCCCTGTCCCGTCCTCAATCAAAAAATGGGGGATGCCAAAAATAACTCATTTAAACCAGTTTGGACATCCGATAAAGCAAATGAGATTCGCAAAATTTCCAAAGATTGTCCCGTCAAATGCTGGATGACTTGCACGGTCAAACCCCATTTCAAGCAAAATATCGTTGCTATCACTTGGTGGGTTGTGCGCAACAAGATCAAAGCACACCTAAGCCAACCTATTCTGTGAAACTTGTATGCACATTGTCATGATTGGAGCCAGAAAACTCTACCCTAATACTTTGGGAGGATTGGATTTCTATGTCCGAGAGTTATCAGAATATCTCGCACAAAATGGTTATACAATTAGCCTTTATTGTCACAGGCAAAATTTGGAGAGTAGATGCCAATTGCCAACCAACATTCGATTAAAACCGATCTGGACTTATAACAGGCATCACCTTGATACTTTTCTTTATGGATTATTGGCTAGTTTCAAGTCCATCTTTGAAAAGACTGATTTCGTTCACTATCATGGAGGGTCTGCCCTTTTTTGCTGGATTCCAAAAATGGTGGGAAAAAAGATAATTGTTACACTCCATTCCCAAGAATGGTTTTCACCCCATATTTCCTTGTTCTTACGCTTTTTTTACTATCTGGGAGAATGGATTGGCGTAAAAGGTGCTGATCATCTTTGCTGCGTTTCAAAAACCCTTAGGCAAAGTCTCCAAAAACGTTACAAAAGAGATGTGGTCTATATTCCCTTGGGTTTGAATATTCAATCCTACTCGGGCAGAGAAAAACTATCCTCTATCGGCCTCAAACCAAAAAACTATCTTTTGTTTATGGGGCGTCTCGAGAAAGGCAAGGGGATAGAACTCCTTTTTGAAGCTTACAAAAACTTTTCATGGCAAAGCCAGTATCCTTTGGTCATCGCGGGAGTACCACTCTACAATCATCAATACTTAATGGAATTAAAAGAAAAGGCCCCTCCCAACATCCTATTTCTGGGAAGAATAGAAGGGAACTTTAAAAAAGAGCTTCTTACCAATGCATTGCTTTATGTTCAGGCCTCCCAAGCGGAAGGCCTCTCCATTGCCTTGCTAGAGGCCATGAGCTATGGGTGCCCAACCTTGGTCAGCAACATTGAACCGAATTTGGAAGCCATTGCCGAGGGGAGTCTTTTTTTTAAAAATAGTGATCCCCTTGACCTACAAATACAGCTGGAAAAATTACTTTGTGATCCGGCCCACTTGGAGATCATGGGGCAAAAAGCAAAAAGAAAGATCGAACAGGATTACTCCTGGGTTCGTTCCCAAGATTTTATTGCAAAACTTTATAACAACTAATCATGGCTCCATTTCGCATTGCCGTTGTTAATAACAGATTTTTTATTTCTGGTGGCCCAGAAAGGTATCTTTTTAATTTTTCTGATCTTTTTTCAAAATATCATCATCAAATTATTCCATTTTGTCTCGACTACAAGCAAAATGCTCTTTCCGATTACGCTCATTATTTTGTAAAACCACTTGGCAAAGAAGGTGAGATTTATTTCGAGAATCTGTCTCTGAGCATAGACACCCTTTTCCGAATTGTAAGTCGTTCTTTTTATTCCTTCGAGGTCAAGAGAGCCTTTTCAAAGCTCTTAAATTGTGAGAAAATCCAAATCGCCTACTTGTTACAACATTATGGCACTTTTTCTCCAAGCATCATCGATGCTGCAAAAAGGAAAAAAATTCCTGTTGTACTTCGAACATCTGACTTTTTCTTGATGTGTCTCAACACTCTCTTTTTGAAGAAAAACCGGACCTGCGAGGATTGTCTTAAAAAAAACTTGTGGCAAGGTGTAAAAGACCGTTGTGTGAAGGATTCCTTCTGGATGAGCCTTTTTAGGGCCGCTGTTCTTTCTTTCCACCGAACCATCAAAATTTATGAGAAAGTCGATGCTTTTGTATGTCCTTCTGGTTTTATGGCTCAAAAATTAAAGGAGTTTGGCTTCCCTGAGGAAAAAATTCATAAAATCCCTTCTTTTTTAGACCCCTCAGCAATTCAACCAGATTATACAAGCGATCCTTACGTTCTCTATTTTGGAAGAATAAGTCATGAAAAGGGAATTTTAGATCTGGTCAAGGCCTGGCATAAACTAAAACCCAAAAGTGAAAGACTTCTTATCGTGGGCAATGCACATAATAGAGAAGATATTAGAATCAAACAGTGGGTAGAAGATAATCAAGTTACCAACATTGAATTCAGGGGCTTTCAGACGGGACAAGCGCTGACCAAATTGATTTCTAGGGCCCGCTTCACCATTGTCCCTTCCATCTGTTATGAGAACATGCCAAACACCTTGTTGGAATCCTTTGCTTATGGAAAACCGGTCATCGCTTCAAACTTAGGCAGTATTCCAGAAACTGTTCGTGATGGAGTCGATGGAGTTCTCTTCAATTCAGGTAATACAGACGAGCTCGCAGCAAAACTCGCTTATCTATTGGATCACTCAAAGCAAGTCGTTGAAATGGGTCAAAACGCCAGAAAACACCTCGAAGAAGATTTTTCCCCCTCCCGGCATTACCAAAAACTTATGGAAGTGTTCCTAAGTCTTTCAATGTAACGATCGTGCCAAATTTGGTAGGCCAAAATTGCAAACAATTTAGAAGAATGGTCTTTCTTGTTTTGAGTGTGTTCTTGAATTAACCCTTGCACCTTGCTGACATTTAAAAAGTCAGTTGAGCGAATCGCATCGGGCGAAAGATACTTTTCCAAAAGATATCGTAGTTCTTTTCGAAACCAGTCTTTCAAAGGAAGGCAAAAACCCATTTTCTTGCGTTGAATTAGCTTTTTTTCTAGAGGATATTTGGAAAGGATTTTTTTGAAGAGAAATTTTTGAACCCCCCCTTGAATTTTAAAGGCCAAAGGAAGTCTCAAAAGAAACTCAACAAGGTGATAATCCAGAAGAGGGGCTCTCACTTCCAGAGAATTGGCCATACTAGCTCGATCTACTTTCGTCAAAATATCGTCGGGCAAATAGGTTTGCAAATCGATGCCCATCATAGCGCTCACCAAATCCATACTTTTCCATTCTTCACATAAATTTCCAAAAGAAGGATTGTAAAAAGAAAAAACTTTTTTTCGAAACTTCTTCGGTAACAGTTTAGCAATGGCCCCAGCATACTTGAGACTTTTATATTTAACATATCCACCCAAAAGTTCGTCGCCTCCATCACCACCCAAAGCAACCTTAATATGTTTTCTAGCCATCTTCGACACAAAATAAGTAGGGATAAAAGAACTGTCTCCAAAAGGTTCGTCAAGATTTGTTAAGATATCTTCTGTACAGCCCAACATATCTGTTGGTTTAAGATAATATTCGTGATGATCGGTTCCAAAACAAGAAGCCACTTCTCTTGCAAAAGGGGCCTCATCAAACGGGGATTCTTCAAAACCAATTGAAAAGGTCTGGAGGCGAGAGCTACTCTCTTGAGAAGCCAGCGCTGTAATGAGGGCAGAATCAACGCCCCCACTTAAAAAAATGCCCAAGGGGACGTCACTGATCAAACGATATTTTATCGAACTCTTTAAAAGACGGACGGTTTCTTCCAACACATCCTCCACATCTTTCTGCTTTGTATTTCCAAGCAAAATAGTTTCAGATGGTTTCCAATAGGATTTGATGAAAGGGATATTTTGAGCAAATTCCAAATAATATCCTGGCGGCAACTTTTTGATATTTTTGATAATAGAATAAGGGGAAGGGACATAATGATAGGTGAAATACTGCCTCCTTGCCTCCTCATCTATTTTTTTTTCGCAAAAGGGATAATTAAAAATTGCTTTTAATTCCGAGGCAAAAACAAAATGGGGGCCATTGTGGTAATAATAAAGAGGTTTTTTTCCTAACCGATCTCTGGCCAAAATAAATTTCTTCTCCTTTTCCATCCAATAGCCAAAAGCATACATTCCATTAATTCTGCACAATGTTTCATTCAAACCCCAGCACTCCAAGGCATAAAGCAATACTTCTGTGTCTGTATTTGTTTCAAAAAGATAACCTGCGCTGGACAATTCTTTGCGCAGATCTTGATAGTTGTAAATCTCCCCATTGAAAACAAGATAACAATCCGAATATCTAGATTTCATCGGTTGTCTTCCTTTTGCAGATAAATCGAGGATAGAGAGTCTGACATGGCCTAGACCGACACCTTCTTTAAGATAATACCCCTCATCATCGGGGCCACGATGGCGCATTGATCTTGCCATCTCTTTAAGACATTCTAAGGAAACCGTGTCGGAGGAATGGTTGTAGAAGCCAACAATACCACACATAATTAGGACCCTTTGCGAAACCACTCGAAGGTTCTTTTTAGGCCTTCTTGAAACAAAACAGATGTATTGTATCCAAACACTTGGCAGGCTTTAGAAGTATCTGCCTGGCTGTGGCGAATATCCCCTTTTTTAAAATCGACATAAAGTGGTTCAATATTTTCTCCGCTTAAAGATAACAAGCTTCTCCAGAGATCTTGAATCATAATTCTTTCAATGGAAGCGATATTAAAAACTTCTCCAAAAGAATTTTTGTTCATTTTGAGTACCAATAGATTGGCCTCAACAACATTGGAGACATAAGTAAAAGCGCGGGATTGAGAGCCATCGCCGAAAATGGTTGGTTGCTTCCCTAAAGCTAAGGAACGAATAAACTTTGGGATCACCGCTGCATACAACGAATCACTATTTTGTCTGGGGCCGAAAACATTGAAATATCTGAGGGAAATGGTGGGCAGACTATAAACTTCCCAAAAAACTTGGGCAAAATATTCCCCAGTTAATTTAGAAACAGCATAAGGGGATTTTGGTTTAACTTCCATCGATTCCTTTTTAGGCAGCACTTCGGAATCACCGTAGACAGAGGATGAAGACGAATACACAAAAAACTTAACAGAAGCTTCTTTGGAAGCCTGCAAAAGATTGAGGGTTCCTTGACTGTTGACCTGATGAGTTTCAATGGGGTTATCCATAGAGCGTTGTACAGAACCCAAAGCGGCAAGGTGAAAGACAATTTCGATATCCTTTAAAGCATGCTCGCAGACACTAAAATCCCGAATATCTCCTTCAATGAGTTCAATTTGAGATAAAATGAATTGGAGATTTTTTTGACTACCTGTTGAAAAATTATCCAAAACACGTACTTGATACCCTTTTTGCACAAGGGCATCTACTAAATGGGACCCAATAAATCCAGCCCCACCGGTGACCAAAACTTTCTTCATAAACTTTTAAGTTTTTTGTGGTTGCGTTTGGACACTTCTTCCAATGTCAAACCCTGGAGCTGCAAAAGATATTTGTTAAAATCCAAATCTTGTTCCAGCAGTAATGCGCCCTGATCCAATCCCAGTTTTTTTAGGGAATCGATCAAGGCGCGAAGGTCTTTTGGCAAGCAAGAGCCACCCCATCCTTGATAACCCTCGTGGTTCACATTCAGATGGGAATCGCCAATTCGAAAATCGGAGGCCAAGCCTTTTCTTACGTTTTCATAATCCACTTCCATTTCCAGTTTTTTACCCACCTTTTCACAGAGCTGATTCAATATATTTGCAAAGTTTAATTTTCGAGCAAACCAGATGTTGCCACCATATTTAATAATTTCTGCCTCTGTGGCCGTAATGCTGATGTGTTGATAGGTATTAATTCCCCAAGGAGACATAAAAGGAGCTTTTGGCAGCAAAGACAAAACCAGATGTGCTACCTCTAAACTCTTTTCTGTAAAGCCAACAATTTGTCTATCCGGCTTAATAAAATCTTCCCATGCTTGCTTCTCTGTCAAGAATTCAGGGTTATACAACAATTTTAAATCGGGCCTTGATCGCTGCAGCCACTCTGTTGTTCCTGGCGGAATTGTTGATTTCAGGACGACAATTTTATTTTTTCCAACTTTATCAATTGTCGATTTTACAGCTGAAAGATCGCAGGAACCATTCGGC
This sequence comes from Deltaproteobacteria bacterium RIFCSPHIGHO2_01_FULL_43_49, assembly GCA_001798075.1. Lineage (GTDB taxonomy): Bacteria > UBA10199 > UBA10199 > SPLOWO2-01-44-7 > SPLOWO2-01-44-7 > SPLOWO2-01-44-7. The sequence goes on along the minus strand of MGRG01000005.1, from coordinate 309,807 downwards.
AAAGAAGGAGTCGGAAGACTAACAAAAATGATGTCGGCTTGGTTGATATCGTCGAAGAATTCTTTTTCGGGATCGGCATCATAAAGAAACAAATGCTGATTTCTCGTCAAGTTGTGTGTTTGCCTTAAATAGCACTCAAGGGAGTTGCCCACGACTCCCAAACCAACAATGGCAATTTTGAATGATTCTCTCTTATCCATATTGTAACGCCCAACGCCTCTATATTCCAACTCCTATTTCCTTTCCACTTGTTTTTTCAGTCTTCTTCATCTATGCAACCCTCCAATTCATCTTTCTTGAAAGCCATGATACAAAACAAAATTGCGGTTATTGGTCTGGGGCATGTTGGTTTAACATTGGCGCTGACGTTTGCTGAAGAGGGTTTTCCCATCATCGGTATTGAAAAATCCCTGGAAACACTTGAACACCTCAAAAATATTCGTCCCCCCTTTTTTGAAGGCGGTTTAGAAAATCTCTTAAAGAAACATCTGGGACACAACTTAACAATAACACCCCAGCTTCCTGACAATTCTATTTCTGCCTACATTTTATGTGTGGGAACACCCATTGATGAAAAAGAGATGGTCCCTTATCTCAAAAGTGCGGAGTCAGCCATGCGAGAGGTCGCTTTGAATATGAAAGACGGAGCCCTTGTGATTTTGCGAAGCACCGTTCCTGTTGGAACTTCCCGAAATTTTTTTATTCCCATCCTCCAAGAAACTAGAAAAAAATTTTACTATGCTTGTTGCCCGGAAAGAACCTGTGAAGGTGTTGCTTTGAAAGAATTGAGAGAACTGCCGCAAATCGTTGGCGGTATCGATGACGCCTCTTATGAAATGGCGGCGGCTTTGTTTAGAAAAATAGCTCCCAAAATTGTCAAAGTTCCTTGTCTGGAAACAGCCGAAATCGCAAAATTGATGGATAACTGCTGGCGGGATGCCACTTTTGCCTTTGCCAACGAAATGGCCCTTCTTTGTGAATCTCTGGGTCTTGATGCAACTGAAGTAATCGATTTGGCAAATCTAGGGTATGAGCGTAACACAATCCCTCGTCCCGGTTTTGTCGGCGGGCCCTGCCTTACCAAAGACCCCTACCTGCTCACCAAAAGTGTTGACAAAAAAATGCCCCCGTTGACTCTGACACCCACCGCCCGGTTGGTGAACAAACAACTCCCGGAACAGGTCGCAAAGAGGGTTTTGAAATTTGTAAACGAGAACGGTAAAGATGCCAAACAGTGCAAAGTTTTCCTGTCAGGTTTTTCGTTTAAAGGGCATCCTGCCACAGATGACTTAAGGGGTTCGTGCTCACTGGATCTTTTTTATCACCTTCGCAAAATAGGTTTTACTCAAATCTCAGGTCATGATTTTGTCGTGTCAAAATCGGAATTAGAAAAATTAGATATCCCCTTTCTTTCTTTTGAAGAAGGATTCGATGAGGCGGATGTTGTCATGATTTTGAATAATCATTCTAGTTATCAGAAATACTCTATCGACACCTTACTGCATAAAATGAACAAGCCGGGTTTTTTTTACGATTCCTGGCATCTCTATTCGAAAGAGGTCACCCAAAAAATCCAAGGGATTTTTCATGGAGGGATCGGATTTTGAAGAAGGTTTTGGTTACCGGAGCCGCAGGTTTTTTGGGTTACCATTTAAGTCTTCGATTGCATCAAGCAGGTTATGAATTAACTCTCTGTGACAATTTCACAAGAGGGAAAAAGGATTCCAGTTTCGATCGAATCTGTGAACAAAAAGGAGCCCGCTTTCTCGATCTGGACCTGACAAACCAAAAGTCTTTTCAAGAACTGGGAAATTCGTATGATGCTGTTTATCACCTGGCAGCGATCAACGGAACCCGATTCTTCTACGAAAAACCCGATCAGGTTTTAAGAACAAACCTTCTTTCAACTATTTATCTGTTGGATTGGTTTAAAAATTCTCGCTCCAAAAAATTTATTTTTACGTCGAGCTCTGAGACTTATGCCGGCACCATAGAGCTTAAAGAGGGACCTTTACCGACACCGGAAAAAGTGCCTCTTTGTATTCCCGATATTTTTAACCCCCGCTTTTCTTATGCCGGCTCTAAAATTGCCGGAGAACTTTTGGTGGTCCACTATGGTCGCCAACAAAACTTTGCAACCCAGATTGTCCGCTATCATAATGTTTATGGTCCTCGAATGGGTAAAGAACACGTGATTCCACAATTCATTTTGCGGGCATTGGCCAAAGAAGACCCCTTCAAAATCTTTGGCCAACATCACAAAAGATCATTTTGTTATGTGAGCGATGCCATCGAAGCAACGATCCAGTTGGCAGAATGTGATCGATTAATAGGAGAGATTGTTCATATCGGAAATCCAAAAGAGGAGATAGAAATGATCGAACTTGCTGAAAAAATTTGTAAACTTGCACAATGGCAACCAAAATTTGAGATCCATCCAGCACCTGAGGGAAGTGTTTCAAGGAGACTTCCGGATACCAGAAAAATGGAAGAGGAGCTTCACTTCAAACCACAAATTGATTTGACAACAGGCTTAAACAAAACATATGAGTGGTATTTGAAAAACAGCTAAAATTTTTATGGATTACGGTTTACTTCCCAAAGAACATCACTCCAAGATTCCAGCTGCGGACCCTAAAGTTGAACCCTATAAGGGCCGAAAAATCTCTGTTTGTGAGCCAACCCTCAGGGGCAATGAAAAGCGCTATGTATTAGAATGCCTTGAAAAAAATTGGATCTCTTCCCACGGTGAATTTGTTCTTAAATTCGAAGAGGCCTTTGCAAAAACGGTGAACGCTAAATATGGAATCGCCTGCTCGAGCGGCACAGCAGCCGTTCACATGGCCTTGGCGGCCCTCCATCTCGAGCCAGGCGATGAAGTGATTCTGCCAGCCTTTACGATGATCGCTACGGTCAATCCCATTATGTTTGTCGGTGCCAAACCAGTTCTGGTCGATTCGGAACCCAATAGCTGGAATATGAATGTTGATGAAGTAGCAAAAAAAATCACAAAACGAACAAAGGTCATTTTACCGGTTCATATTTACGGTCACCCGGTAGATATGGATCCCATTTTGGATTTGGCCAAAAAACACAAGCTGCATGTTTTGGAAGATGCCGCCGAGGCACACGGTGCCCTCTATAAGGGAAAAATTGTCGGAAAATTGGGAAGCATGGGGGCTTTTAGTTTTTTTGCCAATAAAATTATCACTTCTGGAGAGGGGGGAATGGTTGTCACCGACGATCCTGAAGTGGCTGATTACACTAGAGGCTTTCGTAACTATGCTTTTTCCAAAGATATCCATTTCTGGCATCGATTCATCGGCTACAACTACCGGATGACCAATCTCCAGGCTGCTATTGGCTTGGCTCAATTAGAACAGCTCGATCAATTTGTCGAGGACAGAAGAAAAAACGCAATGCTCTACACAGAATATCTCAAAAAAATCCCGGGCATTGCAACACCGCCTGAAGGTCCCGATGTGAAAAGTGTTTTTTGGATGTATGGGATTTTAGTCGATAAGCCCTATCCATTGACTAGAGATCAGCTGCGCCAACATCTTGCCAAACATGGCATTGAAACCCGTTCCTTTTTTATCCCGATCCATTGGCAAAAACCTTTTCAAGAGATGTTTCGCGGCGAAAGATATCCCGTAGCGGAAGACCTCTGTGCCAGAGGATTTTATCTCCCCTCCAGTTCGTCACTAACAAAAGAGCAAATTGAATTTGTCTGTGATGTTGTTCGCAATCCAATGGTCTGATGAAGATTTTATTCATCCCAGAACCAAAAAAAGAAGAGACAAGTGAGCGTTCCCCCCAAATGATCAAGGTGTTAAAAAGAAAGCACGAAGTTGTTTTTCTAAAACCCGAAGAATATTGGATCAAAAAACGCTCTTTCTGGCCTCTTCGGGCATGGGAGAGATTCCATATTAACAAAAAGTTGATTGAGGAAGGCAAAAAGATGGATGGAATCGACCTCGTTTTCTGTCGGGATTATACATTCGCCTTGCCTGGTTCGCGAATAGCAAGACATCTTAGAAAGCCGTGCGTTTGGGACTCGGAAGGAAGCATGAAGGCCTTCTGGGAAGACCACCACAAATATCCAACACAGGTCCTGCCTTGGCTACCCGCAGAAAAATGGCTTTCAAAACGAGTGAATTACATGATTACGGTTACCGAGCGGGATCGAAGGGGACACATTGAACAAGGGATGGACCCCAACCGAATTCATATTATTCCAATCTGTGTCCGCTCTGAGCTATTTAGCCAGAAAACCAAAGAAGAGGCCAGACAAGCGCTCCAATTGGCGTCCCACGAAACCTTTTTTCTCTTTTTCAGCAATTTCAACTACCTGCCGAATCGAATGGCTATTAATTTTCTCAATGAAAAAGTAGCCCCACACCTTCCTGGCAAGCTCCTTCTCTGCGGTCAGGGAAACCTGCCAAAAAAACTCCACCCTAAAATCGAGTATCTGGGATTTCTTCCATTGCAAAAACTTTATGACCTGATCAGGGCAAGCGATGTTTGTCTCTCACCCATTTGGGAGGCAAACGGAACCCTCACAAAGGTTCTGGATATGTTGGGGCATGGCGCGGCAACCGTCATCACCCCTGCAGGGCAAAAGGGAGTTCGAGGATTACAAGACGGCGTTCATGCCTTGGTTGCCCAAGACAAAGAAGATTTTATTTACAAAACACTTCTTTTGGCAAAAAATCCAACCCTCCAGTCAAAACTAAAGAAATCTGGCCCAGAAGTTGTTCAAAAAAATCACGAATGGAAATTATACGAAAATCAATTATTAACTCTTGTCGAATCCTTTGGAAATAATGGACACTGAATTTTCAAAATACTTGGGAAAAAGACTCCCCTTTTCGAGCGACCCGAAATACCAAGGTTTTAAGAAATATGTTTTACAATCGGTCGAACGGGGAGAAAAGATTATGGATTCGATTGTACCCCACCTTTCTCTAGAGAATAAAAAAATATTGGATATCGGTTGTGCGGATGGTGGTGTGGCGGTGGCATTCGCAAAAGCGGGGTGTCAAGTCACTGCTCTCGACCTCAATCCCGATAACATTGCCATGGCGAAACTAAGGGCTCAAGAGGAAAACGTTTCATTAAATTTTTTGGAACAAAAGGCAGAAGAAATAGACTTTCCACTCCATTCCTTTGACGGTGTGATCATGAACGATTTTTTGGAATATACGCTCGATGCCCGGTTGATCCTGAAAAAATTGGGCTCCATCATCAAGCCAGGTGGCTTCTGCTATATTGCAGTGCTCAACCGACTCTATTGGTTCAACAAAAAAATACGAGGTGTTGATCACCAGCGCTTTTATTTTTACTGGGAGCTATGCCGACTGCTTAAAAAAAATGGTTTTAGTCCGATTTTTATGGATTCCAAACCCTGGCGGCGACCTTTTAGAAGCTACTGGAAGATCCTGGCGATCAAAAATAGATTGGTATAGCTATTTCGCTTGAACAATACAAAGTCTACGGGAGCCTTTCTCAATTTCCAGAACCTTACTCAGTTGAAAATGCTCTTCAAGGCAGCTTTGAAAATACTCCCATGTATAATCTTGAAAGATATCGGATCGGTTTCGAAGCATTCTTTGAACCATTTTATCTTCTTTCCCCACCCACTCGACCACACCATAATTTCCAAAGGATTTTAGAAGTTTTACAAACTCAAGAAGGGGAACATTACCCCCGATGCAAATATGATGAACGAGTGCCAAAGCCAGGAAGCCATCCCCTTTTAGCCGTTCGAAAAGAGATTGGCGCTCTTGAAGCCCCCAACCCATGGCAGGTGTTGGGCTTAACAAATCCACAACAACGGGATAAAACGCTTTGGTGTTCCATTCCTTGCATCGATGATAAAAATGGTTGATACAAGCAGGGTCCTTATCAATGGCAATGATTGTCTTAATCGAAGAATTTGTTTCAGCGGAGTATTGACCGATATTCGATCCGAGATCCACAATCGTGTGCAGAGTGCTCTCAGCAAAAGCCTTTTGCACAAAATTTCTTTTTTTCTCTTCTTCAGATGCATCGTAAGGATTTTCCCTGTCATATCGTATCCATTCCGAATTACTGGGCTTGTATCTCATCGTTTTGATGATGCGGCGCAAATTCTTCACGATCCGAAGCAATTGCCCTTTTGAATAGTTCTGTTGATTAAAAGAGTTTCGTATCGCAACATCTTTTCTTGCAAATGAGCGTTCTAACCATGCTTGTAAATGAACATGAGTGAAAACACCTTTTCGAAAATTGTCAAACCAGCTGAATAAATGAGAAAGGTCCGATGCCTTTAGACCCTTCAATTCTCCGCGTAGCCAAGATTGGAATTCGACACCCTTATAAGCTGTCAACATGAGGGGAAAAAGAAATTCCCGACAAAATTGGGAATAGCCCTCCCAGGGCCGGCCCTCGGTGTAGTAATCAATCGAAAGGGTGTCGATAAAGACCATCTTATTTTTATGTAAAAGGATGTTAAAAGGCGTTGCATCCTTCAAGATCAAACCCATCTCCAAACAGGATTCCAAAAGGTTCAGAGTCAACAAGGCAGCATCCCGAAGCATGTCAAAGGACCATTCATAGGGATAGGTGACGACAGGAACTTTTTCGTGTTCCATAATCACTTCTCCATACAATTTTGGATCGAAACCAACTTCTTTAGCGGTGGTGAGATGGCTCGGAATGAGTGCTCTCGAATCAATCAGTCTTTGAAGTCGGCTATCCTTTTCTAATACTTCCATGCGATCAAAAGCGCTCTGAGACAGGGTCCTAAAAATTCTTCCCCCAGAAGTAAAGACTCTTCCTTCTCGATCTTTAAAAGAACCTTTATCAAAACTTGTTTGTAAATCCATGATTAGCTTTTGGAAAACCAAGATCGGATTTTCTTCCAATAGAGTTTCAGAAGAACACCAATGCCCGCAACACCACCCAAAAGAAGTTGCAAAAGAAGCCCCCCACTTCCAGGATCTAAATAAGCAATAAGAATAACGAGCCCGCTAATTTTCATCCTCCTTTTTTAAGAAATACCAGTTACCGGAACCCAACCTTCCCATATGTGCTGTTTTGATTCTTTTATCAGGGAGAAGCTCCGGTTCGTTGTCGGTCAGGCAAGCCTTCACAAGTCTAAAAGAATTAACAGGCGAGATGGAAGGATAGAGATGCTTCCCGCAATTCTGAGGCAGGTGAAATGCATTGAGAATGCCATAACCCTCATGCAATTGTGGCTCACCCCAAAGAGGAGGCGGTATGAGGGCCTGACCCTGAAAAAAAGTGCCATGGTCTCCCTGTACAAGAATCATGGCTTCTGGATCGCCGGCAATAATTTGATCAATCAAAGAGAGCACCTGTTTGGAAACACAAACAAGATTGTCACGATAGGCTTCCTTGTCCTCTTGTTTTCGGCTGGCGAGATCCCAATCTAGCGTATGAGTTTGAGAACAATCCTGATGATAAATATAGGGAGGATGTGGTGCAATGATGTGCGCATAAAGAAAAACAGGCTCACGATGTTTTTTGATCGCCAAGGATTGGGTCAATTCCGGTAGACCACTGGAGCCTTCCTTTTTTGAAACAACAAATTTCTTATATAAGGGTAAAAACAAAGTCGGTTGTAAAAGACTATACTCTAACTCCGGGATTCCTGCCCCTTTGGCATTCAATAGACATACATCCTCATAGCCACTACAGGCAGCCCCCAACCAAAGCCCATTATCGAAGTGGACATAGTTATAGCCAAAATTTTTAAGGGTTTGGACAGTTTTATTTTTTCCACGAATAATGGAGATATCGATGTTTAGCTCTTGATCACTTTCCTTAAGAAGGTAGTCCATTTGTAGGGTGCTTGAAACAGAGGCCCCTGTGAAGGGATAATTGGAATAACTCTTGTCAGCGATATAAAAATCGCGCTGACGGAGCGCTTCCAAAAAGGTTGAGTTATCATAGCCAAAAACTTCTTGAAGCACATCCCCCCGTGTATACATATCAAGGATGATGAAATAGATGTTGGGTTTTCGTTGGGTGGAAGTTGTGAAATTTCCCTTGGGCTTAGAGGAAAGAACGGAGGCATAGAGTGTGGCGCTTCCACCATTGAGTGAAAAAAATCCAATTTGTATCAGGGGAATCCCCACCATTACGATCCCAGCGGTCACAATTGCCTTCCTGATATTTGGAATTTTTGACAACCTCCATGCAAGTAGAAGCAAAATACCAGAAGAGAAAAAAGCGTAACGATAATGTGGCAGCCCTACTTCTGCAAAAACCCATGAGATATTAGAAAAATTGACAAAAATAACGATTGCCAACGCGGTGAAACAGATTAATCTTTTGAGGGGATATTGGCGTAAAGCAAACTTCACCATGCCGACCCAAAGGAGAGTCAAAAAAAGGAAACCAACCGCATAAGCTGTTACACGTCCCAAGGGGACTCCTTGGCCTACATTATGAGCAACAAAATTAACAAATGGCCAAAGACAAAATAGAAATAGGAGAAAGAGTTCTTTAAAAATCATTGTTCTTGTTTCTTATGATACATTTTGTCCCCCAACAATCAAACATCAAATATTGTAAAACCGCATCGCTTTACGAATGCCCTCTTCGAAAGAAATCTTAGGTTGGAAACCCAATTCCTTTTGTTTGGTTACATCCCCTGCCCTTGCAAAAACCCCTTCGGGTTTATCTGTATCTCCAATAACATCCGGAAAATAACCTAAGCTCTTTGCAGCTAATCTGACAAACTCCTTGAAACTGGTGTAAATTCCGCTAGAGAGATTCACTGCCTCTCCACTTTCAATCTTATCCATCATTGTAAAAATCCCTTCTACACAATCCTCAATATGAATAAAATCCCGCATTTGATCGCCTGTTCCCCATACCTTGAGAACAGAAGCTCCTTTATTCTCAATGACTCGTTTACAAATACTTGGAAAAGGATAACTATCGTCTTGATCCTCCCCATAACCAGAAAATGGTCGCAACGTTACAGATCGCAAACCGTATTTTTCGTAAGCAAGCTTTGCCAGATATTCATGAGTTAGCTTTGCCCAACCATAGGACATATCTGGCATCCCAATATCTGTATCAAATTGAATCATTTCTTCTTTCAAAAGCCAATAGCCCTCTTTTAGTTGGTATTTGACTGGATAAACAGCGCTCGAGCTGAAACAAATTGTTTTTGCGGGGTTTGCTTTACAAGCCCACTGCCAATATCGAGAGTCGATCGACAAATCATCGGCCACAGCAAGTGGATCGTTTTCAATCATTAGCCGCCCCCCCACCATTGCTGCAAGATGAAAAACCAAATCAAAATCTGTATCTTTCGCGCGTTCAAAATAATTACGGCAATCTTCATGGTAAAAATAGAAATTATTATAGTCAAAAGGTTCATAAAGTGGCCACCCCTTTTTAGGGTCTATGGCTCCAGTGAAACGCGCCAAATTGTCTACGCAATGTACTTCATCCCCCTCGTCCAAGAGTCGTTTCACACACCACCGCCCCACAAAACCCCCTCCACCTGTCACCAATACTTTTCGCATTAGAAATGTCTCCGATAAAGTCGAAACGCCTCTGCTGAACGACTCGGCAGGTATTTTATAATACACTCCGGATCCTTAGCTACTTGTTCAACAATCTTTAAATTGTTTTCATATCCTAAATACTCTTGCTTCATATTTTCTACCAGATCGTGCGTGTTTCGGTTTTGATAAACTGATGCTTTGCCAAAAACGACTCGCACCCCCTTAGCTTGTACATAGTAAGCAGCCCAAATATCATCCATTCTCCCCACATGGGGAAAGAGAAAATAATCCTTCAGCACCGTTGCGGAAAGGAATGTGTTCTGGGAATTAAATGGAGCTATTCGGTTGCTGGCCATTGGAAAATAACTTTCTTCAAACTGACATTGGGGGGCATGTTCCATCCTGCAGATTGCATCGACATCAGGGTCTCCATTCCAAAAATCGGCCTGCACATCGGCCTGAAATCGTTTTTGTCTTTTTTTACTGTAATCTCGTTTAGGAATAAGTTGGAGCGGATAACCACGGTGCCATAGATGTTTCTCGTTGGTAGCACCAACTGGATCAAAAGCGGGAAGCTCAGTCTCAAAAAAATTAACCTCCACTTCCCTTCCAACCATGAGATTCCTGCCCCAGAAATGATAAGGTATATTATCATCATCTACAACAGCTACGATGTCTGCCCCCATGTCTTTGGCCCAAAGCAAACCAAAATTTCTACGCTGAATACAATTCCACCCGATGGCATCTGATAAAGACTTATCATACTTCTCCTGCATCGCTGGTGAGACATATCTCCCATGTTCCAATGAATATGGTTCCGGAGTTTTCAAATCTCCTACTACTATTAACTCCCAACCCTCCATCTGTTCAAACTTTTTAATGGCTTGTGTGGGGGGATTGATCGTTGTCGTAACAATGACTTTAAGTTTTGTCATTAAACAATTACCCTCTTTCCTGTTTCGTGATTTTTTCTTGGGGATAAAATTTAGCCCGGAGGCCGATCCGTAAATACCTAAAATTCCTAAAAAAACTGTTTTGAGACTTGCCTTCCGTTCGTGCCCGCCAAACACAAGGAATTTCCCGAACGGGAATTCCCAAATTCAATGGTTTAACTAGACACTCAAACAAAAATGGATGTCGGAGTTCTTCCCACTTAATGTTTTTCAAAAGCGATGTTGGATAAATTCGAAAAGCATAAGTTAGGTCTGTTAACTTTACACCATAAAGGCCAGCGAACATTTTCTGAAAAATCCAGTTTAAAAGCCATTTCAAAAAGCTGTATCCTTCAAATCCTCCATCCTCAATCCATCGAGAGCACACAATAATCTGCTTGGGTGTCTGTTTAGCTTCAGCAATCAAGTCTTTCACTTTAGCTGGATCTGTTTCCATATCGGTCGCCATTAAAACAATATGACTCCCTCTTGCCTGCTCAAATCCTTCCCTTAGAGCACCACCTAAAAATGGAAGTTTTTGAGGATAAATTAAAAAACGATCGGGTTGTGCTTGATGTAACCTTTGACAAATTTTCAAACTCTCTGGGCAGGTTTTTTCAGAAACCAAAAATAAATATTCGCGGACGTCGGCATCACAATCTTTTTGAATCATTTCCACTGTTCGCTCGAGAAATTGTATTTCATCAATGACTGGTAACAAGATGGTTGCCGATTCAAATTCATATGCCATGTTTTTTCCATTTGCATTCTTCATGGTTTGTTGTCAATGGATTTTAATGGTGACTTAAGATGATGGGTTTGCTTGTCTTGTGTATAACACTCTTTTTTGTTTTGAGTCTGAGATGGATCCCTTCTTATTGGATTCCCTCCTATACGTTGAGTTTTTGTCTCGTACCCAGCTACTTTGTCGTCTTTGGCCCAGCCAATGAAAAGTCCTACTATCTTTTGAGCCTTGTCTGCCTAGGGATTTGGTGGGTTATCCATATCGTCCATCACCGGTTTTTTAAAATACTGAGATTGGAATCCTTCAAGCTGATTTTAGTCTTTTGCATCGCTTTGACAGCAATTATCCTGCCTCTTAGCAAAAAAATGATGGAAAGAACCTCTGGAAACTACGGTTGGGTTCATGACGGTATTATTCATACGGAATACGCCCTAAAACTACTCACCGAAGGTCGTAATATTTACCAAGAAGATGTTCCTGATGGGGTATTTCCCCCACTATATACTCATATTAGTTATCAGACGGGGTCCGGCAAAATGATATACCCCAAAAACCACTCATTCTACCATTACCCTTATCCCCCTTTGTATCTTTTGCAGTCTTTTCCTTTTTATTTTGTCCTTCAAAGGACAGTTCACTGGTTTGACCAACGATTAATCCTTCTTTTTTATTTTTTTGGAACAGCTTACTGGCTCGCCAAAAAAACTCCTTTTAGCATTAATGTAAAATATACCGCTTTTTTCCTATTGTTTTTGAATCCCTACTTCTTAGGATTCTTCCTCGAAGGAAGAAATGATCTTGTGGTTTTTTTCTGGGTCTTTTTATGCTTCCTCTTCCTTTATCAAAGAAAAACAAAACAAGCCATTTGGGCATTAACCATTGCAACGTTACTGAAACAAATCACCCTGCCCTTGGTTCCATTTGTCTTTCTTTATTTATACTTCCTCTGGCGACCCATTACTCTATCTTCCTATTTCAAGCGAGTCTTTGGGGAAAGTTTTCCTCCCCTGTTATTTGGTTTTATTGTGATGGCCCCTTTCGCAGTATGGAACTTCAATGGACTCTGGACCGATATGGTTTTAAACCCAGCCGGAAAATTAGCAACCAGCCAACCTATAGGTGGCTATTCTTTTTTGGCATTTCTAATACGATTTGGTTTACTAGAAGATCCTTTAAAGTATTACCCGACTGCATGGATTCAACTTCCTCTTTATGGAACCCTGTTTATTTTGTCCTACTTTAAACTAAGAGACTTTCCGAATGTTGGAACCCTGATTATCTTGACATCTTTTGCCCTTTTTTTATTTCTTTTTTTTTCAAGATTCTGCAACCAAAACTATTTAGAGTTTACCGCAAAAATATTTCTCTTGGGATGGCTATTTAAGAGGATGCAAAGTCAAAATGACCTGTTTGCGCCAAAAATCAAACATTCTTTTCAACGATTCTCTTAGTGATTTTCGAGGGCCCCACCCTGTTTTAACTTTCAATTTGGAAAAATCTCCACAATGAATTGGCACATCACTGGGACGTAGTTTGCTCGCATCTTGAACAATTTTGACTTTGATAGAAGTCAGTTGCAATATTTCATCGAGCAAAACTTGCATCGAGATGGGACTTCCTGATGCAATGTTATAAACCTCTCCCGCATCTCCTTGTGTTAGAATGAGCCAATAAGCTGCGACCACATCCTCGATATCAACAAAATCTCTCTTGGATTCCAAATTGCCCACTTTTAAGATCGGTTCACCTAAACCTTTTTCCATCCTGGCAATTTGATGAATCCAATCGTTGGCTACATCCGGCTTGTTGGGGTCTGCCCCCAAATTATTGAAAGAACGGGCACGTAGGATCGGCAAGCCATAGTTTTTGAAATACTGCCAGCCTAACAAGTCCATGGCAACTTTACTAACTCCATAGGGATTTAAAGGTCTGAGGGCATTGTTCTCCCGAATCGGGAGTTCTTCCGGATAAACCAACCCATATTCTTCGCTGCTCCCTGCCAACAATACACGCGTGGCAAGTTTATAATGCCGGATTGCTTCAAACAAATGCACGGCGGGCATGACATTATTATTCATCGTATGAAGCGGATCTTGCCACGAGAAGGGAATTGAAGATTGGGCTGCGAGATGGAAAATATAATCGGGTTTCCATGCAGCAATTAATTCATACACAGTATTTCTATGAATCAAATCGCATTCCTTATGCCCCACACCAACAACTTTCCCAAAATCATTTTCCAAAAGGGTGTTGGCGAGACGAGTTCCCGCTCTGCCGCCGGCCCCCGTAATCAAAATAATTGGCTTTCTTTGCATCCGATCACCTATTGTAATGTTTTATCACTTCTTCAATGCCCTGTTCTAATGAATAATGTGTTTTAAAGTTCAGTTTCGCTGCCGTTTGAGAAAGATCGGCTTGAGTATTCAGCTGGTAAAACGCTTTTATTGGATTATCGACATGCCGAACGGCAATTTCCCTTTTCAACTTTTTTCTAATAATACCAACGAGTTCATTATAACTGGTTGTCTTTCCAGTACCAACATTAAACACTTTTCCCGAGAGCCCTCTGGCATTCATGGCCAATATATTTGCCTGGATCGCATCTTTCACATAGATAAAATCCCTCTGTTGCTTGCCGTCTCCATAGATTTCAACAGAGTCCGTGTTCAATATGGACTGAATAAAATGAGAAACCATGCTCGCATCTTTTTCCTTGATCTCCTCCCCCTCTCCATAGGTATTGAAATAGCGCAAAATGATGCAATCCAAATGATGTTCTTGAACATAAGCCCTACAAAAATATTCGGCAGTAGCCTTCGTACTTGCGTAGGCATTTAAAGGCTGGGTCTCACCGTCTTCTCTATAGGGTCCGGGTAAATTTCCATAAATAGCGGAAGAAGAAATAAAGATAACTTTTGAACGGTTTTTCCTGGCTATTTCCAAAATGTTGGAAGTTCCTATGACATTTGTTTCCATCATATCGATGCCAAAATCAACTGGATCCGAATGTGCAGCAAAGTGATGGATGCAATCAACTCTACCAACACGTTCCAAATCGCTTAAGTTTCTAATATCCCCCACAATGACAGGCCCTTTAAAGTAACTACTTGGCCTTTTGGATTCACGGTGGACAAAGGCAGTGACATCATATCCTAACTTCTCTAATGCTCGCACGAGCTCATAACCAATAAACCCGCACGCCCCAGTTACCAAGACCTTCATGAGTGTAAGCCCCTTGACTTCCACCTTTATACTTGATCACTTACGATTTCAACTTATTATCGAAACTCAGTGTAAAGTTCCAAAACTATGCCTAGACTTGCTTGCCCATCCCCACGAAAAATGACTAATTGGTTACGAAAATATAATAATTACTTTTCTTATGCAGTTATTTTTTCCTTGCTTAATATGGCGGGTATTTTTTCTGTTTTTGGAGCAAGGGTTTATGGGGATACAGAGCGTTATTTGAATGTTATTCACTGGATTTGGGGATGGCAAGTTAGCGAACGTCCGATAGGATTTTTGCGCCCGCTTGGACCCATTTTAGCTTCCCCTTTTGAATTTTTAGGAGTTGGGGCAGGGCTTATTGTGGAAAATATTGTATTTTACTTTGCCTGCGCCGTATTAATATTTAAGATAATAGAGATTCTTTCCGACAACCAAAGGCAGGCATTTATCGGTACCGCATTTTTTGTAACGGCTACGCCGGTGCTAGAATTTGGATTATCTTATCTTACAGATATGGGGGCTTTGTTTTTCTATCTTTTTTCTATTTTTCTAACTTTTAAATTTTTTACTGGTAACAATTATAAATTGATCCCTATCAACGGGTTTTTAAGCGGGCTAGGATTCTTGCAGAAAGAAAACGGCGCTTTGGGAGCTGTATTTTGGTGTATGATGATTTTGTTGGCAAGAAAATTTTCATTAAAAGATAAATTTTTGAATATTTTTAGATTCGGCATATTTTTTATAATTCCAATATTTATTGTTCAGCTTCTTTGCTATTATTATTTAAATTATACTCACATTGACTGGTTCCGAGATGAAGTAATTATAAGAAGTGACAAGGAGACGACTCTTTTGATGATAACTGCTCGATATACCGGGCAGTTATTTCGCATGCTGGGAATCTTATGGCCAATTGTTTTAATTGGCTTATGGGCAGAGATAAGAAAACGAAACTTAAATAGACTGCTTATTTATGCCGCCCTATTGCCAAGTTCTTTTTCCTTTCTTATATGGACGACTTTGGCCGGCGTACGCGCCGTATTTATTTTTGCGCCTCTAGGGATAACTTTAGCGACCTTTGGCTGGGTAGTCATAGAACAATACCTGCAGAGAATACACAAATATGCCAAAAACACCGCTTTAATTGCGATGTTTACAGTAATAACAGCCATAAATTACTTATTTGTTTTTGTGAATCTGGAGATAAGTTTTACGGATAAAGTGGTTGAATTCTTGCGAACCTTATATTGATCGGGTAAATAGACCTAATCAAATAACCGAAACCAGAGTATCGTGAAAACAGCCTTTGCGCCGTCTTTCCAGGTGATTTTCTTTCCCTCCGCGTAGCTTCTTCCGTTGTAGCTAATTGGGACTTCAAAGATGCGAAAGCCTTTTTTAGCCACCTTGACAGTAAATTCGGGTTCAAACCCGAAACGGTTGGATTTCCACTGGACCTCTTGAAGGACCTCTCTTTTAAATAATTTGTAACAGGTTTCCATGTCCGAGAGATTCATGTCACAAACAACGTTGGTCAAGAGTGTCAGGAATTTATTACCAAGATAATGCCAAAAAAGAAGAACACGATGTGGGGCACTCAACATTCTCGAACCATAAACGACATCGGCCTTTCCCTCTAAAATAGGTTCTATCAGTTTTGGATATTCTTCTGGACTGTATTCCAAGTCGGCATCTTGGATAATGAGAATGTCGCCCGTTGCTTCTTTGCAAGCGGTTCGAAGGGCAGCCCCCTTACCAAGATTTTTCTCGTGGTAAAATATTTTTGTTGAGGGGGATCCATTAAGACTTTGAAGCTGTTCCCTTGTCCCATCCGTAGAATGATCATCAACAATAATAATTTCTTTTTGAAGTGGCCCCAGGGAAACAGCCATGACTTTTTTATAAAGTATAGAAAGGGTAGCCTGTTCGTTAAAAACGGGTATCAAGATTGAGACTTTTTTGACCTTTTCCATTTATTTCCTTGCTCTAGCCCACGTATTCATAAAAAACTCAAAGTACCCAGATTGAATTCTCTCTTTAGTGAAGCCTCCCCTTTCCAAAGAGGAGATGATTTGAGGGATGCTGTAATGCGTTTTATGTTCTTTGATCTCCATAGAACTCACCAGTCTCAATTGAGCCATTCCCTTTAATAGATCCTTAGTCCAGAAGGCTGGAGTGGTCATAATAAAAAGACCCTCAGATTTCAAGACTCTATAAATCTCTTCCAAAAGCCTTTCAATGGCCTCTGGCTCAAGGTGTTCAAAAACAGCCAACAAAGTTACAATGTCAAAAAAGTTATTCTCAAAGGGAATCGATTTATTTTGCTCCATATCAAAATGTTTAAAGTGAATATTTTTATCGAACAACTGCTGGCTGTAATTTGTATCGACAACCTTGTCGAAACCATATTTTTCCTTAAAAGAAGTATTCAAGAGAAAAAGGGGATAAGAACCACATCCAATATCAGCAATTTTGCCGCCTCTGTAAGAGGTGGGAATTAATTGATTGGCCTGATGGCTCCGTTTTTTGGCTAAGAAAGCCTCCAAAAGGCCACTTCCCCTTGTTACCTTATTTTTTGGGTTTTTCACACGCATCACGCAAGGACTTTTTTCTGGGTGATAGGATCTCATCCATGATTTGCAAGAAAATGATTTTGCCTGTATTCATAAGCCATTCCTCATAGTAGTGATATATTATTAAGCCCATATTGCAAAATGAAAACTTTGATTATCAAACTGGGTGCCTTGGGAGATGTAGTTAGAACAACGGTTTTATTAAGGGAATTGCCCGGTAAGATTTATTGGTTAACAAAGAAAAATGCGGCTGATTTGTTGCATTCGACCAAAATAACTCAACATTTCTTTATTGAGAATTCAAGTGACATTAGGAAATTAGGGAAAATGCAATTTGATCTTATCCTTAGTTTAGATGAAGAAAGAGCAACCCTCAAAATTCTAAATGGATTAAAAACAAAAAGACGGATCGGCGCCTTCCTAGATACAAAGAATAAAGTCGATTACACTCCTGAGGCTAACATTTTGTATCGCATGTCCAAAATTAGCAAATTGGGGAAGAAAAAAGCCGACCTGTTAAAAAAACAAAATGGGAAAACGATTTCAGAAATACTGTTCAATATGCTTGGAAAAAAATTTGGTGCACAAGAATATGACTTAAACACAATGCCTAAGGCTGCTAAGGGGACTATAGGGTTAATTAATATTTCCACTGGCATCTGGCCTAACAAGTACTGGTACGGATATGAAAAACTTAGGGATTTACTAAAAGAGGATGGATATGAAGTTAATTTTTTAGGCATGAGGAATACCTTAAAAGAACATATAGACGATATCAATAATTGTGCAATTATTGTATGTGGGGATACTCTTGGAATGCATATTGCCTTGGCGCTAAAAAAGAAGGTTATTGCTTTATTCAATTGTACGCCACCAAACGAAATTTATGATTATGGAAGAATGGTTAAAATTATCAGCCCGATCTGGAAAAAACATTTTTTTAGTAAAACTTTTAGCGAAGAGGCAATTCGTGCGATACCGGTCAGTAAAGTATTACAGGCGGTCAAACAAACATTGATATAAAAAATGGCTAAAAGAAATAGGGTTTTATTAGCAGCCTCTTATTCCGTTATTGAACCATTGGGACTATTGCATCTTGCAGGTCTGGCACGAGACCTTGGTTGGGAAAGAAAAATACATCTTGTCCCAAACCATGATTTTGAATCTTTTTTCGAAAAGGTTAAGGACTTCAAGCCCGATGTTGTGGGATTTAATGTTTATACTGGAAATCATTTACAATTATTCCAAGCATTCGAAAAACTAAAAAAAGACCACCCCAATATTGTAACGGTTGTGGGAGGTCCTCATCCCACCTATTTTCCCGTGGAATCATCGAAACATGTAGATTATGCCGTGATGAGTGAGGGATTTGGATCTTTTCGCCAGATTTTGGAGGGAAAAACCTCAAAGGGAATCCTCATTGCGAATAAGACAGAGCCATTTCCCCATCCAGACCGTGAAACTTTCTATAAAGATTATCCAGATCACGGCAAAAGCAAAATCAAAAGCATCATTAGCATGACGGGGTGTCCCTATCGATGCACCTATTGCTATAATAGCAGCACTCCAGAAGATATTTCTGTTTCCCATGAGGTAGCTCAGAAAATGGCAAAATCTTTAGGAATGGGGGGAAGACTTTTTCCACATAATGTGCGAACTGTTGAGGCCGTGTTGCAGGAGGGCGAGGAACTCCGCGAAAGATGGCCAACAGAAGTGATTTATTTTCAAGATGATGTTTTCGGATTCGATGAAAAAGAAGACGGCTTCCTGGAAAAATTGGCGCAAAGATGGCCCAGCGAGGTCAATATCCCTTTTCATGCCCAGATGAGATGGGAAATGACAAAAAGTGATCGGCGCCTAGAAAAGATTCGGGCAGCAGGCGGCTTTGGTTTAACCCTCGCCATTGAATCCTCAAACCCTTCCATAAGAAAAGAGGTCTTAAGCCGTGCGATGCAAGACGAACTTGTGTTTGAAGGAATGGAGAAAGTCATCGGTTACGGATTCAAGGTTCGAACAGAGCAAATTACGGGACTTCCCTATGGGGCAACGAGTGAAAAAACGCTGATGAATCTTGAAGCAGATCTCGAACTTTTAAAATACAATGTGGAGCTCAAAGAAAAAACAGGTGGACCGACAATGGGTTGGGCATCCACCTTGGCTCCCTACAAAGGGACAAAACTATTCGGATATTGTCAAAAATATGGTTACTATGCTGGGGATAATGATGATGTTCCGGATACATTTTTTGAACGCAGTGTCTTAAAATTTTTAAAGGAATGGATTGGACCCAAATTGGAGCAGTTCAAAAATGATCCAGAAATATGGCTAGCACCGGAAGAATTGGAACGATATCGAGATCAAAATGCCGAACTGAGGAGAAAATTTAGTTTCTTTGTAGAAGTTCCCAAAGGACATATCCTTGCAAAAAATTATCTTGCCAATGGAAAAACCTCCTATAGTTTTGAACAACTAGGCAAGGCAACTGAAATCCATCTTAAAACAATCGAGCCTAAGCTTATTCATAAAATTCAAGAAATGAGAGACAAAATCCCTCAAATAACCTCAGAGCCTCATGAACAGAAATGCCTTTTTGAACTAGCACCGTATTTTGGGTGCCTTCCCAAAGGAGAGTTAGCAGCCAGAAGATTTTTAAAATATGGCCAGGAAAACGGGGAATTGACTTCGATTGTATTATCAAACGCGACCAGGCACCATCTCTATGATGAAGTCTTATACGCCCATGAAAAAAATTAAATTAATGATCATTGCCCCTTACTGCGCTTCAGACAAAGGGGGTGATTCCCTCGGGGTGTTTCGCTGGATTCAGATGCTTCGCGACAAAATGGAGATTTGGTATTTTTCGACGGAGCAGACTAACAACCCAGACATTGCACATCGCTTCTTCTATCAAAATTGCGCTGACTCACCTTTATCTAAAATAAAAAAAGCTTGGACCTATTATAAGACAGATTATTCAAAGCCCAACTTTTTAGAAAAACCGGACATTATCCAAATTCATAACCCACACTTTTGGGCTTTGGGTTGTCATTTTCCAGGCGTTCCAAAAATTCTTTGGGAACATGATGTAAATTGGAATTTCTTAAAACATGATATGACACATGGACCTACTTTAAAAAAGATCCCATTCAAAAAATTATGGCGTCCCTGGCTTTTATGGCGGGCAACTCAATATGAAAAAAAAGCGTTAAAACAGGCGGCCCACATCTTTGCTATTTCTGAAACAGATAAGAAAGAATTCACAAAAAAACTTCCAGCATTAGAGAACAAAGTCACAGTGATACCCAATTCACTAGACCCTTCACATTACCCGGCAACAGATGCGCTGGGTGATACCGTTTTGTTTATGGGGCCTCTAAGTTACAGCGCGAATCGTGACGCTGTGGAGATCATCTGCCAGGAGTTAGCACCTCGCTTGCCACAATTTCCTTTTAAGATATTGGGAGGTGGAACTTATGAAAAGCCGCATCCCAAAAATGTCGAATTTTTAGGTTTTCTTCCTGATATTCTACCGATCCTCAGCCAAGCGAGGGTTTTCATTGTCCCTATTCGCTATGGATCAGGCACTCGCTTTAAAATTGTTGAGGCTCTGGCCATGCAACGAGCCGTTGTCTCAACGCCTAAAGGGGCAGAGGGATTAGAAATCACACACAGAACAAACATTTGGATAGAAAAAGATTGGGAACCCTTTGCAAAAGCCATCGAACGATTATGGAATCATCCCGAAGAGGGGCAAAGACTGGGTAAAGCAGGCCGTCAATTTGTCGAGGAAAGACATAATCTTAAAAAACATGCGGATCTCGTATTTCAAATTTATCAAAATGCCCTTCAAGGAGAAGCATGACACGCATTGCACTGCTTAGCCGTTTTCATTTTGATCAGGTCAAACGGGGCCTGGAAGCCTATGCCCTCCATCTTCAAAAGGCATTTCCCCAAATTGAAATAATCCGTTTAGATGGCTTCTCACCTATTCCAAAAATGCTAGATCTGAATTTAAGCCGATTTTGCCTGGAAGAGGTCAAACAGTCCTGGTGGCTCAGCCGAAATTTTCTGCAACGCCACAAAAAAAACCCATTTGATCTGGTGATCACCTCTGGAGAAGGGGGCTGGCATCTCGCCTTAAAAAAATTAAACATACCCAGAGTCCATATTTATGCGCTGTGTGGTGCTGCTTATGCAGACTCGGCCCTAAAAAAGGGGCAGGGTCCTTTTTCCACAAAATATCTTTATGGCTCTTTTGAAAGACTGAGTGGTTATGGGGCGAGCTGCGTCTCCATTTCTGAAAAAGTCTGTCAGGAAGTAGAGGAAAGATATCACTGGAATAGCAAAATGATTCCGGTTGGGATTGACCTGAATCAGTTTGCGTTCACCAATCCAGAAGAGGCAAGGAAAAGAATAGCCCCAACCATTCCAACCGGTAAACCCATTGGCCTTTTTGTAGGGCAGGCAGAATATGCGAAGGGATGGGATATTGTTGAACAGCTCGCGAGCCAGTTTCCCCAAATTCAATTCGTCTGTATTCTTACAAACAAAATAACACCCCTTTATCCCAATATTGTGATCAAAAACAATCTTACCAATGAGGAGATGACCCTTTGGTATAATGCTGCTGACTTTTTTGTTTTTCCATCCCGCTATGAATCAGCGGCCCTCGTCGTCCTAGAAGCCATGGCTTGCAACCTGCCGGTGGTTGTGAGCAAACCGGTGGCTGATGTTTGCTTGGATCCGGATGCCAACCTTGATTCTTCAAAAGGAGTCTACGTTACTTTGGAAAACCATGTTGAAAAATATGTGGAGGCTATTGAAAATCTGCTTTCAAAAAATAAGCGGGCAACAACTCGCCCCTATGTAGAACAAAGGAGGTCCTTTAAAAAATTTCGGGACGATTATCAAAAATTGATCACCACACTCCTCAACGGAAAACTCCTTCCATGAAACAAGTTGTATCCCAAAATTGGATTATCCTCCTGATTCTTTTTATAGGCTTTTGCCTGAGATTCTATGGAATCAATCAGAAATCTTTTTATGAAGATGAAGCCTATTCCCTCCAACAAATTTCTGACCTTTCTTTTGGCCAACTGGCCTTCACCATTTTCGATCCAGGTCATACGCCTTTGTATTATCTTTTGACAAAATGGCTAACCCAGTTTCTGGGTATCTCCGAGTTTTCTTTGAGGATTCTTTCGGCTGGTGCCAGTTTTTTAAGCATCTGGTTTATTTATCAAGTGGGAAAGATTATTTATTCGGAAACTGTGGGAATGATGGCGGCGGCCCTACTCACCTTTTCCCCTCTCTCCGTTGTCTATGGCCAAATGGCAAGACCCTATGGTCTTTTTACCTTATGGGCGATTGCTTCTTTGTATGCTTTCATCCAGTATTTTAGAACTAAAAAGTTGTTGTTCTTTCTTTTCTTTTTTCTGATTTGTTTTTTGGGACTGGCCACTCATGGGCTTTTCCTAACAGTGCTTGCGGCCTATCTTTTATTTTTGATCTTATCTGCCCGGAAAATGCCCCTGTGGGAAATTGGGAAATGGGGGGTTGGCCTTGTTATTCTTTCAATCTTATTTTATCAATTTCTTTTGGATCGCTACTTAGCGGCTTTTCTTTATAAAAGTGCTCCCGATGTCTTGTCACTCTCCGTTTGGGTCCGAATCGCTGTTGCCTTTTTTGGACTGACATTGGGTGAGACAGTGAATCCCTTCAATTGGCCTGTTGTCCTGCCAGCAATTATTTCTTTTGGCATTACAGGGATAGCTGGAACTTTATATTCTCTGCGAAGTCGAAATCCTTGGATAATTCTAGTTCTTGTTTGTCTTTTTCTTCCACTGGCAGCCTGGATTTACCTGGGAGCCAATTCGCCAAGGCTCATAAGTTATGCGGTTCCCTTTTTTCTTTTACTAATCAGTTTTGGTATTGATAAAGTTCCTTGGCCTCGCGTTTGGAAATTTGTCCTTTTCTTATTCATCGTAATCCCCCAAACTATCTCAGTCTACTTTTGGCATACGGGGAATCCCAACCAATTTTTCAATGCAAACTTGTTAATTCCCTGGAAAGAAATCGCTCAGGATATCCAAAAAGAAAAAAAATCGGGAGAAATGGTTCTACTCCACCCAGATACCTATCTTCCACTGATCCAATACTATAGTCCAAAAGAGGGGGGACATTGGGTTGCCCTTCCGGAAGAAGGCTTTGAAAAAAAACTGAAAAAAACTTTAGAGGTAAAACCCGATTCTTTTTGGCTTCTAAGTGGTCCTAACTCAACTCAAGGAAAAAAGATTCGGATGGAAAACTTTTCTTGCTATCAACCCATCTATCAAAAGGGCTATACTTTAAATCCTGTTCTGGTGGATTTTCTAAAATTTGGAATTAAAAAAGAGGTTTTCGCAACGCAAATATACCATTGGCAACGATTGCCAAAATGCAATGAAGATACCTAAGTACCCTTTACTGGTTGGGCTTTTATTTTTGTTTTTCGCTGTAACCACCTATTTCCATCTGCACGACTACTATTCAGACTATCTTCCACATAGTGCCATTATGAATGAGCTGACAAACCTCCCTCTGAATGACCCAAAGCTGCGATTTTTTCCCACCGTACATCCTTTGGGCCCCATCCCTTTTAGTTATGACTTTTATACATGGGGACTAGCTCTGATTAAAAAAATAACGGGGCTTAGCTCTCTTACCATCTTTAACATGGCGGGATTAATGAACTTTATATTACTCGCTATCGGCCTGCATTTATTTCTAAAAGAATATTTTTCGACCCCAGAATTATCCTTCATCTTACTTCCGGTCATGCTCTTTTTCTGGGGAAAATCTTGGGATTTCAGTGGGGCCTATGACGTAGGCGGGCTAATGATTAACCTTTACAAGCCCTCTTCCTTCGCTTTTGCACTCAGTTTTTTCATCTTTACTCTCCTCATAAAATATTTGCGGACGGGAAAAATGTTTTACGGTTTTGTTTTGTTACCTTCTTTATCAATTTTAATACTCACCAATCTATTGCCCACCTTTTTTGCTTTAGGGACCATGGTTTTGCTACTTCTGCTTCATAAACCATTCCAGATCAAAAAAATTCTTTTTGTTCTTGGATTGACTATACTGGCATTCACACTAGCAACTAGCTGGCCTTATTATTCCCTCATCCAGCTAGTAAGAGATGGATTCCTACTCCATCAAATGACAACTCCTGAAATAACGAGTCTTTACTTTTCGATAGAACATCTGACACGTCTTGGGCCGGTCTTATTGGGTGTTCCTCTGATTTTTTATTATGGGTGGAAAAAACGGTATCCGTTAATTGTCCTCGGGTTTTTCTTATTCCTGGCCAGTTTTTTGACTGCATTCTTTCTGAAAAGTCCCATGGGTTGGAGGCTTATCTTCTATGTTTCCTTTTTTCTCCACTTAGGGCTTGCCCTTTATTTAAGAGAAAAACTGCCTGTTTTGAGTAACATTCTCGTTCTTACAACTAAGAACATTTTCCCATTTTTTCTTGTCACAATAGGACTTGGCTGTCTTTTATATCAAACCGTCAGTGTGACAGCAAAAGAGTTGGGATTTCGCTCCTTCCAAGAGGTCTTACACTTTCTCAACGAAAATCCCAAAAGGGGAAGGGGTTTTATAAAAAAGTTTCAGTTTTTGAATCGATATGTTCCCTCTGACGCCCTCATTTTATCGGATATGGATACAGCATTAGTGATTCCAGCATTTAGTGGAAGGCCACTGACTTATCAGGAAGGGGCCTCCTATTATGATCCTTTTATTCAAAAATTGGGGGAACATCAGAGTGATGTTGTTGAATTTTTCAAACCGGAAACATCTCTTCAACGCCGATTCGAAATCGTTAAAAAATATGGAATTCAATTTGTCTTATGGAACAATGAACGCGCACAGACACCGCCACCAGAAGATTTCAAAAAAGCGGTTAAAGTAGTCTATGAAAAAGATTCTTTGACATTGTTTGAAATCCCTTCTACGAGCTGATTTTAAAAATGATTTCAAAAGAGCCAAAGATTTTACTCGTTTATCCACCCAATCAACTGATGCCCATAGAAACACCTAGGCCCGATGGATCCTTGGGACCACTCTACCTTGCGAGCGCCCTGGAACAAGCCGGTTTTGAGGTCGATATTTTGGATGCCTCTGTAGGATCAACAAAAGACAATCTTTCTGAGACTTTTTTCCGTACGATTTTACAGCCCAATGGTCTCATGCGCATTGGAATGTCAACAGAGAGTCTCAAGACATTTGTCGATTTGGGGAAATATAATATTGTTGGTATCCATTCTAACTTTACTCCACAAACCCGCATGGCCCTTGAGGTAGCATCCTGTGTTAAAGAAGTGAATCCCAACATATTGACAGTGACTGGGGGTGTTAACGCAAGAAGTCTTGCAGAGCGTTTTTTAAGAAGCGGTTTAATCGATGTGGTTGCCTTGGCAGAGGGAGAAAAAACTATCGTCGACCTTGTACGTGCCCTTGCTGCCGAACAATCTTTTAAAAATGTAGATGGAATTAGCTTTATGAGTGAAGGTAAGATGACAACAAATCCATTAAGGACTGGTCAGATTCATGGCGTTCTTGATGAGCTTCCCTTTCCCGCCTGGCACAAACTGCCATTTGATAAATACGAACAAATTGCTTCTCCACATGGGGTCATTGCAAAACACAATCTTCGCTATGCCCCCATCATGACTTCACGTGGTTGCCCCTACCATTGTTCTTACTGCCATATTTCAATAGATAAAACCGATCCTGCAACCAGCGGCAATATAGGAAACTACAGAATAAAATCGGTCGATAGAGTTTTGGAAGAAATGAGCATCTTGAAATCGCTGAAAGTAAAAAAATTATATTTTGAAGATGACAGTCTCTTGGCAAAAAAATCTCGAGTTAAAGAGATATTTGAAAAAGTGTTAGGAATGGGCTTTGAAATCGCCAATGTCAATGGAGTCAATCTCGTTCACTTCCTCCATCGCTCCCAACAGGGCAAATTATGCATTGACCGGGACTATCTCGAGTTGCTGCATTCGGCAGGGTTTGATCAAATTGTCTTTCCCGTTGAGTCGGCCTCTCAAAGAATTCTCGATAAATATGCAACGGGCAAATTGAATCATACAGTATTGGATGTTGCCCAGTTAGTCAAAATAGCAACCGATGTTGGCATTCTTTGTCCTATCAATATGATGATAGGCTTTCCTGACGAAACAGAAGCAGAAATGATGCAGAGTATCGAGCTGGGTAAGAAGCTTGTTAATAACGGCGCCCCTTATTGCACATTTTTTATTCCCATTCCCTTCCCGGGGAGTAGTCTTTTTGAGCTGGCTATTCGAGGCGGATATTTAGAACAAGATTTTGACACAGACCTCCTGAACTGGAAAAATGCAGTCATGAAAAATACCATTGTTCCTCCGGAACGCATCGTCGCCCTGCGTGATTGGGCTTGGCGCACAGTCAACACGGAGGAACATGTGCAAATGCGTCTAAAACAAAGTACCGCTAGTCGGTGGAGCGATCATTAATTATGATAAAAATCTCGGTTGTTGTTCCAGTATATAATGAGCGGTTAATGGTCAAGGAGCTTCACCAAAGAATTTGCGATGTAATGAATCGCCAACCTGATCCTTTTGAAATTATTTTTGTAAACGATGGCTCTACCGATGGTACAGAAGAGGAGCTCGCTTCACTTGCTCCACTGAAAGTTATCCATTTGGAAAGAAATTGTGGACAAACCCCAGCACTCGATGTCGGAATTCGCGAGGCAAAAGGAGACATTATCGTGCTCATTGATGCCGATTTTCAGAATGATCCCAATGACATTCTTCCCATGTTGAAAAAATTTTCGGAAGGATATGATGTGGTGGTGGGGTGGCGTAAAGAACGTAAAGATGCCACCTCGCGTCTTATTTTTTCAAAAATTGCCAATACAATGGCGGGCTATTTTTTTGATCTATCCATTCATGATTTTGGTTGTGGTCTCAAAGCCTACCGCAGTCGTTTTATTCGCGACTTCTATCTTTGGGGTCAGGCACAAGTTTTCCTACCGGCAGTTGCAAAGGAAAGAGGCGCCAAAATCTGTGAAATTCCCGTTCGACACAATTTGCGTCAAGCCGGCTCTTCCAAAATACCGATTTCAAAGATGATGCGTGGAAGTTTTAATTTGTTAAGCGTTGGTTTTTTTGTGAAATATCTCAAAAAGCCGCTGAGTACCTATTATGAGATGGTAAGACACCCCCCCTATCCCATACGATCCATAAACAATAATGAAAAAAGGTAACATCCCCCGAATACTTCTCATGGGTGCGGGCCGGTTTGGGAGGAATCACCTCAGAGTCCTGCTAAAACTGGAAAAACAAGGGCTGTGCAAGTTGGCTGGTGTTGTTGTCAGAACAGACAAGCACCGGCAAGAATTAATGCGGCAATATTCGATTCCTATCTTTAATCGTTTGTCAACAAAACTGCTTCAAAGTGTTGATGGTGTTGATATAGCAACGCCGACACCGACTCATTTCTCTCTAGTTAAGTCTATTCTTCGTCACACAAATATTTTAGTGGAAAAACCCCTTGCACTCAACTCTCGCCAAGTTTCCATTATCAGCAAAATGGCAAGAAAATATGGGAAAATAGTGATGGTAGGGCACATTTATCGTTTCCATCCGTTGATAAGAAAGCTCCACTCGATTATTCAATCTATGGGAGACCCCTACTTCATCTCCGCGAAATTTCTTTATCCTGAAACAAAAAGGATTAAATGGGATATTCTTTTTGAATTATTACATCCCTTCGACATTGTTGAATATCTATATAATCTGGTGCCGCAGAGTGGTTTCAGAACTCA
Source organism: Deltaproteobacteria bacterium RIFCSPHIGHO2_01_FULL_43_49 (assembly GCA_001798075.1). GTDB lineage: Bacteria > UBA10199 > UBA10199 > SPLOWO2-01-44-7 > SPLOWO2-01-44-7 > SPLOWO2-01-44-7. The sequence continues at coordinate 281,944 of MGRG01000005.1, read as the reverse complement.
TCATAACCATTGGGTCAGTACCTCTATTTTTTACCCCCGAAAAATTAAGGGGTTGTTTGACATAGGATTTCACAAATCAGAAAAAATACGAACGCTTACCTTCCATTTTAAAAATATCGCTGTTCACTGTGATTTTGAAAAAAATAGCATCGAAATTGTGGGAGGGAAAAAAACAAAAACCATTTCATGCTCCTCCAAACCAGAACCTCTTCAGTTGGAGCTGGAGATGTTCTTAAAGGTTTTGAGAAAGGAACACTATACCTATCCGGATATTGCACTTGCACAAAAAATCATCGCCGGAATAGAAAAAATCAAACCACAGAGGGTCCCTAGAAAACCCAAAATTGCCATAATCGGAGGGGGGGTTTTTGGCGCAACGGCAGCCATTGAGTTGAGAAAGTTAGGCCAAGTGCATCTTTTTGAAAGAGGTGCTGATTTCATGGAGGGGGCCTCCTATGTCAATCAATATCGTCATCACATGGGATATCATTATCCCCGAAGCAAGGAAACCGTCCAGGAATCTCAAGAGGCAAAACCAGCATTTGAAGCCGTTTACGGCAAGGCGGTTGTCAGGCACTTCCCCGCTTTTTACTGTGTGAGTCGCTTAAAATCGAAAATTTCTGCAGAAAATTATCTGAAATTTTGCCGCACCAATCACCTGCCCTTCACACGTTGCTATCCTTCTCATGATTTCTTGGATCGGAAAAAAGTCTCCCTTTGTATAAAAACCGGTGAACCTATTTATGATTATGATCAGTTAAAGCAAAATATAAAATCCCATATCAGCCACCATGGCGGGATTTCAGTCCATTTTGGATCTTGTGTCTATGGAGGGGGGTTGCAAAAGAATGGGACGAAGTATTTAAAAGTGAAACAAAATAGAAAAAAGCATAAAATTTCTTTTGATTTTATAGTCAACGCGACCTACGCGAGAATGAATGAGTTTGCACATTGGTTCGCTTTTCCAATAAAACCCCTTCGTATGGACCTTGTCGAACTTGTTTTTCTACACCTACCCATTTTACCAATCGCCTTGACCATCATGGATGGGGAGTTTCCAACACTTGTTGCAACAGGAACACCTAGAATCTTCACTTTGGGACATGTTCGGGAATCCTTAAGCAAATCGTGCGTCCCTCCAGATGGCCTGGTTCCACAATGGCAACAGCCAAAATCAAATTGGCACCAGATTGTTTCCGAGTGTCGAAAGTGGTTTCCTATTTTGCAATTTGCTGAATATATTGAATCACGCTTTGTCGTGCGAGCTGTTAATGCCTACCGAGAGCATGACGATGCCAGGCCTTCTGATATTATAAAACATGGCTTTGGATGTTGGTCCCTTTTTGGAGGAAAGGTAATAACAGCCGTCACGACGGCACGTTCTATCGCAAAAGAGCTAAGAAAGATGATTGACTCGCCCGCTTTTCCCGGCTAGCGAGGAGTTTATGATTGTCGCACGAGCACCCTTAAGAATTGCATTAGGCGGGGGAGGAACTGATCTCCAATTCTATTCGTCTCGTTTTGGTGGGTTTGTCTTGAGTGTTGCCATCGACAACTATGCCTATGTTACAATCCTGCAACCTTCTATTGAAAATGGAATTCGAGTAAAAGCCAGAATCAATGAATATGCCGAGAATCTCAATGATATAAAAAATGAATTGGTGAGTGCCTGTTGTCGCTTAAGCGGTGTTACCGAACGTCTTCAGATTACATTTTCATCGGATCTCTCCGATGGGACTGGCATGGGGACATCGAGCGCCTATACAGTCTGCTTAATGAAAGCCCTTTCTTATCTTAAGGGAAAAACGCCTGACAAAAAAACTCTTGCAGAGTTGGCTGCCTCTGTTGAAATTGATATGCTAGGAAGACCGATTGGGAAACATGATCATTATATGGCGAGTTTTGGTGGCCTCAAATTATTAAAAATTGAAAAGGATGGAACAGTATCGGTTGAGGAACCCCCCATTACCAAAGAAACACTGAACGAACTAAAATCCAACCTTCTTTTATTTTATACGGGAGAAAAGAGAGAAAGTTCCACTGTTCTCCTAGCGCAGCGTGAATCAGCAGAGAAGAATGATGGAAAGAATGTTTATGAATATTATCGTCGGATCAAAGATATCGGTATTCGTATCTATGATTCTCTTGTCCAAAGTGATCTTTTTCATTTCGGAGAACTTTTACACGAACATTGGGAAATCAAAAGACACCTTGCAGGTGGGGTGTCCAATCCACGTTTTGATGAACTCTACCAATTAGCTCGCAACAATGGAGCATTGGGAGGTAAGCTCATTGGTGCGGGAGGCGGAGGTCTTTTCTTGCTTTTTGTTCCTCCTTCGGAAAGAGAAAAGGTTCATTCTACTATGCATCAACAAGGTCTTGAAGAAGTCAATTTTTCCTATGATTGGGAGGGTGCAACTCTTTTAAATGGATTTTACATTCCGCGACGCTATTCATGAAAAAAAGAAGGGCAATCTTTTTTGATCGTGATGGGGTCATTGTTACACCAATCTTACGTAACGGAAAACCTACAGCACCTTGGAAACGCGACGAATTTCAGATTAAAGCCGATGTTCATCAGATACTTTCTTTGATTGGCTCTTTTGGTTTTCTGCGCATTCTTGTTACGAATCAGCCAGATATTACCCATGGACATGTTTCACCGCGGGAGTGGCGTTGGATGCAGTCTTGCATCGAGCAATTACCTTTTGATGATGTTTTTATTTGTTTTCATACTAATACAGAGGGTTGTTTATGCAAAAAACCGAAACCGGGGATGTTGCTTGAGGCAGCAAAGAAATGGCATATTGATTTGTCCCATTCGTATATGATTGGAGACACGGGTGCAGATACTAAAGCAGCTGCTGCTGCGGGATGTAAAAGCATCCTTGTTGAAGCTCCATATAACAAGAGGGTTAAAGGCAATTACAAAGTGAAATGTTTATTTGATGCTGCTCTTTTAATCCAATCCAGTTGATTTTACCGTTGACCCTTTCAGTCTGTCCGTATACTTGTTCAGCTGTTGAACGTTCGTTTCGTGAACATCCAAAAATTTACGTCTGAGTTTCATAAATCGTCTGTATCTAGTGGCGGTAGCCTGTCAGTTTTCTCCTCTCAAACTTCATGACAACTGATAAAGAAACAGCCATCCTGGCCCAACTCAGTACAGACGGCGGTATCATTTCACAAAGACAACTCGCTAAAGCAACCGGTATTTCCATAGGGGTTGTCAATGCTGTTTTGAGAAAAATGATCGAAACCGGTTTTATCAAGGTCAAGGCGTTTAATAAAAAAAATCTTCGCTACCATCTAACACCAAAGGGGCTTATTGAACTCGCAAGGCGCTCTTACCAATGTCTTTCGCGAACTATCGAAAACTACCAAACGCTACAAAATTCACTCAACAATATCATAAACAATCTTTACCATCAGGGGCATCGTCGGTTATCTATCCATGGCGATGGATGTTTGAGACCTCTCGTTGAACAAGCTTTGAGTCAATTTGAGGGAATAACAATTGTAAAAGCAAACTCAGAAGGCGTTATCTTAAATCTTTCAGACCAGCCCTATCAAAGCAAACGGGGTCTGGTTATCAACATTCTTCAAAAAATTACATTACCATGAAAACCTTGATAACGGGCGGCGCTGGATTTATCGGAAGCCATCTGGTTGAAAGGCTGCTCAAAGATAACCACGAGGTTGTCGTGTTAGATAATTTTTCAACTGGGCGGATACAAAATTTGGATTTTGCTAAAAACAATCCCCATCTAAAAATTCATGAAACCGATATCACTGACCATAAGACGATCCTTCCTTGCTTTGAAAATATAGACTGGGTTTTTCATCTTGCAGCCCTCGCCGATATCGTCCCCTCTATTCAACGACCACTGGAGTATCATCGCGCCAATGTGGAGGGAACAGCCAGCGTTGTTGAAGCTGCAAGAAAATCCAATGTAAAGCGTTTTCTCTACGCCGCCTCTTCTTCTTGTTACGGTTTCCCTGATACTTTTCCGACTCCGGAAACAGCCCCCGCGAGACCCCAATATCCTTATGCCCTGACGAAATATCTGGGAGAAGCAATTGTCACGCACTGGGCAAAGATCTATAAAATCCCCGCCATCTCACTGAGACTTTTTAATGTCTACGGTCCTAGACAACGAACAAGCGGAACCTACGGGGCCGTCTTTGGTGTTTTCTTGGCACAAAAATTGAAGGGGAAACCCTATACCATCATCGGTGATGGCAACCAAACACGCGATTTTATTTATGTAACTGACATTGTTGAAGCGTTTGTGAAAACAGCAGGGTCAGCGCTGTCTGGAATGGTTTTAAACGTGGGATGTGCGAAACCCCAGAGTATTAATTACTTAGTTAAGCTTTTGAAAGGTGAAGCAATTCACATTCCGAAAAGACCTGGGGAACCCGACATCACCTTTGCAGATATCTCAAAAATTCAGCAAAAATTGGGATGGAACCCCAAAATCTCTTTTGAAGAAGGGGTTCAAAAAATGCTGGAAAATATCGACTATTGGAAAGAGGCCCCTGTGTGGGATGAAAACTCCATTGCCAAAGCAACAATCGAATGGTTTGCGAATCTAAAATAAAAGATTTAAAAGATCTTGCTGAAGAACTTCAGTTGTTAAAAACCGGCGGGAAGAAAATTATTCAATGTCATGGTGTTTTTGATCTCTTGCATATTGGTCACATCAAACATTTTGAAGAGGCCAAATCATTCGGAGATATTTTGGTTGTTACCATCACAGCAGATGCTCACGTGAACAAGGGGCCACTCAGGCCCGCCTTTACACAAATCTTGCGAGCTAAAGCAATCGCGGCCTTAAATGTTGTCGATTATGTTGCCATCAATGACAGCCCCACCGCTGTAAACGCCATCAAAATGATTCGTCCGGATGTTTATGCAAAGGGTCCCGATTATAAAGACGCCTCCAAAGACATTACAGGAGGAATTCTCATCGAAGAAGAAGCTGTCCGTTCTGCCGGTGGCGAAATCAAATTTACAGAGGACATTACCTTCAGTGCCTCCAACATCTTAAATAACCATCTGCCGGTATACCCCCCGGAGGTGAATAATTATCTGGTCGAGTTTCGACAGAAATACTCAAAGCAAACTGTTTTTAACTGCCTGGAAAGTTTAAAATCCTTAAACGTCATGGTGATTGGGGAGGCCATCCTGGATGAATACATCTACTGCGATGCGATGGGAAAGTCGGCCAAGGAGGCGATCCTTGCCATGCGCTATCTCCGCCAGGACATCCATGCAGGGGGAAGCCTTGCCGTTGCCAATCACCTTGCCGATTTTTGCAATAAAGTGGAGTTGGTCACCTACTTGGGAACGCAGAATACACAGGAGGAATTTGTTCGCAAAAACTTAAAGAAAAATGTCTTGACGAATTTTATTTATAAGACCAATGCCCCCACCATTATTAAAAGACGATTTGTTGAAAACTATCTCCTCTCCAAATTGTTGGAAATCTACGAGATGAATGATGAGCCCTTAAACGACGGTGAGGAGGAGGCATTGTGCAAGCTGCTGGAAAGCAAAGTAAAAGATTGTGATGTGGTGATTGTAGCCGACTATGGTCACGGCCTCATGACCCCCAAAATCGGTAAACTCCTTCAAGATAAAGCCCCCTTTCTTGCTGTGAATGCGCAAATCAATGCCGCGAACATCGGTTTTCATACCATTTCGAAATATCAACGGGCCGATTATATTTGCATACATGAAAATGAGTTAAGACTCGACCACCGAAACCGCACAGGAGATCTCAAAATACTGATAACAAATTTGGCAAATCGCCTTTCCAGTCAATCCATCATGGTCACTCTTGGCAAGCGGGGAACCATTTTTTACCGACACGGCGACGGATTTTTTGAATGCCCTGCCTTTGCCAATAAAGTGATCGATCGCTTAGGATCGGGAGATGCCCTGCTTGCCTTAACATCACTATGCGCTGCCAAAGAAATGCCTCCAGACATTATGGGTCTTGTTGGCAATCTGGTAGGGGCACAAGCCGTGATGATTTTGGGAAACCAGACTTCAATCAATCGTGTGCAATTACTCAAAAGTATCGAATCCATTCTAAAATGAAAGCCTTGGTTACAGGAGGAGCGGGTTATGTTGGCGCTGTCTTGGTTCCCAAACTTTTGGCTAAGGGTTACTCCGTTAAAGTTTTGGACCTCTATCTTTATGGTGAGGGTGTTTTTGAAACCGTTCAAGGCCATCCCAATCTGGAACAAATCAAAGCCGACATTCGTGATGTGAGTGTTTTGAAAAGGACGCTGCCAGGCTGTGATGCGGTCATTCACCTCGCCTGCATTTCTAATGATCCTAGCTTTGATCTCAATCCGGAACTGGGCAAGTCGATTAATTATGATGCCTTCATTCATCTGGTTGATATAGCAAAAGACGCGGGCATTAAACGCTTTATCTATGCATCCTCTTCCAGTGTTTACGGAATTAAGGAGGAAGAAAATGTGACCGAAGAGCTTGAATTAAAACCCCTTACGGACTATTCCAAATACAAGGCGATGTGCGAGGATGTCTTGTTGAAAAAGCGCTCCAAAGGTTTTGTCACGCTCATCGTAAGACCAGCAACGGTTTGTGGTTATTCTCCCAGATTACGGCTGGATCTCACGGTTAACATCTTAACAAATCATGCCTTTAACCGTCGCGTGATCACTGTTTTTGGCGGCTCACAAATGCGCCCAAACATTCACATTGAAGATATAGCCGATTTATACCTTCAGTCTCTCCAATGGCCTGACGAAAAAATAGACGGAAAAATTTACAACGTCGGTTACCAAAATCTTCGCGTTTTTGATATTGCAGAAAGAGTTCGCAACATTGTAGGCGAAGATGTTACAATCGTAATTGCCAAGACGGATGACAACCGATCTTATCATATTTCTTCTGAAAAAATTCGAGAGGAATTAGGTTTTCAAGCCTACCACACTATAGAAGAAGCGGTGCAGGATCTGGTGACTTCTTTTCAACAAAAAAAAATTTCGAGCGCTACGGATGATGACCGATATTACAATATCCGCATGATAAAAAAACTAGAACTCCAATAAAACTACATTGAGCACGGGGAAAAAAATAGTTCTTTTGGGTGGTTCCGGGTTTATTGGATCCGCCCTTGCGAGACATTTTAAAAAGGACAAGGAGAACAAGGTTATTGGGTTTGACCACACAGCCCTAGATCTTACCCAAGAGAATAGCACTCATGCCCTTCTTGAGACACTTAATGAAGAAATCATTTTGATTTTTGCCGCGCGGGCCAACCCCACGGCCGATTTACTAAAAACTGCTTTGCAAGACGTTGAGATGGTCACCAATTTCGCACAATGTATTGCAGCAAAAAAAATCCAACATCTCGTTTATTTCAGCAGCACCTCCGTCTACAGCGATGCCCTAGAGAATCTATCCATCACCGAGGAAACAAAGCCTGATCCCCAAACCCCATATGGGAGTGCCAAATTTTTTTCAGAATGCGTTTTAAAACCAATCGCATCAAAAAAGGGAACACCAATGACTATTTTGAGGCCTTGTATGATCTATGGCTCTGGTGACAACTCCAACACCTATGGTCCCACAAGATTTATAAATTCCATTTCAAAGGAAAAAAAGGTTTTTTTATTTGGGGATGGTTTAGAACGCAGAAACTATCTCTTTATCGATGATTTGGTTCAAATTGTTGATTACTTTATTCAAAAGGAGGTTACTGGCACCTACAATATAGCGGGACCAGAAAACCACAGTTTCAAAGAGATCTTAGATATTTTTGAGACTATCCCCAACATGAAATTTGATGTCGTTCACTTGGAACGTAAACAATCAAAAGTAGACTTAAAACTGAACATAGAAAAGCTGTGTCAATTGTTGCCAAACTTTGCTTTCACACCCATTCAGGAAGGCCTTGCAAAATTCATTCTTTGAAACTGCTTCCCTGGAGCCAATTGGCCAGGGGCGCAATAACCAAGTCTATCTTGCTATGACTGTCAAAGGGGAGCGTTATATTTTGAAACATTATTACCGTGATATTTCGGACAAGAGGGACCGATTGGGAACCGAATTTTCGGCTCTTGAGTTTTTATGGAACAACGGAGTCCGCACTATCCCAAAGCCAATAAAGGCCAACAAAGAGCTTGGAATGGCCCTCTATGAATATATTGATGGTGTCTTTCTTGAAAAAACAAGCCAAAAGGATCTTGATGCAGCGATCCAACTCATCCAAAATCTTAAAAAGTTATCGACTTCTCAAGAAGCAAAAAATTTTTACAATGCCTCGGAGGCCTGTTTTTCTGCAAAGGCGATTGTCCAAGTCATTAACAATCGATTGGGAAGGCTAATCGAAGCCTTGGAGCTAAAAGAATTTTTGGAGAAAGATTTTATCCCCGCTTTCCAAACAATAAAAAGGGGTGACGAAAAAGAAACCGAATCAAAAAGAAAAACTCTCAGTCCTTCTGATTTTGGATTTCATAATGCCCGCAAACGCTTGAACGGCGAGATTGTCTTCCTAGATTTTGAATATTTCGGATGGGATGACCCTGCAAAAATGATCTGTGATTTTTTATTGCACCCTGGAATGAATTTGGGCCAAAGTTTAAAGCAATACTTTTTCAAAAAAGCGATCGGGTGTTTCCCAGAAGATCATTCATTGGCCGATCGAATCAGAAAGTGGTATCCTTTGCTAGGTCTCAACTGGTGTTTGATTTTTCTCAACGAATTCCTTCCAGGAAAAACCGAAGGAAAATTTCGCAAAGAAGAACAGCTGGCCAAAGCAAACCAAAAATTAAAAACAATCACACAAAATGGATTCAACCTTGCCTAAAAAAATTGGGCTCGATCAACGCTCCATTGCACTCAGAAAAGAAATGATCCAAATTGTGGCTGAGAGCAGACGGGGACACCTCGCTTCTGCCCTATCTTGCATGGAAATTTTAAGAGTCCTCTATGATGATATTTTGAATTACAAAGCAGAGGAGCCAAGATGGCCCAAAAGAGACCGCCTCATCTTTAGCAAAGGGCATGGCTGCCTTGCCCTTTATGCCCTCTTGGCTGACAAAGGATTTTTTTCAAGAGCAGAACTTTTCAAATTTTGCAAAAGCGACGGGATTCTTGGCGGACACCCCGAATATGGAAAAGTGCCGGGGGTAGAGGCCTCAACGGGAAGTCTGGGTCATGGCCTTCCGATTGGAATCGGCATGGCCATCCATGCAAAATACGAAAAGGCCAACCACCGAGTTTTTGTCATCTTGAGCGATGGAGAAACAAACGAAGGTTCCGTTTGGGAAGCAGCCCTTTGTGCAACCAAACACAAATTGGATAATTTAATTCTCCTTGTCGACTATAACAAACAACAATCTTATGGATATAACAAGGATGTCCTCAATCTCGAACCCTTTGCCGACAAATGGAAAAGTTTTGGGTTTGCTGTCACAGAAGTGAACGGTCACGATGTCCAAGCCTTAAAAAGCATTCTCAAAAAAACACCCCTTGAAACGAACAAACCGACGACCATCATCTGCCACACGATCAAAGGAAAAGGAATTTCCTTTGCTGAAGAAAATCTGGAATGGCACCATAAGGCAAAAATATCTGAAGAAGAGGTGCAATTGTTAATGAAGGCCTTGGAAAACAAATCCCATGCGTAAAACATGCCTCGAAATGGTTCATAAGCTTGCCCAAAAAGATGAGCGGATCTTTTTTATCGGTTCTGATTTAGGAATTGGAACGCTGGATGAATTCAAAAAAGAAATACCGGAGCGCTTTTTCATGGAAGGGGTGAGTGAAGCCAACATCATTGGAATGGCCGCAGGGATGGCCCTCGAGGGAAAAATCCCTTATGTCAACACAATCGCAACGTTCATCACGAGGCGTTGTTTTGAACAACTAGTTCTTGATTTATGTCTGCAAAATGTGAATGTCCGCCTGATTGGAAACGGAGGGGGTTTGGTTTATGCTCCCCTTGGCCCAACTCATCTGGCGATCGAAGATATCGCCATATTAAGGAGTCTACCCAACATGACGATCTTGGTGCCGGCGGATGCCAACGAGATGCGAAAAATGATGCCGGAAACTGTCAACCATCCAGGCCCTATCTATATAAGGATAGCAAAGGGGGGTGACGCAATCGTAACCGATGAAAGGCCTTTTGAAATTGGCAAGGTTTTTCCCATGAAAGAAGGAAAAGAGGCTTTGATTGTGACAACCGGTGTCATTTTGGGCAAGGCTCTAAAAGCTGCCGACATTCTAAAAAAAGAAGGGATTGAAACAGCTGTCTTGCATTGCCCCACAATCAAACCATTAGATTCCGAAACTATCTTGGAATACGCTAAAAACACCAAAGTGATTGTCACAGCAGAAGAACATTCTATCATTGGAGGTCTGGGAAGTGCGGTGGCCGAAATTCTTCTGGAGGCCAACTTCGATTCAAAAAAACGTTTTAAACGAATTGGCATTCCCGATTGTTTCGCCGACCAATATGGATCACAAGAAAGTTTAATGAATTACTATGGGTTAAAGGAGGAAAAAATTGTCACGACTATTAAATCTCTTCACGCCGCTTCATAAAAAAACGGTCAGAAACTATATCGGCCGCATGACGGACGACAAAGTCCATTGCATGCTCAAGGCCAAAGAATATGAGTTCGACTACTGGGATGGCGACCGTCGTTATGGCTACGGAGGCTATAAATATGATGGAAGATGGAAAGAAGTCGCCGCAAAATTAGTTGACATCTACCAACTCAAAAAGAATGCCAAAATTTTGGATGTGGGGTGTGGTAAAGCCCATCTCCTCTACGAATTAAAAGAGATGTTGCCAAGCGCTGAAGTGGTAGGCTTTGACATCTCCAAACATGGTCTCAGCGATGCCCAAGAAAAAATACGCCCATTTTTGTTGAACCACAAAGCGCAAGAGTCCTATCCCTGGACGGAGAAGTATTTTGATCTGGTAATTTCTCTTGGATGTCTTCACAATTTACGAATCTTCGATCTGGAAAAAGCTGTAAAAGAAATCGAGCGGGTGGGAAAAAACAAATACATCATGGTGGAAAGTTATCGAAACGAACAAGAACTCTTCAACTTGCAATGTTGGGCACTGACTGCTGAATCCTTTTTTGATCAAGAAGAATGGATTTGGGTTTACAAACATTTTGGTTACACAGGGGACTACGAATTTATCTATTTTGAATAGCAGCGTGCGAGCGTCTGGTTTACCCAGCGCGAGCACGAGGGTTGTTAGGGGGAAAGAGCGAGCGAAGGGAGTGAGTCGTTCCCCCTAACTATTATGAAAGCAGCAATCCTCGTAAAAAGTCATGAACCTTTAGTGCTTGCGGATATTGAATTGCCGCGAGAACTCTCCTTTGGGCAGGTCTTGGTAAAAGTCCTCTATAGTGGCATTTGTGGGACACAGATTAATGAAATCGATGCGGTCAAGGGGGAAGATAAATTTCTGCCTCATTTACTGGGACATGAGGGCTCTGGAGTGATTGTCGATGTAGGGCCTGGTGTCAAAACTGTTCAAAAGGGTGACCACGTTGTCATGCATTGGCGAAAAGGAGCCGGAATAGAATCCGAAACGCCGACCTATCGATGGAAGGATCAAAAAGTGAATGCCGGTTGGGTAACCACATTCAATGAAATGGCAGTTGTCTCTGAAAACAGGGTAACCGCAATTCCCAAAGATTTTGATATGTCGATTGCTCCCCTATTCGGCTGTGCCATCACCACGGCGATGAATGTTGTCAATAACGATGCCCATTTAAAAATTGGGGAATCAATCGTGGTTGTGGGTGTTGGGGGTGTCGGCCTCAATATTGTCCAAGCATCAGATATGGTCTCCGCCAATCCTATTGTGGCCATCGATTTGCATAATCACAAATTGGAAATGGCAAAAAAATGGGGGGCAACCCATTGCATCAATTCCAAAACAAATCCGAATATCAAAGAGGAGATTTTAAAAATTGTGGGGCCAAAAGGGGCTGATGTCATTGTGGAAACAACAGGAATTGCCTCGCTAATCGAAATGTCCTATGAACTGACCCAACCGCAAGGACGAACCATCCTGGTTGGAGTTCCCAAAAAGGGAGACAACATCTCCATTTATTCCTTGCCGTTACACTTCAAGAAAGTTTTAAAAGGCTCTCACGGGGGGGACTCCAACCCCAGCGAAGATATTCCCCGATACATTCGTTTACATCAAAAAGGTCGTTTAAAATTGGCGGAACAAATCACACACCGCCTATCCTTTGATAGCATTAATAAAGCGATCCAAGTTTTACGATCGGGCGAAGCAGGCCGCTGTGTTTTAAATATCTCAAACTGATCCCATGCAATTAGAAACTCGAATCGAGCCTCCAAAAAGTTGGCGGGCTATTCCTTTTAAAGAATTGTGGGTCTTCCGCGATCTTTTTTGGATGTTAATTATAAGGGATACCAAACTCCGTTACAAACAAACGCTCTTGGGAGCGATCTGGGTGATTTTGCAGCCCCTCGTCACCGCCATTCTCTTTGCCATTGTTTTTGGGAGACTCGCGAACCTTCCTAGTTTAAATGTCCCCTACATTGTATTTGCCTTTTCAGGAATGGTTGCTTGGAATTTTTTTTCACAAGCCATTCAAAGGGCTTCCGGCAGCTTGGTTAGTCACCAATCACTGATATCAAAGAACTATTGTCCCAGGATGTTGATTCCCATGGCCGCTTGCGGAGGTGTCTTGGTTGATTTTTTGGTGACCTTTATCGTGATGGGGGTTTTACTTTGGATTTATCAAATCCCATTGGGTTGGCAGTTAGCCACGCTACCACTTTGGTTTAGTATTACACTGGTTTTGGTTACAGGGGTTAGTTTTTGGCTTTCTGCCCTTAATGTTTTTTATCGAGACTTTTCTCATGCCCTTCCCTTTATGATCCAGCTTTGGATGTATGCTTCCCCGCTAGCCTATTCTCAAGAAATCATCCCTACTTCGTGGAGAGGAATTTATGCACTAAATCCTCTGGTGGGTATTCTGGATGGTTTTCGTTGGTCCCTTTTAAACTTAAGTGACTTCCCCTTGTTTTCAATAACACTTTCTTTTTTAATTTCACTTTTCATACTCTTAAGTGGTGCACTTGCTTTCCAACGCCTGGAACAAAAATTTGCCGATATTATCTAATGAGTTCTCCTGCCATTCAGATTGAAAATTTAAGCAAGTCCTATCGAATTAATCCTCTGGCAAGCCATTTGTCCTACAGAACCTTGCGAGAAGATTTAGTGAATCTTTTCAAAAATGGCCAGCCTAAAGAAACCCTTTGGGCCCTCAAAGATATTTCTTTGACAATCCAGAAAGGTGAAATGGTTGGCATCATTGGTCGCAATGGGGCCGGCAAAACCACACTCTTGAAAATTTTGGCCCGTATTACCCCACCCTCCAAAGGCTTGGCTGTCATTAAAGGAAGGGTCGGCTCTCTTTTAGAGGTGGGGACCGGTTTTCATCCAGAGCTGACGGGGAGGGAAAACATCTATCTCAACGGCGTCATTTTAGGAATGAAACGCTCCGAGGTGGTAAAAAAATTCGATGAAATTGTCGCTTTCGCGGAAGTAGAATCGTTCTTGGATACCCCCATCAAACATTATTCAAGTGGGATGCAAGTAAGGCTTGCTTTCGCAATTGCGGCCCATCTGGATCCGGAAATTTTGTTTGTGGATGAAGTGCTAGCGGTGGGTGATTTTTCCTTTCAGAAAAAATGTTTGGGCACCATGGAAAAAATCACTAAACAAGGAAGAACCATTCTATTCGTGAGTCATCAAATGGAGGCCATCCTTAATCTTTGTCCCCGCTCCATCTTGTTGGAGAAAGGCAAAATAGAAAAAGATGGCCCATCTCAGAAGGTGGTTGAAAGCTACCTTCAGTCTGCGAGACAATTGAACGATGGCTCTCTTCGCTATCGCCGCGATCGGCAGGGAGTTGGCCATTTTCGTTTTGTGGAAACCTGGGTAGAGAATAAGCAAGGCCACCGTGTCACTGCGGTCCTCTCAGGAGATCCCCTGGTTCTAGTGGGTGAATTTGAAGTCGCAGAGGGGAAAAGCGTGTCGGATGTAGAGGTAGCTTTCGCCGTCTACAGCGCCAATGGCACACAGCTCACAGACCTATGTAATCTTTTCACGGGAGACTTCTTCGAAGGAAAAGTCCCAAAAAGAGGACGGGTCCGCTGCATTATCCCGCGCCTTCCTTGTAACACCGGACTCTACACCTACAACATGTTCGCCGCCTCAAAACAGGTCTTGCAAGATTTTTTATTGAACGTCGGTTCCTTTGAAGTGGAAAGCGGTGATTATTTTGGAACGGGAAAGACCATTGCAAAAGGACAGGGTCATTTTCTCGTGAACCATCGTTGGCAGCTCGAAGCTATTGGATGAATAAGACCTGCACATATTGCGTGATGGACTCCACCGATCCTGAAATCCAATTTGATAATCAGGGTCGATGCAATCACTGTCGTCGGGCAAAAGCCACCTTTTTAAAGGAACCATTCTGTCTGACGCCAGGAGAAAAAAGAAAACGGTTGGATAAACTTGTGGAGGAAATCAAATGGACTGGAAGGAAAAAACCTTATGATTGTATTATAGGGGTAAGCGGTGGAGTGGACAGCACCTATGTAGCCTACATGGTTAAAGTAATGGGTCTTAGACCGCTGGCTGTTCATCTGGACAATGGTTGGAATTCAAGGTTGGCTGTCACCAACATTGAAATCACACTCAAGAAACTTGGCATCGATCTTTACACACATGTGATTGATTGGGAAGAGTTTAGGGATCTTCAGTTATCTTTTCTTAAAGCCTCAACCCCAGATTCGGAGATTCCAAGCGACCACGCCATTTTTACCCTTCTTTATCAATCAGCAGCACGTGAGGGGCTTCGTTATGTTGTAACAGGTATGAATCATAGCACCGAGTCCATTATGCCCCAAAGTTGGTCTCATGGGCACTGGGATTGGAAATACATTAACAATGTACACCGAAAATTTGGAACCGTTCCTTTCAAAACCTTCCCATATATGACTTATCTTCAGAGACTTTATTATGAGTCTATTTTGAAGATTCGTTGGATTAGCCTGTTGGACTATTTAGATTACAAGAAAGAAAACGCTATCAATATCCTAGAGCAAAAATTGGGCTGGACTTGTTATGGGGGAAAACACCGCGAATCGGTCTATACACGGTTTTATCAAACCTACATCTTGCCAAAGAAATTTGGATATGACAAACGTAAAGGCCATTTATCAAGCCTAATCGTATCGGGACAGATCACACGAGAACACGCACTGGAGGAACTCAATAAACTTCCGTGTGACCCTGCAAGTTTACGGGAAGAAAAAGAATATGTTCTAAATAAGTTAGACCTTACAGATAGTCAATTCGATGAAATCCTTGCTAAACCTCCAAAAAAATTTGCTGACTATTCATCTTATGAAACCAACCCATTTTACCGAATGTTGAACAGGGGAACCTGGCTTACCTTTGGAGAGGAGTCATGATCGTCGTGGTTGATTATGGAATGGGTAATGTCGGATCGATCCTAAACATGATTCGAAAAACGGGAGGCAGTGCCATTATTTCTGGCAACCTCAAAGATGTTGAGATGGCCGAAAAACTAGTGCTTCCCGGTGTTGGAGCTTTTGACAACGGAGTTAAAAACCTTCAGGACATAGGGCTTTGGGACATCCTCAACCACAAGGTCTGCAAAAACAAGACACCCATTTTGGGCATCTGCCTAGGTATGCAGCTTTTCACGGATGGTAGTGAGGAAGGCAACCTCGCTGGATTTGGATGGGTCAAGGCCAAGACGATCCGGTTTCGATTCAAAGAAGATGCCAGGCAAATCAAGATCCCGCATATGGGATGGAATCAGGTGTTTCTGAAAAAATCATCGCCGATCTTTCAGGAGATGCACAAAGAACCTCGTTTCTATTTTGTCCATTCCTATCATTTAATTTGCGAGGAGGAACAAGACGTGGTCTCTGTGACACGGTATGGTCATGAATTCGTTTCAGCCATCCAGAAGGAAAATATCTATGCCACCCAATTTCATCCGGAGAAGAGTCATAAGTATGGACTGCAACTCATCCGAAATTTTGTAGAGGTTTGCTGAGATGTTAGCGACACGTGTTATACCCTGTCTACTTTTGAAAAACGGCGGCCTGGTGAAAACAGTCCGTTTCCGAAATCCCACTTACATCGGTGATCCCATCAATGCGGTAAAAATCTTTAACGACAAGGAGGTAGATGAACTGATGATCTTAGACATCATAGCGACACGTCAGGGAAAAGGGCCCGATTTTGATCTGTTATCTCGCATCGGACGTGAGGCCTTCATGCCTATGGGATATGGTGGGGGTATTCGCACATTGGAGGAGGCTAAAAGAATTCTAAGTTTAAACTTCGAAAAGATTATTATCAACGCTCAGGCCTTAGAGAATCTAGGCTTCGTGCACCAGCTAGCCAAAGTATGCGGAAGCCAAAGTGTGGTGGTAGCCATTGATGTAAAAAAAGATTCCCTCGGCCGACCCAGAGTGTATGGACACACAGACGGTCAAACTCGAAAAATTGAACTAACCACTTATGCAATACAGGTAGCAAATAATGGAGCTGGGGAAATATTATTAAACTCTGTGGATCGTGATGGAACATTTAACGGATATGATCTGAATTTGATTCGGATGGTCTCCCAAGTCGTGAATATCCCCGTGGTGGCTTTAGGTGGCGCCGGTCAACTGAAGGATTTTGCTCAAGCCGTTCAAAGCGGTGCTTCAGCCGTAGCGGCAGGAAGTTTTTTCGTATTCCATGGAAAACACCGCGCCGTGCTAATTACTTATCCCCAAAAGGACGAGTTAGGCCAAGTTCTGAGAGTATATGAAGGACTCAATCAATGATTGGTGAAAAATATCAATTGATCTCAAAAGTTATCCATGAAGCACTTTAAAATTATCCGATTTGCCGGCCTGCATTATGACTCTGCAACATTAACTCTCTATAAAAACAATCCAGAATTGCAATTCCAATCCTATGAAAATCAACTGCAGACAGTATTTCAACATGCTTTCCTTTATACAGACGGTTTTTCCAGGGCAATGCGATCCTTGGGTCATGAAGCCTACGATATTATCTATGATCTGGAAATTCTTCAAAAAACATGGGCTAAGGAAAAGGGGGTTTTTTACGATTCCGATCGTTGGTTATACGATATTGTTTTGAAGCAAATCGAATATTTAAAACCCGATATTGTTTATTTTCAGGATATTTGGTCTCTTCCTGAAGCAGTTCGTAAAGAACTTAAAAACAGATTTGCCTTTATCAAACTTGTTGTTGTGTACAAAGGTTTTTTGAACATCGGCGAAAATTTAGCTGACATTGATATTCTTCTTACATGTATTCCCTCATTGGTTGAAAAATTCCGGAACGCCGGGCTTAAATCTTTTCTAGTTTATCATGGTTTTGACGACGCTGTTTTAGAAAAAATATTCGGCGGTCAAATTAAAAAACCACAGTTGATATATGATTTTACTTTTGTCGGCTCTTCTGGGTATGGCTTATTAGGTTATAAAGGGTTGTCACATCAAGCACGTTATTGGACTCTTTATGACCTTATACAAAAAACAAACCTCCAACTCTGGATTCACGAACCGGAAAGAGATTCTCTACCGATTAGAATTAAAATGAGCGCCAGAAAGAAACTTAAAAAATCATTGGAATATTTTGACCCAGAGAAACTCGAAAAATTACTAGGCTTCAAACTTTTTTCAGAAGGTTGCATCGCTGAAAAGATGCATTGCCTGCTTCTTGAATCGATTCAAGACAGAAAAGCTCCACCTGAAAAAAGCTGTCTAGATGGATTTTTACAAGGCAGACTACCTAAAAAAGCACTTCGGAAAAAATTTCCAGAAAGATGTCATCCTCCTGTGTTGGGTATCGATATGTATCGCATCCTATCTCAATCAAAGGTGACTTTAAATAAACATACTGATATTGCCGGAGATAATGTCGGCAATATGCGTATGTTTGAAGCAACCGGTGTTGGTTGTTGCCTCCTCACAGACACCGGGAAAAATTTGCCCAACCTTTTTGAAAAAGACCGGGAGGTTGTTACCTATACCTCCATTGAAGAGTGTATTGAAAAAGTCTGTTTCCTTATCGAACATGACATTGTCCGGCGTGAAATTGCTATCGCCGGGCAGAAGAGAACTCTGAGAGATCATACAGTAATGAATCGAGCTATTCAAATCAATGAAATCCTTCAAAAAAGACTCTGAGACAAAGGAGCCGCAGTACCAAATTCCATTCGATGTTTATAAATCAAAAGGGCTCGTACATTTAGGACCAATAACAAGCCATGTTTGGCGAACAGATCCAAGGCGCTTAGGGTTTCTACTGGCCCGGTATAAATTTTGTTCCAAGATGTTGTCTGGAAAATCGAGGGTCCTGGAGATAGGTTGTGGTGACGGCTTTGCAATTGACGTTATACTCCAGGAAGTCAAACATGTGCACGCGGTTGACTTTGATCCCCTCTTTATAAAAGAGGCTCAATTGCGAAATGGAATCAGAACAGACCGATCTTTTGAAGTGGCCGACTTCACACAAACCTTTATTGAAGGTCCTTTTGATGCTGCTTATTCTCTCGATGTTATCGAACATATCTCCAAATCCAACGAAGATGTCTTCCTGAAAAATATTTGTAAATCACTAAAGCCAGAAGGCGTTTGCATCATCGGTACACCCAGTATTGAGTCTCAAACTTATGCATCAGAATGGAGTAAGGCAGGTCATATCAATTGTAAGAGTGGTTCCGAATTGAAAGCATTCCTTTCACGTCACTTCTATAATGTCTTTATTTTTTCAATGAATGATGAGGTTGTTCACGTTGGTTTCTGGCCTATGGCACATTACATTTTTGGAATGGGAGTTGGGGTTAAGCGTTAGAATGATTCATTTTCATTTCATCAACATCGTCTGGGGAGATTCCTATATAGACTTGTTTTTGAATGCCAGTCTTCCCACCCAATTGACTTCGGGTAATCTATTGCACTTTGGAAATGAAAAACGAACTCGGTACACCATTTATACAACCTTAAAAGATGCGAAGATCATTAAGAATTCTTTAGCTTTTCATACTTTATCTGATCTTATTAACACCAAAATTGTTCTTATCGATGAATTTGTGCATAAAGAAAAATATATTACGATGACACAATGTCATCGCCAGGCTATTCAGGAAGCAAAAGATGAGGGGGCAGCCCTTGTCTTTCTGCACCCGGATTGCATATGGCCAGACGGGTCCTTCACTAAGTTAGCCAATATAGCTAGAATGGGAAAGCGAGTTGTGTTGCATTCCCAGGTTCACGTCGTCAAAGAGACCTTTTTCCCAGTTCTATTAGAGATA
This sequence comes from Deltaproteobacteria bacterium RIFCSPHIGHO2_01_FULL_43_49, assembly GCA_001798075.1. Classification (GTDB taxonomy): domain Bacteria; phylum UBA10199; class UBA10199; order SPLOWO2-01-44-7; family SPLOWO2-01-44-7; genus SPLOWO2-01-44-7. The sequence goes on along the minus strand of MGRG01000005.1, from coordinate 262,507 downwards.
TTCTCATCCAGAAAGGACCTCGGCATAACTTTTTCGTCTCACACACTATTTAAACTTGCCCTAAAACATCTGCATCCTTTCAACAAATCTCTTTGTTGGGATGCTACTCATTTTGAAAAATGGCCATCGCAAATTTATTGGAAAGTAGGCAATGAAGGCTTTCTGGTGAGATGTTTTTATATGCACCCCTTGATGGTAATCCCGTCGAGGGGAAATATCCTCCCTAGCGGCAATATCGATGACGGCTATATATCAACTATATACCCGAACTGGAACGATATTCATATTGTAGATGACTCAGATGAAATATTTAACGTCGCAATAAGTGATACCCACGGACTTTCTAATTTAGATCCAGCACATAGGCTGAGCCCATTGGAAATCGCCCGCTGGGCACAACTCCACACCACAACCTATCATCAACATTTATTTCAGCATAAGATTCGAATCCATGACGAAAATCCTTCTAAAAAATGGAGGAAAATTGAGAAGCACTCAGATAAAATTGTGGCCCAAATTAACTTTTGGTTCAAATTTCTAAACCATGTGCCAAAACCTTTATTCAGAAATAAGTTACTCAAAAATGTCTACAAACAATCACTGTCATATTTGTGATAAACTGGCAGTAAAAACCATTACTGGTCATGAAGTATTTAACCGCATTACTTCAGATTTATTTACCTCCCAATGATCTCAAAATTTAAGCTCTTTTTCATTATAGGAGTTTTGCTGACTGCAACTTGTCTCATATTTAGGAATTTTGATTATCAAATGGCAATGATGTATCAGGATGATGGGCCTATTGCCTACAGTTACGCTTTAAAAGAACCTACCAAATATCAGTTAGATGAAATTCTGCATCTTGCTCCCTTTTTCTATTGGGCAACAATTATAAATTGGGGAAATGATTTACTATCAAAATTACTTCACATAGACATTTTTTATGTGGTTTGGTTCAACACAGCATTCACCTTTTTCCTTTTGGGATTAGGTGCTATTTTTTGCTACAACAAATGTTGTAAAGATTGGATAACCACTTCTACAGCCACTTTACTCTTGATTCTTATCTGGCCTCCTCAATGGAATTTAGCACAATACAATGTACGAGAATTCTTGTTTACTCCATATCCTGGCGATGCTGTACTTCCATTTGTTCTAACGGTGTTTGGTTGCCTTGTGGGGGGGAGGTATCTACTTTGTTTGATTGTTCTTTTTTTTGCCGGTTTCGTACATATTACCATTCCTCTACAGACTTCCATAATAGTGGCTGTTTATTTTTTTATTGAAATCCTAAAAAGGGAAACTCCTCCTTTAATCGCGGCAAGGAATTTATTAATCCTAGGCGTTATTGTTCTTTTTCAAATACTGCGGACATATTACTTAGGAAGGACCACCAGTAATCCAACGTCTGATACCGACCTCCTCTTTGCTCTCAACCATAATGTGCACATAATTCCATGGGCAACATCCACATGGCGGCAAACGATTACAAATGTAGCTTTAGTGGTAATGTTTGCATTTGCGGCCTATTTTTTTACAAGAGCCCTCATTCCTTATCGCTACAAAATATTATTTTGGATTTTAGCAGCGGTTTCCTTCGTATCCATCTGGGTACATTTAATTGCCGTCAACTATCAGATCATTACTCTCATGCAGGTAAATCTTTTTAGAATAACGCTTTTATTTTCGTTGATGGCGATCCCGGTTTTAGGTGCACTCATTCTGAAACGATATATTCCCCATTCCATAAATTTACTTGTTATAGCCGCTTTATCAATAGGACTATTGAAATTCGCACATACAACGGGGACTAATTTTGCCTATCCAGAAGCCATTGCGATGAAGGATGTCCAGTTATGGGCAAAGGACAATCTGGATTCCGCATCAATGGTGGCAACCATGGAAACTTCATGGAGAACACTATCAAACAGACCTGCTTATTTTATGTGGCCGATGATGCTTTATCGATATTATCGGGATCCCTTTTTAAAAAGGCGTGAGGATGATTTGCTGAAATTTTATCAGATTGGACTAGATTCTGCTTTAAAGCTTTCGTTAAATGAATTGCAAACAATGGTTAAAAAAAGATTTGAAAAATTAACGAATCAGGATTTTCTTTCACTGAAACAATATGCACCTGTGACATATTTACTCATTCAAAAACCGACTCATTTAACTCTTCCAAAAGCTTACGAAAATGCTAGGTTCATCCTATTTTCTCTCAAATGAACAAAAAAATAATTGATATTGGGATAGTCATTCCTACACTTAACGAGGGAAAGTATATCGGAAAGTTGTTGGATAAAATTGAGCTTGAATTGAAACAGGCTGAAATTGATCATTATACGGTGTGTGTTGTGGATGGTGGAAGCCAGGATGAAACACTAGATGTCATTCGAAGATTTTCCTTAAAAAACAACAAAATTCACCTTCTGGAACATAAAAAGAGATGTAAAGGTTGTCAGCGAGGGGCGGCTTCGCTGGCAGGTTTGGAGTGGCTCATCCAAAACACCTCCCATCAAATTTTCACCGACATAGATGCCGATGGCGCTCAACAACCCGATGAGATGGTTTATGGAGCAAGCCAGATCAGTGTTTTTGATTTTGATGTCGCCATTGCTTCAAAATATCTTTTTAACTCTCAGGTGATTAACAGGACACCCTTTCGAAGATTCGCGAGTTTTTTCTATAATTTACTTGCAAGGCTTCTGATTGAAAGCAAAATACGTGATTACAGCAACAATTACCGTTTTTATTCGCGTCGGGCTGCTGAATGTGTGTTGCAATTAAAACCACAATACACAAGCCCTGTTTATTTATTGGAAATACTTGTCATGTGGATCGCCAATAGCTACCGCATTATTGAATTTCCATCACGCTACGTGGAAAATACGCAAAAACAATCAAAAGTCATTCCTCTGGATTTCGTAAAAGGGTTGCTTGGGACTCTCGACATCGCCATAAAATTCCATCTGGGACGATATAAATTAAATGACTCAAGCAATGCAACGAGCCAACCAATTTCAAAAGGAGATGAATCATGAAAATAGGATTTATTGGCGTAGGTAAACTGGGCCTGCCTTGCGTTACCGCTATTGCCCAAAAGGGATATGTTGTTCATTGTTATGATAACAACCAGAGTTTGATTGATGACTATAAGAAAAACAAAATCAATTTGTACGAGCCAAAAATAAAAGAGCATTTCTCGGAAGTTAAGGATAAAATTATTTTCGCAGAGTCTATAGAAGAGGTTGTACAAAATTCAGAAATAATATTTGTGGCAATACAGACTCCCCATCCTCCGGAATTGGATGGCTCCGTCCGACACAATCATGTGCGGATGGATTTTGACTATAAATATTTGCTTTCAGGGGCAAAAGTCATTGCTCACGCCTTAAACAAAACTGAGAAAGATCCCTTTAAGGTTATATCCATTATCAGTACTGTTTTACCTGGAACCATGCGAAATCAAATCTATCCTGCCATGAAGACCATCGTGCATAGACCCATCGGTAAAGGATGGGGTCTATGTTACAATCCGTTTTTTATTGCCATGGGAACCACTATGCATGATTTCTTGAACCCAGAATTTACTCTGATTGGGCAAAATTTAGATACAGGTGATAACGAAGGGGCAGGCAAAATTTTGTCCGAATTCTACGACACTATACAGAATTCGCCAAAACTAAGAATGACCTGGGATAGTGCTGAGGGTGTCAAGATGTTCTACAACACTTTTGTCGGCATGAAGGTTATCTTCGCTAATACCATTATGCAGATATGCCACAATATGCCTGGAGCCGATGTTGATACCATCTGTAAAACTTTACAAAAGGGTCATGACCGATTGATCAGTCCACGTTATTTAAATGCTGGCATGGGTGATGGTGGAGCTTGCCATCCACGAGATAACTTGGCTTTGAGTTACTTATCTGATCAATTGGGACTTCCATATAATTTATTCGACTTCATTATGACGGTTAGAGAGCAGCAAACCGAATGGCTAGCTGAACTCATGCTGCAATATGACGGGCCTAAAGTCATTTTGGGAAAAACTTATAAGCCTCATACAAATTTGGCTATTGGTTCTCCCAGCGTATTATTGGCAAATATATTGAAGGAAAAAGGCTGTAATCCAATCGTTCATGATCCAGAAATCGCCACTGATGAAGAATTGCCCAAAGAAGCCGCAGTCTACCTCATAGGGACAAGCTGGCCTGTTTATAGAGAGTGGCAATTCAAAAAAGGGGACGTTGTCATTGATCCTTGGGGAATCATTGGTGATCAAGAAGGAGTCAACGTAATCCGTGTTGGCAGAAAATAAACAACGCATGTTAATTACAGGGGCTTCTCGTGGTGTCGGTAAGGCCTGTGCAGATTATTTTCGCGATAAATACCAGGTGATTACCGTAGCCCGCACTGGGGATGTAACTTATCGGGGAGATTTAACCAATTTGGAGTTTTTAAAAAAGCTCTGTCGTGAAGTAGATGCTGACATTTTAATCAATAACGCTGCTGTTTATGGAAAGGATTTTCAGACAACTATCGATCTAAATCTCAGGGCAACCGGTTACCTTTTATCGGAGTTTTATAAAAAAATGACCACAGGTCATATTATTAATATCTGCTCCTCTTCCGCAAATTCCACAGGTTGGGTCGGAATGCCTCCGGAAAGAATCTGGTACAACGCTCTAAAATCGGCTCTAAAAACATTAAGCAAGCATTTTGCAGATGCCAAACTAAAAAATGTTAAAGTCACTTCCATTGAACCTGCAAGAATTAACACGGCAATTGGAGAAAGCTTGATCGCTGTTTCAGAAGAAGAGTATTCCAAACAAACCCTGCCTTGGATACCTATGAAACCCTCTTATATCGCTGAAGTGATCGACTGGATTCTCTCACAGCCCGCACATGTTGTGATCAGCAGTATCGAAATACAAAATTTTAAAAAAGGGTGAAATCATGATCTATCGCCTAGAAGATATTGTTTACGTTCAGGTGGAGGTAACCAGTAAATGTAACTCGGCCTGTCCACAGTGCCCCAGAAATGTTTTTGGCGGGCGGGACTTGCCGACACTCCCTTTGGTGGATTTAACATTGGAAGATTGTCAGAAAATCTTTCCCGAGGATTTTGTGCGTTCCATTAAGACACTCTATATGTGCGGGACTTACGGTGATCCCATCGTATCCAGGTATACTTTAGATACCGTCCGATGGTTACGATCTGTCAATCCATCACTCGAAATAGGACTGAACACAAATGGCTCTGCCGGCAACGCAAGTTGGTGGAGTGCGTTGGCACTGCTTTTGGGTCATCATGGTTATGTTACGTTTTCTATTGATGGCCTGGAAGATACAAACGCCATTTATCGAAGAAATACGAGCTTCAAAAAAATTATTGAGAACGCCAAAATATTTATTGGAGAGGGTGGGCGAGCTAACTGGGATTTTATTGTTTTTAAGCACAACGAACACCAAGTGGAAAGCGCTAGGCAATTCTCCAAAGAAATGGGGTTTTCAAATTTCACAGCTAAAAGGACAGGGCGTTTTTTTGATAAGAACCATAAAATGTTGGACAAGCAACCCGTGCTCAATAAAAATGGTGAAATTGAATATTTTTTGGAAAAACCGGAACAACCACAATATCAGAATCAAAGCCTATCCTTATATGAGAATGTTGTAAAAAAGTACGGGTCTTTTTCGAAGTATCTGGATCAGACACACATCACCTGTAATGCCAAACGAAAGTCGGAACTTTACGTCTCAGCAGAAGGTTTAGTATTTCCTTGTGGCTGGCTTCACGACCGGCTGTATGGTATTCAAGTGGAAGATACCCCTTCTTCCAAACAGTTATTAGCAATGATCGACAAAAACGGTGGGATGGACTCCATCAATGCAAAAAAGCGTCCGTTAAAAACAATTGTCGAAGAGACTTTTTTTAATTTGATTGAGCAATCTTGGCGTTTGAAAACGGTGGCACATGGAAAGCTAGAAAGATGCGCTGTAATGTGTGGAGAGCGTTTTAACACAGTCGGTCATCAGTACGATGAAAAAGGTCACATCCATGAGCGCCCAATGACACTTCAAACCCATTCGAAGGCATGACCAATCAAAAAAAAATTAACGTTGCGCAAATAGGATGCGGTTATTGGGGGCCGAACTTGCTGCGCAATTTTACCGCTCACCCCAACTGCCATGTTAAGTGGGTTGTGGAAACCAACGCTGAAAGAAGAGCTTATGTAGAAACGCACTTCCCTCTAAGCAAGGCAACACCCGATTTTAAAAAGGTCCTCGATGACAAAGAAATTGATGCCATTGTGATCGCCACACCGGCTGCTACACATTTTGAACTCGCCAAAATAGCACTTGAGGCCGGCAAGCATGTTTTGGTGGAAAAACCACTTGCCATGACAGTGCAACAAACAGAGGAGCTATCAACGAGCTTTCAGAAAAGAGGGCGCGTTTTAATGGTGGGACATACGTTTTTATATCATCCCGCCGTGCGCTACTTGAAAAAATTAATTGTTGAAGGTGAGTTGGGACATATTTATTATATTTATAGCCAGCGTCTCAACTTGGGCCAACTGCGCAGTGATATCAACGCCTGGTTCAATCTTGCTCCCCACGATGTAAGCATCTTGCTTTATTTGATGGATGGAAAACTTCCCTCTGAGGTAAGGGCTCATGGAATGGATTATATTCAACGAGGCATTGAAGATGTCGTCTTTGCCCATCTGGTGTGGGAAAACAAAGTCATAGCCAATATTCATGTGAGCTGGCTGGATCCGGATAGAGTGCGAAAAATGACGGTGGTGGGTGAGAAGAAAATGGCAATCTATGATGACATTAGCGAAAACAAAATTACGATTTTAGACAAGGGAATTGATCGAATTCCGCGAGTTGGTGAACAAATGGACTATGATAATTTTGCCAACTTCCAATTTCTACAACGCAAAGGCGATGTTTGGTTTCCAAAAATCTCTTCTGAAGAACCCTTAAAAGTTGAAGTGGATCATTTTTTAGGTTGTATCCTAAATGGCTCGGAGCCACTGACAGGCCCAAAACACGCAAGAGATGTGGTGGCTGTTTTGGAGGCGGGACAGAAAGCGTTAAAATCACAATGTATCAAAAATATTTGATTGCACTTTACCTGTGACCTTTTATGGATAACATTAAAGCGGAGGTAAGAAAATTTTGGGATACCCATCCAATGGGTGGCAGGTGGACTTCCCATAGGTTGAAGATGACATGGAGGTATGAAAGGGAGCCACATATCTTTGATTTGATAAATGGAGAAGATTTTGAAAATAAACAGGTGGTTGAAATAGGTTGTGGCCCAGGATTGGATACAACCCTTATAGCAATTAAAGGTGGAGAAGTAACAGCAATTGATTTATCGGGGGAATCGTTGAGGCAAGCAAAAATTGGGCTTGATGAAACAGGTATTTTAGAAAGAGCAAGATTAATTCAGGGGGATGGTGAAAAATTTCCGTTTGGGAATAATGTTTTTGATATAGCCTATTCGTATGGGGTTTTACATCATACTCCTCATCCCCAGAAAGCGGTCAGTGAGATTTATAGAGTTTTAAGACCAGGAGGGAAGGCCATTGTGATGCTTTATAGAAAATATGCACTGCAACAGACAGTCATTTTTTTAATACGACAGCTTTCAAAAATACTAGGGGCTGATGCCTTGTTGAATTTATCCCATAAGATTCTCAAAATTGATCCAAATGCTGAAAATCCAGAACATGGGACATCGCTATTCGAGTTATTTAAGTGTCCTGTGCTTAAGAGTTTTTCTAAACGTGAAGCAAAAAAAATGTTCGGTAGGTTTAAAGATATAGAAATTGATTGTTACCAAACTGGCTTTACAAGAATACCAGAGTGTTTGAAAAGGATGTCACGATTTAAAACTGTTCTAAGACTTATCGACAAAAAACTGGAGGGGCGGCTGGGATTTTACATGGTAGTAAAGGCTCAAGTCCCTTTGTCCAAGGATAGATAAGAGACGAGGATGATTAGTTCCAACGCCATCATTTATCCGAATACGAAGCTCGGTAAAAACTGTATTGTTGAGGATTTTTGCATCATTGGCATTCCACCGGTTGGTCAAGATCCGAAAAACTATGAAACAATAATAGGAGACAACGCAGTTATTCGATCCCACACAGTCATCTACGCCGGAAACATCATTGGAAAAAATTTCAAAACGGGTAACAAAACTAATATCCGAGAGGGCAACCAAATAGGTGATAATGTAAGTATTGGAACTTTATCGGTTGTGGAGCACCATGTCACCATTGGCAACGGAGTTCGGGTCCACACACAGGCCTTCATTCCCGAATATTGTATTTTGGAGGATGGATGCTGGATAGGCCCCAACGTTGTTTTGACGAATGCAAAATATCCAAACACCCCTATGACTAAACAAAATCTCAAGGGCGTGGTGATTGATAAAAATGCCGTGATTGGAGCCAATGCAACGATTCTGCCCGGTGTCATTGTTGGAGCTTCTGCAATTGTGGGTGCTGGTGCTGTCGTTACAAAAAATGTGGATCCGAAAACAACCGTCGCCGGAAATCCTGCCAAATGTCTTTAAAAAAATTTCTTATTTTTTTTGTTCTCATTGTTCTCGTGGGACTAGTTGGTTTTGGAAGAATGGGGAAATTGGTCGACAATTGGAATGATGGAGTTATGATTGTTGACGCTTGGAGAACTTATCTAGGACAAATTCCTAACGTCGATAACCACTTGGGATATATGGGTGGTTATTCTGTCTTTCTAGCCTTTCTTTTCAAGTTATTTGGACTCCATGGCAGCATCTACCACGCTCTGACGTTTTTTCTTTTTGTATTGCTTGCCTGCGTCGTGTTTTTTATATGTTCACGCTTTGTCAACCCTTTTCTATCTGCTACAGTGGCCCTGAGTTCCTTTTGGATGTCCGGCCTTGTCCTTTGGTTTTCAGGACCAGGAACTGTCACACAAATTCTAATGATCGGTTGTCTTGGTGGCATGCTTGAATGGATAAAAACAAGGAAGATGCTATTTTTAATGCTTGCAGGGTTTCTTGCAGGTTTTTGTTTTAATTTCAAACAGACTGGAGTTTTTTCTGTTGTGGCTCTGGTCCAAATAATTTCCCTTCAATTTTGTGTTTTCTCTAATGTAAAGAGATGGCATCGAATATTTTTTACGCTCCCAGGATTGATCCTCCTTCTTGCCTTTATCCCTCTGAGACTAAACAGCCATCTTTCTTTTCCAACTCAAAATTATTGGCTTCTCATCCCATGGGTTTTATCGACAATGCTCATTTTGCTCTTTGCATTGTTCCCGGGAAAAGAACGATTCGCATCAAACAACGTGAGGGGTGTTGGTGATTTTGTCCGTCATTTAGCAATTCTTGTGTTTTCTATAATCATTGGGTTGGCACCACTCTGCCTCTGGTACTTGTTTAAGGGAGTTAATCTTTTACAAATAATTCACGAAACTTTTATTCGAATGCCAAAAACCATAGATCATTGGATAGCGCCGATACCTGACATCACCTTGCAAGATATAACTTTATGGTTTGGGATTTTTGGCACTTTCGGTGTGAGTATTTTTTTGAAAAAGGCGCAATACCGGTCAAATGGTTTATACATTTTAACTTGGGGATTGTTACTATTTCTATCAATAGTTTTAACAGGGTGTGTTTTGTATGGACCTAAAGCGGTTTTGGAATGGAGAGTTGCCAACTACCTTTTATGGTTTTCCGATGCTACTAATTACCATTGGCAATGGTTTGCTATTATTTGGTTGCCAATAGGACTCCTGACCTCTTGGTTTTTTCTAAGAACCAAATCCAAAGAACCTGCTGTGATGACAATGGCAGCAACATTGATTTTTACGTCGACCATCTCAGCTCTCATGTTCCCTTATCCCTCAACTCTTTATACATCTGGTATTTTTATTACATCTTGTATAATTTTTGGTTCCACTTTCATCACTTTGTTAACGAACGATAAAGAACCCCGGCCATATCATCAAAAAATTGCTGGGCTTCTCAGTGGTGGTCTCTTCATCGTTGTCGTGGCATTCGTCGGAATCCACGAACGTTGGATCATTAATCCCCAATTCAGCATCAAAGTGGATTTGGAAAGATGGCGAGGATACACTCATGAATGGAATAGACCTTTTGTGGAGGTAGTAAATGAACTCAAAAAATTGCCAAAACAAGATACCATTGCTGGATATCCTGATCTGGCACTCCCCTTCTTTTTGGCAGATAAACCCTTTCCCACTATGCAAAGCAACTTTCATGAAGCACCGCTGGATAAAAACCTGGACGCCTTCGCCAAGGAAATCGATGAAAAGCGCATTGAGTGGGTTGTGATTAATCGATCATTATATCCTTATGGTCTGGAAAACTCCTTCTTCCCAAAACCGGAAAAACTGGTTCGAAATTTGAAACCCCATTACACGCTACATCATCAATTTTCATATTTTGATTTTTACAAAAGAAATGATTCCACTCATTGATCTTAAAGCCCAGTATAAAACAATCCAAGGAGAGATAGATGCCGCCATACGCAACGTTTTGGAAGGGGGAACTTTTATCCAAGGCAAAGAAGTAGACTGTTTTGAAAAAGAATTTTCCAGCTACTGTGAAATAAAAGCCTGCGTGGGGGTTGGTAATGGAACGGATGCGCTTCACCTTACCCTAAGGGCCTTAGGAATTGGAGCCGGCGATGAAGTCATCACCGTGGCCAACACATTTATTGCCACAATTGAGGCTATTGCCTCTGTCGGCGCAAAACCGGTTTTTGTCGATATTTGTGAAGATACCATGCTGATGAATCCAGCCCTGGTTGAAAAAGCCATCACGAAAGCCACTCGGGCCATTATCCCAGTTCATCTGTATGGCCAGCCTTGTGACATGGATGCCATCGTAAACATTGCCAAAAAATATCAATTAAAGGTTATCGAGGATGCTGCACAGGCCCATGGAGCTCGCTGGAAACAAAAAAGAGTCGGCAGTTTTGGTGATGCAGCCTGTTTCAGTTTTTATCCTGGAAAAAATCTGGGGGCTTTTGGTGATGGAGGGGCTGTTATAAGCCAAAATGAAAGTCTCATCCAAAAGGTTAGAATGCTTGCCAACCACGGTCGGCAAGAAAAATACACTCACAAAACTCTTGGCATAAATAGCAGGCTTGATGAACTGCAAGCATCAATCCTTCGTGTGAAACTCAAATATCTCGATTCATGGAACGCCAAACGACGCCACCTTGCCTCTTGTTATCTGGAGGCTTTAAAGGAAAGCGATATTGTTCTTCCTAAAACCAGCCTTCAAACAGAATCGGTCTGGCATCTTTTTGTTATTCGTCATTCCAATCGAACAACTCTACAAGCGAAATTAAAGGAACAAGGAATTGTTACGGGAATTCACTACCCAATCCCTTTGCATCGACAGCCTGCTTGCAGCAATCAGCAAATTCCTTATGGATCACTGCCGATAACGGAAAGGGCAGCCAATCAAGTAGTGAGTTTACCCATGTATCCAGAACTTGCAGAAAGCCAAATCGAATTTATTATACAAACAGTCCTGGAATCGGAAAAAATTTAAAAAATGAACCAAGACGGCATTTGTTGTCACCTTTGTGGTCATGAAAGACTCACAACGATAGCGGGCTATGAGGCCCGACACTGCATCACCTCAGATTGCAGACCTTGGCGTAAAGGTGGGAGATTGGCGATATGCCCAACATGTCATTGTGTACAAAAAATCATTGATGAAATTTGGCAGCAGGAGGTCGATGAGATTTACAAAGTCTATCAGATCAATTATCAAAACAACGGCAAGGAGCCTCTCGTCTTCGACAGCGCCTCTGGAATGGTGCTACCCCGTTCCAAGCGTCTTTTACAATGTCTGGAATCTCAACTCCACTTTCCAAAAATGGGGAACTTACTTGATATCGGTTGTGGAAATGGCAGTTGGCTCCATACATTTAATCAATTTGCCCCCCAATGGTCTCTCACCGGCACAGAGTTGAATGACATAACTCGCTCACATGTGGAAAAAATCAATGGTGTTAAGGCGTTTCACACATGCCCTCCCTTCGAAATTGCGGGCACATTCGATCTTATTACGATTATTGAAGTGTTGGAACACATCCCTAATCCCAAAGATTTTTTGATGAAACTTTCGGATAAACTTGAATCCAATGGATTATTAATCCTGGAATTCCCCAACTATTTGGAAGACCCATTTGACCTGCTCGTTGCCGATCATTGTACACACTTCACCCCTTCTACAATAAAAGAAATCATCCCGGAGCAATATGAGATAATAACCATAGCAACCCATTGGATTCCTAAAAAAATATCGGTTGTCGCATGCAAGAGAAAAGCTCATAAAAAAACGGTCACCCCCAAAAAGGAACCTCTCTCCTTAGACTCAGTGACTCAAGCCATTAAATGGCTTGAAGCCACTTTTGACCATTTTTCAAGACTTCCAGTGAAGGGTCCCCTTGGAGTATTCGGAACGGGTATTGCTGCCACCTGGCTCGCTTGTGAATTAGAAGACAAAGTTGATTTTTTTGTAGATGAAGATCTCGGCCGCATCAACAAAACCTTTATGAACCGCCCTGTTTACACACCATCGGATCTTCCCGAAAATAGCCATGTGTTGATTGCGCAGCCATTTCCCTTGGCGCAGAAAATACACCATCGTCTTGCAAAATTCGGCGCGACATTTTATCTCCCACCACCTCCACAGTGAGAAGCTTTAGAATCATCCGCATTGCCGGCCTTCATTATGATGCACCGATGTTTTCCCTCTACCAAAAAAGTCCGGAACTTAGAAATCAGTCGTATGCCATTTAGCCCAAGCCACTATTTCAAAATAGGTTATTAAAGAAACTCTATCAACAAACAATTCAACAATATTACTCATGAATGAAAAACTGCCTGTAAATTGGGATGGCTATTTCAAAAACTTTGTAAACAAACCTTTAATCGAATCTCTTAGGTCCCGTTTAGTCAAAGGTGCTTATGAAAGATTACTAAGAGGCATTACTTTTAGAAAAGCTTCCCATTTTTGTGAATTGGGCGCTGGCACTGCTGTTATGAGCCGCTTTCTTGGTGAAAAATACGATGCGCAAATTATCATTGTAGACAATAACAAAACAGCGTTGGACTTAAGTAAAAAGTCCTTTAAAAATTTTCAAAAATCCTTTCAGATTCTAGAAAACGACGTTTTTGAATTAGATAGTCTTAATAAAAAATTTGATCTTGTCCATTCTGGGGGACTTATTGAACACTTTATCGGAAGTACGCGGCAAAAAATCATTGATATCCACTGCAATCTTGTAAGCGATCAAGGATACTTGCTTATTTTAGTCCCTATTCGCAATGCGTGGTATCGCATCCTGAATGAAGGCATTTTCAGCTATTTTCATTTACTAGACGAAGTCCCTGAGGTGCCATGGTCATTGCAAGAATTAGAGACAGTGTTGAATCAACACAACTTTCAAATTATTGCTAGAACATCTGTCATTTCAGAACTAGGTGTTTTAGCTAAAAGAATATCGTAGTCATGTTTGACACTAAACATTTACTCATCAAAAAACTGCAAGAGTCATCCCAACATTTTCAGGTGGCGTTGCAAGTTTTGAAATTAAGCCCTCGGAATGTCAAAAGGATGTTTGAAACGGGCTTTGCCATGTATCGTGGAACAAAAAGGGCAAAAAATCCCCTCTTCCTTCATATAGAGCCAACAGGTGTTTGTAATTTAAAATGCACAATGTGCCCTCGCACCGAATCGATTACCCGCGATTTAAGACATATGAAATTTGAGTTTTTCAAAAAAATCTGTGGCGGTATTGATCCTATTTTCGTCGCATTTGTCGGATTTGGCGAACCTTTTTTGAATCCACAAATACTGGAAATGGTAAGGTATTGTAAGAAAAGAAAAATTACCGCCCGCATCTCTTCTAATGCAACCATGCTCAATAGCAAACTTTCCCGTGAAATCATCAAGACCGGACTAGATCAGATATGGTTTTCCATAGATAGCCCAACCCCGGAAAATTTTGAAAAAATAAGGGTCGGGGCCAAATTTCAAAAAACCATTGAAGGGATTCAAGAATTTAAAAAGATTACCGAACAAGAAAAATCAAAAATAGTTATTACGATTAATTTCACGATCACTCAAGACAATATCCATGAAGTGCCGTTGATGGTTCAATTCTGCCATGAAAAATTGAAAATTATTCCAACTTTTGCGAGGGGTTACGGTTACGACATCGAACAACAACAGTCTAGAATTCTGAAAAACTCACCCCTGATTCAAGAAATTCTGAGTCAAGCAATTGGGCTGGCTGCACAATATAAAATGACAGAGGTCGTTAGGAATCTGACAACCATTTCTGAGGACCTAAAGAATTCCCTCGATGGAAAAGGGCCCTGTTATTTTCCCTACTATGTTGTGGCTGTTTCCTGGGATGGACGAGTCAATCCCTGTTGTCTCTATTACGATTACCAAATGAAGCTTGGAAACCTCCAGGAAAAATCGTTTGAAGAAGTCTGGAATGGGAAGGGTTATCAAACTTTTCGTGTAAAACTAAAAACAAATCGGTGTGATTTGAACATTTGCAATACCTGCCCTCTCAATGATGTATCATTGCATAATATCATGCACAAAATACAAAAATTCCCAGGGGCAAAACTTCTAACCAAAGAGCGGTATTCCTATCTTAGAGACAAGGAATCAAATAGCTAACCATGTATACCCTCATCAATCCTAATTTGATTGTTCAGAAATCAGACCCCTTTACAACAGGTATCGTTTATATGCCAATCGGGTTGGCTTATTTCGCTGCTGTCTTGAGACAAAACAAAATAAAGTTTGGGATCATCGATGCTTTTGGAGAGGCACCACAAAAAAGTCGTTTCGAAAATGGCTTTGTGATTCGGGGATTAACAACCCAAGATGTTGTTGATAAAATCGCGCCTCAAACAAAAGCGTTTTTTCTCTATGCCATCAACCTTGCCAGCCATTATTCAACTATTGAAATTGCAAAGAGATTAAAACAAAGTTTTCCAAAAATTCCCATTATTGTTTTTGAAAACACTCAGGCTGTAACCGCTTATTCACTCAAAGCGGTCCAAAAAGATTTTTATTCAGTCGGCGTCGACTATGTTTTGACGGGAGAAGTTGAAGAAAAGGGCTTAAAATTTGTTGGGGCTCTGGAAAAAAATGGTTCTTCTGAAGAATTGCATACCCTTCTTGAAAATGACAAACAAATTGAAGACTTAGACAAACTCCCCTTCCCTGCTTGGGATCTCTTTCCACTCCAAAACTACTGGAATTTGCGTTATGCACATGGGCCCTTTGAAACAAAACGCTATCTTCCTTTGCTAACCTCCAGAGGATGTCCCTATCCTTGTCGGTTTTGCGTTATTCCTGAAACTAATAATCAGAAATGGCGCGCCAGATCGGCGGAAAATGTTGTTGCCGAGATGGAATGGTTTCAAAAAACCCTGGGAGTTAGTGAATTTCACATTGAAGATGTTAATCCCACTATTAATGATGAACGCATCCAGACTTTGTGCCAAAAAATCGTGGAGAAAAAACTAAAAATTATTTGGAAAATTGCCGCCGGCACAAAAGTGGAATCGATCAAAAGTGAAAAAACAATTGAATGGATGGCCAAAGCAGGATGCCGTTACATTTCCATTTCGCCCGAATCGGGCTCGCCCAAAATTATGCAAAAGATCCAAAAACCATTTAATATTGGACATGCTACACAGCTTGTGAAGGCAATGAATCATTTTGGAATTTTCTCCCAGGCCTGTTTTGTTTTGGGATTCCCGGGGGAAGATGATGAAGACAGAAAACAGACAATAAATTTGGCGCGCCTCCTAACAAAGGCTGGTATTGATGAAATAGCCCAATTTATCATTACCCCCGTACCTGGCTCTAAAATCTATAACGAATTTTCCGGGTTTAAAAACTATTCGGAATTGACTTTCTCCCCTTCTTGGAGAAGAGACTATAAAAAATTGGCGAAATTTCGCTTTCGATTATATCGTCGCTTTCTCTTATGGAAACTCCTTTACCATCCACAAAAAATATTAAGGCAAATAATGAATTTTCTGAAGCTGCGCTTCGAGACAAAAATGGAGATGACCCCTTACCGCGCCTTGAAAACTTGGGGGCTCATTTTGAAAGCAAGGAGAATCTGACATTGGATAAAGAACCGACAATCTGCGTAGTCATCCCTTGTTTTAATGAAGAGTCAACCATTGGTAAAGTCATTGACGATTTTCGCAAAGAGTTGCCACAAGCCGAAATGATTGTCTTTGACAATAACTCAACCGACAGGACAGCCTCCATTGCAAAAAGCAAAAATGCGACCGTTGTTCGAGTAAATCGCAAAGGAAAAGGAAGTGTTGTCCAGGCCATCTTTGCTCACGTTCAGTCAGACATCATTGTCCTAGTGGATGGGGATGACACTTATCCCGTGAAAAGCGTCCATCCTATGGTAGATTGTATTCAAAAAGGTGAAGCCGATATGGTTGTTGGAACAAGATTGGAAACTCCTGGAGGCAATGGAATGCGTTGGCTACACCGATTTGGCAACCACTTGCTTACAGGCTTTCTCAATTTTTGCTTCAGAACAAAATTCAAGGATATCTTGTCAGGTTATAGGGTCTTTAGCAAAAATTTTGTCAGGCACATCCCATTAATTACTACCGGCTTCCAAATCGAGACAGAACTCACCTTGCAAGCCATCGAGCAAAGAATGACCATCAAAGAGATCCCCATTGGGTACAAAGAACGCCCCCGCGGTAGTCACTCGAAACTACACACTTTCTATGATGGATACCGCATCTTGCTCACCATTGCTGTTTTGCTTCGGGATCATCATCCCTTACGTATTTTTTCGGCTGTTGCTCTGCTAATGGCCTTCTTAAGTATCGGATGCTATCTCAAGATTGCTAATACTTTCGGGACCATTCTTGCCGTAGCCTTACTCCTGCTCTCCTTTTTCATGTTCGGAATTGGGATGGTTTTGAGTTCTGTCAATACCCGCTTCCGAGAGCTGCATATCCTCCTAAAAAGAAAATGACTGTTTCTACGAATCTTCCCTTAGAACAGATAAAATGTGATCTGTGTGAAAGCGATAACTATATAATTATTTACCCCGCCTGTTATGAAAAACAACGATACACCGATATCGAAGAAAAATTCAGAAGCTCTGGAGATGAAATCCTTATTGATCAAGTTGTTCGGTGTACCCAGTGTGGTCTGACCTATGTGAATCCTCGTTTGAATGCCTCACTGATTCTAGAGGGATACGCCAGTGGCAATGACACCACTTTTGTTTCCCAAGCAAAAGCAAGGGAAAGAACCTTTGAGCGTTGTCTCAATATTGTGGAGAGGTTCTGGAAAAAATCGGACAAGGGAAAAATTTTGGATGTTGGCGCAGCCGGAGGCTCCTTTTTGTATGTTGCCAAAAAAAGAGGGTGGGATGTGGTGGGTTGTGAACCAAACCGATGGCTTTGTGAATGGGGACAAAAACAATATGGAATTCCCATTCATGCTGGAGAAATCCAAAGCTTGAATTGTGAGGATGCAACTTTTGATATTATTACTCTTTGGGATGTTTTGGAACACACTCCATCACCCAGAAAAGTTTTGGAGGAATGTCATCGCATTTTACGCCCGGGGGGATTGCTTATCGTCAATTATCCCGACGTTGGCAGCTGGATTTCAAAGTTTATGGGTAGAAAATGGGTCTTTCTACTCTCCGTTCATCTTTATTACTTTACAAAAACTTCCATCACAAATTTACTAAAGCACTGTGGCTTCAAAATTGTTGCATTCAAACCTCATTTCCAAACATTAGAAGTTGAATATATTTTTCGTCGCATGCAGGCTTATTTTCCAAAAATGGGCCACCTTGGTAAAAAACTTGTCCAAAAATTGAGGTTACAAAGCGTGCAAGTTCCTTACTGGATAGGTCAAACACTTGTCATTGCTTGGAAGAGATAAGGGATGAAAAAGAAGGTCGTTATTTTTGGGGGGGGAGTCGGGGGACTTTCGGCAGGATGGATGCTTTCCCGTACCGGCCGGTTTGATGTGACGGTTATTGAGAAGGAGTCCGTTTTGGGGGGGATGTGTGGCACTTTTTCCCATGAGGATATGTTATTGGACTACGGTCCCCACAAGTGTTTTTCTACCCTTCCCGGAGTTCTGGATGAAATTAAAACATTGATGGGAAATGAATTATTAACACACGAAAAAAAAAATCGTATTTATCTCTTTGGAAAATATTTAAACTACCCTCTTCAATTTTCAGAACTCGCTTTGCAAATGAGGTTCAGAAATATTTTTCACTGTGGGCTTGATTTTCTGAAAATCCTTCTAAAAAACACGGCCTCTCGTCAAAAGAACAGTCTTTCTTTTGAAGAATATTGCCTCCACCATTTTGGCCGTACTATCTATGATTTAGTTTTTAGGCCTTTAGCTGAAAAAACATGGGGATCGCCCGAGACATTGTCGGCAGATATTGCAAAGGCTAGGATACCCAGTCAAAATGTACTTGAGCTAATGACAAGAATTGTGCGCCTAAAAAAAGAAAACGTCCTTACCGACGCGACTTATTTTTATTATCCCAAAATGGGATTCGGTCGCATCCCGCTTAGAATGGGAGAAGAAATAACAAAGCATGGAGGACAGATTTTTACTCAGGCCACGCCACTGAAGATTTATTTAGAAAAGAATAGAATCAAGGAAGTAACTATCAATCGGCCCAGCGGCACTATAACTTTACCAGTTGATTATTTAATTTCCACTCTTCCCTTTGATGTTGCTTTGGAACTAATGAGTCATGAGAAGGATAAGACAACAGGAGAATTATTGGCATTGTCTAAAAGACTTCAATACCGAGCCGTGTTTTTGGTTTATATCGGTCTTATGAAAAAACAGGTGACGAAGGACCATTGGATCTTTTTTCCAGGAAGGGAATTTTTATTTGGGAGGGTTTTTGAACAAAAGAATATGAGCATCGATATGATACCACAAGACAAAACTCTCCTTTGCTGTGACTTTACGGGAGAATATGGCGGTGAGTTATGGAATAGGAGCGACACAGAATTATCTCACCTTTGCATAAATGGTTTAGAGCGATGTGGCTTAATAGATAAAGGGGATGTCCTTTTTTCTTTTGTAAAACGTTTTCCAAAATTTTATCCTCGTTATGATCTGCATTATAAAGAGATTACGAGTTCCCTCTACAGGGAGTTGAAAAAAAATAGTAATTTTATTTCCACCGGGCGGATCGGTTTTTACAATTACAATAATAGCGACCATTGCGTAGATATGGGGCGGTTTATTGCCAATGGGTTGACTGACGGTTTGGCGGTAGAAGCGATTTGGGAAGGATTGGAAAGTCGGGTGCAAAATTACAGAATTGTAGATTAATGAGTTACCGTGAAATTCATTAGCCCGGTTTGTGTGCCAGGCGGCGAAAAAAGTAGAGGAGGACGGTTTCACTACGAGATTGATGACTATCTGTGACCAAATTTTTGATCATCCTCAAGATTCGCACAGGTCTAAAAAGAAATGCTGTTCCATAAAAAATCATATAACCTAAAGCTTGATAAAGGCGCAGCATTCCTTTGCCATAGTGTTCAGAGTAGCATTTAAAGCCCACCAGCTTACTGAAGGCAAGAGAGAAAAACCATTGATCCGAGAAAATATCTGGAAGTTTATCTTTTTTTCGCAATTCCTCGAAAAGAGGTGAACCAGGATAAGGCGCAAATGGGAAAAACGATATGTCATGAACGCCTATCCAGCTCATAGCCAAAAGGAATTTTAAAGTTTCCCATACGTTGCGATGTGTTTCGCTTGGAAAACCAAGCATCATATTCGCTTTCATGTTTAGTCCTGCTTCATGGCACTCCCTCATAGATTGTTTGAGCCTGGGCAGATGAACCATTTTTTTGATTTGTTTGAGAGTATCGGGCGAACCACTCTCCGGTGCATAACCCATTATAAGACAGCCACTCGATATCATTGCCCTAGCAACTTCCCTATCCACCGCTTCCGAACGAGTGCCGACAGGAAACTGCCATACGATTTTGATTCCACGGCGTTTTAGGCCATTGCAGAATGATAATATCCATTCTCTTTTAATGATCGCCGTGAGATCGAAAAATTCTACATTTTCGACTTGGTAGCAACGAACATAGTGTTCGATTTCGTCAATGACTTTCTCGGGATCGCGAGCGAACCAACGTGGAGTCCACATATTAAGGTTGGAGCAGAAGGTACATTGGTAAGGGCAACCACGTGAGGCCAACATGCCGATCGATCTTCCATGGCGAGTACCTGCGCTGAGGTGTTGAGAAAGATAGTTTTCCATCGGTACTAAATCCCATGCCGGCCAAGGAATATCGTCAATATTACGGATGCGGTTTCTTGGAGTAGTATGTACGATGTGCTGCTCTGCATTACGAAACACCAGTCCAGCTACTGAGTTTAAAGGTTTCTTTTCACTGAAATGTTCTAAAAATTCTAAAAAAGTTTCCTCACCCTCTCCAACGACACATGCTGAGACGTAAGGGCAACTGTTTAGGCAGATCTCGGGAATAGCCGTGACATGTTCACCACCCAGTACAATAGGGATTTCTGGATGCTTATGGTGGATTGTTTCAATCATCTCTCGCACAAACGGCCAGTCGCTAGAAAACATGCAAGACACCCCAATCACATTGGTTTGAGGGTCAACGAGTGTTGCTATCTCTTCGAAGGAAAGACCTCGATAAATCGTAGTATCACTCCAAGGTCTTGGTTCCTTGGTATTAAGCCCAACTCCATCAATGAGTTGAACCCGATGACCCGCCTCTCGCAAGCTAGAGGCAAGATATGCTACCCCTAACGGCACAGCTAGAGGAGCCACTATGGCATAGCGGGAAACAATAGAAGGGGGGCGAATAAGGCTAACTTTACAGGGCGTTGTGGAGCGCCATCTCTTGTCCATGTTCAACCTATAGGATTTTTTTCTTAGAGGGTCAATGAGGTAGTAGGAAGGTTGGAAGAGCGAGTCCAAGATTACCGAATTGTAGATTTCGGAATCTGATGGATAGGGGTTGCGCTTTTCTTAAGCAAATTATTCGCCTGAATGAGCTCCTGGGTGATCTGGTTAATTTTTTCCTCACGCTCGGCGATTTTTGCAGCCATTTCATTAAAATTGGCGGCCAAAACACCTAGCTCATCGGAATAGAGGGTCTCCAATTGTGGGGAATAGTCTCCAATCGCCATTTTACGTGTAGCCCTGAGGAGTTTTTTCAAACGCACCTTCAAACGATAAGTCCAAAGGAGCCCTGCACCCACGAACAAAGCCAACCCAGAAAAAACAGAAACAAGAGACCAAACAAAATAGGTTTGAAACGCTCCTGTTGCTATTTTTTGACTTTCATCGACTCGTTTCAATAGAAACCCCGTGATTTCAGAAATCTGCTCTGTCACCCCCTCATCGATTGTCTTTGCCTTTTTTGTAAAATGATCGACTTTTTTTATCGTATCGGCACTCATCAATTCTTCACCCAGTGCCGTGTAGTGTAACAGATGGCTCTCAAGAGATTCTAACAATTCGTCGAGTTCCGGAGTGGCCATCTGTTTTTTAATATCTACTAATAGGCTCTCTCCTCTCGTAAGAGATTTCTTCCTCGATGCAAGGTAACTGGGATTCCTAAATAAAATCCAGTTTTTCTCCTCTTTTCTTGCAAAACTGAAATGGTAGCGAATTTCTTTAACTTGATTAAGAAACTCCGTATCTTTTTCAACGTTCCCCAAAAGCCCCCTGGCTTGAATGTTATAAGAAAGACTAGAAAAAAAGAGGCCTCCCACTGTTAAAACACCAAGGGCCAAAAAGAAAAGCATTTGAAAGGTGATGGATGAAAATCGCTTCATCTTTGCCCTATTTACCCTTTCAGTGTTTGAAAGGCCATTTCAACCGTTTCTGGATTAATTTTTTGTAATTGATTTTTTTCGCCAATCCACAAGGCCATATTACATATATTATTGATGAGCCTGGGAATTCCGCCTGCCAGGGCATGAACTTTTTGGCAGGCCTCCGACGTAAAAATCTCAGAATGGCCACCCGAAATCGTTAAACGGTATTGGATGTAGTGATGGGTCTCTTCTGGAGTAAGTGGGGGGAGGTGAAACCACATTTGTATTCTCTGGGCAAGCTGCTTTAGTTTTAATATCCTTTCTTTGAGTTCGGGCTGGCCGATAAAAATCATATTCAGCAATAACTCCTCGCCATCTTGAATATTCATAAGGAGTCGAATTTCTTCTAAGACCTCTTCATTCTCAATGGCCTGAGCTTCATCAATAATAAGGGTTGTTTCTCGGCCCGCCTTTGCATTGCCTTCCAGAAGTTGTTTGATATGTTCGAGGAGAAGGACTTTGTCCATCCCGCTTTTTTCCTTTGAGCCTCCCAGCTCAAACCAAATCATCTCCAAAAATTCCTTGGGGGCAAGGCGAGGATTGATAATGAGGGCAATTTGGCAACGAACATCTCTAGCCAGTTCGCGGATTAAAACCCGGCTCAAAAGTGTCTTACCACATCCATATTCCCCAGTTAAAACCATACAGCCACGATGCTCATGACAGGAAAACAAAAGTCTCTGAAGGGCCTCTTCATGATTGTGGGAGGAAAAAAAGAACTTCGTTTCCGGAGCCGTCTCGAAAGGCCTTTCCTTCAAACGCCAATAGTTAAGGTACATGGTTGAATTCTAAACAATTTAAGACATTCTGTAAACGTTTTTAAAGATAAAGTAAAAATTGACACTTAAATCCATATTTAGTAGGTTTGTGCCACCTATGGGGAGGCAAAAAGTCGCATTAGCTGGTGTTTCCTTGTTGCTTTCCTTGTTTTTTTCACCCTTGGTTTTCGCTCTCGAGCAAGAGGAGCTCTCTTGCACCAAAGAGAGTCTTTCAGAGTGCTATGAAGAAGGGGTTAATCTTTTTAACAATAAAGATTTTGAGGGTGCAAAATCCCTTTTTGGAAAAGTCATTACTATTGACGTCAACTACAAGAAGGCTTCGGTATACCTTACGAAATGTCATACCGAAATCGCCAAGCTAATTATTGAAGAGAAATTGGCGGCCCAAAAACAAGCACAAAAAGAAGAGCGACAAATACAATTGGAGACTAAAAAGATCCCTGACCCAGCTCAAGTATTGAGTACTGTTTCTAAATGGGAGCCCAGAGACTGGGAACAAGAAATTCTGGCGAAACGAAGAGAAGAGCAAAGACAAATCGATGCCGAGGCTAGAAGGCAAAAACAAGAACTGATGGCCGAAATGAGAGAACAGCAAAAAAGGCTTCAGGAAGAAGCCAAAAAACAACAACAAGAGCTCCTCGAAAAATCAAGACAAGAGGAAGAAAAAATTCAGCAAGAAGCTAAAAGACGCCAGGAAATTTTAATAGAGCTCAAAGGGCTAGAAGAACAACAAAGAGAAGCTGAGATGCAAAAGAGACGAGAGGCCCTCCTTGCTTTGGAAAAAGAGGAGCAAAAGCAAAGGGAATTGGAGATGAAAAGAAGGCAGGAGTTGCTAGCCCCTTTGATGAAAGAAGAACAAAAGCAAAGGGAAATAGAGGAAAAAAGAAAGCAAGAAATACTTCTAGCCCTTGAAAGGGAAAAGTTAAAACAACGAGAGATTGAAGAAAAAAGACGCAAAGAACTCCTCTATGGTAAACAAGATTTTAGCCCAATCCAAACTTCCCCTGCTCCTAAAACGGTGATGGCTTCTCCCAAGAAAGCCTCTACCAAGCTGATTGAAAAATACCCTCCGGCAATGGAGTCAGCGCAAGAAAAAACCCGCGCTATTATGCAAGGGGATACTTTATATGTTTCTGTCTCTAAAGTTCCGGATTTAGACAAGAGTGTTACCGTCCAGCCAGATGGCACCATAACCTACCCTTTGATTGGCAAAATAAAGGCAACCGGCTTGACCGTTAATGCGCTGACCCAAGAGTTGACGGAACAACTTAAAAATTACATTAAAGAACCCAAAGTTGTTGTGAGACCTCAACAATCTACACACCTAACATCTAGCAAATAGAAAATGCGAAATAGCGCTCTAGTTTTAAGTTTCCTCTTCTTCGTGGTTAGCACCAGCGATCTTTTAGCCCAATCGGGTGATTCCCTTTGCACACAAGAAACCATGGAAGATTGCTACAGCCAGGCAAAGACCTTTTACTCCAAAGAGGATTATGAAAGTGCCAAGATACTTTTTCAAAAAGTCATTGAGCTGAATGCTAATTATAAACAAGCCGATGTCTATTTAAAAAAATGTTACAGCAATATGGCAAAAACAGCCATTAAGCAAGAGTCTCAAGCCCAGCGGGATAAGGAAAAAGAAGAAAAAGAACGACTCAAAGAGGAAAAAGTTAAGCAAAGGGAGGCAAAAAAGTTAGCAGCGAAAGAGAAAAAAGAAGCGCCGGTTGAAGAAGAAACCGTTTATCCCCCCGCGCAAGAGGAATACCCCGCCATGGCAGAGGAGACCCCACTAGCAAAGCCACAGCCTTATCGCGTTGGAGTCGGAGACGTTTTAGAAATCTCTGTTTGGAGGAATGTTGATTTAGATAAAATTGTCATTGTCCGTCCCGATGGTTCCATTTCTTATCCGTTTGTAGGCGAAATTTCTGCGGCTGGTTTGACATTAATGGAGATTGACGAAAGACTGACAAGTTCTTTGAGCAATTTTATCAGAAATCCACAAGTATCCGTTGCCATCCAAAAATTCGCCGGAATGAAAGTAATTCTATTGGGTGAGGTAAAATCTCCCGGTGTTTATTCCCCTCCCGGAGGATCGAACATTATTGATCTCATTGCTTTGGCCGGAGGTTTTACCAATGATGCCGTTAAAAAGGGAACAATTCTTATCCGTGGAGGATTGCAACAACCAGAAATCTACCGCCTCAACCTTGCAAGAATTTTAAAAGGGGACCTGAGTCAAAATATAGCCCTTGCTTCTAGTGACATCGTCTACGTTCCAAGACTATTTATTGCCAATCTCAATATTGCCATCTCTCGCATCACCCCTCTTTTATCAAATACCCTCCTAGGAACTTCTGTTTATAGGGATGTTAAAGATTTGGTTAGGTAGATTTTATTCAAGATCCTCTATACAAATAGCTAAATCCATGATAAATCGGTAATTATGCCCAAAACGTATGAATTAGATCTTGGCGATTATTGGCGTATTGTCAAAAGGCGTAAAGTCATTGTTTTAGGAACATTTTTCATCATTACAGCGGCCATTTGGATCCATACCTCACGCATTCCTCCCACTTATAAAGCCGCTGCCTCGGTAAAAGTGGACAAACCAAGAACAGCAGGAACGACGGACCCGACATTTGATGTATGGGAGGGAACTGATTTTTTTGAAGCTCAAATGGAAGTTATTAGCACAAGTGGTGTTGCTCACGAGGCCGCATCTGCTCTTGGACTCATAAAAGAAGGTATGACCGAAAAGGAGGTCGGAGCTATTATCGAACCCTTTCAAGGAGTTATCCCTTCTAAAAGAGGAAATACAAACATCCTCGATATCTCAGTGACAACCAACGATTCCAAACAGGCCGCCATGATTGTTAATGCCGTAGCCAAAGGTTATCAAATATGGAGTCTCAAAGATCATAATGAACAAGCAAAACAGGTTCGGGAATATGTATGGGATTTACTAAAGGAAAACGAGGAAAAATTGCGCCTGAAAGAAGTAGAAGTTAGAGAGTTTAAGGAAAAAAATCCCATTGGGGCTTCACTAGGAACCTTTCAGTCACAAGTGGTCGACATGGAGATCAAACTTAGCAATCTCCTAGAAAAATATACCGACAGACATCCAGAAGTCACTGAGTTAAGGGGACAAATTGAAAATCTAAAAGTAAGGTTGGCAAAATTTCCTGAACTGGAAATGCAATTCAATAAGTTAACAGGGGAATTACAATCCTTGAACTCTATCTATGGAGGTCTCAAGCAAAAATATGAAGATGCCAAAATTGCCGAAGCCCAAACTGTTTCTGGAATAACTATTCTAGATGTTGCCAGCCCCCCCGACTCCCCCATTGCTCCTGATCTTCAAAAAAATGTCACGATTGGCGCTGTCATTTCTCTGATCCTGGGAATTTTGTTGGCTTTCGTTAAAGAAAATGTCGACACCTCTATTTCCACAATCGAAGAGGTTGAGGATTTCCTCCAAGTGCCAATTCTTGGAGTTATCCCAGAAATGGTCCACTTCACCCCTCCTGAAAAAAAATGGGAGTGGAGGAATTGGCTGAAATTTTTACCCTTCAAGGCTTTTCAGCGGTCTGGAGGAAGTGACATAACGGCCATCGAAGAGGTTAGAAAACTGATTATGCTCAGTGGCGAGGAGCATCAATTTTCGTCTTTGGAGGCCTATAAAACCCTAAGAACAAACGTCAATTTTGCGGTAGCCCAAAAGAAGGGACAAATTTTGGAAATCACCAGCGCAGGGGCCAGAGAGGGTAAATCACTCACCGCTCTTAACTTAAGCCTCACTTTGGCCCAAAATGGCCAAAAGACCTGTCTTGTCTCAGGGGATTTAAGAAGGGAAACCGTGAGTAGAATCTTGGGGGTGAACAAAGAACCGGGCTTAGTCGAGATACTCACCAAAGATATCCCCTGGTCAGATGTTATTCGCAAAACAACAGATCTGCTCGTTGGCGAACTTCCGCCCGATAGAATTCTCCAAACCATGGGAATTGATAATTTTTATCTTTTGACCTCGGGCAGACTCCCACCCAACCCCGCAGAACTTTTATCCCTTGATAAGATGAGAACCCTTTTAACGGAGCTGCGACAAAATTTTGATTTCGTGATCATTGACACCCCCCCTGTTTTACCCGTCTCCGATGCTTCAGTTTTGGGCCCGCAAGTAGATGGCGTTATCCTTGTCTATCAAGTGGGAAGAACTGCCAGAGGGGCCTTGAAGCGCGCCAAGGTACAGATGGCGAGCACTGGAGCCAATGTTTTGGGTGTTGTCCTCAATAACATCAAGGCCGCAGAGATGAAGATGGCCCCCACTTACTACTACTATAAAGAATACTATGGGCCCGACGAACAATTAGTTCGAGAACGGCATAGAAAAAAATCACAAGGGAAAAGTTGGTGGGAGAAAATTTTCTCTAGGACTGCTTAATTTGATCCATTAGGGTTTTTACCCTTCTTTCTATTTCATCGCGAGTCATCCGAAATGCCTGAAAGATTCTTTCTTCCTTGCCAAAAACAGAAACGGGGTCATCAATCGACCAATGGAGTTTACGGGCATGATTTGAAGTGGCAGGAAATATGGGCTTGGCTTCTTCAGACAAAGTGACAAGCCAATCAACCTGAGACAATAAGACAGGATCAATCGGTTTGGAAGCAGCCCCGCGCAAGTCAATTTCCACTTCATCCATTACAGCAATTGTCTTGTCATGGACAAAACCGGCCGGCTTAACCCCTGCACTATAAGCCTCAATGAACCCCTCCCCATAAACCTTAGCAAAGGCTTCTGCAATTTGAGAACGGCAGGCGTTACCAAGACAAATAAAAAGAACCTTTTTCATATAAAGGTGCCAGGTACCTTTTTCGTGCAATGCAAAACTCTAGTTGAAATTGTTGCAAAAGGTACCTGGCACCTGATATACTGAAGTGTATGAAATGCTGCGTCTTGTCAATTCTAATTGCTTGTTGCCTCAGCCAAAAAGTGTATGCGCAGGCAAACGATGATACTCGCAAAGCACTTCTCGGAAATGATCCCAACACAACGTTGACAACAGGGATTGGTCAAGTGGTCCAACCGGTAGGGACTCCTGTCGTGCAACCACTCACAGGAGAACCCTATGCCAAACCACCCCCTCCTGCATTACCTTCCACAACCACAACGAAACAGGCCCCTCTTAAAAAAACGGGCAAGGCTGGAGAAATGGAAATCAAAGTGATCTATGACTCTTTTGAAGAAGAGAAAAAACAAAAAGGTGAGGGAACCTACGAACTGGGAGAGCTCCCATCCAAAAAAACTAAAAACAAGGACCAGGGAGAGGTTAAAAAAGCCGTGTCAAGGGATACATTGTTGTCCAACCAAATTTTTGGAACCACACAAGTTTCCTCTGATACCTACGATGTTTATCCAAAAAGTGAGACTAAAACTATTCCGACGCAAAAAACAAAGAAAACTATTCATATCCCTTATTCCGAGCCACCACCTGTTCAAAAAATCCCCTATCGATAGCCAGCCCTCTGATATTTTTTGGATATGATGAAAAAGTCGCTTCCGGGATGGTTTTTCGAAAAGACGTGGTCGATTTTTGGACGACCCAAAATCGCCGCTCGACTCTCGCCCATTTTATCTTTATTTCCCGTTTGTGAAAATGGGCTCCGAGACGCTTTTCTCAAAACGCATCCCTCGCGCGACTTTTTCACCAGTCTAGTCTTGTCCGTTCCCAAGCAGGCGTGGCGGAAGGCTAACCCAAGCGGCTTCTCGCAGCCCCGCCACACATTATGGGGGTTCTGAATAATTGGCGGGGCGAGAGAGAGTGCAAAATGGGGGATCACCCCCATTTTGATAACGTCCCTTGGGTTAGCCTTCCGCCACGCCTGCTTGGGAACGAAAAGTGTCAGGGGGTTAGCCTATCGCTAACCATTTGAGCTTGTTCTTATCAGCACCAAACCAATCAGAATGGAAACAACCATCCCTCCGATGGCATCCACAATATAGTGCTGTTTCACCAACACGACTGAAATAGCGGTAATGAGGGCCATGGCCGCAAACCAATATCGCATCTTGGGAACAAACTTCCAGGCAAGGGTGGTGGCGAGTGTGGGGTAGGCAACATGGAGTGAAGGAAAACAATTATAGGTGTTGTCGAGTGAAAAAATAAATTTAGCAATCCATTCAAATAGGTCTTTTGCTTCAACAATTTCTGGTCTCCAAACCATCTTGACCGGATAAAGAACGAAAAAAACATAATGAATGGTTGTAACCCAAAAAAATCCCCACGCCATCTTTTTGAAAACAACCCAATTGGGAATGACCCAATAAATAAAAAATACACTTCCATAAACGAGGCTGTAGCCCAAGATAAAGGGGGTTATAAAAGGGATCTTTTCTTCCCAGGAAAATCCAAGGATATGATAAAAACCCCTAGATTCATTCCAGCTTGCGATGGGAAGATAACCAAAGATGAAATAGGCAATCAGCAACAGAGTGATCGTTCTTTCTAGCCAAGGTTTACGTTGGGAAATTTCCATTTGACGGAATGCATATTTCTAAGGGATGTTCCAGAAGAGGTCAAGCAAACTCTATGGGCGAAATCACACAAGTAAATCCCAAGGAAGACTACGACATCAAATCAGACCCCAACTATATTCCTTGCCTTGATAAAGGTTTTGTCCGCCTTGTGGAGGTGATGGGAGACGATTCCTCCATCGTTCAGTCAGCCCGCGTTTCCTACGGCAAAGGGACAAAATCGGTTCGTGCCGACCGCGCTTTGATTTTTTATCTGATGCAACACCGCCATACTACCCCTTTTGAAATGGTGGAATTCAAGTTTCACTGCAAAATGCCTATTTTTGTCGCTCGCCAGTGGATCAGACACCGCACTGCTAACGTCAACGAAATGAGTGGGCGTTATTCCATCATGGAAGATGTTTTCTGGATTCCAGAAACTGAAGATTTACGCAAACAATCGGTAACGAACAGGCAAGGTTCTTCAGAAGAAGAAGCGGTTGCAATCCCTGAGGCCAAAGAGATCCAAAAATCGTTTCAGGAAGACCAAAAAAGACTCTACGAGGAATACCAACACTACCTGAAGGTGGGGGTTGCCAGAGAAGTGGCTAGAGCCAATCTTCCCCTATCTATTTATACCGAATGGTATTGGAAAATTGATCTTCATAACCTCTTGCATTTCCTAAGCCTGCGCCTAGATGCCCATGCCCAAAAAGAAATCCGTGTTTTTGCCGAAGCCATGGCCCATTTTGTGAAACAATATTGTCCGATTGCTTGGGAGGCGTTTGAAGAACATGTGCTCCATACTACAACTCTTTCCCACTCTGAGGCAGAACTACTCTCAAAAGCATTAAAAGAAAAAGGATTGTGGCCAGAGATTGAAGAAAAGCGTTTGAACCAACTCAAGAAAGAAGAAGCCTCTGATGTTCGCATCCAACGAGAACTCAGCGATCTCCGCCGCCGCTTGAAACTTTAACTACACCCCATTGAATTGCCGCAGTTCAGGCAGCGGTAACAAGATCCGTTCCGCACTGTTACATGACCGCAAGAATCGCAAAAAGGGGCATCCCCCATCATAGTGGATAGATGTTCGTTGGGGCTGTTCGAGGTTCGAGGTTCGAGGTTCGAGGTTCGAATACTTAAGGGCACTACATTGCCATCTGTTTTCTGTTTTCTGTTCTCTGACTTCTGTTCTCTGTTCTTACTCTCCAGCTCTAAAACGACATCTTCATCTTTGGAGGGCTTGACCTGGACAAAATCGGTCCTTCCTAAATATTCCATCCCCAAAACTCTAAAGATAAAATCGATTACAGAGGTTGCCATCTTGATGTTGGGATGATCGACTACTCCATGCGGTTCAAACCGGGTAAAGGTAAAGCAGTCGACATATTCTTCGAGGGGAACCCCATATTGGAGTCCCAAAGAGACAGCGATGGCAAAACAGTTCATCATGCTTCTAAACGCAGCCCCCTCCTTGTGCATGTCGACAAAGATTTCCCCCAGGCCCCCTTCGTTGTATTCACCCGTTCTTAAATAAACTTTCTGACCCCCTACTCTTGCTTCCAATGTAAACCCACGACGCTTCTTCGAAAGCCTGCGTCGTTTTAAAACAACCTGCTGTGGTGCCGGGGCACTCTTTTCTGCTTCAGTCTGTTTCTTGGCCTGGGAATCGCTCATCGCATTGAGCGGCTGAGACATTTTGCAACCATCACGATAGAGGGCAACGGCTTTCAATCCCAAACGCCAGGTTTCCACATAAAGATTTTCTATATCTTCAATAGTGGCTTCATTGGGAATATTGATTGTCTTCGAAATGGCTCCGCTGATAAAAGGCTGTGCAGCTGCCATCATCTTCACATGGGACATGGGGGCCAAGAAACGCTTTCCTGATTTTCCACATTTGTTAGCACAATCAAAAACGGGAAGATGCTCTTCTTTCAAATGAGGGGCCCCCTCCACTGTCATTCTCCCACAAATGACTAAAGAGGCCTCTTCTATCTGCACAGGACTAAAACCTAGGGCTTTCAACATATTAAAATTGGGCTTTGTGTATTGTTCTTCGGTGAGCCCAAATCGTGCCAGTGTCTCTTTTCCCAAAATATGAACGGTAAAGGCATTGGGGAGATCAAAGACACTGGGGAGTGTCTTTTCTACTTTAGCAAGTTCTTCCTGGGTGAAATCTTTGGCCCTTAAACTTTCTGAATTAATGTGAGGGGCCCCTATCAGAGAAGCAGTCCCTACAATATAAGTCACAATATCGGTGATTTGGCTCTCCGTATAACCCAAACTCCTCAATGCTTTTGGAAGACTTTGGTTAACGATTTTAAAATAGCCACCTCCTGCCAGTTTTTTAAATTTGACGAGGGCAAAATCGGGTTCGATTCCAGTGGTGTCGCAATCCATCAACAAACCAATCGTTCCAGTTGGAGCTAAGACCGTTGCTTGGGCATTACGATAGCCATGTTTTTCTCCCGCTTCGAGGCAGCGGTTCCAATCTTCTATTGCAGCCTCGCGCAAATAATTAGGGCATTTTTCTTTGTCGATGGTGAGAGCTGCATCTCTATGCATGCTCATTACCTCCAACATCGGTTCTCTATTCTTTGCAAAACCTGGAAAAGCTCCTTTGTGAGAGGCAATCTCTGCGGAGATCAAATAGCTACGACCTGTCATCACGGCGGTAATGGCAGCACAAATGCTTCTGGCTGCGTCCGAGTCGTAGGAAAGCCCCATAACCATTAAGAGTGTCCCTAAATTTGCGTAGCCCAGACCCAAAGGTCGATAATCGTGGCTATTTTTAGCAACGGTCTTGGTTGGATAGGAACAAAAATCGACCAAAATTTCTTGGGCGGTAATAAAAATCTTGCAGGCATGTCTAAATTTTTCAATGTCGAAGGTTCGCGTCTCTTCATTATAAAATTTCGTCAAGTTGAGACTTGCCAAATTGCAGGCGCTGTCATCTAAAAAATTATACTCTCCGCAGGGATTCGAAGCATTGATTCTTCCTGAACTTTTACAAGTATGCCATTTATTTGTATTAGTATCAAACTGCACACCCGGATCGGCACAGCGCCACGCCGCAGAGGCGATCTTTTTCATCAAATCTCTGGCTTTAAAGGTTTCGCAAACCTCACCGGTGGTTCTAAACTTTGTCTTCCAATCCCCGTCGTTCAAGTAGGCATACATAAACTCATCGGGGATACGAACCGAGTTGTTGGAATTCTGTCCAGAAACCGTTTTATAGGCCTCTCCATTGAAATCCGCATCCAAACCAGAGGCAATAAGGGCCTGCGCCTTTCTTTCTTCTCTGACCTTCCACTCAACAAAGTCACCAATTTCAGGATGATCCATATCGAGGCATACCATTTTGGCTGCCCTTCTGGTTGTCCCCCCAGATTTGGTGGCCCCAGCTCCTCTGTCCAAAACCTCCAAAAAAGACATCAACCCAGAGGATGTTCCACCCCCAGAGAGTTTTTCCTGACGGCCTCTGAGGCTTGAAAAATTAGTCCCTGTCCCGCTTCCATATTTGAAAAGTTTTGCCTCAGCTTTGGCTAAATCAAAGATAGACATCAAATCATCAGAAACCGATTGGATAAAACAGGCTGAAGCCTGTGGATTTTTGTAGGCTGTTTCTGTTTCTACGATCGAATCGCTTGCAGGATCCCAACGCCAATTTCCCCCCGACCCCTCAATCCCGTAAGCATGATAAAGTCCCACATTAAACCAGACGGGTGAATTAAAAGCTCCATACTGATGAACTAACAAAAACTTCAACTCATCTTCAAAATTTTGGGCATCTTGAGGGGTTGCAAAATAACTTCCCAGCTCTTCCCCCCCCTTTCGAATTGATTTGGCAATTCGGTTGACAACTTGCTTAATGGAGGTTTCACGCCCTTCTCCTTCAACCCCTCTTTTTCTAAAATATTTGGATACTAAGATATCGGTTGCTAGTTGCGTCCAACTCTCTGACACTTCACAATCTTCCATTTTAAAAACAACAGAGCCATCGGTATTATTGATAAAGGAGGAGCGTTTCGCATAACGAGCTTGATCTAGGGGGTCGCTCCCCTCTTTTGCAAAAAGACGATTCAGAGTCAATCCTTTCGGCACAGAGTGAAGAACCGGTGATATCTCTTGTTTTACGATCACCTTTTCACGTTTTTTAAGTTTTTCAGACACGAAGCCCCCTTGTTGATAAGTCATTAATCCTAATTTTTTAGTTATTTCAATAACTTAACGAGAAATATCCCCTTCCGGTCCCTCTTTATCCACAACATATTGTGTATGGCTCAATGTTAAACCACAATATGTTGCGGTGTCAAACGATTTTTCGACCCATTTGTCAACTTTTTTCTCAATTTCCTTGTTACAAGACCTTGCCTTTGTAAAAAATTCAAGTCAATTAAGTAAGTTAGATCATGCAACACTACATTTTGCACTACGGAGAAATTGCGCTTAAAAATAAAAATCGATCCTTCTTTGAAAATGCTTTGCAAAGGAGGGTGGCGCTTAGGTGCAGAGAAATTGCACCCCTCACGCTTCACAAACTTCCAGGTCGTTTTTGGATGGAGTTTGCTGTCACCCCAAATGCGCAAGTCGTGCAAAACAAGCTCTCCAAAATTTTTGGGCTGGCAAACTTTATGCCGTGCGAGAGAGCAGAGGCCTCTCTTGAGAATCTCAAAGAAAATTTGGATCGCAGCCTCATCACACAAAAATTTTCTACGTTCGCAGTGCGAGCAAAAAGAGCAGAAAAAAATTTTCCGGTTGGTTCTCAGTACGTCAATGAGGAGATTGGTCGCTTCATCCAGCTCAAAACAAATGCAAGAGTCAATCTAGATCAGCCAGAAACAACCGTTCATATTGAACTCTTCCAAAATCACATCTTTTACAGTTTTGAGAAAATTCCTGGCTTGGGTGGACTTCCGGTGGGGGTTTCTGGAAAGGTTGCAGTCCTCTTGTCAGGGGGCATTGATTCCCCTGTAGCGGCTTGGCGAATGATGAAAAGGGGTTGCGAGGCCTTATTCATTCATTTTCACTCTGCTCCTTTTGCCTCAGCGCAATCGGAGGACAAAGCGCTTGAACTTGCAGAAATGCTGGCTAACTATCAGGATGGAGGAAGCCTGCTCTGCGTCCCTTTTGGGGAGATTCAGAGACAAATTGTGTCTAAAGCACCTGAAGATTACCGGGTTCTTCTTTATCGCAGAATGATGCTTCGGATTGCTGAGAATCTGGCAATTAAAAATGGTTGCCAAGCTTTGGTTACAGGCGAAGCCCTTTCGCAAGTAGCCTCTCAAACTTTATCCAACCTCAGTGCAATTGAGAGCGTCTCAAATTTACCTGTTTTTAGACCCCTTATCGGAATGGATAAGCTAGAAATTATTGAACAGGCCCGCAAGATTGGAACCTTTGACATCTCCATAAAACCACATGAAGATTGCTGTAGTTTGATGTTACCCAAGCACCCTAAAACCCGCTCGACCAAAGAAGGGTTAGATAGAGTTGAGCTTCGTTTAGAAATAGACTCTCTTGTTAAAAAGGGTGTAGAAGAAGTCAAAACCTACGAATTGACTTATAGCAAAGGATGAATCCACAAAAACTTTGTCACCAAGTTTGCAAGAAAAGTGGCTCCAATTTTGTTTATACCTTCTATCTTTTGGGGAGGAAAAAACGCCTCGCGCTAGAGGTCTTCTATGCCTTTTGCCGAGAAGTTGATGATAGTGTCGATAAGGCGGTTAGCTTTGAGCAGGCCAAAGAAAAATTGAGATTTTGGAGACAAGAAGTTTTACAAATCTACGAAGGACACCCCAAGCACCTGATTTCGAAAGCCCTAAGCCAAGTTGTTCGCGATTACAAAATCCCCAAACAATATCTCGAAGAAATTATTGCCGGTTGCGAGATGGATTTAACCAAAAAAAACTACGCTACTTTCCAAGAATTGGAAGTCTATTGCTATAAAGTGGCTTCTTGCGTGGGACTTGTCTGTCTCCATATTTTTGGTGTTCCACTAACGCCGGAACTAAAAGAAGGGGCCATTACCTTAGGCAAAGCCCTTCAACTGACCAATATTTTAAGAGATATTGTTACCGATCTGGGCCGGGAAAGGATTTATCTCCCCCAAGAAGATCTCAAAAAATTCAGCGTGACCCTCCAAGATTTGTCTGGAAATGCCAAAGATAATTTAAATCTTTATGATCTTCTTTATTTTGAAATGGAACGAGCTAGAAATTTTTATAAAGCTGCTTGGAAGGCCTTTCCAAGACCTGGAAAATTAAGGCGCCAAATGATCGCCGCCTTTTTGATGGGAAAAACCTATGAAGCCTTACTCAGTAAAATAAGCAGAAATCCCTTGGCTGTTTTCAAGGAAAAGGTTTCATTGGGCTTTGGCGAAAAACTAAAAATTGCCCTGAAAGAAATTCTCTATGCGCTGGGTCTACCAAAATTCTAATCTCAAAAAAATTCTGAAAGGGACCTCGCGGTCCTTTTATTTGAGTCTTATTTTGCTCCCAAGAAAAATTCGCCTACAAATGGGGCTGGCTTTTCTAGCCTGCAAAGCAGCCGATACGATTGCTGACACGGAGCTAATTCCCAAATCAGAACGTCTTAAATTATTGGATGCTTACCAAGAAATGTTTGCAAGACCCACAGATGGATTCCCCCAAAGTATTGTCTCTTCTGTATCAAAACCTTCCGGGGGCTCTTCTTCTGAAAAGGCCCTTATTGAAGGGTTGCCCGCGTTAATGGAGGCCCTCTCAAGACTTGAGCCCAAGGATTGGTTGCTTATCCAAGAACTTGTTCTGGAATTGACTCAAGGGATGCAAAAAGACCTTGAAGGGAAACCTACCCAAACGCTAGAAGAACTCGATCAATATATTTACTTTGTCGCCGGTTGTGTGGGAAAGTTTTGGACAAAAATGATGAAGTCCCACTTTAGTTTTTCCAACAATTTTGGGAAGGAAAGCGAGTTCATTGGCGAAAAAATTGGGAAGGGTCTGCAGCTCGTCAACATCCTAAGAGATATCCCTCAGGATCTAAAAAGAGGTCGCTCGTATATTCCAAAAGAGGTCCCCATTTCAGTCCTTTTCGAGTTGGCCAAAAACTATCTCAAAGAATATGAAAGATATTGCAGTTATTTTCCCTGGTTTGCACTTCGATTGAAAGCGGTTGTGAGGTTGCCTGTGAGACTCGGGTTTCAGACCTTACAGCTCCTGGAGACCTCAAAAGTCTGGCCAAAGAGCGACACCATTATAAAAGTGTCTAAAGGACAAGTCTATAAAACCTTGATCGGTAGCTTTTTATCATGACCCCACCCGAGTCCATTTGAGCCTCAGGCTATTTAACACCACGGAAATCGAGCTCAAACTCATTGCGATGGCGGCAATTTCGGGTGTGAGACGAAGTTTAAAAGAGGAATACAAAACACCGGCCGCAATGGGGATAGCCAGTACGTTATAAATAAAAGAAAGCCATAGGTTTTGTTGAATCGCAGCGTAGGTTTTTTTGGCGAGTTTTATCGCCTCAACAATGGCTAAAGGATCACCGTGGACCAGTGTGATATCCGAGGCTGCTTTGGTAATGTCACTCCCTGTTGCAAAGGCAATCCCCACATCGGCTGCGGCCAATGCCGGGGCATCATTAATCCCATCCCCCACAAAGGCAATGCCTAACCCCTCTTTTTTAAGCTCAGCAATGGCTGAAGCCTTTTCATCGGGCTTCATTGAAGAGAGAACCTTGGAAATGCCTAGGGTTTGAGCCACCAGTTCTGCCGCTGCCTTTTGATCTCCTGTAATCATCCAGACATTGAACTCCATCTCTTTGAGTTTTTGAATGACTTTCATGGAATTTTCTTTGATTTCGTCTTCCAACACAATCGCACCCAGGAGTTTTTGATTTAAAGCCACAAAAATAACATTGAATCCCAACTCCCTTTTTTCCTCTGCAAGTTCTGCAAGGGGAGAAATTGTAATACCATTCTCTGCGAAAAGAACGGGGGACCCCACCAACACTTCATTGTCGCCGAAATGAGCCTTTGTCCCAAGGCCAGGAAAATTCTTGAAGTTCTGAAGAGGGGCCAAATGCAATCCTTTAATGCGGGCCTCTCTTATAATGGCATGCGCCAAAAGATGCTCTGAATAAATTTCGACCTGGGCTGCAAGCTTTAACACCTCCTCTTTGTTGCCAGAGAGGGCTATCACCTCTTTAACACGAGGCCTTCCTTCTGTGAGTGTTCCGGTCTTGTCGAGCACAATGGTGTGCAAGTCGCGCACCTTTTCTAAAACATCCCCACCTTTGATCAAAATTCCATGTTTTGCGCCTTTGCCCACTCCGGCGATCACTGCGGTTGGAGTAGCCAACCCCAAAGCACAAGGACAAGCGATAATCAAAACCGCCACGGCAAATTCCAGGGCATTCGCAAGCTTAGGTTCTGGACCTAAATTCCACCAAAACCAAAAAGTGACAAAGGCGATCAAGAGAACAATGGGGACAAAGATCCCTGAAATTTTGTCAGCAAGTCTTTCGATGGGTGCTTTGTTGGCCAAAGCGCTTTCCACCAAAGTTGCAATCTGAGCCAGATAGGTTTCACCGGAATTTTTGCTCACCCTCACCGTCACTGCACCATCCTGATTGTGTATCCCTGCAAAAACTTTTTCCCCAATTCTTTTGTAAACGGGGAAGGACTCACCGGTAATCAAGCTTTCGTCAAAGCTGCTGACTCCATCGATAATCTCTCCATCCGCCGGAACTTTTTCTCCAGGTTTTATTAAAATAATATCTCCCACCCCCAAACTTTCAGGGGAAAGATCCTCAAAACCATCTTTCACTTTTCTATGAGCAATCTGAGGAATGGATTGAAAAAGGGCGCGCAAGGATTGACTGGTTGCCCTCTTAGCCTTGGCTTCCAAAAAACGCCCCAAGATCAAGAAACTAAGGAGTGTGGCGGTCGTTTCAAAATAGCCGTAAAGATATGCGGCAGTCGCCCCAATACCAATCAAGGCATTCATGTCGGGATGCCTGCGCCATAAAGAAACAATCATCCCCTTCAAAAAAGGAAAGCCGGCGACAAAATAAACGATGCCGCCAAAAGCAACATCCAACCAAAAATATTTTCCCGTAAAGATCATGAGAATCAGCGTGAAAGGAAGGGCAAGCAACAAGCGCCAGAGCCAATCACGACATTCTTTTTTATAAGGATCGCTGCCGTCTTTAGCGGGTTCAAAAGGTTTTGCCTTATAACCTAACGTTTGGATGGTTTGGATGAGCTGTTCTGGTTTGACTTTATCTTCTTGAGCACTGACAACTGCCTGTTCAAGACCCAAATTGACAGAGGCCGAAAGGACGCCGGGGATTTTGCGCAGACCTTTTTCGATCGTAGCTACACAACTGGCACAATGCATCCCCTCAATGGAGAGCTTAAATTGTTGGGAGATCATAAAACGGTTTTTGCCACACCCCGCGACCAGGTACCAGCATAATTAATTGAAATGATGAAATAAATAGCCGCGAGCCGCGACCAGGTACCAAGCTAAGTCAATTACTGAAGAGCGGGGTTTTGAGGATGCAACATCCACTCGCCCAAGCTAGCAACGATGGCAGCATTCCCAAGAAGCTTTTTGAGAAACAATAAAGAGTCTGTTAAGCCAGACTGAGTTCCCGTTAAAACATAGACCGGCTTTCCATCTGCTGTTCTAGATTGATAAACCTCTCCTATATCGACAGCCGCATCGCCAGGATCCATCGTTTCTATCCCATCTTCATTCCCTTCA
This sequence comes from Deltaproteobacteria bacterium RIFCSPHIGHO2_01_FULL_43_49, assembly GCA_001798075.1. GTDB lineage: Bacteria > UBA10199 > UBA10199 > SPLOWO2-01-44-7 > SPLOWO2-01-44-7 > SPLOWO2-01-44-7. The sequence goes on along the minus strand of MGRG01000005.1, from coordinate 223,459 downwards.
TCAACAAGACGGAATTTGGGCTCCCCATCGATAGTGACAATGAGGAGATATCTCTTTTTTGCACCGTTGGTTCTTTGAAAAAGGATTTCAGAACTCTCAATACTAAGAGATTCCGGCTCGTTTGGTAATCCTCGAACCATCAAATTAAAATCTTTACCCAAAATTTTTCGAAAGGCCTTCCTCACTGCCTTCAAACCGCTTTCTTCTGCTATTGGACGGTGAGAATTCTCTACTCTATCAGGATAAGTGGACAGGAAAGTGCTTGAGCCATCCAGTTCAATAATACCCTCTTTATTTTCAATATACCCTGCCCCAACAATTTTTTCATCGTCCAACATCATTTCCACATGCAAACCTTTGTATGATCCGATCCGAATCTCTTGTGTCCCATCGGCTAGCTCCACAACAACATATTTCCATGTTGAAAGCCCCAAAATTCCTAGGTCTGCCAAATCCTTAACGATATAAACTTCTTTTCTGTTATTGTGATCAGTCAGTTTTTGTTCTTTTGTAATTAGTTCTGGGTCTGGGAGAAGGGCTGATTTGAAATCTTTCTGTAGACCTAAAACCTCTCTCACATTTCTAAAGAGATCTTGTGGGTCTGCAAATAATTTAGAAACACCCGGGGTATCCCCAACTAATTTTTTTAAGAGCGCTGCTCTGGAAAGTGCTACTTCTTCGGACCTCCCCTTTTCTAAAGCTTCCAGCAGATCTGCTCTCCCTTCATACACCCCAGAAAAAGGGGTGACGGGCGCAAGAACGCGCTCTACTTGGGAAAGGCTTAGATCCAGAAAGGCGGGATCAGCCAGTTGAAAAGCGGCCCGGCTAATCGCCACATTTGCAATAGAAATCATACAAGGTAGTCATCGGTTGTTTCCCAAAAAAGTTGCCTAAAAATTTGGGGCTCAAAAAATTAGCGGGTGGTCCGGAGTGTTTGCTGTGGGGTTTGGTTAGGGGCCCCCACAGAAACACGGAGGAACAGGACCCGCTAATTTTTCGCCAATCCACCTATTTTCTCCAAAATTCCCTAGAGATTACAACGAGGATAGGGAAAATTTCGACACGCCCCAAGATCATACAACACATCAGCGTAATCTTTCCCAAAACCGGCACATTATAATAGCCCCCCATCGCCCCCAATTCATGAAACCCGGGCCCCACGCCCCCTAGGGCCGCCGCAACACTGGAGGCGGCCACCATCATTTCGAACCCTAAGGCCTGCATAATCAAGGAACCTGCGGTAAAGATGATCATATAGAGAAAAAAGAAAGCGGCCACTCCCTCTAAGATCTCTCTATCCACGACTCTTCCTTCCAATTTCACGGGGGTAAACCCTGCGGGGTGAATGATTCTAAAAATTTCACGATAGGCATATTTGATGAGTAGCCCCATGCGAAAACACTTGATCGAGCCCGAGGTAGAACCAACGGTCCCACCAACAAACATCAAGATCAACAAAATCGCCCTCGAAAAAGAAGGCCACAAACTGACATCCGCATTCCAAAAACCGGTTGTCGATCCAATCGAAACGGTATTAAAAATAGCCTCTCTCCAATGATTGGAGACCCCGTTTGCCTTAAGGTTAATTCCAACAGCCAAAATTGCTACTAACAATACCCCCAGATAAAGCCGCAACTCAAAGCTCTTCCAATAGGCCAGCCAATCTTTTTGGAGAAAGGAATAATGAAGGGCGAAGTTGGTTGTGCCTAAAATCATAAAAATAATGAGGGTCATTTCGATGAACAAGCTGTTATATCCACCAATGTTGGATGTCTGTGTGGAAAAACCGCCAGAAGAAATGGTTGAAAAACTGTGGCAGAGGGCGTCAAATAACCCCATCCCACCTAACTTCAATACAATCACTTCCAACAGTGTAAAACTCAAATAGATGAGCAAAACTGTTCGGGATGTCTCTCCTACTTTGGTGCGCAGTCTTTCTCTCACAATGGAGCTGGTTTGAAAAAGTTCCATCCCACCGGCGCGAATCAACGGCAAATACAACAAAGCAATTAGAATAATCCCTAAACCCCCTAACCATTGGCTCATGGAGCGCCAAAAAATAAGACCGCGAGAGAGATTTTCCAAGGCAATGTGTGGAATCAAAACGGAAGCGGCGGTTGCCGTGAATCCAGAGGTTGCTTCAAAAAGACAATTCAAAAAAGAAAGGGGTGAATAATCGCCAAAGGCTCGTGTTAAATAGTAAGGAAAGGCGCCCCACAGAATAGCCACCAGCCACGACAAGGCAATGAGAAGAGTGGCCTCACGGTGGGACAAATTTTCCACATCCGTTTCCCAAGAAAGCTGCATCAACCCCAAGCCACCAATAAGAGGAATGAGTGCGGAAAGGGCAAGCCAAAGGGCCTCTCTTTCATGAAAAAGCAAAGAAACGAGCGCGGATAAACCAATTAAAAAACCAACGGCGCAAGAAAAGATTCCTAAAAGTTTTGCAAGGGCACGCCAATTCATAGGAGGAGGCTATATAGGATTGTTTAGATTTTAAGACAAGTCTATTCAGGATAGATGAAAGCAAACTCGCTGGGTAAGTCCAAAAGAACAACGGCGCGGAAATAATCTTGATCCAATGTTGACATTTTAGAGAGTGTTTTTTTGAGGCTGATATCAATCAATGTCAGATCACTCTGAATATTTTGAGCTTTGACTTCTTTGACTTTTTTCCAATCGATATCAATCAAATTTGCAATCGGGATGTAAAACTGGTCGAAGGTTACTTTGGCTTGATTGAGTTTAGTTGATAAAGTCTCGCTACTTGCGAGGGCCTTGAAAAATTCTGCTTCCTGTTGTGGCAGGCAGGCATGTCTTGCAACATAGAATTGGTACCAATCACGCAACACCACATGGGGTCCAAGCCAGCTCTCCACTTCTCCATAATTTTTACATTCCATCTCTTTAGACTGACCCATACTGACCCAAAAAAAGGAGAGGAGAATCCATAAAGTAATAATTGTAAAAGCCTTTAAAAACCCCATTTTGGAAACCTCCCCCCTCAAAGGAGCAAGCGGTATGCCAATTGGAATTTTCTCGGGATTTCGAAAATTTAGAGTGATTTCTAGGACTTGTTGATGGGCGTTATCCGGCGCTTAGCTACAGGCGGGTAAGGAAATACCTCTTTTGGTGGGTAAACGTCATTTTTTTGACAATCTTGCTGTCAAAGATTATTTGTATTCTATGATAAGAACTTCGTATTCTCTGACCCCTTTTGGGGTGTGGACCTGCGTGGCATCACCCGCTTGTTTGCCAATTAAGGCCTTCGCGATGGGTGATTCGATAGAGATTTTACCCAATTTAACATCCGATTCATGGGCGCCAACAATCTGATAGGTCACCTTTGTGCCACTTTCTGTCTCTTCTATAGTCACAGTGGCTCCAAACGATATTTTCTCATGATTGAGCTTGGAGGGATCAATCACTTCGGCTCTTGAAAGCCTATCTTCAGTCTCTGCGATTTCTCGGCTCAAGTGAGCTTGGGCTTCTTTGGCGGCATCGTATTCTGCATTTTCAGAAAGGTCGCCATGGCCCCTGGCTATTTCAATGGCATGTATGACTTTTGGGCGTTCGACGGCCTTCAAATGTTTCAGCTTTTCTTGCAACTTTTTATGCCCCTCAGGGGTCATTGGAGCTTTGATCATTGTTACCACCAGGTACCTGGTACCACACGGTACTTTACAAGTGGGCGCTTCCTAGCATAAACGGATTATCAAATGCAACCGGTATTGATCAAACAAATCGCAGTGGGTCCGATGGCGAACTTTTCGTATCTGATTGTGGACACCGGCACCAAAAAGGCGGCGTATGTCGATCCTGGATTTGAGTCTGAAAAAGTCATGGCCGTTGCAACAAAAGAAGCCTGGCAGATTGAAAAAATTCTACTCACCCACACCCATTTTGATCACATTCAAGAATTGGAGACAGCTTATCAAAAACTAAAGGTTCCAGTCTATGTTCATGGATTTGAGATCAGTGCGATTGAAGAAATGGGAGTGTCAGTCAAGGCTGTTGCGACCGATGAAATCATCAAAGTCGGGAATCTTTCTGTAAAGTGCCTTCATATGCCAGGCCATACACCAGGAATGATTTGTTATCTCGTTGAAAATCATCTGATCACAGGGGATGTTTTATTTGTGGATGGCTGTGGAAGGGTCGATCTTCCAGGTTCCAGCCCAGAAAAAATGTTTGAGACACTAAAAAGGCTAACCCAAATGCCAGATGATATTATTGTCTATCCTGGCCATGACTATGGCCCCAAACCAACGGATACCCTGGGCCATCAGAAAAAAACCAATCCCTATTTGGCCGCCGCAGCTCAAGGCAAAGATTATTTTTTTGGAGTGAGAGGGGTATAAATAAAACCCCTTGCCTTGAGGTTTTCTTTCCACTAACCCTCTTTGAGGAGTCGATAAAAAAGTGGCAGGGCCTGCCCCTTCGTGTTTTTGCGGGGGCCCCTAACTAAACCCCACAACAAACACTCCGGGGCACCCGCTACTTTTTCATCAGATTATTAAATATGGACAAGCCGTTTCTGGAAAAGCTGTCGGAAGAAGGTGTCTTGGGCGACGGGGCAATGGGGACCGAGATCTATGGCCGGGGCATCTTTTTGAACCGCAACTATGATGAACTTAATTTATCTAGCCCGACTTTAATCCGCGATATTCATCTCGATTATCTCAATGCCGGTGCCCAGGTTTTGGAAACCAACACCTTTACCGCCAACCGCCCGGCATTGGCCGCTTTTGGATTTGAAAATAAAGTTAAAGAGATCAACCGAGCCGGTGCAAAAATCGCCAAAGATGCCGCTAAGGGACAGGCCTATATTGCGGGTGCGGTGGGGCCCGTTTCTTGGACATTCAAACAGGCTAGTGTTTTGGGAGATAATGACATCAAAGCTATTTTTGCAGAACAGATTCAAGGTCTAGTCGAAGGAGGGGTGGATTTGATTATCTTGGAAACTTTCCTGAATCTTGATGAATTAAAATTAGCCTATGAAGCGGCGAGATCGGTTAAAAAAAATCTTCCTATCGTCACACAAGTCACGCTGAAATATGAAGGAGAAGAAGGTTTCAAAGGCATTCAACCGGCCGAGGCATGTCGCTTGATGTGTGGATGGGGGGCTGATGTCGTCGGTGTGAATTGTTGTACCGGCCCAGTCGGTGTTTTGGAGGCGATTAAGCTGATGACTCCGGTTGCCACAAAACCATTATCGGCTTTTCCAAACGCGGGGCTTCCTCAGGTCAAACAAAATCGGCTTCTTTATTTGGCCACACCAGAATACATGGCGGAGTTCGCAAGGCGGCTTGTTCAAGCGGGTGCCCATCTGGTTGGTGGCTGCTGCGGAACAACTCCCGAGATGATCAAAGAGATGAAGCGCTACTTAAAAACGCTAAGACCGACCAAACGAATTGAATCCATTATCACTTTAACCCCCACGGAAGAAATTAAAAAAATAACTCCGATGCCGGTTGAAAAAAGAAGTGCTTTTGGTGCCATTCTTGGAAAAAAGTTTGCCGTGAGCGTAGAGATTGATCCTCCCAAAGGTCTGGATGCCAGCAGGGCAATCGAAGGGGCTAAATTCTTAAAAGAGCATGGGGTTGATGTGATCAACATCGCAGATGGTCCCAGGGCCATGGCCCGCATGAGCCCCATAGCAATGTCGGTTCTCATCAAACAACAGCTAGGGATGGAAACCGTGATTCATTATTGCTGCCGCGATCGTAACTTGCTCGGGATGCAAATGGATCTGATTGGTGCCAATGCGGTTGGCCTTAAAAATATTTTGGTCATTACGGGAGACCCTCCAAAAATGGGGGAATATCCCGATGCGACGGCTGTCTTTGATGTCGATGCCATTGGACTCATCCATTTCATCAACAATTTGAATCATGGTTTGGATTTTGCGAATCGCCCGATCGGTGAAGCTACTTCGCTTGTTATTGGATGTGGTTGCAACCCTGGAGCGATTGATATGGATATAGAAGTGGAAAGACTACGCAAAAAAATCGAAGCGGGAGCCGAGTTTATTTTTTCACAACCGGTTTATGAATCGAAACTCCTCGATAAATTTTTAGCCAAGTCTCGTTCTTTTTTAAAAATTCCATTTTTTGTTGGCATCTTGCCTCTAGCCAGCCTCAAAAACGCAGAGTTTTTGCATAATGAAGTGCCAGGGATGCAAGTCCCCAACTCCGTTATGGATCAATTGAAAAAGGCCGCTACAAAAGAGGCCCAGCGGGAAATCGGTCTTAAAGTCGCCCAAGAAGCCCTCAAAGAAGCCCATGACATGACTGGGGTCAAAGGAGTTTATATCTTCCCGCCGTTTGGAAAATATGAGGCGGTCCTGGAACTTTTAAAAGTCATTCAATAATCAAAACCTCTAAGACTCCCGCGAACTTGCACAAATGGGATGCCCGCTCTCTTGGCAGCTTCCATGCCATACTGAGAGTCTTCAAAAATAAGGCATTCTGATTTTTGCAAAGGGGGGTTCCACTCACAAAGATTTTTTAATTTTTCGTACGCCTTCAAAAATCCTTCGGGGTCGGGTTTGCCCTTTTGAACATCGCCAGAAGTAATAATAATTTTAAACAAAGGTCTCCATTTTAAATGATCCAAAACAAAATAGACTTCATTAGAAAGCCCACCCGTAACAATAGCTAACGGATATTTTTGAGAAACTTTTTTCAAAAAATCTTGAACCCCATCAATGAGTGGTATCTCTTTTGAAAAAAACTTTGTTGTTTTGTGTTCTTTTTTTTGGATCAATTCATTGCAAAGGGTCTGACTAAGTTTTTTGCCCGCCTCTTTAAAACGGAGGGCTAAAAAATCTCTGTCATTGAGTCCCAAATAACGCTCTTCATAGTCTTTGTCCGAAAAAGTAAGATCAATCGGTTTTAAAACTTCTTGCCAGGCTTTCATGTGCAAGGGTTCTAAATCAACCAACACGCCGTCAAAATCAAAAATGAGGGCCCGTGGGGTCACAGATTAGGATTGGAAAGATATCGATCGGCATTCATGGCGGCAACTAAACCTTGCGCGGCGGATACAAACTGGAGTTGTGGCGCACCGGAGAGCATATCCCCACAGGCAAAAACACCAGGAATTGAAGTCATCATTTGATCATCCACCAAAACACAACCTTCTTCAGAAATTTCAATAGTTCCCTTGAGAAAATCATATTTTGGTTTGCTCTGGCGGGCAAAAAGGAAGACCGCTTTTGCCTCAATCTTTTTTTCTTCACCAGCGCTCAACACAGTTACCCCTTCCAGTTGATTTTCCCCTTCGATTTTTTTAATGCTGGCACTCAAGAGAAGATTAACATTGGGATTGGCCCGAAGAGCGCCAATCAATTTTTCATCCGCTTCTAATTTCATGGCAGGAACAATAAAATAGATTTTGCTGGCAAAACGAGAAAGATAAAGGGCTTCTCTAATTGCCTGATCATTCTTTCCTTCCACAACCACACTCTGACCATCACACAAAGAGGCATCTTGATAGGCGTTGTAAAAAACGCCGTGACCGACAAATTTTGCCTCTCCTTCTATAAAGCCGGTTCGGTCATAACAACCGGTTGCCAAAATGATGGCGGGGCCTTCCCAAACCTTTCCAGAGCTGGTGATAATTTGTTTCACACTGGCCCCAAGCGCTGCTTGGGTAACCTCTTCTTCCACAAAGGTAAATCCGGAAGTTTCAATTTGGGAACGCATGTTTTTAAGCCACTCGGCGGGACCCAATCCATTCGGAAAACCAGGGAGCAACCAATTGAAAGAATGAATAAGAGGGGTTGTTCCTTTGTGGATCATGACCACTTTTCTTTTCACACGAGCCGCAAAAAGGGCAGCCGAACATCCAGCGGGCCCACCACCAATAATGATAAAATCATCCGTCATAATTTAAAAAAGAGAATACTGTTTATCTTCCTTTTCGTTAGTTTGCAACTTCCAAGAAACCGGCGCTTTTAATTTTGAGGTGCTGAATTTATCCATAAATATAAGTTCACCATGCTTGGCCCCATATTCATAAACCTCTTTTGTAATGCGTACATCATCCAAACAATATTTTTTTAATTTATCGAGTTCCTTTCGGTTCCAGTAGCGAATCGCATCCAAACCATGGCCACTTTTTCTAGTCCCCAGTGTTGCCTGCGCCACACTATCCAAACTGACTCGGTGGCCCAAAGTTTTGGTCAACTCATCCAAAATATCGAGTATTGGTAAACTTTTGAGATCAAAATTTTTAAAATAAGGCTGCAAAACAGGCAGATCAAAACGTTTCTGATTGAAGCCAACTACCAACGGTTTGCTAACGAGCAGACTCAAGAGTTTTGGAAAATCATCTTCCCAAAAAGCTTGATAGTCGCCATGAAGATAAGAATAAACCCCCACCAAAGAAACCCCCAATTCGCCCAAGTTTTCCCTTCCACCAACATCTTCAAAGGTCCTTTTGGTTTCTAGGTCTAAAACAATAATGTTTTGGCCAGACATAGAAGAGCTGCTTATCAACCAAAACGAGGGAAATCAAGGCGGAAAACAACAGCCGGTGGCTGTTGGCAAACGCCGCGATAGTATGGTGCATTGTTCTTCCCAGTGGTTCGCCACTGGGAAGAACAACTCCTAATCGGCGATTTAAAATCGGTTGCGGTGCCCAAATCAATTTGATAAGAGGGGAGCAGTGTCAAGCGAACCATCAAAAAATATAGAGGTTTTTCCAAACCCTTATCCGGAAAGAAATTACGTCGTTCACTGTGAATGCCCGGAATTTACCTGTCTTTGTCCCAGAACGGGACAGCCCGATTTTGCAACTATCCATATTCGATATGTGCCGGCCAAAATGTGTTTTGAACTCAAAGCACTCAAAAATTACCTCTGGTCTTTTCGCAATGAAGGGGCTTTTCACGAAAAAGTGGCGAACCAAATTTTAAATGATCTGGTTTATGTGGTGGAGCCGAGCTGGATGGAAATTCAAGCAGTTTTTAGTGTGAGAGGCGGAATTACAACAACGGTTACCGCAACGCATGGAGAAAAATCGAGGGATATTGAACGATGAGCTGGTTTAAATTTGTCATTGCGAGCGAAGCGAAGCAATCTACGATCACACGGGAGATTGCTTCGGCCTTACAGCCTCGCAATGACAACGATGAAGTCACCGATCCAGGTATCGCAATAGATGAATATATCCCACCACAAGAAGAACAATCGGTAAAATTAGCGGAGCCGACGTGGAGGCCGATCCGATGGGTGCAAACATTATTGACAAGGCGCCATGTCAAAGAAGAGACAACCCAACTGATTGCCAAAATTGAAAGACTTTCTACCGCTCCAGATAATGTCATTCGATATTTCTTTGATAACGATTTGCCAAGATTGGTAACTTTAAGTGAGCTGCAACCATTGGTTGTTCAACAGATGCTTAAAGATGCTTTGAACACTTCAACAAATAAACTAAGTGAGCCCTGGTTTCGTTTGGTTCAAATTGCTTGTGGAGATATTGGCGCTATTTTGCCGGCATTAGATAGCCTATGTTAAATGTATTGAACGGAAAAACGCATGCTTATCTTTATGGTCTTCAAAAGGTTGCCACTTTCAGGCCTAAAGAAGCCACCCATCTCTTGCAAAAAGTTTTTGAAAAAGGAGATTTAAATACAAGGTTGGCTACTTTTCGTGCTGCAATTCTGTCCCCTCACATTGGGGATGGCAAATTGGTTGGAGACCTTTTTGTCAAATTGATGGCGGCGACCACCAAAGAGGAACGAGAAGAAATCGTCGAGCCTTTTTTTCAAAGCCTTCTTCAAAAATCAAACTCTCCTATTTCAAAAGCATCTCAGGGAAAACTTGCCTGGCTCAATGCCCTTTGTCATGGTTGGCAACAAGAATCGCTTTCCTGATTAACCTTCGCTTCCCAGAAGTGAATCAATTGGACCTAATTTAAGAACGCGCCTAAGAATAAATGGATTGTCATAAGCAAAGAGAGGATTCAAAAACTGAGTGTCGCGATGAATTCCACCAATCCAAGCCATCGGCATGAGGAACCAGGCGATTAATTGATTTATAAACATCCAAGGCCTGAATTTTAGGCTTCTTGCAAAAAAACTGAGTTTTGTTTGTAAAAATGTGGGGACACTTTCATGGTGACCTCCAAATTCTCCTTTGCCAATTTGGAAGATTAATATTGCTGCTGCATTTCTTACTTCATGTGGAATTGGAGATCCCGAATCACTCTTCACTAAATGTTGTCTCACCGTATCTAAAAAAGGGGCAATGCGTTGATGGACATCATGAGTATCAAAGTATTCTTTAACCCTCTGAAGATCATTGAATGACACTTTCTTTCTAATAGCAGTAAAATGAAGAACGTGTGCTAATTCATGGACACCAAATTCAACAACACCACCCGTATATAACGTTTCATCCATGGGAACAAAAATGCCTTTTGCTGAACCTGTTGCCGTTGAAATTTTTCCTATATAGTCGTCTGCAATTCTTACCCAACCCATTTCATCCAACAAACTTTGGTGGCGCGGATCGAAATCAAAAAACTGCTGCAGTTTAGGATTGTCCATTAAAATTTTTTCGAGTGCGTCTACTGCTTTTGTATAACATTCATCGCGACCATACTTATCACGAAGCCGAGGTAATTTTGAAACATCAAAATAGTCCCGAAAACTTCTGGCATCTATTGGTTTTTGAGTAGAGGGGTGTATATTGAAATGTTTGATCATTCTTAACGTTGCACACCCGCTAAGATAGAGCTCAATGGCAAGAGGCCAATTTCCTTCAACCATAGTCGTTGCTGCCCAAGTTGTCCCAAGCGTAGTGATAAGGAGTTGCGAGAGGGGTCGGCGCATTAATTTTGCCATTAACAAACCGCCCGCACAAATCGCTAGTGATAGAGGTGAAAGACCAAACATCCCGAAAGCCGCAAGTGATTCAGGAGACGAGTTAGAATGAATTTTTGGAGAAATAAGGGGCTCATCTGCTATTACAAATTGGTCTGCATTAGCTGGTGGATTTTCAACCCCTGTCTCATCTTGAGAGATGACAAGACTGGCCTCCATTTGGGCTAAAGAGGCTTGTGCAGTACCAATACCCAATATATTCGCTATAGGCGCCATTCCTTATAGTTATCGGCAAATTTTGAGAAAAGTTGCTCCCATTTTGACTTGCGCTTAGGTCATTTTCAATGTATATGACCTATATGATAGTTCGCAAAATAACCGACTCACTAAAAAAATCTAATAAAAACATACTCTTGCTTGGTCCACGCCAAGTTGGAAAATCAACACTCGCCCAATCCCTAAATCCAAACCTCATTATTAATTTGGCCGATGAAGAACTCTATCTCTCTTATTCAAAAGATCCGGGGAAAATAAAAAGGGAACTAGCGGCAATCGACAAACCCTCCTTAATTGTCTTCGATGAAATTCAGAGAATCCCTTCGCTATTGAATACTCTTCAAGCTCATCTAGATGTTGGCTCTCCACACCGATTTATTTTGACTGGTTCCAGTGCACGCAAATTAAAACGGGGTGGAGCCAATCTTCTTCCCGGACGGATTTTGCTAGAGTATTTAGATCCACTTTCTTTCTGGGAACTAGGCTCTCTCTTTAACTTAGAAAAAGCGTTGCAAACTGGCTCACTCCCTGGAGTCTATCTAGATGAGGAAGAAGGGGCCGAAACCCTTTCTAGTTATGCCAATACTTATTTGAGAGAGGAAATTCAAAGTGAAGCCATTGCCAAAAACATCGGGGCGTATGCCCGTTTTCTTGATTTAGCTGCGCAAAGCAGTGGCGAGTGGGTCAATTACAGCAAAATAGCAAACGATAGCGAAATCCCCAAAGAGACAATCCGAAGATTCTACACTATCCTTGAGGAAACATTAATCGTTTTTAGAATTCCCCCCTTTAGGCCAACTTCCAGTAAAAGACGTGTGAGTCAACGCGATCGCTTTGTTTTTTTTGATATGGGGGTGAGGAATGCCATTTTGGGGCTACACAAGCAAAAACTAAGCCCTATTGAAACAGGCAAACTCTTTGAACAATGGGTCTGCCTTGAATGCATTCATTTTATTCACTCTGAAAAGAAAGAGTGGAAATTTAGCGCCTACCGCACAGACACGGGTGTCGAAGTTGATTTTATCTTAGACATTGGGGAAAAACTCATTGCTATTGAATGTAAGCTCTCAAAAAATGCGCAAGAGGTTGACATGAAAGGGCTTCGTTCTTTTGAAAGTGTCGCCCACAAGAAAGTAGATAAATTTTTAGTTTACACTGGGCAAACTCGACAAGTGTTTTCAAAGGGAGAATGTGCTCTTTCCTATAAAGATTTTTTTGAGAAGGTTTTACCCGAACTTGTCTAAACAACAGCAATAGCGATTGCTTCGATTTCTATCGCCGCACCTTTTGGAAGGTTTGAAACTTCAACCGTTGTGCGGGCAGGTTTGTGAGGCCCAAAAAATTTGGCGTAGATTTCGTTGACCTTATTAAATTGAGATAAATCTTTCAAAAAAATGGACGTTTTAACAACCGAGGCTAAAGAAAGTTTTTGCGAATCGAGAATGGCTTGAATATTTTTTAAAACAAGTTCCGTTTGCTTTCCAACATCTCCATCAAAAAGGGAAACCGCATTTGTTTTAGGGTCGATTGGAATTTGGCCCGATAAAAAAAGAAAGCCGTTGGCAAGAATTGCTTGAGAGTAAGGACCAATCGGTTTGGGTGCTTTTTCTGTCAGGATTGCTTGCATGCTGCTTTCCAAAATTCCCGAGAGGCCCATAGCAAAGCAACACCCACAATACTTAAAACAATTCCGCGGTAGCTTTTATCAACATGCAAAACGCGCAAAATCATTCCCAACCCCATCATCGCTGTTACCAAAATCCACTGTCCTTTGCCAAAGACTTTGAAGAAGGGGGTGCGCTCCGGAAAATTCTGAATTCTTTGAATGGCGCGATCTGCAGAACGGGCAATGGCAAAATGTCCTTTAAGAAAACCGACTGCAATACAAACACCAATCCATATAAGAGCCCATTTTTGAGGAAACCCCAATACAACCCACTTCATCCCAAAAAAACCGAGCGCAGAACCTGTGATCGTCCACAAAAGGGCGGCGTCAATAAAATGTTGTTTGCGAGAAATATGCATGGCGGGTTTCCATAGCACACTTTGACAACCAGGCAAGTTATGATATGCGCATCCCGCCATGCTACTTGGGCTCGACATTTTAACTAGAGATTTCAAAGACAAATTGAAGGGAAAAAGAGTTGGCATTTTGGGCCATCAAGCCAGTGTCAATTCAAAGGGCCAACATATCCTGGACTTACTTGTTGACTCAAAAGATTGGAAAGTCACAACCCTTTTTGGACCCGAACACGGCATTACTACTTCAGCTCAAGACATGGAGCCGGTCCACTCTGGCACCCACAAACCAACGGGGTTGCCTCTTTACAGTCTTTATGGCCATTCCGAAAAGGAACTGAAACCAACCGAAGAGATGCTTAAAAATATCGACTGCTTGGTGATTGATTTGCAAGATGTTGGAGCTCGCTACTACACCTATATTTGGACGACCACCATGTGCATGGAAGCTTGTGCTAAATATAAAAAAGAGGTGATTGTTTGTGACAGGCCCAATCCAATTAATGGTCTTTCTGTTGAGGGGGAGAGCAACAAAGAAGGCTACACTTCTTTTGTGGGGCTCTACCCAATGCCGGTGCGGCACGGGATGACAATTGGCGAAATGGCCCGCATGATCAATGACACGGAAGATTTGAATTGTGATCTGACAGTGATGCCAATGGAAGGTTGGCAGCGCGAATGGTTTTGGGATCAAACCGGTTTGAAATGGACCAACCCCTCTCCAAACATGCGCTCGCCTTTGCAAGCGCTATTGTATCCGGGGACTTGTTTACTGGAAGGGACAAACATCTCAGAGGGAAGAGGAACAGACATCCCATTTGAAATTACGGGGGCTCCATTTGTTAAACCAGCAGAATGTCTAGAATCCTTAAGTGAATTTCGCCTGCCCGGAGTTCAGTTTGAGCCTGTTGAATTCACGCCGACACTCCAAAAATGGGTAGGTCAAAAATGTTTTGGTGTTCGCCTGAAAGTTACGGATCGGGAAATTTTCAAGCCTTATGTTACCGGTATTGCTTTGATATGGGCTTTGTACACCCTCTATCACGATAAAGGCTTCCAATGGAGACTGGAGCCCTATGAATTTATAGAAGACATTCCGGCAATCGATTTATTAACAGGTGATGCAACCGTGCGCCAGGCACTGGAAAAGCATCTTCCTTTGAGAGAACTTTTAGAATGGGTGGCAGAACCTTCTTCCTCTTTTGTAAGACAACGTAAGCCCTACCTTTTATACTAGTGGAGCAAAAAATAACCTAGCGTTTCAGTTGAAAGGCATTTGGAAGAAGTTTGGAGAGTATCGTTTTTTCTGATTCCCCTTTGGTATTGGCCAGAATCAATTCAAGCTCTGGCGCAAACTCAAACAAAGCTTGGCGACACATGCCACACGGCGGAACCGGCTCTGGATAGTCGGCAACGACTGCCAGCCTTTTAAATTTCGTGACCCCTTGAGAAATGGCTTTGGCCAATGCCACCCTCTCCGCACAGATTGTCAAACCATAGGAGGCATTTTCAACATTGCAGCCAGTGAAGACTGTTCCATCTTGGGCCTCCAAAGCCGCCCCCACGGCAAATTTGGAATAAGGCGAATAGGCATTCTTTCTGGCCTCTAGGGCTTTTTGGATAAGAGGATCTGCCATTTGGGTTTGATACCAAATTTTGGATAAATAGCAACTTTGAAGCTTACCTAAGAGTTTAGGTTCCTGATCATTTCAAAACGTTTAGCAACGATTTCTTGAATAAGTCTTTTTAACTCTTCCGCATCTTTCCCAACGGCCTTAAACTTCAAATAAATCCCCAGTTTTAATTCGCCAAGGATTTGAGGAGAGGCTGATGCCTGTAGCTGATCTTTTGTATCGATGGCAAGATGGCATCCGTTCTTTCCAAACTCTTCTTCGGCAAAAGGATATCGCCCAGCTGTGTAATGATATTGGTAATAAATTCCTTCGGGAGAAATTTCGGCATCATTCCATTTTTTTAATTGTGGAAAATCTCCTTGAAGCTCCTCGATATCTTTGGCAATCGCCATCATCACCTCTTGCAAAGTTTTTCTGGCAACCGTTGTCGTCAAGGCATGATCCATACCTGAATCCGCGGACAGTGTTTTGACAAATCCCAACAGGACCAAAACCAAACAGCAAAAATATCGTCTCAAGAAATCTCCTTTTTATAGTAGTAGTCCATCAATGAATAAGGTGATGTTAAAGCTAAGATTACCGAGTTCCACATCTTTACTAAGCTCCATAGGTAACGGGTGTGTCCTGTCGGAAAAAATTACCGAATAGGAATCGCGTTCTCCTTCCATGCTCCCCTTAATTACTTTGGCTTCCACGATCATCCGTCTTTGAGTGCCTGAAGGATCTCCCTCAATGTGAATTAATTTACTTCTTACCGTTACCTCGCGGTCCCTGTCGATAATGAAAATGTCGACGGGGATTCCCCTTTCCTGCAAAGTCCGAAAAACATTTTCCAACTGATTGTTTAAAGCGATGGCGTTCGCAACATCGATACCCATACGCACAACCCTTGTTGTCGTCTCCATCAAACCTAAAACCCTTTTTAGATATATCAGCTGATGTGGAGGGGGGTTGGGAGCTGAAGACTGCTCAACCAACGAGACAAACTCTCTTACAAGTCTTTGTTTGCTTGCAGCTGCCTCGCCAGGATCTGTTTTTGCTAAACCTGCAATCTCTCTAGCCCTACTCAGTAAATGATCCTCTCCATAAACATCTGCGGCAGGAGCCAGCGCGAAGGCCAAACCGGCCTCATTCCCATCCGCAACAAGGGTACTCAAATCGACTGCAAGCAAATTCGTTGCCGTCTCTAAAAGGGCTAACTGTTGTGGAACAGCTAGTTGAAAAATGGTTACTAGTCCTCCGCTATTCATTGATTTTATGCTCCCTAGGTTTTATCGAGCAAATTAGAAAAAAGTTGCGTGATTTTCGCAACAAAATATGGTTAAACCCTGGAGGAGGAAATGAAATGCGTGTATTACTCCTTGTTTTCATAATGGTTTTTGGCTTTTGCCTCCTACCTTTTTCCAATGGCTTCACTTCTCCTAAAGGCGATTCGGAAAGGATAATGAGCCAAGCCCAGGAAAAAGAGGAGGCAGGAGACTACGAGGGGGCACAAAGCCTCTATGAGGGGGTTTTACACCATGATCCCGAAAACTTGGGGGCCCTCTCAGGTCTGGCCCAAGTCCAATATTGGCAAGGCAATTATGAAGAGGCGGTTAAAACTTATGAAAAAGTCTTGGAGCTCGATTCTAAAAATGTTCCGGCACTAGTGGGAACAGGCAAGGCCTATCTGGCCATGGGCAAACAAAAAAAGGCTAGAGATTTTTTTGATAAAGCTGAAAAAATAGAACCTGGCAACGAAGAGAGTGAAGCGGTCCAACCACAACTTGAGAGAAAATCACGAATTGTGATTGAAGGTGGTTATATCACTGAAAATCCTTCTTACTCGTCGCAGACTCAAGGTGAGTTTCAACAAATCCGAATCGAAAGAGAAAAGACATATGGCTTGGGACTTTATAGTGCCTATATCCAGCGCTTCGGCAGAGATGGTTTTGATACAAGACTCTTTGGTCATTATTATCTGAAAGAAAAAACGCGTTTTGATTTGAGTTTGGGGTTTGCCCCGGAAGTTGATATTCTTCCGAGACAAAATTACGAAGTGGGCATTGCTCATACTATTTGGAAGGTGACGCCGGAATTTCACTACCGGTTTCAAGACTTCACCCGCGCCAATACGCACACGCTTCGTCCGGCCCTATTTTTTGAACCGATGGAATTCCTGCGGATTGGTGGGGGTTACGAATTTCAAAATTTAATGGTGGGGACAACCTCCAGAAATTTTCATGGAGGATTTGCCGAACTCAAAGTGGTGCCGACAGAATTTCTATCCATTTATGGTTTTTATTCTTATGCCCAAAGAGGTTTTGAGGCAGGCCGAATCGGAAACCCCTTTGTGAATTACAAGGCACACATTGGTGGTGGCGGAGTCCAATTTGAATTTCTGGGGGCTTATTCTGTTGGGTTCGAGGCACAAGGAGAAAACAGAAACAACAGGGAAACCAGCTCCAGCTATCGCTTATCACTTGGTTACGTTTTTTAATAAATGAGTAAAAAACTAGCGGGTGGCCCGGAGTGTTTGCTGTGGGGTTTAGTTAGGGGCCCCCACAGAAACACGGAGGGACAGGACCCGCTACTTTTTTATTAACCTCTTTAAAGTCTTTGGAAAATTGGCCGACAGAAAGATCAACCACTTCAGCAAATTTTGATAATCCTTTAGACTCACATATTCTGTGGCATAACTTTTGGCACCGACATTATGATAGTTACCCAAAGGAAGGGCCAGCCCTCCCACAAGATATTTTTTGACAACATAAAGACTTGCTTCGCAGCGCCCACCGGCTAAAAGCCCCCTTTGATACTCAAAACTTTTTTCTTTTGATTTTAATTCTTGCGCTACTAATCTTAAACACAAGTCCATCTCCCAAGAAAAACTGGAAAAGCGATCGCCTACTCTAAGCACGGGCCCACTGCCAATCTCGACTTTTCCAGCCTTGGCGGAACTTGTTTCCAAAACAACAATCGGGATATTTCGCGGCAAAAACCGATTCTGAATTGCCTTTGAGGCCCCAATGAAACCGACTTCTTCAGCCCGCGTGAAAAGGCAGACGACATTTGCCCTGGCTTTTTTCCGAACAAGCTTTTCCAGGAGATTCAAAAGAATGGCGACACTCATCAGATTATCGGCTGCTTTGGTGTGGATCATTCCTTTGCGAAGCTGGAAAGCGGGCAAGTCAAGATAGCCAAAGGTTTTTTTTCGAACAGGTCTTTTTGTTTGAACCCAAAACTCTCTTTTCTTTTTATTTAGAATTTTTAAAACACGACCTTTAGTTAAACCATCTTGGTCAACAAGAACAACCCGCGCTTTAAGAAAATATTTGTCTGGAACACCTCCTAGCAAACGAACTTTTGCCCCTAACCGATTAGTCTGCAACACTTCAAAGCCTGGGTGATCCATGTGAGCTGTAAAGGCAATCGGTTTTTGTTTCCCCCTTTTGTAAATGGCTTTGAGATTGCCAAAACGATCTTGCTTGCAGACCACACCTAATTTGGCACAAAAGCTTTTGATAAAATGGATAACGGCTTGTTCATGAAAAGGAGCCGTGGGCAAACTCAAAACATTTTTGAGAAGATTTAGATTGGGTCTCACAGTTGGAGGTTTAAAAATTCCTTCATCTGTTGTTCTAAAATTTCGCGATGTTGGGGCAAAAAGGGTGTCAGTTTATATTCATTGACTACCATCACACTCATTTTTTTCCACTCTTCCCAGCATTGGCCGCAAACTTGTTTCACAATGGCCTCTTTCAAAGGACCGCTGTAGGGAACAAAATCGGGTGGGGTAGCTTCAGCACCGCAACGAAGACATTTGATGTTGCTCATTATTTCTCCTTTTTCAAAATCAATTTCTGCCCTCGTTTGATATCAAAAGTCAAAGCAAAATTGTCTTGGTTGATAGCGAGTTCAATTCTGCCAAAATCGTCTTTCAATATGACTGGTTCGCCTTTTGCCACCTCCCCAAAAGTCCTCTGAAAATTTACCGTGTGGTACCTGGTACCTGGCGGTAAGTGAAAAGCTATTTTATCCCCTTGTTTTGCCCTTTTTGTAAATTCTTCTGCTTTGATATTCAAAAAAACAGAGCCATTTCCATTAATATGGATCACTTCGGCCTCAATTTGATCACCATTCCAAAGTGCTTCATGGTAGGGGGCAGCAATGAGTCCATCACTATTTATTTTTGGTCCTAATTCGTCGGGCGAAATTCCTTTTGCAAGATAGGCGGCAACCGGTGCGAAAATATCTCTTCCGTGAAAAATGGGAGAGACCGGTTTGCGATGAAACTGATCGTTAGACAGTTCCCAAGCTTTTATGATCCCACCCAAAAATTCTGCAGCCGGTCTTAACAAACCATTATCGGGACCGATCAAAAAATCACCTCGTTTGGTTTGAATTGCAATTCCTTTTCGTTTTGTTCCAACACCTGGATCAACAACTCCCACATGAAAACCAATCGGCAGCTTCGCTACACCTTCCAACATTCTGGCCCCTTCTTTGATGTCAAAACCTCTAATCGTGTGGCACAAATGAACGACTTTGGCCTCAGGACAGATTTCAAAAATTATCGCCTCCATCGCCCCACAGCCGATGTTTCCCGACCCAAAATCGCTCGAAAGTGTAATTAAATGTTTCTTTATTTCACTCATAATGTCGTGGGTGTTCCCAAGACCCGCCACTCGATCCCTATCCCAACTCATTGAAATATAAAAGGTATTATTTAACCCATTCTTTGCCAAGCTTTTCCTCGTTATAATTAGCTTGTGAGTTCAAAAATAGCGATGTTGTGGAGAGGAGGGCTAGCCCTCCTTTTTTTATCCCTTTTTATCAATTCCTCCCAATCACAATCGGAAAGTACATCTCTAAAAACAAAAAACCCTCAAGAGTTGACTCAATTTTTAACAAACCTTCTTGAAGTGCCCACCAAGCGGCAAGACTTTGTCTTGAAATTTCTTGATTTTTATCCTCAAGACTCCTCCAACTTAGCCATACAATATCCTTTCGAGAGAAAAATCGCCGGAAGAGATGGAGCAATTTATAAAGTATCGATTGATTTCGCTCACCTCCAATATGGAACAGGCCAAAATTCCTACTACGATCGAACGGCGACTATTTGGAACATAACAAACGAGGGGGGGTTGAAAAGAATTGCAGAAGTAGACTGGAATTCGAAAAAAACCGGAAACCTTCCAGGACCAGAGGCAAGTAACATCCGGTTTAAAGATTACTCCATAAAATTTGAAGACATGGCGGTTGAAGGGAAATTGTATTATAAAACGAAGATGGAATTCATCTCGGAAAGTGCTTTAAGGGGCTATATAGAAATTTTGCAGGACGTTGAAAAACAGCGAACAAAAATTTCGGTATCACTCATCGAAGGCCCTGTAAATATTCTTCCTTCCCAAATGACTCAGCTAAATCTTCAAGCTACCATTGAGTCAAAGGGCTATATATATTTAAGAAAAGAGGAAACCGTGGCTACGCGTATCGCTTCAGAACAGCAGCATTTTTGCAGAAATCCGCAAGGAGATTTCGTCCACAAAAATAGTAGGGAATGGGAAGAGTCCTGCAAACCACTTTTTGATGAAAGCAACTGGCACGGCTTTTCTTTTAGTCTTATTCCTCACAATTACGAAGTGTTATTGAAAGGCCCACTGGAGCGTTAGAAGGAATGGGGGTGATGACCGCAACAAGGTGCATGACCCTCTTCGACAAGTGCTAAGGGAAAAGCGATATCACTCAAACAACAAGGAATCCAAACAGACAAAAGAGTAATTCCAAAGATGGCTAACATAGAAACATGCCACAAAGAAATATCGAAGGAGATCAGATACAATATAGAGGCTAGTGAGCTCACCATGACGTGCGCTAGATGACAAAATTCAGTTAACTTCTCGATCCACTTCAAAAGGGTAAGTCCGCCCAAAATTCCCAAAAAACAGGCGGGATAAACAAGCCAAGGTTCTTGAATCGCGCAGAGATGAAACTGAACGGGTGTTTTTAAAAGTAATCCGCCCAAGTAAGGCATGAAAACATCGCTGATGGAACAAATGGGAATGACTCCTACAAAACCAATGAATACCGCCTTGAGTAATTTGCGCTCATACTTCCAAAACATGGCGGTGGTCACAATAGCGCTTAAAAAAATATGTGTGGGATGGGTGACATGAAAAGAAAAAACGGGGTTTTTATCCCAACCCATTTTTTCTAGACCTAAAAGAATACCTAAACTCGCTGCAACTCCCACGGCGGAATAAGGGAGGTGATGAATAAACTCACGAGCAATGCGTACAAAACGTGGTTTCATATAATTTTTAGATGACGGGTCCTGCCCCTCCGTATTTCTGTGGGGGCCCCTAACTAAACCCCACAGAAACACTGCGGGCCACCCATCATCTAAAAATTAAGTAATTGTCAAATTGATAATCTCAATGGCTTTTGTTAAGTAGGTGACATGATTCTTGTACATCGTGAAGAGCCCATTGCTGTTGTCCAACTCAACCGACCTGAGGCCCTGAATGCCTTAAGTCCAGAGTTGATGAAGGAATTGGTCTCAGCCCTGGAGGAATTGGATCGCGATGAAAAAATTCGCTGCATTGTTTTGACTGGCAGTGACAAGGCCTTTGCAGCAGGGGCTGACCTCAAGTGGATGGTTTCACATACTGCAAAAGAGCTTTTGGCCAAAGACCCTTTGGCCATATGGGACAGAATTTCTAATGTTAAAAAGCCGATCATTGCGGCCGTTTCCGGTTTTTGTCTTGGTGGAGGCTGTGAGTTGGCCATGATGTGCGACATGATTGTGGCCTCCGAAACAGCCAAATTTGGTCAGCCAGAAATCAATGTAGGAATTATTCCGGGGGCCGGAGGGACACAAAGACTGACCCACCTCATTGGAAAATCGAAGGCGATGGAGTGGATTTTGACAGGAAATATTTACTCCGCCAAAGAAGCCTTTGAAGCAGGCCTTGTTGGCAAAGTAACACCGGCGGCTGAATATCTAAACGAAGCCAAAAAGTTGGCCTTAAAAATTTCTGAAAAAGGATCTATTGCAGTTGCACACGCCAAACAAGCTATTCTAAAATCTTTTGAACTTCCATTAGCTCAAGGCCTTAAAGAAGAGCGCCGCCTCTGCTTCGAACTCTTCGACACCCAAGATCAAAAAGAAGGAATGAGAGCCTTCCTCGAAAAAAGAAAACCAGAGTTTAAGGGAAGGTAATTCAGGCTACGTTGGCTCTTTCAGCTCTAAGTGCTGCCCGTTGCCGCAATAACTCTAACGCCCCTATTGATTCTTCTTGGACTAACGGGTCATCAGGGTTTTTGGCCAACGCGCCTAACTTTAACCAAGCCGCTCGCAAACCAAGCGCTGCAAATGCTGTCAATTCGGAAAGGGCATCACATCGAATGTCACCACTGGAATTTTTGAGATCTCTATCGATAAGCGGTTCTTGTTTTTTCCACAGTTCTTCTAGGCTTGTCTTGTTATTATCAGATTGCATCACAACCATGATATAGGCTCCACGTATCATGGGAGATACGTGATGAGATAGTTTTTCACGTACATTTTCTCCACAATTTTTGGCCCATATCAAACGAATAATGTCGAAGGCCAAATCAACTTCTCTCCTAGCGACAACTTCATTTAATCTTGTCCAAAGTTCTTTGAGATCTAATTTTAGAGAACCCATTTCAAAAAGGGCTTGTCTGCGCGCTGCCTGGACAGATGCAAACTCAACTTGTGCAAACTGCTTTCTATCTGGATCGGGATGCCTGATCCCAATGAAATAAAGGGCCTGCATAAATAGCTCACTACTTTCCCCTTTTTTCTCTGCTCGTTTTGTATATTCCACGAGTTTTTTTACATCAAAATCTGTTCCCTCTTCTGGATGTTCATGAAGATAAAGGGCTCTCCCTTCTGGGTTTTTCATCCAGGCATGCTCAACCATTCCTTGCTCGAGTTGTGCTGAATCTGGCAAAAGAGCTATGTCATTAATGCTGGCGACCAACTCGTCTCTCTTTAAAATGGCTTTTTGTAAACTCGGCTCGCCTCTGACTAAGGCAGCAAGCTCTTTTCCTGCATTTAACAAATAGCCTTCATCCATTCTGGGAATTTCGGCGTATGCGAGAGGACCGAGAATAAAGCCCAAGCCAGCATCTGCTCCTTTTTCCATCAAAGAACCCAATGGAAAAGTGGAGAGGTTATGTGCAGCTTGCGCTAAAATGAAACTTTGATCTGATGTTAAACCAAAGATAATGACTCTCATACTCTATGAAATGCTTCGGTAGATTTCAAAAAAAGTTGCTAGTGGGAACCAAATTTCTGGTTAACGTAATCTTCGACTAACTTTTTGAAATGAGTCATCATTTGGGGGCCTTCGAGGGTGGTGACTTTTTTGCCATCCACAAAGACAGGGGCTTTTGGGTTTTCACCGGTGCCGGGAAGACTAATACCGATATCAGCAACTTTTGATTCTCCGGGGCCATTCACAATGCAACCCATCACGGCGATTTTTAGAGACTCAACTCCAATGTAGCCTTTTTTCTGCCATTCGGGGAGTTTTTCGCGGAAAAAATTTTCCATATCTTGAGACATTTCTTGAAAAAGAGTGTTGGTTGTCCGACCACAACCAGGGCACGCTGTAACGGAGGGTTGAAATTGGCGCATCCCAAGTGATTGCAAAATATGCTGACAGATTAAAACTTCCTCTGTACGTGCACCACCGGGTGCCGGGGTCAGAGAAACTCGAATGGTGTCACCAATTCCTTGCTGAAGCAAATTGGCCAAAGCCGCCGTCGAAGAAACGGCTCCCTTGAGCCCCATGCCCGCTTCTGTTAAACCAACGTGCAGTGCATACTCACACTTTGAGGCTAGTATCGTATAAGCCTTGATCACATCTTGCACATGACTCATCTTTACACTGATGACGATTTTTTCCGGCCTCATTCCATATTCACGGGCCATTGCCGCAGAAGATAAGGCTGACTCCACCATCGCATCGATGGTTACCTCCTCTGCTGATTTGGGATTGGCCGAACGCCCATTTTCATCCATCATTCGATTTAAAATGGTTTGATCGAGTGAGCCCCAGTTGACACCAATTCGAACCGGCTTGTTGTGTTTCAATGCGACTTCAATCATCTGTTTGAAATTTTTGTCGTGGGTCTCTCCAAAACCGACATTGCCAGGATTGATTCGATATTTATCGAGAGCCTCAGCGCACTCAGGATATTTAGTGAGAAGTGTATGGCCATTATAATGAAAATCCCCAATGATGGGAGTGGTATAACCCTTCGCCAGAATTTTTTCTTTAATGTGAGGAATGGCCTGGGCGGCCGCATCGACATTGACAGTGAGTCGCACCAGTTCGGAGCCGGCATCAGAGAGTTCCATCGTCTGCTGTACCGATTTTTCAATATCAGCGGTGTCGGTGTTGGTCATCGATTGGATGACAACAGGTTGGCCTCCTCCCATAGTCACTCTACCGATCTTGACTGGAAAACTTTTGCGTTTTTTGATGGGTGCTCCCATAAACTAAATGGTGAGGATTACTTTTCCGAATTGCTTGCCTTCGGCGACATAGCGATGGGCATCGGCCACTTCTTTGAGCATAAATTCTTTATCGATAACCGGTTTGAGTTTTTTCTGACGAACAAAATTTAAAATCTCAAATAATTCACCTCGCGTCGACATCGTCGAGCCGATAATCTGCTGGTGTTTATAAAAAATGTAATTTAAATTGATGCTAACCTCTGATCCGGTTGTCGCCCCACACGTTACGATTTTTCCGCCTTTTGCGAGACTTTTTAAACTTTCTTCCCATGTTGCTTTGCCGACATGTTCTACCACAACATCGACACCACGATTTTCGGTGTATTGTTTGACCATCTCCGAAATGGGCTCTTTATAATGATTGATGAGAAAATCGGCACCCAATCCCTTCGCTTTTTCTAGTTTGGCATCGTTTCCTGCAGTGGCAATCACTTTTGCACCATGAAGTTTTGCGATTTGAATCGCAGCCGAGCCGACACCAGAACCTGCCGCTAAAACTAAAACGAACTGCTCCGGTTTGACTTGTGCTTTGGTAACCAACATGTGCCAGGCAGTCATGAAAACAAGTGGAATGGCAGCTGCTTCTTCATAAGTCAGCCCTTTTGGGATGGGGATGATATTGCGTCGTGGAAGGGCAATCATTTCGGCATCACAACCATTGCAGGTTTCTCCCACGATTCCATATTCAGGACAAAGATTATCATCTCCATTCACACAATATTCGCAGTTGCCACAGCTCACATTGGGAATGACCAAAACTTTATCGCCGACATTCAAATCTTTGATCAACTCCCCCTTGCCGGCCACAACCCCAGCCCCGTCACAACCGGGGGTCAAAGGAAGGCTTACTTTCCAACCGGGAATTCCTTGGCGTACCCACAAATCAAGATGATTGATTGAAGCGGCTTTGAGTTGAACCAAGACATCCCCGCTGCCGCAGATGGGGTCAGCTACCTCTTCATATTTCAGAACTTCCGGACCACCATGTTGGTGGATTTGAACCGCTTTCATCGATACGACGGTCTTTATAACCCCTGTGAGGGTTTGTAAACAATTTTCTAGCCCTCTCTGTAGTTCTTCTTGACACTTAAGACTCATTTGTTAACTCAGTGAACTCCAAATAAGAAAGGGGTATTTTATATGGCGCTCAGCACTAATTTAGGTTTTCCCAGGATCGGCAAAAATCGGGAGTATAAACGCATCATTGAGTCTTTTTGGAAGGGTGGAATCACGGCAGACCAACTTCACAAAGACCTAGAAAAAATTCACATGGATAATCTTGCCACCCAAATTGAGGCGGGGCTCGACTTTATTCCTCTGGGTGATTTCAGCGCTTATGATCTGATGCTCGAGACGGCCCTGATGCTAGGGGTGGTGCCAAAGCGTTTCCAAAATCTTTCAGGGTGGAATCGCTATTACGCCATGGCAAGAGGGACTCAAGACGTCACCGCTTGTGAGATGAAAAAATGGTTTGATACCAACTATCATTATATTGTTCCAGAAATCGAAGAGGGTTTTACACTCAAAGAAAATCGCCTGACATTATTTTATCAATGGGCCACTACAAAATTTCCAAACAAGAATTTTAGACCTGTTTTGATCGGACCTTTTACATTTTTGAAGCTCTCACGGGCCAAAAATAATAAAAGTTTTGATCAAAACTTGCAGCAATTAGCTGGAGTTTACCAAAAAATCGTTTCTGAATTAGCGCAAACAAACTGCCAGTGGCTCCAAATCGATGAGCCGGCTTTGTGTGGGGATGTTACAACAGAAGAATTGGGCTGGTTAAAGAAAACTTATGAGACCCTCACTTCCCAAAAGAAAAGTTTAAAAATAATGTTGCAAACCTATTTTGGAGATGTTGCCAACATTTACTCACAGCTGACTGCTCTCCCTGTCGATGGGGTGGGACTTGATCTAGTGCGCGGCAAGAAAAACTTAAATGCCCTCAAAGAAAAGGGGGTTCCTTCCGAAAAATGGATCGGTCTAGGCTTGATTGACGGAAGAAACATTTGGAGATCACATTTAAGAGAGGTGACAACGACTTTAGAAGGGGTGGGCAAGTGGTTGGATCTTTCCAAGGCATGGATCCACCCCAGCTGTTCCCTCCTACACCTCCCCGTCTCATTGGAAACAGAAGATCATATTCCAACCGTTTTGAAAAAGAGACTGACCTTTGCCAGTGAAAGGCTAAAAGAAATTAGCATTCTCACAAAGTGTGCCAATTTAGGTGCAAAAGCCATTGAATCCGAATTGAAGGCGGACGATGCCGTCTGGACCGATAAAGAATTCGTCTCTTTTGCCCTCGATAAAGGAGTCCAAGAACGCTTGAAAAACTTAAAACCAGCAGATTTCAAACGCGGGCTTTCCTTTAAAGATAGATACGTCGTTCAACAAAAAGACTTGGGGCTTCCCGCTTTGCCCACAACAACCATTGGGAGTTTCCCGCAAACCGAGGAGATCCGACAAGCCAGAGCCAAATGGAAAAAAGGAGAGTTGACTCAATCTCAATATGAGCAGTTCATTCGTGAAGAAATTGGGCGCGTTGTAAAACTCCAAGAAGAAATTGGACTCGATGTCTTGGTTCATGGCGAGCCAGAGCGGACCGACATGGTGGAGTATTTTGCAGAACGCCTCAAAGGTTTTCAATTCACCAAAAATGGTTGGGTTCAATCGTATGGAACCCGTTGCATCAGACCTCCAATGATCTATGGTGATATCTCCAGACCAGAGCCGATGACAGTCAAAGAAGCCCAAATTGCTCAAAGTTTTACCAAAAAACCGATGAAGGGAATGCTAACCGGCCCTGTAACCATCGTAAACTGGTCTTTTCCACGTGCTGATGTCTCCAAGAGCACTTCAGCCATGCAAATTGGTGTGGCACTCCGAGACGAAGTTTCGGATTTGGAAAAAGCAGGCATAAAAGTTATTCAAATCGATGAACCGGCATTGCGAGAGGGTTTACCTTTGAGGAAATCAGATTGGGCCGATTATCTCAAATGGGCGGTTGACTCTTTTAAACTCTCTTCGAGCGGTGTTAACAACACAACGCAAATTCACACCCATATGTGCTACTCTGAGTTCTCCGATATTTTGGAATCGATCCAAGCTCTCGACGCCGATTCTTTGAGTATCGAAGATTCCAGAAGCTTAGGCAAACTTGCTAAGGGACTTGCCGAAATGCATTATCAAAACGGAATGGGGCCGGGGGTCTATGATGTTCACAGCGAAAAGGTTCCAACAAAAGAAGAGTTTGAAAAACAGATCCAATTTCTGGTAAAACATGTCCCATTAAATCAGCTTTGGATTAATCCCGATTGCGGATTAAAAACAAGAGGGTACAAAGAAGTAACACCAGCATTGAAAAATATGGTAGAAGCGGTGAAAGAAGTGCGTAAAACGCTATAAAAAATAGCGGGGGGTCATGACGCGAAAAATATTAAAACTTTGTCTTCTTTTGCCTTTGATCCTCTCTTCTTTTTCCGAATTAAAAGCCCAAACAAGGGATGGGGAGTTTTTGCTCAGCGCTGGTGCTGGAATGGGTTGGCGCAGTCCTGTTCGCTTCGATTTGGACTTCACCGGTGAATATTTTTGGAACGATAGGATCTCTTTTGGATTGAATGCCGATACGTTATTGAGGGGCCCGGCTTCCTTTAGCTTTGTTCCCTTTGCTCGTTATCACTTCGATCTCAAAAAATGGCCTAAATTTACCCCTTACGCTGGAGCCGGTATGGGCGCCCTTGTTAACTCACGCGGCCAAGGTTGGTTTGATTTGATGCTTCCGGAACTCGGCTTTTTTTACGAGTTAACCCCCCGAATCTACATTGGCCCCAATGTATCTTTACATGTTTTGGCTGGCTCCAGCTCAACGTGGGATTTTCAAACAATAGGCCAGGTTGCCTATCGCTTTTAGCCCCCTCCTCTAGATATCGCCTAACAGATATGATTGTCGTGGGGAGAAATTTATGTAGAATGCCCCTCTTATGGTTTTAAGTCCCCGAGAAGAGCTTCTTAATATTCAAAAAACCCTTTTTCGGCGCAATCAACGGCTTATCAATGAATCCATTCTCGTTAAAGAACCTGATTTTGACCGCTACGAAAAAAACTACAGACGATCTGTCAGTTCCTACCAAAAAGTAGCGTCGATCGAAGAAATGATGCAGGCCGTCTTAACCTCCGATATTATTTATGTCGGGGATTATCATACCTGCAACCAGTCCCAGCGCTCTCTTTTAAGAATTTTAAAGGGGGTCGTCAAAAAAAACAAAAATTTCATCTTGGGTTTGGAGCTCCTTCATCACAAAAATCAGAATGCCCTGGATGCCTTCCTAAAAGGGAGGGCCTCGGAAGATACATTTTTGAAAAAGGTGGGGTTAAAAAAACATTGGGTCTTTGATCTCTGGGAAAATTTCAAACCGATCTTTGATTTTGCGAAATATCATGACCTGCAGGTCTTTGGCATTGATGCGGCTCCAAAGGGCTCCAACATTCGCTCTAGAGATTATGCCTCGGCTAAATTGCTGGCGAAATTGATCAAGCAGAATCCGGGTAAAAAAATCTTTGTTTTTATCGGTGATTTGCACATAGCTCCACCCCACCTTCCAAAAGAAGTGCAGCGCGCTCTTAAAGAATTGGGGCTGATCAAAAAAGAGTTGATTTTGTATCAAAACAGCGAATCGATTTACTGGAAACTGGCAAGTCAGGGGCTAGAGCACCAAGTCGAAGTGGTTCAAATTGATTCGAAAAGTTTTTGCAGGATGCAAACGTCCCCCGTTATGTGCCAGCGCTCTTATCTTAATTGGCTGGAACATGAAGAAGGAGAAATTGATTATGATGATGCGAAACATAGTTTTTTAGAGATTGCCGATCGTATCAGCAATTTTTTAAAAATTGATTTGGGGAGAGAAAAAGAGAAGGTGGAGGTTTTTACCTCCGGCGACCTTTCCTTTTTAAGATTGGTTAAAGAAAGCAAGCGATTCAAGCCAGAAGAAATTCAAAACATCAAACATCAAATTATTCATAGCCAAAGTTATTATATTCCCAAACTGAAGTTTGTTTATCTATCTAACCTTTCACTAAACCATGCCGCCGAAGAAGCAGCACACTTTATCAAACACATTTGCTCCGGAGAAGAGAAACCGAGGGATCCTTTTGACGCTTTCTATGCCAACACGTTACATGAGGCCCTAGGGTTTTTTGGATCTAAAATCATTAATCACAAAAGAAAATGTTATCATGAAAAGGATTATCATAAACTGATCAGCTATTTCCAAAGTGTAGCTCCTGTTTCCAAAAGACATCTGGAATACGAGACGGCGTTGTTGATCTACCAGTGCAAAAAGTTGGAGCGAAGAGGGGAAGGCATTAGTGATATGGATGTTTTTCAAAAAAGGCCCGATCTGTTTTTCACCGTTACTCACGGGCTTGGCTATATGTTGGGCGATCACCTCTACTACGGACTTCTGGATGGGCACCTAACCAAAACAGACATTAGGCATCTCTTTTTTGATCCATGGAAAGGCTACGGAAAACCGTTCCAAACCTATTGGACATTGATCACAAAAACCCAAAACACAAAAATCCCAAAACGCATGTAGCCTTCTCCGACCTTTGCGAAAAATGCTTGAATAAAATGGAGTGGAGCTTCGGGGTTCTATTGATATTCGTTGAAAATGACAGGGCCTGCTCGGCTCGCTGCACGCCCTCCCGAAAGATCGGGCTACCAGTCTCGCCGACCACCCGTCATTTTCAACTTACGATGTTATGTCACCCCTTCGCTCCAATCATTGTACTAATGCGTTTTTCGCAGGGGCACTCCGAACTGTAAGTTTTTGACACATAGTGCCTGTTACTATATGTCATGTATCTATGTCGCATTCGCAAACGTTCTGGAAATTATTGAAGAAAAAGCCGCTCGTTCTGCCGGGGGTTTTTAATCCGTTGGTTGGGATGCAAGCCAAACAGGTTGGGTTTAAGGCTCTTTATCTTTCCGGTGGGGCACTGTCGGCGTCCTTGGGACATCCCGATATTGGGCTTGTTACCTTATCGGAGCTCGCCTCTCATGCTAGAGCTATTGTTTCAGCAACCAGTTTGCCATTGCTGGTGGATGCCGATACCGGCTTCGGCGAAATTGTGAATGTTCATCGAACAGTCAAGGTTTTGGAAAAAGCCGGCGCGGCAGGTTTGCACATCGAAGATCAAGTCTTACCCAAACGGTGCGGTCATCTGGAAGGAAAAGAACTCATCTCAACAAAAGCAATGTGTGAAAAAATCAGGGCTGCCTGCGCGGCAAGAAAAAACAAAGATTTTTTTATTATGTCGAGAACAGATGCCAGGGCGGTTGAAGGCCTTAAAGGTGCGGTAAATAGAGCAAAAGCCTACCTCAAAGCAGGTGCCGACGGTATTTTTCCTGAAGGCCTCACATCAATCCAAGAATTCACCCAATTTGCCAAAGCGTTTCCAAAAACCCCGCTGCTGGCCAACATGACCGAGTTTGGAAAAACCCCTTTTATTGATGCAAATCAGTTTGCCAAAATGGGATATGCCATGGTTATCTTTCCCGTAACGGCTCTGCGCCTAGCAATGAAGTCAATCGAAACTGGTTTCAAAATGATAAAAAATAAGGGAACACAAAAAGATCTTATTTCTAAAATGCAAACTAGAAGCGAGCTCTACAAAATGCTAGATTACGAAGCTTACGTAAAACTCGATAGAAAGGTGACCTATAAATGATGCCCAGTGATGTCCCAGGTTATTCTCCAGGCCTTGAAGATGTGATTGCAGGTCTTTCCGGAATTTCGAAGGTCGATCCGGAAGGCGACGAACTCATCTATTATGGCTATAAAGTGAGCCAACTATGCGAACAATCTAGTTTCGAAGAGGTCTGTTATCTTCTTCTTAATGGAACGCTCCCCCTCAAAAATGAATTCACTGCCTTTCAAAAAAAATTGATTGAAGAGCGCAGTGTCCCCTCAAAATTAATTCAATATATTTGTGAGCTCCCTAAAGAAGCACACTACATGGATGTTCTAAGAAGCGGGATTTCCAATTTAAGCCATTATGACCCCCAGTGCGAAGACAACTCGAAAGAGGCGGAATTGGCCAAGTCGATTCGACTCATCGCTAAGGTCCCAACACTTCTGGCGGCTAGGATCAGAGCTCAGAAGGGGGCAAAACCTCTTGCGCCCCATGCCAAGTTGGGCCACGCCGCCAATTTCTTATACATGGTGAATGGTACAGAACCGGATCCCGATTTTGCAAAAGCACTCGACGTTTCTCTGATCTGTTATGCCGAGCACGGTTTCAACGCCTCCACCTTCACAGCCAGAGTTATCGCTTCAACCCTGTCGGAGATGCACTCTTGCATCACAGGGGCCATCGGCGCACTCAAAGGCCCGCTCCACGGAGGCGCCAACGAACAGGCGATGTATATGTTGCAAGAAATTGGGGATCCAGCCAAAGCAGAAGGCTGGATTAAAGAAAAACTGGCACAAAAGGCAAAGATCATGGGTTTTGGACACAGGGTTTATAAAAAGAAAGATGCTAGAGCGCCAATTCTTAAAAATTGGGGCTGGAAGCTGGCTAAAAAGTTGGGCCAGACCAAATGGCACGAAATCGCGGAGATTGTTGAGAGGGTTATGATGTCCGAGAAAAAACTTTTTCCCAATGTCGATTTTCCCGCCGCGCCCCTTTACTATCTTTTGGGCCTTCCCATTGAAGTGGATACGCCGCTGTTTGTCGTCGGAAGAATGCCGGGCTGGTGTGCCCATATCATCGAGCAACGTGTTGGAAACCGCATCATGCGCCCGGAAAGCCATTACACCGGCCCCCAAGCCAGGGACTACATCCCCCTCATAAAAAGAAGTTAAAACTCAATCATGGCGGTAAGGCGTGTGGCGAAAGAAATGGAAGCTTTGTCGGATGGAATGGGATCAATGATCCCGCCGGGATCGGTTCTGGTCACATCGATATTGTATTCCTTGCCAGGAATTAATACCCCCGCTTCAAAAGTGGTGTAGAGGTTGTCAAAAAAGAGGGCCTCAACAAAAGCATCAAACTCAACTCCGTACCATCTCTTTAAAAAGGATTTATTGTTTTCCGAAATGGTGGGGAGATTGGCGTTCCCTAGCAAATCGCTAAAACTAAGATTCACATTTTTCTTGGGGGCCCAAGCGGTAGCAACTGTTCCCCCAACTTTTAACCAGTTTGCCTGCGGAATATCGTCCTTCACATCGAGGGAATGTTTATAGGTCGCTGCTAAGTAAAGGGCGTTATTAACAAAATTACCGGTGATGGGAACACCGCCGGTTAATTTAGAATTTGCAGAAGGGTTGGAGGCGGTTCCACCAAACATGGCGGGGGAGGTTCCCAAAGGCTTTTGAAACAACATCAAAGCAATGCGATAGTCTGGACGAAATCCAAATTGAGTCACCTTGGTGGAAAGAGGGGTTCCATCTCCACTGGCATAACCGGCTTTGGCATTCCACTCTCCGCCCCAGTCATAAATTCCGGAGGCTTCGAAGGCGGCCATAAAAACCTGCATCTTTTGTTTTGCAGGAAGTTCAATAATCCCCGCCCCCGATGCAGAGCTAGAAAAACTACTAAATGGAACGGCGTCGATAGCTAGCCCCGTAGTAATTTCCCCACCAATGTAGATACCCTCCAATTGAAACGTATATTCATTGTGATTGTAGCGTCCATAGAGATCACCGAAATACAAGAAAGTATCGCCATCGATTCCTTTGGCTAAAACATTTCCCTTTGCATCAGTTGCCATCATGGTCGTTCCTGTTGAACCGCTGCGAAACCTCACACCAGAAAAAGTTCCCAAGGCCCATTGCGGCTCTTCATAATAGGCAATGACAGCTAGTTGTTTGGAGTCTTGTCCGTTATCTCTCACCACTCCACCCAATCCTTGAATTCTGGGATCAAATTGGGCTTCAAAAGGAATGTCCCAAATAGCCCCGACGGTCAGCGCCCCATTGTTTTTCAAGCCAAACTGGGTCAAATACATGATTCGATCTTGAGAGTCTCCAAAATCACCTTGTCTTTCACTCCCATCGTTTTGGAAAATTCCCAAACCCCAGTGAGAAGGTTGTCTGCCTGCCTTAAATTTTCCAATTGGGGTTAGAACCTCCATCCAGGCCCTGCGCAGATGAACAGCATCATTCTCACCCGCCGAGCCCCCAACCTCCCCCAATGTCCCGGCACCGGAAGGGAGCGTAACCGTTCCTACAATGGGCGAGAGGAGTTGAAAGTTTTTGTTGGCCTTGGAGCCAAAGACAACATTATCTAAAAAGTCGAATTCGGAATGAATAGAGAGGTTGTCATTGACCTTAATGGTGGGTCCCAAACGAAGCCGCATCTGGTTAAAGTGGATGGAACCAAAACGGTCATTATCGTGTGTAATCCCTCTATTGTGGGTTTGTAAATCGAGATCATGAGTCAGTTCTGCGCGGGTTCGGTAGTACCCCTTAAGACCAAAATCAATTGCGAAGGCGTTAGCAGAAAGAATAAGTAGAAAAAATCCCGCCCCAAAGGATTTTCGAAACATGAGGCGGTCTATAGCATAAAAAATAAAAAGGGGAAGTTGGTTTTATAACCCAATTTCCCCTTTTTTAAACTTACGAACTTAAGTACTTACGCACTTAAGCACTCATATTTACATTCCGTAGTCGGGTGGCATGTGCGGAGTCGCTGATCCACCTTTATCTTCCTTCGGTTTTTCAGCAACCATCGCCTCAGTAGTAATCATGAGACTTGCCACAGAAGCTGCGTTCTGAAGTGCGGAACGGGCAACTTTAGTAGGATCGATGATACCTGCTTTCAACAAATCCTCAAATTTGCCGGCTTCTGCGTTGAACCCTTCAGCGCCTTTGCTCTCTTTCAAACGAGCAACAACAACGGCACCTTCCCAACCAGCATTTTCAGAAATTTGTCTTGCCGGTTCTTCCAGGGAACGACGCACAATGTTGATTCCAGACTGTTCAGCCTCATTAGCCCCTTTTAAATTCTCAAGGGCAGGCAAGCAGCGAATGTAGGCAACACCACCACCGGGGACAATACCTTCTTCCACAGCGGCTCTTGTTGCATGCAGAGCATCTTCCACTCTGGCTTTCTTTTCTTTCAATTCAGTCTCGGTAGCGGCACCAACGTTAATGACGGCAACACCGCCAACGAGTTTGGCTAAACGTTCTTGCAATTTTTCTCTGTCATAATCAGAGGTCGTATCTTTGACCTGCTCACGGAGTTGTTTAACTCTTCCTTCGATTTTGTCTTTCTTGCCAGCACCATCAATGATTGTTGTGTTGTCTTTGTCGACGGTGACTCTCTTGGCTTGACCCAAATCAGAGAGCTGAACATTTTCCAACTTAATGCCAAGCTCTTCGGCAATCATTTTACCACCGGTTAAGACGGCGATGTCTTCAAGCATGGCTTTTCTGCGATCGCCAAAACCAGGGGCTTTGACTGCGCAGACTTGGAGGGTCCCTCTGAGCTTATTGACAACCAATGTTGCCAAGGCTTCCCCTTCAACTTCTTCAGCAAGGATAACAAGAGGTCTTCCCATCTTGGCGATCTGCTCTAACACGGGGAGCAAATCTTTCATGCTGGAGATTTTCTTTTCATTGATGAGGATTAATGGATTTTCCAAAACGCATTCCATTCTTTCGGCATCGGTCACAAAGTAAGGTGAGAGATAGCCACGATCAAACTGCATACCTTCAACCACTTCCAACGTGGTTTCCATTGCTTTGGCTTCTTCAACAGTAATGACGCCTTCTTTACCCACTTTTTCCATCGCCTCGGCAATGATGTTGCCGATGGTCGTATCGTTGTTGGCAGAAATAGTACCAACTTGGGCAATCTCTTTTTGATCTTTGGTTTGTTTGGAAAGCTTTTTCAATTCTTCGACTACTGTGCTCACCGCCCTATCGATACCGCGTTTCAAACCCATCGGGTTATGACCAGCACTGACCAATTTTGCACCTTCTGCAAAAATGGCTTCGGCTAAAATAGTAGCGGTGGTGGTTCCATCACCAGCAACATCGGATGTCTTGCTGGCAACTTCTTTCACCATCTGGGCACCCATGTTTTCGAACCTATCAGCAAGTTCGATATCTTTAGCAACCGTCACACCATCTTTTGTAATGGTGGGCGAGCCAAATGACTTTTCCAACACGACATTGCGACCTTTGGGGCCCAATGTGACTTTAACTGCAGCTGCCAGAGTGCGCACACCTTTGAGAATGCGATCTCTAGCTTCTTGTTCAAACAGAATATCCTTTGCCATATAAATATCCTCCTATTGATTAATTAATGACGCCTAAAACATCGTCTTCGCGGACGACTAAATACTCTTCCCCATCGATTTTAACTTCTGTTCCAGAATATTTTGAGAAGAGAATCTTGTCTCCTGCCTTAACATCGGGAACTTGAACTTTGCCGGTGTCGAGAACTTTACCAGAACCAACGGCGACCACTTCCCCCTCTTGTGGTTTTTCCTTGGCAGTATCTGGAATGATAATGCCCCCTGCTGTCTTTTCTTCCTCGGTGAGTCTGCGGACTACAAGTCTGTCCTGCAGCGGACGAATCTTGAGTTTTGCCATAACGTACCCTCCTTATGAGTAGGTTGTTAATACTGTTAGCACTCAAGGTATTAGAGTGCTAATACCAAAAGCGTTGCTCATATAGGTTCTGCACCTAAATTAGTCAAGAGGGATTTTGGAGGTATGAGAAAAATAGTGGGTGGCCCGGAGTGTTTGTTGTGGGGTTTAGTTAGGGGCCCCCACAAAAACACGGAGGGACAGGACCCACTATTTTTCGCTAGTTTAGAGCCCCTTTTTGTGGAGTTCTTCTTCAAAATACTGGCGGTATAAAAGGTCCCATTCCCTAGAACCTTCAGGCACTTGGCGCTTTAAAGTGGCTATTTTTTGCCTAATTTGATCATCCATCCCGTCTAAAAGGGCTCCAAACTCGTGAATTGCCTGCTTAATTCCGAAAAGAAGCTTCTTTTCCTCGAAGTTTTGGACCCCACCTTTGGCTTTGAGAACATCCAATGCCCTATGAGACAAAAAGTTGATCCTATCGTCGGATAAAATCATAAAACAAAGTTCCTTTCTTTTGCCAGTTGCTTTTTGATCATTCCGAAGGCTTTTTCTTCGTCGATTTGGAGCCCAATTTTCTTTTTATTTTGCTCCAATAGTCTTTTGGCATCTTCGTTTAGTTTTTCTTCCTCGGCCTCATTTTTTTCAAAAACTTCAACGAGAAGCGAAGCCAATTGGTCATCTGGTATCCCAAATGTGGCGACTTTCTTTTGTTGCAACGACTTTACAATATGCCTTGCAAGCCCGGCTATTTGTGAATGCTTAATCCGCATAAGAACTGGTTAACAAAAAGGATTGCAGAGTGCAACCATTTCCCATAAAGACTCATTTCTATGCGTGAATTTCTGGTCCGTGTCTATTCCTCAAAAGAAAAACTCCCTAAAGAAAAGCAGCTAGCTTGGGCCTTGGCAGAGATTGCCTTTTCTAACACTAAGGCTGATCCGGAAGCTGCTGAAATGGTTGGAAACAGGATAATTGATAATGCCTCCGTCGCCATTGCAGCGCTCAACAGACAACCGGTTTTGGCGGCCAGGGCACAAGCACTGGCTCATTCAAGAACTGGCGGTGCACTCCTTTTTGGCATGCCTTCAGACCAAACCTTTGAATGTGAATGGGCCAGCTGGGCTAATAATGTCGCTGTTCGTGAACTGGATTTTCATGATACTTTCTTGGCTGCAGATTATTCACATCCTGGCGATACCATTCCTGCAATCCTTGCTGTAGCTCAACAAATGGGAAAGAGTGGTCACGATCTTACACTGGGAATTCTGACAGCCTACGAAGTTCAGATGAATTTGATTAAAGGAATTTGCCTGCATGAATTCAAGAAAGACCATATTGCACATTTAGCTCCAGCCATTGCTGCCGGCCTCGGCACACTTCTCAAGCTCGGCACTGAAACGATTTTCCAGGCGATCAACCAGTCGGTCCATCTTTCTTTTTCCACCAGGCAGTCTCGCAAAGGAGAAATTTCTAGTTGGAAGGCTTATGCGCCAGCTTTTGCCGGCAAACTGGCTATCGAAGCGGTTGACCGTGCAATGCGTGGGGAGAAATCTCCATCTCCTATTTATGAAGGAGAGGACGGTGTCATTGCATGGATGTTGAAGGGTAAAGATGGGACCTACAAAGTCCCGCTGCCTGATTCCGGAGAACCTTTTCGATCAATTTTGGAAAGTTATACCAAAGAACATTCTGCAGAATACCAATCTCAGGCTTTGATTGATATTGCTTTCAACCTCAACAAAAAGGGACTGCGTCCCGCAGAAATTAAAGAGGTCGTCATCTATACCAGTCATCACACTCATCATGTCATTGGAACCGGCTCCAATGACCCCCAAAAATTTGATCCCGACGCCAGCAGGGAAACTCTCGACCACTCAGCGATGTATATTTTCGCCGTGGCCTTGGAAGATGGCTCTTGGCACCACGAAAAAAGTTATTCAAAAGAGCGCTCGCACCGACCATCAACACTTTCACTTTGGAAAAAAATCAGAACAGAAGAAAAAAAAGAATGGAGCGACGCTTACCACCATCCCGATCCTTCCAAGAAAAAATTTGGGGCGGAAGTAGTGGTCATCATGAAAGATGGAACCCAAATTAAAGAACGCCTGGACAACCCAAACGCCCACCCCAATGGAGCTAGAGCTTTTAAGAGAACGCAATATATCCAAAAGTTTGAAACTCTAACAAAAGAGGTTGTTACAAATGAGGAAAGGAACCGCTTTTTAGAACTTGTTTTTCAACTTCCCAAACTCAAGCCCAATCAGGTAAGGGACTTAAACGTTGTGTTAAAGCCTGGTTTATTAAAAAATGCCGCGAGGGACGCAAATGGAATTTTCTAAGCCTTTTATCATCGCAGGGCCCTGCGCTGTTGAATCGGAAGAACAATTGATGACCACCGCTAAAGCTGTCTGCGACGCTGGCGCTAGTGCCTTAAGAGGTGGTGCTTTCAAACCAAGAACTAACCCTCAATCTTTTCAGGGATTGGGCGAAGAGGGTTTAAAACTTCTTGCGAAAGCAAAAAAGTTAACAGGACTTCCCATTGTAACAGAGGTTTTGGACACAAGGGATGTGACCTTGATTGCTGAATATGCCGACATCATACAGATCGGTTCACGAAGCACTCAGAACTATCCCCTTCTCAAAGAAGTGGCCAAAACCAAAAAACCGATCATTTTAAAAAGGGGAATGGCAATGACGGTGGAGGAATGGTTACTGGCCGCTCAATATATTTTGGATGCCGGTCATGACCAGATTCTGTTGTGCGAAAGAGGCATCAGAACATTTGAGACAGCTACCCGCCACACACTCGATCTAAATGTTGTCCCCCTTTTAAAAGAACGGACAAAATTTACAGTGATCGTCGATCCCTCACATGGAACGGGAAAAGCCTCACTCGTTCCTCCCATGGCCAAAGCAGCCCTTGCTTGTGGGGCAGATGGTTTGATGATTGAAGTCCACCCCAACCCCGCCAAGGCTTTAAGCGACGGCCAGCAATCCCTCGATATTCCTACCTTTGAGAAATTAATGAAGGAAATCCAAAAAACGTCATAACTTTGACAGGTGGGTGTCAGTTTTTAGATATGAGCTGCGTAATTCTAGTCGGATAATTCACCAAATCCAATAAAAAGAGGCCTTACCCCTCACTTCCTTCGGCACAAGATTTGCACGCTAAGCCCGTAGTCTGCGAATTCACTCGGGAGGATTATTATGATAAGAATTATTTGGAGCGTATTTATCTTCTGTTTTTTTGCCGTATCGGGGCATGCTCAAGCCCCTCTTCCTCGCACAAAAACAATTCAAGAATCAATTAAGCCGTCGCAACTGCTGCCCAGAATTATTACCCAGAACCAAACTATAAACACTATTTCTCCCGAGGTTGCGAGTAAGATCCAACAATCATTAAAATGGGTTTTTAATCCCCACAATTTAGCGATTGTGAAATATGACGCAACTTTATGTCCCAATGCGCAGATGGATTGTCTTAGAGAAAACGAAGACTACACGCAAAAAGCTGTTGATGGCACACTAGAGGGGACTGTGATTGATCAATGTGTGAAAGCCAAAAACCTAACCTGCGAAGCAATTTGCTCAAAAGGGAACGGCCGTGTCGGTGATTATTACTCGTTCAACGGAGGTTTTAATCTTCCCGTTAACTGTACCAATGGTTTTGTGACGATCGATATCTACTCTTGTAATCCCGATACAACATTCCCATTTATTAAAAACCTTGCGCAAGGCCAAGAGGAAGTCAGTTTCTGTTATGGGGGGAAGTCTCTTGGCTTAAAGCTGGTGGGAATTCACACGGCAAGTCCAGGACAACATGCCTGTAAGTTTGGGGGGTGGTTGCTCATCAATAGCGGTATCAGTATCGTTCCTTCTGACAGCACCTGCACAGCACCTCTTGAAGATGGATACAAAGTGTGTGTCACTGCCTTTGAAGAAACCGCCCAGGACACATGCCAAGTAGTTCTTGATCGCAAATAAGAACCCATCAAACAGCTGTTGACTTTCCCGCCTAGGAGCGGCTAAAAAGCCCTCCGCCATGGCAATTCGTATAGGAATCAACGGTTTTGGGCGCATTGGGCGCATTATTCTGCGCCAAGCCAAAGGGTGGAATAATTTAAAAGTCGTTGGGGTTAACGACGTCGTTCCTGCCAAGACTCTTGCCCATCTTTTTAAATATGACTCCACCCATGGTCGCTACAAAGGAACCGTTCAAGCGGGTGAAAATTCAATAACCGTTGATGGTAATGAAATCCCAATTTTTAATTGCAAAGAGCCCTCCAAAATCCCTTGGAAAGATGTTGGGGCTGATATTGTTTTAGAATGCTCCGGGCGCTTTACAGATAAGCTGTCGGCCTCCGAGCATCTCAAGGCAGGCGCCAAAAAAATAATTATTTCCGCACCGGCGACCGACCCCGACGCTACTTTTTGCTATGGGGTCAATCACAAAATTTTTGATTCCGCCAAACATACGATTGTTTCCAACGCGAGTTGCACAACAAATTGCTTGGCACCCATGGCTTACGTTCTTCACAAAAACTTCTGCATTGAAAAGGGTTTTATGACGACGGTTCATTCCTACACCAACGATCAACAAATTTTGGATGCCCCACACAAAGATTTGCGTCGTGCCCGTTCTGGGGCGGCCAACCAAATCCCCACCACAACAGGGGCTGCGAAGGCGGTGGGCCTTGTGCTGCCAGAACTTGCCGGCAAGCTGGATGGATTATCCATCAGAGTCCCCACCACCAATGTTTCTTGCACCGATTTTGTCTGCCTGGTCAAAAAAGAGACGACCACAGAGACAGTTTTAACTGCCTTCAAAAGCGCTGCAGCGGGTGAATTAAAAAACATTTTGGGCGTTGAAATGGATCCTTTGGTTTCTTCGGATTTCCTGGGCGATACCCGTTCTTCGATCGTCGATGGCCTCTCCACAAAAGTAATGGGCAATTTAGTCAAGGTGATCGCTTGGTATGACAATGAAGTCGGCTTTAGCTGCCGGATGTTGGATCTCTCAGAGTATATCGGCGAGCGACTTTAAACCTTTTCTAGCCATGATTAAATACATTGATGAAATTTCATTGACGAATAAAAGAGTTTTCATCAGGGTCGACTTTAATGTTCCGCTGACAGAAGATGGAAAGGTGGCTGATGATAGCCGAATTAGGGCTTGCCTTCCCACTATCCAATACGCTCTCAAAAATAAGGCCTTTGTAATTGCCGCTTCACACTTGGGCAGGCCCAAAGGAGAAAAGGACCCCCGGTTTTCTCTGGCCCCGGTTGCGGCTAGGCTCATGGAGCTTTTACAAATTCCAGAAGTAACCTTTCCGGAAGATTGTGTGGGCGACGGAGTCAAAAAACTCTCTCAGGAAATGAAGCCTGGCCAAGTCATGATGTTGGAGAATTTGCGTTTTCATAAATCAGAAGAGCAAAATGAAGAGCGTTTTGCCAAAAAACTGGCCTCGTTGTGCGATGTTTATATCAATGATGCCTTCGGTGCTGCCCATAGGGCCCATGCCTCAACCGTTGGAATGGTCCCCTTTGTGAAAGAAAAGGGAGCCGGCTTTTTGATGAAACGAGAGTTAGAATTTTTAAGCAAAATTGTGGCGAATCCAACAAGGCCCTTTGTAGCTCTTTTGGGTGGGGCTAAAGTTTCTGATAAAATAGGCGTCATTGAAAATTTACTCAACCGTGTGGATGCGCTGGCTATTGGTGGTGCCATGGCTTACACATTTCTTGCGGCCCTTGGTTATAAATTGGGGAATTCCAAGATCGAGTCTGATAAAATTTTCACGGCCAAAAAAGTAATGGAGAGGGCCCAGACAAAGGGGATTCCACTTTTACTGCCTCTGGATCATGTCATCACACAAAAACTAGATGGTTCTAGCGCAACTGAAACGACACAAAATATCGGCATCCCAGAGGGTTGGATGGGGGTGGATGTGGGGCCAAAGACCCTGGAGGCATTTGCCAAACAACTCAGTATTGCCAAGACTGTCTTTTGGAATGGGCCCGTTGGCGTTTATGAAATTGAAAAATTTGCGCAAGGCACCTATAATATCGCCAAAACAATTGCTGGGCTAAAAGCAACAACGGTCATCGGTGGAGGGGATTCGGCTTCTGCCATTGCACAATTTAACTTGACGGATAAAATTACACATATTTCAACAGGTGGTGGGGCGAGTCTTGAGTTTATAGAAGGGAAAATATTGCCTGGTTTAAAAGCTTT
Source organism: Deltaproteobacteria bacterium RIFCSPHIGHO2_01_FULL_43_49 (assembly GCA_001798075.1). GTDB lineage: Bacteria > UBA10199 > UBA10199 > SPLOWO2-01-44-7 > SPLOWO2-01-44-7 > SPLOWO2-01-44-7. The sequence goes on along the minus strand of MGRG01000005.1, from coordinate 181,320 downwards.
GGAAATTTAACAAATGAGAAATAAATTAATTGTTGCCAATTGGAAAATGAATTTCACGGTGAGTGAGGCGTTGAAATTTATTGCGGGGTTGCCCAGAGAAGCAAAAATGGAATTAGAAGATGCGGAGGTAGTGATTTGTCCACCTTTCACTGCTTTGTATGCCCTAGATGAAGCCATTGAGGGAATTCCTTTTCAGCTGGGTGCCCAAAATATGCATTGGGAAGAATCGGGTCCTTTCACCGGCGAGATTTCTCCCTTATTTTTAAAAGAGATGAATATAAAATATGTCATCTTGGGGCACTCAGAAAGAAGGCAACATTTTCAAGAAACCGATAGTACAATTAACAAAAAATTAGCACTGGCCCTTCAGCAAAAATTAATTCCGATTGTTTGCATTGGAGAAACGGTTAGTGATCACAAAGAGGGCCAGACCTTTGAGGTTCTGGAAGGACAGATCAAAAAAATTCTCGATGGCCAGCTTAAAGCCGATTTGGGTAGTCTCGTTTGGGCTTATGAGCCGATTTGGGCGATCGGAACCGGCAAGAACGCGAGCCCAGAACAATCTCAAGAGGTGGCTCAATGGATGCGAAAGCTGATTGCTAAAATTTTAGATGCCCCAACGGCGGAGAGTATGCGCATTTTGTATGGGGGAAGCGTCTCTGAGGAAAAAGCGAGGGGATTTTTAAAACAGCCGGATATTGATGGCCTATTAGTGGGAGGGGCAAGCCTAGACCCCAAGAAATTCGCAGACATTATTATGTCTGCAGCACCAGCACAATAATAAGGAGAGTTTATGGATACCATTGCTGTTGTCTTACATGTTTTTATCTGTTTATTTTTGATTGGCATCATCTTGCTTCAAGCAGGTAAAGGGGCTGACATCGGGGCTGTTTTTGGCGGGAGTTCTCAAACTGTTTTCGGTGGGAGAGGGCCGGCAACCTTCTTAAATAAAATGACGATTGTCGTTTCTGTCATCTTTTTATTGACCTCTGTGTGGCTCTCTAAAATTGGTCAAGAAAAAGGGACCGAATCGGTGATCGGAAAAGTTCCTGTTGAAATGCAAGTCTCCCCCCCACCTACTTCCTCCCCCACAAGTGGGGAGGAAAAAAAGGAAGGGGCACAATAACAAGCCCAGGTGGCGGAATTGGTATACGCGCAGGACTAAGGATCCTGTGGGGAAACTCTTGCGGGTTCGAGTCCCGCCCTGGGCACCAGTGAAAAACAAGCTCCGCCTTCTCTTTATCCTACTTTTAGGAATAATTTTATTAAGTGTTGCTCTGCTGAGGGCTAACTTATCGGAAGTCGTTCTTTTACTGCGTCAACTCGATTTTTTGGATGGTGGAATTCTTTTAGTTATTTTCTTTACCTCTTCGCTAGGCGAAGCGGGCTCTTGGTTGTTTACTTTAAGACAAGCTCCTTTCAATTTCTCTTGGGTGGTGAAACTTTGGCGACTCTCCGCAATAGCCGCCACATTGGAATTTACAACCCCGCTTGGACTTTTCGGTGGTGAGCCTTTGAAGGCAGTTCTTCTCAAGCGTCGTCATGGCATTTCTTACCAAGAAGCCGTTGCCTCTCTCGTTCTTACCCGTACAACCGATGCCCTAGCTGTTGTCCTTTTTGTGGGGCTTGCCCTGGCATTAACAATCTGGAGAGGTCTCTTGCCGCAACCCTGGCTGGGGCTGGCTAGTACAATTTTAGCTCTCTTCACGCTTGCGGTTTTGACTTTTGTTTTCCTCCAGCAGCTTGGACTTGTTTCTAAACTGGAAAGAAAATGGGGTGGAAAATCTTCGAGTCGCTTGTTCCGAGCTGTTCAATCCCTCCATAATGTAGAAAATCATTTAGAGCTCTTTTACAAATCAGAGCGCCTTCGCTTTCTTTTGTCGATTGGTTTGACCCTCGGCGAGTGGCTGCTCGGTGCAACCACTGTTTGGTTATCTGCTGCTTTTCTTGGGGCACAGATAACCATTCCTCAAGCAATAGTGATTGAAGCCTCGATGTTGCTTGTTACCTCAACCCTCTTTTTTATTCCCGGCCATATTGGCAGCCAAGAAGGGGGTTTTGTGCTGGCTGCTGAAATTATGTTGGGATCGGCCGGATTGGGGCTTGCCCTGGCTGCCATCAGGCGTTCTCGAGATATTGTGTGGGCACTGCTCGGCCTCGCATTGGTCAGTTTTGGTCAAACTAAAAGTAAGACTTCTGCCAGGGACGCATAGTCATTTTGAGCCCTACGAGAAAATTATTGATATTCCGGCCCGGTACGAAATTAAACCCATAAACCCTTTCATAGCCAAACGAGAGATTCCAACTTACTTTTGGATTGTGATGGAGATCAAAAGAGCTCATCCAGCGAAATCTTTTTTCAGAAGGATTGTCCTGGGTTTTTCTGACAACCGTTGCATTGTTTAGGAGTGCAAACAAATCACTATCCCTGACCTCTGCAGCAATCGAGTGTCGCTGTGCAAAATCAAAAGTGGGCTGACTTTCAAACTCAATTAAAAGGCCATCGGCATCAGGGCCCAATTCACTTCCCATAATTTTTTCATTACGTGTCCAACCCGACGTATACTGAGCATGTCGATAGGGTCTATAGCCTGAATGCTGGTATTCAAGCCTTAAGCTCTGCGTTCCTGTTTTGTTTAATCGGCCAAAGAGAATGCCTGCTTGGTGGATTGCCTCATCGAGAAACATCGTATTCCAATGTCCAGGAGGCAACAGATCTTCAAACAAAACCTCATAATAAAGTTTGGCGCCGCGCAACGGAGGAATCCGCAAGGCAAAATCAAAACCGCCGACCCTGTTTGAAATATTGGGGTCCGATCCAAAACCGTTACCCAAAAACCCGAAAACATCGGCCAGCCTTTGTCCCGCCGATGCAGGGGAACCACCCTCTCCTCCTGATAGGATAGCGTTTGTAAATCCAAACTCAAAATTTTTCAAAGGCCGGAAAGAAAATTTGTAACCCACCATGTAGGGGTGTGGGCGATCTCTACTCTCTTCCAAAACAGAAAAATAAAAACTGATTTGCGAAGGGCCCAGATGTTTGAAAATCCAAGGATAATAAAAGGGATGAATATTGGATATTTTGAACATGTCCAACGGGGTTGCGTTTGTGGAATGGATCAAGCCGCCAAGACTGCCTTGACCCCATGCCAAAATATCTCTTCCAAACTGAACTCCTATATTTTTGAATTCGCTCCTTAGATAAAGTTCATCAAATCTCAAATTGACTTCATCGGAAGTTTGTTTGCCTGTACGCGCTAAGAATGTTGTATTTCCGGCAATCGAAAAATAACGTCCAAGCTCAATTTCATGTCTTGTCTCCATAAAACCATTGTGTGTGTCTGCAAAATTTCTTCCTAACTGATGCGAAACGAGGGGGTTAATAAAGGCATCAATTTGGTCGCCACCTCCCGTGCTAACAGGGGCCACTTTCCTAAAGGGGCTGTCTAAAAACAAATATTCGAGATTGATCTTGGAAAAAGGAGAAAGCTTAAAAGAAAAATCTTCTTCCAATTCTTTTTTAAACTCTCTGGATAGATATTTTAGGACTCTCCTTGCCTCAACTTCGACTTCCACATCTTCAATTCTGGAAATGTTTTCTTGGGCTTCTTTAATAAGTCTTGCTGCTTCTGATCTAGACCAAGGCTTATGACCCAAAATGACCTTATCAATTAATCGAAGGGAAATGAGTTGATCGATGGCGCGGTAGATTTGCGGTTCCTCTACGATAGAAACATTCAAAGAGGCAAAAGATAGGCTTGGCAAAAGCAAAACAATGGCGTAGAAAAATTTTATGGCACAACTCAACTGTACTGATTTTTTGAACATTTCGTCTCTGCTAACAGAAGAAGAGATTCAAGTCCAGCACGCGGCAAGAGATTTTACAGAGAAAGAAATCCTTCCCATCATTATAAAACATCATCGAGAGGCTACGTTTCCAAAAGAGATCCTCCCAAAAATGGGGTCTCTTGGATTTTTGGGGGCTACACTTCCACAAGAATATGGCTGTGCCGGTTTAAACAATGTTGCTTATGGGTTGCTGATGCAGGAGTTGGAGCGGGGTGATTCCAGCATGCGCTCTGCCGCCTCCGTTCAGGGGGGGTTGGTGATGTATCCCATTTTTACTTATGGCTCCGAAGAGCAAAAGAAAAAATGGCTGCCAAAGCTGGCCAGTGGAAAAGCCATTGGTTGCTTTGGACTGACTGAACCCGACTTTGGTTCCAACCCTGCGGGAATGTTGACTAAAGCCAAGAAGAAAAACCCTTCGGCTTCAGGGCACGGCGGGAAATGGATTCTGAATGGGGCCAAGATGTGGATTACAAATGGAACGATTGCCGATGTAGCCGTCGTTTGGGCCAAAAATGAAGCGGGAAAGATCAATGGGTTTTTGGTTGAAAAGGGGGCGAAGGGTTTTTCAGCCCCCGAAACAAAGGGAAAATTCAGCCTGAGAGCTTCTGTTACTTCGGAACTTGTTTTAGAAGATGTAGAAGTTCCCGAAGAAAATCGTCTTCCCAAAGCGGAAGGACTCAAAGCCCCCTTAAACTGCCTCACACAAGCACGCTACGGCATTGCTTGGGGTGCTCTTGGACTTGCAATGGCTTGCTATGAAGCGGCTGTTGAATATTCCAAAACAAGAATCCAGTTTGATAAACCGATTGGGGCTTTTCAACTGACACAAAAAAAATTAGCGGAGATGTTAACGGAAATTACAAAAGGTCAATTGCTAGCCCTTCAACTTGGTCGGCTCAAAGATTCTGGAAAAATGCGCCCCGAACAAGTTTCAATGTGTAAGATGAATAATTGTGCCATCGCCCGTCACATCACACATCTTGCTAGAGAAATTTTAGGGGCCAACGGAATTTTGGATGAATATCCAGTCATTCGCCACATGATGAATATTGAAAGTGTTTACACCTACGAAGGAACCCACGAAATCCATACCTTAGTATTGGGAGAAGATATCACCGGCATCCCAGCTTATAAATAATGAGTGAAAAATGGTGGGGCCTGCCAGCCGCTTGGGTCCGTCTCCCCAAAAAGGGGCCCCTCGGACCCATCGCGGCTGTCACCCACCCATTTTCCAAAAAACTTATTAAAAACCTTGCAAACACAAAGGTGATATGGTTTGGAAGCCGCATGAATGTTGGTCCCTTTGCAAACTCCATGCGTATCCTTTTAGGACTCCCTCCTCCAACTACTTTGCCGGAAACAACAGAGGAGCTTTTAGACGTCGGTATTGTTGCAGCCTCTCTTCATGGTGATGTGGCGAGACTATATGCTGGCAAGGAATTAGACTTTGCCCCTGATGTTCTCCGACTCTTCGGACTAATAAAAAGTGGGCGTTTAACAGAAGCGCGCGATACGGTTAAAATAATTAGAACTCGATTATGGACTCACCCTTATCAGACAGCGTGGAAAATGGAACGTTTGTGTGAGCAGCGTTTTCGTACTGAATCCCCAATAAATAGTGATGAGAAGATTGCATTAGCAGATAAACTGCAAAGAGTTTTGGAGCTTGGTATCAGTTCTTCGAGTGGTAATGGAGTATTGATGGCTATTGGTGATCGAGAAAAAATTCAAAAAGTTTCAACAATGGAAGAAATGTTAATTGTGCTTGCTGGCTCAGGAAGAGTTGACCAAGTTTTGAATTCTGTAATGGAACAAAAAGAAGACAAAGGGTTTGAAGTCGAGTTTTCGGAGCATCTCCAACTAAAAGTGTTTTCAGAAAGGAGATCTTGGCTCAATCCTGGTGTTATACACCTATCCGTTATTTTCGGTCCAAAGCTTTCATCTTCTGATGGCATAAGATTTTTTCAAGCACGAGCACATGCTGCTCTTGCCAGATTTATGGATGAGTCGCTGCCAAATCTAGTTACAACAACAGGTTTTGATCTTGAAGGTGAAAGAAAACGGGTTTTGGATGCAAAGAAAAATCGAAGCAACGAAACCTATGAATTCTCGTACCGCTCACCTGAAGGCTCATTCTTTTATCTGGGGAGGCCTTTCTCACAAAATGAAAGTTGCCTCTTAGTTTTCCTCCCCTCTGGTAAAATGAGTGCATATAGACAATGGCTCCGGACCTTTTTAATCGCACACAGCCAAGCCATCGGCTTTCCTTCATAGTAATCATTATAAATTTAAAATAAAGCTTGAAAATTAAGTTATATGTGTTATTTTATGGCTAGTGTACCGTCAAATTCAATCTCATCTCATTAAAAGTCTCCAAACGTGGAGGTGCGTTGCTCTCTTGGGCCCAAGACAAGTTGGCAAATCATATCTTCTAAAACAAATTTTGCAGGCATCCCCAGGGACTTATCTTTCGTTTGACGATCCCCTGGTTCGAGAAGAGGTTGCAAAAGATCCGGTCGCTTACCTCAAACGATACTACCAGCCCGGCAAATATCTTTTCATTGACGAGGCGGCAAAAGTTCCTGAAATCTTCAGCGCTGTCAAAATTTTGGTCGACCACTATGATCCCAACCCAACGGGTATCTGTCTTGCCAATTCAGGAAACTATCTTCTTTTAAATCGAATTAAAGAATCGCTCGCGGGGCGTGTTCATCTTTTGCCCATTTATCCTTTTTCCTGGCAAGAGCTGGAAGGCAAAAAGGCAATGCCTGGATTGATAACACTCATGGAAGAAGGGGAAATTCCAAATCGTTTAGTTGGTGGTTCACTAGTCGAAATTGAAAGAAGTCGCGAAGAAAGACTTCTTTGGGGAGGATATCCAGCGCCATCTTTTGCCACAGACACAGAATCTAAAATTCAATGGGGTAACGATTATCTCCACACCTATATTCTCCCTCTTGTTATGGAACAATTCGGTATTCGTGAAGTGTCCTCATTTGAACGCGCTGCCCGCATGTTGTTTTCCCAAAACGGAAAAAGTCTCAATGCCAACAAAGTGGCTACAATCATTGGCGCTAGCCAACCAACTATAACGAGTTATGCCCATCAACTCATTGCCATGATGGTCATAGATCTCCTCAATCTTTTTGTACGAAACCCGATCAAAAGGCTTGCAAAACAGCCCAAGCTGTATGTTAACGACACCCTTCTGTTGCACATCTCTTTGGGAAGTCGTTTTTCCCTACAAGCTGCACAAGAAAATTCGCTCATTGGAAGCATCTATGAAGCGTTTATTTTTAACGAAATTAAAAAAACGATCGCAAACAACGGGCTAACTGCGGAATATTTTACATGGCGAACGCAAGATAAGGCAGAGGTCGACGTTGTTCTTCAAACCAATTCGGGAATTTTACCTTTTGAAATAAAGTGGGCTAAGAAAATTAGCCGTCGTGACACAACCGGCCTCCACTCATTTTTGGAGGACTCCCCTGATATCAAAAGGGGGTATATTATCTACCCTGGCGAAAAGATACTTTCCATTTCTGAAAAAGTAGTTGCCATTCCTGACTGGTGGCTTTTTGGAATATTGGGCGAAGACATCACCGGCATTGCTGCTTATAAATAATCAAATACACTGCGTACCTGGTGCGCAAGAGACGGGGAGAATTGCTGGCTTTTCGGGAGGGTTCTTTTGGGGTTGTTCCCCTTTAAAAGCAGCTGTGTCAAAGCCATATTTTCTTCCTTGCTCCTCAAAAATCCGGAATGCACCCTCTCTGCTTTTGATATCTGGATTCACAATTTCAGGGCGATTGATTAAACGACCCATGAAACGAACATACTGCGGATATTCATCAAAGGCAATTCGGTCAAATAGTTCCGGAAAGGTTTGAGTAGAAAGCCCCACCCCCAATAATAAAGAAAGGATCATATGATCGACTATCTGAAAGGCATAGACCTCTCCCTTGCGAAATTCTCCTTGAGGCTGTCCTAGCTTCTCTACCCAAAATCTTGCATAAAGACGATTGATCGGCATTTTATTGATTATGTTTGCCAACCTATCCAATTTTTCTAACAACCCATTGCAATTCACAGGAATAAATGCGTTCCAACGCGTTTTAAAATAAGTTTCAACCATTTTTGTTTTAAATTGTTTTTCGGCGTCCTCTTTGAATTTACATACACTAGGGGTGGAGTCGCCATTAAGTAGTGACAAACCATGATAGGTCCTATCTTGTTTGCCATCTAGGAGGTCCGTTTTGCGGACAACGTTTGTTACGTTTAAAGAACCTGCCATGGGGGTTGTGGTATCTCCCTAACTCACTTATCGTTTGTCTTCAATAAAAAGTTGCTTGACGCCCCTTTAAAACAGAGTAGAACGGCCGCCGAAAGGAGGATTTCATTATGAGATCCATGAAAATTTTATTAATTATAGGGGTTGCTTTAGGCCTCGGAATGAGCGCCCAAGCAGCTGATTCCTACATTGCTAAATTCAAACCTGGCAAGTGGGAAGGCAAAGTAGTCAACAGTGTCAGCCCAGACTTAAAAGGAAAAAAGTTCACGGGGATGACAGAGGTCAAAGGTGATGAAGTTATTGTCACCGTCGTAATGGAAGGGGCAAAGGGTGGGGAAAAAGAGGTTTGGAAAATCACCCCAACCAAACTTGTCCAAACCGAATACGATGCGGCTGGCAAGTCAGTGGCAACCTATACCGCCAATGCTAAAAAGGGTGGTACAGACGCCGAAAAAACTTTCGAGATCAACTGTGCTGATCGCGCTGCCAAAAAGTGCGACAACAACATTGATCCGAACAACACCTGGACACTCAAAACTGAGGGTCAAAAATTCACCTACTTGGTCCGTGGCGTGAAGGACAAAAAAGAGGTAAATAGTCCCGTTGTCGATCGCCATCTTTTTCAGTTCAACTACGCAGTGAAGTAAATCTTCCCAGCGAGCAAAGCGAGCGAGAGGGGGAGGCTCCAATCCGGCTTTGCCGGTTGGAGGGGGCGACGCTAGCCCCCAGAAATAGATACTAAGCTTATTTGCAAAAAACCCCTGTTGGTTTGACCAACGGGGGTTTTTTGTTTATAGCAACACAAGGGAGGGAGCATGGTTAAAAAGGGTTTGAGCTTGCTGAGTGGGGGCTTAGAAGAAACAAGCAACGCTTTTTTTGAATCAACCAATCCAGCTAATTTAAAAGACATTGTGGGGGTTTTTGGGGAGGCCGGTCCATCTCAAGTTGAAAAAGCCTGTTCCAGAGCAAAAGAGGCTTTCAAAAAATGGAGGAAAACGCCGGCCCCTGTTCGTGCAAGCATCATTCAAAACTTTGGAAGATTGATTGAAAAGAACAAAGAAGCCCTTTCGCAAATTGTGACCCGAGAGATGGGAAAGCCGATCAAAGAGGCAAGAGGCGATGTTCAAGAGGCTATTGATACTTGCAACTTTTTTGTCAGCGAAGGGCGCAGACTCTACGGAATGACGGTTCCCTCCGAAATGCCCAACAAAGAACTCTATACCTATCGCCGTCCCATTGGCGTTTTTGCCTGTATTACTGCCGGTAATTTCCCCGTTGCGGTTCCCTCCTGGTATTTTGTTCCTGCTTTGATTGCTGGAAATACCTGCGTTTGGAAACCTTCCCAAGATTCCCCCTTGACCTCCTATTATTTTGCTCAGCTCTTGTACAAAGCTGGGCTGCCGGATGGAATTTTCAATGTTGTTTTTGGAAAAGGTAGAACGACTGGTGAAGCATTAATTGATGCCGTCAATAAAGGGCTGGTCGATAAATTTGGGTTTACAGGCTCAACCTCCGTAGGAATGAAAATAGGAGAGGTTTGTGGGCGCAATCTTCAAGTCCCTTGCTTGGAGCTCGGTGGCAAAAACCCCCTCGTTGTCATGGAGGATGCCGATTTGGAGCTGGCTTCAACTGGAGCATTGTGGGCGGGCTTTGGGACAGCGGGTCAGCGTTGTACCAGTCTTGGCAATTTAATTCTCCATCAATCCATCCGCGAAAAATTTATAAAATTATTGCTGGAAAAAGTCTCGAAGATGAAAATCGGCGACCCCACAAAAGAAGACATTGCTTATGGCCCGATGATTTCCGAAAAATTCATGAAAGATCATTTGAACAATATAGAGACCCTCCTTGAGGGTCACCACAAACTGTTAACGGAACCCAATGGCAGAATCACCGGATCCAAAAAATGGAGGGGTTTTGTCGGTGATCCCGACGCCGGTGTTTTTTGTTTCCCAACAATTGTCGATAATGTGCAACCCAAGGATAAAATTTATTCGACAGAAACATTTGGCCCACTTTTTAATATTATGACCTGCAAAAATATTGATGAGGCCATTAAACTAGCAAACGATACTGGATATGGGCTTTCCTCCGCCATTTACACAAATACGCCGCAATACGTTTATCAGTGGAAAGAGGAAATTTCGGCGGGGATGACATCGATTAATAATTCCACGACTGGTGCGGAGGCCCACCTCCCCTTTGGTGGCAATGGAAAGTCGGGCAACGGTTCCAGACAGTCTGGCGTTTGGGTTATTGATCAATTCACAAAATGGCAGGCGGTCAATTGGGACTTGTCTGGAAAATTACAACTGGCCCAGATTGACACTCACTACGCCACACCCGATTTGAACTACACGATTGGCTAAATGAAAAGCGTGTTCACTAAAGATTATTCTGGCAAAAAAGCCCTTGAAACACTTAAGCGCTCCATTTTGGTCGATGGTTTCCACGTCGTCATTGACCTCAAAAAATCCAAAGGGGCTCATGTTTATAACGAGCTCGACAAAAAAATGTATCTCGATTTTTATTCTTTTTTTGGCTCGTTACCGATTGGATTTAATCATCCTGGCTTAAAAAATAAGAGTTATCAAAATGCCCTCAACGAAGTTTCGCAAATCAAAGTTGCCCTGAGTGATGTTTATTCTTCCCATTTTGCGAGGTTTGTCGACGTGTTCAATGCGATCGCCATTCGCAAACACTTTCGTTATCTCTTTTTTGTTGAGGGGGGCGCCCTTGCCGTTGAAAATGCCCTCAAAGTTGCTTTTGATTGGAAAACCAGACTTAATGTAAAAAGAGGGCTCGATATTGAGGCAAGTCAGATTATCCATTTTCAACAAGGTTTTCACGGGCGCACCGGTTATACAATTTGCATGACCGATTCTCCCGATTTAAGAAAAACACAATACTTTCCAAAATTTCCTTGGCCAAGAATTCTAAATCCAAAAATCAATGTTTATGAAGAAGAGCTACACCCTTCAACCGTCGAAGAACGTGAAAGAAAAGCCCTCCAGCAAATCCGAGCGGTTCTAAATCAGTTGGGACTACAAACGGCTGCAATCATTATAGAACCCATTCAATCGGAGGGGGGTGACAATCATTTTAGACCGGAGTTCTTAAAAAAACTTCGTGAAATTGCGGATCAAAACGATATTTTATTAATTTTCGATGAAGTCCAAACCGGTTTAGGGCTTTCCGGAGAGTGGTGGTGTTGGGAAAATTTTGGTGTGAAACCCGATATCATGACTTTTGGAAAGAAGGTTCAAGTTGGAGGCATTGCTGTTACCGATCGCATTGACAAAGAGGGTATTGATCACTGTTTTAAAATCTCCAGCCGAATCAATTCAACTTTTGGCGGGAATTTGGTCGATATGGTTCGTGCCACCCGCTATATCGAAATCATCAAGGAATATGGCTTGTTAAAAAATATTCGGGAAAGGGGTGGACAATTTTTAAAAGGCTTTATTCAACTATCACATACCTACCCCTTAACAAACATTCGCGGGCTTGGCGGTATCTTGGCATTTGACGTACCAAGCGAGGAAGTCCGTCAAAAAATTCTAAGAACGGCCATTGAAAGGGAGCGGTTGCTGATTTTGCCCTCCGGAAAACGCTCTGTTCGGTTCAGGCCGAGCCTGTCGATCACAAAGGCCGAAGTCGAAGAGGGGCTGCAGCGACTTGAGAAGACTTTAAAACAGGTTTTTTTATATAGTATTTCAACATTTTAGACGTACCTTTGGTGCGGATAAAATGTTAGAAATACTTATGGTTTTTAACTTAGCGGTGTATTACGTGAAAGTTAAAATACCATAATCATGCATTCTTTCCTTAAAAATCTGGAGGAGGTTTTAAAAACCTACCTCAAAGAAACCTATCTTCCACCCCACAGGGCTAAAACACCGGGGTGGAATTTTCACGACTTGCGGTTTTTTAGCAAAGGGGCTGAAATGCTCTCCACGGCTTTTACGGAGGGGCGATCCGAACTTCCTAAAAACTATTTTAATAAAAAGGAGTTTCGATCGGCTTATCTTTTATACTTTGTATTAATTAATGCGGCAAAAATTTGGAAATGCTTAGAGGAAGTTTCTTTTCTCCTTAAAAAATCTCCTTTAAAAATCCTTGATCTCGGTTGTGGCCCAGGAACCGCCGCTCTTACCTGCTCTTACTTTTTTAAGGATAGGCCGTTAGAAATTCTCGGTTTAGAACAAAATCCCGGCATTGCAAAAGATGCCAAAAATCTATGGGAAAAAGTTCGATCGCCCGAACAAAGGCTATTTATAAAAACGGAGTCTTTCCACCCTCGGCATAAAAGCTTAAAAAAACTTCTTGATGGTAAGAAGTTTGATGTTGCCATTGCTGCGAATATTTTAAGTGAACTCTCCTTCCAAGATCAACGTCATCTCATCACTGAACTGCTTGATAATAGTAAGATGCTTATCGTTGTCGAGCCTGCTCTTCAAAAAATAACCCGTGATTTAATGTCTCTCAGAGACAAAGTTGTTCAAGATAAACAGGCACAAGTGATCGCTCCTTGCCTTCACCAACAGAACTGTCCCATGCTGGCCTTCAACCAAAGAGACTGGTGCCATTTCTATATTGACTGGAAATGTCCTGTTTTAATTCGACAAGTAGATGACATTATAAGGAACAGACACGATTATCTCAAAATGGCGTATATGATTTTCCGAAGTCCATTGTTCACAATCCATTGTCCACAGTCCTCTTCCAATACCTGGCGTGTTGTTAGCTCCCCTCTCATTTCCAAGGGAAAAAGGGAGCTCGTTCTTTGTGGAGATTGTGGTCACTTAAAGAAAATCGACCGATTGGATAAAGACAAAACCCCTCAGAATAGTGGTTTTGACTATATGAGCCGTGGGGATATTATGGAGTGGTCAGGAACAAGCCGTGTTGAAAGAGAGAACCACATAAAAGTCCTTAAGAAATTTTGAAGTTAACAACGATTGCGTCATGATCAGAAACCAGTTTTCCTTGATAGGTCAAATTGCCGATAACTCTCTGAGACCCTTCAATCGGTTTCAGATTTTGGGCCACAAACCAGTCTAGCTTTAAAGAAGTCGTTCCTTCGGCCTTCCTCACAGACCAGTCAACAAGGGGTTGAAAAAACTTAGGCACCCAATCATGCAAGTTCTTGTTTTTTTTCTCGTCCCCAAGATGATAATGAATCGTTGGCTTGCCAAGCTCATTAAAGTTTTTGTAATCAAAGCCTTTTTGTTCTAAAAAATTAAAGAGTCTTTTTTCAAAATAGCGTTCTGGATAACAATAATGATTATCGCAAACATATTTTGGCCCCATCATCATTTTTCTCCAAAAACTCCACCAGGCAAAAAAGGCATGGCTGGCGTGATAGGTTGATGTGTTTAAATCTCCACCAATTAGGGTTGGCCCTTTCCAATCTTCACGCTTGAAAAAATCCAGAATTGTTTTGACCTGATGATAACGCTGACGTTGCGATGAATGGGCATCTAGATGGGGACAGGCTATTCTCAAGGGCCCCTCTGGCATCTTAAGATCCACAACAAGACACCTTTGTGACCCGAGTCTCTTTTCCTTTCCCCTCATTTTGTCTTTGCAGTTTTTTAAAAGAATTTGGCGGGGGCTTTTGATGGGCCAGCGTGAAAGAATGGCGTTGCCATGAAGCCCTACTTCATTATTTCCTTTAGCTTCCGCCTCTATACCGCTTCCCTTATCCAAATTAAGGTAGCAGGGAGAAAATGCGTAGTTGAGATTTAAAGCTCTGGCGAGTTCTTTGGCTACATTTCTATTTTTGGACCTTGCCATCCCCACATCGGTTTCGGGCAAAAAGTAGATGTCAGCGCCTGCTAGCCCTGGATTGTTTTTCAAAATGTGAACAAGTCCTTCGAACTCCATCCCTCTTTCTACATTCCAAGAAACGGCTCGGTAAAACGGTGATTTTTTAATGGGTTTATCGACGAAGTTTTCTAGCTCGCAGACGTCCAAAACATTTCTTAATGCCGGCAGTATTTCGCGATACAGCCTCGATTTACGAAAACGTTTTGTCGATCGAATTTGGCGTATTTGGGGAAAATAGTGATGAACTTCTTTAGCAAAACGGGTGTAAATACTTTCTACCATGATTACTCACCCCTTAACCTATCGACTAACGCTTCCATATCTTCCGGCAATTTCGCCTCGAAGCGTTGTTTGTTCCCTGTTTTTGGATGTCTAAAACCCAAAACGCTTGCATGCAATGCATGTCTCGGAAAGGGAATCGTTCCACTAGCGCCATATATTTTATCTCCGACAAGTGGGTGGCCAATTTCAGCACAGTGAATTCTTACTTGATGTGTTCTGCCTGTAGCTACTTGAATAGACAGCAATGTGGCGTTCTCATAGCGCTCTTGTACATGATACCTCGTCAGGGCCTTTGCCCCTTGTTTCGAAACTCTCACTTTTTTACCCCACCCAAACTCTCCTTTTTCTAAGGGGAAATTGATCTGCCCGTCTTCATTTTCCACGCGTCCTTCAACAATGGCGATATATTGTCTGTCGATACTGTGGGATCGAAATTGATCTTCTATTTGCTCGCCTATTTTTGATTTAGCGGCGACCAAAACGCCGGTGGTATCCCTATCCAAGCGATGGAGTAGCTTTACATAAGAACCTTTTGATTCTTTGAATTTGCGCTGCAGATATCCTTTGATCATTCCCAAAACATGTTCATGGGGTGAACCCTCTTTTGGTTCTGTCAAAACACCGGCAGGCTTGTTCACCACAATAATATCTCTATCTTCAAACAAAATGTTAAGAAAACGCTGTGACCTGGTTCGCTTTCTTCTCTTTTCATTTGGTTTAACTATAAATTGACGTGGTTTCATCATTATGTTTTAATCATTTTATGCCAACGATTGATATAGGAGGACTGACAGCTGAACTCCCTGTAGATTGGAACTGCCAGGGAATGCTCACTCTGACGCTACCCTCCAACGATAAGCGGGTTAAACCCAATGTTATTTTGACCAAAGAGTTCTTGCCGCAGCCGCTCGAGCTAACAGACTACTTCGCGAAAATCAAGGAGTCGATCCAAAAGCGAGGTATTCAAGACCTTAAAATATCGAATGAACGCGATCTGGTGGTGAGTGGTGTTAAGGGGAAAATGATGATTTGCCAATGGGATGTTGCCCAAATGGCCAAAATGATGGGGAACCAAAAGGGCCAAGACCTCTCTCATATTCAGCCAGGCCAGATTGTCAAACAAGTCCAAGTCACTCTTCTAAAGGGTCAGATGGCCATCAACATGACCGCCAGTTTTCCAGCCGATCAATTCGATACCTACTACAAACCCTTCCAAGAATTTCTGAAGTCGATGAAGATTGCATGAAGAAGACTACCAAAAATTGGATCGATACATCAGAATACGACTTCAGCACGGCAGATCATATGTTTCAAACGGGTCGTTATCTCTACGTCATATACTTTTGTCACCTTTCACTAGAAAAACTGCTAAAAGCCATCGTGGCAGAAACTCAGGAAGGACTTCCTCCTAAAACACTAATTTATATCACCTGATAAAACCTATTAATCTAGAAATCCCAGCCGAATTTAAACAAATTTTTTCAGATCTCAATGCAGCAAGTCTACCAGTCCGTTACCCAGAGGATTTGCAAAAGCTATCTCTCCAATATAATAAAGAAGTAGCGGAAATTTATCTCAAACAAACGAAGGAATGTTTAAAATGGTTAAGGCAACACCCGAAATTAAAAAAATCCTGAGCCAATATGTTCGGGAGCTAGCAAAGCGGAACATTCATCCAGAAAGGGTTATTCTTTTTGGTTCGCACGCTTCTGGTTCTGCCAGTGATTGGAGCGACATCGATATCTCTATCATCTCCAAGGATCTTGAGGGAAAAGGCATCTTAGAGCGCCAGTTGATTTTGGGAAGGGCCAATCAGGATTTACAAGCCCCGCTGGATGTTATTGGTTATTCTACCCTCGAAGCTTCTCAATGCGAATCTGGAACCTTTCTTTATGAAATCATCAAAACGGGCCTGGAAATCCCTTTGAGTGAATTATCATAAAAACCCTTCCAAGAATTTCTGAAGTCGATGAGGATTAGTTAAACTGTTTTAGATATCCAAATTCCTCACACTCAATGCATTCTTTTCGATGAATTCGCGGCGGGGTTCGACTTGGTCGCCCATAAGGATAGAAAATATTTCATCGGCCTCTACAACATCTTCGATTTTGACTTGGAACAGGCGGCGGGTGGCGGGGTTTAGGGTTGTTTCCCACAATTGAGTAGGATTCATTTCTCCTAGACCTTTGTAGCGTTGGATGTAATGTCCTTTTTTTCCTTCTTCTAAAATATGGTCTTTGGCTTTGGTTAAATCATTAAATGTTTTAGTTTCACCATCATAGCTTAAGGTAAATGGGCCCTCCCCCACTTCTTCGAAAGAGGTTTTAAGTTTCTTGAGTTCTTGCACTTCGGGTGAGTTTAGAAATTCGGTGTCAATTGTTGTCTGTTTTGGCATGCCATTAAAATTTGTTTCATAAACGACTTTATGGCTCATGTGTTCTTTGTCATCTTCCACCGAAACTTTGAAATCCGTAATTTCTGGATACCGTTTTTTGAAATGGGTAGCGATTTTATCTAGCTCCCCATCCAGTTTTGTTTTGGCCTCTTTTAAAATTTTTGTGTCTAGGCTAGTGGCGCTGATGAGGGCATCGACTACTCTGGAATCTCTCCTTGATTTCACCAGATCCAAAATGTTGGAGAGACGAATTAATTTTTTAGTCAATGTCGCTAGATTTTTTCCAGAAAGTTCTTGGGCCTTTCCTTTGGCTTTTAGTTTCACCCCTTCTACTCCTAAATCAATCAAGTAGTCTTCTAGGGCGGCATTGTCTTTAAGGTATTTTTCTGTTTTTCCTTTTTGGACGCGATAAAGAGGGGGTCGACCGATAAACAAATGTCCATTTTCAATCACCGCTGGCATCTGACGATAGAAAAAAGTGAGGAGCAACGTGCGAATATGGGAACCATCGACATCAGCATCCGCTAAAAGTATGATCGAATGATAGCGCAGTTTTGTGATATCAAATTCTTGCTCGCCAATGGATGTGCCGAGTGCTGTGATAATCACTCGGATTTCCTCAGAAGAAAGCATTTTGTCAAACCGCGCTTTTTCAACATTCAAAATTTTCCCTTTGAGCGGCAAGATGGCTTGAAATCTTCTGTCTCGTCCTTGTTTTGCTGAGCCTCCGGCCGAATCGCCTTCCACAATATAGAGCTCGCTCTGCGCGGGGTCTCTTTCTTGACAATCTGCCAGTTTTCCAGGAAGGGCCCCACTTTCCAAGGCAGACTTGCGACGAACCAAATTTCTAGCTTGTCTGGCGGCTTCGCGCGCCATCGCCGCCTCTGTAACCTTCGCGACGATTCTTCTTGCCTCTGTCCCCTTCCTTTCAAGATAATCGGTTAGTTTTTCATAGACAACCTGTTTGACAATTCCCTCCATCTCGGAGTTTCCAAGTTTTCCCTTTGTCTGTCCTTCAAATTGGGGATTGGGCAACTTTACAGAAATCACCGCTGTCAAGCCTTCTCTAACATCTTCTCCTTCCGGGCTCGTCTTCATCTTTTTGAGAAGATCGTGATTAGTAGCATATTGGTTGATAGCTCTTGTCAAAGCCGATTTAAAACCAGATAGATGTGTGCCGCCGTCGCGCGTGTTGATGTTATTCGCGAAAGCAAAAATGTTTTCTTGATAGCCATCATTCCATTGCAAGGCAACCTCGACCACCACCTCATCTTTGGTTGACTCAATATAGATGGGGGGGTGGATTGGGGTTTTGCGTTTGTTCAAATATTCAACGAAACTGACAATGCCACCCTCATATTGAAAAGTGTGTTCCTTATCTTTTTCTCGTTCATCATTAATCGTAATTTTTAATCCGCGATTTAAAAAAGAAAGCTCTCTTAGGCGTTGCGAAAGAGTGTCAAAATTAAAAACAGTTGTTTCGGTGAAAATTTGTGGATCAGGCTTGAAAACAACTTTTGTCCCGGTCTTATCACTTTTACCAATAACTTTCAGGGCCGCGGTTGGAGCTCCCCTTTTATAGTCTTGCCCAAAAACTTGACCATCTCTTTTAATTTCTAATTTTAGCCACTCCGACAGGGCATTCACACAAGAAACGCCGACGCCGTGTAAGCCCCCAGAGACCTTATAAGCGCTCGACTCAAACTTTCCACCGGCATGAAGTTTGGTCATCACCACTTCTGCAGCAGAGACTTTTTCTGTTTCGTGAATGTCGGTTGGAATTCCGCGGCCGTTGTCCACCACCGTAACACTATTATCCATGTGGATCGTGACATTAATCTCTGTGCCGAAACTAGCAAGAAATTCATCACAGCTATTATCAACCACTTCGTAGACCAGGTGGTGCAATCCCGATGCCCCGGTAGTTCCGATATACATTGCAGGGCGTTTGCGAACCGCTTCCAGGCCTCCTAAAACCTTGATGGTGGAGGCGTCATAGCGGTGCCCCTTGAGAGACTCCCCTTTTATAGGGGGGGTTGGCTTGGCTGATTTTTTATTGGCGCTCACGGCTTCTGTTACCATAAATATATGAAATTTGGGCTTTTTTAACTACCAAAGAGGGGTCAAAAAGTAAAGGGCTTTCCTTGTCGAATTTCCCAAGCTCGAAACTCTTTAAGGCAATCTTTTGGAAAAAGACTAAGTGCCGTCGCTGTTGCAAAAACCTGCGCGGTGTAGCTTTGAAGATAGGAAAAAAAATAGGCGGAGCGCTTCTCATCCAATTCAGAGACAACATCATCTAATAATAACAGAGGGGATTGGTTCAAAACTTCTTCAAATAATTTAATTTCGGAAAGTTTGAGGGCCAATGTAAAAGTGCGCATCTCTCCTTGCGAACCATAAGCATTGATTGGGTGGGTGTCTAACTGTGCTTTGAAATCGTCCCGATGAGGACCAACTAAACTCGCCTTTCTTTCTAATTCTTCTTCTCTTTTTGCTTCTTGCACGGTGGAAAACTCTTCTAAATTTACATTGTTACTATACGCAAATTGAGCCGATTTGGCATCATGCCCAATTATTTTATAATATTCGTTTAAAATTCCGTTTAGCTTATTCATCCAAGCTTCTCGTTCTTTGATTAAAACGCTGCCGTGTTCTACCATCGGGCTTTCCCAGAGAGTCATCTGTTTTTTCTTTTCCTCTTTGGGAATTAGCTCGTCTTTCAACAATTTATTTCTCTGTGTGAGGGCTCGTTTGTAATCACGCAGGTGTTCTTCATAAATGGCAGAAAGCTTTATTAACAATCCATCCACATAATCCCTTCTTGCTTGTGGGGAATCTTTAAGGAGCAAGATTTCTTCTGGGGCAAATAAAACAATCGGCATGAATTGGAATTGGTTTGGGCTGACTCCTTTTCCATTTTTGAAGGTTTTTTTCTTTTCAACGGTTAGTTGGATGGTTCTTTCTTCCTCACCAATGGGCAATTCCAGCCAGGCCCTAACGAAGGCTTCCGTTTTTTCCCATGAGATCAAACCCTTATAATCGGCGAGCCTAAAAGATCTCCCAATGGAAAGAAGGTGAATTGATTCTAAAATATTTGTTTTTCCTTGGGCGTTGGCCCCCACAAAGACATTGAATTTTTCATGAAAGGATAGGGAGGCTTCTGGAATGTTTCTAAAATTTTTGAGGCTTAGTGCTTTGAGATACACTTTTTAGAGTCTCATCGGCATAATTACGTGCGTAAAGCCGCGATCAAACTCTGATTGGATTAAACAGGGAGAGACTTCGTCATTGAGTTGCAAGACCACCTGCTCATCTTCTAGAGCCTGCAGGGCTTCTAAAAAATAGGCTGCGTTAAACCCTATAGAAAAGGTGGGGCCTTTATATTGAATGGTGAGTTCTTCTTTTGCTTCCCCTAAGTCTGGGTTGTTAGCGCTTATTTCCAAATTTCCGGGTGAAAAAGAAAATTTAACCCCTCTTGATCTGTCGGTTGTCAAAACGGCAATGCGTCTCAGTGATTGTGCTAATATCTCTTTAGGAACAGACATAACCCTTTTTGGTTTTTGGGGGATAACGTGGGTATAGGGGGGAAACTGGCCATCAATGAGTCTCACCAAAAGCATTTTTTCTTCTTTATCGATGACCGCATGTTTTTCTCCCACCCAAAAGCTGACCTCCCCCTCTTTTCCCTCAATGAGACGTTTTAGTTCCGAAACCCCTTTTCTTGGAAAAATAACTCCCCGATTTAACGGGATCTTCTTTTCGATATTTCTTTGAGTTAAGGAAAGGCGGTGGCCATCTGTCGCCACAAGTTTTAAAACGCTTTTTCCATCTTCTGAAAGGGTTTCTATAAAAATTCCATTTAAATTATATCTTGTTTCGTCGGTGGAAACGGCGAAGTCGACCTTTTCGATCATTTCTTGGAGTGTTTTGACCTCTAATCCAAATGAATTTCCATCTGTCTTTTTAGGAAGGCTTGGAAATTCCGCAGCATCCATCCCCACTAATTTTATCTGTGTCTTACCACATTGAATTTCTAACCAGTTGTTTAATTGTGTTTTAAGGAGAACAACCTGGTTTGGAAGCTCCTTCACAACTTCGTATAACCCTCTGGCTGGAACCGTTGTCTTTCCAGGCTGGATTACTTCGGTTTTTACGGTTCCTACAACACCTACTTCCAAATCAGTGGCAGTTAGACTTAGGGTTCCTCCCTTTGCCTCTAACAAGACATTGGATAATATTGGCATGGTTGTTTTTCGATCTACCACACCCTGTACCCAACTGAGTGCTTCTGTCAGAACCCCCTTTTCAATTTTTATTTCCATCTGTGTATGCTCTTATATTATTAAATAATAATAGTTAGTAGAAGTAGTAGGGCCTGTTAGTTTCGTGAAAGTGAAGTTAATTCGTTGTAATCTTTGGGAACAACGCATATTCGAGTTTTGTGAACAACCGAGACGTAGGCAGTTCTAGACAAGTTGTCAACAGGATAATGGTTGTTTATCAACATCATTCCAGGACACACTAATTTTTAACCTTTAATGAAGAATCGCTCTTTCAAGAATGGCGATGTCGTTTTGAAGGTTGGAATCTTGCTCTAGGAGCCCCTCTATTTTTCTGCAGGCATGAATCACAGTTGTGTGGTCTTTACCCCCAAACTTGTGGCCAAGCTCGGGGAAAGAGACCTTTAGATGTTTTTTGCAAAGATACATGGCTATCTGTCTTGGGTGGGAAAAGCCCTTCATTCGCCTAGGCGATTTTAAATCCGACACCTTGACCTGATAATATTCAGCAACGGCCTGCTGAATCGATTCTACACTCCCTGAGGCCCCATTTTTTGAAGGGAGGATATTTTTCAAAACTTCTTTGGCCAAATCAGGTGTGATTTGGGAGTTTTTCAATGAGGCAAAGGCGTGAAGTCTAATTAAAACTCCTTCTAATTCTCTTACATTTGATTTGATTTGGGAGGCTAAATACATTGCCACCTCGTTGTTTAAAATAATACCATCGGTCTCCGCCTTTTTTTTCAAAATAGCGATCCTCGTCTCCAAATCAGGGGCCTGGATATCTGCAATCAAACCCCATTCAAAACGTGTTCGAAGACGATCCTCAATTCCCGGAATTTCCTTTGGAATTTTATCGCTCGTGACAACAATTTGACGCTGGGAATGATATAATTCGTTAAAAGTGTGGAAAAATTCTTCCTGTGTGCTCTCTTTTCCACCTAAAAACTGAATGTCATCAATGAGAAGCATATCGCAAGTTGTGCGGTATTTTTTGCGAAACCCCTCCATTTTGTTATTTCGAACCGAATCGATGAATTCATTCATGAATTTTTCAGCGCTGAGGTAGATTATTTTCATTTCAGGGTGTCTTTTTGAAACTTCAAGCCCAACGGCATTTAAAAGGTGTGTTTTGCCAAGCCCAACCCCCCCATAAAGAAATAAAGGGTTATAATGACCCCCAGGGAGCTCTGCAACCGCTTTGGCGGCGGCGTGGGCCAGCTGGTTTCCAGAACCGACCACAAAACTATCGAAAGAATATTTTAAGTTAAGAGGAGAAGAAACTTGTTGTTTAACACCTGCTTGAATAGAAGGTCTTATTTCTGAAACAGAAGGGGCCACTGAACCGACTTGAGAAATTTCAAAACGGATCCTTACAGACCGACTTACTAACTGAGAGGCCTCTTTTTCGAGAAGATCCAAATAATTGTCTGAAATCCAATCGGCAATGAATTTATTTGGGACGTTAATGACAAACTGTTCCCCGTCTAACCTGGCCTCAGAAACAGGCCTAAACCAGTTATTATAGTTTAACGGGGTTACTTTGGTCTTTAGCTGCTCTCTTAAGGAGTCCCACAGGGAAACCACAGAAGAAATATTCACAGCCTTACCCACAGCGGGGGATAATTCCATAATTTTAAATTCTCTTGAAAAACAAAAATGATGACCTTGTTGCTTTAACAAGTAACAAGAGGAGCACAAGAAAAAATTTTATAATTGTGTTAACTCGTTGTGACACAAGGGGAAAAAAACGCCTTGACAAAAAACGGCAAAAAGATTTTAAACCAAACTCTTTTGAAGTCTTTGGAACCTTTTAGGAAATGCCCTGCTGATTTAGGTTTTACTTGAGCTTTAGGAGGACAACTCGTTTGGAAATCAGATGAAGAGAACCTTTCAACCATCAAAGAGACACAGATCACGAACGCATGGATTCAGGAAAAAAATGGCTTCTGCTGGAGGAAGACAGGTTTTGAAAAGGCGTCGCCAGAAGGGTCGTCGCAGACTTTCTGTGGAAGTCTAAGTCCCCATGCATCCTTTTCCCAAAGCAGCTCGAATCAGAAAGACGATCGAATTTAACCAGTTACGCACAGGGGCCCCTTCGATTGGGAATCGTTATTTTCAGATGCGCTGGATGCCTAAAGAGAACAGACGCATTGGAATCATTGTTTCGAGCAAAGTGGGAAGGGCTTACAAACGAAACGCAATTAAGAGAGTCGTAAGAGAATATTTTAGGCTAAATAGGGAGGCATTTCCAAAAGGGGATGTGGTGGTGATAGCGCGTAACCCATTAGGATTGTTGGAGAAGAGTCTTGTTAGAAAGGCACTCCGAGATCTGTTGGAGAGGATCCATTGAGAAAGACATTTTTGTTATTTATTAGAGGGTATCAATTGCTTCTTTCCCCTTGGTTTGGGGGTTGTTGCCGTTTTTATCCTTCCTGCTCTGAATATGCCAAGGCTGCCTTAGCAAAAGAGGTTTGGTGGAGGGCTGTTTGGATCAGCTTTAAAAGAGTGCTGAAATGTCATCCGTTTCATCAAGGAGGATTTGACCCGGTATGAAGAGCGAATATAGAGGACTATTAGCTGTTGTTTTAAGCGTTGGGGTTTTGGCTGTTTGGTATACTTTTATTGCCCCGCCCCCAAAACCAAGCCCCGTCTCCCAACCTTTGGATCAAAAGACAACTCAGCAAGAGACAGTTCTCGCTAAAAACGAGCCGAAACCAGAAGTCCTCTTTCCTTCGAATATTTCTACGCCCTCAGTGGTAGAACGAAAAGGGGGCCAAGAGGTTGTTTTAGAAAATGAATTGGTAACTGTTGTGTTGGATACCATGGGGGGGATTGTTAAAAATTGGGAGTTAAAAAAATATTTAAGAAATGGTGGAGAAGCTAAACCAGTCACCCTTGCCGACCCAGATAGTGCCATTTTGGAGTTAGGGCTTAGAGGGGACGATTTAAAAGTTCCATTTCCCATTCCCTTTCAAGCAACAAAAAATAATAAAACTTTTGTCGATTTACGTTGGAATTCCAAAGAATTAGTTATTTCAAAACGGCTGCGACTTGACCCCAATTCTTACAGAATTTTTATGGAGGTGGAGGTTGAAAATAAAGGGAAAAATACGATTGCCTTTACCCCGACAATGGATTGGAGCAAAACCTCATCGGAGGAAAGCCCACAAAGAGGGGTTTTATTCTTCAAAACACCCCCTGATAAATGGCATCCCATTTATTTTAAAGATGGTTCTCTAGAAATTCTACAGTCGGATAATCTTTCCGAACAAACATTGAGTGGGAAGACAAATTGGGTAGGCTTTGAGAGTCGATACTTTTTGGGTGGTATTGTTCCGACGGGAAAAGAAGCATCAAGTCTTGAGATAAAAGGATCTTTAGCAAGGCTAGTTTTGTCGCAGGCTCAAGTGTTGCCAGGAGAGCGTTGGATTCAAAAATTTGATCTCTACGGAGGCCCCAAGGAGCTAGAAAGGCTCAAAGTCATTGGTTCCAATCTAGATAGGGCCATCGGTTATGGTTGGACGACATGGGTAGCTGTTCCAATCCTCTACCTACTCCAGCTTTTCTATAAAGTGGTTCATAACTACGGTCTTGCTATCATCATCCTTACTGTTTTGATTAAATTGTTATTAAACCCCATTAACAAAAAATCACTCCAATCGATGAAAGGGATGCAAGCCCTCCAACCCAGATTAAAAGAAATCCGTGAGAAATATGGCAAAGATAAAGAACGAATGAATACGGAGACGATGCAGTTGTTTAAAGCGCATAAAATCAATCCGATGGGGGGTTGTTTGCCGATGTTGCTACAAATTCCCATCTACATTGCCCTTTACAATGTCTTGTGGAACTCTGTTGAGCTCTATCACGCCCCCTTCTTTTGGTTTTATAAAGATCTTTCAGCTCCCGACCCCTATTTAATTACCCCAATTCTTCTTGGCATCACGATGTTCATCCAAACTAAAATGACTCCCAGTGCTTCAGCCGACCCAGCCCAGCAAAAGATAATGATGATCATGCCCATTATGTTTTCAGGTTTTATGATCTTTTTGCCAATGGGGTTGGTTGTCTACATTCTAGTCAACACCGGTATGACGATCCTACAACAATGGATGTATAAAAACGATATTCGGTTTAGAGATTTGTTAAGAGGTCGCTTACCCGCAAGGAATAACGCTTAAAAGGTTGTAAAAAATAAAGGGTGGCCCGGAGTGTTTGTTGTGGGGTTTTGTTAGGGGCCCCCACAAAAACACGGAGGGACAGGGCCCTTTATTTTTTACATTTTTATTATAGAGATTCTTCGGGAGCGACGTAAACCATGGCTGCGCCGGTTGCGGCATTGTGCCAGTCGTCTGAGAAATTGTCGAAAGAGACACCTAAAGTTAGCTTATCTCCTTGTTTAATTTTCTTTCCGGAAGGGTCAATAAAAGGATTGGGGGTCAGTTCAATAATTTGGTGGGATTCGTCTAATTTAGCCTCAGCCCGCCAGAATGGAATTAATGAGGGCTTGTTTCCTTCTTGATGGGTCAGAGAGACCGCCACTCCGTAATCAGACAAGAGGCCGTTGGCAACCATGAGATGCCCCCCTTCTAGCACGGAGAAGGTATTGCTCTTTTCAACAAAAGCGCCCGGTTCGATAGAAAGAGGTTTGTGATCACAAGGATCGGTGTCCAACAGGATCGCTTTAAGATCGCCATAACCTTTAGCCTTTTCCATGGGGATCGTGGTTAATTCGAAGGAAAAAGAAACCCCTAAATAATCTTGTGATGTCGGGTTTTGAAAAACCACTTTGGCTTCCAAGGGATCTTCTGGAACGAGGGGATATCCAAAACCCTCTGGAAGCTCTACTTTAGTGAGTGTTGATGTTGCGACTGCGAAGGGGTTGCCACCATTTCCAGAGGCACACATCGGATTGGGCTCGTGCTTGTTAAAAACAATGGCTTTATGAAGCAGCTTTCCAGGAAGCGCATTTCCATCGGAATCGATAATTTTGGGTTCAAATCCTATTACCCAAACCGGCTCATTAACTTGAAAGGTGAGCGTTTTCGGTTTTTCCAACATGGCATCGACTGCCTGTCCGGCCAAAAGATCTGTCGGGCCCACATGATAAATTAGTTTTTGAACGGAGGGTTGTGATGGAAAACCAGGAAGGGTGGAATTGTTACTAGCATTTGTAGAACCACCTCCAGGAATCCCTGAGGAATTTCCCAAAAATGCTGGCGCACCACCTGGCCCTTGAGTACAGCCAATAAAAAGGATTGCGGGGAGGAGGGCTACGGCGGAAGGCCACTTGCTATGTAGAATGGTAAAGTTCATTCAAATTGAATTTGCGGGAGGGAATGTAAACCTGGTCGGTGGATTTAACAATACGCACTGTGCCACAAAACTAACGCAGCGCGGCTATGTTAAGTATCGCACACCTAATGCAGCCGCTCGTCGGTAAGTATTGACAATCCTTTGCAGTCCTTCTAAGCGATGGGCAAATGTCCAAAGAATCGACGATTGCGGCGATTGCCACGCCGCCAGGTGTGGGGGGGATTGGGGTGGTGCGGATTTCGGGGCCCGAGGCCAAGAGGGTGTTGAAAAGGGTGTGGAAAAGTCCAAAGATACCTGTGGAAAACTACATATCCCATCGATTTTATTATGGAAAAATAGAAAATTTATCCACAGGAGAATTCATAGACCAAGGCCTAGCGGTTTGGATGAAGGCGCCTCACTCCTATACCGGCGAGGATGTGGTTGAAATTCATGGCCACGGAAGCCCTCTTCTTTTGGAAAAAGTTTTGGAGAGTTGCATTCAAGCAGGCGCAAAGCTTGCCGGCCCCGGTGAATTTACAAAAAGGGCTTATCTGAATAGAAAACTTGACCTGGCTCAAGCCGAAGCGGTTGCCGATTTGATTTCTGCCTCCAGTGAAACGGGGTTGAAGCAGGCCAAAGAACATTTAACTGGAAGACTTTCTCAAAGAATTTTAGAATTCCAATCTGAGCTTGTTCGACTAAGGGCTTTTGTTGAAGCCTCGATCGATTTTCCCGAAGAAGATATCGAGATTTTGCAAAAAGAAGGAATCGTTAATCGACTTTCTCCAATTCAAGTTGCCCTTCAAGAACTTTTAGCCACCTATTCAGAAGGAAGGCTACATCGCGAAGGGGTTCGAACCGTTTTGGTTGGAAGACCCAATGTCGGGAAATCCAGTTTACTCAATGCGCTGGCAGGTCACAATAGGGCTATTGTTCACGAGACCCCTGGCACAACCAGAGATGTAGTGGAGGCCCTTGTTTCGTTTGGAGGATTTGCTTTTCATCTTTCAGATACCGCGGGGTTAAGAAAAACAAAAGAGGCAGTAGAAGCCCTTGGAGTTGAAAAAAGCGAAGAGCTGCTTCAATCTTCTGATCTTGTCTTGTGGGTTTTGGATGGTTCTTCACCAATCAACAGTTTTGATATCGATTTTCTAGCCAGTATCGATTTAACCAAAACACTTATTTGCATTAATAAAATCGATTTAGGTTTGGCCTTCAACCCCGCCCAATTCTTTTTGAAAAAAGATAAAGAACAACTCTTGTTTCTTTCAGCACTCAAAGGAGAAGGGATAAAAGAATTGCAAGAAAAAATGGTGGCTTGGATTAAAAAGAAAAACCCCAAAGAAAATACCGGCCTTTGTATTACGAAACTACGTCATAAAGAGGCGTTAGAGGGCGCAACCAAAGAACTCGCAAAAGCAGGCACTGCACTCGCTGGAAAGGCCTCTGTTGAGCTCATCGCCATCCATCTTAAAAAGGGCCATGAGCATTTAGGGACCATTACAGGCTCCAATGTCAGCGAAGATCTTTTGGATACGATATTTTCCGAATTTTGCATCGGAAAATAGAAATTGTTTTTCCTGTCGCAACGCGTCGAATGATTTTTCTTGCATATTTTTTGGATGTATGGTGAAAGGCGCGGCGTTTTACATGCAAAATTTTAGGAGGAAGAGATGAGAGCAGGCGTAAATTATGGTGGAACCCATATTGTTAATGTTTCCTTAGAAGGACCCATTGCAGGCGCTACAGGAATAGCTTCAGCAGAAGTTGAAGCAGATTTGGTCAGAGCAGATCAAGCAGAGCCCGTCTCAAGAGCAGCTAGCGTTGCTTGGTATTTTGATAACATGAATGGACTTCAAGGCGGTGAACCCCTACAAAATTTGGCAAGGGAATTTAGAGCACTGGTTATTGGTGCACAAAGAGATTCAAGGAAAATTAATGAACTGTTAGCTCCCCTAGCAGGTCGTTTTGAGCAAGGAAGGAAAGCTCTAGCAGAAGCTTATGATGCGTTAGCACTTCAAAATACAATAATCAAACCATTACTAGATGATGGTAGGATGGCCGCTACCGTTTTAGAATTTGAAATGGTTCGTCAACCCAATGGCCAAGCTGTTTGGCGACAAGTTGAAGAATCGGCCTTCACACTTTATAGAGCTATTCTAAAGTTGTACCGCTACCGAGACCAACTAGAAGCAGATACGAGAGAAAAATTAGAAGAGATTGCGAGAAACGCACGAGATGTTTTTCTGCAGGCATTTCTTTGGCTCGAAAGACAGCCTTCTTATGTAGCAACAAGAGGCTGGGTTGAATCAGCCCGCGCTCTTTTAAGCTCCTTGAGATAGACAACTGCTTATGGTAGGCGGTTTCACCATAAGCCATGTTTGCTTATCCTAAACAATTTGATGTGATCGTTGTTGGCGCTGGTCATGCCGGCTGTGAGGCCGCATTGGCGGCCGCCAGAATGGGCTGTTCCACACTTATCCTATCGGGCAATCTCGACACCATTGGACACATGAGTTGCAATCCTGCCATTGGTGGTTTGGCAAAGGGCCACCTTGTTAAAGAAATTGATGCGTTGGGTGGTGAAATGGGAAGAAACACCGATGCAACCGGTATTCAATTTCGCCGTCTCAATTTGAGCAAAGGCCCATCGGTTCGTGCAACAAGAGTTCAATCCGATCGCCACCGCTATAGACAAAGAATCAAAAATATTTTGGAAGAGACACCTAATCTCACCATCAAACAAGCCTTGGTAGAATCACTATTGGTCAAAGAAAATAAAGTCTGTGGTGTTCTTTCCAAAATTGAAGAAAGTTTTTTGGGCAAAACCGTCATCTTAACGACGGGGACTTTTTTGGGTGGCTTGATGCACTATGGTTTGAAAAATGCGGAGGGTGGCCGTGCGGGAGACTTTGCGGCAAAAGGACTTTCAAAAAGTTTAAAAGATTTAGGGTTTGAATTGGCTCGTTTGAAGACAGGGACTGTCCCAAGACTCGATGGCAAAACAATTGATTGGTCTGGGCTTGAAGCTCAATGGGGCGATGATCCCCCTCCCCTCTTTTCTTTTTCGGAGACAAAAGTCGAGCTGCCACAAAAACCTTGTTTTATTACCTACACAACACAAAAAACTCACGAGATTATCAAAGCAAATTTGGATCGCTCGCCAATGTATTGTGGGGTGATTGAAGGAGTGGGCCCACGCTATTGCCCATCTATTGAAGATAAAGTGGTTCGTTTTGCCGATAAAGAGCGCCATCAGATTTTTCTCGAGCCGGAAGGGCTCGACACAAACGAAATTTATGTGAATGGGATGTCAACCTCCCTTCCAGTCGATGTTCAAATTGAAATGGTTCGATCGGTTCCCGGTTTGGAGAAAGCCGAAATCATGCGCCCTGGCTATGCGGTAGAGTATGATGCCGTTCCACCTACACAGCTCTATCCTACCTTGGAAACTAAATTGGTGGAGGGTCTGTTTCACGCCGGCCAAATCAACGGAACTTCTGGCTATGAAGAAGCCGCCGCTCAAGGGGTCATGGCAGGGATTAATGCCGCCCTCAAAGTCAAAGGCGAAGAGCCCTTGGTTCTGGATCGTTCTCAAGCCTACATCGGTGTCATGATTGATGATTTGGTAACCAAAGGGACACAAGAACCTTACCGGATGTTTACCTCCAGGGCTGAATATCGACTTTTGCTCAGAGAAGATAATGCCGATTTGAGACTTCGCAAAATTGGAAAATATTTGGGATTGGTAACCAATAATGATTGGAGGCGGTTCGAGTTTAAAAGAAAAAGAATCGAAGAATTACTCGCTTTGCTCAACTCTTATTCGCTAACCCCCATCCCTTTTATTAACAATAAGCTGATTCAATTGGGTTCAGCGGCAATGAAAAAACCGACAAGCTTAGCCGAGCTGGTCAAAAGACCAGAGCTTTCCTTGACCCAAGTTTTGGAGACTTTTTTAGAAAAAAATCAGTGGCACAAAGAAGGGGATAAAAAGCTTTGCGGTGAAGCCCTTGAACAGGTAGAAATCCAAGTAAAGTATGAAGGCTATATTCAGGCGCAAGAAGAAGATATCGCCCAATTTAAGAAATTAGAATCAATTGTTATTCCTCATGCCTTTTGTTTCGATGGGATTTCGGGTCTTTCCAAAGAGGTTGTTGAGAAATTAAAAAAAATTAAGCCACAAAATCTGGGTCAGGCCGCCAGAGTTTCCGGAATCACGCCGGCGGCCATCTCAATTTTGATGGTCTATTTGAGAAAATCAAAGCAAGAATCAAAGGCTGCTTAAACAAATCGCGTGAAAATTTTTCTAACTCTTTTATTTTTATGTTTTTCAGCGCCCCTTTTTTCCAGTGAACGCTTCACCATCTTTCCTAAAATAGAGCAGGAATTAAAAGAATTAACGGGGAAAATGGGGCCCGTCTCCACATCGGCCCCCCTTGATCTCCATCAGCCCCCCGGCGGGATTGAAGGGATTACACCTATTTATGGGACGATTCCCTTGGAAGGTGCAATAGAGTTTCGCTGGCGGGGGAAACCTATTTTGGGTAAAAAACCGCTCCTCGTTTTTGTTGAAGAAGGGAAGTCACCAAAATTTTTCCTACTTTCTAGAGAGACTAAGAAAAAAAAATTAAAGCGGGAAGAGCTAGAAATTCAGGAGGGAAAATCCTATCAATGGTATTTGGGTAGACTTGAGAAGGGCAATAAAATAATTTCGCAAAGTCGCGTTTTTTCCTTTCGCATTCTTTCGAATAATGAATTAAAACGTCTAACCCAAGAGTTGTCAAAATCGGACAGCGATTTTTTGGAAGCACAAGTTTTTTATAATTATCAGATGTACCACGATATGGTGAATATGTTAGAATCACTCAGAAAAAGATACACAGCGCCAGAAATCAGAAAATTGCTTTTTTTGGGTTATGTGAGACTGGGAAGACACTGGGAAGCTAAAAAATATGAGGCCAAAAATTGAGATTTGTTTTTGGGGAGTTCGGGGTTCCATTGCGACACATTTAACAGAAAATTCTCATTACGGCGGTCATACCTCTTGCATTTCAATTTGTTATAAAAAACATTGGTTTGTATGTGATGCCGGAACCGGCATCAGACTTTTGGGACAAAAACTGGCCCAAAAAAAAGTCCCTGTAACCATTCTTCTTTCCCATCTTCACTGGGATCACCTCTTCGGACTTCCCTTCTTTAAACCACTTTATGAGAAAAATAGAAAAATTATGATCGTCGGCCCCTCTACAAAGACTTTTCCTTTTAGAAAAACACTAAGACAAATTGTGAGATCCCCCTATTTCCCAGTCACACCACAATACTGGAGCTCTAAAATGCGGCTGCTCGGTGTTGGTGAAAAGCGTTTAAAAATTGGTAGAATCGTTGTTGAAGCAAAGTGGGTGCGACACACCGACAAGGCTTTGGGCTTCCAATTTTATTTTCCAAATGGAAAACGAATTATTTATGTTGCCGATCATAATTTGAAGGCTAGCGACAAGCAATTTGCAAAATGGATTAGAAACGCAGACGTTTTGATTCATGACGCACAGTTCGATAAAAAAGAGTATGCAAAAAAATGGGATTGGGGGCACAGCTGTTTTGAAACAGTTGTGGAAGTTGCGCTGAATTCTAAAATCAAAAAGCTGGTTTTGTTTCATCACGACCCCAACGCCTCCGACAAGATTTTAGATAAGCGATTAAAATTCTGTAACAAAAAAATTAGGCGAGCTAAGAGCAAACTTAAGTGTTGTCTGGCGAAGGAAGGATTCAAGATTTTAATTTAATGACCGATCCTCTGTCCAACCCACTTTTCCAACGTTATTTAGAATTATTGCTGAAATGGAATAAGACTTATAATCTGACATCCATCACTGAGCCCCAAGCCATTCGGAGAAAACATTTTGAAGACTCGTTGGCCCCTTTAAAATGTCTTCCGAAACCTTGCCGACTTCTTGACGTCGGCTGCGGGGCCGGCTTCCCGGGAATTCCTTTAAAAATTGCTCGTACTGATTTGGAAGTAGTCCTCCTTGATTCTATAAGAAAAAAAGTTGCGTTTTGCCAATCAGCCATTCGGGAATTATCTCTTGAAAACATTCAAGCAGTCCAAGGGAGGGCGGAAGAAACCAAATTAGCAAAAGATTTAGGAAGCTTTGATGTAATTATTACAAGAGCGACAGTTTCAATAAACCAATTTTTAGAAATTGCTCAACACTTTGCTAAGGAAAACAGTCTAGCCATTTCGATGAAGGGCCCAAATTGGAGAAAAGAAGGCCATGCCCATGAGATTGGATTTTGGGGGACTCCAGAAATTGTTGAATATCAATTAGGCGGGGAAAATAAAAACAACGCCCTCTTAATTTTTAAGAACAAGAACTCCCCTCTTTGATTAACCCTTCTATATTTTTTTCCTGACCATCGATGATGATCTTCCCGGTGTGCTGATAGCTCCCAAGGTTTAATGGGTCCCCTTCAATATTCAGATCCACATTTAGAGAAACTTCATGAATGTTTGATTCAGTAATATATAGGGCTGCAGTTGAAACCCCATTCTGTTTTGTTGAACAATTACCCTGGCCTATGAAATTCTTTGCCTCTAATTCATAATCTCCTTTTATTTCACATTCTATCATTCCAGAGAGCAAAACATTTCCTAGGCACTTGTTTTCAAAAGAAAACTTCATAAATTTAAACATAAAATGAAGGGAATCATAGCGTCGGATAACGTTATTTTTCACATTAGAATTAGTTTCCTCTATTCCATTGCCAAAAATAGCCAATGTCAGCCTACCCGATCCATTAGAACCCAGAAAACTATAGCTTGAATCAATAGTAATATCTTTTTTAAACAAACCTGTTCCCGCTGTTAAAGCGGGTGGTTCTACATTGATAGAAAGTTTGGAGGTACTGATTTGCTCGCTGGGACTAATGGTGATTGATTCTATAGTTTCTTTAGGTAAAAAAATTCCCCCAACAAGATCGAAGGCAATCTGATTTGCTAGTTTTACTTCGCTTACAGGGGCATTATTAATTTCTTGATCGATTTCTTCAAGGACTGCTTGTTCAGAGGAAGATCCACAAGAATATAAAAAACAATGGCTTAGAAGGATTAAGACCGAAAATTTTTTGAACCGCACCCCTTCTCCTAACCGACTCCATCTCTCTAGCATCCTTATCGTCAATCCCCCAAAAAAGTTGCTTAAAAAGTAAAAAAAAATAACGGGTCTTGTCCCTCCGTGTTCTTGTGCTCTAGGTGTCCGACACCTACAGGGCACAGGTATCGGACACCTAGAGGGATTTGCTAGTGGGTGGCAGGCGAAGCCCTTTTAGCTCTTTGGGCGTGAAGGGCGTAGCCTGACAGACCCATTCCTCTCAATGTTTCACGTGAAACAGTTAGATTTGGCTTGATTTATCAATGAATATAATTTATTAATGAAATCAATAAGTTGAGTTAATTTAATAAGTTATTTGAATCATAGGTACCAGGCACCTTTTGCCTGAGTTAACCTAGATAGATGAAATTACAATTGAATTTAACTTTGAAATTGTTTAAATACATCAATAAAAGGCACCTGGTACCTGAAGTGTTTCACGTGAAACAGTTGACCATTCCATGGCTATAATCATCTCGATTTGTAACCAAAAGGGGGGTGTTGGAAAGACAACTACCTCAGTTAATTTGGCCGCCTGCCTGGCAGCGGCAGAAAAAAGGACTTTATTGCTAGATTTAGACCCACAAGCAAATGCCACAACGGGGGTCGGTTTTAACAAGTCTGAGATAAAAAGGAGCTCATACCAAGCCTTAATTGGTAAAGACTCTATAGAATCAAGTGTTCTTAAAACAGAAATGAATTATCTCTCATTGGTCCCTTCTCAAAGTGCACTTGTAGGGGCGGAATTAGAGTTAGTAGGGATTGTTTCACGTGAAACACGTCTAAAAAACTGTATAAAACCTATTATAAATCAATATGATTACATTATTATTGATTGCCCCCCCTCATTAGGGCTTTTAACACTCAATGCCCTGACGGCCACAAATTACGTAATTATTCCGGTTCAATGCGAATATTATGCCATGGAGGGGTTGGCCGATCTCAA
Source organism: Deltaproteobacteria bacterium RIFCSPHIGHO2_01_FULL_43_49 (assembly GCA_001798075.1). GTDB lineage: Bacteria > UBA10199 > UBA10199 > SPLOWO2-01-44-7 > SPLOWO2-01-44-7 > SPLOWO2-01-44-7. The sequence goes on along the minus strand of MGRG01000005.1, from coordinate 146,993 downwards.
AAGAACAATTTATTTGGTAAAGCAGCGTTTGAATCCATCATTAGAGATAAAAGGGATTGTCTTGACGATGTTTGATTCTAGAAATAATTTGGCGCACCAAGTCTCAGAAGAGTTGCGAAAACATTTTAATGAAGTTGTTTTTAATGTCGTAATTCCCAGAAATGTTCGCTTAAGCGAGGCTCCTAGTTATGGAAAACCAATTATATTATACGACGTAAAATCAAAAGGGGCTCAATCCTATTTTGAATTAGCCAAAGAAGTTTTGAAACAAGATTTTGAGGTTTTGACACAAAAGGAGGAGAACTATGCAAGCAAGGAAAGCGCTGGGGAGGGGACTGGCTTCGTTGATCCAGCCGGAGATGGAGGAACCCCTCTTGGAGAGGAGCCCGCATCCGGCCGTAGTGTCGATTGACCAAATTTTTGCGAACAGACAACAACCGAGACTTAGCTTTGATGATGAAGGACTTAAAGATCTTTCGGAGTCAATTAAGAAAGATGGTATTTTGCAACCGCTTGTTGTGTCGCCCTCTGTGGATGGTCGCTATGAATTGATTGCCGGTGAAAGGAGATGGCGTGCGGCGAAGCTGGCCGGTCTTTCTGAAGTCCCCGTTGTCATTCGCAATGTTCACGACGACAAAATGTTGGAATTGGCCCTGGTTGAAAATATTCAACGCGAAGATTTAAACCCAATCGAAGAGGCAAAAGGATACCAAGCCCTTTTGGAACGCTTCAAATTAAATCACGCCGATATTGGTGAGCGCGTTGGAAAATCGAGAGAACATGTCGCCAATTCCGTGCGTTTGTTGAGACTTCCCAAAATTGTTCAAGAAGACATTGCCTCTGATAGAATGTCTGCGGGGCACGCCAGAGCCTTACTCTCATTAAGTTCTTTGCAAGATCAACTTCATTTTAGAGAGAGAGTTTTGGAAGAGACTTTGAGCGTTCGTGATGTAGAGCGTATGATACAAGAGCGGGCGGGTGTTAGAAAAAGGGTAAATAGAGGTCATAAAAAGCACTTGTCACCACAGATAAAGTTGTTATTAGACGAGATGGAAAAATCGTTGGGGACAAGAGTCCGTTTGCAATTAGGAGCCATTGAGGGAAGGGGAACTCTGACGATTGATTATTATTCTTGGCAAGATTTAGATCGGATTTATAAAAAGATTATCACCTAGATATTTGGTGATTGGAATTTGGTTATTGGTTATTGGTTATTGATGAAGGGGGGAGAGATGAGTAAGGGAAACGGGTGGTTAAAATCGAAAGAAAGCAGCAAAGATCAAGTGAATGGCTTATTAGATAAGGGCTGTTCTATTGATGGAAAAATTGTTTTTGACGGCACTGTTCAGATCAACGGAGAATTCACAGGAGAAATCCAGTCAGAAGGGACCTTGGTTGTCGGCCAAGAAGCGAAGCTTTCCGGAACAATCAAAGTGGATACATTGATCTGCTTTGGGACGATCAATGGTAAGGTGGAGGCCAAAAATCGGATTGAAATTCATATTCCCTCTATTGTCACGGCCGATATTCATACTAAAGGTTTATTGATTGAAGAGGGGGCCTTTTTCCAGGGAAATTGCACCATGCAACAGGCCTCCAATGTCGAAGAACTGCCGAAACCAACAGTTTTAGCCGCCGCCTCCTGACGTACAAATCACTTTTGTTCGGTGAGTTGGAGCTTCGGGGTCCTGTCCCTCCGTGTTTTTGTGGGGGCCCCTAACAAAACCCCACAACAAACACTCCGGGCCACCCCTTCGCTCCAACTGTCAGAAAGATTTTGACCAGAAATAGCTGTTGTTTTCTTGAATAAAATCGCCTAGAACTCCGCCGATTTCATTGAGATGAAAATGACGGGGCTTGCTTGAGAGATGGGTGGCAGGCGTAGCCCTTTTAGCCCTTTGGGCGTGAAGGGCGCAGCCTGACAGGACCCATCTCAATTTACTCTAACATTAATAAACTATGCTAGCAGCAGAGATACAACTGTTTCCGGACAAAACCATTTTCATTCAGCTCTCCATTTTTCTGGTTGTTTTGCTCACCCTGACTCATTTTGTCTTTAAACCAGTTTTGAAAATCATTCATTTAAGAAAGGCAAAGACAGAAGGAGACAGAAAAAAAATCGAAGAGATGACCCAAAAAACAGATGCATTGATGAAAGAATATGAAAAGAAAATTCAAGAAGCCAAGCAGGATGCCTTCAAGATGAAGGAGACTATTCGAAAAGAAGGAGATGAGCAGGGACAAAGGATCGTTCACGAAGCCAAACAAGCAAGCCTTTCCCAGATTGAGAAAATCAAGAAGGAGATGGAGATTGCCAGACAAAACGCCACATCCCAATTAGAATTACAGGCAAAGACACTAGGCAAAATGATAGCTGAAAAAGTCTTGGGAAGAAGTTTGGACAAACTTAACTAAATAATTATGGAGATGGGGCTTTTCTATAAATGGTTTAACTTTTTGGTCTTCTTGGGGCTTCTTTTTTATTTTCTCAAAGAGCCTCTGAAAGATTTTTTGGGGGATCGAAGAGAAAACATTAAAAAAGATATTGATGAGGTTGCTAAGCAAAAGGCAAGGGTTGAAACCAAATTTCAAGATTATAGAAAAAAACTGGCGGAGGCCCATACAGAAATTAATCAGTTGCAAAAAGAGATGCGCCAGGAAGGTGAACTAGAAAAAGTAAACCTTATTAAAAAAGCAAAAAGTTTTGCGGAAAAAATTAGAGATGATGCAGCGAAAGTGGCCGAGCAAGAACTAGGCCGTGCTAAATTGACGCTCAAAAAAATGACACTTCTGCTGGCAGTTGATCTAGCTAAACAATGGGTTGAAAAAGTAATTGAAAATGAAGACCAAGAACGTCTCATCTCCGTAGCGATTGACCAATTAGAAAGAGAACAAAATGAAAGAAAGAATTTTAGCTGACAGATACGCCAAGGCCCTCGTCAACTTAGGGACTGAAGAGAAGTCTTTAGAGAGATTTCGCGAGGAGCTAGGGCGTTTTAAAAAAGCAATAGAGATTGAGCCACAACTTCTCAAAATTCTTTCGTTAAGGGAATTTTCTTTGGAAAAGAGAGAAGAGATTTTGAAAGAACTGATGCTCAAAATTTATTTATCACCCACTGTGCAAAACTTTTTCAAGTTTTTGTTGCATCGAGGGCGTATTGCACTTTTTCCACACATTTTTGAATCTTTCGAAGGGCAGGTAAGAGAGATTGAAAGGGTTGTGATTGCCAAAGTTAATGTGGCCGACTCTAAAACAAGCAAACAACTCACAACCAAGCTGCAAAAATCTTTGGAAAAAATGACAGGAAGAAAAGTTCAATTGGAGATCGATGAAGATCCGTCGTTGATCGGCGGCTTAGAAGTTTTATTGGGAGACAAAATTTATGATGCGAGTATCAAAGGAGAATTAGAGCGCATCAAAGAACAATGGATTTAGAAAGAACGGTTTAAAAGTACCTTGGCCGATGGGGGTGGTAAGGGGGAGAAAGGATTTCACCCCCTAACTTTAGCGAGCATCCCCGCCTGGGCGGGGTGCGAGCGAATGGAGGGGATATGGAAATTCGGGTTGAAGAGATCAGTCAAATTATCAAACAGCAGATTAAAGATTACGGTAAGGCTATCGGGGCCTCTGAGGTGGGACAAATTCTGACAGTGGGAGACGGTATTGCCAGAGTTTACGGCCTGGAAAAAGTGATGGCTGGGGAACTCTTGGAATTTCCACACGGCATTAAAGGGATTGCTCTCAATTTGGAAGAAGACAATGTCGGTTGCGCCATCATGGGAGAAGGCCAAGAATTAAGAGAGGGCGATCCCGTAAAAAGAACTGGAAAAATTGCAGAAGTTCCGGTGGGTGAAAGTCTGTTGGGTAGAGTTGTTGATGCCTTGGGTCAACCCATTGATGGTTTGGGCCCACTCAATGCAAAATCGCATCGCAAAGTGGAGATCAAAGCACCTGGCATTGTTGCCAGAAGGCCTGTTCATCAGCCTCTTCAAACCGGTATAAAGGCAATCGATGCGATGACCCCAATCGGAAGAGGGCAGAGGGAATTAATCATTGGTGACAGACAAACTGGAAAAACCTCTGTTGCTATCGACACCATTATCAATCAAAAGGGACAAGATGTTATTTGTATTTATGTTGCCATCGGCCAAAAAGTTTCCACCGTTGCCAGGGTTGTTGATAAACTCAAACAATTTGGGGCAATGGAATACACGATTGTAGTGGCGGCTAATGCTTCTGACCCTGCCCCCCTACAATTTTTATCTCCTTACTCCGGTGTGGCAATCGGCGAATATTTTAGGGATAGTGGACGTCATGCCTTGCTTGTCTATGATGATTTGTCCAAACACGCAGTTGCCTACAGACAGCTCTCCCTTCTTTTAAGAAGGCCGCCTGGACGTGAAGCTTTCCCCGGAGACGTTTTTTATCTTCACTCTCGTCTTTTGGAGCGGGCCGCAAAATTATCCGAAAAAAATGGCGGCGGTTCCCTTACAGCACTCCCCATCATTGAAACACAAGCAGGGGATGTTTCTGCTTATGTCCCAACAAACGTTATTTCGATTACCGACGGCCAGATTTATTTGGAAACGGATCTTTTTTATTCCGGTATCAGACCCGCCATTAACGTAGGGCTCTCAGTTTCCCGTGTGGGTGGTGCCGCGCAAATTAAAGCGATGAAGCAGGTTGCCGGCAGGCTGCGCCTGGAATTAGCACAATACAGAGAGATGGCTGCCTTTGCACAGTTTGGCGCCGATTTGGACCCTGCAACCAAAAAACAGTTGGAGCGAGGCGAACGATTGGTCGAGCTTTTAAAACAAGGCCTTTTTCAACCAGTCCCTGTCGAAAAACAGGTTTTGGAAATTTATGCGGGAACCAATGGTTGGTTGGATACCTATCCGGTTAACCAGGTAGGAAAATTTTTGAAAGAGATGATGTCGTTTGTAGAAACGAAACACCCAGAAGTTTTAAGAGAAATTAGAGAAAAGGGTGAATTAAACGAGGAGTTCAAGAAAAAAATTAACAAAGTTTTAGAAGAATTTAAAAATAAATTTACGGTGTAGGACAATGCCATCACTCAAAAGCATTAAAAAACGGATTTCATCGGTTAAAAATACGCAGAAGATCACCAAGGCAATGAAAATGGTGGCCGCTGCAAAATTAAGAAGGGCGCAGCACGCCGCTTTTCAGGCGCGCCCCTATACCAAAGCAGTCTTTGAGTTGGCCGAGCGCTTGAGTCAGCAAGACCAAGTTGTGAAACATCCCTTGACGCTGACGCAGGAAAAGATTTCCAAGAGGGATTATCTTATTTTTACGTCGGATCGTGGGTTGTGCGGCGGTTTCAACAGCAATTTATTGAGACGATTGGGCGATGAACTGAGTCAATGCAGAGAAAAAGGAATAAAAGTTTATTCAAGAATTGTTGGAAAAAGGGGCCGAGACTATTTTAAGGCTAAAAATTGGGAGACGATGGAGGCCGCCACCGGTCTTTACGAAAATTTGGATCGCTCTATCTCTGAAGAGTTGGGAAAAATAGCCAGCAATCGTTTTGAAGCGGGCAAAACAGACGAAGTCTGGTTGGTCTACAATTATTTTAGATCAACAATGGTTCAAGAAGTTACATTTAAAAAATTGCTGCCGTTTTCAGGAGAATTGAAGGAAACTAAACTAATAGATACTATTTATGAACCAACCTCTCTTGAAGTCCTAGATTCCATCTTGAGAGAGAGTTTAGTTTGTCAAATTCACCAATCATTTTTGGAATCGATGGCTTCAGAACTCGCTGCCAGAATGGCGGCCATGGATAATGCAACAAACAATGCCTCGGACATGATTAGTTATTTGACACTACAATATAACAGGGCCAGACAAGCAACCATCACCAAAGATTTGATGGATATTGTCAATGGGGCAGAAGCTTTAAGATAAGGAGAAATTATGAGCACGAATGGACATACCGCAACGGGAAAAATCATTCAGGTCATCGGACCGGCTGTTGATGTTCGCTTCGACGAGAATCTTCCAGAAATTTACACAGCCTTAAAAGTTACTAATTCTTCCATCAACATGGAGCCATGGAATTTGACCTTGGAAGTCGCACAGCATGTGGGAGAAAATACGGTCCGCTGCATCGCAATGGATTCCACAGATGGCCTGGTGAGAGGAACGGAGGTTTTGAATACAGGAAAGCCAATCTTGATGCCTGTTGGTAAAGAAGTCCTGGGCCGTATTTTAAATGTGATTGGGCAGCCGGTTGATGAAATGGGTCCTGTTGCCTCCAAAAAACATTACCCCATCCATCGTTTGGCCCCATCCTTTGAGGAACAATCGACAGAGGTGGAGATGTTTGAAACAGGAATTAAAGTAATCGATTTGTTGGCCCCCTATCCAAGAGGTGGAAAAATTGGTTTGTTCGGAGGAGCCGGGGTTGGCAAAACAGTTATCGTGATGGAGCTCATCAATAACGTTGCCCAGCAACATGGTGGGTACTCGGTCTTCGGCGGCGTGGGCGAAAGAACCCGTGAAGGAAACGACCTTTGGCTGGAAATGAAAGAATCCGGCGTGTTGGAAAGAACCGCTCTTGTCTATGGTCAGATGAATGAACCGCCTGGGGCCAGAGCCAGAGTAGCCTTGTCCGCCTTGACTGTTGCGGAATATTTTAGGGACGAAGAAAAACAAGACGTTCTTTTATTCATCGACAACATTTTTAGATTTACTCAAGCAGGTTCTGAAGTTTCTGCTCTTTTGGGCCGCATGCCTTCTGCGGTCGGTTATCAACCGACCCTCGCAACGGAAATGGGAGAGCTTCAAGAGCGGATTACAACTACAAAAAACGGATCGATTACTTCCGTGCAAGCTATTTATGTTCCAGCCGATGACTTAACCGATCCCGCACCGGCAACAGCTTTTGCCCACTTGGATGCGACCACCGTCCTTTCTCGTCAAATTGCGGAATTAGGAATTTATCCCGCAGTGGACCCTCTGGATTCTACTTCCAGAATTTTAACTCCTGAAGTTATTGGTGAAGAACATTATCAAGTGGCCCGAGAAGTGCAAAGAATTTTGCAGCGCTATAAAGATTTGCAAGATATCATCGCGATCTTAGGTATGGATGAGCTCTCGGAAGAAGATAAACTAACCGTGGCAAGAGCCAGAAAAATTCAGCGTTTCTTGTCACAGCCTTTCTTTGTCGCCGCTCAATTTACCGGTTTGGAAGGAAAATATGTGAAACTGACAGACACAATCAGAAGTTTTAAGGAATTGTGCGTCGGTAAGTATGATGATTTGCCAGAACAAGCTTTCTACATGGTGGGGACCATTGAAGAAGCGGTTGCCAAAGCAGAAAAATTAACCGCCAGCTAATATGAAACTAAAAATTCTTACACCCGAGGCAATTATTTTGGATCAGGAGGTGGAATCGATTACCCTTCCTGGTCTTCTTGGTGAAATGACGATCCTTCCAACCCATGCGGCGATGGTGGCCCTGCTTAAAAAAGGAAGGTTTCACTATAAAACAGCCAACGGGAAAGAATCATCTTGGTTTCAAATCGACGGGGGTTTTGTTGAAGTCCTAAAGAATGTGGTTTTGGTTATGACAAAATCTTGGCAAACTCAGGAAGCAAATCCCGCACACCATTAATCACAAACTGTGTGGCAATCACGGTTAGAATCAATCCCATAATACGAGTCATCACACCGACACCCGTCACTTTAAGAATATCCAAAAGTTTTCTGGAATTGATCAAGATAAAATAGATCAACACGATGCTCAGCGCACAGCTAAAAACCAACCCAGCCATTTGCAAAGTTCCAATAAGTTTTGACGATTTCCAATTAATTTCCGCCATCAAAACCATAACCGTTGTAATAGCGCCAGGCCCACTCAAAATAGGCAGGCCCAGCGGAACAATTGCAACATCCGTTTTGTGTAGACTTTCTTCCATTTCTTCTTCTGTTTGCTCGATACGCAGGGGTTGTAGCTTCAGTTTTTCTAAGCCGATACTAAACATAATAATTCCACCTGCAATGCGAAAAGCCGAAATAGTTATTTGAAATACTTGAAAGATAAGATGACCGGCGACGGCAAAAGTAAGCAAAACAACAAAGGCAGTGATGCAAGCCCTTTTAGCAATTTGCATCTGGGTCTCGTCACTTTGGTTTGCAGTGAGTGACAAGAAGGAAGAGGCGGCCGAAAAAGGGTTCAAGATCACGAAAATGGCCGGAAAAGCGATAAAAATATATTGAGCAGTTGTCATAAGCGGGCGCCAAACTGGGGTAAAAGTGAATTTTTGTCAAGCTGCAGAGAGTCAATAACTCTTAAGGGGCTAAATGAATCAGGGGTAGTCTTATTCTTGCTCTGACCTCTTTTTTTGCCTTGAGTTCAGCAAGAGCTCTTCGGGCTTCTTTTAGCTCTAGCCCTTGCTGTGTAATGGTCGCCTCCATTTTCATGGCATCTAGAAATAGACCCTCTCCCTTTTTCAGCCATTGGTCTGATAGCAGCTGAATATTAGCAGCCGATTTCGCTTTGGCTCGAAGTAGTCCTAAATTGCGCGCATGTTGTCTGACAGCAAAACTGTATTCCTCAAAGAGCTTTTCTGATGGCGTTTCCGAAATTATCCCCTTCAGAGAAGTTTCAGCAATTTCAAGCTCATGCTTGAATACTTTAATGGCGGATTCTGCAGAGGCAATACCTGAAAATATAAATAATATATCTGCAGCTTGCTGGAGTCTTCTTAAATGTTCATAAGCAGATTTTGCCCCATGAGGGATTTCGGTGTCGGCCAGGGCATCGGCTAATCTTTTTTTGGTTTCTTGAAGAGCACCGTAGGATATTGCAACAGTCTCTTTTAAAGCAGACAATTCTTTTTCTGCGCGAGCGACCTCTTTTAATTTTATAGCATCTTGCGCTCTGGCTGCTTTTACTTTCATCTGGAGACCCCCCAGAACTTTTTTGGATAAGTTTAATTCGGCCCTTCTTCTATTAACATCTCTGGTCATCCACCAGGTTTTCTTTCTTAAATCCCTTTGCATCATGTCAATGATCAGTCGCACATTTTGCATCGATATTTGGAATAATTTTGTATCGGCTTGTTGCTGGAGTCCTCCGAGGCCGTTGTGCTCTCCTCTATCAATAATAACTCTAACGCCATTTTGTTGGCCCCAGCGTTTCCACTCAGCAGTATGGTTAAATTCAGAATAATTGTCGTCCGATTCTCCCTGACGTGCGATAAAGCGCGAATGAGGGACACCAGGTTTTCTATGAGGCCTCCAGAAGGTCCATTGAGAATCGTGTGCCTCCAGCATTTCTGCAGATCCTGGGACTGTCTGGTATTCTTCTAAGTCAGGATTTTCAAGACGCGCTCTCTCCTCTCGTTTTTGGATAGCCAAGGATTGGAGTTCTAGTGTCTCAGGAGGGTAAGCGGCGTCACCAAAAACACTGTTGACGAGTCCACTGCGATAAGCAAGCTCCAGAACTTGATTGCCACCTGTACTTCTTCCATAGGCAAGAATTCTTGCCTTGGGATAGGCCCTCTTTACCGTTTGAATGAGGTGTTCGAGCCATTTCATATAAAACTCAAAACCGGTTTCTTTATCTAAAAAGCGAGGATCCGTAGGTCCTAAGCCATGCAATGGCATGTCGGGAATAACCGACACTACAGAGATGCCTTCCTCTCTGGCCTGTTGTTGAATAATGCTGCAGGGAATGAGAAGGCCCGCACCTAAAGATTTTTCAGCATGGGTCGCTCCATGAAGCCCAAGGAGAACATAATCGACTTTATCTGGGTCATGGGCAAGCGGGTCTGGATTATTAGTCAATTCCGTAGTTAAAATAGGACGATCATCTATTGTGAGTGACTGTGTAATTCGTTTTCCTTTCAAACTGGACTCTTTTGAGGTTGTCAAACTAAAGCCAAAAACATTCAAGACTGTTCCTAATTCTTCACAAACAACCCTGCCCGCCCCACGGTCTCCCTTTCCAAATTGTTTTGCATAGTGATTACTCAGTGGCAGGAGAGCTCTGTTTTGAATTCCACGGAGGCTTGGATGAATCTGTAGTGTTTCAATGGGAAAGGAAGACGGCACAGCAGCCAAATTATTGCTTGCCCTCTCTTTTTCGAAAACGGCCCGAAGGTATTTTAAAAAAATCGCGGGAAGAGCTGGAAATCGGCTTCTATAAAACTCTATCATTTCATCGGCGCCAACTGCTACCATCCCAGCTGCTGGCATGGCGTTGACAATGGAAGGGGTTTCTATTTCTCTGACAAGAAAAGGGGAGACAATATGTGTTTCTTGAACAACTGTCGAACGGGGTGCCGCCCACAAAGCTACTGAACCACCCCAAAGCCTGGCTGCTTTTTGAAGTGCGCTAGATCTCGCCCTTCTTTCTTGAGCTCTTTCTTGGGCAAGCATTGCTGAAAGATCGAGTGGAAGGGCAAGGTCAGTTTGGGAGGTCGTAGCTGCTGTGATATCTTCTTCAGGTTCTCTTGTAAAAGGCGCAACAAGGGGTGGTAGGTTTACTGCAGGAACTATTAAAATATCAGAAATACCCATTAATTTAGCTTATTTAGCTAATTAAAGCCTTCTTAAACTTGTAACCTATAGGATTCTTATACCTTTTTTACTAATATCTTGCAAGGATAAAGGGGAATGCGTAGAGGGTAATGTGGTCACCCTCACCTCGATTCCTCTCCCCTCGAGGGAGAGGAATAAAAGGAGAGGGGACATCCATAGGCAACTTTTCCTGAGGATTGACGATAACCTATATGATGGCATTCATTGGTCGCTACATAGCCTTGGGTTACACTCCGGCGCAGCTCGATGTGCAAATGAGGGCAATGGAGAATCTTGGTGGGCCTGAGGAGATTCCTGCCAATGTGTTGTTGGGTATGGACAGCATGTTTGTTGAAAAGGGAGCTTATCCTTGCGGCGCACATCCTTTCCCTACCGATTTGAGAAGGCTGATTGCTGGTGGTGATCCCGATGCCAAAAAAAAAGGAAAAGCAATTTTGATGGGGCTTCTCGAAAGAGCAAAAGAACCATCTGGTTGGCCGGTGCCAACACATACTAATGGCGCAAACGGTATTTTGAAGAGGAACTCCATTGCAATATCTTCAAGAGAAGAAATTACTACACAAATAAGTAGTATTACTGAGAGCTTTCGAAGAATGAGCCTTGAGAATGGCGTAATTCAAGAAGACACGCTGTCAAAAAAACTATCACTTTTTGCGAAGGAATTTGAATTGGTATTAGAAGCCTGTATAAAATTTGCCCCTAATCATTTACCATTTTTCTCAAAAGCCGTCGTTTTTGTGGACATGGTTATGGCCTTTATGCCGATGACTATTTCCAATGCTTTGGCAAAAAACATTGCCGGTAAACTAAACAAAGCAGCCACAGCCCTTCTTGCTGGATGGGATGGCACAGATTCTACTGAGCAAACCAAGCATTTCAGCGAATTGGTTGGCCATGCCAGTGACGCCTTAGACCTTATTTTTAAAAGAAAACGTAAATAATTACCTCTACTATCTTCTCCTTGTTCCCATCTATAAGTCGTGATAAAAAATCCACCCAAGTGTGAAAAAAAATCTCACCATCGCTATTGTCATCACCTTCTTAATCTTGCTCGCCGCACACGCTTTGCCCAGTTTTTTTAATGGAATCGAATCAAAATGGATAGATGCTTATTTTAATGTTCGCGGTGAAAAGCCCCCAACCAACGACATCGTTTTAGTAACCATCGATGAAAGAAGTATCAGCAAGCTTGGGAGATGGCCTTGGCCAAGGCATATCATGGCTGACTTAGTTGAGAAATTGGCCTCTTATGGTGTTACAACAATCGCTTTTGATGTTACTTTCTCGGAACACTCCAGTGAAGATTTTCAGTTAGCCAAGGCCTTCAAAAAATTTCCAGACGCCTATTTGGGTTATTTTTTCTATCTTTCACCAGAAGAAATTGCACATGCCCAACTTAGTAATCAAGAAATTGTTGAAAATGAAAAAACGATTTTACCATCCGCTCTTCCTATTTCTTCAAAACAATTAGAAACATCGGGCAGAAAGGTTTATGGCGTGCAAACCAATGTTCCCGAGATTTTGAAAGGCCTGCCTCCCAACCGACAAGGTTTTTTCAACGCTTTTCCCGATTCAGACGGTGTGATTCGTGTGAGCCCCCTCGTTTTGTTCTACAAGGGCCAAGTTTATCCATCCCTTTCGTTGCAAACGATTCAATTTGTCAGCGGGTTTTCACCGATTCCCTTGTTTGATGATGGGGGTGTTTTGGAAGGGCTGGCTGTGGGCCCCACTAAAATACCTCTCAATGAATCGGGTGAATTTTTGATTAACTATCGTGGCCCCGGGAAAACATTTTCGCATGTCAGCATCGCCGATGTTTTGGATGGCTCCGTCCCACAAGAAAAACTCCAAAACAAAATTGTTTTGATTGGGGCCACGGCCATTGGCATTTACGACATGCGGGTAACCCCAATGGATGCCAACATTCCGGGGCTCGAAATTCACGCCAACATTATCGACAACATTTTGACAGGCGATTTTTTGACCCTCAACGAAACAACGAAATTTATTTCTATCGGACTCGTCTTGTTTGTTGGCCTCTTTTTTGGTCTCATTCTTTCCAGATTTAGGCCTTTGGGTGGTTTTGTTGTTTTCCTCATCGTAACCACTTTTCTTTTGTTAAGCGGCTATTATCTCTTTGTTGCAAAGGGATTTGTTCTCCAAAATTTCAAGCCGGTTTTAAATGGCGTTTTGGTTTATGGCGGAATCACTGTTTATCGCTACTTCACGGAAGAAAAAGAGCGTCGAAAAGTCAAAAAAACCTTCCAACATTATCTAAGCCCCGTTGTCATTAAACAGCTTTTGGATAATCCGAATCAACTAAAACTGGGGGGAGAAAGAAAAGAACTGACGGTTCTTTTTTCAGACATTCGCGGGTTTACAACGAAGGCTGAAAAATTGCCTCCGGAAAAAGTGGTGCAACTGCTCAACGATTATTTTACAGTCATGACCGATATTGTTTTCAAGTATGAGGGGACGGTTGATAAGTATATGGGAGATGCCATTATGGCTATTTTTGGTGCCCCGTTGGAACAACCCGATCATGCCCTGCGGGCAAGCATGACAGCCATCGAAATGGTGGAACAACTCAAAGTTCATAAGGATGAATGGTGCAAAAAATACGGGATTGATAGTCTGGAAATTGGTGTCGGTGTTCACACGGGGCCGATGGCGGTTGGAAACATGGGTTCCGAGAGGCGTTTTAACTACACGGTCATTGGCGATGCGGTGAATCTCACTTCAAGACTCGAAGGGCTTAACAAAGATTACAAAACACAAATCATTATTAGTGATGCCCACTACAAACTGGTTAAAGATAAAGTCAAAGCCCGCGAACTCGACAAAGTTCAAGTCAAAGGAAAAGAAGAAAGAGTAACGATCTACGAATTAATAGGAAGGCAATAAGGCGGCGGGTCCTGAAACACTCCGGGCCACCCGTTACTTTATTGCCTCACCTGTCCAGAACCGTGGACGATGTATTTAGTAGTTGTTAGCTCTTCCAAACCCATCGGGCCGAAGGCGTGGAGTTTGGTGGTAGAAATGCCTACTTCGGCACCCAAGCCCAATTGGAAACCGTCATTTAAGCGTGTCGAGGCGTTGACCAAAACACACGAGGCAAGAACTTCTTTTAGAAACTGATCCGCGTGCCTTTTGTTTCGTGTGACAATCGCTTCGGTGTGAAGAGACCCATATTTTTTGATGTGAGCAATCGCTTCGTTAAGATCTTTCACCACTTTTACCGAAACGATTTTGTCGAGATATTCGATTCCAAAACCCTTTTTTCTCACTTCGACTCCATTTTCTTTGAAAATTTGGATCATCCTGGGCAAAAACTTCGATGCTATTTTTGAATCGATCAGTAAAGTTTCCATAGCATTGCAAGTTCCAGGCCTTTGCACTTTTGCATTGATACAAATTTTTTCTGCCATTTTTAAATCGGCATCTCTATCGACAAAAACATGGCAGACCCCTTTGTCGTGGCGAATCACAGGAATTTTGGAGAGTTTGCGTACCATTTGCATCAAAGAGGCCCCACCTCGAGGGATGATCAGATCAATATATCTATCTTGAGCGAGCAACGATTTCACTGCGGCATGATTGGTTGTCGGCAGAATTTGAATCATATCGGGGTTGATTCGATTTTTCTTTAAAACGTTTCTTAAAATACTGCTTAAAATTTTGTTGGAATGAAATGCCTCAGAACCTCCTCTCAAGACAACGGCATTGCCTGATTTTAAGCAAAGCGCTGCGGTATCGACTGTCACATCTGGCCGCGATTCGTAGATAATTCCAATAACACCCAAAGGAATTCGCACCTTTTTGACTCTCATTTTGTTGGGGCGCCTCCATTTAGCGACTTCTTTTCCGACAGGGTCTGGCAATTTGACCATTGCTTTTAAGGAAGCGATTACTTCGTTAAGACGTTTTGGGGTCAGTGTTAGTCGGTCAACAAAAGCTGAAGAAAAACCTTTTTTCTCTGCATTTTTTAAATCTTTCTCATTTTCTCGAGCAATTTTTTTGAAATTAGCCTTGATCGCCTTGGCCATTTCCAAAAGAAGTCTGTTTTTTGTTTTTGTGTCGAGCTTGGCGATATCAAAACTTGCCTCTTTTGCTTTTTGTGCAAGCCGCACAATGTTATTTCGCCAAGACAAGAGTCCCACACTCCTTTCCATTCAGGATATCCAGGATGATATTTTTTTTGCTTCCTTTCGCAATAACGGTCGGGATCCCAAAATGGGAAGTCATCTCGGCTGCTTGTAATTTGGTGATCATCCCTCCGATGCTTGTTGCCGTTTTTGTATCCGACGCGAATCGGTGAACGGCCTCATCAATATCGGCGATGACCCTCAGGAGCTTCGCGTTTTGCTTAAGCTTAGGGTCTGCAGTGTAAACCCCATTTATATTTGTAAGCAAGATGAGTAAATCAGCCTCGATCAAATTGGTAACTAGAGCGGAGAGATTATCATTATCCCCCACTTGGATCTCGTCCACCGCCACCGTGTCGTTTTCATTGATGATGGGAAGGACTTTTAACCGCAAGAGTTCAAAGATCGCCTGTCTTGCGTTGAGATAGCGGCGTTTTTCTTCCAGATCACCTCTCGTCAAAAGAATTTGCGCGACATGAATTCCAAACCGGCCAAACACCTTTTCATAGGTGTGCATCAGAGCCGTCTGGCCACAGGCTGCAAGCGCTTGTTTTTCCGGGATCAGATGGGGCCTCTTCTTTACGTTCAACCGATGCATCCCCCCAGCGATCGCCCCCGAAGAGACGAGTGTGACCAACAGATTTCTTTCCATCAGACTGGCTATTTGCTTTGCAAGAGAGCGAAAGAAGGGGACTGAAAACGCCCCAGATTTTTTCATCAGGATGGAACTTCCAATTTTGATAACAACATGCTTCGTTTTTCTCAGCGCGATCCGTGAGTCCATGGATTTGGAATTCATACGCGATCTAAATCGGTGGAGCAAGAATCTTCTTCACCTGGCTAGTTCACGCCTTTTTGCACAATGCCCCCTCGCCCGCCCAGTTGCACACACGAACTCTGAACTGAAAAGATTCAAGATTGCAGTCGACAATCAATTTCGATACGTTGTACACGACGCTCAGGAAATGCAATTTCACCAGAGATTTCGGTATGACATAAGGAAGAGGAAAGTGCATGGAAGATAAATTTAATTGGTATAAGCTTAAGTTTTTGGAAAGTGGTGCCAATCTTAAACCATTGATTAAAACGATAACGGGCAGAGAGCCTAGTACGGCTATTACAAGAGAAATTGCAGTTTGTTTACAACAGGGGCGCCTATTTTATGAAGCAGCCGAAAAAGCTCCTCTAGAGATACGCCCACTTCAATTATTCTATGGGATGATGAATTTTGCAAAAGGGTTAGTTATTGCAAAAACACTTAAGCCACTTTCCATGTTGCCTACTTCACACGGAATAAGAGATATTTCTGCTCAAGAATGTAGGCTTGCGGCATTAGCTGTCAAGATTAATTCAGAGGGTACTTTTCAGAAATTTAATGATGTTGTGAGTGCTTTTACCAGGATTTGTTATTTTGGTCGGTCAAATAAGCCAACATCAACCTATATTCCTTCATCATCGTCCAAAGAACTTTTGGGCTTTGAGCTTTGTTTAAAAGATATTTTTTCGCGGATTCCCGGTCTTCAAGATTTATATCGCAGCACATTTAGCGAAGATGCCAATATATATTCTTTAGTGATTCATTTTCGTGCAGAATTTGCCAATTACTGCGAAGTGCGAATAGATGATTCAGAACTTTTTACTAATCGCACAACACTTCGACTGCTTGTTGAAAAATTGAGAAGTAGGATTGCATTTCTTAATAATTGGATGATTGAGTCTGCAGAACAGGGGTGGGGCAATTCAATTATTTGTTTTGGGAATATTGATAATAGTTCTATAGACGATTTAGATGAAAACTGTTTTATTGAGAGTAGTGGAAAATTCCGTGCTAAATTTTATCCTCTATGCAATATAAATAAGCCTAGAATAGATATTGCCCAAGTATTTCCCCCAATGGGTCAGGGATATTCCAATAGACATCCAGTTGTAATTGCGCCATTAAATGGCCAATATTTATCTGAATTCTCTCTCCATTACCTTGGGTTGTATCTTTTGAGTTCTTTGGTGAGATATCGTCCTCATGTTTGGGGACGAGCTCTCTCAAGAACAATGCTCCAGGATATTCCCGCCGATGACACATTGCTTGCCCTTATAGAGCAATTTATGGAACTTAGTCGGAGCACTATACCTGAAATGATTGTGAAAGCACTTAATCCCTTTGAAGACTCTTATTCTACGATGCAATAGAACGCAATCCCCTGCGGCGATTGCGTCAAATAGAACCGGATACTTATTGCTTTATAAAACACCACATACCTAACATCTATCCGCGAATCAATAAATATCCAAATTAGTAATTCGAAGAGCGTATATGCAATTGCGCGAGCGGAGGGGGTTGCCATTTCATCAAGCGCCGTTTTGACCGGAGCCGTATAAGGAGCGAAATTTTGGATGGGTTGCCAGATTTATCAGCCGACAGAGGAAGGATCGATAAATCTGAGTGCAATCCCACCAAAATTTCGGGACGAATAGGCGAAGGGAAGGCGCAGAAATGGCAACCCTCTCCGCGGGAGCAATTGCACAAAATCCATCAGGCATCGACGGAAATTGATCACTTCTTTTGTCCTTCTCAATTTTAATCCCCTCAGGCCTGGCACAGATTTTGCTTAGCTAACAAGATGTTAGCGTTTTAAGGTCAAAATTTGTGACCTTAAGATGCTCATCAAAAATAATACCATTGAAGGTATATTTATTGGATGATATAATACCTATGCAAAGATGGTCAGTTGAGGTAAAGGAGCGTGTTAGAAAGAGAGAAATCCCAAAACTACCTCGGGATGTACAGCTGATTCTCTCCCAAGCATTGACCGATTTGGAAAATGAAGGGCCGTTTCCCTACGGGTGGAATGTAAAACAGTTGGAAAAAGGGAAAAACAGAATGTGGCTAAAACACAATTGGAGACTCATTTATACCTATGAAAAGCAGGAATTACTTATAGAAATTATATATGCAGGGTCTAAAGAAAATGTGCCTTATTAAGAATAGGAGGGTCGAATGAGTACCAAGACAGTTAAAATCGAACGGGGCAATGCTATTGTTTTGGTACTGCGCGTTCCTAAAGACCAAGAAAAAGCCGTGAAAGATTTTTTTCGCACCACTCTAGAGAGACTTGAAGAAATTATGATTGTACCTGCTTCTGTCGTCAAAAAAGAATTACAAAAGAAAAATCCGATGATTGGAACACCTGGAGGTTCTTTAAAAGCCTATCGATTGCGTGAAAACTTGAGCCAAGCAGAGCTGGCCCAAAAGGCAGGACTCAAACAGCATCACATCTCTGAAATGGAAAAAGGAAAAAGAGGTATTGGTTTAAAATCGGCCAAGGCTCTTGCCAAGATTCTTCATTGCAAATTGGAAAAACTCCTTTCTTAAGAACAATTGTTGACAGTTTGGTAAAAATCGACTTTGAAAGGCGGCCTATGAGTATCCTTGTTGTTGGATCGGTTGCCTACGATGATTTGGAAACCCCCTTCGGGAAAAAAGAGAGGGTTTTGGGGGGCGCGGCTACCCACTTTTCGGCCTCGGCCTCCTTTTTCACTCCAGTTCGGTTGGTCGGTGTGGTGGGAAGTGATTTTGATCAACAACAGATAGCTTTTTTGAAGGAAAGAAATGTCGATCTCACCGGCCTTCAAGTGCAAGCCGACGGAAAAACCTTTCATTGGAAAGGTCGCTATGGCTATGACCTCAATGAAGCACAAACATTAGAAACGCATCTCAATGTCTTTGCTCAATTTAAGCCAATTTTGCCCAAAAATTTTCAAGAATCGCCATATGTTTTTTTGGCCAATATTGATCCAGAACTTCAGTTCAATGTCTTAGAGCAGGTTAAAGCTCCAAAGTGGATAGCAATGGATACCATGAATTTTTGGATTCAGGGAAAATTGGAAGCGCTGAAACGTACTTTGAAAAAAGTCGATATCCTTTTTGTCAACGAATCAGAGGCAAGACAATTGACCAAAGAACACAACTTGGTCAAAGCAGCCAAAAAGGTTTTGGAATGGGGTCCAAAAATTGTTGTCATCAAACGGGGAGAGTACGGCTCGATGCTCTTTAGCGATTCGTTGACCTTCTGGGCCCCTGGCTATCCTTTGGAAGACATCAAAGACCCAACCGGTGCTGGCGACAGCTTTGCCGGTGGCTTTTTGGGGTATCTGGCAACACACAAAGGTGATATGAGTGAGCCCAATCTGAAAAGGGCAGTGATTTGTGGGTCTGTCATGGCCAGTTTTCAGGTGGAAGATTTTGGACTGGACAGAATGAGACTTTTAAATAAAAAGGAGATTAATGAACGGTTTCAAGCGTTCAAGACATTAAGTCATTTTGAAGAAACAATAATTTTGTAACCAAGGAGAAACACATGAGCGACCTCTTAGTCGTGGCCTCAAAGGTCAAAAAATACATCAAGGAAAAGGCTGACATGAATACTTCAGCAAACGCGATGCCAGCCTTGACCGCCGTTGTTGCCAAAGCGCTGGATCAAGCGATTGAGCATGCCAAGCAAGATGGCAGAAAAACGGTCATGGACCGTGACGTTGCTCAGTAACTCGATTGTTTTAGGAATTGTTCTAAAACGATAGGGTCCAACTTCTCGAATTCAACGCCCCCCTCATAAAGCGGCTTTCCAAAGCGTTGGGGGATTTGTCTTACCCATCGGACTTGGGCCTTTGTTTTGAGTGCGGGCTCTTTTGAAACATCAAGATCTATTAACTCCCCCTTTTTGAATTCTGTGAGAGAGCGAAAACAGGCACCCAGAAGAGAGATATCACGAAGTTGCGCCTCTACCCATTGAGGAATGTTTTGTTTTCGAAAGCGGAGAGGTTTTTGCAAAGGAACACGCACCGCCCTTCTTTTTTCTATATCAGGTTGAAAAGGGTTCATGGTGGGTGAATAATCTTTCAGGTGTTTTCCTTTGAAAAATTTTTGATCATATTCTTTGCGTTTCAAAGGATCGCTCAAGACTTCATAGGCTTCATTGAGAAGGACCGCTTCTTCGTGAGAGCCGCCCAGGTCCGGGTGTTTTTTGGAAGTTTTTAGTTGTGTATAGTAGGCCGCTTTGATGATGGCGCCACCCGCCTGTGGGGAGACCTGCAAAACAGCATAATAATCCCGCAAATGCGCCATGGAACTAACTTAGCAGGGAATCGCGTTGATGTAAAATTTTATTTACATTACCTCGGTTTTGGGCGACTATGCCCCGCCAAAGGGAGGAATTATGAAAAAATGGATTATCGCATTAGCAACCTTAAGCATTTTGGGGATTTATGCGACCCCCGCAGCGTTTGCTTGTGAAGAGGGAAAGGGTAACTATCGCAAGAAAGACCAGGCAAAACATGTTTGTCAGGAGAAAGGTCTTGAGAAAAACTCTGATGCTTTCAAAAATTGCATCAAGGAGCAAAAGGCGAATATGAAGCATTCCAAACAAACATGCACAGACAAAGGCCTGAAAGAGGGCTCTCATGAATTTAGAGGCTGTATGAGGGATCAGTGGGAAGCCATGATGGGAACAAAGAAAGACAAGCGTGAAGTTCGTAAAGCCAAGAAAGAAAAGTTAGAACAAAAGAAATCGCGGTAGTGAAAGAAGAACGATTACAAAAAATATTAGCGCAGGCCGGCTTGTGTTCCAGAAGAGAAGCAGAAAAATGGATCCAAGCCGGCCATGTTTTTCTAAATGGCAAAAAAGTAACGGAACTGGGAACCAAAGCCAATCCTTATAAAGATCGAATCAACGTCAATGGCAGACCGCTCGATTTTTTTGAAAAGAAGGTTTACTATCTTTTTTATAAGCCCCGCAATGTGATGGTGACCAAGAACGATCCCGAAGGGCGCCCAACCATTTACGAGTATTTAAAAAATATTGAAAATCGTATTTATCCGGTGGGGAGACTCGATTTTGATTCGGAAGGTTTGTTGTTGCTGACCAATGACGGTGATCTGACCTATAAACTGACCCACCCAAAATCAAAAGTTCCCAAAACCTATCAAGTCAAAATTGCGGGAATTCCAACGGAAGAACAATTAGAAAAACTTAAAAAAGGTGTTGAGCTCGACTGGGGAAAAACCCAGCCGGTACAAGTTAAGGTTACAAAAGGGACTGATAAAAATTGTTGGCTGGAAATCGCTTTGACAGAGGGAAAGAAACGACAAGTTCGTGAAATGATTGAAAAAATGGGGCACCACGTGATTAAGTTGCGGCGCATCGCCATTGGCCCCTTCAAATTGGGAAAACTCAAGCCAGGAGAATATCAAAAAGTTCACTGGAAGGAATCAATTCTCTAAATATCCGTTTTGTTTAAACCAATCGATTGCTTTTTCAAACGCTTTTTCAACAGGGCTTTGTGGAAGGCCTAAATCCCGAATCGCTTTGGCGGGTGAAAAATACATATATTTTTTTGCCATTTTGACAGCACCAATTTCAATGGATGGCCGTTTATTTAAAATCTTCCCAATGAGTTCACTCCCAAAAGCCGCTGTTAGGGCAAGGCTATAGGGAATTTTAAAACGGGGCGGCTTGCGATTGCCTAGTTTTGCAATCAATTCGTAAATCTCTTTGAGCGACATATTTTTATTTCCCAAAATATATCGATTTCCGATTTCTCCTTTTTCTGCCGCTAGGAGATGGCCCATTGCCACATCTTCAACATCAATAATATTGAGTCCTGTTTCGACATAAGCGGGTACCTTGCCATTTAGAAAATCGACAATGATTTTACCGGTGGGGGTCGGTTTCATATCCCAAGGGCCAATGGGGGTAGAAGGATTAACAATGACAATAGGCAGACCATCTCTAGCAAAGCGAATGGCGATTCGTTCCGCCTCAAATTTGGAACGTTTGTAATCGTTGTGAAGATCTCTTTCTCTGGGAAAACTTCTTTCATCCGATGGCTTGGTGGGATCGTCCGGATAGCGAATTGTTCCCACCGTACTTGTGTAAACAATTTTTTGTATGGTTCCTATATCTCTGGCGGCCCCCAAAATATTTTTCGTCCCTTCAACATTGATGTCGTAGAATTCTCGAGGATTTGGAGACCAGAACTGATAAGAAGCGGCGACATGATAGAGCTGATCACAACCACGACAAGCCGGTATCAGAGAGGATTTGTTTCGTAAATCGCCATAGGCTAGTTCCACCTCCAAATTTTGCAGATTTTTTAGAGAGCTTGTCTTTCGAACCAGCGCTCGGACTTGAAACCCCTTTTTTAAGAGGAGCCGCACCAGGTTGCCGCCGATAAAACCGGTTCCCCCGGTTACAAGGACCTTCATGCAATCCCTTTAACACCCCACTTCGCCTGAAAGAAATCAACTGTTGTCGACAAGCCTTGTTCAAAAGAGGTGGTTGGTTTCCAGCCGAGCTCGCGCAGAATCTTTTCGTTGGAGGCTGTTTTGCCGCCGAAATCTCCGGGGCGTGCCGGTAAAAACTGGACCTGTACTTTGTCTTTTCCAAACAGATTTTGAATCGACTCGGCCACTCGGCGAATCGTAATTTTTTCAGGGCCTTCCAGATTATAAACCTGATTGGCCCCTTTATCGCTCATTGCCATTACATGGGCTTTTGCCAGATCAGTTACATAAATGAAATTTCGGTACTGCTCTCCCTCACCGGTAATGGTGAGAGGTTCTTTGTTAAATGCCTTTTTCAAAAAGATCGGAATCAGGAGCTCCTCGCGCATGCGTGGGCCATAGGGAATTCCGTACCTGAAAATCGTGAATGGTAATTTGTAGAGTTGGGCATAGTTATGAAACAACATCTCTGCGGCTATTTTGCTCGAAGTATAAATGTGTCCTGCTTCCGGTGTATAAAACGGTGAATCTTCGGTGATCGGCTCGGGCGCCTTGGAACTATTATAAACCCAAACGGTCGAGGCAAAATAGACACGCTTGGCATTGTTCACGCGTGCCGCTTCCAAAACATTGGCAGTCCCTTTGATATTCAAATCGACGCAATAAACCGGATATTTGTAGGCATAATTCACATTCGAAACAGCGGCGATGTGGAAAATATGTTCGGCACCTTTGGTTGCCTCCAACACAGAGGCAAAATCCAAAAGGTCAACATCTTCATATTTCACATCGCTTCGATGGGGTTTGCAGTGATAATCGATGACGGTTATTTCGTGTCCAGCCTCTCTCAAATAGTCAACAATGTGGGAACCGATAAACCCGGAACCTCCGGTAACAAAAGCTTTAGCCATGGAACGCCTCCTTGAGGCTTGCTATGACATGCTTTGCCTCATCCATCGTCATGCTTGGGAAAATGGGTAAACAGATATGTTTGGCACACAAATCTTCTGCAACCGCTAGATTGCCACCAGTCCACTTCTGGAAAACTGGCTGTTTGTGGAGTGGCAGTTCGTAAACTTCGCCGGTCAAGCTGACCCCCGTTTTTTCTTTGAACGATTTTTTGAAAGCAGCGCGATCTGTGAAGGGCTTGTCGGGTGTAAAAATATATTTATAATAATTTGTAAAACCCTCTTGCGGAATGGAGAGTGGTTTTCCAAACGAGACATTTTTCAACTCTTCGTTATAAAAAGAACCAATTTTTGCCCGTTTCGCCAAAATTTCCTTGAGCCGGCGTAGCTGCACTAGACCAATCGCTGCATGGGGTTCACTTAAGCGCCAATTGTAACCCATCTTGCCATGTGTGTTTGTGAGAAACGACGTTTTTCCTTGATCACGATAGAGTTGTGCCTCCTCGAAAATCTTTTTGTCGTTAGTGATGATCACTCCCCCTTCGCCCGAGGTAATGACTTTCGTGGGATAAAATGAAAAAGTTCCCGCAATGCCAAAGGTCCCGGCATGTTTTCCTTTATAGGTCGAGCCATGCGCATGAGCGGCATCTTCCAAGAGCCAAAGACCTTTTTTCTTGCACCAATCGGCAATTTCAGGTGTTTGATAGGAAACGAGCCCCGCGATGTGAACCAAAACCACACCAACCGTTTTGGGGGTTAGCTTTTTTCCCAAATTTTCTGGCGAGATGGCAAAGGTCTCTGGATTCATGTCGACAAAAACAGGATTCCCACCGGCATGCACCACCGCAGCGCCAGTCGCAAAAAAGGTGTTGGTAGGAACCAGGACATCTTTCCCCGCCACATCGAGAATTCTTAAGGGTATTTCAATGGCCGAGGTCCCACTGTTAACAGCAACGGCATATTGAGCTCCGGTTAATTGGCAAACTTCCTTTTCAAATTCTTTTCCCAGCGTGCTAAGGGTGAGCATCCCCGACTGGAGCATTTCATCAATTTTTGTGGTAACCCATTTGCGGTCTTCTTCCGGAAAATAGGCTTTAACCGGCGGGATATTCATTTTATTTTGATTAGACATGTTGATTCTCCTTGTAAGAAGGGTGAATTCCTAGCAGGAATTCGGTTAAATCGGCAACAAAAATATCACGAAAGATCTCCAAAGCTTATTCGTTGGATATTGTGGTGATCTAAGCTCTCTTTGACACGTGGGCTTAAAAGGGCCTCCAATTCTTCGCGGTGGCAATAACGAGGCATGGTTTCTTTCAAAACGCCCGTCGTTTCTGTCGCCGGGTGACAATAAGCTTCTGTAACCCCTTCTTTGATATGTGGAATCAGCTTTAACCAAGTTTCTTCTCCCATCCTACCCGTTTCAGACAAACCAAGAAGATGATCGTTATGTAGAATGCTGGCCTGCTTTAGTCTCCTTTTTAAAAAAAATGAAAATGGAAATAATCCATAGGGAATGCGAATGGCTGGAATCGAATATTTTTTAGCAAGCTTAAGAACAATTTTAGAAATTGTTGGATGAATATGTAGATGATTGTGACTGTTGAGATGATCTATTTTTAAACCTGCTTCTAAAAATTTTTGAATCTGTGCTTCACATTCTTTAGCAATCTGCTTTTTTAGTTTTGGCGAGAAAAAATAGCGGATGCCACTCCAGACAATATGATTGGAAAAGCGTTTGTTTTCATCCACCAAGTCGGGAATTTCCCTTTTGGGCAACACGGAATAACCTTCAACCAAGACCAGGTGGAGGCCAACTTTCAATGTGGGGTGGTTTTTGGCAAGTTGAATGGCTTCATCGGTCCCCTTGGCTCCGACCATCAGACTAGCACAAGTCAGAATCCCTTGTGTGTGGGCTTGAATGACCGCTTCATTTACCTCATGGCACAACCCAAAATCATCGGCGGTTACAATCAATTGTTTCATGAAACTTCCACCATTTTCCCTTTTTGGATAATGAATTGGCGGCCTTTCCAATAGGTTTTGCGTTTGACGAAGCTGGCGAACCAAACAAAAATTCCTAAGAGATCGCGAAACGGCAGCAACCATACCGCTTTTATTCCGTCCGTGTCTTTTAGGAAAAGGG
This sequence comes from Deltaproteobacteria bacterium RIFCSPHIGHO2_01_FULL_43_49, assembly GCA_001798075.1. GTDB lineage: Bacteria > UBA10199 > UBA10199 > SPLOWO2-01-44-7 > SPLOWO2-01-44-7 > SPLOWO2-01-44-7. The sequence continues at coordinate 121,948 of MGRG01000005.1, read as the reverse complement.
AATTGATAATCGTTGTTGTAATTCTGGTTCCCAGCGTGACAGCAAAAACGGCTGCCGCCTGAGGACCTGCCAATAAGGTGTAGAGGCAGGCAAAAGGAATTCCTCGAATAATCCATGTGAAGAAGAACCCAACCGGATTGGCTGCCCTTGTATTTTGATCCCAATAGACTTGATGACGCCACCAATCTTTAAAACTTTTTAGATCGACACCCGTTGCAGCAACGTAGGGGGCAAAATGAATCTTGAAACCCGTTTTTAAAACGCGCTGCCCCAATTCAAAATCTTCTACCAAATAGTTGGCCAGTGGTTTTAATCCCCCAATTTTTTCTAAAACGTCACGCCGGATTGCCTGAGAACCCCCCGGGCAGGCAATTGAGGCTTTTGTAACATAAGCAAAAACAATGGATGGGACAAAATCGGCATTGAAAGATAAAAGCTCTAAACTTTCCGGAATGTTATTAGCTTTCCAGGCTTTGAAGAGTGTGCACGAAACGCCAACTTTTTGATCTTCAAAAGGAGCGATAATGTTTTGCAAATAATCTTTTTCTAAAAACATATCACTATCTGAAAAAACAAAAATTTCGCCTGAGGATTTTTGACTGGCGTTATAAATATTGCACAAGCGCCCGTTGGGTCCCACGGCCGTCTCATCCACCACAATCAGAATTTTCTTGTTCGAATTTTCGCTGCGAATTTTTTCCAAGATTTTTAAAGCGGGGTCGTTTTTATTTTGAAGGGAGTAAATTACTTCATAGTTTGGGTAATCTTGGTTGCATGCCGTTACAAGATTCTCATAAAGATTTTTCTCAAGACCGCAGACCGGTTTGATGAGGGAAACAAGAGGATGGGTGGCAGGCGAAGGGGTGTCAGCCCTTTGGGCGTGCAGCCCGAAGCCTGACAGGCCCCATCCTTTAAAAAAAATCGCCATGCAAACGCTCGTCGCCAACCAATAAACACAAGCTGCAATGACAGGAGCCAATAAAAAATAGAAAATCATCGAGAAGAACTACTTGCTAACAAACTATGACGACGGCCATAGGAAAAATAGATGACAAGTCCCAAAACCAGCCATACTCCAAAGCGAATCCAAGTTGTTTGTGGAAGGCTCATCATTAAATAAATGCAAAAGCCCATCCCCAACAAGGGGACAATGGGAACAAACGGTGTTTTAAAACTCCTAGGCAGGTTGGGGTGTGTGTGCCTTAAAACTAAAATTCCCCCGCAAACCAGTGTAAAGGCAAACAGAGTTCCAATATTGACCAGTTCGGCAACAACTCCAATATCGGAAAAGGCGGCAAAGGAGGCAACTACAAGACCCGTTAGAATTTGGGTTCTATACGGTGTTTTGAATCGTGGGTGAACCTTGGAGGCCCATGGCCAGAGTAAGCCGTCCCTGGACATCGCGAAGAAAATTCTTGGCTGTCCCATCATCAACACAATGAGGACACTGGTCAAACCGGTAACCGCCCCTGCGGATACAAGGGCGGAGCCCCAATTGAACCCGTGCTTTGAAAGGGCATAGGCAATGGGGGCCGAGGTGTTTAATTCCTGATAAGGGATCATTCCGGTTAAAATAGCGGAAACTGCAATATAAAGAATCGTGCAGATGATCAGTGAAGCAATAATGCCTATTGGAAGATCGCGTTTTGGATTTTTGGCCTCTTCTGCTGCTGTAGAAACCGCATCAAAACCGACATACGCTAGAAAAACCATGGCGGCACCGGTCATCATGCCGGAAAATCCGAAGGGCATGAAAGGCCTCCAGTTGGCCGGATCGACTTTCGAAAAACCGACAACAATAAATGTCAAAACGGCAGCTAATTTCACAAAGACCATCGCTGTTATAAAACGGGCACTCTCTTTGATTCCGATAGTCAGTAGTATAGTCAAAAAAAGGACAATAACCGCGGCAGGCAGATTGATGATGGCCCCGGGGATTGTCCCGGGTGTTGCGGCACACCAAGCGGGTAGTGTAATCCCCAGTGTTTTGAGGATCTCGATAAAATATCCAGACCACCCAATGGCGACAAGAATCGAGCCGACGACATATTCCAAAATCAAATCCCAGCCAATGATCCAGGCTAAAAGCTCCCCAAAGGTCGCATAGGAATAATTATAGGCAGAGCCGGCTACTGGAAGGAGAGAAGCAAACTCTGCATAACAAAAAGCGGAAAAAATGCAGGCTAACATAGCAATTGAGAATGATAAAATAATGGCAGGCCCCGCGTATTTGGCTGCCGCAACGCCTGTGATCACAAAAATGCCAACTCCAATTACGCCGCCAATTCCTAAACAGGTTAAATCAAAAGCACTGAGTGTCCGTTTCAGGTGGTGTTCAGTGTCGGATTCTAATGCTTGGATGTCTTGAATCGGTTTTTTTCGAAAAAGACCCTTCACGTCGCCATCTCACATATTTAGAGATTGCAAATCAACGCTAAATTTCATAAATTGCCGCTCTCAAAAAGCTCGCCACTGAAACGCAGGCGGGCAAGGAGGAATTATGGCAGAAAAGAAGAAAGCCTTCGGGGGGTATACAATTTCCTTTAAGGGCTGTACCGATAGTGTAGAAAAAGTATTTGGGCCAAATCCGATTGCCCCAAGCCAGATGACCAAAAAGCTCTGGGAATACGTCAAATCAAAAGGACTTTCCAAAAAATAGACTTAAGCCGTCTATGCCTTCTTTTGATATTGTCTCTGAAGTCAACAGCCAAGAGGTGGATAATGCTGTCAATCAGACAGTGAAGGAGATCGCCACCCGCTATGACTTCAAGGGCTCTAAGAGCAAAGTTTGGCGGGATAAAGACGGGATTCATCTATTAGCTGATGATGAGTTTAAGATGAATGCCGTGCTTGATATTGTCAAATCAAAATTGATCAAACGTAGTGTCGATTTAAAATCAATTGAATTTGGCAAAATGGAACCAGGCTCCGACGGACTCACAAAGTGTCTTGCAAAAATTATCGCCGGAATTGATCAAGAAAAAGGAAAAGAACTGGTCAAAAAGATCAAGGATTTGAACCTAAAAGTCCAGGCGTCGATCCAAGGCAATCAAATTCGTGTGACAGCCAAACAAAGAGATGACTTGCAAACAGTCATCGCCAGCCTACGCACCCAGAATTTCCCTATTCCTCTGCAATTCACCAATTTTAGGGATTAAGCCGACGGGTCCTGTCCCTCCGTGTTTTTGTGGGGACCCCTAACAAAACCCCACAACAAACACTCCGGGCCACCCGTCAGCTTAATCTACCCCAATAGACCGCCAATATACATTTTAAGCAACTTTCCGGGCTCTCCTGCCGATAACTATAGTAGGAGGTGAGCAGTATGAGATCCCTCGGAAGGTTTTTAGTGTTTTTACTAGTAATATCAGCAGTTTATGCCGTTGCCACCCAAGCGCTGGCCAATGACGGCGACCTAGGCCGCGACTACGGCGATGTTGAAGAAACTGACTTTTGCTAGTTTTATCAAATAAACGACGACGCAACGCGTAAAATTTCCTGGCCGATGGCTGGGGCTGCGGTAAGTCCTGGAGAGTCGGTTCCCAAGACATGAATCTGATTTTTCTCATTCACGATTAGAAAATCACCGTAAGGTTGTCCGTCAATATAGAGTTTAGGGCGGTTTCCGGCATAGGCAGGTTGTAAATCTTCTGGTTTCACTCCCTTAATATATTGACTGGCTTGTCTGACAAATTCTTCGGGTGGTGTCACAATCGTGTAATCTGTTTTTTGAGACCAGTCGAGTTCGACCTGAGTTGGACCAACGTACAAATCTCCTCCAACACCGCGATGAAGGTGGATTCCCATGCTAGAGACAAGGCGTTTGTCTTTGTCTCCACCAGGTAAAAAACGTCTCGGAACAGGATAGACGACCTCTTGAATCTTACCTTTGCGCCAGATCATATATTCGCCTTTAAAGGGTTTGATTCGGTAATCTTTCTTGCCGCCGGCCATTTTGTAGACTTCATCGGCAAACAAACCTCCACTGTTGACCAATAGCGAATATTCCATTGGGCCCCTCGTGGTTTGCACGATATTTTTTTCGGGATCAACACCAGTAACTCCACAAGGGTAAATAATATGACAATTTTCTTGAGCGGCGAAATAGCGCTCCAAAGCTTTAATATAAGAAGCGGCGTCCATCATGCCGGAGGTTTTAGCAAAAATAACGCCAGCAAAGTCATTCATCTCCGGTTCTTTGGCTTTGAGTTCAGCTAGAGTTGCCTCGCGCATTCCCGGAACACCACAAGCTGCCCCATTTTTTAAGGTTCCCTCGAGTGCTGGGACCTCTTCTTTGTTAAAGGCCACCAACCACTTTCCACAATTTTTATACGCGACTTTGAGTTTTTCTAGCCATTCATAGGTGAGCTTGTTTCCCTCCACACACCACTTCGCTTTATTGGAGCCGATTGGATAGGCAAACCCGGCATGGATCACTTCCGAGTTGCGACCACTCGTGTGGTCCCCCAAAAACTTTTCTTTTTCGAGGACAAAAATTTCTGGGTGACCTTTTTGACTTGCAAGGGCAATGGCCACGTGCAAACCGACAACCCCACCTCCGATAACGATATACATAAGAATGGGCTGGCTAGCATAGGTGACTTGGGGTAGCAAGAAAACTTAATATGAGTGCTTTGAGAAAGGAGATAAAAAATGAAGATCCTAATCATTGTTGTCGCCGGCATCCTTTTATGGAGTGGTGGTGCGCTTTTGGCCGATGAGCAGCATAAATCCCAAACCCTCAATATGAAAATTGAGGGGATGACCTGCGGGATGTGTGAAGCTAAGGTGAAAAGGGAGCTCAAAAATCTCTGTACCGAAGCGGCAGTCGATTACAAAAAAGATTGGGGGCGCTGCGTTTACGAAGAAGGCAAGGCCACCCCCGAGCAGATTTTAAACGCGGTCAAAAAAACCGGTTTTAAAGGAACGCTAATTCCCTAAATTCGGCTTCCCTTGTCAAAGGGCTCTCTTGCCCTTTTTAATTGTGATTCGACTTTGGTCACCCCCTTGCAGTTCTGAGCCGTTTCCTTAATGGTGCGCTCCTGATCGTAACTTTTGACCTCGCCCGTCAACTTCACAACGCCATTTTTGACGTCCACGTTGATGCGGATGTCATTTTGTTTTAAATAAGGGTTCAGGAGAGCAAAAACACTCTCCTCGATTAGTTGGTCTGACGGACTTGGGCCTGTTATCTGAATGCGGTTGGCTACACTTTTTACTCCCCGGGTGTTGCGCGCAGTAAACTCAGCGATTCTGCTGTGGTGAAGAGCATTCGCTCGACCATTCAGTGTCACGTTTCCCTGCTGGACCTGGGCCTGAAAGTCGTGAATTTCCACCAGACAATGGGCCGGTACGGAGGTCAAAATATTTTTCTGAATCTCGTTATCAGACACAAAGGGTGGAGTGACCTTCAATTTTGCCACGGAATAATTGTTTCCGACAACCTGTTTCACAATTTCTTCCGCCAAATCCTGTTCCGCTAGACTCCCCATAGTCCCGGAAAGAACAATTTTTCCTTTTGCAGAACTCACCTGGACATTGGCTGCATCAATACGACTGTCTAGTTGCAGGTGTTGCGTGACCAAGGCGGCGGGATTGACGGTCGTGTCTGTTGCAAACACGCTTGCAAAACCGAAGCCGATGATTAGAAAGGATAACAGGATTATCCTTTTCGTTTTGGGTTTCATAAAATCCTCCTTGCCTCGCCGGGGGCGGGCTTTAACGTTGATGGTTATGGGCCCTCATCACCAAGATGATGGTCCTCCTCAAGTATTTGTTGCATATGTGCTGGGGGATGAACTCCCTCTGGGAGTGAGAGGCCGTGCGTATGGCCCAACTCACCACCCAAGTAGCCTTGATAACCAACCAGAATAGCCGCAACGGCTAACAAAAGACGATAAGAAAGAAGCCCCCACTTTTTTTGACCAAAGTAGATGTTGAGGATGTTTAATAATACAATAACCCCTAGAACAACATATCCCAATGTTTCATGCCGCTCCATAATATTGTGTGCTGCTCCTTCATGGGGATGAGGCATAAATTCCTCATACCAAAGACCTGTTCCAACGGCAGCCAAGGCACCCAACAGGGCAAAAAGAAGTAGGAAGTTTTTGGCATGGGTTGATCCCTCCTCCTTTCTGAAAAAACACCAGGCCTCGTAAAAAAACAGGGCGAATGTGAGGGCCACCGGAAAATGGACAACGTGCGGATGAAAGTTAATCATAATTTCCTCCCTTTCCAAATTAAGAAAATCACTGGGTACAAAAACAATTCCATGCCAAAAGAAGTTAAAATACCACCGATCATCGGGGCAGCAATCCGTTTCATCACATCGGCCCCCGATTCATGAAGCCCAGACCACATAATGGGTGCAAGGCCCAAGATCAAACAGGCGACTGTCATCAATTTGGGTCTAAGTCTTTTCACAGCCCCATGATGGATGGCCTCCAATAAATCTTTTTTCTCGCGCATTTTTCCTTCGCCCACCATTTTTTCATAAGCAAGGTCTAGGTAAAGAAGCATCACAACGCCCGTTTCTGCATCGACACCCGCCAAAGCAATAATTCCAATCCAGACCGCAACACTTAAGTTATAGCCTAAAACCCAAAGAATCCAGAAGGCACCAACCAATGAAAAGGGAACCGCCAATAAAATAATTCCCGTTTTGACCCACGATTTGGAGTTCCAATACAAAAGGAGCACAATAATAAAAAGTGTTAAAGGGACAGCCCACATCAAGCGTTCTTTGGCCCTTTTTAAATATTCATATTGGCCAGTGTAGTTGAGTGTATAGCCCGGATGGGCCTCCATATTTTGCCCAAGAAATTTTTTTACCTTTTTGACATAACCCTCCATATCCGAACCCGGAATGAGGTCGATATAGACCCAGCCATTGAGCATCCCATTTTCATCTTTGACCATGGAGGGGCCTCGAACAATTTTGACATCCGCAACCATCTGCATGGTGATTTTTGCCCCCATTGGGGTGGTTACCAAAACATGTTTCAGGCGATCGAGGTCGTTTCGAAGCTCCGGAAAATAACGGACATTGACCGGATAGCGCTCGCGTCCCTCCACTGTCGTTGTCACATTTTCCCCGCCCACAGCTGATTGGATCACCATTTCGACATCATCAATGGTCAACCCATAGCGGGCGATCTGATCTCTTTTGATATCAAAATCGATGTAATAGCCCTGGTTGATTCTTTCGTACAAGACAGAGCGCGTCCCCGGAAATTCTTTCAGCAATTTTTCGATATGTTCACCGATTTCATCAATCTTTTGATTGTCACTGCCGGCAATTTTGATTCCAACGGGTGTTCGAATGCCGGTCGTTAGCATATCAATGCGCACGCGAATAGGTGGGAGCAAAGCGTTTGAGGTCCCCGGAATTTTTGACAATGCCTCGTACAAATCTTTTTCCAGTTTTTCCCAACTGCGACCGGTCTTCCATTCCTTCATCGGTTTTAATTTGATAACGGTTTCTACCATCGATAAGGGTGCCGGATCGGTTGAAGTGTTGGCGCGACCTACTTTTCCAAAAACCCTTTCGACCTCCGGAAATTGTTTGATGATCTTGTCTTGGGCTTGCAGCCAGTTTTTCGCCTCTTCAATGGAAATCCCTGGAAAAGTCGTTGGCATATACAAAAAATCACCTTCATTGAGTGGTGGCATAAACTCGGATCCCAGACGCATGAAAACAGGAATGGTGAGGATCAAAGTGGCAACGGCTATTTTTATGGTTCGTTTTGGATATTTCAAAACAGCGTCGAGGGCTCGGGTGTAATGCTTGTGCAAAAACGGAGTGAAGGGGTGTTTTTCTTCGCTGATTATTTTGCCGCCCTTCAAGAAAAACCGCATCAGAAGTGGCACCAGAGTAATTGCCAAAATAGCCGCAAAAAACATGGAAAAGTTTTTGGTAAAGGCAAGCGGCTTAAAAAGCCTTCCTTCTTGGGCCTCCAAGACAAAAACCGGCATAAAAGAGACGGCAATCACCAGCAGGGAAAAGAAAATAGGGCGGCCCACTTCTTGAAGGCCTGACAAAATACTCTCCCCCACCTCCATTTTTTTATGGGCATTTTCAACCATGATGATGGCCGCATCCACCATTGCACCAATCGCAATGGCAATCCCACCAAGGGACATAATGTTTGAGGTAATCCCGAAGTGATACATGGGGATAAAGGAAAACAAGACAGCCACGGGCAAACTGATAATGGGAACCAGCGCACTTTTAAAATGCCATAAGAAAATAACGATGACGAGACTCACCACAATCAATTCTTCCAGGAGTTTTTGGATGAGTGTGGAGATGGAGCGATGGATCAATTCCGAACGATCATAGGCGATTTTATACTCCACTCCCTCGGGAAAGGCGGATTGGACCTGTTCTAACTTTTTCTTGATCCGATGAATCACCTCCATCGGGTTTTCCCCATGGCGCATGACAACAATGCCACCAACCACCTCTCCCATCCCATCGAGATCTGCAGCCCCTCGGCGAAGATCTCCCCCCCAATGAACGGCTGCAATGTTTTTGACGAGGACTGGCGTTCCTTTCCCATTGGTTTTGACAACGACATTTTCAATATCCGCCAAAGATTTTATGTAACCGCGTCCACGGATCGCATATTCCCTGCCGGACATTTCGAGGAGCCTTCCCCCGACATCGTTGTTGGAATTTTGAATCGCCATCACCACATCTTTCAGGGGAATACTGTAGGCAGCCAAGGCATTCGGATCGATATCGACTTGATATTGTTTGATGAAGCCACCTATGGCCGCTACTTCGGCAACGCCTGGAACTTCGGCAAGCCAGTAGCGAAGATACCAGTCTTGAAACGTACGCAGCTCAGCGAGATCATGTTTGCCTGACGTATCCACCAAGGCATATTCAAAAATCCAGCCCACACCGGTTGCGTCGGGGCCTAACTGAGGGGAAACACCTTGCGGGAGTCTGCCGGAAAGCCCATTCAAATATTCCAGGACACGCGACCTGGCCCAATAAATGTCTGTCCCATCCTGAAAAATGACATAGATAAAAGACTCACCAAACATCGAAATTCCACGAGCTACTTTGACTTTTGGGGCAGAAATTAGTTGGCTAATGATTGGGTAAGTTATTTGGGATTCGACCAAATCAGGGGAGCGTCCTTCCCACTCTGTGAAAATAATCACCTGCGTGTCGGAAAGATCGGGAATGGCATCGAGTTTTAAATTTTTGATAGCAACAAAACTCCAAACCATTCCAAGTCCCACAAAAAATAGGACGAGACCCCGATGCTCAGAACAATATTTTATAATCCGTTCGATCATATTAATGATGACCTTTTATCGGCTCCCCAAACTTTTTCAATGCGGCCTGAATCTGTGATTCCGAATCGAGCAAGAAATGGGCCGAGGTAATCACTTTTTCGCCAGCCTCCAGGCCTTTCATAACGGGATAATCCGTGCCAGCTTTGGGCCCAATGCTTAACTCCCTGGGCTCAATGTAGCCCTCACCCAAATCCACAAAGACCACTTGTCTGGTTCCTGTATCGACAACCGCATCGGCGGGAATCGACAAGACCTCTCCCAAATCTTTCTTGATGACGACATCGACATAGGTTTCGGGTTTGATGAGCTGAGGACTTTGCAAAACCAGAATGCGGGCCTTGGAAGTCCTTGTCATCGGATCTAGAATTGGTTCAATCTGTTTCACAACGCCTTCCAGGACGATGTTAGGATTCGAAGGAAGTCCGATTTCTGCCTTCATCTCCTTGGTAATCCAGGAAAGATCCGCCTCATAGACAGGTGCATAAACCCAAAAAGACCCGTCCTTTTTTGGTAAAAAGAGGGATTCGTCGACTTTCCTCGTTTTCTTTAGTGCTTTGAGTTCATCTTCAGAGAGCCCAAGCCGCTCCAGTTTTTTCTCAAAAGTTTTTAGTAATTCGGATTCCCCACCCAATTTCAAGGCCTCCACATATTCTTTTTGAGTGACGTAGAGTTCCTGATCAAAGGCGACGCGTCCAGGGAGCCTCGCCTCCTGAAAAAGCGGTTTTTGAATCACCTCAGCAATTTTGACGCCAATAGTTTGACGCCTTTCCGGTGTCAGTCGAAAGGTCCCCTCCGGACGTTTATGTTCCGTAGCCTTTTCTTTTTCCTCGATGATCGGCACCAAGGTCATTCCACAAATAGGACAACTTCCAGGCTGATCCGTGATGATTTGTGGATGCATCGGACAGGTATATTTTGTCGCCACCATCTCACGATGGAAAAAATGTTTTAAAAAAGGGATGCGTTCATGCTGCCACCACGCAACAGCAGCGACGCCAGCTAAAATCAAAATAATCCACAGTAACTTCTTCATAAAACCTCCTATTTCATCCATTCATTCATAAAATCCTCACCGACCGCCAGTTTGAGGTGGGTGATCGCCTTATGGTATTCCACAAAGGCCTCCAGAGTTCCCAATTTCGCTTCCTTAAAACCCCTTGCCGAATCGATCAGACTTAAAAAATCTTCTTTTCCAGTTTCATAGGTAGCCTCCGATGATTTCAGTGCGAGTGTTGCGTGTGACAGGACTTTTCCACGAAACAGATCGTAGGATTTTTTAGAGCTTTCAAAACGGGCATAGGTTTCCTTGATCGTGGCGAGCCGCTCGTTCTGAACATTTAAAAGTTCGTTTTCAGCCACTTTTTTCATCGCCTGAGCCTCTTTAATTACCTTGCGGTTTTTTCCCCAGAAAAACGGGATGTTGATCATCCCTTCGGCCGTCCAGGCATCAATGAGGTTGGGGCGTTGGGCATAAGTAAATCTGGCCTGAATGTCTGGAAGGACGGCTTGCTGTCTGGCCAAAGAAAGATTAGCTTTTTGTGCCTCAACACTTGATTGAGCAGCCTTGAGTTCCGGGTGCCCTTCCAAAACTTTCTTTTCAAACTCCTCGTAAGAAGGAAACGGGTGATCGTGCCTTGGAAGCTCGGCGAGATTGATTTCCTCACCGGGATTGCGATGTCTCAAAATATTGAGCATCGCCTTGGCTTGAATCTTTTTGGCCTCCAGCAGAGCTGCCTCGCTTTGGAGTTTGTCCAGCTCGACTTTGGCCTTCAGAAAATCCTGGGAAGTTTTGTCTCCTGTGGTGTAGCGACCCTCTTCTGAAGCCACCAATTTTCTAAAAAGTCCTTGAAGTTCCTGATTGATTTTGAAGGAGCGCTCCAAAAAGTAGAGTTCATGAAAGGCATGCTCGGTTTGAACGATGATATCAATGCGGCCCATTTCATAGGAACTTTTTTCAGCTTCATACATTTTTTTGGCGACCGTACCCTGGGTAATGAGTTTGCTGGGGAAGGGAATTTTCTGAATAATGGAGTAGTTCGTCTCCATACCTTGTTTAATGTCTGTCGTGTTGATCGGCACGTCATAAAACTCCACACCGATCATTGGATCTTCTAAAGACCTGGCAATCCCAATGCGGGCCTTAGCCGCATCGAGCATTGACTCTTTTGCTTTCAGTTGCGGATTTTCGCCCAAAGCTTGGGAAACCGCCCCCTCGATGGTCAGGGTTTCACCCCAGGCCACACTTGAGAGGCTTAAAATAACCAGACAGACAGTGATGAAAAAAAATCGAGCCGAGTAAAACATAAATCCTCCTAACAGAGATTGTTCTCCCTTTTTGAAAACGGGAGTCAATCATACACCAAAGTTAGGAGGTGCTCACAGTAAAAGTGTGGAATGAGTCAGGAAAGGAGGCGTTTTAGGTACGACACTTGGAAGCCGGTCAATTTGTCTGGAAAAAGAGACTGAAAGATCCACAAGAGAAGCTGGCATTATAGCCTGCTTTTGGAAAGAGGCGGAGTGGGTCGTTTTGAAAAATGTGGTGGTTGCAGAGGTGTCGAGTTCCTTAATCGTTCCCGAGCAACAGTTATTCCCAGGTTGTGCAAACGTTGCCTGTTCAGAGGGTTCGCAACACTTCCCCTGCATGGTACAAGGAATCATCTGAAGAGGCCCTGCCAAGAGAGCCAACCCAATGATAGAAAGAAGAAGTTTGATTCGCATACGTGTCTAGATGGTAAGGCCGAAGGTTCAGGATGTCAAGAAATTGGCTTAAACTTTATCCGACAGTTGAAAAGGGGCGTGTCGATGAGGATCCTGAAGGTCGTCTCGGAGGCCATTTTATCAGCTAGGGTCGAATACTAAAATGGCCGAGAGCCGAGCGAATTTTTTGGGATGGCCCAAAAAATATCGCGTACCTTCAGGATCCTCAGCGACAGGTAGCCACTTTTCAAGGGGTCACAAACGGGTCCAAGTTAGCAGCAATAAAAAACCCCCCCGCCTTGCTGGCGGGGGGGTTTTTATCCACTAAAACTTGTCAACCAGTTATTTGCTAACTGTGCAATTCCATGTGGGTTTGTTTGATGTCACCCAATTGCAGAGTTTGTCTGCGCTGGTCTTGGCAGGATCGATCTGAGCCGTCACGTTGCCGGTCAATTGATCGACATTGACTTGCCAGACACCACTTGCCTTGGAAAGGTCGGTTTTCAACCCATCGGCTGATTCCTTTGTGGTAAGACCTTTCACATTGAGACGGACTTCCTGCTTAGCACCACCGGCTGGGGTGGTTTTAGCAGCGGTCGTCGTTGTACCAGCCGTCGTTGGAGCTGGCTTGGTAGCCGTAGCTTCCGTTGTGGCTGCTGCTGGTTTGGCAGCTTCCGTAGCAGGTGCCGCCGGTTTAGCAGCTTCTGCTGTTTGGGCAGCAGGTGCCGCCACTTGGGTGGTCGCTGCTTTGTCTTCGGCCATGCAAAAGCCACTCAACACGAGGGCCGCTGCACTGGCGAGGATGATTGTTCTTTTCATATCAATGCCTCCTTAGGGGGGAATCCCCTAGATTTATGGTTTGGAGGGCTATCAAAAAAATAAGAGAGACGCAAGAGCTATTTGATATGCAAAAAAGACTTGTAAAATCATATATTTTGGGATTTGCTCCCCTTCGTTTATGTCAAAGGAAATTGAATCGATTTTAAAAGAGAGCCGCAAACTTTCTCCATCGGAGGTCTTTCGATCCAAGGCTCATATTCGCTCGTTCGAAGATTATAAAACAAAGTGGGAGCATTCCATTAGGGATCCAGAGGGATTTTGGGGTGAAATCGCCTCTGACTTTGCCTGGTATCAAAAATGGAACAAGGTTCGCTCTTATGATTTCAAAGATGAGATTTTCATAAAGTGGTTTGAGGGGGCAAAAACAAACATTACGGTTAATTGTTTAGATCGACATGTAGAAAAGGGCCTGGGCGATCGCGTGGCCATCATTTGGGAAGGAAATGAGCCAGGTGAAACCCGCCGGATTACTTATCGCGCCTTGCTGATGTCTGTTTGTTCGATGGCCCGTGTTCTAAAAAACCTTGGGGTCAAAAAAGGGGATCGCATTACAATTTATATGCCGATGATTCCAGAAGCCGCGGTTGCCATGCTGGCTTGTGCGAGGATTGGCGCTGTTCATTCAGTGATTTTTGGTGGTTTTTCTGCAGAGTCGATTGCGGATCGGTTGATCGATGCCAATTCTAGTTTTATCATCACAGCCGATTGGGGGCTACGTGGGTCTAAGAAAATCCCGCTTAAAGAGACGGTGGAGGAAGCCATAAAGCTGTGTGAGAAAGCAGGACATGCGATAAAAACTTGTGTGGTTTACCAGCGAACAGGAGATAAAATCAATTGGGTTGAAGGGAGAGACCACTGGTGGCATGAGCTCACCCCACCACTTGCACACAAACAGAATGTTTGTTTTACAAACAGTGTAAGTGGTGGGGTCAACAATCAAGTAACGCTTGTTTGTGAGGCAGAGAAGATGGATGCCGAAGATCCTCTGTTTATTTTGTACACGTCGGGTTCAACTGGAAAACCAAAAGGGGTTTTACACACAACGGCTGGCTACATGGTTTTTGCCGCCGCTACTTTCAAATATGTTTTTGATTACAAACCGGAGGATATTTTTTGGTGCACGGCGGATGTCGGTTGGGTAACGGGACACAGTTATACTGTCTACGGGCCTCTATGTAACGCAGCGACCACTTTTATGTTTGAAGGAATCCCTACCTATCCTCAACCGGATCGGTTTTGGGATATTTGTGAACGGCATAAAATAAATATTTTTTATACGGCACCTACGGCAATCAGGGCCTTGATGCGCGAGGGAGAATCGTGGGTTAAAAAACATAATCTATCTAGTTTGCGTTTGTTAGGAACGGTCGGTGAACCGATCAACCCAGAAGCTTGGATGTGGTATTACGATGTGGTAGGTGGAAGCCGGTGTCCCATTGTTGATACCTGGTGGCAGACAGAAACGGGTGGAATTTTGATTACACCGCTACCGGGTTGCACCGATTTAAAACCAGGCAGTGCCACGATTCCTTTTTTCGGTGTGAATCCAAAAGTTTTGAAAGAAGATGGGACAGAATGTGGTGTGAATGAAGGTGGCTATTTAGTGATCACCGAGCCTTGGCCAGGAATCATGCGGACGGTTTATGGCCATCATGAGCGTTTCAAAGAGACTTATTTTTCAAAATTTCCTGGTGCTTACTATACCGGTGATGGGGCAAGGAAAGATGAAGATGGTTATTTCTGGCTGATGGGTCGTCTTGACGATGTTTTAAATGTTTCCGGACATCGCATTGGAACAGCGGAGGTCGAATCGGCACTCGTTTCACACCCAAGTGTTGCCGAAGCAGCCGTTGTTGGCTTTCCCCATGAAATAAAAGGGGAAGGTATTTATGCCTTTGTGACATTGAAGGATGGACAAAAAAATTCAGAGGATTTGAAATCAACACTTTCCCAACATGTGCGCAAAGTCATTGGGCCTGTGGCAACGCCAGACAAAATCCAATTTGCCCCAGCGCTCCCCAAAACCCGCTCCGGCAAAATCATGCGCAGGATTTTGAGAAAGATTGCCTCCGGCCACACAGAAAATTTGGGAGACACATCAACACTTGCCGACCCCACTGTTGTGGAATCGCTTCTGGAAGACCAAATCCGATAGGTTTACATAAAAATAAATTTATGTTTACATAAAGTTTACATAAACAACAAATTAGGTTGACGAGATGTCTTCGAAAACAATTCAGCTTTCCGAAAGCGGATCAGAATTTTATGCCAGGTCGGAGGCAAGGCGACTTTTGGTTGGGCTAGATAAGTTTAAGGAGGTTGTCCTCGATTTTAAAGGAGTTGAAACTGTAGGACAGGCTTTTGCAGACGAAATTTTTAGGGTGTTTCGAAGTCGCTACCCAGCTATTCACATAAAACCGATCCATGCCAATGAAAACGTCTCCTTTATGATTGAGCGTGTTTAGCTTCTTAAAATACGCTCCGGAAAAATCATGCGCCGCATTTTGCGCAAAATCGCTAGTGGACATACCGAAAACTTAGGCGATGTAACAACCCTCGCAGACCCCACTGTTGTTAAAGCCCTGCTAGAAGAGAAATTGTAACAAACCGAGAATTAGTTTGACGGCTCATCGATAAACGTCTTTTCGGTGACCGACCTTCAGAACGATGATTTCAATGGTATCTTTAACAACTTCATAGATGATTCGATAGGTTTGGACACGAATACGAAATATATTTTCATGGCCTGAAAGTTTTCGACAGCCAGAAGGATAGGGATTGTCGGCTAATGCCTGAATTGCAGCAATGATTTTTGGGATGATTTCTTTGGGTAGTCTAAAGAGAGTTTTTTCGGCCGTTTTGGTTACGGTGATCTTATATTTTGCCACTGGCTTTGAGGTCTTTTAAAATTTCGCTTAAGGGTCTAATCGGTTCTTTGCGCAAAGATTGGATGTCTTTTAAATCTTCCAATTCTTCTAACTTGTCAATTAGGGCATCCTCAATAAAACGATTCATTTTGAGACCCCGTTCTTTGCAGATGGTCTCTATCGCATCTTTGACATCTTCATCGATTTTTGTTGCCAATTGTGTTTGTCCCATGTTGAAAAGAATACTCGAAATAGGTATCTTTGTCTAGAAAAATCTATATAAAGATATTAAGTAAGGGTTTTATGTTAAGAGTTTACAAACAAGAAGGTTTTATCTACATGGAATTCCTATGAAATATCGCACAGAATCAGATTCGATGGGTGAGATAAAAATTCCAGCAGAAATGGTTTATGGGGCCTCGACGCAAAGAGCGGTCAATAATTTTCCCTTGAGCAACCGGCGGTTTACCAGGCCTATGATCAAGGCATTGGGGCTCATCAAATGGGCCGCTGCTTTAACCAATCAAGAGCTAGGCAAACTCGATTCCAAACTTGCAAAAATCATTGCGCAAGTTTCCTTGGAAGTAGCTCAAGGAAAATACGACGCACATTTTCCAATCGATATTTTTCAAACAGGTTCCGGAACCTCCACGAATATGAATGCCAACGAGGTAATTGCTAACCTTGCTAACCCCAAGCTTGGCTCTAAACTAGGAAGCAAAAAACCAGTCCATCCCAACGATCATGTTAATATGGGTCAATCAAGCAACGATGTGATTCCTGCGGCAATTCATTTGGCAACCGCCTTGTGTATTCAAGGAGATTTGATTCCTGGGTTAAAAATTCTTGAAAAAGCCTTTTCTAAAAAAGTGGGAGAATTTAAAAATATCATCAAAATTGGTCGCACCCATCTTCAAGATGCAACACCTGTTACGTTGGGGCAGGAGTTTTCTGGATACGCGGCACAGATTAAAAAATCGATTGTGCGGCTCGAGCAAGCCTTGGAGGGATTAAAAGAGTTAGCCATTGGTGGAACGGCTGTTGGGACCGGTATCAATACCCATCCTCATTTTGCCAAAAAAGTTTGTGAAAAGTTATCGACCCAGACAAAAATTTATTTCCGAGAAGCCACTAATCATTTTGAAGCACAGAGCACAAAAGATGCCTGTCAGTTTACCAGCGGTGCTTTAAAAACACTGGCGGCCAGTCTCATGAAAATCGTCAATGACCTTCGTTGGCTCTCGTCTGGTCCTCGTTGTGCCATTCAAGAGATTGATTTACCAACATTGCAGGCCGGCTCTTCGATCATGCCTGGAAAAGTAAACCCAGTCATTCCAGAAGCGGTTGCGCAAATTGCAGCTCAAGTCATTGGCAACGATGCGGCAATCACCATTGGCTGCCAATCTGGAAATTTCGAACTCAATGTCATGATGCCCATGATCGCTTCCAACTTGATTGAATCGATTGAATTGTTGGCCAGTGGTTCCAAGCTTTTAGCTCAAAAATGTGTTTTGGGAATCACAGCGAACCCTGAACGTTGCAAGGAACTAGTTGAGCTCAGTTTAAGCATGGTTACCTCGCTTGCCCCTGTGATTGGTTATGATCAAGCAGCCAAGATCGCCAAAGAAGCCTATAAGTCTGGAAAGACGATTAGAGAGGTTTTAACTGCCCAGAAACTTCTTCCTAAAAAAACACTTGATAAATTGCTTGATCCTAAGTCTATGTTGGCCCCTGCCACCCGCCAAAGTAGTAGTGGCGGGAAAGGAGATTCAAAATGAAGGATACGATCAAATCGATGAAGGCAAAAGACATTATGACCAAAGAACTTTTGTCGGTTGAAAAATCAATCACCGTTGAAGAGGCAACGCAGTTAATGGATAAACACAACATTGGCGCTTTAGTTGTTTTAAGCCCGATCAAAGATATTTTAGGAATTTTTACAGAAAGGGATTTGGTGCGTCGGGTCGTTGCCAAAAAACTCGATCCTGCCAAAATAAAAATTGAAAAAGTAATGACTCCAAGTGTGATGGTAGCTCAAGCAAACGACTCTGCTATGGATCTTTTGGAAGTGATGTTTTGCGAGAAATTTCGTCACCTTCCCGTCGTGGATGGCCGCACCGTTGTCGGGATCATTTCCCTGAAGGATTTTTACAAATGTCTCTTGGAGAACACCAAATAGAACCAAAAACTTTGGAAGTAATTCTAGCCCACTCCGCCGGGACCTGCTTTGGTGTGCAAGGAGCCATCGATATCGCGGAAGACAAGCGCCAACCAATTTTGGGTCCACTCGTCCACAACCCAAAAATTGTGAGTGATCTGGCAACTCAGGGCATTCCCATTTTGGAGCGCTACAGTGATTTGGAAAAAATAAAAAAGGAAGGGATTCAAGAGGTTATTATTACAGCGCACGGCTATCCCAAAGAACTTAAAGAAGCGCTCATTAAAGAGGGTATTCAATTCCACGATGCCACTTGTCCCGTTCTTTTGAAATGGGTCTATGGAAAAATCGAAACTTTTGAGAAAGATGGTTACAATGTCGTCATTGTCGGTAACCCAAAACACGCAGAAATTATCGCCAGCAGGACTTATGGGAAAAAAACGCATGTTGTTTATTCAGAAGAAGAGGTTGATCAACTGCCAGACAATTTAGGAAAGGTTGTTGCGATTTGTCAGACCACTATTACGAAGGAAAAATTCGAGAAGTTGGTTGAGTATATGCGCAAAAAAAAGTATCCGCATTTGAAAGCGGTGGATACGCGCTGTAAGCCGGTGAAAAACCAACAAGAGGCGGTGGAAAAACTGGCCCAGTGGGTGGATGCCATGATCATCATTGGTGGTTTTGATTCCTCTAACACAACAAATTTGGCAAAACTTTCAAAAAAATATCTCCCCGATTCGACTTATCACGTCGACTCAGCCAATTCGGTGCAAAAAGATTGGTTAAAGGGAGTTAAACATTTAGGAATTGGTGCTGGTACTTCAACGCCAAAGACACAAATCAAAGAAGTCCAACAAAAAATTTTAGAACTTTTTCCAGGAAAAGTTCTGTTCCGCCAAGAATCTAAGGATGGCGAAATCTTGGATGTCAATTTTACTCCCGAAGATGAGTTTTGATTTAACTGAATCTCAAACGATACGCTATAGTCGGCATTTCAATGTCCCCGGTGTTGGCAAACAAGGGCAACGCAAACTGTTACAGGCAAAGGTGTGCATCATCGGAGCGGGTGGTTTGGGATCTCCGGTCGCTTACTATCTAGCAGCAGCAGGAGTTGGGACCATTGGAATTGTCGATTTTGATGTTGTGGATGTGTCAAATCTGCAAAGACAAATTTTACACACCACCGATCGTGTGGGAAAACCGAAAGTTGATTCCGCCAAGCAATCTATTTTGGCTCTCAATCCGGAAATTAGAGTTGAAACCTATTCTGAAAAACTAACCAGTCAAAATGTGGAAGGAATTTTTAAAAACTATGACATCATTGTCGATGGCTGTGATAATTTTCCAACCCGCTACCTCGTCAATGATGCTTGTGTGCTGCTCAAAAAACCAAACATACACGGAAGTGTTTATCGTTTTGAAGGCCAAGTGAGCGTTTTTTGGCCAGGCAAGGGGCCCTGTTATCGCTGTTTGTATCCAGAACCGCCGCCGCCAGAACTAGCTCCTTCCTGCGCCGAGGGGGGTGTCTTAGGAGTTTTGCCGGGAGTCATTGGAATGTTAGAGGCGGTTGAGGCGATCAAAATTATTTTAGGCAAAGGGGATTTGTTAGTTGGTCGTTTGATTTGCTACGATGGGCTCAAGGCCCAATTTCGAGAACTAAAACTAAAACGAGATCCCAATTGTCCTTATTGTGCAGAAGGAAAGAAATTCCCAGGTTTCATCAATTACGAACAATTCTGTAATGTCTGACATCTTACTTCAAAAACTGGCTAAGAGCTTGAAAAAAGGTCATATTTTTGCTTTAAGCAACTTTTTTGGCAAATTGCCGAAACCTTTAATAGGATAAGGAAATGACACATCTTTCAGGAATTGGATCCAGTCTTGCCCGTTTTGCGACGGCAGGAGACTTCGCGGCTGCCCTCCAAGAAGGAGCGGCAGATTTTTCTCAACCAGAGGACGTTCAAACATTGGCAACCATTGTTAGTGGTTTCAAAATGGCCGGTGTTCTCGAGATCAATGGCCTTTGCAACGAATTAGATCAGCTACTTTTACAGCCGGCAGAACCTCTACCCTTGGCAGCGGTTGCAAGTGCGGCTTCAGTTAGAAAATCTTTGGCTGGAATTGTTGCCGGAGTACCTCAAGACGCGTGGGGAAATATCCAGCGGAGTTGGCCGGGGATTTTGGCAAAAGCTCAAGCGCCAAATGCAACAAGCTGGACAAGAAGGGCATCCCTTCACGGAAATCCTGCTCAAGTCGTTGAGCGTCTTTTATCCAGGAATGTTCGTGAAGCCATTGCCGACCATCCTTTAGCAGGCATTGTGACGCAAGAAGGAAGGAGAAGTATTACCAGAATTTTAATTTGGGTAGGACCTGACGCAAAAGAAAATAGAATAGATGGCCTTACCGAGAGAGGGTTTCGCCTAGAAATCCACCTTAAAGGGAATGGAAGAAGGGCAGTCAATAGAAATTTAGTATCTTATCTCTCTTGGATTTTGCGCGTTCCAGAAGGGGCAATAACAATCGCTTCTGGTGAACAAAATCTCCAAGGCAAGAAAAGCATTGTTGTTGCTCAGCTGGATCTTCGAGAAGTTTTGAATCGTTTGAATGAGGCAGGGCCCAAACTGATTGGTAAAGCAGAGCTCATCCATTTTGAAAAAGATTTAAATTTAGCCAAAAAACAGTTGGAAGGGATCGAAAAAAACTTAAAGGATGCGGAAAATTTATTGAAACATGTATCAGAAACAGATCAGCCAACGGTTAAGGGCATTATAGATTCCCTAGATGGTGCATATCAGAAAGCCCGCGATGCGCTTCACCAAGCAGAAATATCGGAAGAAACCAGAACGATGTTAACTCGCGGTGAATTCGATCGCAGACAAGAATTTTTGGCTAGTGCGGCCACCCACCAACAACACTTTGAAGCCCTGCAAGCAGCACTCATTCCTCCACGTCTTAAATTTTTAATCAAAAACGCTGTGGGAATTTTAGACGAAGCTGAGGATTATCTGAAGAAAATCAGACCTAAAGTAGAGGATGCTCAAGTGATAGTTCTTGCGAATGTAAAAGATCTGAACAGTTATGCCGTACAACTGGAGGCGGATAGAAAAGAACTACAAGAAATCCAATCGATTCAATTGCCCATATTAAAAGAATTAAGTCTTGAAGAACTCGTAAAAATTGAAGCCGCGGTCACAAGAATTATCACTTCGGCTACTAGAGCTCAAAGAGATTTTTTGGAATTTTCAAGTAAAGCAGAACTTTTTCTATCAAAAGACAGCACACCTCAACTTGCTTTGCCCCCATTGACACTTGATCAAGAACGAAAATATGGGCATCTCTTGCCCGCATTAAATTTGTTAAGAGAAAAAACCCAGCCTGACAATCAGGGGCATTCTCCTTTGAGTCGCATGATGGCGCAAATTGCGGCCAGACTCGTCAAAGACACCTCTTTAGTGGAGGCAAACTTTTCTGAAGGTTATTGGCCGGGGGCTATCCCGGCAATCATGGATCATTTGGAAAGATTGACAGGCACTATGCGTGAAACAGTGAAAGAGACCAGAACAAAATATTCTTTGGCTAAAAAAGGAGTTTATGAAGAAGATCAAGATGCTCGCAAAGTCGCTTCTATTATTCAACAAGGCTTAGGACAAATTCGCGCTTTATTCGGCCCTTTTTCACAGGCAGAGCAAGCCATGATCGATGCGATATTTCCAAAAGAAGGCCAAATAGCCTTCCCTAAGCCGGTTGATAAAGAAGGATCCCTGCCTAAGAAAAGAGATCAAAAACCCGAAAAATCTTTTGTCCAACTCTGGGGGGAAAAATCAGCCCTCCTTCAAGAAGAAGTCAGAAGGCAACAGGAGAAACCATTTTTCATGAGCGACAATGTATTAAGAACGGTTGAAGATTTTATAGAACGAGATCTTCCAACAGTTCGAGACAATCTTGTCAGTATGCCGGCGCAAAAAGCCTCGCTTGTAGCCAATCCGGAAAATCCTCTTAGAAAATTCAGAGAGGCCATCGCGCCACTGGAGAAACGAGAGGAAGCCTTCAAAGCCAAGACCAAAGATACTCCGCAATTATCTGATGGAGAAAAAGACACCTTAAGGCTAATGAGGGAGGAAAGAGACAGAATCGAATCTAAGCATCCCCTCGCCAAAACAATTGAAACCTTAGAAGAGACCTTTGATCAAATGATCGCCACCATTGGAAAGAGCGTTAAAAGGTTTCAAGAGGCCTATGCTGAATTTAGGCTAGAGCATGATAAACCAGAAGACCAACGTGACTCAGTTAAACTTAGAAAATTATTTTATGAGGTTCGCAATTTAAGAATAGGCATTGTCAAGAAAATGGGTGGTGTTGAAAAAGTGCTGACAGGTAAATACAAAACCTCCAAGAAAAATCCTGAGACTGGCGAACTGATCAAAGATCCAACAACCGGAGAAATAGAAATGGTAGAGGCTTATGACGAATTTAATTTACAAGACCTTATTAGGGGTTCAAGGCCTGAGAGGCGTACTAAACCCATCACACCAGACTCAAAAGAAATTGATGGTGTCAAAATTGATTTAGCCGGTCACGGGACAACCCAGAGGGAGAAGTTGCAACAAATTGAGTGGCTTTTAGAAATACCGAATGTGGAAAGGCAAGTCAGTGTCGATCTGGCATTTGAGATGTTTAAAGAAAGAGTCGAGGAAAAGATTAAAAGAGGGGAGCCGTTAAGAAGACTAGTTGGAATGGATGAAACGCAAGGAGTTGCCATTATTTGGGATGAGCGTTTTGGAACCGCCTTTTTTGTTCCGTGGAAGAGGGGTTGGTCTCTGGGGGACGAATCCAGGGCTGTTATACCAATGTTTCATGGGGCAGGAGGGGCCAGGTCGACAGGAAAAAGCATGATTGCCCCCATGATTAAATTACGTAACGACTATGGATATAGCACGCTTGCTCTTGATGCCCCCAATCACGGATTAGCCGTCAAAGACGAACGTTTTAAAAATCTCGATTTCTCTTTAAGATGGACTGACTCTATAATTAATTATGCCTATTTTCTTGCAGGGGGTAGTGTTCCCGTAATCGGTTTGGGAAGAAGCCATGGCGACAATATTTTAGAGGAATTTAACGTTCGCCAACCTGGAAGTCTCGATGGATCTATTCATGTCTCTGGTTATAACGGAGCCTGGACAATGCTCAACCTTCCTTATCTTAATGAACGTATCCGAAATGGAGATTTTAAAGCAAGCTTAACAGGATTGCCAATGGTTATGGCCCAAGAAGGGTTGGGCGTTAAATTTAATCAAGATGGAACCGTCGATTTTTACCCTCAAGGTGAGAATCAATGGACCTTTTTGAATCCGGACAATGATGTAAAAAGAAGACAAACTCCCAGCGTCTATCTTCAAGGAACCAGAGACCAAGATTATTCCAATGGTGTCCCGTTATTTTATAAAGAAAGAGAAGCAAGAGCGCAAAGATTTGGCTTTTCCTTTTTAACAGAAGTTGGGGGTCAGCATGATTTAATCTCTTTAAATACCAAGTCGGACGATCCCGAAGTGGCAAAAGTACTTCATGCAAGAATGTTGCGAGTTTATGAATTTGTCTACAAATTTGTTGAAGGAATAATTGGGGATTTTGACAGTCTTTTGAGAATGAAGAACATCCGGCGAAAAATACCTCCCACATAGAGTTGATCTTAATCATATGAAAATTTAGAGTTTCTGGTAAAAGTGGACGCCATGACACGAATTTTAGTCACTGGGGCGTGTGGTTTTGTCGGTCCTTCCATTGTGAATTTAGGAATCAGACTTGGGCACGAAGTTTTTGCAACCGATCTCTCTACTCTTTATCGTGGTTATTTGGATGATAGGGTTCATCTAAAATTAGGAATTGATATTCGCACCGATGCGATCACTCGTTTTATCGAGGAAATCCAGCCAGACATTATTTTGCACGTCGCCGCCTATTTTAAATATCATGGGTCTTGGAAGATCTATGAGTCTATCAATGTTCAAGGAACTAAAAATGTTTTAGAGGGAGCCCTAAAAGTTCCCAATCTCAAAAGGATTGTTGTTTGGAGCTCCGGTTCT
Source organism: Deltaproteobacteria bacterium RIFCSPHIGHO2_01_FULL_43_49 (assembly GCA_001798075.1). Lineage (GTDB taxonomy): Bacteria > UBA10199 > UBA10199 > SPLOWO2-01-44-7 > SPLOWO2-01-44-7 > SPLOWO2-01-44-7. The sequence goes on along the minus strand of MGRG01000005.1, from coordinate 97,991 downwards.
GTCTTGGGGTATTCCTTTAAAGGGGAGAAGTTTTTGGATGAAGAGGCAACGGCACTTCCCAGAAGTTATTATGAAAAATCAAAGCTGTTAGCGGAAGAACTGGCATTGCGATACAAAGATCGCTTGCCGGTTACCGTCATCCGGCCTGCTGCCATTTATGGAAGCGGTATGGAATATGGTGGCCCTGCCGGTACTTATGGGGCTTTAAAAGTGATTCAAATGCTTTTCAAAAATCAGCTCCATGCTATTCCCGGCAGTGGCGCTAATAAAATTAGTTTCATTCATGTGGAAGATATCGCCCGCATCGCCTATTTTCTTTCCGACCAGCCTCAAGCTGTCGGACAAGTCTACAACACAGCAGACAATTCCAACCATCCGGTAGGAGAACTGATGGTCTATATTGCCAACTGGTTGCGTGCCCACAATGCTCCGGTTAATTTTAGCCCTAGGGTTCATTTTCCGCTCCCTATTGTCTATCTTTTGGGTTTTTGGTGTGAGGTGCTGGCCCGCCTTCAGGGGCGCGAGCCGGCTGTGGAGAGGCCCTTTTTGAATTTTTTCAGACCCGGTTATCATTTTTTAATGTCGAATAAAAAGTTGGATAAATTGATTGAAGATACTAAAGGAAAACGACATCCACTCTTGAGTAAGGTGATTAAATATCGTGATATTATTCGCGATGAGGCATTGGAAAAAAATCTGGAGTGGTATCTTAAAAATATTTTATGCTTTTAAGTTTTTTATTCGATATCCCCATTTTTCTTCCCTTTTTGGGTTTTCTTATCTTATGGCTTCATTCTAAAAAGGGATGGCATTTTTGGGGCTGGACAGCCTTTACTTTATCGATGTTTTGGTTGGTATCGGGCGGGCTTTACTTTGATCTTTGGGGAGAAGGTGGAAATCACTTTATGTGGTATTCGTGGCTGGATAAGATGGGTATTGTCAAAACCTTTCCCATCCCCACACCCACTTTCCAAAATCCTTACGGTTTTTGGAATCTTTTTGGGTTCGTCCTTTTTCTCACCTACCCTTTTATTTTGATTGGTGGCGGCAAATTTCTCTTCTGGCTGAAGGGGATTCTTTTCGGCCATATTAAAGGGCAGACAGGCTTATGGGGAATGCTAACCAATCGATAACAAAGAGTTGGAAACAAACTTCTATTGGAGCTAGGGCGGCGTGGCTCAAACGTTTTCAAAAATTACTGGTTCGTAGGGCCGACGAAGTTGTAGCCGCCATCCAATCGGACACGAAAAAACCCACAACGGAAGCTTTAGGCATTGAATTGGCAACGGTGTTGATGACCGCTGATTATTATCGAAAAAAATCTTCAAAATTTTTAAAGCGCCGGAGGGCGAAAACCCATTGGATGTTTAAAAACAAACAGGTTTGGGTTGAAAGGGTTCCTTTTGGTGTGGTTGGAATTTTGGGGCCTTCTAATTTGCCTTTTTCCTTGACCATCGGAGATGCCATTCCGGCACTCATGGCTGGAAATACTGTTATCATCAAACCTTCTGAATGGACGCCAAAGTCTGCGGAAATAGGGTTGAAACTTGCTCTGGAAGCAGGACTTCCTGAAGGAGCTTTACAAATTGTTCAAGGTGGAGCCGAGGTCGGTTCCAAACTTATTGAAGAAGTTGATTGTGTTTTTTTTACGGGTTCGACCGCTGCTGGAAAAAAGGTGGCAGCAAAAGCAGGCGAATTATTAAAACCTTGCATTTTGGAACTGGGGGGCAAAGCACCAATGATTGTGTTGGAGGATGCAGATATCAAACGGGCGGCAGGGGCCTGTGTTTGGGGACGGTTCGCACATTCGGGTCAACACTGTATTGCCGTGGAAAGGGTTTATGTCGATCAAAAAATAGAAAAACCTTTTTTGGCGGAGGTCATCAAATTAACCCAGAAACTGACCAAAGAAGAATTGAGCCCACTGACACTTCCCAAAGCGCCGGCACACCTAAAGGAGTTGTTAGATGACGCCCACCAGAAGGGAGCAAGGATTGCCTTGCAAGGAACTGACCAAGAAAAAGGCCCCACCATTTTGACCCATGTCAACCATTCCATGCGTGTGATGAAAGAAGAATCCTTTGGCCCCTTGCTTCCCATCATGGGTTTTGATTCTGTAGAGGAGGCTTTGCGTTTGGCCAACGAAAGTGAAAGTGGATTGAGTGCCATGGTCTTCACTCGAAACAGACAGCAAGGGCTAGACTTGGCAAGAAAAATGGAGTCTGGAAATGTTTCCATCAATGATTGTATGGATCATTTTATGATTATGGATGCACCATTCGGCGGTTGGAAAAATTCTGGGCTGGGAGTCCGACACAGCCAAGAAGGGCTTTTACAGTTTACAAAATCACAAACGATTTTTGTTCACCGATTTCCACTCCCCTTTTGCCGCAGGCGGGAGTTTTGGTGGTTTCCCTACACAAAAGGGAGTTTGCGCCTATTAAAAGGGTTACTCCGTTTTTTCTTTGGCTAAGATGGGTTTGATTCACTTCACAGGTAATCATCATCTCTTTTTGTATTGTAAGACACAATCAGAACAGGAATGGATTGTTTTATTAGGGAAGCGAAAACGTCACTTCCCTTTTTTTGGAACCCGTTTTGAAAATGCAACTTTTTATAACGTGACGGAAGGCAAGCTATATCACCATTCGGAAGAAGAAATGACCCCTCTTCATTTTGATTGTGGGCATCGGTGGAAAATATCAGGTGAAAAGCCTTTTGATTTTAAATTTACATTTGTCCCCACCTTTTTGAAAAAACGCTGGATATTTTTTGGGACATCCTTTCGATATCATCTCGTCAACCTCTTCTTTCAGGAGGGGTCCATTCGTGGGGAGCAATTGGATTTTGCATATGGCATTTCAGAACAGGGGAAAATGCCTGTTTTTAGCTTAAGGGCTTTAGAAATGCCTTTTGATTACACCCTTTTTTTGGAGGAGGCCGGCAAAGGGGGGCTTATTCAATGGAAGGCCAAAATAGCCTTGATAAAAGATCGTTTCTCCTGGGGCAATTTTCCAGCCGACTTCAGTCGCTTCCACCCAAAACAATTGGCTCAAACGGAAATCCCCCTAAAAGATTGGACTTTAAAGCGAGAGATTGTTAGGGTCCAAACCGCTCAAAATCAGGTTTGGTATGGGTTAAAAGAGAGCTTTCATAAATGATTCGAACGCATATTGACGGCCAAGAAGTGGTGGTTACAAAAGAGCTGGTTGAAAAATATAACCAGGCAGGGCCTCGCTATACAAGCTATCCAACTGCCCCCAACTGGAATGATCACTTTGGGCCTAATGAGTTTTTAGGGCGGTTGAAGGAAACCAATAAAAAGGAAAAGTCCCTTTCCCTTTATTTTCATCTGCCATTTTGTGAAGAGCGTTGCACCTTTTGCGCCTGTAGCGTGGTGGCGACTAAGCAACACTCAGTTGTAGAACCTTATTTAAAGGCCCTTTTCAAAGAGATTGAAAATGTGGGGGAGGTTTTAGATCGAGCGCCTCCTTTGGAACAACTTCATTGGGGAGGTGGGACGCCTACTTACTTGAGCGCGGACCAAATTGAACAGCTTTATGAAAATATTGGAAAATATTTCTCGATTGCGGATAGTGCGGAGGTCTCCATTGAAATTGATCCAAGAGTGACAACCGACGACCAGTTAAAAACACTACGCCGCCTTGGATTCAATCGCGCCAGTCTCGGCGTTCAAGATTTTGAATCGGAAGTTCAAAAATTAGCCGGCCGCATTCAATCGGAGGAAGAGACCAGGCATGCGATAGTGACTTGCCGTTCGTTGGGCTTTGAAAGTGTTAATGTTGATTTGGTTTATGGTTTGCCCAAGCAGACCCAAAAAACTTTTGAGAAGACACTTCAAAAAATCTTAGAGCTCAATCCTGACAGAATCGCCCTTTTCAATTTTGCCTACGTCCCCTGGATGCACACACACCAGAAAAAAATTTTGGAACAAGATTTGCCCGATGCCTGGACAAAACTAACCATGTTTTGTGAAGCTATTAGAATTTTTGAGGATGCTGGTTATGAATTCATCGGCCTGGACCATTTTGCAAAGAAAAACGATGAACTATCAAAGGCTAGAAAAGAAGGAACCATGTACCGCAATTTCCAGGGTTATACCACAAAGGCCAATTGCGATTTGATAGGACTGGGGGTTACGTCCATTAGTTTTGTCTCTGGAGCTTTTTCCCAAAATGCGAAAAAGTTAAAAGACTATGAGAAGGGAGTTTCCAAAAATGGTTTTGTAACAGAGCGCGGTTTGGTTTTAAGCGAAGATGATTTGATTCGCCAAAAAATCATCCGCGAAATTTTTTGTCATCAAAGAGTCAAAGCCGATTTTGATAATTATTTTAAAAATGAAAAGGAAAGACTGCGACTTCTGGAAAAAGATGGCCTCGTAGATCTAGGCGCGGATCAACTAAGGGTTACACCCCTGGGAAGACTCTTCCTGAGAAACATCGGCATGATCTTTGATGCCTATCTGAAACCTAATCAAGATCGTTTTTCAAAGACTGTCTGACGCGAGGCGGCTTAAGGTCATGAATCTTTCTTGAATCCAATCCCTGATTTTTTGGACCATTACTTCTTTTCCAGGTCGGACTTGAAACAATCCCGTCTTTGGATCTTTGTGAACAAGATGGTGAAAGCGCCGCTGGGGCCCCATGAACTCTTCGATGAGAGGGCGTTTGGCGATATCCGGTTCGAGAAATTTGATCTCCCCCTTTTTCCCTTTCTCTTTCATGAAACAGGGGAAAAATCCGGTTTCGCAACCCAATTGTGCTAGCCGAATCGTTTCTCCATCCGAATATTTCCAGCCTGTGATACAAGGGCTTGGGACAAACACAACCGAAGTCTCAGGGCAAGCCAGCGCTTGCTCTACCACACGGAAAAAGTATTTGGGATAAGCGGGACTTACTTGAGCCACCAGGCCGGCACCCGCTTGGATCATGAGACCCAAATAATCAAGAGGGGGTGTCACGTTTCCCAAGGTCATTTCTGTAACCGGCGTTGTGCTGGTATCAGCGCCCAGCGGGGTGATCGGGCTGTATTGGAAACCGGTGTTGGCAAAAATATCGTTCACAAGGACAAAGATGACAATGCGAACGCCGCGATGAACTGTATGCAAGAGGGAGCGAAGCCCAATGGCCAAAGCCCCTCCATCCCCAGAGAGGGCGACAACTTGGGGGGAATCGGTCATTGCCCCAGTCTCCGTCAGGAGGTCTGCCATATCGCGGGCCCCTTCGGCCACGGTCGGGGCCGACTCAAAGACATGGTGGATGATTCCAAAGCTCTTCGTCCAATCTTGAGGCGTTTTTTCGCCTCGGCCCCAGGCGACCGGATTGGGGAATTGAAGAGTAGAGACTTCGCCACAGAAAGTTCCCAGCGTGAAAATTGTTTTCTTTCCGTTGTCCGTTAATTTGCCGATATTTTGAAAGGCGATGGCCTCCATGCAACCCATGCAGAGGGAAGAGCCTGGTTGAAAACAACTTTCACGCTGAATGATATCAATTAACTTTGCCATAAAACCTCTCCTTCATGAACGATAACAGGAGGAATCCGTTTGACTTCCTTTCCGATGGTGGCACAGGCGTGATCCATCATTTTCTGCCAGGTTTCATCGGATAAAGTGGCCCCACCCATTCCGGCAAAGCAACTGACAATCGTTGGCCGTCTTTTCAGTGTGTAACAAGCCTCCGTCACGTCGAGGGTCAAATGGCCGGCACCATAGTGGTGAGCCTGATTCACAATGAGAACCGCCTTGGCATTTTTAAGTCGTTTACTGTATTCGTCTCTTGGAAAAGGGGTTAGCAGACGCGCACCTAGAACCCCTATTTTCAAACCGCGCCGGGACTCCTCTTTTTCAATCAGACTGGCAGCGGTCCCAATGTCCGGTCCCATCCCGACAATCGCTAAATCGACAACGTCATCTTCGGGCCAATAAAGTCTTTCAACAAATTGAAGCCCTGAACGTCCAAAAGTTTTTTCAAAATCGGCGCCAATCTGAGGAAGGAGTTCGAAGGTGCGTTCCATGCGCCTTTTTTGATCGATCTTGAATCCCTGAAAAAATTTTGAAGTCACGCAGTTGCCCATTGCCGTATCTCCGTTGATCAGGCCGGGAAGTTTTGCCGGACCAATCCAACGATCTTGGAAGGCATGGACCTTCGCATCCGGTTCAACCACCAAACGGGAACTTCGGTGACTATCTTTGATTCCGTAGTAACCGGGCATGACAGGGGTTAGGATTTCAGGGTGCATTCCTAAACAGGGGGCCTGGAGAATCGTGTCATATATTTGTTGGACACCGCGGCAGCAGATCTGAATCCAACCATCATCACGATGGGCTAGGGTATCGGAAGGATCCCCTTCAATACAAAGAGGATAATTGGCGGTTGCCCGAAAGACATTGATCAGCAAGACATTGCCCAACCCACTGGCACCCAAGGACCGCGTGCACTCGGTCATATGATCTAGTCCTACCGAACTTGTGGCGGTTGCGCAAATGAGGTCGCGGCAAGCCGCGGCAGCACCTGCGAGATAATCTGCCACGGCATGTTCTGCCTCCAAGAGTTTCACTTTTTTTGTTCCGCATTTGCCGCTGGCCACCATAGTGGCGACGGTTTCTAACCATTTGGTGGAAGGGGTAATGGGGAAACCGGCAAAAAGAATACAGCGCCACATTTGAAGGCAGGCATAGGCTGCTGCCGTGTTACCATCTGCTTCACAAGTAAGTTGTTCTTGAGCGAGTGGCTTGTGTGCCGCTTTGACCTTGTCGAGGTTGATGATATTTGAATAAAGGGCGCCGGCCGCTGTCTCGCAAATAGAAGAGTCGGAGTTCATACGGGACCCACCTTCCAGCACTCGGCTGTTCTCACTTCAGAAAAAAGATTTTTTGGACAGATGGCGATGCACTCGTGACAAAGCTTACAGTAGTTAGTCACATCCGCGCCCGTAACCCTAACACCTATTTCCGGATCGGGGTGAAATTGAATAATATTTTCCGGACAGTTGATAATGCAGTGGCCACAGCCATTGCATAGGTTTTGCGAGTCCCCAAATTGTAAGACAAATCCGGTGCGGGCATAAGCAGAGGTGAGATTGCTTCTGGAGAGTCTCAGGCGCGACTGGGCTCCTGGCATGAGCTCTCCATAGCCACCAAAGGGGCTGGCGAGGTGATCCGTCGGTCTCGCATAATCACAATCTGCAAAACGGGCTTGATTGAGACTTGCTTCAAAGAGATCGCCATTGGCTTTCACAAGCAATTCCGGCAGGCGCCGTTTCTTCAAAATTTTCTCTAATCGTGTGCGGGAGCGGCGAGGATCAAATACAGGAATGAGTTCCATCAAGAGGGCAAAAACTGAGATGTTGCCCAACGGTTTTTTGAGGAAGTGTTGTGCGAGCCGATCTCCATCAATGGTATAGATTCGACCGGAGAGCCGAAATTTGGAGGCGGCCTCTTCTGGAGAAAGGGTCGTATTCAGAATGAAAATGGAGCCCCTTGGGACCCCCTCTGCAAAATCAATTGCCGTTGTTACCCCTTCATCCATCATGATGGCGATGTGCGGCCTTGTGATTTCAGAGGACTTTTCAATGGGCCTCCTGCTTAAGCGTAAAAAACCGCGGGTGGGTGCCCCTTTGCGGGCGGAGCTGAAGAAAGGCCATTCTTGAACATAAAGGGTGGGGTCTTCAACGGCCATCGCGACAATGCTTTGCATGGTCAGGACAATCCCGCTTCCCGCGCGGCCATCGCCCCGGATTTCTAAAACTTCCTCGTTGATGATTTGCTCAAGCCGGCCGCAAATCATTTCCATTTGATTGCCTTTCCCGGACAGGCCTTCATGACTTGTTCCAGTTTCACGGCGTCCGCCCCCTCATAATTGGCGACTTCAGCGGTATCCTCGCCGGTGTCGGCAAAGTGCTGGGGCATGGCCTTGATGCAGTCGTTGCAACCGGTGCAGAGGTCTTGATCGACATGAAACTCCCTCGCTTTTGGTTTTTCTTCCGGCATAAAAGGGCTCCTTATCCTTCAAAGGAAACTCTGAAAAATTCGCTTCCGCTCGCTATTTTCGAAAAGACGGTGGTCATTTTGGGGAGGCCCCCAAAACGCCACCTCCGCTCTCGCCGATTTTATCTATCATAACCCCCAATAGGATAAAATCGGCTCCGAGAGGCTTTTCTCAAACAGCTCGCTCACGCGAATTTTTCAGAGGCTCCTTAATTCCATTTACACGAACTGTTTTAACCCTCTAATGATCTGCATCATACCGCGAGCTGTTCTATCTCATAGAAGGGTCTTTCCATCGGTGTTAGGGGTTTAAAATAATGAATAGGAGAGAGTTCCTTAAAACCCTCACTGTGGGGACGGGGGCTGGGCTTTTGACGGGGACGGGACTTTTTAGATGGTGGCACTTGAAAAAGCCTCGCCTCTTCAAAGAAACCCGCTCTCTTTTGGGGACTTTTGTAACGATTACCGTTCGTCATCCTGATCAATTTCAAGTCGAAGCCGCCATCGGCGAGGCGTTTCAAGCCATTGAAAAGGTAGACCGCGTGATGAGTGTTCACAGGAAAGAGAGCGACCTCTCACGCGTCAATTTCCATGCCGGAAATGACATGGTTTTGGTCGATTCTTCCCTCTCTGATATTTTAAAAATTGCGGGTTCTTTTTACACACTGACGGGGGGCATTTACGATGTGACCTGCCTTCCGTTGATGCAACTTTATGGGTTTTATCAGGAGGGTAAAAAAAATCGTCGCTATCCCAGCGATCGCTTGATCCACAAAGCCCTGTCTCAAATCGGCGGGCATTATGTCCAGATTGATGCCATGAAAGCCCAAGTCGGATTAACGAAAGTCGGTGCGGGAATCGATCTTGGTTCCATCGGAAAAGGATATGCGATCGATCGTGCAGGAGATGCCCTGCGAGCGGCCGGTATTGAGGAGGCCCTGATTGATGCAGGGGGAAATGTTTTGGCCATCGGTTCTTGGGAGGTGGCCATTCTCAATCCATATGGGGGTCCTAAAAATCCCTACTTTGAAACTTTCACGTTGAAGGATGCTGCGGTCGCCACGAGCGGAAATTATGAGCAAGGCGTTTGGCTCGATGGACGCCGTGTCGGGCATTTGTTTGATGCAAAAAAAGGTCATCCTTCCGATCCGGGAATCTCTGCGACCGTCGTCGCCCGAAATGCAACCCTGGCGGACACCTTGAGTACCAGTTGCTTTCTTTTGGGTCCAAAGGCCGAAGCCCGTTTCAAAAAATTAGCGAGTGCAATTTACTATCATGGATATGCAGGATGAACTGTCGACTTTTTCTCGCGGGGGGATTGTCACCGACGACCGGAAGACTCTAACTTCCGGAAAACCAATCGAGCGCTTTGTCCCTAAGGAAGTGGTGATTCCGCTGATCCAACATTTGGGAAACCCTTGCAGAGCGACCGTTGCCAGAAAAGCCAAAGTTACAAGAGGAGATCGGATAGGGAATGCCATAGGCGGTGTGCCGATCCACGCCTCTGTATCGGGCGTGGTCAAGCGGGTGGCGTTGCAGCCACATCCCACTTTAGTTGAGGCCGAAGCGGTTGTTATCGAAACGGCCTCCGAGCTCCAAGAACCAGTCTGGGAAGAAGTCTCCAACTGGGAAGAACTTTCCAAAGAAAAAATGCTCGAACAGATTGCGGATGCCGGGATTGTGGGATTAGGCGGGGCCACCTTTCCGACCCATCGCAAGCTCAACTTGCCCGAGGGAATCAAAGTCGACACCTTGATTCTGAATGGGGCGGAGTGCGAACCCTATCTGACCAGCGATCACCGCCTTCTTCTAGAACAAGCTAAGGATGTTGTTTGGGGTGCTGTGTTGATTGCCAAGATCGTTGGGGCTCAAAGGATTTTGATCGGCATTGAGGAAAACAAAATAGACGCAGCAGAAATTCTAAACAAAGCGATCGCCAAGATCAATCCCTCTCAAAAAGTTTTTGTGGTGATTTGCAAGACAAGATATCCCCAAGGATCGGAAAAACAGTTGGTGGAGGCCCTCACCTACCGGGCGGTCCCTTCTGGAAAACTCCCGATGCATGTGGGGGTGTTGGTACAAAATGTTGCGACCGCTGTGGCTTGTTATTCAGCCATTCGCTATCGCAAACCCCTCCTTGATCGAATGATCACGGTGACAGGCCGCGGGATTATGGAACCCAAAAATCTCATCGTCCCGATTGGAACATTGGTCCAAGATATTGTCGATTTCTGCGGAGGGCTCCACCCGCGAACAGTCAAAGTGATTTCGGGCGGGCCCATGATGGGGAAAGCCTTAGGAAGACTCGATTGCCCGGTCATCAAGGGAACAGGAGGCCTCATTTTTTTAACGGTGGAAGAGGTGCGTCGTGAGCACTATGGCCCCTGCATTTCTTGCGGCCGTTGCCTGGATGCTTGTCCCTTAGGGTTAGAGCCCAATCAAATTTCCATTTACACAGAAGCAGGTCGTCAGCTGGAAACAGAAAGCTTCGGGACCAAAGAGTGTTTTGAGTGTGGCTGTTGCGCCTTTGTTTGTCCTGCGATGCGCCCTCTGGTGCAATTCATTCAAGTTGCCAAGCAATCCTTTATGACGAGGGAGGTTATGCATGTCTGAATCTCCTTCCTTAATGATCTCGCCTGGCCCACACCTCAAGGCGGAGCTCACCACGAAACAAATCATGTGGTGGGTGAACGCTTCTCTCGTCCCTTTGTTTTGTTGGGCCATCACCATTTATGGACTTCGGGTCGTGGGATTACTCATAAGCGGATCTCTGGGGGCCTTGGTGGGTGAGGGTTTGGTGAATTATCTCAGGAAACAAAGACAAACCATGCTGGATGGCTCTGCGGTATTGACCGGTCTTTTGCTTGTGGGAACCCTCCCGCCGGGGATGCCCCTCTGGATGCCCTCTGTTGGTGGATTTGTCGCGATTGTTTTCGCCAAAATGTTGTTTGGGGGACTGGGCTACAATGTTTTCAATCCGGCCCTGATTGGAAGGGCTTTTCTCATGGCCACTTTTCCGCTCGCCATGACGACGACCTGGCTTAAACCCTTTGAGGCGGTGACTCAAGCCACTCCGCTCAACGTCTGGAAATTGGAAGGGGTCTTTTTTAACAACACTCTGCATCTTTTTTTGGGACTTCGTTCGGGGTCGGTCGGCGAGGTTTCCGTCCTCTTGATTTTGATTGGAGCCTTGATCCTTTTGTTCAAAGGGATCATCAAACTTTATATTCCCCTCTCGGTTCTGGCGGGACTTTTAGCAATCGCCTTTTTTTCGGGCAACGCCTTGTTTCAATTCCTGACCGGCGGTCTCTGGTTCGGCGCATTCTACATGGCCACCGATTATGTCACAGCGCCCATTAACCCTAAGGCTCAGGTGATTTTTGGCTTAGGCATTGGCATCCTCACCGGGATCATCCGGCTTTGGGGCGGATATCCGGAAGGGATTTGTTACGCCATTTTGATAATGAATGCTGTCACACCCGCACTCAATCATTGGTTTCGCCCGACGAGGCCTGAACAGATGGGGGCCCCATCATGAAGGAAAAATCTCCAATCACAGCCAAGGAGATGTGGCGGATCACGCTGAATTTAACGCTAGTCTGTTTTTCGGCCGCCTTGATCCTCGGCGTTGTCTTTAATTTGACGGAACCCAAGAAGAGATCTCAAATTGCCGCCAATGAAAAAACCCTGATTCAAAAACTTTTAAACCTGGATGAAAAAGCCAAAATCTTGGAGGTGAGAAGGTATCTGGGGCCTGGCCAACCCCCGACAATCGGATACCTCCTTTCTGATGAATTGAGACAATATAACCTCGATGGGAAGTTTTTGAAAAAATGGGACTTGCCGGAAGTTTTTCAAAAAGCCCCGACACAAGAGCGCGACGAATGGGTGGAAAAGGAATTTCCAGAAAGTCATTTCGTGGGGAGGTTTTTTGCAGCCCAAAATCCGGATGGGACTTTGACAGGCTATGTGACCGAAGGGAGCCAATATGGCTTCAAAAGTCTGATCCGTTTTTTTGTCGCCCTCTCCCAAAATTTTCAAATCCGCGGTGTGGAAGTCATTTCGCATGAAGAAGATCCGGGATTGGGGGACGAGATTACGAAACCGGCTTTCAAAAATCAGTTTTTGGGAATTCGCTTGGAGGATTTGCAAACATTAAAGCTTACGAAGGGGCCTAAGCCCGAAGAGGTTGCCCCAGAAAAGGAAAAACAAATCTATGCGGTGACCGGTGCCACCATCAGCTCTCAAGCCTTGGTGGATGGCGTGAAGCAGGCCGTTTGGCATCTCGAAAGGAGACTGAATGTCGTTCGATAAACTTCAAGCCCCCCCTTTTCGTGAACTCCTCTGGCGCGGATTTTTTTCCGAGAATCCGGTTTTCCGCCTGGCCTTAAGCCTCTGTCCGGCAGTGGCGGTCACGAATTCGGTCAAAAACGGACTCATGATGGGACTCGCCGTTTGGGCCGTGCAGGTTTTATCGAGCTTGACCATCGCCATTTTTCGAAATTTTATTCACGACAAGGTTCGAATCCCCATTTACACTATTGTAATTGCGGTTTGGGTGACAGCCATGGACATGACCTTGGCGGCCTTGGCCCCAAAAATCTATTCCGAGATCGGTCTTTACATCAAACTGATTGTCGCCTTTGCCATCATCATCTCCCGCCTGGAACTCTTTGCCTCGAAGTTTCCCCTGATCCCTTCCGTATTGGATGGCTTTTCCATGGGGCTTGGATTTCTTTTTGCGATGGTTCTCATCGGGGCCATCCGGGAGGTCTTGGGGAATGGAACAATCTGGGGAGTGACCTTGATCGAGGTCCGCCCGATTTTGTTTTTGGTTTTACCCGCGGGGGGTTTCTTTACGATTGGCCTTTTGATGGCTGCTCTAAATTGGGTAGAGAAAGGACGCCATGTCTAAACAAGCAACCCTTCTCAATGATCATCAAATCGAGGTGGTGGTGACGAAACCAGGGGTTCCCAGTCCAAGCGAATTTCGACTCACTTCTAAAAAAGATCCCGATATTCTAATCCCCATTCAAGAGGTGAATGTAATTCCTGCAAAAGAGGGGGGACTCCTCCTCACGACAGGGGTCAAGGTCGATCCCAAGGGGTCTTATCAACTCATCGATACGAGAACAGGTGCTGAATGGTTAATGGCCCCATCGCTTTTTGGAGTTGTCATTACTGTTCTTCTCACTGCGGCACTCGTCCAGAATTTTGTCTTCACGCGCTATCTGGGTCTTTGCGTCTTTTTCGGTGTCAGCAGGAAGCGGGAAACCGCCATCGGCATGGGAGTCACCTTCACCGTGGTTGGCACACTCTCAGGTCTTTTGGCCTGGACGATCGACCGTTTTGTCTTGCACCCTTTTCGCCTCCACTTTCTTCAGATTATTGTCTTTATCGGCATTGTGGCGTTTCTGGTTCAGATGACGGATACCATCCTGAAAAAGATCAACAGGCCCTTGCATCGGAAATTCGGGATTTACGTCGTTTTGATCACGACCAATTGTATCATTTTAGCGGTCCCACTCCTGAATGCCCTGAACGAAAATGGATTTTGGGAATCACTCGCCTTGGCAGTTGGCTCTGGGATTGGGTTTGCTCTGGCACTATTTTTGATGAGCTGTGCCAGAGAACGGACCGATTTGGCCCCCGTTCCCTCTGTTTTCCAGGGACTTCCGATTGCTTTTATTTTGGCGGGGCTCTTTGCCTTGGCATTTTTAGGTTTTTCGGGGTTAAAAATATAATGGAGCTGACATCGATTGCCATTTGGGGTCTTGCCGTTTTCACGCTGTTGGGGATTTTTTTTGGATTTGCCCTGGCAGCAACGGCCAGGCGTTTCTACGTCGTCGTGAATCCAAATATTGAAAAGATTCATCGGTGGTTACCCAGCGCAAACTGTGGAGCCTGCGGTTTTGCCGGCTGTCAGGCCTATGCCGAAGCAGTGGTAGAACACCAAGAGGTCCCTTCAAACCTCTGCATCCCAGGAGGGAAAGAGACCGCAGAGATCGTGGCGGAACTGGCCGGAAAGGCCCCTGGCCTAGTCGAAGATCGGGTGGCACTTTTGCGCTGTCATGGAACAACGGCTTATGTGAAGACCCAAGCAAACTATTTGGGGATCCAAACGTGTGCCGCGGCCTCACTCGTTTTTGGGGGTCCGCGCGCCTGCAAAAACGGATGTTTGGGGTTGGCCGATTGTGTCCGGGCCTGTCCCTTCGATGCGATGCGGATCGGCAGGTTTGGGATTGTCGAAATTGATGCCGAAAAATGCACAGGCTGCGGCCTTTGCATTCCGGCCTGTCCTAAAAAGATATTAGAGCTTTATCCCCGCCTGCACCGGATCGAGCTTTCGTGTGTGGCGCGTGAGAAGGCCTCCGCAGTGCGGGCCAAGTGCCTGGTTGGTTGTACCACCTGTTTAAAATGCATCAATGTCTGTCCGGCAAAGGCCTTGAGTTTTGATGACGTCACCATTCATATCGATCATCAAGCCTGTATCACCTATGGGCCAACTTGTGGAGAGGCCTGTGTCGATATCTGTCCCACATTTGTTCTACATCGTTTGAAACAACTTCCTCTCCCGGAAGAGCGGGCACACCCCGTTGAAGGGGAGACAACGAAAGGAATGGCAATATGAAACAGAAAAAAAATCTTCACATGGCGTTGGTCGGGAGCGGGGGAGATGGCGTGATGTCGACCGCCAATATGATTTTAAGGACCGCCGCGAGGCTCGGATTTTATGGGATGATGACCCAGAGTTATGGCCCCCAGATTCGCGGCGGCGAGTCGGCGGCTCATGTCACCATTGGGGTGGACCCGGTCACCCAGGTCGGATTCGAAAAGGAGATTGTCGTCTGCTTTCGTTTTTCCGACATTGCCCGCTTTACGAAGGAACTCAAAGTCTCCGAGACTGCACTAGTCCTTCATGGAAAAGAGGAGGGAGAACTTCCGGAGAGTTTGAAAACTAAAAAGGGTCTCGTCATGCCGATTCCCTTTCAAGAAATTCTCGATTCCGAAGGACTGCCTGAAATCGCAAAAAATGTCGTTCTCTTCGGAATGTTGTTAAAAGCCCTAGACTGGGAAATCAAAGAGGGGGAAATTTGTGTTCAGGAAGTTTTCGGGCGCAAGTCCTCGGCCGTCATCTCAAGCAATCTTCGGGCCTTAGAGGCGGGCTTTAAAATTTTGGGATCCATCACGCTTCCTTTTGGCCTGCCAAAACCGGAGCGGGTTACAAAACGCCTCAGCATCAGTGGCAATGAGGCTTGTGCCAGGGCGGCCATCGATGCGGGGTGTCGTTTTTATGCCGGCTATCCCATCACCCCCTCCTCCGAAATTTTAGAGACGATGTCGAGGCTTCTGCCAAAAGTTGGAGGACAGTTGATTCAGGCCGAAGACGAGATTGCGGCGATGGGAATGATCATCGGGGCGAGCTATGGAGGGGTCCCTTCCATGACCGCAACGAGTGGGCCCGGAATCTCTCTCATGACGGAGATGGTAGGACTGGCCAGCATAGCAGAGATCCCGGTGGTTATTGTGGATTGTCAAAGGGCCGGTCCTTCGACAGGAATTCCATCCCGAGCGGAACAGTCGGATCTCTGGCATGTCCTTTACGGTGGTCATGGGGATTTTCCTCGCGTCGTCTTGGCCCCGACCGATGTCAAAGATTGTTTTCAGGCAATGCACAGGGCTTTTTATCTCGCCGAAGGATATCAACTCCCCGTGGTTGTTCTATCCGATGGATCGATTGGCCAGCGTCTCGAAATCATTGACCTCGTCGACACAAAAGATTTTTTGAAACCAAAGCGTTGCATCACACCCCCGACAAATAATGGTGCTTATCGCCGTTATGACTTGAGTTTGCAAAAGACTTCGGATTGGTCCGGCGTTGGTCCGATGGCGATCCCGGGAACAAAAGGGGGAATGCACTCTATTGCGGGGATTGAGCATACGGAGACGGGGACCCCCTCCTCCGATGGAGATCAACACGAGGCAATGAACCAAAAGCGATTTTTGAAATTAAAGGCGATTGCAAAGGAGACTCAAAATTGGCATTCCTGTTTCGGCTCTTCATCTGCCCCGCATGCCTTGATTGCATGGGGAAGTCCGGCCGGCGTTGCCAAAGAATACCTTGCAGCTCATAACCACACGGCTCTTTTTATTCCGGCCATTCTCAATCCCTTTCCCATGGAGGGGCTCAAACAATTTCTCAAGGGGCGAAAAACCGTCACGGTCCTTGAGATGAATTATCAAGGGCAGTTGTTTCATCATCTCAAAGCCTTGGGTGTTTTAGATGGGAAGGCAAAAAGCCTCCGGCGTTCTGGAGGACTCCCCTTTAAAACCCGGGAGCTGGAAACGATGATGCAAGGAGGTGTTGTATGATTACACAGACTCAGCAGCGCAAACCGATTGAATACCGCAATGAATTGAATCCCGTCTGGTGCACCGGTTGTGGAGACTACGGAGTCCTGAAAAGTTTTACGCGGGCCTTTGCCAAATTGGGACTCCCCAACGAACGGATAGCGATCATTTCGGGGATTGGTTGTTCGAGTCGGTTGCCGGGGTATTGCCTGACTTATGGATTTAACACCATTCATGGTCGTTCGCTTCCGATTGCGACGGGATTAAAAACGGCGCGCTCTGACCTTACAGTGATTGCCTGCGGAGGAGACGGCGATGCTTTTGCCATTGGTGCCGGACACATTCCCCATGCGATTCGGCGCAACCCCGACATCACCTACTTCGTTATGGATAATTCCTGTTATGGATTAACCAAAGGGCAGGCCTCACCGACCACCTCGCATGAATTCAAAGAGATGAAAGGACTGATCGGAATCGATGAGGTTCCCATCAATCCGGTCCTTTTTGTCCTCTCCTGCGGGGCCGGTTTTATAGCCCGCACCCAGTCGGGCAACATGGCACACATGGCCGACATGCTGACTCAAGCCATCCAATACCCGGGCTTTGCCTTTATTCATTGTCTTTCCGTGTGTGTCACTTATCAGGGGCGTGAAATCCAGGAAGTGCTCGATCAAAAATGCCATCCTTTGCCGGAGGATTATAATCCCTCCGACCAAACGCAGGCTTTTAACATTGCGAGGAAGGACCCGTGGGCCTTAGGGGTCATTTATCGCCGCGGGTTGGAAGCGACTGAAGAAGAACCCAACGCTCAGTAGGAAAATTTGTTTCAAAGACAGTTTAGGGCGCCGCCGGCTTTGAACCATTTGATTTGCTCTTCAGATAGAGAATGGTTGGTTTGGATTTTGTCTTCGCCCCCATCTTTGTGCTGTAAAATCACAGTCACCGGCTGACCTGCTTTAAGATTTTTTAAGCCAATAACACTCATACAATCTTCTTCTTGAACTTTATCGTAGTCTTTAGAGTTGGCAAAGGTGAGTGGCAGGACACCCTGTTTTTTTAAATTGGTCTCATGGATTCTCGCAAAACTTCTTGTAATGACAGCGGCGCATCCCAAAAATCTGGGAGACATGGCGGCATGTTCTCTGGAAGAGCCTTCTCCATAATTTTCATCTCCCACCACAATCCATTTTAAACCTTTGGTTTTGTAGTCGCGGGCAATTTTGGAAAATTCAATCCCTTTATTTTTTCCCGCTTCATTCGTAAAAAAATTGGTTGCCCCCAAAAACATGTTGTCGCTGATATGATCTAGATGACCCCTGAACTTTAGCCACGGCCCTGCAGGAGAAATATGATCGGTGGTACATTTTCCCTTCGCTTTCAGAAGAAGCGGCAATTTTTCAAAATCTTTTCCGTCCCAAGCCTCGAATGGTTTTAAAAGCTGTAGGCGGTCACTTTTGGGATTAACTTGGATGTTAATTTGGTCTGGATTTTGAGCGGGAGGAACATAACCTTTTGCAGCCCTAATAAATCCCTTTTTTGGAATGTCATCGGCTTTGGCAGGGGCTTTCAGCTTCCATTTTTTTCCGGAAGTTTCAATTTCGTCTTTTAGGGGATTAAAATCGAGCCTTCCCTCCAACGACATAGCAACGACGAGCTCAGGGCTTCCAATAAAAGAGAGTGTTTGTGGATTGCCATCGTTGCGTCTTGGAAAATTGCGATTGTAGGAAGAAATAATGGTGTTTGTTTCTCCTTGTTTGATGTCTTCACGCTTCCACTGACCAATACAAGGCCCACAAGCATTGGCCAAAACTTTTGCGCCGATCGATTCCAAAACCTGCAATTGTCCATCCCTTTTAATGGTCTCAAAAACTTGTTCAGAACCGGGGGTGACCATCAGATGAATTTTGGTTTTGGCACCGTGCTCGATGGCTTGTCTTGCGACGGAGGCAGCCCGCCCCACATCTTCATAAGAAGAATTTGTACAGCTGCCAATCAAGGCATAGCGGATATCATTTGGGTAATTATTTTTCTTCGTATCTTCAGCCAATTTGGAAATAGGTCTTGCCACATCGGGAGAGTGAGGTCCCACAACATAGGGCTCCAAAGTATCAAGATTAACCTCAAAAACTTCATCAAAATATTTTTTCGGGTCTTTCGCAATTTCGGGATCATCTGTCAGTAGATGTTTATGTTGGTCAGAGAGATCGGCAATGGCACCTCTTTGGGTTGCCTTGAGATAATCGCACATGCGTGAGTCATAAGGAAAAATCGATGTGGTAGCTCCCAGCTCAGCTCCCATGTTGGTAATCGTTGCTTTACCTGTGCAACTGATCGATTCACAACCCGGGCCGAAATATTCGATAATTTTATTGGTTCCACCTTTGACCGTCAATAGTTCACAGACTTTTAAAATGATATCTTTTGGAGCAGTCCATCCATTGAGTTTTCCGGTGAGTTTAATGCCGACAAATTTTGGTGCCAAAACTTCCCAAGAAAGTCCCGCCATCACTTCTGCGGCATCGGCGCCACCCACACCAATCGCAACCATGGCAAGTCCACCAGCATTAGGGGTGTGAGAGTCAGTCCCAATGACGAGCCCACCAGGAAACGCATAGTTTTCCAAAAAAACCTGGTGAATAATTCCAGATCCCGGTTTCCAAAAACCAATTCCATATTTTTGAGAACAGGTTTGTAAAAATTCATAGACTTCATTGTTTTCCTTGAGAGCCAAATTTGTATCCGGAACGGCGCCTGCCTGCGCTCGGATCAAATGATCACAGTGAATGGTTGCCGGAACCGTTGTTTGTTTACGTCCGGCTTGCATAAATTGAAGGAGGGCCATTTGTGCCGTGACATCTTGCATCACCACGCGATCTGGCTTCAGGAGTAAAATACTTTTTCCTCTCCCCAGTTCTTGTGTTTGTGGGTTTGCGAGATGTCCATAGACAATTTTTTCAGCCAAAATTAGGGGACGATTTAGTCTTTGTCTGGCAATTTTTAGATTTTTTTCTATTTGTGAATAGGTTTTAGAGACAAGTTCTTTAGTTGTTTCAACAACTTGCATGAGCCCTCCCTTTTGAAGTAAGCCAGCCTATAGCCTCCTTGCTTTCCTTTCAAGATAATTTTATGGGCTTAGCTCCTATGATTACCTTAAAAAAGCGGACTCTTGTTTTTGATCACAAACTTTTTGATGTTTTTACGGATCATATCGAATCTTCTGATGGACAAACCATCCCCGATTTTCTTGTGGTTGCTCCCAAAAACAGATCAGAAAAATTTCTCACAGGGGTTAATATATTACCTGTTGTTGATGGTAAAATTGGGCTTTTGAAGATTTACAGGCATCCAACGCAATCGCTTGTTTGGGAAACGCCGCGTGGTTTCGTCGAAAAGGGAGAGAAGGAAGAAAATGCAGCTCTAAGAGAGCTTGAAGAAGAAACAGGGCTTGGGTGTGATTATAAACATCTTAAACATATTGGTTATGCCACACCCGATTCGGGCATCTTGGCTGCTAGAATCACACTTTTTGTTGCCTCCAAATGTTTTTCTAAAAGAAAATTTGAGGTGAATGAGATCGGTCACAGCGATTTCAAATTTTTTACCATTAGTGAAATAGACCAACTAATTCAGGATGGTCAGATCGAAGAATCAATCTCATTGGTCCTTTATTATTACTATCGCAATTTTTTTAAATAGTCTCTCCATTTCTATGAAAAGACTTTTAGTCGCCATCGGTGGAAATGCCATCAGCAGCCCTGAAAGAAAGGAAAATTTTGTTAGAAGGATAAAGAGACTTCAAAGAGCCATCTCCCAGTTTAAACCATTCATCAAAAAATATAGGATGATTGTTACGCATGGGAACGGTTTAGATATCGGCAATCTTTTAATCCAACAGGAAAAATCAAAAAAACAGGTCTCACCGTTGTCTCTCGATTCATTGGATGCAATGACACAGGGGCAGTTGGGATATTGGCTGCAGCAAACGATCTCAAATATTTTAAAAAAGGAAACAGTTGCTGTCGTGACACGGGTTCTCGTCGATAAAAGAGATCGTGCATTTAAAAATCCCACAAAACCCGTCGGCCCTTTTTACAATGAACATAGACGATTGGTCGCTTCACCAAGGCCGCAAAAAATCATAGAGGCCAGGGTGATAAAAGAATTAGTCAAAAAAGGTGTCCTTGTTATTGCCTGTGGAGGGGGAGGTATTCCCGTCGTCAAGGAAAAGGGAAAATTGGTTGGCATTGAAGCCGTCATCGACAAGGACCTTTGTGCGGTGAAACTTGCAAAATTGATTGGAGCTGATTTGCTTTTAATACTCACAGACGTGGATAGTGTTTATTTGAATTTTCGAAAAAGAACTCAAAAAAGGCTAAAGAAACTCTCCGTTAAAGAAGCCAAGAAATATCTGGCGAAAGGAGAATTTGGCGAAGGGAGTATGAAACCTAAGATAGAGGCTTGTATTGAGTTCCTGAAAAATGGCGGAAAAAAGTGCTTTATTGGATCTTATGAAAAAGTCTCTCAAGTCATCCAAGGCAAAAGTGGGACCGCTATTCTGCCTTAAGCTGATCTAGATCATATCCGCTTTTGACTCACTGGGGTAGAGGCTCTATAGTCGTCAAACTTATAAAGGAGACAAAAATGAAAACCATCAATTATCGATGTTGTCAGCAGCTTATTTTCATTCTGGGCATTGCAGTATTATGGTCTTCCATCAGTTTTGCACAAGCCCCAAAGCCCGATGTCGCCGCCGGTAAAGCAAAATACAATTTATTGTGCACTACCTGCCATGGAGCAACTGGCAAAGGAGATGGAGCTGCAGCAGCCGCACTCAATCCCAAACCGCGCAACTTTCAAGACGTAGCCTACATGAGCAAGAAAACAGATGCAGACCTCAAAAAAGTTATCCAACAAGGAGGGGCTGCAGTTGGGATGTCCCCCGTAATGCCCCCTTGGGGTTCTTCACTCAATGATCAGGATGTTGCCAATGTCATTGCCTACATCCGTTCTTTAGGCAAAACTGGTAAGTAACGATCGGTCGTCAACCTGATCTAAATCATCCCACTTTCTGATCCATATCATAGTCTCAATCGATCAACTCTATATGTTGCCGCACAGGGGGTTGATCCGTTGAGCTTAGAGCTTTCCCGAAGAAGTTTTTTACAACTGGCTCTGACTTCTGGGGCCGGTCTTGTTTTGTCTCAATGCGGGCCACTCTCAAGCCTGTTTAACTTCCTGCAGCCCTTTGATCATGAAAATCCTTTAAGTGGATATCCCAACCGAGATTGGGAAAAGGTTTATCGAGATCTTTTTTCTTACGATTCTACGTTTCATCTCTTGTGCGCACCCAATGACACACATAACTGTCTGCTGACAGCCTATGTTAAAAACGGTGTTGCCGTCAGGCTTGGGCCTTCCTTTGGTTACGGAAAGGCAACCGATATTTATGGAAACAAGGCTTCGCATCGCTGGGATCCAAGATGCTGTCAAAAAGGTTTGGCCCTCATTCGCAGATTTTATGGAGACAGGCGTGCCAAAGAACCCATGGCAAGGAAGGGTTTTTTGGACTGGGTGGCCTCTGGATTTGAAAGAGATCCCAAAACAGGGGCGATGCCCAAAAAATATCTCAATCGAGGAAGGGAACCTTTTGTCAAAATTAGTTGGGATCAAGCCTTTGAACTTACCGCCAAAGTTTTGGAAAATATTGCAAAAACCTACACTGGGGAAGAGGGGAAAAAATATCTTCTGGCTCAGGGATATGACCCCGCGATGGTGGAAGCCACCCAAGGTATCGGTGTGCAAACCTTGAAATTTCGCGGTGGGATGGCGGCCCTAGGAGCCACACGTCTTTTTGCAAACTATCGACTCGCCAATATGATGGCCCTTCTCGACTCGAGAATCCGCAATGTCGGTCCAGACAAAGCCTTGGGCGGCAGAGGTTGGGACAACTATAGTTGGCATACCGATTTGCCTCCGGGTCACCCCATGGTCACCGGTCAACAAACCAATGAGTGGGATCTTTGCAACGCCGAACATGCCGATTTGATTGTCTGTTGGGGAATGAATTGGATCACAACCAAAATGCCTGATAGCCACTGGCTATCCGAGGCGAGAATCAAAGGGACCAAGGTCGTGGTGATTGCCTGTGAATATAGTGCCACGTCAAACAAGGGCGATTATGTGTTGGTCGTCCGTCCCGGGACAACGCCTGCATTGGCCTTGGGATTTTGTCATCTTCTCATCAAAGGAAAAAAATACGATCCGGAATATTTGCGGGCCACTACCGATCTTCCTTGTCTTATCCGGATGGACACTTTGGAGACATTGAAGGCAAGTGATGTTTGGAAGGACTATAAAAATAAGGAACTAAACAACTATATCCAGGTTTTGAAAAACGATCAGAAACCTCCGCTACCACCCCTGCAAGGGAGTCCCATTCTCACAGAAAAGATGCGCGAGGAATGGGGTGATTTTGTCGTTTGGGATGAAAAAGAAAATAAGCCTTATGCCTTGAGCCGTGATGACTATGGGCTTCGCTACAAAACAAAAGGAATTCAAGCCGCACTCGAAGGGTCCTTTACTCTCAAGTTGGCTAATGGAAAAGAGGTGGAGGTCCGTCCCTCTTTCGATCTGATCCAAAAATATATTTTGGAAAATTTTGACCCAAAGACAGTTTCCGAACTGACCTGGGCCCCCGTTGAAGGAATCGAAACTATCGCCAAAGAACTCGCTCGAAACAAGGGAAAGACCCTTTTTGGTCTGGGAATGGGACCCAACCAATTTTTCAATAGTGATCTCAAAGACAGGGCCACTTTCTTGTTGGCAGTCCTAACCGAAAACGTCGGCAAGATTGGTGGCAACATCGGAAGTTATGCCGGCAATTATCGTGCGGCCTTCTTTAGCGGGATTGGACAGTTTGCCACGGAAGATCCCTTCAATATCACTTTGGATAAAGATTATCCGGCCAAGGTAAAGTCCTATTTTAAAGGAGAGTCGGTCCACTACTTCAATCATGGAGATCAGATTTTAAGAATGGGGGATGAAATCCTCACCGGCAAGACGCATATGCCGACCCCCACCAAATCAATTTTAGTTTCCAACAGCAATTCCCTCATTGGCAATGCCAAGGGACACTTCGATACCATTATGAATATTCTGCCCAGAGTGGAATTTATCGGAGTCAGCGAATGGTGGTGGACGGCATCTTGTGAGTATGCCGACATTGTCTATGCGGTGGATAGCTGGGCTGAATTCAAGCAGCCCGACATGACGATTTCTGTAACCAATCCCTTCCTCTATATTTATCCACGGACCCCCTTGAAACGGATCTTCAACACCAGGGCCGACATCGAAGTGGCAGCTGGTATTGGCAAGGCCTTTTCAAAAATGACCGGAGATAAGCGTTTCAAAGATTACTGGTATTTTGTCGATAAAGACCGCGTGGATATTTATGCCCAACGCATTTTGGACTTTAGCAATCCAACAAAAGGTTATGATTTTCTGGATTTGGAAGACAAAGCCAAAGAAGGAATCCCCGCTTTGCTAATGACCAGGACCTATCCCAAATTCGGCAGTTTTGAACAGGTTAGTGAGGACAAGCCTTACTATACAAAAACAGGACGTCTCGAATTCTACAGGGGTGAAAAGGAATTCATTGATTCCGGCGAAAACATGCCGGTTCACAGGGAACCGATTGACTCCACTTTTTTTGAACCCAATGTGATTGTTGCCAAATCCCATCCAGCCCTTCGCCCAAGGGCGCCAGAGGATTATGGTGTTTCTAGAAGTGATGAAAGAGCGGACATCCGTCAGGCAAGACACGTTATCAAAAGCTGGGAGGAGGTCAAACAAACCTCCCATCCTTTGATGAAAACTCAGGGCTATAAGTTTATCTTTCATACTCCCAAATATCGCCATGGGGCTCACACCACACCGGTGGATACAGATATCGATGCCATCTGGTTTGGTCCTTTTGGCGACATGAACCGTCATGACAAGAGAATGCCATTTGTGACAGAGGCCTATGTCGACATTAATCCACTCGATGCAAAAGAGTTAGGGGTTGAAGATGGGGATTATGTCCACATCGATGCCGATCCGCATGATCGCCCTTATCGCGGTTGGAAGGTTACCGACAAAGAATATCCGGTGACAAGACTCATCGCCAGGGCAAGGTATTACAATGGAACCCCTCGCGGTGTGACCAGGATGTGGCACAACATGTATGGATCTACTTTTGGAAGTGTCAGAGGCTCTCAGGAGAGAAAAGATGGTTTGGCCAAGAACCCCGATACCGGTTATCAAGCGATGTTTCGTACCGGTTCTCATCAAAGTTGTACAAGGGGTTGGATTAAGCCTACCTGGATGACCGATTCGCTTGTCCGGAAAGATTTGATCGGCCAAAAAATCGACAAAGGTTTTGCACCCGATGTCCATTGTCCAACGGGTGCCCCAAGAGAAGCGTTTGTCAAAATCACAAAGGCTGAAGATGGGGGGCTGGGGGGAAAAGGTTTGTGGAAACCGGCCCTCAGTGGATTAAGACCAACTTATGAAAACGAAGAGATGAAGGAATACTTAAAAGGAAACTTCGTTAAGAAAAGGAAATAGAACGATGTCCTGCCGCGCGGAATTTTAGCGGTGGGGGTTGTCAGGGTGGAGCGTCAAGACGCTCCCCCTGACTTTAGCGAGCGTGGATTTACTCCGCGCGAGCGAAAAGGTAAACCATGCCCAAAGTCAAAAATTGGCAAATCGGTCGCGAGATGGAATATCCCTATGAGGACAAAAGGCCTAAAAAACAGGTGGCTTATGTCTTTGATACCAACAAGTGCATTGCCTGCCAAACCTGTTCGTCTGCTTGTAAAACAACCTGGACCTCCGGCCCCGGCCAGGAAAGCATGTTTTGGAATAACACGGAGACAAAGCCGTATGGTTTTTATCCTAAGGCCTGGGACGTTAAGCTTTTAAAAAATCTTGGGGAGCAAACATGGGAGGGCGATACCTACACTGGAAAAACGGTTTTTGAAGAACCTCCGGCAGGGGAAAGAATAAAGGGACACCTTCCTGCTTATGAAGACTATGCCAATCCCAATGTCGGTGAGGATGAAGTTTTCGGTCTTATTGAAAAAGGGGCCTTTTTTGGAAGTGTCCACAATGCCTGGATGTTTTATCTGACTCGCATCTGCAACCACTGCACCTATCCTGCCTGTTTGGCTGCCTGCCCCAGAAAAGCCATTTATAAAAGAGACGATGGAATTGTCTTAGTCGATCAAACTCGCTGTCGCGGCTACAAAGAATGCGTCAAAGCCTGTCCTTATAAAAAAGTTTTTTTCAATATGGTTACAAGGACATCTGAAAAATGTATCGCTTGTTACCCGCTTTTGGAAAAGGGGGAGCAGCCGCGCTGTGTTCAAACTTGTATTGGAAAAATCCGCCTCATGAGCTGGCTTTCCAAACCTGGCGAGGCAAAAGAGGACAACCCCCTTGATTACATTGTCCTGATCAAAAAAGTTGCCCTCCCCCTTTATCCGCAATCGGGAACAGAACCGAATGTTTATTATATTCCGCCCGTTCATGTTCCACGGGAGTTTCTCTTGCAGATGTTTGGACCGGGTGTTGATGAAGCCATTCAGACATATAAGGCAGTTAGAAGTGACCCAAAACTTTTGGCCGCCTTTTTACTTTTTGGGAATACCTCAAAAATTATTACACGGTTTGCCTACAATGAAAAAGAGGCCATTGGTTTTAATGAAAAGGGAGAGGAAGTCGTCCGGGTTCCGTTCACGGAACCTTTCTTCGAAAGGGAGATGTTCGATGCAAAACTTCAAGTGTATCGTCATAACACTGCTTAGGACTTCTCGTTCTAAGTTCTATGTTCTAAGTTCCATGTTTTTTTTCCTTTCTTCTTTGGCTATGGCTCAAGAAATCCGTGCACCCCATGTTGTTTTGGGGAACTCTTTTTTTGAAAAACTAAATCCAAATGCGGCAGAATGGAATCAGATTTCAGAACAAATCATTCAAATGCTTCCACAAAACATCACAACCCCCTCCATTTTCAAAACCACGGTGTCGCAGTTGAAGGTCAAGGCACTCCATAATAATAAATGGGTTGCAGCCCGTTTGGAATGGGAAGATAAAACAAGAGATGCCAATGTTAGTCTCGATCATGCCAGTGATGCCTGCGCCATTCAGTTTCCTCTGAAAGAGATGGATAAGACCTCTCCCTTCATGGGGGGGAAAGATTTTCCTGTGGAGATCATCCACTGGAAGGCCATCTGGCAGCAAGATATTGAAGATCATTATCAGACAGTCAAAGATCTGTATCCCAATACTTATTTTGAAACCTATCAATTTGGGATTCAGGCCGCAACCCAAGTGAAAAATCCCATCTCTGAACCCGCAAGAAAAACTCCGGTGGAAGAATTGGTGGCGGCAGGTTTTGGCACTCTGACTCATCAATCTGTTGAAGATTCGTTTGCCTGGGGCTCTTGGGAAAATGGAAAATGGACGGTTGTCCTTGCGCACAAAATGACAACCAGAGATCCCAACGACCCTGTTTTGAAAGCGGGGAAAAACAGCCTGATCGCCTTTGCAATCTGGGAAGGCTCCAGTAAAAATGTGGGGGCCAGAAAAAATTATGCCCCTTGGATTCCTCTAGTTTTGGAAGCAAAAAAATGAAAGATCATAAAAAAATTCAATATAATTTGTTTCGCGCCGATCTCTATCGGATTTTAGCCCTCGGATTGGATACCCCCACATCCAAGACCTTGGGAGAATTAAAAGAAATCGTTAACGATCTTTGGAAAGAATTTCTCCCACTCAAAGAATTTGCGTCGGTGCTTTCAAAAGTTTCCGTCGATGAGGTAGCCCAGGAGTCCCTTCGGCTTTTTTCAACAAAGGTGGCTTGCCCTTCTTGTGAAGGGAGCTATCAACTGGTTGAAAGAGGCCCCATATTGGGGGATGTCACAGCCTTTTATAAGGCCTTTCAGTTGCAATTCTTAACAAACGAAGGCCCCCCAGATTCCATCAAAATGGAATTGGCATTTTTAAGTTACATGGCTCTCAAAGAAGCCTTTGCATTAGAAGAGGGATTGCTCGAAGAGGCTCAAACCACATTCGAGGCCCAGAAAAAATTTCTTCTGGACCATTTGGGAAGATGGGGAGAAATTTTTGCAAACCGTTTGCAGGAGAGAACAACCCACGGCTACTATAAAACTTTGGGGAGTCTCTTAAAAATCTGGCTTAAAAAAGAATTTGACTTTTTTAACATCCAACCCTTTCCTCTTCCCATATCACTTCCCCAGCTCTCCGAGGAGGAGGTTCAATGCAGTTTGTAAAATGGTCTTTCGTTCTCCTTTTTGGCCTTTGTTTTTTTGCATCGGCTGTTTTTGCCGAAGAAAAAAAGGAAGTCCAATTCAAATGGGGCGGGGAAATAAGGCTGCGCAGTGAAACCCTCATCGATTTTAACTCCTTTGCCCAGACCAATCGGACGACTCCGGCAAAGGATTCCTTTGTTTTAATGAGGGTGCGTCCTTTTGTTGAAGTCATTCCCACGGAGGGAATTCACGTTTTTATACAACCCCAGTTTTCCAGGAGTTTTGCCCAGGAGGAATCGACCGTTGCCAACACGGCAAATGTGGATGATTTGGATCTGCACCAGGGCTACATTGACTTTGTCAAAATCAATGGCTCTCCCATTTCCCTTCGTTTGGGCCGTCAGGAGTTGTCTTATGGGGACGAACGACTTGTTGGAGCTTTTGGCTGGTCTAATGTCGGCCGCAACTTTGATGCAGGAAAAGTGAAGTTGGAATGGCAAAAATTTTGGCTCGATGGATTTTTTTCCTGGATTCAACGAGCGGCTGGCAATCAATATTTTGGAGGACTCTATGGCCACTTCGATGTTTTGGAATCCCTCGATTATGAACCCTACTTTTTTGTCCTGAGAGACAATGACGGCGGTTTGGGTGGGAGAGCCCTGACCGTTTATACTGTTGGGGATCGTTTGGCGGGAACGATTGGTGAAAAATGGGATTATGGGTTGGAGGCTGCATTACAACTCGGCGAGTCGGGCTTAAGCGATATTTTTGCCTATGCCGCCCATGCCCATGGGGGTTATACTTTTGAAACCGCATGGCAACCTCGCTTGGGGCTAGAATACAATGCCGCCTCGGGAGATGAAGCGCCCACGAGTGGCAAAGTCAAAACCTTCAATAATCTTTTTCCAACCAATCATTTCAAATATGGCTATATGGATCTGGTTGGGTGGCGAAACATGCACAACCCCCGATTTACATTGGAGGTAACGCCCGTCAAAGGTCTCACTACTTCGCTGGATTATCATGCCTTTTTTCTGATGGAACCGGCCAACGGCCTTTTCCTAGCCAGTGGTGCGCAAGGAAGGGCTGGTAGCGCAGTCGCCTCCCGTTTTGCCGGACAAGAAATCGATTGGCTTTTGAAATACAAATGGAATCAATGGGCCAACTTTTTGCTGGGCTATTCTTTTTTCAAGGCTGAAGATTTTTTAGCGGAGACCGGCATGGCCGAAGATGCCCATTTCCTGTATGCCCAAACACAGGTGAATTTTTGATAGGAGATAAACTATGAAGATCTTGATGATTTTAAACGATGCCCCTTATGGGTCCGAGAAAGTTTACAACGCCCTCCGGCTCGCTATGATGTTTCAAAAGGAACATGCGGAATCCTTAATCCGTATCTTTCTGATGGCCGATGCCGTCACCGCAGTCCTTCCAAATCAGTCCACACCTGATGGTTTTTATAATGTGGAAAGGATGTTCAAGGCGGTTCTCAATAAAGGAGGGCAGGTCAAAATGTGCAAGACGTGCGCGGAGGCCCGTGGCATCAAAGATTTAAAACTCATGGAGGGAGCTCAAATTGGCACGATGAGTGAACTGGCTCAGTGGGTCATCGAATCCGACAAAGTGCTCACGTTTTAAGGCAGATTCTCGCTGACAAACTCTAGGTCCTTCAAAGTGTTGATGTTGTAAATCGATTTTGCCTCCGGGTCCAAGGCTTGCCAATGACTCTCTGGAAGGCTTTTGGTCGTCAGGTCTGTTTTTAAAAGGGATTTTAAATCTCTTTTTCCGTCAGCCAATAATTTTTTCGAATAAGAAAGTATTTTTCTGGAATAGACCCCCGGTAGTGGACAAACCTTTCCGTTATTCTTCAAGAAAGCAACATCGGCCCCCGCACTTTCTTTCCAAAGCTCTTCAAGAACAACCGGAACAACAAGCGGCATATCACAAGCAACGAATAATATTTTAGGGAAAGGGTAGTACGAAAACGCCCCGTGCAGGGCTTGTAGAGGGCCTCCGCCGGGGAAAAGATCTGTGGTGGCCGTACTCAAGAAAACTTTAAAGTGAGAGCCTCGGAGTGTTTTTGTAAGGATTTCTAAAAATGTTTGGTTTCCTATTTTTGCAGTGGCCTTGTTCGATCCAAATCGCCTGCTTTGGCCTCCCGTCAAAACGACAGCAACACGGGGATTTTTAGTGGAGCCATTCTTCCTGACCACTCTCATAGGTTTCCTTTTTCCAAATAGGGACTCTTTTTTTTAGTTCATCCACAACATATTGAACGGCGTCAAAGGCTTCTTTGCGATGGGGCGCTGTTGCGATAACGATCAAACTGACGCTCCCCACGGGCAGTGCTCCAACATGGTGGGTAATGTTGATTTGGTGTATCGGCCATTTTTGTCTTGCCTCTTGAACAATTTTTTCAAGTTCCTTCTTTGCCATGGGCTCATAGCATTCATAGTAAATTTGATTCACCGGTTTTCCATCATTTTCATTTCGCACAATTCCGGCAAACCAGACAAGTGCCCCACAACAATCGTGTTGAGAAAGTTCTTCCATGAGTCGGACAATGCAAATCGGCTCTTTTGTGATAACGATCTGATTCATTTACCCTCCTGCCACGGGTGGAATTAAAGTCAGCTCATCCCCATCGTGCAATTCTGTTTCGGGTGTTACATAATTCTGATTGATGGCGAATAATGTGCACCTTGTTAACTTTGCAGCTTCCTCACCAAACAAGATAGGGAGGATTTCACAAACCTTTGTCCCTTGAGGAAGGTCCAGTTGAACTTCGCTTTTGTTTAAACGTTCTCTAAGGCCTGCAAAAAGTAAAATGCGTGTATTCATGGTAGCCAATGAATGGTGACTTCCTCACCCTCTTTGAGTTCTGTGATTTCCTGGGGAACCACTAAAAAAGAGTTTGCCTCTGCGAAGGATTGCATTCGATGGGATTCCTGTCCTTCTGGAACGTGCACCCAAAAGTTGCCATTCTTTTTTTCAGTTCGTGCTCGAATAAAATGGGTTCTCCCCTCTTTTTTGGAAAAGGAGTTTACGAGCCTTGCCCTATCTTGTGAAAGAAAACAGTCCTGATAGCCTAGCCATTTTAAGATGGCGGGACGCACATATTCATAAAAACAGACGAGGCTGGAGGCCGGATTTCCTGGCAATCCGAAAACAAGGGTGGAACCGCATTTTCCAAAATAAAGGGGCTTTCCCGGTTTTTGAGCAACTTGCCAAAACAAAGTTTTGACATTGAGTTTTTCTAAAATCTCTTTGACCAGATCGAAGGTCCCAACCGAAACACCTCCGGTGATAAGGAGAAGATCATAATTTTTGATGGCTTGTTCTATGATGGCAAACAACACCTTGTTCACATCGGGAACGGGTGAAGAAATTTTTGGTTCGATCTTCATTTCGCTCATGGCACTGCTTAAACAGAAAGAATTACTTTCCATAATTTTTCCTGGTGTCACTTCGGAGATATCCCGAACCAATTCCGAACCGGTGGGGAGAATAAAAATACGAGGTGGCGCATAAACAGGAACGTTGAGGACACCCAGCGATGCTAAAAATCCGATAGCACCACTTGTTAAGTGGGTATTTTTTGAGAGGGCTAGCCCGCCTTGCTTGATTTCTTCTCCTTTGCGTCGGAGATGTTCCCCTTCTTTCACCTCTCTTGTAATCAGAATCGTTGCAGAGCGATCTTGCCTGCCCTCCAATGTTGTAGTGGAGGGCAAAACTTCTTCTTGTGGGATCACCGCGGTCGCCCCTTGGGGGATCATCGCGCCTGTCATGACTTTGATCGCTTCATTTTTCCCTAAGGGTTTGCTTGGAACATCACCCGCTGCAACAAGGCCCGTTATTTTAAAATAGGAAGGAAAGGCGCGGCTGGCACGATAAGTCTCTTCGTGGTGGATCGCAAAACCATCCATTGCCGATGCGTTAAACAAAGGAGAATCCAACAAGGAGAAGACATCTTCGGCAAGTATTCTGCCAGATGCTTCTTGAAGGGGCAAAGTTATTTTTGGTCCTTTTGGAATTTCGCTGGTGACAATTTGTTTGGCCTCTTCAACGGTAATCACAATGGAATCCTCCCTAGAATTTTGAAACTGACAAGGCTTAGCAGAACAGCCCCTGTTCGTTGCACCCAGATGGGCTGCAAGCGATAAGCGCCCAAACGAGAGCCCAACCACCCACCAACACCGACAGCTAATATAAGCGGAATCGATTGAGAAAAAAGTGAAGGTGTCAAATGATTTGCATGCGCAGCCAAACCAGATAGAGAATTAACAAGGATAAATGGGGCCGTTACGGCCGCTGTTTGTTTTGCATCGGTCGTGCCTGAGAGAATGAGGAGGGGGGCTAGAAAAATCCCGCCGCCTAATCCGATGAGGCCAGCCAAGTATCCTAGTAAAGCTCCAAAAGGTACCAGGTACCTTTTGTGAGATTGTTGTAAAAGGTACCTGGTACCTTTTGGCTGGTACACAAACATTCTGACTGCCGCTAACAATAGGGAAACACCGAGCAACAAATAAAATGTTGTGTCGCTGATAGGAGTCAGGCCTCCTAAAAAGGCAAAGGGGACGCTGCTTAAAGCCAAGGGCCAAAAAAGTTGGGGACGAAAGAAACCGGCTTTTCTGTAGGAATAAGTTCCTTGGGCAGAAACGACAAGGTTACAAACCAAAGCCAGTGGAACGAGCGTTTCGCGCGGCAGTCCCATCCACGCAAGGGCCGCCAGATAAGAAGATCCGCCTGCAAGTCCCACGATGGAATAGACACAAGCAATAAGAAAAAAAATTGGAGCTAAAATAAACATCATTTTTTCTCCAATTTCGGATTTCGGATTTCGGATTTCGGATTTTCTCCATGTCCTTCGCCGGCCATCATTTTGTAGCTATGCAAAATCGCAGGGAAAATGGCGTCTAACGATTCTTTAGTTCCTTGAGAAGAACCCGGCAAATTCACAATCAGGGCTTTTCCTTTAAGTCCAGCAACGCCCCGTGAGAGCATGGCGTAGGGGGTCCGATCTTGTCCAAAGGAGCGGGCCGCCTCCATAATGCCTGGGATTTCTCTTTCAATAATTTCTTGGGTTGCCTCAGAAGTAACATCGCGGGGACCCAATCCTGTTCCGCCTGTTGTCAAAATCAAATGATAACCTTCCACACACCATTTTAAAATTTTTTCTCGAATAGTTTGTTTGTCGTCCGGCAAGATTTGATAGTCCAAATTTTTTATTCCAAACTGCTCCAGACGTTCTTTAATTATTTTTCCGGAGCGGTCTTCCCTTTGTCCAGCAAAAGTCCCATCGGAGGTGACAAGGATTCCAACCTTAAAATCTTGAGGGATTTTTTCCTTGAAGCTTGTTTTTCCACCCATCTTTTCAAGAACTTTGACGCTGGTAATCTCCATTTCCGCTCCCATTGGTTTCAGCATGTCAAAAAGGGTGATGGCTGCAACTTGGGCAGCCATGAGGGCCTCCATCTCTACACCGGTTTTCCAGACGGCACTAACGGTTGTGGTGATTTTTACTTCTGTCGTGTCGGTTAAAAAATCGATGGCGATATGATCGATGGGAATTGGATGGCAATAGGGAATGATTTCCCAGGTTCTTTTGGCTGCTAGAATCCCTGCCGCCCTGGCGATTTCGTAGGCATCCCCCTTGGGTCCTTTTCTTGATTCCAACACATCAACTAACTGAGGCGTTAGCTTCAAAATCGCCTGTGCCTTGGCTGTGCGCAACGTCTCTATTTTATCAATAGTGGAAAACATAATTTTATCCCCCTATAAAGCGAATGCGCGGCAACTCGCGCGCGTCCGGTATTGGAAACGTTATATGATGGCCGGAAGGTTTCGCACGGACGGCCTCCAGGATCGTCGCCATGATGTCCGTATCGGGCCAGCCCCCGCGGAGCCACGATTTTAAATCGATTTCCAAATTTGAAAAAAGACACGGTCTGATTTTTCCATCGCAAGTAAGCCTAAGGCGTGAACAGTTTTTACAGAATGGTTCCGTCATGGAGGAAATGAATCCAATCCTCCCACGGCCTTTCTTGACCTGATAAGACTCAGCCACTTCGGTTCCCCTGGGTAGAGGCAACAGTTCGAAATTTGAGTTCAGGGCGTTTCGAATCTCCCTTAGAGGGATCATCCATTCCGGGTGCCAACCGGTTCCACAAAGGGGCATGAACTCAATGAATCGAACCTCGACGGGAAGTCTTTTCGCCATCTCGCCAAAAGAAAGAATTTCTTCTTCTGAAATGCCTTTCAAGGCAACCACATTGATTTTTGTCTGAAGCCCAACAAAGAGAGCTTCTTCAATCCCTTCCCAAACTTTTTCAAATGAAGAGGGGGCCCGCTGGCCCCCCTCTGCGCTGGCAGAGCCAGACGCATTCACCCCTTGAGGACAATGGGTCAGTTCAGAAAAACGGCTTGGCCTGACACTATCCAAGCTCACATTGATTTTTTTGAGCCCCGCCTCCTTTAGGAATTTGGCAAACTCTTTGAGATAAAAACCATTCGTGGTCAGGCCCAAACTTTCAAGCCCGGGCAGATTGGATAATTGAAAAACCAGCTCGATGATATTTTTTCTAACCAGGGGCTCGCCCCCTGTAATTCGAAGCCTTTTCCCACCCATTTGTAAAAAAATCCGGGCGATCCGGGCGATCTCTTCAAATGTTAAGACATCGTTATGAGAAAGATTGGGTATCCCCTCGGGCGGCATGCAATAGACACAGCGAAAATTACACCGATCGGTGACGGAAATACGCAAATAATCAATGGTGCGGCCAAAAGAATCGATCAAAGAGGGGGCCCGCTGGGCCCCCTCTGCGCTGGCAGAGCCAGACGCATTCACCCCAGATGGGAATCTTCTCGTTAAGTCAGAATTTGTCATCTTCCCTTTCCAATTTCCCCGCCACTAAAACATTGGCGAGTTCGGGAGGCAAAGTCGTTTCCAACCCTACCTTTTCGACTCCCCTTTCATGGATTCTAAGGATCTTTAGAAAAAGGGGGTTCGGGATGAGTTAACTTTTAAGGGAGGACAAAAAGAATGACTATGCGCAAGATCAGGCGAGGATATGATATAAATCAGTTTTGATTACTCCGGGAGGTTTGCTGTCTCGACCAACTTTTTGACATTCAGAAGGGTAATGTCACGACCATCGACTTGAATGAGCCCGTCATTTTTGAATTCCGTAATTAAACGGATGACCGATTCTTGTGTGGTGCCGATCATTTCTGCCAGTTCTTCGCGGGTCAGCGAGATTTTAAGATGAACTCCGTTTCCAGACTTTTCCCCATATTTTTTCTGAAAAACCAGTAGCAATTCCGCCAGTCGTTCTCGAATATTTTTGTGGGCCATGTCGATCAATTTTTTTTCCGCCTTTTCAAGGTCTTGAGCCAAAGCAGACATGACATGAAACGCCGTTACGGGGTGCGTTTCCAAAACATGAAAAAAAGTTTTTTTATCGACGAAACAGATATCGGCCTCTTCCAAAGTTTCCGCAGTCGCGGAGTAGTTTTGATCGGCCAAAAGACTTCTGTAGCCCACAATATCTCCCGGTCCCGCAAGACGCACAATTTGCTGATGACCTTCTTTATCCATTTTGTAAACTTTCACCTTTCCGGAGGCAACGCAGTAAAGACCATGGGGTTTGTTCCCTTCGTAGAAGATGATTTGATGTGTTTTGTACTTATTGGTTGTTTTACAGGCATCAATTTCTTTAAGATGATCCTCGCTCAAATCGCAAAAAACGCTCTGTCCCCTGCTTTTGCAGGTTTGACAATTCAATGAAGGAGATTTAATCATGGAGCCGAAGCTATAGGGAATATTGTAAAATGTGTCAAATGGTTCCATAAATCTAAATGGTGGATGAATTATTAAGACATCTTCGGGAATCTCATACGCCGGAGGCCATTCGAGAACGTCTCGAAATGAAACCGGCTCACAGTTATCTGCGTGATTTCGTTTACGGCGCCATTGACGGAATCGTCACGACCTTTGCTGTGGTTGCGGGTGTCATTGGGGCCAATCTTTCTGCAGGTATCGTTGTCATCCTCGGTCTGGCCAATTTGGTGGGGGATGGTTTTAGCATGGCGGTCGGCAATTTCGTGTCCACTCGGACTGAACGACAACAAAAGGAGAAAGCCCGCGATAGGGAACGCAATCACATCGCCACCTTTCCTGAAGGGGAAAAAGAAGAGGTCCGACAAATTTTTGCAAAAAAAGGTTTTAAAGGTGTTGATTTGGAAAAGGCAGTGAAAATCATCACGGCTGATGAAAAATTATGGGAAGAAACGATGTTGAAAGAAGAATTGGGGATGACCTTGGAGTCCCCTTCACCATCGAAAGCGGCATTGTCAACCTTTGCCGCCTTTGTTCTTTTTGGATCTTTACCCATTCTCACTTTTGTCTACGAAGTGGTGACACATGTTCATTTATCTCGTCCCTTTTTCTATAGCTCTGTTTTAACGGGCATTGCATTTTTCACTGTAGGTGCTGTGAAGGGCCGGTTCGTAACCGAGAGGTGGTATCTCGCGGGTCTCGAGACGTTGGCAATTGGTGGTGTTGCTTCTGGACTGGCTTACTTGATAGGATATCTCTTGAAGGATATTGTCGGTCGTGTATGAAGGAGTTATCGGAGGACTTTTTATGTTAAAAAAAATTATTATTTTTCATGATCTATCGGATGCCAGCAAAAAAGCTCTCGATTGGGGGGTTAATTTCAGCGCTTATTTTGGGTCTCATCTAAAATTTTTTTATGTTGCTGGAAGGGATTTTCTTCTCGAGGAAAAACAGACAGTGAAAAGCCGTGAAATCAAGAAAATCATTCAAAAACAACTAGGGGCTTATGAATCCGTTCGCCAATTTTTGGATAAAAGCACATTGCCAGGCCTTGGACGTGTGGCAATAAACATTCGGATTGGGCAAACCATTCCCACCATTTTGCGAATTATTCAAAAGGAAAAGCCCGATTTGGTCATCGTGGGAACTCATGGGAGAAAAGGCTTAAAGCACATCTTTTTAGGGAGTGTGGCTGAAAATGTGGTGCGTTATTCGCCGGTGCCGGTCTTGATTGCCAAAAGACCCCCCAACCTTCCGCCCAAAAAGATTAGAGGGGTTTTGATTCCCACCGATTTTTCGAAGTTTACGGAAGAAGCCTTGTTGTTGGGTGTTCATCTAAGCAAACAGGTCGAATGTAATCTGACTTTGGCGCACGTTATCGGTTTTTCTGATCATGCAAAGAAAGCCAAGAGAACAGCGATGCGCAAATTACAGTCGATCATTACCAGACACCGCTCACTAAAAATCGAGCCTTATATTTCCATGGGTCCCGTTGTTGATGAGATATCAAAAGCTGCAAAGCGAACCGATTCGGACATTATTTTGATACCGACACACGGGCACACGGGTTTGAGCCATCTGTTGATGGGAAGTGTTGCGGAGCTTGTGGTGAGATATTCACCGGTCAATGTCCTTAGTTTTTGTCCCAAAAAACAGGCAGAAAGAAGAAGAAAGTTTCTCAAGGGGGATTCATAGGATCTATTCAATTCAGCTTGTATTCTTGAAGATACTGGGGTGTTTCACATTGCCAGTGTAAATCTAACTCAATACGTTTTTTTAATGCATTGCTGGCATTGATCTCACCATGAGTGATAAAGGTTTGCTTCGGTGGTTTTGAAAAACCTTTGAGCCAAGTCATAATTTCTTCCTGGTCGGCGTGGGCGGAAAGGGTGTTGATGACTTTGACTTGAGCACGAACGGGGACCTGTTCCCCATGAATTTTAATTTCTTTGGCGCCGTGAATCATAGCCTCCCCTCTGGTGCCGGCTGCTTGAAAACCAGCAAAGACAATCATGTTGCGGGGGTTCGGTGCCAAAAATTTAAGATGGTGCAAGACTCTACCTCCTGTTGCCATGCCACTTGCCGCAATCACGATAGCAGGCCCACGCAAGGCATTAAGATTTTTGGACTCTTGAACAGAAGAGACAAACTTTGCTGCTTCACACATCTGCTTGCATTCTGTTGGTGTTAAGGCTTGCTCCTTGTCAAATTGGCAGAAAATACGTGTTGCTTCTTGAGCCATGGGACTGTTGAGATAAATTGGAATAGAAGGAATCGCATTCGATTTTTTAAGCTGACTCAATACGAAAAGGATTTGTTGGGCCCTTCCTACCGCAAAAGCAGGGATGAGCAAAATTCCTTTCTTGGCGACCGCTTCCCCGATGAATCTTTTCAATGTCTCTTTGGGGTCTTCTGTTGGATGGAGTTTGTCGCCATAAGTCGATTCCACAACAAGATAATCGGTTTTGGAAATTTTTTTTGGGGGCTCGACAGTCAATGTTTTTTGACGGCCCAGGTCACCTGAAAAAGTAATTACCCGTCCATTGGCAAATAATTGAACAATACTTGCTCCCAAAATATGACCCGCCCGTTTGAAAATAGCAAAACAATCTTTGGAGATCGGAATTTTTTGATCCCAACTCACCGATTCAATATAGGGAATTGTTTGGCGAGCCTCTTCTTCTGTATAAAGAGGAAATGCCGGTTTGTGTTTTGAAAAATGGTGTTTATTGGCAAAGGCAGCATCTTCTTCTTGTAAATAACCGGCATCGGGAAGCAAAATTTCACAGAGGGCTTTGCTGGCTGTTGTTGTATAAATTTTTCCTTTAAAACCATTTTTAACAAGCACAGGCAGATAACCGCTATGATCCAAGTGAGCATGGGTTAAAATGACCGCCT
Organism: Deltaproteobacteria bacterium RIFCSPHIGHO2_01_FULL_43_49; assembly: GCA_001798075.1. Taxonomy (GTDB): domain Bacteria; phylum UBA10199; class UBA10199; order SPLOWO2-01-44-7; family SPLOWO2-01-44-7; genus SPLOWO2-01-44-7. The sequence continues at coordinate 59,587 of MGRG01000005.1, read as the reverse complement.
GAATTTGCTCGGGGTTAACGGGAAGCGATTCCCAGTTTTTGAGGCGCCACTCTTTAAGCCCCTGGAAGAGTCCACAATCAATTAAAAAGTGGCTTTGATCCACCGACAAGAGATATTTTGAGCCGGTTACGGTCCCCGCTGCTCCCAAAAACTGAATCTTCATAAAGGCTGATTTATATCATATTTTAGTCTGTGCTCAATCATATCAGTAGACCTCGTATTTAGGTTAGCTTTTTAATGGATGGATATTCATCAAGACATTTGTTGCGGTGTTACCCCCTGGGAACAAAAGGTCACCAAAGAGGTTCAAATTCATTTGGATGATCTCATTCCTCAAGGCGGGGTTATGCACTTCAAAAAGGGGCATGTCATTTTTTACGAAGGCCACCACACATATGGTTTCTATACTTTAAAAAAGGGTGAAATCGCCCTATCCCGAGTCGGTATGGAGGGAAAAAATGAACATTTACCGATCTCTGCAGGTTATAGAAATGGCCTATTTGGCTTATTTCATCTTTTGACCAATACGCCTCACTGTGCCACAGCCACTGCCAAAACAGATGTTGAGATCTTTTTTGTTCCAAAGTCCGTTATAATCGATTTTTTAAAACAAAAACGCTTTTTGTGAAAGGCTGTTTGATCGAAAAGTGGATAAAATCAGGTTGCCCGCGCAGCTCAAGTTTGTTAGATTGATATATCAATGGAACTAATCGTTCTAGGTTATAATTTCAAAGGCAGCTCCATTGGAGAAAGGGAGCGTTGGATACTGCCCCCACCGCAAGTGCCGGTGTTCTTGAAAGGGCTGTGTTCTTTAGCTCAAGTCAGTGGTGCTTGCTATTTGGCCACCTGTAACCGCGTTGAAATCTATGTTTCATTGCAAGAACAAACGAGCACCTCGGATTTAATGGCTTATTGGAAAGATTTTCTAAATCTGAAAGATGAAAATCCCTTTCCAAACTATGTTTATCGAAATAAAGAGGCACTTCAGCATCTTATAAAAGTTGCAACCGGACTTGATTCGCTTGTGTTAGGAGAGACGCAAGTTTTAGGTCAGGTCAAACAGGCCTACATGCAAACCCTGGCAGTCGATGTTGCGGATTCCAACATTCATTTTATTTTTCAAAAGGCTTTTCAGATTGCCAAACGAATTCGGACAAATACAGGAATTGCGAGGTATCCCACTTCCGTTAGTTCCGTTTCAATCATGTTGATAGAGCAAATTTTTGGGTCTTTCGATCCCCTCACAGTTTTGGTTGTAGGGTTAGGGGAAATGGGTGTTCAAGCCGCAGAGCTTTTGAAAAAACGAGGGGTTAAGAAATTGATCGTTGCTAACAGGACTCGTAATTTGGCAGAAAAGCTTGCCGGCCGTCTAGCAGCCCAAGTGGTCCCTTTTGATAAATTGGAGGAAATATTGCCCCACGCAAATGTTGTTGTGACATCAACAGCAGCGAATGCCCACATTATTTCAAAAAAGATGCTTTTATCGAAAGGTTGTTTAGAAAGGCCGGAACCATCGATTTTAATTGATTTGGGTGTTCCTCGTAACATTGATCCGGAGGTAGGAACTCTAGACAATGTCTATTTATATAATGTGGATGATTTGAAAACGATCGCTGACAAAAACTTGTCTTTTAGAAAACAAGAAGGCCTCCTTGCCGAAGAAATGCTCCAACAGTCTATGACTTCTTTAGTAGAAGAATGGCAAAGAAGACAGTGCCGATTCTCCCCTATTTTCTCAAGCTAAGCATGTAGTTTGCTAGAGATTCCAGTTTTCCCTTTTATTAAAACATGGCCCTTGCATGAACGAGAAATTCATGCTGTCTGCCACCCGCTCTTCCCTTAAATTCAAAGCGCTGGACCAATCCAATTCGCATGTTTTCTCTTGGCATGAACCAGATCGAAGGCGACGCCTTGTGATAAAAATTGGATGTTGTCGCCGTATTCTTAAATGTGTCGGTGACATAATCATATTGAGCTGCTGCATACCACTTGGGATTGATCAAGTAACCCACCTGCCCCGAGGCAGCGTGAGTTGTGTTTCGATTTGGTGCGGCTGTTGATAAAATCCAGTCGCTGTCCCGTCCATGGAGAAAGGCGCCAATCACATCCCAGTTTTTCCATCTTAAGTTGGCCGCACCGGAGACACGATAGAAACGATCTTTGCGGCGCACGGTACTAAACGTGTCTGTTCCCCAATAGCCCCACCCGGAGATGGAACTTCCTTGGATGGGTCCATCGGTTGCTTCCAGACGCAGAGTTCCAAACACGTTTTTAAATTCGTTGTTGTCCGTCAAGGCATTCCCGTTCACAACTCCTACTGAATAAAGGAAAGGCCCCTTATAACCGTAGAGCTCAATGCCAGGCTGGGGTTCACCCATAGCCACCTGATCTTGCAAGGTGGTTGATGCTGAAGTCGTCCCCTCCGCGGTCAGAAAATTTTTCCAACCCTCCACTTGGATGTTTGGAATCATTCTCAAGCGCCCACTTTGACCAACCCAATTCATGACACCTAGTTTGCCAACACGGAGGTTTAAAAGACTATGACCAAACAAGTTGTGATATCCCAGAGTAAACCAGTTATTTTTGATGGCAGTATTCGTTATTTCTGTCTCAATAAAAATGGAGGCATTTTTAAAAATACTTCCAGCCGAGAAAAATTGGACCCAATCGGTGTTACCAAAGCTGGTTCGGGTAGTCACTGTTCCATCCGGTCTTGTGAGCCCATTGGTGGTGATAGATGCCGGGGAGACCGCAATACGAACACCAAACATATTGATAAGATTATCAATGAAAGCCGTGTCACTTAGTTTTTCCTTATTTTCGTCTCCATCTTCTGTCTCGGGAAGCTGGAAGCCATTGCGCTGAAATTTTTCGCCAAAATAGTTAAGTCTGGGAAAAGCCGTGTGACAAGATTGGCAATTCATCTTGTATTTTCGGGCCCATTGCGAAACGGCTTGGGCTTCACTGGAAGGAAACAACCAGACGCATAAAAAAGAAAGCAGCCCTGCTACACAGAAAAATTTTTTCATAATCCCCCCCTTTTTTTTGGAAAATCCTAAATTCTAATATCTGAATTCTAAACAACCACAAAAAAGCCCTCATATAAAGATGATAGAAATCATTTACCAGGATGATTTTCATCAGGTGGTGCCATCATTTGCATATGGCTTTTGTACCAGTCTCCCTTTGGAGCCATGCAACAGCGTTTGATGCTTAAATAAAGGATGCAGATGAGCCCCAAAGCCGCAACAATGGATATCAAAACCCCAAAAAATTTACCTAACTTGGAACAACTTGTGTCGGATTTGGCTTGTATAAAAATCCAGTAACCGAAACCTAAGGCCATCAATCCCAAAAAGACAGCGATGTGTGGCTCAAAGGAATAAAACCCAGAATGTCCAAAACCATACATAGACCCCCCTTTTTTTAGGACCCCAACACCTTATAAAGTAGAATGGTCTTGCTATCAAGAATGAAAAGTCTATATAGGCAGCCGAAATGAATTCCAGAGTCGTTGAGTTAACGGGAATTAGTCAACGTTTTGCCACTCATTGGGCTTTGAGGGATATTGGGCTTGTAGCGAACAAGGGAGATTGTATCGCAATTTTGGGGCCCAATGGTTGTGGCAAATCAACCCTCCTTAAAATCTTGGCCACTCTTTTGGAGCCGACGACGGGAGGGGGAACCATTGCGGGTTTCGATATCAGACAGAACACCCTCAAGATTAGAAATCAGGTTGAGTGGTTGGGTCACGAGCTGGGCCTTTACAAGACACTGACCGCTGAGGAAAATTTAAAATTTTCCTGTGTGATAAAGGGCCGAAAACCTCTGGTGAAAAAGCTTCGCGAGGCCATGGCTGAAGTAGGGCTCAATGCGGTGGGCGGAAAACCGATCGCCTCTTTCTCTGTCGGGATGCGAAAGCGCTTAAGCCTTGCAAGAATCCTTTTAGAAAGTCCTGAATTTGTTTTGTTAGATGAACCCCATGCAAATCTGGACCGGGAAGGCAAAACCTTGATGAACCGCTGCATCCAAAACTGGAAAAAGGGGGGTCTAACCCTCCTTTTGGCCTCCCACGATCATCATGAGGTTTTACCCCTTTGTGACAAGGCCATGGTTTTGAATCAAGGGAGGGTTGCCTATTTTGGTGACCCCAAAAACATTCCATCAAGCGTCATCCTATGAATTTCATTCGTTGTTTGGCTGCCATCTGTCATAAGGATCTCCTCTCCGAACTGAGAAAGAGGGAGACATTGAACAGCATCCTTTTTTTCGGGATTTTAATCATCTTTCTTTTTAGTTTTGCGATCGGGCCGGAGACTGCTTTGCTCAAAAAATTAGCGCCGGGTCTCCTTTGGCTCGTTGTCTTGTTCAGTGCTGTTCTCGCCCTCGACCGTTCTTTTCAAGCCGAGGCGGAAGAAGGTTGTCTCGATCGCCTCATTTTGTACTCGGTCAGTCATCGCGCCATTTTTTTAGGGAAGCTTTTCACCAACTTCCTCTTTGTCCTCATCGTCCAAACGGTCGTTCTTTTGATGATGATGGTTCTTTATGATTTGGATGTCCCTAAAGAACCTTGGAATTTGGTTTTAATTTTTTTACTGGGAGATTTAGGCATAGCCACCTTGGGAACTTTCTATGCCCTCCTCATTACCAAGACCAGAGCGCGTCAAGTGATGCTACCGCTTTTGCTTTTCCCGATGCTAATCCCCTTGCTTTTGGCTTGCGTTTTTGCCACACAATACGCCCTGGAAGGAGACCCTTTTCTTCAAGCCAGACCTTGGATAGAGATGCTTTTTGTTTTTGATAGTATTTTTTTGTCGGCCTGCTTGCTCACTGCAGGATTACTTTTGGAGGCTTAAAAAGTGAAGAAGATTTTTCAATATGGAAGTTTAATTGTGGCTATCGGTTTTTTTATCTTTGCACAATGGTGGGGGCTTTTTAGAAGCCCGCCCGATGCCCAAATGGGAGAGGTGCAAAAGCTGATGTATGTCCATGTCCCCGCTGCCTGGAATTCTTTTATCGCCTATTCAATCGTTTTTATCAGTAGTATTTTATATTTGGTTCGCAAAAAAATGTTTTGGGATCATTTGGCAGCTAGTTCCGCGGAAGTAGGTTGTGTCTTGACCGCCCTGACTTTGTCTTTGGGTTCCATTTGGGGTCGCCCCACTTGGGGCGTTTGGTGGACTTGGGATGCAAGGCTTACCACCACCGCGATTCTATTGTTTTTGTATGTGGGATATTTGGCCTTCAGGGCTTTTGTGGATGATCGAGAAAAACGGGCCCGTTTGAGCGCTCCGTTGGGATTGCTTATTTTTCTAAACGTCCCAATCGTCTATTTTAGCGTGAAATGGTGGAGGACTCTTCACCAGGTTCAATCAAGTCCCTCCACGGTTGATCCCCAGATGGTTTTGAGTTTGCGACTGAATGCTGTTGCCTTTTTATTCATTCTCATTCTTTTTATCTATTATCGATTTCATTTAAGTCGGCTTAAAGAAAAAATTGAGAATCAAATAATGGGGGAGATTCAATGAATTTTTTAATTGCAGGTTATGGATTGACTTGGAGTGTTTTAATTCTCTATACAATTTTACTTTATGTCCGACTTAAAAAAGCAAAAAAAGAATTGGGTTAGTTTAGGGTTTGCCTTGGCGATCATTGTTGGGGGTCTAAGCTATCTTATTTTCGGAAAATTAGAAAAAAATATCGTCTACTTTGTCACACCGACAGAACTTTTGGCCAAGGGGGACTTGGCCTATGACAAACCGGTGCGGCTGGGAGGGACTGTTAAAAAGGGATCTATTCAATGGGATGCTGAAAGGGTATCTCTTAAATTTTTGCTCTCGGATGGATCCAAAGAAATTTCTATTGTGAGTTACGAAACCCCACCCCAAATGTTTCAAGAAGGGATGGGGGTTGTTGTTGAGGGTAAACTTTTGAAGACAAGTTCTTTTCAGGCAGATCGTTTAATGGTCAAACATTCCAACGAATATCACCCCCCCAAAGAGGGCGAAAAACCCGCCATCATTTATAAGGAACTAGTTCCATAAAACAATGGAGGCAATATGCCGTCGAGAGAAAAAATGGAAAAGATTTTAACAGCCGCGATTCAGGAGTTGGCAGATGAATCTCTCTACGAGCATGAAGCAGAGCTGTTCCATCAAAAGATCATCGATGGGGAACACATTGGCAAGACCTTCAAACGATTTGCTGAAGAAGAGGCGGTTCATTCAAAAGTATTCAGCGAGATTGTTGCGACCGTAACAGGTTCTACGCCTTCCCTTCCAGAGCCGAAGCGAGTCCCTCGTTCCGATTCCCTCAGGGCATCCCTTCAGGCGCACATCGAAATGGAACTCCAATCCATCCGACTGTACGAAGAGATACTCAAGCTGCCACTTCCCCCCAAAGAAGCCCTTTTAATCAAGGGGATTTTGGCGGATGAACAAGAACATTTAAAAACGGTCATTCACTATTTAAAGAGGTTCAAGGGAAAGTAGACCCCGTTACAATGATTAATACTATCGGAAACATCTGCATCTTTTTGGCCCTTGCCTCTTCCCTTGCTGGAATGGCCTTTGCCTATTTTGGCAAAATGGCTGTGGCAAGAAAACTGGCCTACACCAACTTTTTTGCGATGACGGTTGCCGGTTTGGGCATGATGGTGGCACTCCTTACGAACGACTTTAGTGTCAGCTATGTCGCCCATGTGGGGGCTAAAGAAACACCACGATTTTATGCGGCCATTTCGTTGTGGAGTTCTCTGGAGGGATCGATCTTGCTCTGGGGTTGGGTATTGTCTGGCTATACCGCTTTGTGTATTTATCGCAATCGAAACAAGTTTGAAAATTTGATGCCGTGGGTTTGTATTTCTCTATTTGCCATTGGCGCCTTCTTTTATCTTGTTCTCGCAATTCCTGCGAATCCATTTCAGAGTGTTTATCCCGTTCCAGACAATGGTCCCGGCCCCAATCCACTTCTTCAAAACCACTGGCTTATGGGTCTGCATCCCCCAATGCTTTATTTGGGATATGTCGGAATGAGTGTCCCCTTTTCCTTCGCGATTGCGAGTCTTGTAACAGGAGATTTGAGTAATGCCTGGGTTTCAATCACCAGGCGCTGGTTTTTGATCGCTTGGATGTTTTTATCAATAGCCATTGTCCTTGGGGGCTGGTGGTCTTATGCGGTTTTGGGCTGGGGAGGTTATTGGGCGTGGGATCCGGTGGAAAATGCGAGTTTCATGCCGTGGCTTACCGGAACCGCTTTTTTGCATTCCATCATGGTGGAGGAACGCCGCCAGATGCTCAAAATTTGGAATCTCGTTTTGATCTGCATGACTTTTCTCCTGACCCTGCTCGGAACCTTTTTAACCCGCTCCGGTGTCCTCGACAGTGTTCATTCCTTTACGGAGTCTGAAATTGGTCTCTACTTTTTGTTTAGCATTGGAATTGCGTTGGCCATTGCCACTGCCCTTTTGATCTGGAAGGGGCCGCAGTTCAAAAGTCCCGGAAAATTGGATCACCCCTTAAGTCGTGAGACAGCTTTTTTAATCAATAACCTTTTGTTCGTCTGTTTTTGTTTCGTTGTTTTATTGGGGACAATGTATCCCCTGATTGTTGAAGCGTTGCGCGGTGTGAAAGTCACGGTTGGCGCCCCCTTTTTCAATCAAATGGTTGTTCCCCTGGCCCTCCTCATCATCTTGCTCATGGGGGTGGGTGTCGCCCTTCCCTGGAAAAAGGGAGATCCCAAAACCCTTCTTAAACTTCTTCGATGGCCCGTTTTGCTGATGGCTGTTGCTGTCGTCATTGCTTTTATCTTAGGCATAAAAAAACCACTCGTTTTAATCACAGTTGCTTTCGCAACATTGTCTCTCTCCATTATGTTGATCGAAATGGCCACTGTTTTTTGGAGGGCCAAAAGGGTTTTTTCTTTAAACCCAAGACGCTATGGGGGATTTGTCGTCCACATCGGGATTATATTCGTTTCAATTGGAGTGGCGCTCTCCGGAAACTATCAAAAGGAAAATCAGGTCCACTTGAAATTGGGGGATATTTTTGAAATGGAACCATATCAAATCAAACTGGATAAATTATACGGGGACCCACAACCACAACGTTTTGAAGTCATCGCAAAAATCGAGGTTTTTAAAAATGGAAGGCCCCTTGGATATTTAAATCCCAAACTCAATTTTTATCCGAATAATCGAGAACCGGTCGGTTCCCCTGCCGTTTATTCAACTGTGACAGGAGACTTATATTTAACCCTCATGGCTTTTGAACATAACCGTCTTGAGGCAACGATCCGGACGATGGTGACTCCTGCCGTTTCTTGGATTTGGGGTGGTGGTGGGGTCATTGTGTTGGGAGTTCTCATTTCCGCTGGAATGAAGAAAAAAGAGGGGGAGCCCCCGTGTTAAAACGCTGGCTGCTTTTTATATTGATTGTTGCCCCGATCGTTTATCTCTTAGCCTTTGGACTGACCAGAAATCCCAGAGAGCTTCCATCAGCGATGGTTGGAAAAATGGCCCCCGATTTTTTACTGGAGACACTCGATGGTAAAAAAATCGATCTTCCTTCTTTGAAAGGCTCGCCTGTCGTCATCAACTTTTGGGCAACCTGGTGCGGCCCCTGTTTTTATGAACACCCCGTTCTTAAGGAGGTACGCTCAATTTACGAAAAAGAGGGGGTAAAATTTTTAGGAGTAGTTTATCAGGATAAAAAGGAAACCGTCGTGCAATTTGTAAAAGAGTTGGGAGAGCCTTTTCTCGTTCTTTTCGATCCCAAAAGCCAAATGGCCATTGACTATGGGGTGGGAGGTGTCCCAGAGACCTTTTTTATAGATTCCAAAGGGCTCATCCAAAACAAATTCTCAGGTGTCCTCACAAAAGAATATCTTAAAGACCAGATAGAAAAAATCAAACAAAATCAGTAACTTATTTAGGTACGTGGTAGCTTTTGTTTGACATATCTGTCCTTTGTTAGTATTACCTAACGCCACTACCACCAGGTACCTGGTACCACACGGTACCATGGGGTACCTGGTACTATATGGTAAATAGTTCAACAAAGATCTTTTTGGTGGGGAATCCCAATGTGGGCAAAAGTGTCATCTTCGGCTACCTCACAGGGACCTACGCCACAGTCTCCAATTACCCGGGTACAACTGTCGCTTTGTCTCAGGGAGAAGCGCTCATCGATGATAAAAAATATCAGGTTGTTGATACACCCGGCATCAATTCTTTAATCCCAATGTCTGAAGATGAGTGTGTAACTCGTGATCTGCTGATTCAAAATGAGGGTCTGGTCATCCAGATTGCCGATGCTAAAAATCTGATGCGGGCATTACCGCTTACTTTGCAGCTCCAAGAAATGGGTGTTCCGATGGTTTTGGTCATCAATATGTGTGATGAGGCAGCCCGTGCCGGCATTAAAATTGACGCTAAAAAACTGGAATCCGTTTTGGGTATTCCCGTCGTCACAACCGTTGCGATCCGAAAAATTGGACTCCCGCTATTAAAAGAACGAATAAAAGATGCAAGGCCCTGCACATTTAAATGGGGATATTCGACCATTTTTGCAAAGGCGTTGAAAACGATTACGGGTGCACTGCCTGGAGAAATACACGGCCGTCTGTCGGTGGCCAGTATGCTGCTTGCCGGGGATAGACACATTAGCACTCGCTTTAAATCTCAACTGTCAAACAATGTTCAAAACATTATTGAAGAACAGTGCCGGCAAGTGGCCGCCTATTTTGCGGAGCCGGTCAGTTTTCTGATGAATCGAGAAAGAAGTACGTTGACCCAATCCCTATTGGAAAAGGTGATGACCACGCAAAAAAGAGGACGCGCTGTGGGGGCATGGCTATCTGCTTGGACAATGCATCCCATTGCAGGCATGATCGTCTTGGCCGGCATTTTGGAGTTGGTTTATCTCTTTGTTGGAAAATTCGGTGCGGGTACTGCGGTCGACTTTATTGAAAATGGCATCTTTGCAAAATATATTTCACCGGCTTTTATCTGGTTTTTCGACAAACTATTGCCATTTTCTCATGCCCACAATGTGGAGGAGGGATTTCTAGTCGGCAGTTATGTTTTGAGTGGCGAGGCCAACCCGATTTTCAAAATACTCCATGATTGTTTTGTCGGGCCCTATGGGTTGGTGGTGATGGGGCTTTCTTACGGTTTTGCGATTGTCCTTCCCATTGTCACCACATTTTTCATTGCCTTTAGTTTGATGGAAGATTCCGGTTATCTTCCAAGACTTGCAGTAATGGTCAATCGTCTCTTCAAAGGGATGGGGCTCAATGGCAAGGCAGTTTTGCCAATGGTTTTAGGGCTTGGGTGCGATACGATGGCAACATTGACGACAAGGATTCTTGAGACGAAAAAACAGCGTCTCATTGTGACTCTCCTGCTGGCACTTGCTGTCCCCTGTTCTGCTCAATTGGGAGTTTTATTGGGGATGTTTGGGACAATGCCCATGTGGGCCTTTTGGGTCTGGCTCTTCGTCATGCTGGGCGTGATGTTTTTTGTGGGATTCGCGTCGAACAAGATCATTGCGGGGGAGGGAAATGCCTTTGTAATGGAAATTCCCCCGTTGCGTGTTCCTAAATTTTCCAATGTCGCCAAGAAAACCCTTTCTCATTTGGAATGGTACGTGAAGGAAGCCATACCTCTTTTCTTGCTTGGGACCTTCATTTTGTTTCTTCTTGATGCAGTCCATCTTTTGACTCGGATTCAAAAGCTGGCGGCCCCTCTTGTCGTTTCCATTTTGGGATTGCCGGCTCAGGCAGCGAATGCTTTTTTGATCGGTTTTTTGAGACGTGATTACGGGGCAACCGGTTTTTTTGATATGTATAGCCACGGCCAGCTCTCTGTTGTTCAGGCCCTGGTGGCACTTGTCGTCATTACATTGTTTGTCCCTTGTGTTGCCAATGTCTTTATGATGGTTAAAGAGCATGGTGGCAAGGTAGCAGCGCGGATGGTTTTTTTCGTTTTCCCTTTTGCTTTTTTAGTCGGGGGTGTTTTGAATTGGGTTTTGAAAGGATTATAATGGATGCACTTCAATTGCCGAGTGTTGGAGTTCAGCAGACAAAAGCCAAGGTGCAAGACTGCCCTTTGTGTGGGTTCCAGTTCAACGCAGGGGAGGCTGCCTGTGGTGGCTGTGCGATGGTCAGCGGATGTTCCATGCTCAAATGCCCCAATTGCAGTTATGAATTTGTTGCCGAATCTAGGATTGTCAATTGGTTTCAAAAAGTTTTTAAGAAGGTGAAATAGTTATGTTACAGGAAACAACAGAAGATCTGGGTTTCGATGAAATCAAGGATCACATCTTGGTGAGGGCCTGGCTCAATCAAGAGGTGGGGAAAGAAGAGCCGGATCATTGTCTCTCTCAGGTAGACCCTTTGGAAGTTGAGAGGGCTACTTCGGAGCTCGTCAAAGAAGGACTCGTTCAGCAAAAGAATGGATGTTTGAAACTGGCCACCAAAGGTGAAAATCAGGCTCGTTCTTTGATTCGTCGAAATCGTCTTGCCGAACGCCTGTTCGCGGTTGTTTTCAATCTTTCTGAAGAAGCGGTGAGGGCGCAGGCCTGTCGTTTGGAGCATGAAAAGGTTCTCACCCCTGAGGCAGTAGAGGGAATTTGCTCTTTTTTGGGCCACCCACCGTCCTGTCCACATGGAAGACCTATTCCTCCCGGTGATTGCTGTCGTCTTTTTGTTAACGAAGTGAGACCTCTGGTGACCCCCTTGAGCCTAGAAGAGGTTGGAGAAAACTATCGCATCATTTTCATTGCCCCCAAATACCACTCGCTCTTGGAAAGGTTATCGGGGCTCGGTGTTATTCCGGGCGCCACCCTTCATCTGTTGCAAAAACGCCCTTCTTATGTCCTCAAAATTGAAGAAACAGAAATTGCCCTAGATAAAGAAATTGCAGAAGGTATTTATGTTGTTCGTCACACAAATGGCCATGGAATTTAAGGGGCACCGTTTGTTCCATGGCAGGCGGCACACCCAGAAATTCCTTCGCTCAATGCTTGGTTATGAACTGCCTTGATGTCGGTGATGCCCGTTCGGTCCACCAGATGAATATTTTCTAAATTGTGGCATATCGTACACTCTGATTGTCCCCAGCCGATTTGGTGTTCCGCTTGAGTCAGTGTCAAACCTTGGGAGGTATTCAGGATGTTTCCGTAGTTTTCCCCTTCATTCAGAGCGGCGCCACCACAGGAAGTTAGAAAGCCTACAGAAATAAGCAAAATGGGTAAAGCCAAATACGATTTCATCTCTTTGAGTTGCCTCCTCCGGCATGACACTGCTGACAATAGTTTACGGTATGACAGGCATCACACTTTCTGGGATTGGCCCTCGCTTCGATCGAGTGGAAAAATCTAAAGTTACGGCGATGCCCCTTCTGTTGAATGGTATCCCTTCTTTTATGGCAATCGACGCAAAACATCGCATTGCTATGACATTGAGCGCATTCTTGTGGATTGAGCTTGGCATAGGACTCATGTTTGGCAATCCAGCCCGCCTTATGACTTTGGGGTTTTGGAAATTTGCCGCCGATATGGCAAACGGTGCACTCCTGAGTTCCGGGCAGTGGCGGATTGGGATTGTTGTGGCAGGTGTGACACCCCAGGCGATTCATCTTTTCCCTGTTTGCAAAATCTTCCTGATCCTTGTGACAATTCTCACATTGAAATTCAACCGTCTCAAAAAGCCCCGTGTGCATCTCATGATCAAAAAGGTCAAAGGGATGTTTTACTTTTTCCTTTGCCGCAACGGAGCTTGCCACCAGAAGAAGGCTCACCACCCCTATGAAAATTTTTTTAGCTTCCATGGTCAAATTGATAATCTAGCCTAAAAGAGCCACGAGCATCTTTGTTAAATGAATTATTTTTGTTGTATTCAAAACCTCCAGATATCGTCAAGCCTTTGGCTACTTCATAGCCGGCCCAACCTACGCCTGAATAGGCATTGTCATTGTCATTGGTAATTTTTTTGTATTTTGTGAAATCAAATCCCACTTCGGTATAAAACTTATCGGTGAATTGTTCATGAATGGAAATTCTTCCCCCGTGTAAGCGACCGCCAAAACTTTTTGAAAAATAATAGCCTGGTTCTATATGGAGTCCAATGTTATCCAGGGAGAGTTGCAGGGCCGCATCGACGATGTGTCCATGGCGGCGATCCCCTTTGACTACCTCTACATTTTGATAAGTATAGCTTTCCACAAGATCCAAATAGTTTGGAACGAGTGTCCATGTGGAGGAAAAGCGGCCACCAATTTGTCTTCCCTGAGTGAAGAGTCTTTGAATGGTCAATCGATCTGTTTCCCGACTGATGTTGAAATAGTTGAACTCCATGTTGAGTGCAATTCGCTTGGAGGGATAAATATCAAAACCCGCCACACCCGTATCAATCACCTTGCCCATCGCGTCGTATTCAAAGGTTCCATACAACATTGGTGTTGTGGAGACAGCAAACTGATGTGAAAAATTGGCGCCGACACGGGCCTCATCGTTTTGTTTTGGATCGATGAAATAAATGTCGTTTTTGCGCCACGCAGCGTGTAGTGAAAAATTTGTCCTGGCAACATTTTTCATCCCAATAGAGATACCGGTCAGCAAACCATCATTTTTGTTAAAATCCTCTCTTTCAACACTTCGGGGAATTCCTGAATAAACGGTAAAATCGACATGATCCCAGGGCATAATAGTCGTTTGGACACCGTCGAGCATCTCAAGGGAAAACCCCTGGTTGACAATCTGGCGACCTGAATCGATCCGAAGTTTCTCTGTGGGCTTGTAATGAATCACCGCCTGGTAGAGATCGTAGTCGTCTAGTTTTCTTTTGAAATCTCGAATGACACGCATATTTGTTTCGCCCGAAAGCTCCCATGTTGGCTGGGCAAAGGCCATGCCCAGGTATCCGTTGACAGGGATTTCTTTTTGGAGTCTCGCATTTTTGCGAACTTGGCCAAGACTAGTTGCGTTTAAATGAAACTCCCCCGCATTCACTATTGAGGAAGCAAGGAGAAAGGGAAGGATCAAAGTCAATATTTTCACCTTGTGAGAAATACCATAAAAATCTGTGACCTGACAACTAAACATAAAGTGTTAAGGGCAAGGGGGCCGCGATGGGATGGAAGGCATTGTTGAACTATGACAGTATTGCCCGCACAATGCCGAGGTTGCTTGCGTGTTATAGGAGCGAAGACCATTGAAATGGCAGGAACCGGCCGACCCGCCGCAGGTATGTTTGATGGCGCCGATGCTGATCGGATCGTTCGTGCTGGTCGGTCGCCTTCCTTGTTCATCCGTGAAGAGTGAACTCCCCGTCAGATAGAGGAGGTGTCCGGAATTTGCCATTCCACCACAGTTATTCGCGACGACGGGCTCCCAAATCTCATGCCAGATCGGAGTTTCATAGGCCCTATGAGGATAAGCCCAGTGGCAGCGGTAGCAGCCCGACTGACTTTCCAAAGAGAGTTTTGTCTGGGTGTCTGTGAAATCGACAAAGCCTCCGTGACAATCCTTGCAGTTGGCATTCGTTGAAATGGAATTGAAGAAACTTGTGTAATACTGCCCGTGCGTAAAAGAAGACCAGGTTGTTTGGGTTGTATTTCGATGGGTAACACCATTGGGATGACAATTCGTACATTGGCCGGTACCGATCAAACGGTCATAGTTTGCACCGTGACATTCGGCGCAAGCACCCGTCTTTCCCGACATTTGCATCCGTATGAATCGGTCTCCGTGGAAACCTTCATCGCGATCAGAAGTTTTACTCGTCGTCGGCTTCAGTGTCATCCAACGAGAACTAGTATGAGGAAAATCGGCGTGACAAGAAAAACAGGATGGGGCTTTTAGGCTTCCCTTAAAGTCGCTCCCGTGACAATTGGCTGTCCCGCAACTGGTTTTACCATTTCCTAAGGCCGCCGTTCCGTGTTGAGTGGGATCCCTCCAGTTATCAAGATGAGGATAACTCGCATGACAATTATCGCAGGAGACCTCTGACAGTCCTCCCTTCAGATTGGTTCCGTGACACTGGGTGGCACAACCGTTTGTGCCATTTTGAGTGACATCCTTCCCATGTTTTAAAGGGTCGGCCCACCCCGTTTCGTGGGGGTATTTTTCGTGGCACGCATAACAGCTTGTGTTACCGTGGCAATTCATACAAATCGCTTTGCCGTCTCCTTTCGCAACCGCCCCATGCTCTACAGGATTGGTCCAGGTCACCATGTGGGGATAGATCGCATGACAGGATTCACACGAGACTTTTGAAAGCCCCCCTTTGAAGTCGGTGCCGTGACACTGAGTAGCGCAATTTTCCTTTCCGTTGGCAGACACCCAAGAACCATGATTTTCTTTTTTAACCCACCCATCAGGATGGGGGAAAAGTGGATGACAGGAATGACAGGCGGGGGCTCCTCCCATCCCCCCTAAATCTTTTTGGTGGCATTGAAAACAAACATCGGAGTCGTTTTGTATGGTCCATGCCCCATGTACCACGGGATCCGACCAGCTTTTTGAATGGGGAAATATCGTTTCAGATGGGGGTAAGAGGCTTTCTACTTTGGGGGTAGCATTACTTTCTTCTTCTAGTTGTGCTGCTGCGTCTGTGATTGGTTTTATTTCGCCGCAGGCCAGGGTCAGACAAAGGCATCCAAAAGGAGCAATCTTTAAAAAACCCCAAGGCCTTTTTTCCCCCATTCTCTCTCCAAAATCTGAGGGTTAAAATAGCAGAAATGGGAAGTTATGAGGACATGATTTGGATCAGTTAAGGTCCGGGTGGTGCTTCTGCTGTTCTGAAAGTCCAGCGATGCTCTGATTGGAGGGGGTTGCCTGACAAATCTCTCACAATTGTCAAAACCCTCACTTCATACTCCGTATCGTAACTTGCCGTGGTGTTTCGTTGAAAACGTACTGTTGTGCAACCATTACTGACTACTGCACTTGAACAACCTGTTGCCCCTGCAATGGCCCCTCCAGTTGTTAAATTCTTTACCTTGATGGAGTCCCTGATGAAGAATTGATTTACGAGTTCATTGAAAGTGACGTAAATATATCTTCCCCGAGGCACGTCCACTGCTCCGCTTGCTGGGATAGTGGAAACAATGAGAGGGGGAGTCGTATCTGGCAACTCTGTCCTGAAAGTCCAACTATAATCAGCTGCCATAGCGGTCCCTCCCCAGTCTTTGGTGGCAGTTGTCACCGTGGCTTCATATAAAGTGTCACGAAGCAGTTGTGCTGCAGGGACTAAACTTGCTTGTCGGCACCAATCGTTACTGCAAACTATATTTGCCATGATGGAATCGGGTCGCCCAACTTGCCTGAGAACGAATGTCCCTGTTTGAGTAATGCTTGCCGTCTCCATTGCCTCGCTAAATTGTATTCTTATAGCCGATCCAACTAAGACACTTGTTTC
Organism: Deltaproteobacteria bacterium RIFCSPHIGHO2_01_FULL_43_49; assembly: GCA_001798075.1. Lineage (GTDB taxonomy): Bacteria > UBA10199 > UBA10199 > SPLOWO2-01-44-7 > SPLOWO2-01-44-7 > SPLOWO2-01-44-7. Next base: position 43,168 of record MGRG01000005.1, on the reverse strand, counting down.
ATCACGCGCCGGATAGATACTTGTAATTGTCGGGGCACCTGGATTTTGGAGGTTCGATGGAGGGGGTCCGGCACAATCTGGCAGTGGAGGAGGCGGGTTGCTTTGTCCATGACAATAATTACAAGGAGCAAAACCGGAGAAACCTTCGATACGATAGGCTCGATAACCATTGGAATGACAGGACCCATTTGTCCCGCCGCCGCAGGTATTACTAACATCCACGCTTAAAGGATTTTCGAATAGGTAAAAATAGTGGGCCGGCGCATTTGCGGAATTTCTGGTACCACAAACATTGATATTGACAGGCTCCCATGTAAGTAAATCCTGATCCTGATAGCCTTTATGAGGATAGGCAAAGTGACAGCGATAACAATCGGATTGGTTTTCTAAAAATGGCCTTGTTTGTGTTTTGTCAAAAATAACAGGGCTTCCATGACAGTCCCAGCAACGGACAGAAGTATCTATTGCGAGGAAACCACGATTTGAAAAAAACTTTCCATGCCCTAATCCGCTAGACCAAGTTGCTGTTCCTATGATCTTGTGGGTGATACCATCTGCATGGCAAGCCGTGCACTGGTATCCCCCAACGACGCGGTCGTAGTTAATCCCATGGCAGCCGGTACAGGTGACAACTCCCCTTTGCACTTGTCTGATGAATCGATCCCCATGAAAACTTTCATCCCTCGTTACTGCATTGTTTGTTTTGTCAGGGGTCATCCACTTTGGATCGATGTGGGGAAAATCGGCGTGGCAACCAGAATTAAAGCAAGAGGGTGCTAGAGGATTGCCTGGACTAACTTGATATTGGCTCCCTTGAAAGACTGTCCCATGACAATTGGCCGTTGCGCAACTGGTTTTGCCTGCTCCGTAAGCCGGAGGACCATGGTTTGCCGCCTGGCCCCAAGTGGCAGGGTCATGGGGATAATTAGAATGACAACTGGAATTGGAACAGGAAACTCCCGAAAACCCACCTAGAAAATCGTTTCCATGACATAACTTACAACTGGTTTTGTCATTACCCAAGGTTTGCAAAACATAGGTTCCGTGGCCTTCATAATCCTTCCAACCTTCAGGATGAGGGAACCAGGGGAGCCATTGGTGACATTCATTACAGGACCTTCCCGAAAGTCCCCCGCCCAAATCGGTTCCGTGGCATTGGGTGGCACAACTGGTTGTTCCGTTTGCCATCACAAAATCGCGATGTTTTTGTTGTACCCTCTGTGGATCATACCAGCCCTTCTCGTGGGGAAATAACTCGTGACACTCGTAGCAACTTTTTCCACTGAGACCACCGCGAAAATCATCACCATGACATCCTTTGCAGTTAAGTTTTCCATTTCCCTCAGCAGCCGCTCCATGTTCCGCAGGAACTATCCAGGTTTGTTTGTGAGGATAGATTTCGTGGCACGAATCACAAGCAAGTTTTGAAAGGCCGCCATTGAGATCGGTGCCATGGCACTGGGTCGCACAGCTTCCTTTTCCATTGGTCAAAACAAAAGACCCATGATTTTCTTTTTTGACCCAAGTATCTGGGTGGGGAAAAAGTTTGTGGCAAGAGTGACAAGTCGGGGGCGTTTCTACCTGAGCCGATTCTATTTTATGACAGTTCAAGCAAACTTCAGAACCATTTTGTGCCGTCCACACACCGTGATCGATAGGACTTGCCCAGTTTTCGGAATGAGGAAAAATAGCGGGAGGGGCAAGACCCTCACCAGGAGTTCCTTCTCCCCCAGCTCCTTGCTGAGTCTGAGACTTGGTACTTGGTTTTCTCTCGCCACAACCAAAGGAAAAAATGAGGAAACAAAAAAGCCCAACCAACACAAAAAAAACCTTGCGGCCTGGGCCTAAATTAGACATAGATCTCTCTTAGCTGTACTATAGCAAATAAACTTACTTTTCTCATGATTTTAATCAGGTCTCTCTTGTTTTTCCTTGTTTCCACGCTTGCCTGGGGTGTTTCCTCAAATTTAAGCCTAAACCAGGAGGCACGCCAAATTGCCGACCAACTCCGCTGTCCGGTTTGTCGGGGAATTCCAATCTCAGAGTCGCCGGCGGAACTGGCCCAAGATATGATGAAGGTGATTCGCGAAAAACTTGGGAAAGGTGAGAGCGAAGAGCAAATTCTAAAATATTTTGAGGATCGCTATGGTGAATGGATTTTGCTTTCACCCAAACCCCAAGGTTTTAACTTGCTGGTTTGGGTTTTGCCAGTTGTTCTCCTCATCGGAGGAGGGGGTTTTCTCGCCCTAAAAATTTCTCAATGGTCCCGACGGACCTGATAATAATCATATCCTCCGGTCTTTAAAAAGCGGTATCAATATTCACTTATATGGATGCCATTATATTGGGGGCCGGAATCGCGGGGCTCACAGCCTCTTATCATCTCAAGCGAAAGGGTTTTTCTTTTTTGCTATTAGAAAAGACCTTACGCTGTGGCGGATGTCTCCATACTGTCACCACCAATGGAACTCTTTTGGAAAAAGGACCCAACAGTTTTTTGTCCAGCCATGATACGTTAATGGCTCACGCTAAAGAGCTGGGACTAACGGGCGAAATGATCCAAGCGAGGGAGTCTTCAAAAAATCGTTTTGTCTTGAGGCGGGGGAAATTGATTTCTTTTCCCACGTCACCGGCCCAATTTTTAAAAACGCCTCTTTTAACTCCTTTGGGAAAACTTCGCCTGATTTTGGAACCTCTCATCGCAGCCAGAAGCTTAAACGGAGAAGAAAGCATTGCGCAATTTGTGACAAGGCGTTTAGGAAAACAGGCCCTAAATCTGGTCAAGCCGATGATTCACGGGATTTATGCCGGCGATTGCGAACATCTCAGTATCCAGGCTGTTGCGCCAAAAATAACGGAGTGGGAAAGAGAATATGGGAGCTTGTTTAAGGCCCTTAAAAAAACACGCCTCTTGTCTCAAGGGCAAACTCTTTACTCCTTTAAAGGGGGGATGCAAACCTTGACCGATGCACTTTATCAAACGATCCAAAAACATTGCCAACTGGAGTGCCAGGACATTGCGATTACAAAATTGAAGGAGGGCTGGAAGGTTCAATGGAAACACCAAGGGGGACTTCGTGAAGAAGAGGCTCGTGTTCTGATCTTGGGTCTCCCTGCTTTTGAGGCCGCCAGACTTTTGGAAGATTCAAATCCTGGTTTGGCACTCCAATTAAATACAGTCCCCTATGCCCCTCTTGCTGTAATCCATCTCGTCGTGGAACGATCCTTCATCAACCATCCCTTGAACGGTTTTGGGTTTCTATCGGGTGCCGGCGGAAAAAATTTCTTGCTCGGGTGTCTCTGGTCTTCTTCCATTTTTGAAAATCGCTGCCCAGATTCTTTGGCCTTGCTCACCTGTTTTGTCGGTGGTGCCAAGAATCCCACAATCCTTCAAGAAGGAGAGGATCAAATCATTTCAAAGGTCCTCAATGAGCTGCGACAAATTTTTGGCTCCTCGTTTCGCATCGAAGAAGCCTCCTTAACCAGACACACGAAAGCGCTGCCACAATACACGCTAGGACATCCAAAAAAATTAGAAAAAATAAGAGCGCACCTTCAAAAATCCCCTGGCCTTTATCTGACTGGGAATTACTGGGAAGGGATCTCTGTGAATGATACAATGAAAAATGCCGTTCACGTGGCAAGCCTCATATGATAAAGATCAGGCCCAAGAATGATCTGGCTCATATTGCTCTTTTGCCATTTATGATTCTTTTAAAAAAGGAGGAAGTCATGAAAATCATACTCTGTTTGTTAGCAGTCGCTGTCGCGGGATCGGCCTTCGCGGGGGCTGATGGGGCCGCGCTGTTCAAAGCCAAGATGTGCGGGGCTTGTCACGCCGCAGGGAAAAAAGGCGGAGATCTCAAAGATTCCAAGATGGATAAGGCCTCGTTGGTCAAATTTATGAAAGACCCAAAATCGGTGAATCCAAAGGTCACCATGCCTGCGGTCAAAGCAACCGATGAAGAGCTTAATGCCTTGGCCGATTATGTGTTGAGCTTAAGAAAGTAAGAGAAAGATGAGAAGGATTCATGGGCAAAGGACACCACCGACATTTGATCCGTGCGGCTATTCTCTTGGGTGCAGCCATCTTTCTCTTTTTTGTCGTTAGGGCGCTTTTGATTCCCAAAAGTTTTGGGTTGTATGGGCATTTCCGGGGTGAGAACTTGGCAGAGCAGGCCAGCTTGCCTATTGTGCATGGCAATCCAAACTCGTGTGCGGAATGTCATGACGATGTTTGGAAAATAAAATTGGCTGGCAGACATGCAGCCGTTCCTTGTCAAGATTGCCATGCCCCTCTAACCCAGCATGTGACAGAGGATGGCGTTCAGCCCATGCCCATCCATAAAACGTTTGCCCTTTGTGCCCGTTGTCACCAAAAATTGGAGGCGAAGCCCAAAACATTTCCACAAATCGATTTTCATGAACATGTCGTCTCGAAAGACAAAAACTTGGAGAATGAAGAAATATGCTTAAGTTGCCATCAGCCCCACAGTCCAATGGGGGAAAAATAGAAGATGAGGATGCGATTTCGAGGCGCGAATTTTTAACCTCCGCGCTCAAGATGGCTCCCAGTGTGGCTCTCTTTGTAGGTCTGATGCGCGTTTCTCCATTAAAAGCGGCGGAACAAGCCTTGGGAATGATTCCAGGGACAAACTATGATCCGAGCGAACACCTCTTTGCCTATGTCGTCGACATCAATAAATGCATCGGCTGTGGAATGTGTGTCAAGGCTTGCGCCCTGGAGAATAAAGTTCCCGATCATTTTTTCAGAACTTGGATCGAACGTTATGTGGTCTCGGAAAAAGGAGAAGTCATTGTTGAATCTCCTGATGGAGGAATCAACGGATTCAAACCGATGACCCCTGGATTCAACGTCTCCAAATCTTATTTTGTTCCAAAGCTTTGCAACCACTGTGCCAATACCCCTTGCTCACAGGTCTGTCCCGTTGGGGCTTCTTATACCAACCAAGACGGAGCGGTTTTGGTCGACAGCAAGCGCTGCATCGGTTGCGGCTATTGTGTCCAAGCCTGTCCTTTCGGAAGTCGCTTTATTAATCCTCTCACCAGAACGGCTGAAAAATGTACCTGGTGTTATCATCGAATCACAAAAGGTTTAAAGCCGGCTTGCGTGGAGGCCTGTCCCACAGGGGCCAGATTGTTCGGCGACATGAATAACGAACGTGACCCTATCCGCAAAATTGTAACGGAAGAACATATTGCAGTCCTACAACCCGAAAAACTGACAAAACCGAGATGCTACTATTTAGGTTTCGATAAGGAGACACGTTAATGCTCCCATACCTGCAATATACTTTTCCAAACGACATTCACATCCATTGGAGCATTATGATTGTCATGTATCCCTACATCACCGGTCTTGTTGCCGGTGCTTTCATTGTTTCCTCTTTCTATCATGTTTTTCAAAAAAAAGAGTATCAACCGATCGGACGTTTCGCACTTTTGACTTCACTGGCCTTCCTTTTGTGCGCAACACTGCCACTGCTTAATCACCTGGGGCATCCGGAGAGAGCTCTCAATATTATGATTACCCCCAACTTTTCCTCCGCCATGGCCGGATTTGGGATTCTCTACACCAGTTATCTTGTTGTCCTGATTTTAGAAATCTGGTTGGTTTTTAGAAAAGACATTGTCCATTTTGCAACCACCTATAAAGGAATTCGAGCGCTGCCTTATCGTATTCTTACACTGGGAGTTTATGATGTTAGTGACGAAGCCATCAAGACAGATCATAAAGTAATCACCATTTTGGCAACGATTGGAATTCCTTCCGCTTGTCTTTTGCACGGCTATGTCGGTTTTCTCTTTGGCGCCGTCAAGGCAAACCCTTGGTGGTCCACTCCTTTGATGCCGATCATTTTTTTGTTTTCAGCCGTTGTCTCGGGGATTGCCCTTCTGATCATCCTTTATCAACTCATGGCGATTTTTCGTGGCACAGAGGTGAGTCAAGATTGTGTTCGAGGGTTGGCCAGGTGGCTCTGGTATTTCCAGATCCAAACCGTGACATTGGAACTCTTGGAAATCATTACGTTGAGTTATGAAAGAAACGAGGCTTGGGAGATCATCGCCCCGCTTCTTACCACCAAACTTGCCTTCTCATTCATCTCGGTCCAAATGGTTTTGGGATCTCTCATTCCCTTTATCCTTTTGATGGTGACCGTTTTGCTGGATAAATACTTGCACCCCAAAGTTCGAAACAGTCTTACCTTCTTTGCCTCAATCCTTTTGCTCATTCAGGTCTTTGCCATGCGTTGGAATGTCGTCATCGGCGGACAAATCATGTCGAAGAGCCTAAGGGGGCTAAGAGATTTTCACCCCGAATTTCTGGCAAAAGAAGGGATCCTTCCGGCCATGCTGATTTTTGCCCTCCCTTTTGTTTTACTCTATTTCCTTGTTAAAGTGCTGCCGCCGTTCGAAAAGGAGCGCCAACTTGCCTCTTAAGGAAAACTTATAGGGCATGACAGCCTTCGCAGAAGGGTTTGATCTCCTTTTTTAATGGGACTTCTTTATGGCCACCCAGATCATGACAGGTCACACAGCTCATCGTTTCGGTGTGCATTTTGTGGGGCATCGTTTTTCCAAAGGCCTGAACCGTTTCCGGCGGAACTTGAACCCCCATTTTTGAATGGCACATGGTTGCACAAAAACCACCCGACAAAAGGGGAAGTGATGAAAGATCAGGGGCTTTTACTTTGAGCTTTTCTAGGGCTTCAGAGAGAATTTGATCCGCCTGACGCAAGATAAAAGAGGTCAAATAAATATTATGCTCTCCCTTGGCGGCATGAATAAAGTGAATCCAGCGTTCAACCTGATTGATTTGCTCTGTTTTTACCCCCCTCTGAACCATCTTTAGTTTTTCTTCGATCTTTGAAAGTGTCATTTGTAACTCTAATTTAGTCTCTTCCCAGATTCCCTTAAACTTTTCTCCATGGCATTTGATACAGGCTTCTTCCGAAGCTTTGAATGTTGTGCCACGAAATTCCTTTTCTTTTTGGTCCAAAATCATTTCTTGATAATGACAACCGATGCAATCAACATTGGCAACATACATGGGGCTTGGAATTTCTGGGAGCCCCAGCGATCCCACTTTTCCGGAATACATCTCGAGTTGGCCTAGATGTTTACCTTGGTGGCAGAAAGAACAATCAAAGGCTAGTGTGGGATGGGGTCCAGGCGTTTCAGAAACGGGCGGGCTGGGTGGGGGAGTGGCATTCAAGTTGGGCAACTTGGATGACCCAAGAGGTTCCTCGCCGATTACATGACGGATTTCCTGGTGACAATGAAAGCAGGCAACATTGTGTTTGGTGACATGGTTTTCGTGAATAAAAGGGATATCATTGTAACGGGCCAATTTCTCAGGTTGATTGTGGCAAGTAAAACAACGATCTTGCAAGGCATCGCCCTCACCCCAAACCACATCCAGATGACAATTCTGACAGGCAATCCCTTGCTTCGTTACAAAATCTTTATGATTGTAGGCCATATTTCCAATTTGGAACGTCTTTGTCGGAAGATCGTGGCAACCCAAACAACCACCTAGTGGTTGAAAGTCTCTCCCTTTTCCACGCCCTTTGAAATGGCAGAGATAACATGTGTCATAAGTCACCTCGACATGTTTTCCGACCACAATCTGAGAATGGCAAGAAACACATCTCAATTGTCTGCCGCGCCTTATCTCTGTGATATGAGCAGTGTGATCAAACTTAATTCCCCTCTCAGAAACCACTTTTCCTTGAAGAAGTCTCGTTGAGTGACAACCCGAGCGAAGGCAAGAGGCATCTTCAATCTCGGCAAAGGGTTTGGAAGAATAAGTTCTCGTCACATATTTGACCACCTGGGAGAGGGCCTGGAATTTTTTCCAAAGAACGGTCTGAGGGGAGCCTGGTGGGTAGTGACATTCGACACAGGCCACGAAGTTGTGTTTCGAGGTTTTCCAGGCGTTATAGTAAGGCTCCATGATATGACAGGAGTTGCAAAACGAAGGACTCTCCGAATATTTGGCGACCCCGAGTAAGGCGAGCAAGACCACTCCCAAGATCGAAACTTGAATGGCAAAAAATCTGGGTTTTAGCTGGACATGCCAACGACTTGGGCCAGTCGTGTCTACCCCTATTATATAAAGAGCTCTTCGCCACCAAGAAATTTTTTTCTCAACTGGTTTCAAGTTTATTTTGGAGGTCGTTTTTTTCGTCCCGTCAACCAAGCCCAGTTCATGGGATAAACATCCGGATCAAACAAGACCCAATAAAAATGCCAGACAACAATGGCCAAAGTCGCCAAAACAGCTTCCAGAAAATGAATAACCCTGGAAACCTCGATCACCCATAGAGGAAACGTCGTCAGCGCAAAATTGTGAAAAAACAAGAGTGCACCGGTCAAAACCATGATCATGGAGCCCCAAACCAGCGCCCAATACTCCGCTTTCTCAATGTAGGAAAAGCGCTTCAATATGGGTCGTTCCCGACGCAGCCCCAAGTTAAAAAGAATCATCTTGAATGGATCCGACAAGTCACGTCTTTCCGGAAGAATCGCTCTAAATCTTGTGCGTCCCTCTTTCGTAAGGAAAAGGTACCAAATATGGAAAAAACTGACGAGAATAAAAATGAAAGCCGCCACGCGGTGAATATTGCGCCTTGTCTCTTCTCCCCCTAAGAGTTGAAAGGGCAAGGCCCACCAGGCGTTTGCATATTCCAGTGCAAATCCACTGTAGGCCAATAACACAAAGGAAAGGACAAGCCCTCCATGTTGAAGACGTTCGGAAGAGGTCAGTAAAATTTCATCTTCATGAATGGATACTGAAGAGGTTCGTGCAAGGGCCTTTCTTAAGAAGTCGGCAAGGTTGTGAAGAAACATGGCTGCAATCAGCAGAGGGATCAAGATTAAATAGATGGACCGTATGATGCCAGCAATAGAACTTCCCTCACCCTTCTTGGATAGTGACGTATGAATTTTTCCGGAAGTCAGTACCACACCGGCATGAGGGTGACACTGACCACAAGTCTGTGAAATATTTTGCGGATGGATACGGGAGTTTGGATCACTGGATGGGAGGACATCATGCCAACCGTGACAGGAGGCACAATTGGCTACCTTCAAATCGCCAAACTGTCCCGCCAATCCATGAAAGGAATCCAGGAAGGTCTGCACCCGATCAATGGGCAAACCGAATTTGGCCGCTATTTTTTCTGAAGAGTGGCATCCGGAACAGGTTTTAGTAATGGCCCCTTTCCAAACGGATGACGCGATCTCTTCTGGAAAACGAATGGTATGTTCTCCATGGCAGTCAGTACAAGTTGGGGCCTCTCGCATACCGTGGGTCAGAGCCAAACCGTGAACACTGGATCCGAATGTCTTTGCCTCTTCCTGATGGCACTGACCGCAAGTCGTTACGATTTGTCCATGGGAAATCCGGGATGCCGGATCTCCCGGGGGTCTGATGTCATGGGATCCGTGGCAATCGGCACAGGAGGCAGCGTTTAAATTTCCCTTTCGGACAGTCTCTCCATGAACGGTGATAAAATAAGATTTGATGGGCATTCTTTTTGCAAGATGGGGGGGTATTTCGGAAGGATGTTCATGGCAAGCGCCACAAGTCGCCGGCTGATTTACACGGGATGTTTTGGAGTTGGGATCTTGATGACTTAGAATTTCATGAGGATCTCCATGGCAGGCAAGACAACTGGCCGTAGGCGTTTTGAATCGCGCCATAAAGGCCTGACCATGGGGAGAGTTTTTTAAAAGGTTGCCGACTTCTTCATGGCACGAAACACAATTGGCCGGCGGCATGCCCCCTTCTTTAGCCTTCTCACCTAAGTGGCAGGCATTGCATTCAAGACCTTCGTGGACGTTAGCGTGAGCAGAAAAAAAACCGAAACAAGAAAAAATTGATAACGCCGTCACAAAAAAGATTTTGTTTCTCAATCTCATATCAACGATATCCAAAGACCTCCGCTAGGATGATGAGCACAACCAGCGTCAGTCCAATTGCCAACGCAATGGCCCCGAAAATTTTTGCCCGACGAACGAACAACTTTGTTGGAGGGGGAGCTAATAATTTTTCCAATTCACCCGATTCGACCAACTCTTTATATTCTTGTGGGCGATCTTCTTTCAGCTCTTCTAAGGGAACTCTGCCGGTAAAGATCACCGTGTCCATTGGAAATTTTTCCGGGCGGAAATGGGTGTTAAAAAAATGGATGGTGAAGATAAAGCCGGCGGCCAGCAAGGCCTCATCGGAGTGGATAATGGTGGCCACATTGATAAACCAGCCCGGTAAAAAGTGGGTAAAAAATTCCGGAAACCAGAGCAATAAACCGGTCGAGCCAATGATAGCGACACCCCAAAAAACGGCAAAGTAGTCGAACTTCTCCCAGTAGGTCCAACGTCCATAAATAGGCCTGGATCCTCTGCCGACGAACCATTTCATCGTTTCCCAAAACTCCTTCAAATCCCGCTTCATGGGAATCATCGAGTCTGGGCCAAATAAAAACTCTCTCCAGGTTTTTTTCAGTTTCCTCTTTTTTCGAACGAGGTCGACCAGATGGGCGCTAAAATAAAAGAAGGTGACGATGGCACAGATGCGGTGGATATAACCGGTTGACTCAAACCCACCCAAAACTTTGGAAATCCACTGGGCCCATCCCGCATAAGAAAACTTAAGTGTCATTCCCGTTATCACGAGCCCTAAGAAACTGATAATGACCATGGCATGGAGTCTTCGCTCCAGCTTGCTAAAACGAACGACATGTTTTCCGGAGTATTCGAGCCCCAGTTTTTTGCGTCGCCTCCTTTCCTTAATCGATCTTGGCAACCACATGAGGGTGTGCAGACCAAAAAAGATAAAGACACTGATCAGCAGGAAGGACATAAACCAAAAGGTGTAATAAAGAATCGGGTACTTGTCGGGATCATGGTGTGTGGCGTGGGTTAGGTATCCGGCAAACCTTCTGTGGGAGCCTTCATGACATTTACCGCAGGTCTTGACGATGTTGGCTCTCGAGAGCCTCGATTTGGGATCCCATGGGGGGAGAATATCGTGGGCCCCATGGCAGTCATAACATTTCGCAACGGTGGTGTAGCCAAGTTTTGAAACCTTTCCATGGAAGGTTTCAAAATAGGTTTTGGCGACCGCTTCATGGCACTGACCGCACTGATTGATAATTTCCAGTTTAAAAGCTTCTACATCGGTTCGGCTGATGGTGTGGGCGGTGTGGCAATCACTGCAGACCGGCAGTTTTTTGTCTGTCTTGGTGATGGTTGGGCTATGAACACTTTTCACAAACTGTTCATAAATTCCGTTGTGACATTGGGCACAAGTCTTTGCAATATTGTCATGGTGAACGCTGGACTGAGGATCACTCGCAGGAAGTTCATGATGGGCGGTATGGCAGTTGGTGCACATGGCCGTCACGACCAGGCCGCTTTTTAACAACCCTTTGCCGTGAATACTCTCCATATAGTGTTCCACAACCTGACGTTCTTCCCCAGTATAACGGATGGCTGCTTTCTTGCCTTCTCGGTGGCACTGTCCACAAAGTTCAGGTATTTTCGTGGGAAACGTCGGGGACTGAGGGTCACGATGTCCTTTCGCGGAGTGAGGAGAGTGGCAGTCCTGACAAACAGGGGCGTTGGGATCTCCTTCAGAGCTGAGTTGGCCATGTTTGCTGGTTACATAGGTTTGAACTTGCTCCGCATGGCAAATCGAACAATCGACCTTGGTGGTAATCGTTGCACAGGGCCTTTTTTCCACTGGAGAGACACCCGTATGACACTGGGCACAAGCCACCTTGTTGTGAATGGATTCTTTCACTTGCGTTGCGTCAACAAAAAGAGAGACCGTTTTTCCATTACGCGTAGTTGAAATATCAAGTTTGCTATGACACTCCAGGCAGTCATGATCCGCCATCCCGAGTTCGTAAAAAACCTTGCGGATCTTGTGCGGGGAGTGACAATCGACACAAATTGGAACTTTGTTGGGTTCCCTTTCCCACAATTCTCCCCGGATTACCTTTCGGTGAACCCGTTCGATGAGTCCGTGGCATTTCTGGCAGGTTTTTGGAACATTGTCCCTGAAAATGGAGGATTGGGGATCGGTATGGGAACGAATGTTGTGAGCGGTATGGCAATCGGTGCAAACAGCGGTGACTGTCAATCCCTGTTTGAACAACCCTTCGCCATGAATACTTTCCGAATAGTGTTCCAGGATTTTTTCTTGGGGGATGTCGTAGGTCTGGGTGACTTCGCTCCCCTCTTTGTGACACCTACCACACACAAAGGGGACGTTAAACTTGGCTACTTTAGAATGGGGCGATCGGACGAGACTAATGTCATGGCTTCCGTGGCAGTCTTGGCATTTGGGTGCCAGTTTTTCTCCCGCCTGGACAGCTTTGCCGTGCAAACTTTGTTGGTAGACATTGGCAACTTGAGTGTGGCAGCGGACACAGGAAACCGGTTTGACGGCTTCATGGGGCAGGGCCACATTGGCCAGATCGGCATGGCACTCAAAGCAGGTATATTTCCCGTGAACAGACTCTTTATATTGAGCCTTGTCTTCATGGCATGTCAGGCAGTCCTCTGTCTTGTTAGCGCCGGTGAGAAGTGTCCACAACAAGACACTCCCAAAAACAAGAAGGATCTTCCTGAGTGCCATAGCTTAATAGTTTAAAGGGACGATTATTTCCGTAAACTGATAACATAATCGGCCAAGGCGCTCAATTCTTCATCCGTTGCCTTTACGGGGGTCTTGGTCGTCTTTGGCCTCATGGCCTTGGGATCCTTCAGGAACTGGACCATGGTCGCCTTATCCAATGTGGAATTTTTGAGATCGCCCCCCTTTTTCCCTTCGGCGTGGCAGGCCCCACACATCTTGGCCTTGAAAAGGGCTGCGCCATCTGCACCGGCTGCTTGAGCGGTAGCGCCGAGCAACCCCACTACTAGAAAAGAAAGAAATGTTTTCATAAAAGTCCTCCTTGGTGTTTGATCGGAAAGGGAAGTAACCGATAAAATCTTCGTATAACAAGCTGATTTGCATCAGGTTGCATTTTCAATCCATCCTTGAATAAAAAAGCATCATATATTATTTGTAAAATAATGAGAAAACCCTTCCTTTTAGTTTGTTTGTGTTTTTCTCTCTTCTTTTTTTCACAAACTGCGATTTCGAAGAATGACTCTTGTGTTGATTGCCATCGCAAGCAGCAAGGCTCCAAGTACCTGGGGCACAATTATAAGGATTGGGAAAAATCGATCCACGCTAAATCAGGGGTCGGTTGTGAAGCATGTCACGGGGGAAATGCAGAGACACCAGATCCTGTCAAGGCCCACCAAGGAGTCTTGTCTTCCAAAGATAAGAATTCGAAAATCTATTTCCAAAATGTTCCGGCAACTTGTGGGACTTGCCACACGGAAGAGTTAAAAGAATTTGAAACGAGTGCTCATTACAAAATGCTTTTGCGCACGGGCAAGGGGCCCAACTGTCTTACTTGCCACGGAGCCATGGCCACAACCATTTTATCCTATTCCGATTTGGATAAGACCTGTTCTTTGTGCCATGGAAAACCGACACAGGCCGCCAAAGCCTTGAGTCTCATCCGTGCCATCAAGGAATCTTTGGGCTCTTATCAAAAAGAGTTGGCCTTGCGCAAAGGGAAGACCCCTGAAGAATTTTTGAGGCGCTACCAAGAAATTCAAAGGAAATGGCACTCTTTTGATGTTGTCTTTGTGTCGAGCGAGTCCGAAAAATTGCTCAAAGAATTGAAGAACGCCAGAGAATCTTTGCGTAAACCATGACAATGGATCGCCGAAAATTTTTGGAACTCGCAATTTATGGCTTGGGTTCTGTGGTCGGGATTTCCCTTTTGGCGCCCATTGCAACCTACTTTTTGTCGCCGGCATGGAAAAAACACATAGAAGATTGGGTCTTGCTTGGGGAGACCAAAAAAATCCCTGTCGGTAAACCGACAAAAATTGAATTCATCCAAAGAAGAAAAGATGGATGGATGACGGTTGAGGAAAAACGCACTGCTTGGGTTCTCACAAGGGATGGGAAAGAGTTCACGGTGTTTGATCCTCGCTGCACCCATTTGGGTTGTCCTTATCGATGGGATGAGGCAAAAGAGAAGTTTTTATGTCCCTGTCATGCTGCTGTGTTTGACGTTGATGGACAAGTTATCTCTGGTCCACCACCGAGACCCTTGGATCGTTATGATGTTAAGGTGGAGGCGGGAAAACTCTGGATGCTCCCCACACTAAAAGAAAAGGTTTAGAAAATGGAATCCCCCTTCAAATGGCTTCGTAATCGTTTGGGTTGGTCTTCTGTTAAACAAACACTTTTGGATCGAAAAATTCCAAACCCGGGTCGTTGGGCTTGGGCTTACACATTGGGGTCGGCTACCTTGGCCGTCTTTTTGCTTCAAGTCCTGACCGGAATGTTTTTGGGAATGAATTATTCGCCCTCTCCGGATCATGCCTACGAATCGATTCGCTACATCATGACAGAGGTTCCATTAGGGGGGTTGATCCGCGGGCTCCATAAATGGGGCGCCTCCGCAATGATCATCCTTTTGGTTTTGCACCTGCTTCGAACCTTCTGCATGGGTTCGCACAAATCTCCAAGGGAGCTAACTTGGATTGTGGGTATCTTTTTGCTTCTAGCTGCCTTCGGTTTGGGGTTTACAGGATACCTTCTTCCTTGGGATCAAAAGGCTTATTGGGCCACGGCCGTCGGGATCAACATCTCCAAGCAGGCACCGTTTTTGGGTCTCTGGATCGCTAAGATATTCAAAGGTGGTGAGGAATTAGGGGCGATGACACTCACAAGGTTTTATGCCCTTCATGTCCTTGTTTTGCCAACCTTTATGGCCCTTCTCATCGGTACCCATCTTTTCTTGGTGGTTTATCATGGGATTTCTGCTCCCCCCCATCCTCCGGGCTCTGAACCGCCCGATTACGAAAGTCTGAAGGCGAAAGGGAAATCGTTTTATCCCCACAGTATTTTTAAAGATTTAGTGATGATTACGACAGTCATTGGAATTCTTTTTTTCCTAAGCATTTATTTTGGGGCCGACTTGGAAGATCCCGCAGATCCGACCGATGCCTCTTATAACCCCAGGCCCGAGTGGTATTTTCTCTTTTTGTTTCAAATGCTCAAACTTTTTCCAGGAAACTTGGAGTATCTCGCCGCGGTAGTCTTGCCCACTATCCTGATCCTTTTTTTGCTGCTTCTTCCTTTTTTGGATCGAGGGACAAAAAGACACCCCTTTGCAAGACCCGTTTGGATGACAGCCGGTCTTCTTGCGGTAGGTTATATCCTTTTACTCTCTTATCAGGGATGGAAATCCCCCTTGGTGAATCCCCAAATCGAAAAAAATCCGATGGTGCTTCACGGGAAGAAAATTTATGCCGATTTGCATTGCTCTTATTGTCACCAGATTCGGGGTGAAGGGGGGACTGTTGGGCCCGATTTATCGTTGACCGTTTCTTCCAGATCGGATGAATGGTTGGAGGTTCATTTTCGTAAGCCTCGTGAAGCGACTCCAGGTTCCGCCATGCCGGAGTTGAATCTCTTGAATGAAGAGATTTACGCCCTCATTGCATACTTGAGGGATGTTGGGGGGAGTGGTATTTTCACGGCAAGACTTGCAAAAATATACCAGGAGAATTGTCAAACCTGTCATCGGTTGAAAGGAGAGGGTGGCGACGTGGGTCCCGACTTGAGTGGCATCGGAAACTTCAGGGTAGCCGAATGGATTCGGGCCTATATTCAAAATCCTCAATTGTTAAACCCGGATGCCGCCATGCCGGAATTTGGATCAATCCTTGAAACTCAAGATATTGAAAACTTGGCCAGTTACCTTGCAGCCCAGAAACGAGGAAAATAGTGAAAAGAGTTTTTTTTATTTTGCTTGCTCTATCACTCTCTTGCCAGCAAAGAGCTTGCAGAGACACAAGCCGAGAGGTTTCAACAACTCAGGGAAAACATCTTTATGAAGTTCATTGTGCTTCATGCCACGGTTCCAAAGGAGACGGCAAGGGGCCTATCGCCGAATTTTTATGGCCAAAGCCGAGGGATTTTACTTCAGGCATCTTTAAATACCGCAGGACAAGGGGGGCCGTTCCTGCCGATCTCGATTTGTTGCAGACCATGAAACTTGGGATCCCCGGCACATCAATGCCCGGCTGGGACTTGCTGAGCATGGAGGATTGGCGATCAATTTTGTCATACTTAAAATCCTTCAATCCAAGATTGGCCAATGAGAAAGCGGGTCCTTCTGTGGACACCCCTGAAGAGCCCAAGAAGACGCCCGAATCGATTCAGTCGGGACGGGAACTTTACGAAAAAAGCGGTTGTGTCGCTTGCCACGGTCTTCAAGGAAAAGGAGACGGACCGGGAGCTATTGTTTTAAAAGATGTTTGGGGAGACAGGATTGCGCCAAGGGATTTGACTCGTGGCCCTTTGAAATGGGGAAATACCACCAGGGATATTTACCGCACCCTCATGATAGGAATTCCCGGGACGCCGATGCCTGGCTATGAACACACCTTTTCAAAAGAACAGATGTGGTCACTCGTCCATTACCTAAAATCTATTCAAAGGCCCCTCCCGGAGGGATATGATCCTTCCAGTCCAAAAAGGAATTTGCTCCCCGTTACCAAAATAAACGGAGAAATTCCTTTAGATTATGAAGATGAGGCATGGGAAAAAACTTCCAGCATCCCCGTTTTTCTAAAACATCTATGGCATGAACCCGAAGCGACGGAATGGCTTACCATAAAAGCCCTGCATAATGACAAAGAGATTGCGTTCTATATCCAGTGGGAAGATGATCGGATGAATGTGGATCCTAATCAAAGTGACGCCGCCGCGATTCAGCTCCCAATGGATACAATAACCAATCCTATCGAGTTACCTTATCTTGGCATGGGAAGTGCCTCCAAAAAAGTAAACATTTGGGAATGGAAGGCGGGTTCCTTCAAAGACTTCAATGCAGGTGGTGTCGGACAGTTGAAACCTCAAGATTTGATGAGACAAAATGTGACCGGCAAAGGGGTATATTATCAGGGGAGTTGGCATGTGATTTTTAGAAGGACGCTCCGACCGGCAGAAAATGAGGATGCCCCCATTCCCCAATTGGGTTATGCCTCATTTGCCCTTTGGGATGAAGATCTCCCAAAACATCGAGGTCCGGAAACCTTTTCGGAGTGGATAGTGTATGAATTGGGGAATTAAAAACTTTTATCGATTTTTATTTCAATAGATTGGTCACCGATAGAAATCGGCTTTGCTGTTCTCCCCTCTAGATCTCCCTTTTGTGGAGGGCCAGCCATCCCGTCCTGGTCAATGCGGGCAACTAGAATAACATCCCCTTCTAAAGAGGCCCCGTGCATCATGATATCCTGAGACCCCAACTCAAATTTTAGGGGAAATGCCCCGACGGCCATTTTTTTGACTGCCAAAGGAGGCATTCCATCTCCCTTTTTAGCAATGATATAAAGGGTGTCGCTTGGTTGGATTTTTTTATGAAGTTTTGAATCAATGATGATTGTTCCCGCAAGCAAAATCCCACTCTCGAGAGAGGGGGCTGTTTCAGAGTGATAGGGGGTAAAATAGCTACTGCAACCCGCAACACATATAAGAAGCAAGACAATAAAACCACGTTGCATTATAAAACCTCGAATTTCTAAACACTAAACGAAGAGCCGCAGCCGCAAGAGGTTTTGGCGTTGGGGTTTTCAACCGCAAAGCCAGCACCCGTCATCCCTTCGACGAAGTCAACCGTCGCCCCTTTAATGAGCATCAAACTTTGAGAATCGATCAAACAGGTAACGCCACTGGCTTGAATGATATTGTCGCCGTCTCTTTGATCGTCGAACATAAAGCCGTAAGAAAATCCGGAGCAGCCGCCACCTTGAACATAGACACGAAATTGTTTCCCTTTAGCCTCCGGCATTTTCTCCGAATATTCTTTAATTTTTTCCACCGCTTTTGGACTTAAACTGACTAGTTCTGCGTTTTCCATAACGATCTCTCCTTGATCAAAAGTGTAGCTTAGTTGAGGGCGTATTTCAAGCGTTCTAGCGACTCGACAGCCAACATATATTCCGGATTTTCCTCTAGGGCCCTTTGGAAGGCTTGCTTTGCCTTAATAATCATCCCCTTTTTTTCCCAAACGCGACCCAGATTGTAATGAGGAAAACAATAGGTGTCATAGCGGCTGGCTTTGGTGGCCTTTTCCAAAAAGGGGATGGCATCATCGAATTTGCCCAATTCAATAAAATAAGCACCGATATCATTGTAGGGATTGCCAAAATCGGGATCTAGGTCGATTGCCTTTTTGCAAAAAGAGATCGCTTCATCATATTTTCCCAAAAAGGAAAGGGCCCAGCCTAAAAAGGTTAGCGCCTCTGGTGTGGGAAAGGTGTCGATTGATTTTTGATAAAGCTCGATCGCCTCCCCCAAATCTCCGTGAGTTTGGGCCTCATAAGCCTTGCGGAAGTAGTGAACCGACATTTTTTTCTTTTCGCCAGTATCCATAAGCAGGTTGTAAGATAACTTCTTATACTGCGATCGTCAAGGGGTCTGGCTTATTTTTTTGCTGGCTCTTTTGGCTGAGCCTAGGATGGCTTTAAAATGGCTTTCCGGTCAGAATTGATAGCCCAATGTGGCGACAACGATGTGGGCTGTGTAATCGAGAGGGGCGCTGCCCAGGACGATATCACTTCCTGTTGTTGGTACCAGGCCGTCGGTGCGAAAATCGTCTCTGTCAAAGTCTTCAAGGAGATAGGCAAACTTGGCGGTCCACGCCTTGCCAAACCGATACTTTAGATAGGATTCAAAACGGTTGAGCGTGCTTTTGATGGCAGGAAAGTCATTGGCCGTTGCCGTAGTGTTTTGAGCGGCTGTGCCGCCCGTTGGAGTTTGTGGGTTGAAGGCATCCATCTTGGTTGATTGACGGGAAATGTCCCAGTTGGCACTCAAATTTAGTTTGTTGCGTATCAATGCGATATCAAATCCCACTCTGGCGGTATCAATAATATCTTTCGTTTTTGCAACCCAATCATAGGCAGTGTTTTCCAAAATTCCCGTTGCTCTGGAGCGGGAGGCTTGTTTGGAAAAATATTCTTCTCTTGTGTAGTTTCCAAACAATGTCAGTCGGTCAGTCGGACTCCAAGAGAGATCTGTTCCGACAGACCAGCTCTCAGAATCTTGCAATCCAAATGTGGAATCTTGATAATCGTCGTTTTTGTAATTGAAATTGATGCTGGTTGATAAATTATCCCAGGGAGTAAGTTGGGTGAAAAAATCGACTTTATGACGTTGCCTTGAGGTTTCGTCAAATTTGCGCAAGGAGACATGTTGCAGAGAAGATTGGGGAATATAATTATCAATTACTTTAATGGAAGGAGAGTAGGTGGCCCTGAAAAGTACTCGATGACTCGGTTTTAAATCTAGAGATATCCTCGGCGTATACTCATCGGTCTCTCGGGCTTCACGATGAGAGCCACGATCCCAGCGTTCCCAATCCATTCCCGCTGTCAATGCGAGCGGCTTTAACAATTGCCAACGGGCGTCGAATGAAGCCTTGTGTTTATCGAAGGAATATCTCTCTGCGGTGAGATTGCCGTTTACTAATACTCGATCATCCTCCACATATGCAGGAAAAATAATTGTGCTGCTGTCATCGTCGAAGCGATAAAAACGGTATTTTGTGGTCAGCGTCAGCTTATCAAGGGGTTTACTGGTCAGATTAAAATTATAAGACAAGACACCCACCTCTCCTTCCAGTGCGGATTGGGGCAGCGTCAAATTTGCCGTAGGGATGTTTGGGTTGATGGTATGAGGGATAAAAATCTGATTTTGAATCCGCCAGCTGTAGGAAAAGGAACTATTGATACGTGTTTTGTGAGGTAGTTGAATGCTACCCGCAAGGCTCCAGGTGTGAGCCACATTGTCCGGTGCCAGCGCTGTTCGCCCCCTGCTTGGAGTGCTGGAGCCACCGGTTGCTGTGGCAGCAAAGGCCCCATCGGTTGCCGAAGCGGGGTTGTCTGAAGTGACCGAATTCAGGCTGTTTTCGAAAAGAGAAAGGTTGTAGTTGAACTGAAGCTGGTATTTTTCTTTTGCATATCGGGATGTGAACTGGAAATCATGGATATCATGTTCCACCGGTTCCAAAACTTCGCGAAAATTGCTTCCGGGAGTTCCAAATGCCATACCGAGCGGGCGCTCCCCTCCCTTCATGATCCAATTATATTTCCATGAAAGATCCCACTCATCACTAGGCTGGTAAGAAATTTGAAAGCGTGCTGTATTCCATTGAGCGGCGATTCGATCGATGAAGGGCGCCGCGTTAAATTGAGCCCCGGTTGGTCGAGGGCTTGCCAAGGTATAAACGCCGGGACTTATTGTTGTTCCCAACATTTGACCGCTCGTTGAATAGAGATGCGGCATTTGGTCCCATTCAAACTCGAAGTTATAGGTTCCAAGTTGGGTGGTTTTTAAGAAAAAGTTTTGATCACGTTGGCCTGCCAGTGATCCCCCAATTTCGAAAAGAGTGGGCTTGTCTTCGCTTTCCAGGCCGAGGCGGAATTTGTCCAAAAAGAATTGCTGTCTCAGATCGCGGTATTCTTCGAGCTTCGCCTTTTCAAATTGATAGGGGAGTTCTTCCAAATAAGCTCGGCCCCCTGCCGAGAGTTCACCATCTGTTTTAAAGCCAAACAATTTGGTCTCGGCGTAACTATTAGCGGCAATGTGTAGAAGGGCAATGCAACCTGCAAGAGTTGAAAATAGTATTCTCCCACGTTGCATAGATCCTCCTACCGCGTAAAGGCCTTGCCCGACGGGTGATTGCTGCCGTGCACATCATAATGACAGTTGTTGCAAGCTTGATCAGATAAGTAACGAGTCGCAGTTAATCTTTGTGGGGTGGTTGGGTGTCCACTTTCAACGTGGCACTGTTGGCACAACCTTGGCTTTGGCAGCGTTAGCATTCTTTCATTGTTGCTTCCATGGGGGTCGTGGCAGTTCGTGCAACTTTCGGCAACGGGGGCATGTTCCCAGAGGAACGGCCCACGTTTTTCTGCGTGGCAAGAGTAGCACATTTCATTGATTGAATTTCCTTTTAGCAATTTATCCGATACCGATCCGTGAGGGCTGTGGCAACTGGTGCACTTCATCTTGTTTTCCCGAAGGGGCATGTGGGAATAGCGCATCCGTTGGGCCCTTTTTTGCTGGTGGCATTGTCCGCAGGTTTCAATCTCACTGGACTTGGAAAGTTGGAAACGTTCGGTGGCATTTTCCATCACTTTGTGACAGCTGGTGCAGGCAACCTCTTTGGAATCGTGAGGGCTTCCATTCCAAAAAAACCTGTCATTTCCACTGTGGCATTGCAGGCAGACGGCGTTTTGCTTTTCCGCCGGCGTGGTAGCCCCTTTGCCAAAGGTGATCAAATTACCGACTCCCCTACCCCCGCCCGCTTCGGAATGGGCCCTGCCGGGGCCGTGGCATGTTTCACAAGCAAAGGTTTCTTTTCCGGATTTTGTTTTTGAATAGAGGTATTTTGCCATCAAGGTTTTATTAAATTTTGCAAGTTGATCCTCGTGGCAGTTTTGGCAGACCGAATCGCCAACCATTGCGGAGGCGGCTAGGGGCTCTTTTTTTTCAGTTTTTCTGGTTTTGGATTTCGGTGCGGCGAAAGTGGTCGGCGCGAAAAGAATAATGGAGACCGCAAAAACGATGAAGCCAAGAACTTTTCCTTCTCCCCGCCGCATGTCATCCCTTTTACTCTCAATTCAATTACTCTGCAAACATGATTTATATCATCAGGGCATTGTTAGAAGCGATTTCGATGTTCCTTATCAGCCCGTCTCTTTTAGGGCGTTTCAAGGGGGAGTTTTTAAAATCTTGTGGATAATTTTCTAATACTTTTTGGCGAAGTTCTTTCAGGTCTGGATTGAAAAAACCATTTCGTGGTTGAAAAGCCGGCAATTCTGTTTTAGGGGCTTTTTTGTTCCATGGGCAGACATCTTGGCAGATGTCGCAACCAAAAATATTGTTCCCCATTTTTCGAGCCAACTCTGGTTCGATTTCTCCCTTATGTTCAATGGTTAGATAAGAAATACAACGGCGCGCATCAATTTTATATGGCTGTGTAATTGCTTGTGTTGGACAGGCATCAATGCAGACGGTGCATTTGCCGCAATGATCGGGAATGACGGGGTCTTCTTTGAGTTCCAAATTTGTCAAAATAATCCCTAAAAAAAGCCACGAACCAATTTTTGGATCAATGATACAGGTATTTTTCCCAATCCATCCCACACCGGCATGTTTTGCAAAAACTCTCTCCATCACTGGCCCTGTATCGACATAAATCTTACAGTTGGTGCCTGGCTCCAACTGTAATACAGCTTTCTGAAGAGACTTGAGCATCTCCTCTATAATAATATGATAATCTTCTCCCCATGCGTATCTTGCAATCCAGCCTTTGTTGGGATTTTTGCAATCAATTGAGTAAGGGTAATCTGTATTATAATTGAGCGCGCAAGTGATGACAGATTTGGCCTCCGGCATGACTTCTTTGGGGTTCATCCGTTTAGTTTTGTTTTTCTCCATGTAGTTCATGTCGCCATGGCAACCCTGGGCCAGCCAATTTTGAAGGGCATTGTGCTCTAAATAGGAATCGGCTCTGGCAAAAGCTACTTTGTCAAAGCCGATTTCTTCACCCTTTTTCTTAATGAAGATTTCTAATGACATTCGTCGGAACTGCTTTTTTGCATTTCTTTAGCGTGGATGGTGAACGTTACAAATATATGAATTGTATAGTTTTTTTGCCTTTTGTTCTTATCTGGAATTTTGTTGGTTTTGTCAAGCAACTTTTCCCAAAAATTACAGATAAATGTAGTATAGCCGACGACCGAGGCCGGGAACCCGCGAAGCGGGTGGCCGACGAAGTCCTTGAAGCGCGATAGCGCGAAAAGGATAACTATAGTAGAAGCGTGACGCAAAACACCTTGACTTGAAAAAATATGTATGGATTATGCGGCTCGCTTTCTAAAAAATGAAAAGGAGAAATTGAAATGCCACCACTAACTGTAGCTGGTTCAGTCGCTGTCTCTGTTAGTCCTTTAGAAGAGGCCATCCTCTTAGGAATTGCTGCTGCGCAAGAAGCCGAAGGGCCTTTCACTTTAGGCGATGCTTCAAGAGTTGTTCATTTTACGGAAGAACTTACTGCTAGGAACCCTGCAGGTCTGAGTAAAAATGAAATCTTTGCCCAGATCTCTGCTATTGTTCGTGGAGGAAGGGCTACAGAGATTGCCCCAAAAGATGCCGTGAAGCGAGAACCTATTGATGTGAAAGAGATCATTTCAAAAATGGGAGAAGGCGACAGAAAAGCTGGTTTTCAATTGGTGCGGGCAGTTGAAAGAGGACAAACGCTTGAACGAGGCGATTTTGAGCGTTTGTTAATCATGGCCGAAAAAGGCTGTGGTCAATCGGCAGTTGTTTTACGAGCCCTTAATACAAACCAACCAGATCTTTTTAGAGAAGACGACATCTCGAGAATAAAAAATGCTGCCAGAAGGAATCGTGCTTTGACATGGCTTTATTATCGTTTGCTAGCCAGGTTTAATCCCGAAGGTGTGAAATAGCCATTTGCCACAACTTGATTTTTTCCTGAGCTTTTTCTTTTGAAATTTGCGGGGAAAATTTCTTATCTTCCTTCCAACTTTTCTTAATATCATTCAAATCTTTCCAGAGTCCAACCGCCAGCCCTGCTAAAAATGCGGCTCCCAAAACGGTTGTTTCTAACATCTTGGGTCTGGAAATTGGAACTTGCAAAATATCCGATTGAAACTGCATCAATAAATTATTTGCTGAAGCTCCGCCATCCACTTTTAAAACAGTGAGTGATTTTCCAACATCGCTGGTCATCGCTTGTAAAATGTCTGATTGGCAAAAAGCAATTCCTTCCAGAGTTGCCCTGGCAATGTGGGCGGCCGTTGTTGAACGATCAATTCCTGTAATGACTCCTCTTGCTTCTGGCTTCCAATGAGGCGCACCAAGTCCAACCAATGCTGGTACAAAAACAACGCCACCGCTATCTGGAACCTGTGAAGCTAATTCTTCAACATCCGAGGATTTTTGAATAATTTTTAGGCCATCTCTGAGCCATTGAACAGCGGCGCCGGCAATAAAAGCAGAGCCCTCGAAAGCATAAGCCACATTATCTTTTATTTTGTAAGCCAGTGTCGTGATCAAGCCATGATGAGAAGGCCTCGGTTCTTTCCCAATGTTCATCAAAATAAAAGAACCGGTTCCATAAGTGCACTTGGCCTCCCCTGTTTCAAAACAAGCCTGGCCAATCAAGGCTGCTTGCTGATCGCCTGCCATGCCGGCAATGGGGATTCCGTCAGGCAGTACTTCAAGACCTTTTGTCGTTCCATAAATTTCAGAGCACGAATCAATTTTTGGCAAAAGACTGGAAGAAATTTTAAAGAGTTCCAAAATTTCCGGATCCCAGTTTAAAGTTTTGAGATTCATCAAGAGTGTGCGGCTGGCATTTGTGGCATCCGTTGCGTGAACTTTTCCTCCAGTTAAGCGCCAGAGAAGAAAAGTATCGATGGTTCCAAAAGCTAAATCACCCGTTGCTTGAGTATTTTTCAAGAGCCACTCAATTTTGGTCCCCGAAAAATAAGGATCCAAAACCAAACCTGTTTTTTCACGAACTATCCCTTCCAGATTTTTTTCTTTTAACTCGCGGCAACGCTCCGATGTGCGGCGATCTTGCCAGACAATAGCGTTATAAACTGGCTTTCCCGTTTTGCGGTCCCATAGAATAGTCGTCTCGCGCTGATTGGTAATGCCAATGCCTGCAATATTTTTTGGATCGACTTTAGACTTTGCCAATGCCTCTTTGATCGTTTGAAGCGTTGAGGCCCAAATTTCTTCAGGGTTGTGCTCTACCCAACCCGGTTTTGGGTAATGCTGTTTGAATTCTTTCTGAGCAGTTCCTTTGACATTTAAATCGTGATCGATAAGAAAGGTTCGAGTACTTGTAGTGCCTTGATCGATCGATAAAATATATTGACTCATCGTTTAATTACCAATCACCAACTACCAATAACCAAATAATCACCAATAATCAATTACCAATAATGAAAGAAACTGAATCTTAAAAGTAAAAGAAGCCAAATAACCAATCACCAAATTTCAAACACCAAACAATAACCAATGCCCAATAACCAATTAATGAAACAATGTTTGGTTACCGGTGTTTGGTAATTGGAATTTATCTGGAACTTGGATTTTGGTTATTGGTGATTTTCCCTTTGTTGACGTCTGCTAAAGCTGATGCTAACTATGTTACATGCGATTTGAAAAACATATCTTCATTTGCATCAACAAACGCGATCCTGGCAAAGAATGTTGTGCGGCCAAAGGCTCGGAGGCCATTGTGGATGCGATGAAGGAAGAAATCAAAAAGAGAGGTTTGGCTGGAAAAATCCGTGTCAACAAAGCGGGGTGCCTTGATCAATGTTCCAAGGGAGTCTCGATGGTGGTTTATCCCGAAGGGGTTTGGTATGGCAAAGTCACTCTCGAAGATGTCCACGAAATTATAGAATCTCACCTGATGACAGGAAAACCGGTCGAGCGCTTAAGAACTTTTTAAAAGATGATAAAAAAGTTGCGGGTCCTTTTAAGTCTGATCAGCAGCCATCCCGACGATGGGGGAGGGCATCCCTTTCTGCTCTTTGAACCATTTTGTAAAAGGAAGACCCAGTGCCGCAATGCCTGCGCAAATCAAAAACATCGTTTCAAAACTAAAATATTCTTTTAAATAAGAGAGTCCCCAAAAACCAATGGCACTCCCCAGTCCAAAACTAACACTGGTATAGATAGCCTGACCGGTGGAGCGTAAATGCGAAGGGGTGTGCTGATACATATAAGAAATCGCCGCCAAATGATAAGCCCCAAAAGTGAAGGCATGTAACAGTTGCGAAAACAAAATGGCGGGAAGCCAAGCGGTTGATCCCAAAATTAACCAGCGCAAAACTGTGAGGACCAAACTCCATCCCATGATTTCTTTCAAACTAAAACGTTTTGTCAGCTGGGTAAACCAGATCATGACAAAAACCTCGCTTAGCACCGCTATGGCCCAGCAAAACCCAATCACACTGGAAGAATATCCGCGGGAGTGCATCCAGATGCTAAAAAAAGTGTAGTAGATCCCAAACGAAACGACTCGAAAAACGCTATTGATCAAGAATCCGATGATCGCTTTGTTCCAAAAAGGTTTCAAGCTGTACTCTTTTTTTTGTGCGGGGTTGTGAGTGGGGGGAAGAGAAAAAGTGGATGTCCATTGCAAGATGGCAATTACCAACATTCCCCAAAGAACGATGTGAATCGAAAAATAATCAATCAACCAGCCGAATAAAAATGAGGCGGCGATAAAACCGACAGAACCCCAATAGCGGATCTTTCCATATTCTTTTTGATGATGCTCACAATATTCCATGGCGATAGCTTCTCCCAAGGGCAAAATATTCATTCGAAAAAAGGAAAAAATAAACATGACCAACAAAAAACTCCAAACACCACTGGCTTTAAAAAAACCGAGATAGGTTATGGCACAAAAAAGGGCTCCCATTTGGATAAAGAAGAGCCGTTTGTTAAGACGATCAGCAAGGTTGGACATAAAAATGGGGCCGACCAGTTTAGCAACCGGCCAAGCCGCCATCACAAGACCAATTTGTGATGCTCTTAAACCCTGTTCTTTTAGAAAAACTGGAAAGTAAGGAGTCAACACACCGATGATAGCGAAATAAAAAAGATAGAAGAGACGCAAAGAAAGATAGGGATTCATGAACGTTGACGATTTAACGGAAAACAGTGTAGAAAACAAGGATATGAGTGGAGTAAAAAGTAACGGGTCCTGTCCCTCCGTGTTTTTGTGGGGGCCCCTAACTAAACCCCACAACAAACACTCCGGGCCACCCGCCACTTTTTAATTTTTTTTGAACATGCATTCAGAAATATACAATCAAGTTACACAAAATATGGGTCTTGTGGATCTATCTGATCGTTGTTGGGTTGAAGTGAAGGGGGGCGATTCTAAAAAATTTTTAAACGGCATTCTCACCAACAATATTCAGACTCTCCAGCCCAAAACAGGTTGCTACTCCTGTCTTTGCACACCCAAAGGGAAAATGATTGCCGACTTATTTTGTTATAACTGCCCTCCACTACAACCTGGCGGGCGCAGCGAAAACTATTTTGGGATTGATTGTAGCTCGAAACTCAAACTGACTCTTTTAGAAACGCTCAAAAAATATATCATTTTTCAAAAAGTGGAATTGTTTGATCAGACAGACAAATGGGGGACTTGTGCGGTGATTGGACCCAAAGTGAATGGAGAGAAAGGGTTGGGTGACCCGCAGTGTTGGCCATGGGGTTTTGTTAGGGGCCCCCATGGCAACACGGAGGGGCAGGACCCGACTCTTTCTCTCCGTGCAAATTATGATTACGATTTCGTGGAGTGGGAGGGGTTTAAAATTTGGATGATTCGAAAAACAATGTGGGGTTTGCCGGCGTTTGAAATGTGGGTGGCTCGTGATCAACTACCCAGTTTAAAATCAAAACTGAACGTTCCAGAGTTGGATCCAGAAACCCAAGAAGTCCTTCGCATCGAATCGGCCACGCCCTTGTTTGGTGTTGATATGGATGAAAATACGATTCCGCAGGAAGCTAATCTCTATACGGCGCTGAGCTTCAACAAAGGTTGTTATGTGGGTCAAGAGGTGATTGCAAGGTTGGAGCACCGAGGACATGTTGGAAAACAGTTAAGATCATTGAAATTGGAAGGTGATAAAATCCCACAAAGGGGAGAAAAGATTTTTTCAGAAGATGGCCAAGAAATTGGGACCGTCACTTCAAGCTGCTTTTCACCGAAATTCAGCAGTCCTATTGCACTAGGTTATATTCGTTATGCCTCTTTAAGTCTTAAGGAAGTACGGATAGGAAACTCAACCGCCAATTTCCTTTAACACCTCTTCTTCATGCCCGTCGACTTTGACGCTGCGCCAAATTTTTTGGATTTTTCCTTCGGGGTTGATTAAAAAAGTAGAGCGGTTAATTCCTAAAAATGTTTTTCCGAACATGCTTTTCTTTTTGAAGGCCCCATATTTTTCGATCACTTTCCCATCGATGTCGGAGAGTAAAAGAAAATTGAGATTATATTTATCGATGAATTTTTGGTGAGAGGCAGCATTGTCTTTACTGACCCCTAAAACCACTGCTCCTTTTTTGGTCCATTTTGTTTTGGTGTCGCGGAAATTACAAGCCTCTCTTGTACAGCCAGGGGTATCGTCTTTTGGATAAAAATAAAGAACGACCCATTTCCCTTTAAGACTAGTTAGGCTGACCTCTCCCCCATTATTCGCGGGTAATTTAAAATCGGGTGCTGCATCTCCTTCCATAATTTCTTTATTTGCCATAAAACCTCCTTTTAAGCTGCATGTTTTTTGGCTCGGATCGCCTCTACCAACAGTTGACGAATCACAGCAGCTCTCGAATTAGCTTGGGTCTTAGAGATTTTTTCAATTTCTAGAGCCAGCCAGGAAGGAATGGTCATGGGCGGGAGTTTAACAACTTTGCTCAAGCCCTCTGTCAAGGCACCTTCAGAAAA
This sequence comes from Deltaproteobacteria bacterium RIFCSPHIGHO2_01_FULL_43_49, assembly GCA_001798075.1. GTDB lineage: Bacteria > UBA10199 > UBA10199 > SPLOWO2-01-44-7 > SPLOWO2-01-44-7 > SPLOWO2-01-44-7. The sequence goes on along the minus strand of MGRG01000005.1, from coordinate 14,474 downwards.
ATCAACAGCCGCCTCACCTTTATCAAAGGTTTTGTCAAAGCCCTTTTTCTTTTGCCTGTTTTGTTTCTTCATTTCGCGCTCTCCGTACTGAAATGATTCGGATCTCACCATTCTTTGTGAGGGTGAAGATCCCAACGTAATACTTGCCCTGGTATTTTCCAATCACTGCATGTCTCGGTTCACCCTTGTCATAGGCCACATCAACAGCGAGAACATTTCTTTGTTCGAAAATAAACTCTTTTGCTTCTTCAAAGGAAATACCATGTTTTTGTTTATTTTGCTGGCTTTTCCTCTCATCCCAAATGTACATAAATATTATATTAAAATGATATGAAAGTGCAATGTTTTTTTCAAAACTCCCATTCTTCACTATAGCAAAGCTTATGCCATCCCTTTTAATGTTATATTGCAGATCAGACCTAGAAGATGACGGATATTGGGCAGGGACAGACGGATTTGAAGCGGGTGGAATAAGAATTAGGGCTTGTTAAAATGATGCCATTACTTTTTGGTTTGGAATTGAGAAGGTCTTTATACTAATGTTATTCAGCATATGATCAGCACCCCTCAAATCGAAATTGTCGGCACTATTCCTAATAAGAAGGAAATTAAAAACATCATTTCCAAAATAATAAATGAGTGCCAATCACTGCTTAAATTCGCTTATTTGGAAAAAGGCGCTCAAGCATGGGATACAATGAGGCAAAATACTGATTTTTTGGTTGGTAATCGTGAAATCAACGCCCTTAAAGAAATTTCCGCCTATCTTAATCAATCAATTGATTTCGACAATGAACCGATTAATTTTATCCATCTTGGAAGTGGCAATGGGATTGAAATACCGGTATTCACTGCAATGTTCAAATTGAAGAAGAAAGATACTTATATTGGAGTAGATATAAGTAAAGAGCTTCTTGAAATTCTTAGGAAAAATTACTCTGAGTATCTTTCAAAGAAAGTAACCTATTCGCTATTTTTTCAAACGGATTTAGAATTGAAAGGAAATATCAAACATGTTTGTAATAAAATTAGTTCACACCACAGAGCCATCAATATTATTGCAGCAAGTGGTGAAGGAACGCTCTTCTCAAATCACAATGTTTTAAAATATATATCGGATGCTTTAGGAAAAAGTGACTACGCCGTTTTTTCAATAGATGGCGTGGCTACGAACGATGTACAATCAATCTGCTTGGAATATGATAAAACAACAGTTCGTGAATTTTTGATTCATGGAATAAAATATGCAAAATCTGTGGGCGCCGTCAAAAATGATTTCGGTCAGTTTCTTCCAACTTATTACGATGACAATCTCCAGCAAATCATTGTTTCCTATAAGCTCGCCGATGGCGATACAGTAATTCTTCTAAAATCATTCAAACCAAGCAATGAAAAGGTTGTTGAGAGGATTTTTAACAAAAACGGTCTCGAAATAGTTCATCTGGCTAAAACTAAAGATAATGCTTTCGGCATTTTATGTAAAAAAGGAATTTTCTGAAATTAGCGCCTAATCAAATCCATAAATTCTTCTCTCGTTTTGGAGTCCGTTCGAAAACAGCCGAGCATTTCGGAAGTGACTGCAACTGAGTTTTGTTTTTCAACGCCACGCATCTGCATACACAGATGTTGTGCTTCAATCACCACGGCCACTCCTTTGGGACGAAGATTTTCATTAATGACTTGCGCAATTTCGACCGTGAGTCTTTCTTGAACCTGCAAGCGTCTGGCAAACATGTCAACTAGCCTGGGGACTTTGCTCAATCCAATAATTTTTCCGTTGGGGATATAGGCCACATGCGCTTTCCCAAAAAAAGGTAACATATGATGTTCGCACAGGCTGTAGACTTCAATATCTTTGACCAAAATCATCTCATCATATTTTTGTTCATAGATAGCGTCATTGATTAGTTTTTTTGGATCTTCTTGATAGCCCTTGGTGAGGTATTGATACATCTGCTTGACCCGTTCCGGCGTTTTGAGCAGACCTTCGCGGTTGGGATTTTCCCCCATTTCCAGCAAGATGCCTTTTACAAGATTTTCCATAAACTTAAACCCCTCGTTTCGGGCCATGAATATGAATCTGCAAGCGGTCTGTCAACAGAAATCCTGTTTCCTTACATAGGCCTGCCAGCCATCGCTGCCTTTCTTTTAATTCTTCCGAAGTAGTCCCCTCTGACATCAAGTAGATTTTTTCTTTGGGGATTTTGTAGCGATCTGTGAGCTGGCAAACCTCTTGAAGATCCTGGGGGAAAACAATCACAAATTTAAAAAACGCCTTTGGACTTTTTGAAAAAAATTCCAACGCTCCTTTTTCTTCCCTAAGATTTAAAGAATTTTCAGAATTAGCCAATTTTGGAGAACAATTGTATTGGTTAACGAATAGATTGAATTCCGGTGTTGGGATCAATGTCGCATTGGTTTCAACTTCAAAAAAATAATTTTTCCCTGTCAGAAACCGCATGAATTCTATTAATTCTTTTTGCTGTAACATGGGCTCTCCGCCGGTTAAGACAACATGCTTGCAAGAATATTTTTTAATTTCACTAGCCACTTCTTGAACCGGCATCTCCATCATTTCTTCTCTCATTTTAAATTTTTCCCAGTTCCAAGTGTATGGAGTGTCGCACCAGATACAGCTCAAGTTGCAATGCGAGAGCCGGACAAAAACACTTGGGCGCCCCGAATTTTTCCCTTCGCCCTGGATCGAATAATAAATCTCGGGTTGTCCATTAAACTTTGCAATCTTCATGGAAATTTCTTGACCCCCTGTAGGCCTTGTCGTAGCCTCTGCGCCTGTGGAAATCAAAGGAAAAGTGGCTTTGGTGACGGGAGGGGCCGTAAGGATTGGCAGGGCAATCAGTTTGGCCTTGGCCGAAAGGGGTGCCAAGGTGGCCATTCATTATAATACTTCTGAAAAAGAGGCTCGTGCCACTGGCACAAATATTTTTCAAGCCGATTTAAATAAGACATCCGAAATTGAAAAATTGGTGGATGAAGTTGAGAAAAAACTAGGCCCCATTCAAATTTTGATCAACAATGCCTCCATTTTTGAAAAAACCCCATTTTTGGAAGTCACTGAGTCTAATTGGGATCGCCACATGAACATCAACCTCAAGGCGCCCTTTTTGCTTTCTCAAAGGGTCGCTCGTTCCATGTTTTCCCTTAAGACAGGCAAAATCATTAATATTACGGATGCTGCGATAGAGAAACCTTACAAAAATTATTCTTCTTACTTGGTTTCAAAGGGTGGCTTGATGACATTAACAAAGGCATTGGCTTTAGAATTAGCTCCTTACGTTCAAGTCAATGCGATTGCTCCCGGTCGGATTCCCGATCAAAATTTTCAGGAGGTTGCCAACGCAGCGGTTTTTCTGATAGAGGCTGATTGTGCTACAGGAAGTGTTGTAACACTAAATGGAGAAAAAAAACATGCCTAGGCCCTTCGACCCTTCGGCAAAGCTCAGGGCAGGCTCCGCTCAGGGCAAGCCCTACGTCGTTACAAAGGTGATTGATTTTTGCTACGGGCATCGGCTTCTCAACTATGAGGGGAAATGCCGCCATCTGCATGGTCACAATGGGCGTGTTGAAATTGATATTGCAACCGAAGGGCTCGACAAAAGAGGGATGGCATACGATTTTTCCGATATCAAACAGGCGATCAAGTCTTGGATTGATAAAGAATTCGACCACAAGATGCTTTTGAATGAAAAAGATCCTGTTATCTCCTATCTCAAGGAGCGAAACGAACCCCTGTATATTTTTCAAGAAAACCCCACGGCAGAAAATATTGCCAAGAAAATTTTTGAAGAAGCGGTGAAACTTGGTTTTCCCGTCGAAGAAGTGCGCCTTTGGGAAACGTCTGATTCTTATGCTACCTATAGAAAGGACAAATTCTAAGCACTAAATACTAAATTTTAAACAATATCTAATGTTCAAAATTCAAAATTCCAAACAATTTGTTTTCGTTTAGAACATTAGAATTTAGAATTTGTTTAGGATTTAGATATTAGGATTTAGAATTTTAGAACTATGGATAAAATTATAATTAAGGGGCTCAAAACTAAATGTATCATTGGTGATTATGACTGGGAGCGTAAACGCCCACAAAAAATTATTTTGGATTTAGAATTAGTCGCTGATTTGGAAGAGGCCTGCAAAAAAGATGTTCTGGACAAAAATATGCTCGACTACAACCAACTGGCTAAAGATGTTTTAAAATTTGTTGAGAAGAATTCTTATCACCTCATTGAAACATTAGCCCAAGCCATCGCTGATCTTTGTCTAAACAAATTTCCTGTAGAATCGGTGTTGGTCAGACTCACCAAACCCTCCGCCATTAAAGCCGCCGACGCCGCAATTGTTGAAATCAAACGGCCATAAGATTGTGAAAAAGTAGCGGGTCCTGTCCCTCCGTGTTTTTGTGGGGGCCCCTAACAAAACCCCACAACAAACACTCCGGGCCACCCACTACTTTTACTATCTTTATATGGTAGTATTTTCTTTGACCTGTTTTGGGTTTCTAGCCCCAACCAAAGCGCAAGTGACTCCGGGTTGGTTGATCGCCCAGCGAATAACCCATTGGCCAACAGTGAGATTTTCTTCAGCCGCTTGTTTTTTTAGTTTTTCAATTTCTGCCAAACATTCTTCGTAGCGTTTAGTCTCAAAAATGGGGTCCCAGGTTTGTTGTCGGACCGGATCGTTCGGCTTTTTATCAATGCCGAATTTTCCTGTCAGCAACCCTTTACACAACGTTCCATAAGTCAGTGTTCCAAATTTGTGTTCGATACAGAAAGGCAAAATTTCTTTTTCGATGTCGCGTTGAAAATAATTATAGGGTGGTTGCGAACTTTCAAGGGGTGCGTATTTCAAACACTCCTTCATTTGCTCCGCATTGTAATTGCAAACACCGATCACCTTAATTTTACCCTGATCTTTCAATTTCAGCATGGCTTCCATCGTTTCACCAATCGGTGTGTTTTCATCAGGCCAATGAATTTGATAGATATCAATCCAGTCGGTTTGTAATCTCTTCAAGCTTTCGTCGATTTCTCGAAAAACCGCTTTTTTCGAGCAATCTTTTCGGACATTTCTTTTTTTGCCGTCATCCCAACTAAAACCTTGCTTGGTGGCCAGCACGATTTTTTCTCTGACTTTAAGGCGCCTCAAAGTTCGGCCAACAATTTCTTCAGAGCGACCAAATCCATAAATGGGAGCGGTATCGATAAGGTTAATGCCAGCGCCGATAGCTGTTTCAAGAGCCGCTTCGCACTCTTTTTCATTGATCTCATTCCAGGGCCAACCCCCAAAAACCCAGGTGCCTAGGCCAATGGGTGTCACCTCGAGATTAGTTTTCCCGAATTTTCGTTTTAGCATCTCAAGCCGGGGTGGGAGCCCCCGAAAGTTTTTCAACGGCCTTTTCTTTGATCTGTTTGAATTTGCCGGAGAGTTTTTCGAGTTTTTCTTCCCACTCTTTGTTGGGGGCTTTTCCTTCGATCTCTTTGAGATACATCACCACCATCATCGACATCGTCCAAGGGTCAAAGAGAGCAAATTTAACCACAAAGGCACAAACCAATGCCCCAATAATAAAAACAAGATCCATAGAGGGAAAAGCGACGGCCAACCCTAAAGCGGGAACCAGAAAAACAATGGCGAGACCTGCGTAGATTGTTAAAGCAATGAAAGCCAAGAAAACAGAACTCCATAAAATATTTTTCCAAATCTGGGCGTAGAGCATCAGCCCAATTTTGGAAGACTGCCAGGCCGATTCTTGCGGGTTTAAAAAATTTCTGGCCATGATGGCTTCGTCCACATAGGTGAGACTAAAATACAAAATGAGATTAATGAATTGCATCAAGCCTCGCACACCCGGAATGCCCGATGCGACGTCACCTATTTTTGTAATGCCGTTGTTGATAGCGCTGATCACCCCATGAACCAAACGGTCGACTAAAAACAAAACAGAAGTTGATTTGAATGTTCTCACAACCTGATCTTTGCCCCAAGCAATCTGGCCCTTCCCTTCGGGGAGTTTTCCTTTGGTGGCTAGCTCCGCAATGACGGCCACATGACCCGCCTTGACGGTGTAGAGAATATATTCACGGATAAAACTAACGATCGGTGTGGGGGCTAGCAGGGCTAAAATCCAAACTCCGGGTTCTGCATATTCGTGCAAGGGGGCTACCCAGCCTGCGACAAAATAGACGACAACAAAATAGATAACCGTTGCGATGCCAAAGAGACCGTAGACTACCAATCGCAAGAAAAGATACGGCATCGTTTTTAATGTGATGGCTGTTGCCTGGCCAATATGAAGCCCCATAAAACCTCCTTAGCCTCGCCGAAACTTTAGTGAAGGCGGGCTGTCAAAAATCTGACGCTTTTCAAAAAATCAGGTCATTTTTGACCCCTAACCCGGCTAATCTATCAATTTTTAGCCCCCCTGGAAACGATATTTTTAACCTCATGTTGGCACGCCAATTGCTCATTTAGGTCTCCGGTAGATAATAAAGCCCGCCTTCTCGGCGTGGCAAGGAGGTTTTATGGTTGATAAAATAGGGGCTGGTCAGCCGAATAAAATTTCACAATATGAAATTGACCAAATTGCTGCCACGCTTCGTAGAGAAATTGATAAAATGTTGGGCAAGGGAAATCCTACTGACGTGGCTATTTTGGACGCAGTTAAGAAGAATCCCATTTTTGGTACCGATAAAATTCCAGAAGCCGATCTCCATAAATTAATTGCTCAGGCTCGCGATGATAAAGTCGATGATGAGGCAATAAAAGAGGCTGGTAAAAGCGGATTGGATGCCAATGGAATAATGGCTAAACTTCTAGGTCCAGAGTATCACGTAGCCAAAGATGAATTCACTGGAACAACAAAGCGGTACTTAGCCGATAGGATTTATAGAGCGACTGTTGTCGGCAAACCGGCCCCGACTCATGGAGCTGCAAGGTTTGGGAGCATAACTCCTGTCGATGCAGGGCATCTCAAAAAAATGGATTCCGGAGAGCTTCTTAAAACTAGAGGCGAGGTGGAAGCAAAAGTTAAAGAACTAATTGGGCGTAAATTAACTGACATGGGTATTATGGAAGTCCTACAAACTGAAATTCCTAACAAAATGTATTATGTGTCTGAAAATGACACCCAGAGGATGATTGTAAGTGCAAGACTTAAAAATGTGCCAGCCATAGATTTAAAAAAGAGTGTCGCTGATAATTTAGCAATGATACTTGGTGTAGACAGCACCCATAAAGCCTCCATGAATAAAGATTTCTTTCCGGAAACAAGAAGCGCTCTTATTGGCAAAATTCAAGAGAGACTCAACGAACCGGTCAGAACTGTTTCACCACCCGATACATTTTCTGTAGAGGTAGTAAAACCAGATAAACCCAAGCCAGCACGTTTCGGAGGCGGCATTAAAAAAGAAAAAGAATGACCATTATTGTTCAAGTTTGGCTAGCAGCTTTGAAGCAGGCGTATAAGCAGAATTAAACTCTAAAGATTTTCTTAGGAAACCTTTTCCAAGTTCTGAACGACCCCAAAAATAATACCAATAACCAATCTGATAGTTCACGACATAATTGTGGGGTGCGTAACGACGAGCTAGTTTTAGTTCCGTTAGTTGCCCGTTACGGTCTTGTGGATACAATTCAAATGCTCTAGTCAAATGAAGATAGGCTAACAATTCTAGACGCGAGATAGGAATCCAATCTTTAGCAGGAATTGAAATATCAAAACCAGCCTCATGTGGTTGAAAACTGACCAGTGTAATTTTATTAGAATCGAGATAGAGACCAACCAAGACGTGATGAATAATAGTTCCATCGGCATCTGTAAAGCGCTGGATCGGCGTTGCCTTGATTCCAAATTGTTCACATAAAATCCCATAAAGCCAATTTCCAAAACAATCTAGCTTATCCGAATAAAATGGATGATCTGTTTTAGATATTTTTTCACTCTCTGGGTTAAAAAAACGGATTCCAAAGCCCCCCTTCTCTTTTGAAAGAGACATTTTTTCAAACAGATTTTTTGCAAAAACTTTTTTTTGTTCGTTGGGGTTGGCTATATTTTTTGTGGAGTCCCATATTTTTTGAGCCTTATCAAAATAAAATTCAGCAAGCATTAGAGTATGATTGTCAACGGGGGTTTCAAAAAAGAACGGATCCGTTGGAAGCCAGGGAATTCTCAAACCCTCTTCTTTCAAGGATAGAAATAGATTGGGTTTCAAAAGATCCTCAGGAGTTGTTTGCCTAGCCGTTAATTCGGCAAGCTCAATGGCCGCCTGGTAGCATTCTTCTTGTGTAACAACACCGTCACTTTTTTGATCGTTGAACTGGCCATCAGGGCCGATGTAGCGGCGGACAGGTTTTGCAGGATCGCCAAAATCGGTGCGCATGACTCCGACGTCAATGGGGGTACCCGCTTGGCTCGCTATGTCGCATATTTTGCTCATAGGATTGGCAGAGCTTTATTCGGCAATTCCCCAAAAAAGTTGCTTGTTTTTTTAAAATCTTTAGACCGCCCCTAAACATGTGAAATCCTCATAAATCCACTATTGCAGCCCCAAGCAACTTTTTGTATGAGCTACCGATAAGATATCCATATGTTTGTTGGTAATGTCAATTGGGTTAAGCTCACTTGCGGCTTCATTCAAGATTTGCTGACGGCCCAGGAGCTTCCTCTCGGGTATGGTTCGGCAGACCTTGTGAACCTGGAGGAACGTCTCCGAACAAAAGTTTTCGATGGGCCTGGCTCTCTGGAAATCAAAGGAGATGTTGTTGTCCTTTTGGATTCCCTTGTTGGGGGTCCTTGGGAAGAGAGGGCGCGTGCATTATTCCAAACATTAAAAAATGGAGAAATGGCACAACTTGCAGGACAAACAAGGCGGTTTGCCAGATCACCATTTGCAACCGGAATTGTTCCAGAGGAATTTTTTCAGGCAGGAGAAAGGGTCATTCAAGCTCATGAAACGCTGCCATTTATCTTCAAGAGCTTGTTTAAATACGCCAAGTGGCACTCAAAAGGTGAAAACGTTACTGTTTTTTTTCAAAAAGCACTGCAATACTTGGAAGAAGTCGGCGTAGAAAAAACAAGGGGGAATGATTGGCTGTTGAGAATCGCCTTTCATTCCTATGGTTGGGAGTGGCCGGAAAATTCGAATAAACCCCCTCCCGATAAAAAACTTCTTTTTCTGGCACGATTGGCTTATTTCAAGCAGGCAGAAGCTAACGTTAATGTGCAAGTCTATAGATGGATTCGCCGTGCCACTTGGCCCACATTTTACTTTTCCCCGCTTTTTAGACAAGAGGTACAAAACTACTTAGAAAATGGGGGGATTGAAAAGTCGCGAGCAGAACGCTTGATGGATGCTGCCTTAAAATACCGGTATCCGGAAGGTCCCAGAAAAAGAATTGGGTCTAAAGTACCACCAAAACCACGACCCAAAGAACCAACAAGACCTGTAGAAATTCCGAATGTGTATGATAACTCCTCGGTTCAAGCGGCAATCACAAAGCTCCAGATGGTTATGGACACAGGCTTTGAAAAAGCCTTTCACTCGTTAATCGTTGAAGTGGTTATGCAAGCTTTTGGGGGGAAAAGGCTCCCCTTTCATAAGCCCATTGGAAAAATTCCACCCCAAACTCTACAAGCATCTTTAAGACTTTTTATTGAGAGCGAGCTATGGCCCAAAATAAATGGTTCCCATATCGGCCAATTTCACGAAAATCTTAAACTTCTTCTGACTCAAACCGGATTTCCGGAAGATCAAGTTGCTGAGTGGGTGGAACGCCTTATCTTTGTGCGAAACCGTTGGCACCGACCTCAAAATCCGGATTCGCTTGGAACAGAAGAAAATCTTCTTTTTGAAGTAAGAAAAATTATAGCAAAAAAATATAACGGTCAACTTTCAGGTGTTCTTTTATTTCAAAAATGGGCAATGGGCGGTCATTGGCCCGATTCACCGTTTTTTCAACTCCAGTTGTACGAAGAGATAGAGACCTTTTTGGTCCAAGAAGGAACATCATCTGAGGATGCTCTCGCTTGGATCGCCTATTTAATAAAAGAACGCGGTGACAAACCTTTGTTTAAAACGGCGGGGGCAAAATGACATCACTTCCCGTATTACAATCGGCTCTGAGCTTTACTCAAGGGCTTTTGAGTGCCCGCCTTGTTCCTTTTGATTTTACTCCGCAAGATTTGAGAGATTTAAGTGGGCAAATTAAGTCTCAAGATGGAGTGGTGGATCCCGATTTGGTAGTGCGTTTACAGAGCCTGGCAGTGAGTGTTTTTATTCACGCCTATAGGAGGAAGAAGGGCGTTGTTTTTATCAATGGTAGTGGGACGAAGAAATTAGAAAACAATGCCCGGGATTTATACCGGGGCTTAAGAGATTTAACAGCAGGTTTGTCTAGACCGATTTCAGACAATCGTAGGGCTCCTTTGTTGAAACACATGCCCGTAGTAGATCAGGCCACCAATTCCGATTTTTTTAAAAAACTTCGCAAACTTCTTCTGGAAATTGTAGATCAGACGGGAGAAACTCCTCAGTCAAAACGTCCAGGTGTTTTTTTGGGACAATATCGACATTCACCCATTAGGATTTTTTTGGAAGAAGGTGTTTTCCCAGAACCTTTTACCTCAGTTGCTTATGCTTTTTATTTGCGCATTCGGATTATTTTACAAAAAGCAGGCATCGCCAAGGAAAAAATTGATACATGGGTTGAGCGAATGACTTTCATTCATAATGGTTGGGAATGGGTTGTAGATTCTAAACGACTTCCCATTGGCAGGCAGATTTTAACCGCTTGCCGACATATTTTTGTGGAGAAGGGAAGAGAGAAATGCTCGCGAGATGGGAAAAAATATGGTTTTCCAACATATGATGTGAAAAGAACTCTTTTTTGGCGATGGCTTGTTCATGGACGGTTACCCGACATAGAAGCAAGAGATGGTCGTGACCGAAAACTTCTTTACGATTTTGTACAGGCCTTTCTAATTTATGGAGGGGTTCCCCGTGGTAAGGCTAAAGCCCTGGTTGATAATTTGAGAATAGAGGACGAATTTATCCTATCCAAATCGGCTTAAAGTATTTTTCAAATCATCTAACAGATCTTCTACGTCCTCAATCCCAACCGAAAAGCGAACCAACGAATCAGATAAACCTCTTTTGACTCTTTCTTTAGGTGGGATCGAAGCGTGGGTCATTGTTGCAGGATGACAAACAAGCGATTCCACACCGCCTAAACTTTCTCCCAGTGTAAAATATTCAAAAGAGCTGATTAGTTTTTTGGTCTGATCTACAGTCAATTTAAACTCGGCTGAAACCATTCCCCCAAAACCGGGGTAATAAACTTTTTTTGTGAGAGGGTGTTTTTTAAAAAATTGTACAACAGCTTTGGCATTTTCTTGATGACGCTCCATTCTTAAGCCCAATGTTTTAAGCCCCCGTTGTGTGAGCCAGCAGTCAAAAGGGGATGGATTAATCCCTAGTGACATTCTTGCAAGGTTGAGTTTTTCTTTTAGTTTTTTGTCATTTGTTACAACGACACCACCAATTACATCCGAGTGGCCTCCAATATATTTTGTGGTGCTATGCAAAGACATAGCAGCGCCCAAATTAAGAGGTTTTTGAAAATAAGGAGTGGCGAACGTGTTATCCGCCACTGTTAGGATTTTTTTCTTCTTCGCAATCGTTGCCACTGCCTTGATGTCCGTTGTTTTCAAGAGGGGGTTTGTTGGTGTTTCGATCCAGATCAGTTTTGTCTTTTTCTGAATTGCTTTTTCAAATGCTTTTGGGTTGGTTCCATCGACAAAATCAAAACTCAAGCCAAAACGCATTCCCCACTGTGTAAACAAACGATAAGTTCCACCGTATAAGTCATCACCAGCTACTACGTGATCACCCGCTTTCAATAAGTTCAAAACAGCTAGTTCCGCGCCGATCCCAGAAGAAAAAACAGTCGCATAAGCACCTTCTTCCAGGGCAGCGATGGCTGCCTCCAGATTTCTGTAATTTGGATTATCTGCCCTGGTGTAATCAAAACCTTTGTGTTTTCCGGGTGCTTCTTGAGCATAAGTAGATGTTTGATAAATTGGGGAAATTACGGCGCCGGTTAGGCCTTCTGGCTTTTGGCCTACGTGCACTGCTTTGGTATTAAAACCTTTCATTGTTATGCGACTTCAAAAAAATTCTAAATTTTTCTTTGCTTTCGGGTATAATGTTGGAATAACAAATTGAGGTCAACAACAAAGGAGGCTTTATGCCAAGAACGTCCTTAACAAAGGAAGTCATCATCACGGTTCCCAATAAAGTGGGAACGTTTGCTAAAGTAACGTCCACTTTAGCAGAAGGAAGAGTAAACATTGAGGCTTGCTGTTGCTATACCCAAGATGGAAATACAGCAAATCTCCATTTTGTCACCGCCGATCCTGCCAAGACGAGCGAGTTGTTTAAAAAAGGGGGGTGGATTCCCAAAGAAAATCCCATCGTCTGCTGTGAGCTCAACAATCAGGTGGGAACGTTGGCGGAAGCGGCTAACAAACTGGGTCAAGCAGGTGTCGACATTGAATACTGCTATACCTCGACGGGAAACGGCAACACGACAAAAGTCTTTTTTGCCACAAAAGACAATAATAAAGCCGTGAAGACTTTGGGCTAGTCATTGAAAATATTTATTTCCGGAGGAACCGGTTTTATTGGACAAGCCATCGCAAAAGCCCTACTGCGGCAAGGGCATGCTGTCAGAGTTTTGAGCCGCGGTGCGAAAAAGGCAAAAGACCTTTTTTTGAATCAGTCCGTAGAAATTGTTGAGGGAAATCTGCAAGACCCCCAAACTTTTGCAAAAGCTCTGGAAGGAATGGAGGTTGTCATTCAGTGCGCCCAATTTCCAGGGCACCCTGTCGAAAATCCCAAAAAGGGTTATACCTATTGGCAAGTTGATGCACTAGGGACGGGAAATCTCGCTAAAGCCGCCAAACTGGCCGGCGTAAAACATTTTATCTATTTGAGTGGAGCGGGAACCGATGGAAAAAGAAGTGAACCTTGGTTTAAGGCAAAGTGGTATGCGGAGCAGGCGGTGCGAGGCTCTGGCATTACAGCAACTATATTGCGTCCCTCTTGGGTTTATGGCCCTGGTGACAAAAGCCTCAATCGCATGATCCAAATGTTGCGAAAGCTACCTCTCTTTGCGTTAATTGGATCGGGGAAAAACCATGTCCAACCAATTTTTGTTGATGATTTAGCAGAAGTGATTGCAGCATGTGTATCAACTACTCCGCAAGAAGATCAAATTTTTGAAATTGGTGGCCCTGAAGAAATGACGATGAAAGAGATGTTACAACGAACAGCAAAATTTTTAGGCAAAAAAAGAATTTTTATTCCGATTCCGAAGATTTTAGTTAAGTTCGGTGCCTTTTTCCTTCAATTTTTGCCTAACCCACCGCTTAATCCCAAGGCGGTTGATTTCATCACCATGGATGTTCATTTGAATGCAGAGTCCTTCAAAAAGACCTTTCCAAATATCCACTTAAAAACGTTGGAAGAAGGTTTAAGAAGCTACTAATTTCCGGAACTGACGTCAGCACCTTGAACGGTGTTGAAGCCACCTTCTAAAACTCCCGCTGGGGATTCGATTTTGAAGGCGATGTCGACTTTTCCGCCCACTTTTCCTTCAAAGCCGTTAAGTTTTACAAACCCACCCGTTGAATTCAAAACAGGATCTCCCCCTTTGGGGCCAAACAAGGCGGTGGCGTTGTCTAGTTGGAGGGGTTCACCCTCTGCAGGAGGAAGCAAGCGTTTAAGAGAGAGGGTATCGCCTTCTTTAATGGGTAGAGGTAAAAAAACAGTTAACTCATTGCTTGCATCACTGGCTTCAACGGTTAAAACTTTTAAGCCTTTGTAATCTTCGTAATAAGCACGGACACTACTGAATGTAATATTTGTGTTTTGCCCATCCACGGTTCCTTTCAATTCGTTTTTGGCAACTGTTCCAGCATCTCCTGTTTGAGCCATTTCAGCTGTAGGTGTCCCCTTTTTCTGGAGAAGTGCTTTTAATTTTGTGCAGGATACAAAAGGAATTGCCACCAGAGCAACAAAAAGCAATCCCCAACGCAAAGTGTTTTTATTCATTATAAAGCTCCTTTCAATGGTGGGCATTTATAGCGAAAGTCTCAAATGATGACAAGAACAATAAAATCTTCTCCGACCTATCTGCCAATTGCTTTAAGCTCCCTTCATTTTATATTAAGCTTGTTTCCTCCGGCTACCTGGCGATGAGGGTGATGAAAGTACGTGATATTTTTTGGGTCACCCAAAAAATTCACTCGACTCTCGCCCCGCCAGTCTTTTATCCCGATAAGGTATGGCGGGGCTGCGAGACGACTTCTATGTAAGTGGTCAACCACTTTTTAGTGTTTTCATCTTTTGATAACAGACTCCTGGTCTATGCTTCTATTCGCACTCACCCCGTAC
>MGRG01000004.1 GCA_001798075.1 Deltaproteobacteria bacterium RIFCSPHIGHO2_01_FULL_43_49 | reverse complement strand
ATATTATAGCGATTGTTTGAATCTGCTTTGGGATCTTTTCCCAACTCTAGCATTGCTTCAATAACCTCCTCTTTTCTTTCAGGGACTTCGCGACTAAGCCAAGACAGGGTTGAATAGCGATTGTGCGAATCTTCTTTGGGATTTTTTGCCAACTGTAGCATTGTTTCAACAGCCTCCGCTTTTTTTTCAGAGACTTCTTTGAAAAACCATTCGATGGCTTGAAAGCGGAGGCCATACTCCAAGCCGGAGTCTTGTCTGAAATCCCAGAGGGTCTCAAAGGCCTTCGGATATTGTGCTGATTCCTTGTCTCCTCCTTCAACCCAGTGAAATGCCGCTTGATAACGCAATGCAAGAGAAAGGTCGTTGCGACTACTTTGCAAAATGACGCCCGCCAGATCGTCCTTCATCCGGAGATTTCCGTCTCTTGGATTTCCGGTTTTTTCCCAAAGTTTTTCCAACTCCTCAGGGCTTAATTTTTGGGTTCCGCGAAAAATATAGGTGAACTCTGGTATCCCAAATTCCATCCTGACATTACCTTTCCAGAACTCAAACCTTGTCCCAAACGTGGCATTCGTTTTCAAGTCAGGGCCTATTTGAAAATAACAATCTGGCTTCTCTGCTTGGGGGATAAAGAGTGTGCCGGTGGTATCATCCACAAACACTTTGGTTGGCATGGGGTTCGGGCACGAGCCTAGCACAACTTTGTCGGGGCTGGGTTGCTCCATGCATCTCATATTCAGTCTTGTTGATCGCGATCCAATAGTGAGACCATTGTCAAGATTGGCATCTTCCCTTAAATTTTTGGGAAGGTCGCAGATGATTTTGGTCATGTTTCACTCCTTCTTAAGAATTGTGTTTTTCGAAAAGGTTATCGCCTGTATGCGCAAAAAGTTGCTTCCTTTTTTACCATATGGTGCCAGGCACTATATGGTAATGGCTAACTAATTGAAATTATTATGCTTTGGTTTCTCCTTCAACCATCACCATCTTTTTCAGTTCCCCATTTTCAAACAATTCTTTTGTGATATCGCAGCCGCCGATGAATTTGCCGTTGATGAAGACCTGGGGGATGGTGGGCCAGTTGGTGTACTCTTTGACCCCCTGACGAATTTTAACATCTTCCAAAATATTCACCGCGTGAAACTTAACGCCCAGTTTTTTAAAACACTCCACGGTGGCCGCCGAAAATCCACATTGGGGCATCTCCGGAGTTCCTTTCAGATAAAGGACGATCTTGTGCGTTTTGATATCGTTTTCGATTTGTTCTTTAACGTTACTCATTTTCTTTCCTCCCTGCCACGCCGTAGCTTTTAGCGAAGGCGGGCTTTAAGTTGTTTCCATTTCTCAGGCGTGTAGGTTTTCAAAGCCAGTGCATGCAATGGCCCATCAAACGCATCTTTCAGCGGTGTCATCACCAATTGATGCTGTTCCACCAACGATTTTCCCTCAAAACCATTCCAGACAACAATCGCATCAAAATGATCGCTCGTTCCGGTTGTATCCATGACTTTCACCGCCGCCCCCGGTAGGGCATTGACGATTGCCTTTTCAATTTGTTCGGGGTTCAACACGGCGCCCTCTATAGCCCCTTTTTCTGGGCCTGTAAATCCATTTTTAAACAGTTGAAACTTATTATGATTCTGCTAGAAACTCCCCGCACTAAGTACTAGGTACCAAGTACTAAATACTGTCTTTAAATGGTGGCTATAGTGTAATGGTCAGCACAAGAGGTTGTGGTCCTCTTTGTACGGGTTCGAATCCCGTTAGCCACCCCAATTGGTGATCTCTCCCGATTTTTGGAGGAGGGCCCAAGGAAAAGTGTAGGAAAATTGAAGGGTTCGCGAGGCCAGCCGGAAGTTCGAGCCGATCTTTTTCAGAAATTCCCGTTTTGCCGCCAATTTTTTTTCTGTTGCCACCTGATCTGCGTGGTGAGCCGCATCGAGGAACTCTCGACAAGGTTCGAGCCAAAGATTGCCCTTGTCTTTTAGGTGCCCCAGATTTTCTTCGAGTGCGATTTTTTGATTCAAGAATTTTTCCTTTTTGGAAAGATATTCCTGTTGAGTAATGATCCCCTGGATGTGCATGTCCAGCAATTTGTCCAACTGTGTTTGGGTTTCTTTGAGGCTGATCAGCAAAAATTCTTGTTCTTGCCGCAATCTTTGGCGAGAACCATTTTCTTCCTTTTCGAGGTCCGCAAGCATCGCTTGATAGACCTCTGGCGGGAGAGCGACATCTTGGATGGCTTTGGTGATCTGCTGGTCTAGTAATTCTTCTCTTGTGTAGGGCTCTTTGCAGAGGCCCTTCTTTTTTGTGCAACGATAATAGTTGTGGCCCTTTTGTCGCTCTCCCGTAATGGCACAACCACAAGGGCAAACGGCAAATTGTAAAAAGGGAAAGTGATGCTTGCGGACCTCATGGGTTTTGCCACGGCTACGCATGACTTCTTGAACCTGTTCAAAAAGTTGCCGCGTGATGAGGGGCTCATGTTTCCCCTGATAAACCTCGTCATGATAAGGCATCAAACCGTAATAAAACGGATTTGTTAATATTCTTTGAATCAGAGAGAGCGGCAACTTTTTGGATTTGCGGCGGCTCACCACGCCCCATTGGTTGGCCGCATCCCGCAATTCATTTTGTGTATATTTGCCGGTTGCGTATTCCTTGAACATTTTTTGGATAAGGGGCCCTTGAAAGGGATCGATGACGACTGTTTTATTTTTTGTGTCGTTTAGATAGCCAATGGGTGCGGGATGCGGCCAACCTCCGTTTCGCAGTTTCTGGCGGATTCCTCTTTTTGTATTTTCTGACAAATTATCGACAAAATATTTCGACTGCCCAAAGGCAATGTTGAGCATGAATTTTCCCTGTGGAGTTGCCTCGAACCAGAATGTTGGAAACTTGAGAAACTGAATGATGCCAGTGTCGATGAGATAAATGATCCGGCCGCCATCGACAGAATTTCTTGCGAGTCTGTCTGGATGCCATGAAAGGATTCCTTGAGCTTCCCTTTTTTCGATTCTTTCCAACATGCGATTAAAGATGGGGCGGCCGGGCTCTTTGGCCGTCATGGCCTCGATAAACTCTTCGACAATTTCGATTTTTTCTCTCTCCGCGAAAATGCGAAGCTCAATAATTTGTGCTTCAATGGATAAAATCTGTTTTTCTTCTGATTCCTGCGATTTTCTCGCGTAGAGAAAAAATCTTTGTGCCATGACGGCCTCCTTGTTGCTTTGAGAACATTGCCTTTGGGCAACTCGTTTGTCACGAGCAAAAATTTGGCGGCAAAACTTTATAATGCTAAAGATCGGCGTGATCTGCCAAAGCAGATCCAAACTTTTATGGTTCTGCCAGTGGCCGAACCACAAAAGTTTGGAAGCCCCGAAGGGGCGCCTTTCGGCTGGCCTCGCGAACCCTTCAATTTTCCTACACTTTTCCTTGGGCCCTCCTCCAAAAATCGGGAGAGATCACCAATTGGGGTCCCTTATCCGAGGAAGTTAGAAACCATTTCCAGGAAAATTTCTATAGAAAAATTGGCGCGAAAGAAAATAAAATAGAAAAATTGAAAAAGGAAAAAGCCGATTTGTCATCGCGAAAACGAAAGCCGAAAAAACCCCCTTCAAACCGATGAGCAAAATCTGCGCCAATTCCCCTTCGGGGTCTTGTCACAGATTTTGCATTCGCACGGTGGCAAAAACCGTGCCCGCGCACCAAGAAACTACCCCAAGGCGCCGTCACGGTTTTTGCAGTTTCACGGTAGCCGTTGGACCGCGGGCTGGAACAGCACTTGAAAACCATGTTGCCTGGGCCACCTTTCCCCCGCAATAAAGCTGCCCAGGCCAAAACCCAGGATTCAACACAATAAATCTATTCTTCTTTTAAATATGCAATACCCTCTTTTGTAATCTGAATGACAAACGGACTATCCATCCGCGTTTCTGGAATGTGTCTTAGGAGACTATCTGGAAGACTAAGAATAAGATTTTCAAATTCACCCGCTTTCGACTCATAGGGTGCAGGGAAATCATACACGGCCCGAATGAGATTAATATCGTACTTTTTGCGTTTTTCCTCCTCGTCAAAAAGTACCTGTCCGTTTTTACGATTGATAATTAGTCGTGTAAGACCCAGTTCCGATTGATATTTATAAATGGTTTTCAACAACTTCGTTTGAAGCGGTTCCAAAATAAGTCCCTGTTCCTTTTTATTTAAACTCGCATTAACGGGAGGATTTTGATTGAGAAGAGTTTGGCCATAATAAGTGAAGAACCCGCCGATACCAATCAAGATGAGACCAAGAGCAATGATCGTCCATCCCATAAATTTTGTCTCCTCATCTGGTAATGCATTCCTGTCCAGCAAGCATATATCAAGTCTTTCCTCAAAAAATATAAACAAAAACAGTTTTGTAGGACGACAAATCGCCGCCTGTCCCGCCTTGCATCTTCTTTTCATGAATAAAAAATGCCTCAACTTCCTGGGCGTCATTAAGGGAATTAGCCTGCCAATATTTCCAATGTTCCGGTTTCCCCCATTCCTCCCAGCGTTCTGTATGGTCATGAGTCAAGCCAATACGCCACAAACTATAATCGATGGTTTCAGACTGCTCAACGCGGTCAATAATTGCTTTAGCAATTCCTTGCTTTGATGCCATGTAGTCTCCTTATTTTTTAATTATGTTCGCATTTTTTTCAACTGATGGTTTTTTGATAACCTCGACCACTTTGCCATTGATCGTGTAGTCCGAAATATCTTCAGGGTGAATGTAAATGGGCGGCAATTCTTGCGAGGATTCGGATAAAAGCACGATCTGATCGTTTTCCCTGTCCCTTACAAACTTTTTGATATTTGCCTGTCCCCCAATGATCGATAAAACGTAGTCACCATTCCTTGGTTTTAGATTTGTCCAATCAACGATAACGAAATCACCTTCGTCAATTGTTTTACCGCCAACATTAGCACGGTTCATCGATGTGCCCACGGCTTTAATTGCAAAAAGACCTTTTTGTCTCGGGACCATGCTGGGTGATACTTGTAAAAATCCTTCGAAGGATTCATCGGCATACAATTGTGCATCGCCGCAATTCGCCGCACCGAGTATCGGGATAGATAACAACCCCAGCTTGTTAACTTTGAGCCCTCGCGCAGAAGGGGTCACTGGTTGACCTTCAGTTGAAAGAAACCCTTTGAGTTTTAACTGTCCCAAATGGTGTTTAACCTTTTGGGGATGCTCTTCGCCAATATGTTCTCCGATCTCTCGAAGAGTCATCCTGCCCAAATCTTTCTTGGCGGCGAGGTTCAAAATAGCTTGTTGAATCTTGTGCACAGCTTATCAACTAACTAAGGCCGTCCCTATTGTCAAGAATTATTGCATTATAAGTCAAATTAAGTTGACAGACTTGATATTTTGGCTATGGTAACGCTCAGTGATTTGTTGGGTCATAAAGATTGAGAATATTAGCTAGCAAATGGCGATTCCAAATTCCAACATGCCGGGTCATAAGAGAGTTCACCAACGGGCTGTTGGTGCTCTCGAAACGTGTCAAGAATCTCAAGGCGTTGATTTCAAGGAATCAGCGGCTTGGGAGGTGTTGAAATGGAAAGTTATTAAAACAGTCCTCGGTATGGGTAATCTTAGAGATGGAGGAATTATCATCGTTGGCGTTTCTGAAAGGGGGAAGTCATGGAAACTGGAAGGCATATCCCCGGCCGATTTAGAGACCTATGATGTTGACGTTGTTTCAGATCAAATTCATTCCTACATTTCGCCTCACGCAAAGATAGATATTGTTACCGTAGAACATATAAATGGCAAACCATTCTTGGTCATCCAAGTGGAAGAATTTTCGGAAACACCTTTAGTTTGCAAGAAAAACGGCCCAGAAGGTTTAGCCGAAGGGACAATTTTTATAAGGCCTCCCGGCATGGCAAAAACAACAAAAGTTATAAATGCATCGCAGATGCAAGACTTGCTTGAACTAGCTACCGAGAAACGCGCTCGACGGCTTTTAGAAGTCTCAAAGAGGGTTGGTTTGGTTCCAAAAGAGTCGGCAAGCGAATTGTTCGATAAGGAATTGGAGGGGATTTAAATTTTATGGGATCGGAAATTCCAGTACCAGTCTTGAATAAACCCCACTGGAGGGTAAATTTTAGGCCGGAGTATTATGAAAAGGAGTTAATTGGCTCCCTTGCTGAGTGTTTCCAAATCATCGAACAAACCAAGGTCCGTTTGAGAGGTTGGGATTACCCGCACTTGAGTCGGCATACAGAACAGAGAGAATATGGAAAAGACTGGGTTGGCTCTTGGTCACTTTTTGGACAACATAGTGAATATTGGCGCTTTTATCAAAGCGGCCAGTTTCTACATTTTTTAGGTGTTCGTGAATCTGTCGATTTGGGATGGAGACAGAAACTAGAGAATTTGACCAAGGGGCATCTCGAACATTTAACAATAGACTGGACTAAAGTACCGGGCTATATTTCTATTCTAAATTTTCTTTACACCGTCACCGAAATTTTTGAATTTGCTGCTCGAATGTGCCAAAAAGGTGTATACAAGGGGAAGATTTTAATTACGATTGAGATAAAAGGGATAAAAGGATTCATCTTAACAACTGAATGGAATCGGGCGTGGTTTGATTGCTATGCAGCAAGCGAAGATATTTTAGGTAAAACTTGGGAATTAGATAGCACAGATCTTGTAACGGAAAGCCCCGTTCATTCACTTAATACGGTTTTTTGGTTTTTTGAACGATTTGGATGGCTTGATCCGGCAGTTGAGGTGTTCCGAGAAGATCAAGAGAATTTTTTAAAGGGACGCTTATAAATCATGTTTAAGTAAATAATGGCTCAAATACAATTTAAAGGAAAAACCTTCGTTCAAAATCACCACCTGCTGGTGAAATATCACGAGCTTGTGCCCGTCAAGAGCAAGAGCCTCACGGACAAGGTCAGCCTGCACGACAATCTGATTATTCATGGCGACAATTTAAAGGCATTGAAGGCCCTGCTTCCACTTTATGCCGGAAAAATCAAATGCGTCTACATTGATCCGCCTTACAACACGGGCAACGAGAACTGGGCCTATAACGACAACGTCAATTCTCCCATGATGCAGGAATGGTTGGGCAAGATTGTCGATCGGGAAGATTTGACACGACATGACAAATGGCTTTGCATGATGACGCCGAGATTAAAACTTCTACGCGAGCTTTTAAGGGATGATGGAATCATTTGCATAAGCATTGACGACAACGAATTCAAAAACTTAATTGCCCTCTGCGATGAAGTTTTCGGTGAGCAGAACCGTTTCGGCGTTATTGTTGTCCGCAATAATCCTCGCGGACGACGGCTCGGAACTGAGATTGCAATCGAGCACGAATATTTGATTGTCTATGCCCGCTCAATTGATAAATTCAAGGCCGGACGATTGGAACTCAACGAAGAACAACTTGCCGAGTACTCTGAAACAGACAAAGAAGGGCGAAAATATCGGTTGCTCGGTTTAAGAAAACGCGGTGCTTTATCCAAACGGCAGGATCGTCCCAACCTTCATTATCCATTTTTCATAAATCCAGCAGATGGCAGTGTCAGCACTAAAGAAAGTAAAAACCTCATCAAAGTAGTTCCCCGACTTTCCAATAACACAGACGGCGTTTGGCGATGGGGCAAAGATAAAGCTGGCCGAGAATCCCATCTATTAGTTGCGAAACAGGTCAAGCGCAGAGAAACTGGTGAGAAGGAATGGGACGTTTTTCAAATAGACTATTCCGACAATGATGAGGGCGAACTGGGAGGCCGTCTTTTCCCGTCGATTTGGCAAGGTTCTGAGTTCAACAATGAAACTGGCCGTGATCAAATTCGGGAACTATTTGGAGAAGCTGTTTTTGATTATCCCAAGCCGGTCGATTTGGTAAAACACGCAATCCTTTTGTCTGGTGACAAAAATGGAATTATTCTTGATTCTTTTGCTGGTTCAGGAACTACCGGACAAGCAACAATCGAGTTGAACTCTGCAGATGGTGGCAAACGGAAATTCGTTTTAGCTGAATGTGAAGATTATGCAGATCGTATTACTGCCGAAAGAATTCGCCGTGTTATCAAAAATGGAATAACTGACCAATTCAGTTATTTTGAACTCGGCAAGTCAATCGAATTGGAAAGCATCCTCGACGGAAAAAACCTTCCTTCCTACAAGGAGCTCGCACGCTACGTCTTCTACACGGCAACTGGAGAAGAGTTTGACGAAAAGGCGGCGAACGAAAAGAAGAGTTTCATCGGCGAGAGCAAGAACTATCAAGTTTTTCTCTTCTACGTCCCCGACATTGAGAAGCTGAAAAATCTCGCACTCACTTTGGATATGGCGGAAAATCTCCCCGGACTTAAAAAAGACAAGAGGCGGCTCGTTTTTGCGCCGACCAAGTATCTGGACCAAGAGCATCTGGAGTACCACAAAATTGATTTTGCCCAACTGCCTTTCGAAATTTACGAAACGACACGGTAAGTTATGCGACTGAAAGAATACCAGCAAAGGACCTTGACGGAGATCAGGGGTTACCTCGATCAATTGACAATCTGGAAAAAGAAGGCTGGGGAGAACCCCGACCTTGAACTCGATTTCCCGGTGAAGGCTTGGGAAAAGGCCGGCATTCATCGCCCGTATTCATCACGAAAGAACGGCATCGGCCAACCGTTGCCAGCCTTCTGTCTGAAAATTCCGACAGGCGGCGGCAAGACCCTGCTGGCCGTCAAGACGCTTGACCTTGTGAACATGATATACCTCAAGCGCAGGACGGGACTTGTGTTGTGGATTGTGCCGACGACACAAATTTACCGGCAAACGATCCAAAGCCTCAAAGATAAAAATCATCCCTATCGTCAACACCTCGATCTTGCGACGGGCGGGCACACCCAGATCATTGAAAAAACAGACCATTTTTCGCCGCAAGATATTCAAGAAAACCTCGTGGTGCTGATGCTCATGCTCCCTTCAGCGAATCGTAAAACAAAGGAAACTTTGAAAGTTTTCAAGGACAGCGGGGGTTTTCAAAATTTCTTTCCACCGGAGGACGATATCAAGGCGCAGGAGGCCATTTTGAAACGCTTTCCAAACCTGGATACCTACGAAAAGGAGAGCGGTTTTTGGGGGAGGCAGATCAAGACCTCTCTGGGCAACACGCTTCGGACCCTCTCGCCGGTCATCATCCTTGACGAAGGGCACAAGGCCTACAGCGAGGGGGCGCAGGAAACCTTGCGGGGGTTCAACCCATGTCTTATCGCGGAACTTTCGGCAACTCCGGTTCAGAGCAATGTCCTTGTTGACATCACGGGACAGGAATTGCTCCGCGAGGAGATG
Source organism: Deltaproteobacteria bacterium RIFCSPHIGHO2_01_FULL_43_49 (assembly GCA_001798075.1). Taxonomy (GTDB): domain Bacteria; phylum UBA10199; class UBA10199; order SPLOWO2-01-44-7; family SPLOWO2-01-44-7; genus SPLOWO2-01-44-7. The sequence continues at coordinate 12,045 of MGRG01000004.1, read as the reverse complement.
ATCAAGCTCGATTTGCATCTAATCAACAAGGCCAGTCCCGACTGGAAGGATACACTTCTCGACTCGGTGAACAAACGGAGCGTTCTGGAAAAGAAGGCAAGGGAATACGAGGCCAACACGGGTGTTTATATCCGCCCCATTTGCCTGATTCAGGTGGAGCGAACAGGGAAGGACCAACGAGGTAGTCGGTGGATTCATTCGGAACAGGTTCGTGAGCATCTGATCAAGGTCATGGGAATCGCGGCAGATGAAATTGCCGTCAAAACGAGTGAAAAGGATGAACTCAAAGAGGTCGATGACACGGGGGGGCTTTTCTCCCGTGACTGTAAAATCCGTTACATTATTACAAAGCAGGCCCTTCAGGAAGGATGGGACTGTGCCTTTGCCTATGTCCTCACCATCCTCACCAATCCTTCGTCAAAGAACTCACTGACCCAACTGGTGGGGCGCATTTTGCGCCAGCCCTATGCTCGCAAGACACACGTTCGAGAGCTGGATGAAAGTTACGTCCATTGCTTTCAGCAAAAAGCAAACAAACTGCTGGAAAGCATTCGGGATGGATTTGCCCAGGAGGGATTGGGCGATTTGAGAGGGCACATAGCAACCGAAGGACAAACCGGAGAAGTTGGGGACATTGTTTCCATGATGCGGGAAAAATTCAAGAAAGCAGCAGGCCGAACAATCCTGCCAGTCTTTGTCGTCAAAAACGGGCATTTGTGGAGGCCCGTTAATTACGAAATGGACATTGAAGCAAAAATCCCCTGGGCCGATGTGGATCTGAAGCCGGTAAAGAAGCTGACACTTTCCTTTGACGAGAAAAAGGATGTCGAGATGGGCGTTGCTCTGACAAACGACAGATACCGCCTTATTGAGACCAGAGGGGTCAAGAATTTGGAAGAGGGGGGCATTCCCATTGATCCGGTTTTTATGACCCGTCAGCTTGGCGATATTGTCCCAAACCCGTGGCAAGCTCATGAATTGGCGAAAGGTGTTTTAGACCATTTTCTCAAGACAAAGGGCAGTGCGCAGGAGGCGGAGAGGCTCGTCGCCAACAACTTTGTATTCATCATTGAGGAACTGCGCAAACAACTCGAAGCGGAAAAGGATCGGCTGGCCGAACATGTCTTTCTGTCCCTCCTGGAAAAGGATGAACTGCGTTTTCTGATCATCGGCCGGGATCTTAATTGGAGTTTCCCAAGGGAGATTACCTTCAAAGCCGCATCAAAGAGACTCACGAAGGAAAAAGGCCGACAACTCGAACTGAGTCTTTATGAAGCAGTGCCGGAGGAGGATTTTAACGAGACCGAAAAGGCTGTAGCCTGGTATCTGGAAGACCAACATCGGCTCTTTTTCTGGTTTCGGAACCGCTCACGTCACGATTATTCCATTCAGGGGTGGCGTCAGCACCGCATTTATCCTGATTTCATTTTCACGATGACGGACAAGGAACCGGCGACCGATTACAACCGCGTTTACGTGGTCGAAACGAAGGGGATCCATCTGAAGGATAATGAGAAAACAAGGTATGTTCGAAAAGTTTTTAATCTTTGCACACGCAAGGCAAAGGAGCGCAACTGGAATGAGCTGGGCCTGGAAATGAAAGATAAAATTATGGGCTTCGAAGTTTTGCCGGAAGATGAATGGCAGGCGAGATTGAATGAGATTATGATGGAAGCAACTGTCTAAAAAAGCGCCGTACTCAAAACTTATTTTGATAAATTTCATAAGGGATGAGATTCGATAAGCTCACAAAAATTGTCCTTGGAGTTTCTGCGATAGTTGGGACCTGGGCCATCTATCAAATTTTTGCCAACCAGCAATATCTCCAAGGTGGGGTTTTGTTGGCGTATGTTGGGGTCGTTATTTTTGCAATGCTCAAGATTCAGGGACCGAAAAATGTAATGGATTCTGTAGCTCAAAAGACAATAGAGGAAAAAGTTTTGGATGTTATTCGGGAAAGGGGTCAAGCCAAGCGACATGATTTAATGGTGACAACGGGGTTGTCCCGAAGTTCTCTAGGAAGGTTATTAGACGGGATGGAGAAAAAGAGGTTAATTGAGCAACATGGCGAGCGAAAGACCAGCTTTTACACGCTTAAAATGGCCTAAAAAGGCAAAAATTTATGACCCATTTATGACCCAAATATCATAACATATTGAATTTGTTTTATTTTTTATGAAAGACTAATTTTGCTTTAGCTCAACATCTGTTAGTGCAATCGATTGATGATAAAACTGAGTTGCGGAAGGATTTGAAATCACCCATTCGGTATCGAGCTTGCCATCTTTTGGCGGCCACGTTTGAAGGCGAATAAAAGGAATCTCTGGCAGTAAGTCTATTGAGAAAGGTTTAGTTGGATCCGGATGCAATAAACCTACAATTCGGCATTCCTTAGAATAAATCTGGAACAATAAAATTGCAGAAATGTTTCTTCGCCATGATTCAATACCACTGCCATCTTTTTTCCGGCGGAAAAATACAGAGTCTTCCAGTTCAGTTATTATGTTAGACTTAGATTCCTCTGTTCCCACGGAAAAGGCAATTTTTGTTTCGCCAATAAGCATGTCTACAGCCGCCTGCGTACCCAAAAGAGCTTCAGCAGAATAATGCTCCGTTGTAATTGCAAGAACACAGGGGTGCACTTGGGCAGAGAGTTGCCTCGCTTTCTCTGAGACTATTCGACGGAGCTGCTTTGTGATTGTCTTGTACCAAGAAGCTGAGGCTGATTCAGGAATTTTTGTGGAGATGCCTGAAGCATTGGCGGCGGTCTCAGAACCGAAACTGGTTGTTTCTAAGAAAAAACTTGGCTTACCGTTTTGGTGACATAAGAAATCCATGCCGCCACTGCTAAGATCTTCCGAAGGAAGAGGGTTCAGAGCTTGACTTCGCAAGAAAGAAAACACAATCGCCTCTGCCCTTGCTGCTTCAGGATTTGCTGCTAAACGCTGAACAAATTTCTCAAGGTAAGCCGGATATTTAACCTCTAGGAAGATTTTAAAATCTTCGACAATCTGATCGATCGAAGGCATCAATGGCTGGCGAGTTTGGTTTGGCACAATGAGCAACTCACTCATGATTAAAGTACATAATCTGCAAGTCCCTCATTTGCCAACTCTAAATTCAGAAAAAAACCTTTTGCAGCAACATCTTCCCTTTTCTTGATGGTGGGGTGATAAAAGACATCAGCCACAAAACGGCCATACATATCTGTTTTGTAAGTCTTAATGACGATGAATTCGATGTCTTTCAGTTTCTCTTGAACGAATTGTTTGGCTTGTTCGCCTCGGTCGGAAGCATCACCGGATGGGACACCATTTTTAATTAGCTCTGCAGTGTTGATGCCGCGAAAGCGAATGCGTTGATTGACCCAAACATCAAAACCCAAATCGATTCGGACAAGAAGGGTGTCGCCATCGACCACTTTTTCAACAATGGCTTTGTAGGTGTAAAGAGGACTTGGGTCACGTTTGAGTGCTTGTCCCGTTTCGGAGGTTGGGTTTTGGGAGGTTGTGAACAAATCTTTGGTGATGGCTTTGCGTAGAGTGTTGCGACTCCATCCTTCTGTCGTGGCAGATTCCAAATAAAAGTCTCGCTCTTTGGAATCTTTGATGGAAATGAGTTCGACATAGTGGGCCCAGCTTAAGTTGCCGGCATTGTCGATTGTTGGAATAGCGTCAGGCCAAGTTCGATAAAATTGGAGAATCCGGTAGAGAAGAGTTGAGTCCAAGTTGAGATCTTGTGCGAGGCGGTTGATGAAGGTGCCGGATTGCTCTGAATCAATCAGTTCTCTTTCGCCGCTCAGACGTTTGCCCATTTCCCAATAGGTTCTCACTCGAATCTCGTTGAGTTTGTTTAAGGCATCTTGCTGACCTTTTTGGAGAAGAGCCGCCAAGTCGGCAACGAGTTGTTGATACGATTGAGTTGTCGTCAGTTCGCTGGCCATTACAAACTGACCGTTAGCATGGTTGCGCTGACTGCGCAAGAGCGCAGTTAATGGGGCTGGTTTTAAAGCCGCTGGGCCGAGCCGGGGGTGCGGGGGAGGATCGGCCCAGCGGCCCCTGTTCCAGCCCGCGGTCCAACGGCTACCGTGAAACTGCAAAAACCGTGACGGCGCCTTGGGGTAGTTTCTTGGTGCGCGGGCACGGTTTTTGCCACCGTGCGAATGCAAAATCTGTGACAAGACCCCGAAGGGGAATTGGCGCAGATTTTGCTCATCGGTTTGAAGGGGGTTTTTTCGGCTTTCGTTTTCGCGATGACAAATCGGCTTTTTCCTTTTTCAATTTTTCTATTTTATTTTCTTTCGCGCCAATTTTTCTATAGAAATTTTCCTGGAAATGGTTTCTAACTTCCTCGGATAAGGGACCCCAATAAGAAATCTCCGCAAAATGCGGAGATTTCTTATTGAAGGATGTTCGGGGTCGAACCTTACCGCTGAAAGCGGAATGGAGTTCGACGATCGAGGCGGGGTTCTCACGAAGTGGGACGCCGACGAAGTACCCGCAGCGCGAGAAGCGCGGAGGGTAATCCCGCGTGCCCTGAGCGACCCTGAGCTTATCGAAGGGGAGTCGAAGGGTTAGCCACCCCAATTGTAAGGCTCGAACCTGTTTGGATGTAAATATCGAAATTTCATCTTTTATTTAACATTCTCCTGGAAGTCTTTTATATATTGGAGGTATTTTCTCTCGACAACTTCTTGGGCACTCAAAATGAGTATTTGAGGGTTGCCAATAAAATTGGGCAACATCTCTTGCACTAATCTTTTAAAATTTTCATAAGATAAATTTGTTTTTTCAATGATGGCATAAATATCCTCAGGATCTTGTTTATAAAATCTCTCAAGTTTCAACTTTATCAAATCTTCAGGCATAATAGAATTAACCGTCAAGAATTTGCCGGAATATTGCTTGATCGTTTCTGCATGAACAATGTCTACTGTCGAAGCAACTGTGATGATATCAACATCAATGCCGAGTTTATAACAAATTGTTGCAAAGGTTTTGGCGTCTTTATTGGCGGCAATATCAATGTCAAAAGTGACTCTATCTCGAAAATCTTGTAATAAAATTGCTAGCCCTCCAAGAACAATGATTTCCAACTTTTTGTTTTTCTTGGCCAACCCCGTTTCGATTTTTTGGAATAGTTCGGGGATATCTTTTTTATGAATTTCTTTGATTTTTTGTTTCACGTTAAGCCTTTGTTTTGATAAAAACGCAGCTGCGACAATTGCAATTGAGATTTTGTGGGGGATACATTAAGACGCCAATCTCCCAAGAAACGAAATCGCTCTGCCTCTTCTTTTGAGGTATCCAAAAAACGGACATCTTCCAACAAAGCTTGATAAAGAAGACGTCTGCGGGGATATAATTTTGCCCTCAGCTTTGCCTCTTCGAGTAATTGAAGGCGCACATGGTCTAATATAGGAAGTGCTTTATAGGTGAGCGCATAAAAAACCCGCCCTTTTTTGAACACTTTTTCAACAAGGCCTTGGCGCATGAGGGTGCGAACAGAGGAGAGATCATTTTTAACATTGCTTCTGGCAACAACCCCAAACGCCACTAATTTTTCAAAAGTGTTAAGTTTCATAAATCTATTAACTATATGTAATAACAATAAAATTATAGTACTATGACTATTTATAGTCAATAAGTATAATTAATCTAATAATATCAAACAGTTTTGTGGCATATTTAAAATTGGACTTTTCGCCAGCAATCGCCAAAATCGGGACCACTTACTACTTGGGGTCCCTTATCCGAGGAAGTTAGAAACCATTTCCAGCGCAAATTGACCGAAAATCTACCCCACCACCTGTCTGCCCACCAAAGGTGGGTGATTAGTTTTGGCCCTTAAGGCCACAGACAGGTGAGTGGGGCTATAAAAATTTTGGCGCAAAGAAAATGGAAAATAAAAATGGAAAACCGATTTGTCATTGCGAATCGCCGAAGGCGGTGAAGCAATCTCTCGCTCGACTCTGAGCAAAAGCCGCGCCAACCCCTTCGGGGCTTGTGCGGGCTGGAACAGTAATTGAACACCGTCTGTACCTGGGCCACCTCACCCCCTGCTACAATAGATGCCCAAGCAAAGCATTTAACTCGTTGATTTTCTTTTAAAACTGTATTTAGAACACTGAATAGAGCCTTCGGGAGACAAATCATGAAAAAACAACTTATCATTCAATTACACAGTGCCTTTGAGAGTGCGCTTCAAAGGAAAGAAGAGACTGAATTCTGGTATGCTCGGGACCTTCAAAGTTTGCTCGGGTATGAAAAATGGGACAACTTTCTTAAGGTCATTGAAAAGGCCAAAATAGCCTGTTTAAACTCAAAACATGCCATTGAGGACCATTTTGCCGACGTCGGGAAAATGGTCGATATTGGTTCAGGAACTCAGAGAGAAATCGATGATGTTATGCTCACCCGTTATGCCTGCTATCTCATCGCCCAAAACGGGGACCCTCGAAAAAATGAGATTGCTTTTGCCCAAACCTATTTCGCCGTTCAAACTAGAAAACAGGAAATAATAGAACAGAGGCTTGCTGAAGTGGAGCGGGTTCAAGCACGAGAGAAATTGAGTGCTTCCGAAAAAAAACTTTCGGGCGTTCTTTTTGAACGTGGAGTTGATGGCCAAGGTTTTGCACGGATTCGCAGCAAAGGGGATCAAGCTCTTTTTGGTGGCTATACCACCCAGCAGATGAAAAGTAAGTTGGGTGTTCCAGGGCCTCGGCCTCTGGCAGATTTTTTACCAACCATCACAATCAAAGCAAAAGACTTCGCCAATGAAATTACCCAATTCAATGTGGTGCGTGATGATTTAAAAAGTGAAACCACCATCAGCACTGAACATGTAAAAAACAACAAAGATGTGCGTGAGCTTCTGGGGAGAAGCAAAATCCGGCCCGAAAATCTTCCTCCTGTAGAAGATGTCAAGAAGATTGAACGCAAACTAGCTTCTGAGAGAAAGAAATTACCGAAGACAGCGCAAAAACTAAAAGACAAGACATAAATATAGCAGAGCCAACAATCATTGGACCGCGGGCTGGACAACACTTGAACACCCTGTTGCCTGGATCTCCTTCTTGTCCGCCAACGCAGTAGTGGCGGAATCCCCCGCAGTAATGCCGCCCAGGCATCATCCAAAATATTTTTATCAATACGATTTAGAACCCTTTTTTCCAGTGTACGGATTTACATTTCCTTTTGTTGACCAATTGTTGAAGCGTCTTGAATCCGGTGATGTCCGACGATGAGGATAAACATATGTTCCAGTACTTTTCTTAGTATATCCACGGACTCGAACTGAACTGCCAAAAGATTTATAATTAGGCATACGATAACCTCCATAACTTCCCCTTCTTGCCAATAAATCTGCCGAAGGAATGAGGATAAATCCCACCAACATAATCACCAATATTTTTTTAAACATAACGATCTCCTCTACTCTCAATGGCAATGGTACTCTCCATAATCCAAGCCCCAAGACGCACAATTTGTCCAACAAGAATGGCATCCGGAAGAATCTGTTCTTCCTGGATGTGCAAGCACGCTACTCACCCAAGTGCTTGTCAGAACTAAAGCCATTATCAATATGAATGATTTCATAAAAACCTCCCGGAAAATCCGAGGCTGGCATTTTTTCGCCAGCCCCAGATTCCCTAATTAACCGATCCGATCAGGAGAGAAGGAGACCGGATTGAATGGGCTTTTCATGTGGTCTATGTCCAGTTTGCTCTGAGGACCAAAGTTATTATATGGGTTTCCATCAGGATAGGAGCGAATGTGGGGCTGCACATATGTCCCATTTCCCCGGAAATACCCTCTTACATTGACCTGTGCCCAGGACGCTGAGCTAACGAACGCTGCGGCGATGGCCGCTACTGCTAAGATTGATTTTTTCATATCTGCCTCCTTGTTTGTTTTGGGCTTAATTGCCCTTCTACTCTTGCAAGCGGCATTGAAATAAAAACCGAACAAATAAGATTGAAAATTTTATAACTATCTGAAATAACATAAGAAATGGCTGATGACCTTAAAACGACCCTGAATCTTGTTATGAGGGCCAAGGCCGGAGAAGATCAGGCTCTCAATCTGCTTTTGGAGCGTTATCTCAATAGAATCCTGCGCATTGTCCGAATGAAGCTTGGCCCGAAACTAAGAACCAAAATGGAATCGATGGATGTCGTTCAGGAAGTCATGGTGAGAGCCGTCAGGGGATTTGAAAATTTTGAGCCCAAAAATGAAGCCGCTTTTCTTCATTGGATTAGCAAGCTAGTGCAAAATGAGATCCGGGATCTAGCCGATTATCATGGGGCGGCAAAAAGAAATTTAACACAAGTAACGGAGAATAAAGATGCAACCATAGAGAGTTCGGTTTTATCTAAAATTCCCGCTAGTAGTCAGTGGAGACCAAGTTTCCAGCTCAGATTGAAGGAAGAGGTTTTGGAATTAGAAGCAGCCATGGACCAGCTTCCTGAAAAACAACGTGATGTTGTAATCATGCGACAATATGAAGGAATGTCTTTTAAGGAAATCGGGCAGGAATCGGGTTGTAGTGAAGATGCCGCCCGCATGCAGTTTGCCAGGGCTATGGACAAACTTACAGATTTTCTAACGCATGAATGACGATATTAATTCCATTTTTCAGGAGTATCTTTCCGCCAATGCCGATAAAGAGTCGATAGACTTTGGCCCACTCCTTCAAAAATATCCTCAACATAAAGAAGGCCTGACAAAAAAAGTAAAAGCTTACAAAAAACTCCTTAGTGTCCTGCGAGATGAGCAACCTGAAAAGGAAGTACCACTATTAGTTGGCCGCGAAATAGGTAGTTGCAAATTGATTAAGGTTTTGGGGCAAGGAGGGATGGGAGTCGTTTATCTTGGGCGGCAGGAAAAACTGGGCCGTGATGTGGTTGTTAAGGTGCTTCGTCCTTTTGCTGTCGATAATAAAGCACTCAAGGAAAGGTTTTTGCGCGAGAGCCGGATCATCGGCCGGTTGAATCATAAAAACATCGTTCCGGTTTATGATGTAGGTGAGCAGGAGAGCTCCTTTTATATCATCATGCGCTATATTGAGGGAACACCGCTTAATATCCTGATTGAAAAATTCTCAAAAACAGATCAATCCGCGAGCAAACTAAAAGAAATTTTAGGACTGGAAACTAAAACGCCGACTGAATTTCTATGCAATCTCATCATTCAGATTGCAGACGCGGTTCAATATGCTCATGACCACGGTGTGATCCACCGCGATATCAAACCTTCCAACATAATTGTGGAAACCAATGGCAATCCCATGCTTTTGGATTTTGGTTTGAGTCATGACGATGTTGAAAAAAACCTGACGGTCTCTGGTGAGTTTATGGGAACGCCCATTTACTCAGCACCAGAATCTTTTCAAAAGCAAGTAGTTAAAGACAGTCACCAATTGGATGTTTATTCCCTGGGAGTTACGCTTTATGAATTGCTGACGGGTGGGTTACCTTACGAAGGAGATAGCATTTATGAAATTTATACAAACATCAAAAACAAAGAACCGATTAGGCCCAAAAACAAGTGGAAACACATTCCGAGGGACCTAGAGACAATTATTTCAACGGCTATCGCTAAAGATCCCCAATTACGCTATCAATCTGTGAAGCTACTCAGAGATGATCTGCAAAATTTTCTGAATTATCTTCCAATCAAGGCGAAATCTCCGTCCATAATTAAACGGGCGTTTTATTATACGAGAAGAAAAAAGAGGTTTGTTATCATTACTGGAGCCGCAATATTTATGGGCGGTATTGCAGTTGGTACCTATTACCTTATGGAGTATCAAAAAATGAGGCAAATGATGTTAGATATTTCTACTGCAGTTTCTAAAGGAAATGTTGATGAAGGAATAAATACATTAAAAAACCTGACAACCTTATATCCAAATAAGGCCGAATATTGGTATTTACTTGGGGCATTACAACAAGGAAGCGGCCATTTTTTGGAAGCAATAAAAAGCATGAATAAAGCAATACGAATCGAGGACAACGTTGATTATTATAGCATATTATCATCAGCTTATTTGTATTCGGGAAACATTGAATTGGCAGAAACTACCCTGAAAAAGGCTTTAGCAAAGAACCCTGATGATGCTATACCTATGAAGGGTTTAATAGATATTTTCAAAAATCAATTCAGTTCAGCAACATCAACTTATAAAAAAATTGCCCAAAATCAAAAAAATGGTTTTGTTGTGGAAGATGAAACGAATCAATATCTTGCATTTGACTATTCAGCTTTGGCCATGTTGGCTCTGCTTTTTAAAGAAATGGACTACAAAAATATCGCAGAGAAATATATTCGCGAAGCGATAAACCAGACACCCTATAATACGAGCCTTTATAAGATTCTCGAACAACTTCCATTAAGCAATTTAAAACGCACTAAATTAAAAAACTTATTTAATGCGTTCGGTGATGAAACACTATCTATTTTGGATCATGATATTGAGTTTACCGTGCCGTGTGGATGGAGACAGAATAACTTTCAAAGAATGAGCTTTGGCCAATCAACCTTGGCAGCATACTCTGGTGTAGAGACGAAACCAAAAGATACCTATCCTAGGCCCACAATTTTGCTTTTCTCTTTAAAAAATTCAAACAACCTTCAAGCAGAAGCTTATATACTGATAGATCGTATGGTTGTGCAATTTAACGGGGGTGTGATTAAGCGCGATGTGGAGACAATTAGAAATGACCCTATCAAGAAATTTAGAATAACAACTGATATTACACTGCCGTTTCAACAGTTGAGAGCAAAGGTTTTAATAGTTCAGAAGGGCGGCAAAGCTTATATGATTGTGGGATATGCACCTAAAGAAATATTTGTAAAATACGAGAAAGACATATCGGCTACAATGAACAGTGTTCGATTTACAAACAGCAAAGAATGGAGAACATACAGCCCGCCCTATAAATCATATAGCGTGAAAATGCCATCGACACCCTCCTATTGGCAAGGAAGTTTCAAAGGAAATGGCAATGACGAATCAGTTACTAATCAGCATGTGTTAGCTTCTGACACAGTGGTTTCTATGTCCAAATATTCTGTTACTCACATTGAGCTAGATATGCCATTAAACGAAGAAGACCAAAAAAAACGTTTTTCTGATGTGATGGAAACTCTCCGAACAAAAGGAAAGATACTCTCCACAGATCAGCTCCATGAAAACGGCATCTTGAAGTTTAAATCAAGAGTTAAATGGAAAACTAATGTAATCTCAGATATTAGGGTATTTTTTATTGGCACTAATGCTTATTATTTAATGACAACGGGTCAAGATACCAATAATGAAGACAATGAAAAATTTTTCAGTTCCTTTCAGGAGATTGGCAATCCAATAAACGTTGGTACTGTGTTTGAGACAGTTATCCAGAAAACACCGTCGGAAACTAAAAGTTGGCAGGAACTTTTAAAAGGAGCCATTGCGGGTAACATGAAAGATCAAAATGAGATTGGAAAATTTTATCTCAATTTAAATTCACGTACTGAGCAAGATTTGACTGAAGCCTTTAAGTGGTTCAAAAAAGCTGCTGATCAAAATTACCCCAATGCAATTAATAACATCGGAATCATGTTCGACAACGGATGGAGCGTTCAAGAAAATAGAAATGATGCCAAAAAATGGTATCTCAAGGCAGCAAATCTTGGGCTTCATATTGCCCAATATAATTTAGCATTCATAATCTTCAATGATGCTACAAAACCTGAGGACTTTGCAGAAGCAATGAAATGGTTTCATTTATCAGCCAAGAATGGCAATGACAGTGCGGCATATAAACTTGGTCAAATTTATGAAGACGGTGCTCCGGGAATCCCAATCAATTATAAAGAAGCAGATTATTGGTATGGAAAGGCATTTGAATAAAATGAAAATGTTGCTAAGAGCTTGAGCCGATCATTTAAGGAGGAAAAAAGAATCTCAGAGGAAAAAGAATCTCAGACGGACGTAGGTTGAAGGAGTAGGAGGGTTTTGGGGATTTTCTTTTCACTTCATTTAGTTTCAGAGTGGAAATTT
>MGRG01000003.1 GCA_001798075.1 Deltaproteobacteria bacterium RIFCSPHIGHO2_01_FULL_43_49 | reverse complement strand
CCGATCTGTCGGGAGGGCGTGCAATCCCGGAGGGACAGGACCCCGAAGCTCCATCTTATTTATGAAAGCGTTTTTCGCAAAGGTCGGAGAAGATTTCTTGCGTTAAGGCCTCGATTCTGTTAGCAAAATTGGACGTATGCAACACAAGCGACTGCTCCTTGCCGTTTTTTCTGCGGCCTTTTTTTTATCTGCAGGCCCCTTGATGGCCCAAACACCGCCTCAGCCCAAATTGAGGCTGACTCTTCAAGACTGTCTCAAAATGGCCTCGGAAAATAATGCGAAATTGTCTGCAAGAGATTATGCCATTGAGGGCTCTAGATGGCGCTTGGAAGAGGCACAGGCTCGTTTTTGGCCTATTCTCGAATACAGTCATCGGATGGCTCCTGCCCCTCTGGATGCCCTAAATGCTGCGCAATCATTTTTTGGTGGGGATTTGACTTTTTTTACTACGTCCAAAGTTGGAGTTGGCATACCACTTTATGCCTTTGGTCAATTGACGACCGCCCAAAATTTGGCAAAGCAAGGGATTGAAGCAGCCAAAGTGGAACGCAACAAAGATGAAACCAAAATTCATTCGGAGATCAAACAACTCTATTACGGCATTCAATTAAGCCATGAACTCAATAATTTAGCCCAAGATGCTGTCAACAAAATCAACAACAAATTGAAAAAAGAGGAAGAGACACACGAACATTCCCCCTACGATATTTTGAAATTGAAAGTTTTTAAATCCGATTTAGAAAGAAGGATCGATGAAGCCAATGCGAAGGAAAAAGTGGCGAGACATGCCTTGAAAATTCAGTTGGGACTGCCCGATGAGCAATCTTTCGAGTTAGCAAGCTACAGTTTGGAACCGGCCGCAAAAAAGTTGGAGCCGCTGGAAAATTATGTCGATAAAGCGATGGAAGAAAGACCGGATAGTCACTTGATTAATATCGGAGTTGAAAGTAAACGGTTGGAACAGCAGTTGGAAAAAAGAAAATTATTTCCAAGAGTGGGGCTTGGCGGTTTTTTTGAGTTTGGGCGGACGACCGATAACGTACAAAATGTGAGAGCCACAGACTCCTTCAATAATCCCTTTAATTTCACGCGGGCCGGAGTCGGACTTGAATTAAAAGGGCAGTTTGATTTTCACGGATCGAATGCAAAAATTAAACGGCTTGGCAACGAATTTTACAAAGCTCAGATTGAGAGCCAGTTGGCAAAACGAGGGATTGGGTTAGAAGTTGAGGAGAGTTATCGAGAGGTCAAAAGACTCAAAACGAGTGTTGATCGAGCGGAAGAACGTCAAAAAATGGCCCGCCAGATGATGTTTCTCTCAAAGACAAATTTGGATATTGGTGTAGGGGAAGAACAGCAATATACCGACGCGTTGCAGCTTGTCTTGTTGACCCGAGGTGAGTATTACAAAACGGTATTTGACTATAATATTGCTTTGGCTAAGCTAGAAGAGAAGATAGGAAGGAGAGAGGGATATGAAGAATAATGACATGAGGCAGAGAGGCAAGATGCAGAGAAAGAAATCAGTTTTTATCTCTGTTTCTTGCTTCTTTGTTTCTCTGTTTCTCACGGTTTTTTCATTTGCTAGCTCTGGCAAGTTGGCGACAGTAAAGCCCGTAGCGTCTACTACCACACCCATTCAAGCCATCAAAGATTTAGATAAAATGGCGGAACAATATAAGATTGGCAAAAATTTGACGGAGGCTGATAAAGCATTCAACGTACAACTCAAACAAAAAATCTTGAGAGGGACTTTTGATTTGAGAGAACTTGCGAGAATAGCCCTGGATCACTACTGGAATCAACGAACCCCTCAAGAACAAAATCAGTTCGTCGAACTCCTCACCAATTTGTTGGAGGAGCGCTCTCTTTTTTCAAAAGAAAAAGCGGCTGAGAAGGGTAACGATCAGCCTTATTCTATTAACTACAAGAGTCAAAATTATTTGAATAAGGAAAAAAGCGAGGCGATGGCCAAGACAACGGTTCGGATCAAGAGTAAAAATCTTAAGGTAGATCTCAATTACAAATTGAAGAGGACAAACTCAGATTGGAAAATCTATGATGTGATTATGGATGATGCCAGTCTTGTTGAAAATTATCGATATTCGTTTGGCAATATTATTAAAAAGCATGGCTATCCCGAATTGGTCCGCCGCATGCAGACAAAATTAGACGAGTTTCGTTCCAAGAGGTCATAAGATCGTGCGAGGGTGCTTAGTGCGATCGTGCTTCAATCATGAAAAATCGAATATTTCAACGGGTCGTGATGATTCTTGCCGATGGGGCAAGAGAGGATGTTTTGCGAGAACTTCTGGCCCGTGGGGAGCTACCTCATATTGAAAAGGAGATTGTGGCCACAGGGACAGTGGCTAGTGGCATTACCACTTTCCCTTCAACGACAGGCCCCGCCTATTTCCCTTTTTTGACCGGCTGTTTTCCGGGAACCCTCAATGTTCCGGGCATTCGCTGGTTTGATAAAGAGGCTTATGCCGACCCAAAAAAGAAGATGGTGAAGTTCAGGAGTTATGTCGGGATTGAAACGTTTTTGATCAATCGCGATATGGCGCCACACCCGACGATCTTTGATTTGCTGCCCGACTCTTACAATATTTTCAACTCTGTTTGCAGGGGGGCTGGAAATCGGAACTTAACCAAGATCATGCGGATCTGGTATTGGTATTATGCCCATCTGACCGATCGTTGGGAATTCATCGATCAAGCGGCCCTCAAGAAAACGTTGAAGGCGATCGAAAAAGATTTTGATTTTTTGTTTGTTGTTTTTCCAGGCATCGATGAATATTCCCATCTGGCTCACCCGCACCATGAAAAAACCATCGAGCAATATCGTTTTTTAGACACGGCGGTGGGGCAAATTGCCGCCAAACTGAAAAACTTAAACAAATGGGACGATACCCTCTTCTGGATTGTTTCGGACCATGGGCTTAGCAAAACGGATACCCATTTTTGTGTGAATACTTTTTTGGAAAAGCGGGGTTTGCCCGTCTTTTATTACCCAAAGGTTTTTCATCGAAACGGTAAAAAAGTTGCCAATATGGTTTCTGGAAATGGAATGACTCATCTTTATTTTAAAAATGGAGATGGTTGGGCAAAGCCCGTCTCTCGAAGCGAGATTAACCATTTAGATTCTGCTCTGATAACTGATTTGCTGGGGCAACCGGCCATTGACATTGTCATGGTACGCAACGACGAGGGTGGAGTTGATATCCTTTCAAAAAGAGGTGAGGCCTCCTTGCAACTTGTTGGTGGGAATTTGAAATACGAAGTGAAAAAGCAGGACCCTTTTGGGTACGAAAATGTTTCCGGAAATCTCAATCATAAAGAAGTGTTAGAAAAAACATGCCACACCAACTACCCCGATGCCCTCTGCCAGATTGGGCATTTGTTTAAAGCATCCAGAACGGGCGATATTGTTCTTTCCGCAACACCCGGTTTTGATCTTCGCTTGAAATATGAAATTCCGGAACATAAAGGCTCTCACGGCTCACTCCATCGAGAGCATATGTCGGTTCCTGTTGTAACGAATGTTCCTTTACCTGCCAAAGTCTTGCGCACTGTCGACGTCTTCCCCACCACATTGAAGCTTTTAGGGAAAAACATTCCCAAAGCTATTGATGGTGCATCCTTAATCTAGACCTCTTTTGAGTTGCAATCTCCAATCTATTTTGTATAGAGACGCGAGCCTATGAAAATTGCTGTCTTGTTAAAACAAACTCCGGATACGGAAACAAAAATCAAAATCAAATCCGATGCATCGGGTGTTGATGAAACCGATATCAAATGGATCATTAATACTTATGATGAATATGCGGTTGAAGAGGCCCTGCGCTTAAAAGAGGCAGTGGGTACTGGTGAAGTGGTGATTGTCACGGCGGGTATCAAAAGGGCTGTCGAATCGATGCGTCAGGCCCTTGCCATGGGGGCGGATCGAGGCATTTTAATCGACACAGAAGGGTTAACACTCGATAGTTACACTGCGGCGGTCATTTTGGCCAAAGTCCTTCCCAACGAGAAATTCGATATTGTTTTAGCAGGAAAACAGGCTGTTGATGATGATTGCGTGCAGGTCGCACACGGGGTTGCAACCCTTCTCGATTGGCCCTGTGTTTGGCCAATCGAACATATCGAATTAAGCGGCGACAAAAAGTCAGTCATGGTGGTGCGGCCAGTGAGTGGCGGAACCAAGGAAGTTTTTGAAGTGGGGCTTCCAACCATTCTTTGTTGCGACAAGGGAGAGCACGACCCTCGCTACGCATCTCTGCCCGGCATCATGAAGGCAAAAACGAAACCGATTCAAGAATTGAAGGCCGCCGATTTGCTCGCTGGAGAAACACCGAAAGTGAAATGGGTAAATTTTAGCCTGCCACCCGATAGACAAGCAGGGAAAATTTTAAAGGGAGAGCCGGAACAAGTTTGCGCTGAGTTGGTTAAACTTTTAAGGGAAGAGGCTAAGGTTATATAATATGGGTGATGTCCTGATTATTGCAGAATATGAAGGGGGGAAGCTCAAAGGATATTCAAGAGAGCTTGCCAGCAAGGCTGTTGAATTGGCGACCCAGGCTGGTGGCAAGGCACAAGGGGTTGTTGTTGGAAAAAATGTTGCCCAGGCGGCAGAAGAGCTAGGTCAGTTTGGCATTGCTAAAGCCACTGCCATTGAGGGGGTTGATTTAGAACCCTACCGTGGGGAGGCCTACACAAAAGTTCTTTTTGAACTGATCCAAAAAATAAAACCGCAAATCGTTTTGGCTTCTGCCTCCAATCTTGGCAAAGATGTTTTGCCAAGACTTGCCATGAAATGCAAAGGGGGTCTTGCCACCGATTGCATCGATTTAAAAATAGAAGGCGGGAAGTTGAAAGCCAAAAGACCCATCTTTGCAGGCAAAGCATTGGTGGATGTCGATTTTTTGAGTGACATTCAGTTTGCAACCGCCCGTCCTAATTCTTTTGCAACAAAAGTCGTGGATGCCTCCAAGAAAGCGGAAGTGGAAAAAGTCCAAGCGAGTGTGGGGGAATTGCGCGTCAAGGTCAAAGAGGTGAAAGAGGCTGAAAAAGGGCTGAAAGATTTAACCGAAGCAGAAATTATTGTTGCAGGCGGTAGGGCGCTGGGTAGTAACGAAAATTTCAAAATTATAAGAGAATTGGCAGAAGTGTTGGGGGCAACCGTGGGTGCTTCCCGTGCGGCAGTCGATGCCGGTTATATTTCTCACGATCATCAAGTCGGACAAACCGGCAAAACGGTGAATCCAAAATTGTATATTGCCTGTGGTATTTCCGGGGCGATTCAACACCTTGCCGGTATGAGAACCTCCAAAGTGATCGTGGCGATTAACAAAGATCCGGAAGCCCCCATCTTTAGCAAGGCTGATTATGGCATCGTAGGAGACTTATTCACCCTTCTTCCGATCCTAACCCGCAAGTTCAAGGAATTACTTGGAAAATAATGAATTTAATGCGATAATGCATTGTGTCAGAGGAGACGATGCATGGTAAAAAGGAATGGGCCATTTAGTGCCTCTTTTTTGTGGGAACCCGTAGGGACGTGGGATCTTTTTATCCCTGAAGAACTCAATCCGGAACAGAAAGAACTGGCCAAATTAGCCAGGGACTTTATCAAGAACGAAGTTGAGCCATTGCGTGAAAAAATTGAAGGAAAGCTTGAACCTAGCATTGTTCCAAGGCTTCTAAAAAAAGCAGGTGAGCTCGGTCTTTTAATGGCGGAAATTCCAGAGGCCTATGGGGGACTGGGCTTAAATAAAATTACCGCCACCGTGATTGCTGAAAATGCAACAGGCTGGACTTCTTTTATGGTGCCGTTGATGTGCCATACCGGGATTTCAACCTTACCTATCCTTTATTACGGGACCGAAGAGCAAAAGAAAAAATATCTCCCTAAATTGGCGACAGGCGAATTTTTGGGTGCTTATGCGTTGACGGAAGCGGGCTCTGGCAGTGATGCCCTCGCTGCCAAGACAAAAGCAACTTTATCACCTGACAAAAAATACTACGTCTTGAACGGTGAAAAACAGTTTATTACCAACGGCGGTTTTGCCGATGTCTTCACGGTCTTTGCCAAGGTGGATGGGGAGCAATTTACCGCCTTTATCATCGAAAAGACTTTTCCGGGTGTCTCCTGCGGCAAAGAAGAAAAGAAGATGGGGATCCACGGTTCTTCGACCGTTCCCCTGATCCTTCAGGATTGTAAGGTTCCTGTTGAGAATGTTTTGGGAGAGGTGGGCAAGGGCCACCGCATTGCGTTTAATGTTTTGAACATTGGCCGTTGGAAATTGGGTGCGGCCTGCATGGGGGGAAGCAAGAGGATTATGGAATATAGCTCCAAATATCTTAAAGAGAGGCAGCAGTTCAAAAAGCCCCTTGCTGATTTCCAAGCCATGCGCGAAAAACTGGCCAATGACAATATTCGAACTTATTTATTGGAATCGGTGATTTATGCTTATGCCAGTGCGCTCGACAATGCCTGCGCCGCAATCGAAATCGATAAATCGAGCCCTGATTATTACAAAGTTGTCATGAAAAAAGTAAAGGGGCTCAATATTGAAGCCTCGATTACAAAAGTTTATGGTTCGGAGTCGAGCGACATCGTTTCCGATGATGCGGTGCAGATGTATGGAGGTTATGGTTATATTCAAGACTACCCTCCTGAGCAATTTTATCGAGACAACCGAATCAACCGCATTTTTGAAGGGACAAACGAAATCAATCGTCTCTTGATTCCCGATACCTTGATGCGTAGGGCTTTGAAGGGAAGCATTGATTTGATGGGAGAGATTCAAAAGGTTTTGGCTGGTTTGAAGGATGGTTATCCCAAGACCGATTCGGCTAAGCCCTTAGCCCCTTGGATTGATCAACTAGAATCCCTCAAGCGATTGGCCATTTATTTCTGTGGCGTTGCCGCACAAAAATATATGGAAAAGTTAAGAGAGAAACAATCATTGGTTTTGTTGATGGCCGATTTGGTCATTGAAGTTTATGCAATCGAATGTGGTTTGCAGCGCGCCTTGAAAATCAGAAAGATCAAAGGAGAAGAGGCCTCCAAATTAGCCGAGCTGATGACCATTGCTTACATTTCAGAGAAAATTCCTGAAATGATCGCAAGAACACGCCAAGGGCTTTTTAATGTCGCAGAAGGAAATGATCAGGAATTTGCC
Source organism: Deltaproteobacteria bacterium RIFCSPHIGHO2_01_FULL_43_49 (assembly GCA_001798075.1). Lineage (GTDB taxonomy): Bacteria > UBA10199 > UBA10199 > SPLOWO2-01-44-7 > SPLOWO2-01-44-7 > SPLOWO2-01-44-7. Next base: position 94,844 of record MGRG01000003.1, on the reverse strand, counting down.
TCCTATGAGAAAGCTCTGAATCGCATTATCCAACCTCAGTTAGCCCCTACCGAGTCACTCAAAGAAACCATCGCTGCTCGCGTCCTTGAAAAAGAAGGTTATGTAGTATAACGCTGGCTCTATGTCAGGACGCTACATTGCCATTGCGGGAAACATGGGGGCAGGCAAGTCCAGCTTGGTTGAGTTTTTGTGCAAGCATTTCAAAGTAAAACCCTTTTTTGAACCCAATGCCACCAATCCTTATCTGGATGATTTCTACAAAGATATGAAGGCTTATGCTTTTCATTCCCAGATGTATTTTTTGTCTCAGAAATTCAAGATGCATCAAGAGTTGGCTCATTCGAAAGAGGCGGTGGTGCAAGACAGAACTATTTTTGAAGATGCCGAAATTTTTGCCACCAATCTTTATAAACAAGGTTTGATTGCTGAGCGCGATTTTAAAGTTTACAAAGCCTTTTATCAATCTATAGTGCGCTCCATCAGACCGCCCGATCTTTTAATTTATTTGAAATGTTCGCTGCCGACGATAAAAAAGAGGGTTGGCCAAAGGGGGCGAGCCATGGAAAAAAAGATTCCGGATGAATATTTGAAACAGTTGAATGATATGTATAATAATTGGATCAAGCGATATAAATTGTCACCGGTGATGGTTTATCCTACCGACCGGTTGGATTATCTGACTGATTTTATTCATAAACAAGATTTGTTGGAAAAAATTGCAAAACATTTGTGAAGATGAACGATACTCCCTCTCAATATCCGCCCCCATTTCAGGTGAGTGATTATGTGACCAAGCTCACAAGCACACCGGACAAGCAATTGCCGGTTGGTGTCTTGATTGTGGGTGCCGGGCCTGCCGGTCTTGCGGCCGCTATTCGTTTGAGTCAACTTTTGGAGACCGCCCCAGAGATCAAACAATCTTTGGGCGATTTTCCGATTGCCGTTTTGGAAAAAGGGAAATACCCGGGCGCACATTTGCTCTCCGGTGCGGTCATCAACCCCATTGCGTTTCGCAAATTATTTCCTAATTTGAAAGAGAGCGACTTTCCTTTTTATGGTCCTGTTGAAAAAGAATCTGTCTATTTTTTGACTGCAAAGAATTCTTTTCCAATCCCTGTTCCACCCACCATGAAGAACCATGGTAATTTTGCAGCTTCATTGAGCAAAGTTGGGGGTTGGCTTGCCAAAAAAGCGGAAAGTGCGGGTGTGACCATTTTGCCGGAAACGACCGGATCGAAATTGTTGGTGGAAGATGGGGTGGTGCGAGGGGTTCGCACGGGGGATAAAGGGCGAGATCGCAACGGCAGTCCTTTGTCAAACTTTGAAGAGGGTGTCGATATGGTGGCCCAAGCAACAATTCTGGCCGAGGGGACTCAGGGCCATCTCACACAAACGGCGATTGAACATTTTAAAATTAAGGGCCCAAATCCTCAAATTTATGCCTTGGGGGTCAAAGAGGTCTGGGAAGTTGCCAAGCCTTTAGATCGTGTGATTCACACAATGGGTTGGCCTTTGCGCCTTGGAAAAAAATATGGGGAATTTGGCGGGAGTTTTGCCTACCCGTTGGGCAAAGATAAGGCCTCTTTGGGCTTGGTGGTGGGACTTGATTACCATGACGCCTCTCTCTCGGTTCACGATCTGTTTCAAGAGATGAAATGTCATCCCATTTTCAGAAAAATTTTGGAGGGGGGCAAGCGTTTGGATAAAGGTTGGGGAGCCAAAACAATTCCGGAGGGTGGGTTTTATGCTTTGCCGAAGCGTCTGAGTCTGCCCGGTGCGTTGTTGTTGGGTGATGCGGCCGGTTTTGTAAATGTGCCTGCTTTGAAAGGGATCCACTATGCGATGTGGTCTGGAATGTTGGCGGCCGAAACTATTTTTGAAGCGTTGAGGGGGAAGAAGGATTTGAAATCCGCTGAGACTTTAAAATCTTACGACACCGCCGTTCAAAAAAGTTTTATCTGGAAGGATTTGTATCAGGTCCGCAATATGCGCCAGGCTTTTCAATGGGGATTTGTTCCGGGGGGTATTTTGGCTGGCATGATGACAGTGACAAAAGGTTTGTTTCCAGGTGGACAGTTCAGAGCCAAGGCAGACAGCGAGCAGACTTTGTTTTTAGGAAACAAAAAATATGTCAAACCCGACAATAAATATACTTTTGACAAACTTTCCAGCACTTATGCTTCCGGAAATCGAAGTCGCGATAGTCAACCGAATCATATCAAAATATCGCAGGATGTTTCCGAAGTAGTGGGAGAGGCATGGATTCATATGTGTCCTGCCAATGTTTATGAGTGGCACACGACACCGGAGGGGAAAAAGCAGATTCAGCTCAATCCATCGAATTGCATTCACTGTGGGGCCATTACCGCCAAGGGTGGCCGTCTGACTCCACCGGAGGGAGGGAGTGGGCCGGAATATACGGAGATGTAATGTGCTGATGTGCGTATGTGCTGAAGTGCTGATGTTATGAAAAACTACACTGAATATTTGTGGTTTAATACAAAAAATCGTAGAGAGCTGATTAATATTACCGACAACGTTGCGGCCTTGGTTGATAAATCCAAAGTTGAAGAGGGTTTTTGTCTCGTTTCTGCCATGCACATCACGGCCGGCATTTGGGTCAATGATGAAGAAAGTGGCTTAAAAAAAGATGTGATGAAGTGGTTGGAAGAGCTAGCTCCTATCAAAGAAGATTATTTGCATCATGGAACAGGTGAAGACAACGCGGATGCCCATTTGAAAAGAACACTCGTTCATCATCAAGTCATTCTCCCGATCACCAAAGGGAAACTCGATCTTGGCCCCTGGGAACAAGTTTTTTACGCCGAATTCGACGGCCAACGCAAAAAACGTGTAATTATTAAGATTTTGGGGGTCTAGAAATTTTTTGGTGCCAACTAGCAACTTTTTTGGCGAGGTGCCGATGATGGTGGGAGGTAGAAATTTATGATCACAGGAATGTTGACCCCTTTGGAAACGGCATTATTTAGTAACCCAGCTCTCTTCGAACGGTCTGTGTTAGAGGGTGCGCCTATTATTGGTGAAGACGTTGAAGCAGTATTTTCTGTTTATCAGGTCTTGGCGGATCAAGGACGAGTCGCTCCAAAAAGTGATTTCCGTGTTCATGTTGTTTTAAAAACAGCTAAAGAGAAAAGTGACCAAGTTTTTAGAGACAGGCTGGCCTTTGTAGGGGGAACGTATCTCATGACCCATCCAAAATTAGTTGGGGTCGATTATTTCAGGGAAGTTGGTGAGGTTGCTGGTCAGCGATTTATTCTTACTAAAAAAATAGGACCTCTAAATTTTTCTCGTTTTGCTTTAAGGCCTCCCACGTAGGGATGCACGATTCAATTTTAAATAGAGAGATAATGTTATGATGATAGGCGTTTACGGAAATGCAATTTTAATGGGGCCCTCAGGCTTGCAAAGGGCGGTGGATGCGGGGCCTCCTCTTACTCCAGAAGAAGTGGAAAGCGCTTCAGAAGTTTTAGAAGCCATTCATTCCAACCTGCTTGGTTCGTTTAATGCTGTCCGGATGTTGACTGCTGTTGAATTGGGCTGTGTGATTGGGAGACTTAAAAGAAAAAAATTAGAATATTCCAGAGAAGGACTCATTGCCGCGGCCCGTCTTCTCAACGGGTTTCCGCCCGATCGTTATTCAAGAGTTACAGCCGAAGCGGCTTTGGCCGAAGAAATGTCCTTCAAAACAACCCCGGAAGCTGTCGCTTGGGCTAAAAAAATTGTCGATCCAATGCTTCCCAAACCAGCAAACATTCCCGTTGTCAGGTTTTTTCAGACGGATCCCAACCTAACTGCGGTTTATCATCCTTTAAAAACAACTATTATTAATTTTTTAAAAGGCATTTTCTACAAGAGGCTAAAACCATATAGAACAGGGGAGTTATTCATTGCTCTTGAGGAGGGAATTCAAATCCAATTGCAGGTAAAACCTACAAGAGACGGCTATTATAGAATGATTGTCAAAATTATTGAACCGGAAGAGGGCGATGATGATTTTTCATTACGCATTCGGATGGACAATGTTCATACAGAAATGCTTAAAAAACTTCGAGAGAGTGGAAGCAGTCGCATTGAAATTTTGCGTGAAGCGAGCGCCACCTCTTTGAAAGTTTTTTTTCCAGCAACGAATGTCGGTTCTTATTGCTTTGTGGTGAGAGAGTTCCTCGCTGCCCATCAAGAAATCCTAAAATCTTAATCTAGATTCTTTATTTTAGATACCATATGGTGTCAGGCACTATGTGGTATTTTCTTACTGCGATTCTTTTCTTTTTTCAGGCTTGCAGTCCGAAACTGAAGCTCGTTGAGCCTTCTTCGGGGCGCACACTCGAGAGTTATCAGGCTGTTGGAAAAGAGGCGATGGTGGCAACGCTCCATAAAGATGCATCGGAGGTTGGGTTAGCTGTCTTGAAGAAAGGTGGGAATGCGGTTGATGCCGCGATTGCCGTCTCTTTTGCCCTTTCGGTCCTTTGTCCGCAATGGACCGGGATTGGCGGTGGGGGCTTTATGCTCGCTTACAATAAAAAGGATAACAAGACAGTCGTCTTCAATTTCCGCGAGTTCGCTCCTTTCAAGGCAAAACGCGACATGTACATTAGAAATGGGAAGGCAGATACGGAACTTTCTCAGGATGGGGCTTTAGCAGTTGCGGTCCCTCGATTGGTCGCGGGGCTTGGCGATATTTATGACCATTACGCCAGCAAAAAGATCAGCTGGCCCGAGCTCATTCAGCCCGCCATTCAGTTAGCCGAGGGCGGTTTTCAAGTTTATCCCCATTTGGCGTATGCGACGAAAGAAAGGCAAGATGTTTTGTCTCGCTTTAAAGCCTCCGCGCAGATTTTTTTACCCCAAGGCAAGCCTCTCCAAGAAGGTGATACACTCGTTCAAAAAGATCTAGCCAAGACACTCAAAAAAATCGCTGAAAAAGGTTGGGCTGGATTTTATGAGGGGGATGTTGCCGCTGCGATCATCCGCTCAGTTCAGTTGGCGGGTGGCATTTTAACCGTGGATGATCTCTGGCATATCGAACCGATCGAAATGGAACCAATCGAAGGGACTTATCGAGGTTATAAAATTGTTTCAATGCCACCACCGAGCTCCGGCGGCATCACTTTACTGGAGATTTTAAATATTTTGGAACAAAAACCCCTTTCCAGATGGGGTCCTTACAATCTTAAAACCGTTCATGTTGTGGCAGAGGCAATGCGCCGCGCCTTTTTGGATAGAGCTCGATATTTGGGCGACCCTCATTTTGTTAAGGTTCCTACAAAAGGTTTAATCGCCAAAGAATATGCCAAAACTTTGGCAGAATCGATTGATTTGAGAAAGGCAACGCCCAGTGAAAAACTTGCCCCTCCTGAGTTGGTCACGCGCGAGTCAGATTCAACCACCCATTTTTCGATTGTCGATACAGAAGGAAATGCGGTCGCCTCGACCCAGACAATCAATACCCTTTTTGGTTCTGGAATGGTGGTTCAAGGCACAGGCATTGTCCTCAACAATGAAATGGATGATTTTTCGATTCAGCCAGGAGTTCCGAATGCTTATGGTTTGGTCGGAAGTGAAGCAAATTCCATCATGCCTGGCAAAAAACCCCTGAGTTCCATGGCCCCCACCTTTGTTTTTAATCCAAAAGGAGAATTGGTCATGGTGGTTGGTGCCAAAGGCGGACCAAGGATTATCACTTCTGTTTTGCACACCATTTTCAATCAAATTGATTTCAAAGCAAAACCACTTCAAGCAGTCGCCGCCAAACGCTATCATCATCAATGGTTGCCCGATGAGTTGCAATATGAACCGGGCTTGTTCAGTGAAAAGCTGACACAACGACTCACAATGGCAGGGCATCTTCTAAAGGAGGGCAAGGCTTCTTGGTTAGTAACGCTGATTGCAAAAAGTGGAGAGGGTTGGATAGGAGTTTCGGATCCTAGAGGTTTTGGTAGTCCACTTGGTTATTAGTTAAGGAAGGCGAGAAAGTGTGGGTCCTGTCCCTCCGTGTTACCGTGGGGGCCCCTAACAAAACCCCACGGCTAACACTCCGGGCCACCCGTCACTTTCTCGCCACTCCCTAGTTGACACTCGATTTGAGCTCCAATAAAGGCAAGTTATGAAAAAAATAATCCTTTTTTTGTTTATCATCCTTTTCGTGAATCCCGTTGGGGCCGATTCCAAACCGGAGTTGCTTTCTGTTTTGACAGCTCAAGGGGGGGAACGTTTTAAAAAGGCAGGGCAAACAGTAGATTTCTTTTCTTTGGCCAATCAATTTGAATCGCAGACCAACCGGATGTTTTGTGGCCCCACCACTGTCGCGATTGTATTGAATGCTCTAAGGCTTCAGTTGTTGAGGGATGCAACCCTTAAAGTGACACCTGACGAATCGCTCTTGGCGGAAGTTGATCGCAAGTATCTCGATCCCAACAAACAGTATGTTTACAACCGCTACACTCAAAACAATGTCTTTGTACCAAAGGCAGGATTGAAAACGAAATTGCAGGTCTTGGGTGAACCAATGCCTGATAAGCCAGACTGGGGTTTGCAACTGCGCCAATTGCATCAGCTTTTTTTGGCCCACCGCACTCAATCAAAGTTAAGAGTAGTGAATAACAAGTTCTCAGAGGCACAAATTCGCAAAGAAATTATTAAGAATCTCGGAACTCCTGGCGATTATGTTGTCGTCAACTACCATCGTTCTGCTCTCGGTCAGGGAACTAGCGGTCATATCTCGCCTGTGGGTGCCTATGATGAAAAATCAGATTCCCTGTTGCTTCTTGATGTGAACCCCAACAGTGCCGATTGGGTCTGGGTCCCGTTTCAAGATCTGATCGCTGCGATGAAAACATTTGATACGGCTGAAAACCGAGGCTATCTGTTGGTATCCAAATGAAACAACTCCTTGAGTTGGAAAATTATATCCAAAATTTAAAGAGGGCCGTTGTCGCTTTCTCCGGTGGGGTCGATTCGGCTTTTCTGGCATTTTTGGCGCGAAAAACCTTGGGCAAGGAGAGTATGGTTGCGATAACCGGTGATTCTGCCTCCGTTCCTTCCAGAGACAGAGAGTTTGTGAGCGCTTTTTGTCAAAAGTATGACATCCCTCATGAATTCATTTTGACTTATGAATATGACAACCCCAGTTACCGCTCCAATCCTGAGAATCGCTGTTTTTTTTGTAAAGAAGAACTTTATCAAAAATTGAAAGGGTATGCAGAATCTAAAGGTTTTAAACATGTTTTGGATGGAACGAACATGACCGATCTCAAGGGGCATAGGCCTGGTTTTGAGGCCTTGAAAAAGGCTGGCATCTTGGCCCCCTACATTGATTTGGAGATAGAGAAGACTGCCATCCGCAAGATGGCGGACTCTTTCAACTTGGAAGTGGCTACCAAACCCCAGTCTGCCTGTTTGGCCTCGCGTGTTCCCACAGGCACACCTATTGATGTTGAGGCTTTGCAAAGAATCGATGCGGCTGAAAATTTCCTTAAAGATTTAGGTGTCCGAGAGCCACGCGTTCGTTTTCACGGTGATTTGGCTAGATTACAGCTCAAAAAAGAAGAGTGGTTGCTCTGTATTGAAGTTAAAGAAAAAATTCAGAAACAATTCCAGTCACTTGGCTTTAAGTTTGTCACTCTAGACCTCAAAGAATATGACCGAGAAGGATAACAAAATAGATCCGATCTTTTTGGATACCACGCGATCCGAGAGAAATCTTTTCACGGAGGTGATTTTTACCCCAGGAAAGACTCTGGAGCAGATAGCGACCATCATTCAGAGATTATTGGATAAGGGACAGAATGTATTCGGTACCCGATTGGAACCGGAAAGAGCTCCTGAATTGCTTCAAAAATTTCCAAAACTTCATTATGATCCTGTTAGTAAAACCATTCAGCTCGTTCAAAAAGCCTCGCCATTGGTCAAAGGTTCTTTAGCCATCCTTGCAGCAGGGACCGCCGATGTTGCGGTGGCAGAAGAGGCCTATCAGACAGCAAAGTTCTATGGCGTGGAGGCAAGACGCTTCTATGATGTTGGTGTTGCCGGTCTTCATCGCTTACTGAATCAGTTATCCGAAATCCAAACTTGTGATGTGGCAATCGTTGTCGCGGGGATGGAAGGAGCGCTTCCCAGTGTTTTGGGTGGACTCGTTTCAATCCCAATCATTGCTTGTCCCACAAGTGTTGGCTACGGCACGCATCTCGCGGGTTTCACGCCACTTGCGGCGATGTTAAACAGTTGTGCGGAAGGAATTTCTGTTGTCAACATTGACAACGGTTTCGGTGCAGCATGTGCTTCTTTAAGAATTTTGCGAAAATTTTCTGAAAATCTTCAAACTTTCGCAGAAAAAGTTTGACACACTGTTGCTAATTACCTATAATTTATCTAAACCTTCAAGGAGGAGGTAAAAAATGGCAAAAAGAAAAAGAAGAAAGGCCATGAAGAAAAAGGCCACGAAGAAGAGAAAGAAACTAAAAAGAAAAAAGAAGAGACGTTAAACTTCTTTAGAAAAATAAAAATCCCCGCCAGCCTTACGGTTAGCGGGGGTTTTTTATTTCCTATTTATCCTCGATAACGTAGTCCAGGAACTTTCTTCCCCTTCTTTTTTCTGTGTTTCTTTTTAGTAACTTTTTTCTTTTTGTACATGTTGTCTCCTTTTATATCTTTTGAGCTTGATCCAAAAAGGCGCGAATGACTGTTCGTATCACTTTTCCTTGCTGTTGAAAGCTTTCATGAACAATAGGAGAGAGCGTATCAGCAGCCTTAACGCGCTCTAAGTGGTCCGGATTGAGGTAGGGTGTAGGGTCTTCTGGGTGTAGTTGTTCTCCTTCTTCATCGTCTATGGCGTAAGTGTAGGAGCTGGTCAAACTTTTCCCAGTAATTTTGAAGGTTGATTTGATTGTGTCATAGGAAAATCGGTTCGAAAAATCGCGAACCTGCTTGGCAAGACCCAAAGCAGAAGTGAATTGAGGCAATAAACTTTCTCCACTGAGCGCCTCTTTCCATAGCTTGCCAACAGAAGAGTTATTGGAGGTGAGTTGATAATCAACATAACCTTCAAAATAATGGTGTGTGTTGGCTGTTACGTGGGTGATTGTCTTAATCAAACCCCATTTTTCTTTTCTTCCCCATCTCAAATAGGCTTTGATTCCTTCAAAGGCGAGGGGGGGTGAAAGCTGTGCGGCATGATAGGGTTGTTGCAAATCTTGGAGATAATGAAGCGCACAACCTAAAAAATTGAAAGCCCAGTAAGGTTCCTTCAAGCGATAAGCAAGTAGCGCAAGATCAAAATAAATTTGTGCCCTTTCGCTAGCCTGTCCAATACGACCTAAAGGAAACCCAAACGTGTTCAGTGGATCAAATAGGTTGAAAGGAGGTTTTTCCATGTGGCGAAAGGCCTGACTGGCTGTCTTGGTACCTTTGCCAAACCAAAATTGTTCGACGGGGTCATAAGGGATATGTTTGTCACGACCATCATCAGCCCTAGGAGATGAGAAGGTCAGTACCTTGAAGGGAGTTATATTTTCGCCAATTTTTTCCTCTTTTTTGAAGTGATCAAACTTACCTTTTGGATTAATCTGTAACCATTTCGCAAAATCTTCCCGAGTTTGGATTTCTGGTTTTTCTTGAGACAATTTTTTCAAAAAAGATTCAAAAGAAGTGATCCTGATGGGAGATTCTAATCCCCACTCTTTGGCAACATTTTTTAGGCTCTCTTCCGCGATGAGAGAGTGAGTATAGCCGCTCCAGGCGTGGGCTGATCGGCCTGAGAAACAGAGAAGCAGAGATGCAAGAAGCAGAGAAAGTCTCATTGGTATTCTTTTTAACATAGGAACGGTGAAAAAGTAGTAGGTCCTGCACCCCCTCCGGGCCACCCACTACTTTTTCACCACTCTCATGATTGACAGTTTTAAGTCAATTAGAGATAAGTGCCCACAATGAAACAAAAAATCGATATTTTAGTGACGGCCGCGGAGATTCAAAAGCGCATTGAAGATTTGGCGGCCCAAATTGAAAAGGACTACAAAGGCAAACATCTTGTTGTCGTCGGTGTGTTGAAAGGAGCCTTTGTTTTTATGGCCGACCTTGTCCGATGTATTAACCTCCCGCTCACTTGCGATTTTTTGCGCGTTGCCAGTTACGAGGAGAACAAATCGACCGGCATTGTCCGAATGGAATTTGACATGACACAACCAATAGCCGGCAAGGATGTTTTATTGATTGAAGACATTGTCGATTCGGGGAACACGCTTCGCTATCTTTTGAAACATTTGGAGACAAAAAAGCCCGCCTCTCTCAAGGTCTGTTCCTTGTTATATAAAGAAATGAATAAAGGGATGAGAGACCAGATCCATTACATCGGGTTCACGATTCCTAACCGTTATATTATAGGGTATGGTTTGGATTCAGAAGGTTTGTATCGCTCCCTTCCCTATATTGGTGCCCTTCGCAAGGCTTTTCTAAAGGAATAGGGAAAAAGTAGTGGGTGGCCCGGAGTGTTTGTTGTGGGGTTTAGTTAGGGGTCCCCACAGAAACACGGAGGGACAGGATCCGCTACTTTTTCCCTATTTTTTTAATGATCCTGTTTGATCGAGCTCTGCCAGTTGATCATAGCCGCCAATAGGCTCTTCATCGATAAAAATTTGAGGGACTGTTTTGAAACCCGTTTTTTTTACCAACCAGTCGCGCATGGAATCATTGTCGGTTACATCAATCTCTTCAAAAGCAATCCCTCTTTCTTCAAGAAGTGCTTTGGCCTTTTTACAATAACCGCAATAATTGGTGGTGTAGATTTTGACGTGAGTCATTGTAGGTGCCTGCTACCTTTATGGAGTACATTTGTCAATATGGTAAGGCTCTACAAAATAATCTTTTCCATCGGTAATAATACAGATGTGATCGTTCATGATTTCAATTTCGGTTTCATCCTTGAGACTTCCCTGTTCCGTTGCGTAGATTTTCACACCATTTTTCTTGAGGCGTTGCACGACAGAAGGATGGGGGTGGTAAAAGTCGTTTTCGTTGCCCAGCGACAAAATGCCTATCTCAGGCTGTAGAGTTTTTAAAAAGGTTTCATTGCTGCTGGTGTGGCTGCCGTGATGGGGAACGAGTAGAATGTCAATATTTCCCACCAGAGGAGCCAAAGGAGTTTCTAAATCAATGGTTTGATAAGGAGGGTCACCGCCCCCTCCAGGCAAATCGCCATCAGTAAAGTAACGAAATTGGCCATATTCTATTAATAAACCAAGACTTAAGGTATTTTCATCATCTAATTCTTCAACTGGAAATTTTTCATTTCCGATTTGACCGTTAGCTGCCTTGATGGTGATGGAGACTGTCCCCAATTTCAAACTCTTACCAACTTCTGCATTGTTTTTGTCAATCACTGTAGCGTTTACGGCATGTTCGTCTTTCAAAATCGCCTCAAGACCTCCAATGTGATCTTCGTGAGCGTGCGAAATAAAAATTGTTTTAATCGTCTCGATATTTTGATCGTCTAGAACCCCTAAAACCGCTTTTGCGCCACTTTCTGGAGGGCCAGTATCAATAAGAGCTGCTTCACCCTCCGATGAGATAAGAAGTGTTGCATCTCCCTGCCCAACATCCAAAACAATGATTCTAAACCACTTATTTTCTGATGCTTTAGCAATGTTTTGGGTGATGGAGTGTGAAAGGAACCGATTTAGGGGGAGCGGCGGTCCGCAGGCCGTCAGCAAGAGGGTTAAGCAGGTGATGAAAAATTTCATGAAATATTTTTTTGCAACCTTTGTGCCAAGTAAGGGTTGGCACATTTCTTGCTCTTGCTGGCGACATGACTTGCTCATTAACGGGTATGATAAAAAGAGAATGGGTCTTGCCCCTCCGTGTTTCTGTGGGGGCCCCTAACAAAACCCCACAGCAAACACTCCGGGTCACCCATTCTCTTTTTATCTTTTTCCTTTCGTTAATCTTACTCAATGCGAATTGGGCCTGGGCTAGTGAAAATAGAGTTCCTTCCGTTCAGGAAGTAGCTGAGCAGGCATTGGGCTATGCCCGTCTTGGTCCTTCAACTATTCGGCAATGGGAGCGCAAAGTGCGTAAAGCGCCGCTCGTTCCCAGAATTCAGGCCGGCTTCGAAAGAAGTCTTAAAAATAATGTTAATTTGAATGTTGAAGATTCGGTAGCAGTCAATTCCAGCGGCATTACCATTGGCCCCGCCCAGCAAAAACAAGTTCAGAATGCCGATAGTGACTTTAATTTTGAAGTGAAAGCGGTCTGGTATTTGGATCAACTTCTCTTTTCCAAAGACGATTTGGAAATCAGCCAGGAGGCAAGAGAATTAGCCAGGGAGCGAGAAAGACTCCTTTCTCAAGTCAGGCAATTTTATTTCAAACGGGAAAGAGGATTAAAAGAGTTGGCCTTACTCAAAAAAAGTCGTGTTTTGCCAACGGATATTGAGCTTAAAAAACTGGAAATCGCCGAAGCGACTGCTGCCCTGGATAATCTCACAGGAGGTTGGTTTAGTTCTGCAATGGTTGGTGCGCCATGAAAGGGGCAATTTACATATTTCTTTTGATTGTGGTCAGTGCGTGTGGCCCGATAGAACTTGTCCCTCTAAATTCCCTCACTGATTTGCAGCCAAAAGTGGTTTCAGTGACACCGGTCGATGGAATGACTGCTTATGATGATTTGGTTGTGGAGGTGAATCTTTCCACATCGATCGATCCAGTAACAATTACTTCTAAATCTTTTTTGATAACGGCTCTTGCGGAAAGTGAGACCGATTCAAAAGTGTTATGGGACAAGGCGTTGGACGATAAACTGGTGGTTGTAGAGGGCTCTTATGAGGTTTTGGATGAAAATCGCACCATTCGTTTTAGAGCTTCAAAACCATTTCCTCCTGGTGTTCGTTGTGGCGTTTTGGTCACACCGCAACTCCTTTCCAAGGAACATTTGCCGTTGAATCAAACCCCAGGAGAGGGACCAACGCCTTTCTTTAGTTCATTCTTTGCCAAAGGCGATCCAACCCAAACCGAAGTAGTGGGTTCTAATAATGCAATGCCTCCTTCCTTAGCACGGCCCACTTATCTTCAGCTCAACGAAATTTTTTATGACGCGGTGGGAAGCGATACAGAAGGGGAGCTCTTCATAGAACTCTTTGGGGAGGCTGCAAAAAGCATTTCAGATTATCAGTTAATCTTTGTGAATGGTGGAGATGGAAAAATTGTCGATTCCATCAAAATTCCAAAGGGGATGCAGACCAACGAAGAAGGTTTTTTTGTTATTGCCGATGCAGTGACGAACCAACCTGGCATCACAAAAGTTTCTCCGGCTGATTGGGTGACCAATTTTGATCCCCCCAATGGTCCCGATTGTGTTCAGCTCGTTGATCACCAAGGAAAATTAGTTGATGTCGTTGGATATGGATCACCTTTAGTTTTAAGGGCCGAAAACAATCTTTTTTGTTATGAAGGAAGTCCCGCCCCCGATGCGCCGAGTGGACAAAGCATCAGTAGACTCCCGGGCGCGGAAGATACTCATGACAATTCAAAAGATTGGATCATTAACAAAACCCCCACACCGGGGAGTGTGGAGGTGCGATGAAGGAAGTATATTTTACCACACATGTCAGAAAAAGATTGAATGAACGGCATGTAACGCCAAAAGAAATAATAACAGTACTCAAAAAGAGCAAATGGACCTTAGTCAAAGAAAATAGAATGCGTGCCCAATTTACATTTCCTTTCTCTGATTTCTATAAAAGCCGGTTTTTTAGGTGGAAGAAAATTAGAGTGATTTTTATTGAAGAAAAAGCTCGCATTGTCATTGTTACCGTGTATACTTTTTTCTATAACCAGGAGGCTTTATGAGAGTATCTTATGATCCGGAAGCAGATGCTGTTTATATCACTTTGAAAGGGCATGGTGTGGCTTATAGTCGTTTAATGAGTGAAGATATTGCTATTGATTATGGTCCTGATGATGAAATACACGGAATCGAAATTCTTTCTGCCAGCAAGCACATCAAAATTAATCCCAAAAATGCCGTTGTTGAGCTAGAACATTTAAAAGTGAAAGCTGTTTAAATCCAGGCTATTTAATGGGAAAGCCCGTTGGAGTTTGCAAGGATTAAAGAGCTAATTCCTCCGGTGAGGTCGCTTGCTTGAAGAATTTCAAAACCTTCTTTTTCAAGAAGGCCTTCGTAGTCTTTTCTACTGTGAAAACCTTGTATGGAGCGATGCAGATAATGATAGGCCTCGTCATTTTTGGAAATCCAGCGACCAAGAGTCGGCATGACATAGCGCCCATAAGTTTTCGAAAATATTTTTGTGAGGGGCTTTGTCGGTTTAAAAAATTCGATGACGAGCAACGACCCGCCCGGTTTTAAAACTCGTTTGATTTCTTGAATGCTTGTTGCAAGGTTTGAAAAGTTTCGCATTCCCCAAGCGCACATCGCCGCATCGAAAAATTCTGTGGGAAAGGGGAGTTTCAGACAATCCCCGCAGATCAAGTGAAGTCTTTTGTCCAACGTTGGAGAAACCTTTGTGTGTCCCGTGAGGAGCATTGGTAGTGAAAAGTCGAGGGCATAGACTTCACCAGCCCCCTGTCGTGTATATTCCAGCGACAAATCGAGTGTGCCGCTGGCCAAATCCAAAATTTTTACATGGTTTGCATGAGGCAGTAGGCCGACCCCTTTTTTGCGCCATTTTTTGTCGGTGCCAAAGCTCAGCACTTTGTTGAGCAAGTCGTAAGTGCCACTGATATTGCTGAAAAGCTGACGAATGTTTGTCATACTTTGCTTCCTATTCTGAATTGACAAAATAATCTAGCCCAATTATTGGCCCAACTGTGCAAGAGGACCTCCAAGCATTTTTCAGACAAGGGATATTTTTAAGTATATCTCCCAAAACACTTCTTGTCGGTTGGGGAGAACTCAAGCAGCAAGAAAATCCGGCATCCTCTCAAGCCTCCTTTTATTCCCCCGATTTTTTTCTTAAGGAAGAAAAGCCTTGGATCGTTCCAGAGCATTGCTCTGAGGTCGATATCGAGGAGTTTCAAGGTGGCCTGACTCATAAACTGAGTCAAAATATTTCCCTCAATTGGAAAGGGGCCGATCTCTCTTTTTTTCGCGAACAAGTTGAGGATCTTAAAATTCATTTTTCTACTGGAAAACTTTCCAAGGCAGTTCCAATTGTTTTCGAAGAGAGCAGTTTGCTCAAGGGGTTTCACGAGATCGCGTTTCGAAATTTACTCCCTTTTTGCAGCAAATTGAATTTGTTCGGTTTTTGGACCGAAGAAGAAGGGATACTTGGAGCCACTCCCGAAATTCTTTTTGAAAGTAACAGGCCAGGCCATTTTCAAACGATGGCTTTGGCAGGGACCGATCCTTCTCATAAAAAAGATTGCTCTAGAGAGCATCAGGTTGTGATTGAAGATATTGCCACTTCTTTAAAAAAATATGGGAGGGTGGATGTCCAAGCGACCCAGACTGTTGAATTTGCTTATCTGGCGCATCTTCGCACTTTAATTGAGCTCGAGACCAGAGAGCCGTTAACTTTTCTTGATTTAATCTCTATTTTGCATCCGACGGCGGCATTGGGGGCGATACCAAAACCGCAAGGGAGAAAATGGTTGGAAAAACTGAATCAGAAACAGGATCGCCGTTGTTTCGGAGCCCCTTTTGGAGTCCTTTGGCCCAATGGCAATGCAAAAGTGGTTGTAGCGATTCGCAATGTTCAGTGGGATAAAGAAAAGATGATTTTAGGGGCCGGGTGTGGTGTGTTAGAAGGGGTCGATTGCGAACAAGAATGGAAAGAGATTCAGCTTAAGATAAGTTCGGTAAAAAAAATGATGGGATTTGTATGAAAAGGCTTTCACTTGCTTCTATTTTACATAAGCTTGTTTCCTCCTGGCTACCTGTCGCAAGGCAAGGCCAAGGGACGTTATCAAAATGGGGGTTCCACCCCCATTTTGCACTCTCTCTCGACGATGTTTTTTTGAATAACCCCCACAAGGTAAACATCGTCTGCGAGAAGCCCTTGACCTTGCCTTTCGCCACGCCACGTCGGAAACAAGCTTTTTTCAAAAATGATAGCTCGTTCACGCCTTTTCAATCGTTAAAGAAACGGACACTTTTTGGAGTAAGTATCTGTTCCCCAATTGCGCGAGGGCAGGAGGGGGTGTAAAAAACATTGTGCGGGAGCGAGGGCGTATTGAGTCAAACAAAATAATATTCGTTTCTGCAGATAGAGCTGACGGCAGGTAAGATACTATCTGCATCTTTTGAAACGAAATTATTTTTTTGACGAAATAGCCCGACGTGGAGCACCGTTTTGAACGCCCTACTCCTGCCCGGAAGTGATTGGGGAAAATATCAGAGGGTTTGTATGAATATCCGACTTGCCAAAGAGGTGATTGCTGAATTGCTCAAGCTTGGAGTCAAAGAATTTTGTCTTTGTCCGGGTGGGCGTAACAGTCCTTTTGTTGTTTTGCTCGAACAGATGAAGGAAAACCGAACATTTCGGTTTTTTGAGGAACGTTCCGCCGCTTTTTTTGCAGTCGGGAGAATCAAAAATCATGGAGGTCCCGTTGCTGTTGTGACGACTTCGGGAAGTGCAGCTGCAGAACTCTTGCCCGCTTTGATGGAGGCATTTTATTCAGGACTCCCTTTGATTTTAGTGACGGCTGATCGTCCGAGGAGCTATCGGGGAACTGGAGCTCCGCAAAGTGCCCTTCAGGTTGGGCTCTACAGCCACTACGTTCAAAAAGAGATCGATATTGAAGTGGGCGAAAAAATCGATTTAGTCGGTTGGAATTGTAAAACACCTTTACACATCAATGTCTGTTTTGATGAGCCTTTGATCGATGAAAACATTTCTTTCAAAAGTTAAAAGGCCTTTGGTTATTGTTGGCTCTTTATCGCCTCAAGATCGTGGGCCCGTTCAAAATTTTCTAGCAAGACTTCAAGTTCCCATTTATGCAGAGGCCCCCTCCGGTTTGAGAGAAAGCCCCTTGCTAAAAAATTATTTAATCCATTCTTCAGAAAATATTTTGCACGATGGCCATTTTGATGGGGTAATTCGTATGGGTGGTGTGCCAACGCTTCGTTTCTGGCGTGATTTAGAAAAGAAATATATAAACTGGCCTGTTCTTAATTTGAATTCACTTCCTTTTTCTGGGCTTTCTCGCGGTGTGATCGAACCAATCAATCTTTCTTGTCTGAATGAAATGGATGTGGAGGCAAACAAAGAGGATTGGAAAAGTTTTTTTGATTTGGATCAAAAAAAATATCGAGAAGTTTTGAATCTTCTTGAGGAAGAAAAACAATCGGAAGCCTCTATGATCCATCAACTCTCCAGCCTGTTGCCAAAAAAATCGAGGGTTTATCTTGGAAATAGTTTGCCGATTCGAGAATGGGATTTGGCGGCAACCAGAGAGTGTCGTGAATTTGAAATTGGGGTCAGCAGGGGAGTCAACGGCATTGATGGGCAGCTTTCCACTTTTTATGGATGGGCAAGCCCCGGCCAGGAGAATTGGGCGATTTTGGGCGATCTCACTACATTGTATGATTTAGCAGCTCCTTGGATTTTGCCACAGCTTCCTCAAATTTCGACTCATGTTGTAGTCATCAACAACAAAGGGGGGCAATTTTTCTCCAGACTTTTTGAAAGCAAACTCTTTTTAAACGAACATCAAATTTCTTTTAAAGATTGGGCAAGGATGTGGTCTTTCGAATATGAATGTTGGGATGCAATTCCAGACAAGCTAGCCAAGAAAAATGGACACCAGATCATTGAACTTTTGCCCGATCCCGAAGCCTCCCAGCGATTTTGGAAATCCTATGAAGCCATGTGGATTTAAATTCTTCTCCGGTCTTTTCAAAAAACGTCTTAGTTTATTGTGTTGGAGCTTCGGGGTCCTGTCCCTCCGTGTTTTTGTGGGGGCCCCTAACTAAACCCCACAGCAAACACTCCGGGCCACCCCTTCGCTCCAATCATTATAATAAGGCATTTTTCGCAGGGGCACTCCGAACTATCGCTATAATTCGTAGTGCTTGTGTGCCAATTGCGTGAGGGCAGGAGATGGGGGTGTGAAAAACATTGTGCGGGAACGAGGGCGTATTGAGTCAACAAAAATCATATTCGTTTCTGCAGATAGAGCTGACGGCAGGTAAGATACTATCTGCATCTTTTGAAACGAAATTATTTTTTTGACGAGATAGCCCGAAGTGGAGCACCGTTTTGAACACCCCCCCCTCCTGCCCGGAAGCGATCTGGACTCCTTGACTTTTCGTGAGGAAAATCGGATGAATCCGGCAATGTGGATTCCAATCAAAAAATACGAAGATATCCTTTTTGAAGAGACCGAAGAGGGAATTGCGAAAATAACCATCAACCGCCCTGAAGTTCGAAATGCCTTCAGACCCCAAACAAACCAAGAAATCATGAATGCCCTCGATATTTGCCGTGACGAATCGTCCATTGGTGTTGTCATCCTGACGGGCCAAGGCAAAGAGGCTTTTTGTTCGGGCGGTGACCAAAGAATAAGAGGAGATGCCGGTTACGTGGGGGATGATGGAATTCCAAGACTCAATGTTCTCGATGTTCAAAAGCGGATTCGTTTTTTGCCAAAACCGGTGATCGCTATGGTTGCAGGTTATGCCATTGGTGGTGGCCACATCCTTCATCTCGTTTGTGATTTAACGATCGCAGCCGACAATGCCAAGTTTGGTCAGACAGGTCCCAAGGTCGGCTCTTTTGATGGTGGCTTGGGGGCGAGTTACTTGGCCCGCATTGTCGGCCAAAAGAAAGCAAGAGAGATTTGGTATCTTTGTCGTCAGTACGATGCGAAGCAGGCTTTGGAGATGGGATTGGTTAATCATGTTGTGCCTTTAGAAAAATTGGAAGAAGAGACCCTCACCTGGTGTCGTGAAATTTTGCAACACTCTCCCATAGCGATTCGTTGTTTAAAGACAGCGATGAACGCCGATTGTGATGGTCAAATTGGTCTTTTAGATTTTGCAGGCAATGCCACCCTTCTTTATTACATGACAGAGGAGGCCCAAGAGGGGAAAAATGCCTTCTTAGAAAAACGAAAGCCCAATTTCAAAAAATTCCCACGTCTGCCATGAAAATCTCTGTTTGGTTTGTAGCGATTCGTCCCAAAACGCTGACCGCCGCTTTTGTTCCTGTCTTGGTTGGAACGGCGTTGGTGGCTGCAAGCGGATACTCTGTTCAGTGGAATCTTTCTCTTTTTGCTAGCTTAAGTGCATTTTGTATTCAGAGTGGAACCAATCTTTTTAATGATGCGCTCGATTTCAAAAAGGGGGCCGATACCACCGCTCGTTTAGGTCCCCTACGCGTCACGCAAGGACAATTGTTAAGCTATAAAGAAGTTTGGGTCGGAGCTCTCTTTTGTTTTGCACTGGCAGTCGCTTTTGCCATTCCACTGATTTTCCAAGGAGGCTGGCCAATCATTATTATCGGCATTCTTGCCTTGCTCTTTGGTTATGCCTATACGGGTGGTCCTTTTCCTTTAAGTTATTTAGGTTTCGGTGATCTTTTTGTCCTTTTATTTTTTGGTTTGATTGCAACAGGGGGAACATTTTTTCTGCACACAGGCTGGTGGTCTCTGGAAAGTTTGGTGGCTGGATTGCAAATTGGTTTTTTGGCGACAGTGTTAATTGCGATCAACAATCTTCGAGATGTCCAAACCGACCGGCAAGTCAACAAAAAGACGATTGCCGTCCGCTTTGGAGTCGCTTTTTCTAAAAAAGAGATTTTTTTCCTCTTAACAGCCCCGTTTCTTCTCGGATTTTTTTGGATGATGAGAGGATACGTTTTGGCTGCTCTACTTCCTATTGTTTCTCTGTCGGTTGTAGTCTCACTCATTCGTGGTATTTACTCAAATTCCCCCAGCGCCATTTATAATCAATTTTTGGAAAAGGCGGCACTTTTACATTTGATGTTTGGTTTGTTATTAGCGATTGGATTATTTTTGGAATGAAGATTTATTATTCTCCTTATGAACTGATCCCCCTCTCTTCTTTAAACAGGAGAGTTCAAAAAGCACCACGGAGTGGTGCTTTGTTGCGCATTATTTTTGAGGAGGGGCTTGAAGGTTTTGCAAACCTTCACCCTAACCCAGAAAGAGGGGATTTCTCATTTGAAAAACAATTAGAACTTCTAGCTCAAGGTGGTCCTACCCCCCAGACAAAGATTTCCATCAAACTGGCAAAGATCGATGCAAAAGCTAGGGCTCAACGAAAAAGTCTTTGGAACGATTTGACTCTTCCTCTTTGCCATTATTTAGTCACAGAGCCGATCGGTTTTTCTCAAACAACCCTTTTGGAAGCCTTGGAGAAGGGGTTTCGAAAATTCAAAATCAAAACGGGGCGCGATCTAAAAGCAGAGATTGATATTTTAAATCAATGGGCAGAAGTTTTGCCGCCAAAGAGTTTGCGTCCCGATTTTAATCGTTCTTTGGATCAAAAAGGATTGCAACTCTTTTGCAAGGAGGTCTCTCCCACTTTGGTAAAGGGGATTGATTTTGTAGAAGATCCGACTCCCGATTCTCCTGAAATTTGGCACAATGCCTCTCAAGAGATTCCTTGGGCTTGGGATCAAGGGTCGGAGAAAATCGATCCTTTATCAAAAAGTTTCCAAGTCGTCGTGCTGAAGCCAGCCATACAAGATCTCAATTCTATTTGGCCTGTTCTTAAAAAAGTTCCAACCCGCATTGTTTTTACATCATATATGGATCATCCGGTAGGGCAACTCGGTGCTTGTTTTGTTGCTGCGCGATTTTACAAAACAAATCCTCATTGTGAAGAGGTTTGTGGATTGATGAGTCAGTCTATTTTCGAAAAAACACCTTATCAGGAGTGCATAACCACAAAAGGCCCTCAGCTCATTCCACCAGATGGAGTTGGCGTTGGCTTTGCTGATTTATTAGAAAAGGAACCATGGAAAAGATTATCGATTGGGAATCCAGTGATTCCCATTTATTCTTAAATCCAAGGCACCCACTTGCCCGTAAGATTCATTTAAAAAAACTTCCCCATATGCCTGGACATATTTGGTTGGCAACTTCAGGATCGACCGGAAGTGCTAACTCTTTAACACTGGTTGCTTTGTCAAAAGAGGCCTTTTTGGCTTCGGCCCAGGCCGTCAATCAGCATCTAGATATCGGTCCAAAGGATATTTGGGTTCGTGTCTTACCCAGGTTTCATGTGGGGGCTTTAAGTCTTGAAAGTAGAGCCTTTTTATCCCAATCAAAAGTGATTGAAGGATTAGATGATAAAAATAAATGGAACCCATTGATATTTAATAAAAAAATAATGGAGAGTCATGGGACTCATACCTCATTAGTTCCGACACAAGTCTATGATCTGGTTCGCTCTGGTTCGAAGGCTCCAAAATCTTTACGGGCAGTTGTTGTGGGGGGGGATGCACTTTCGAAAGATCTTTACCGAAAGGGACGCCAGTTAGGTTGGAATTTATTGCCTACTTATGGTTGCACCGAGTGTTCTTCTCAAGTGGCAACAGCTTCTTTGAGTTCACTTCGATCTAATTTATATCCCCGACTGCAAGTCCTTCCCCATTTTTCTTGTAAAACAAACGCAAAAGGTTTTTTACAATTCAAAGGCTCAGCCCTTTTTACAGGTTATGCCAGTTGGCAAGAGGGGAAAGTAAAATGGAACGACCCAAAAATAAAAGGTTGGTGGATATCCTCTGACAGGGGGAAAATCCAAAATGGCTATTTGAATTTTTTGGGTCGTGAAGAAGATTTTGTTAAAGTGGGTGGAGAAAATGTTTCTCTCAAAAACCTTCGAGCATTGTGGATGCAATTTTTTGAAAAGAAAAATGGCTTATGCGAAACTATTTTGATTGCTTTTCCTGATGGACGCTTGGGGAAGGTCATTCATTTGGCCACCACAAAACATTCCCCACTTCTAACAAAGTTAGTCGATGAATTTAACCAAAAAGTTCTTCCTTTTGAAAAAATTCGCAAGATTCATCGAATTGCCTCCCTCCCCAAAACCCCTTTGGGTAAGCTAAAGCTCGCAGATATTATGTCGCGGTTGGGTGGGGGTAATAGACCCTGAAGTCCCTGCTATCAAGATGTCTAGGCTCTATTCTCAAGATAATTACTTGATTTCACTTGTTTTTATATATACACCGACGAGCAACAAGGAGACACCTATGACAATTCCATTTACAGTCCCAAGCTTAAACGAAAGCGCTTTTAACTGCCCGTACTGTAATGCATTTGCAAAACAAACATGGCATGATTTCACTGCTCCCATAAAACACGGGTATGCAATTATTGCTCGGGCTTCACGCTGTGAACATTGTCAGAGATATAGTATCTGGCAAGGTGAAAAAATGATTTATCCGGATTTTTCAGGGATAACACCACCCAATCAAGACCTTTCTGTTGAAATCCAAAGAGATTATAAAGAAGCAGCCTCAATAACACAAAAATCTCCTAGAGGGGCAGCGGCTTTACTAAGGTTGTCCATTCAAAAATTATGCAAACAACTGGGTCAGCCGGGTGAAAACATCAATAGTGATATTGGAGAACTTGTAAAACAAGGGTTGCCCGTCAAAATACAACAAGCTTTGGATGTGGTTCGGGTAGTGGGAAATGAGGCAGTTCATCCGGGAGAATTAAATTTAAAGGACAACCAGGAGATTGCCCAAACACTTTTTCAACTTGTTAATTTTATCGCTGAAAAAATGATTAGTGAGCCGACAAAAGTTGAGGCGCTTTTTGATGGGCTCCCAAAAAGTAAAAAAGAAGGGATTGAACAACGCGACAGCCCTAAAAATTAATCATGAAACTCCAAGACAACGAAATACGTGACATCATCAAATACCTTGAGGTGGGGAAGCCGTTGCCGGAGCAATATCGGTTTCTGCTTTTCGAAGACAAGCGGGAAGTCGAGCTGGTGTGGAATGGCAAGACAAATGAAGTTTGCAATGTTGTTCTCCCTTTTCAAACGATTGAGCATGTGGATGAACCAAGGACTGAAACGGGCCCGCACAAAAAGGAACTTCAATTTGGATTATTTGATGAACGTGGGCGCCAGCTTCAAGGTTGGACGAACAAGCTCATTTGGGGCGACAACAAGCTGATTCTTTCCAGTCTCAAGAATGGACCGCTTCGCAAAGAAATTGAAGATCAAGGCGGCATCAAGCTAATTTACATTGATCCGCCGTTTGATGTGGGCGCCGATTTTTCGATCAATATTGAAATCGGTGATGAACAGTTTACAAAAGAACCGTCGGTTCTCGAAGAGCTTGCTTATCGTGATACTTGGGGCAAGGGGACGGACAGTTTTATTGCGATGATTTATGAGCGTCTTTCGCTCATGCGTGATTTGTTGGCGGAGGATGGGAGTATCTATGTGCATTGTGATTGGAGGGTGAATTGCTACGTCCGTTCAGTTTTGCATGAAGTGTTTGGGACGCCGCAATTTAAAGCGCAAATTGTTTGGAAACGAACGTCGTCTCACAGTGATTCAACATTCTTCCCTTATGTCCACGACACCATTCTGTTCTTTAGTCGTAGCCAAGCCACAATCTTTAACGCGCAATCCGAACCACTGAGTGCAGACTACGTTGCCTCAAAGTATCGCTTTCAGGATGCGGATGGCAGGAGATACCGAAAAGACAATCTAACAGCAGGAGGTTTGACGGGAGGTGGCTACGAGTATGAATGGAACGGTGTACGCCGAGTTTGGCGGTGTCCCATAGAGACGATGCGCAAA
The DNA here is from genome assembly GCA_001798075.1 of Deltaproteobacteria bacterium RIFCSPHIGHO2_01_FULL_43_49. Classification (GTDB taxonomy): domain Bacteria; phylum UBA10199; class UBA10199; order SPLOWO2-01-44-7; family SPLOWO2-01-44-7; genus SPLOWO2-01-44-7. The sequence goes on along the minus strand of MGRG01000003.1, from coordinate 71,087 downwards.
CACGAAGCAAACGGAAGGATTTGTTACACCAAAAACGGCGTTGCAGAATACAAACGCTATTTGGACGAAAGCGAAGGAACTGCTGTTCCTGATATATGGACAGATATTCCTCCCGTCAATCCAATGGCAATTGAGAAAATCGACTATCCTACCCAAAAACCCGAAGCCCTTCTCGAACGTATCCTCAAAGCCTCCTCCAACGAAGGCGATCTCATTGCCGACTTCTTTTGTGGTTCTGGCACAACACTAGCAGTTGCAGAAAAGTTAGGTCGAAAATGGATTGGTTCTGATCTTGGCAAGTTTGCTGTTCATACGTCCCGAAAGCGAATGATTGGCGTTCAACGTCAGCTTAAAGAAGATGGCAAAAATTACCGAGCTTTTGAAATTCTAAATCTGGGCAAATATGAACGGCAACTTTATGTTGGGGTTAATCAAAATCTTCGTGATGAGGAAAAAAGGGAGCAACAAATCCAGAGAGAAAAAGAGTTTGTTACGCTAATTTTGCACGCCTATCGTGCTGAGGCAGTTTCCGGATTCAAAACATTTTCAGGCAAGAAATCCGCTCGTTTGGTGGCAATCGGTCCGATCAATCTTCCTGTTACTCGTGACTTTGTAAATGAAGTCATCAAGGAATGTCTTGAGAAACAAATTACTAAAGTTGACATTCTTGCCTTTGAGTTTGAAATGAATCTCAGCCCGAATGTGCAAGAGGAGGCTAAAGGCAAAGGAATCGATCTCGTATTAAAACATATTCCAAAAGAAGTTTTCGACAAGCGGGCCGTTGAAAAAAATCAGGTGGTTTTTCATGATGTCTCTTTTATTGAAGTCAAACCTCATCACAAAAAGAACACGGTTTCTGTTGAACTGACCGATTTTGGCGTCTATTACACTCAGGATTCCATCGACAACGTAGCCGAGGCTCTCAAGAACGGCGCCAACAAAATTGGTTTGGAAGCGGGCAAGATTGTAAAGGTTTCAAAGGATAAAAAGGGGATTGTCACCAAAGATGTTCTCACCAAAAAGTGGACCGACTGGATAGACTATTGGGCAGTAGATTTCGATTATGAAAGCAAAAAGGAGATTGAGCGCACCAAGAATGAAAATGGAGAATGGATAGAACAATGGACAGGCGATTACATCTTTGAAAACGAATGGCAATCCTTCCGCACCAAAAAAGATCGTTCACTAGAGCTAAAAAGCATCTATTTCGAATATCCCAAAAAAGGCCGCCACAAAATCGCCATAAAAGTCGTGGATATTTTCGGAAACGACACGATGAAGGTGATTGAGGTGGGAGTATGATTCGAAAAACAGACCTTTCATCACGAAAAGCCTATACCGATTTTTTGGAAGAAGCCACATCTAAAATAGAACGGGCCCGCTTTGGTGTGGCGCGCGTCATCAACAAAGGTCAAACTGCGCTGTACTGGGATTTGGGACGCCTGATTGTGGATAGGCAAAAACAGTATGCTTGGGGAAAATCGATCGTTGAAAAATTGGCGGCTGATTTGCGCAGGAAATTCGGTTCCTCCGAAAGTTTTTCGGCGCGCAACCTGTGGTTCATGCGGCAATTTTACCTCGAATATTCGGAGGGTGCGTTAGGCAATTCAAAACTGAAACAGCTTGTTTCAGAAATTCCCTGGGGACACAACATTCTTATTATGCAAAGAGTCAAATTGACAACCGCAAAACAGCTGACGGCGCAACTCAAAAGAAAAAATAATTTATGACCCCAATTCCAAAACCTATCCACTCCATATGTATTTTGCCTTGGATCTCTTTTGATGAAAAATACACTATCAACGGTGCCTCTTTAATTCCGGTTCGAACCACACAGTTTGAAGATTTTCCCGCTGCATTAAAAATGATTCTCTCTTCATATGTCGATATGATTGGACGTCCGATAGAACAATGCTCTTTGTTGACTCTAGAGGGGAATGACCCTGTGTGGAATATCAAGCCATCTGATGATCAGCAAGTCATGAAAGCTATGGCTCTTTTCTTTTTGTCCTCCTTTTCTTGTAATGATTATTTTACATATGGCGCGTATGTAAATGCCTCTGCATTTCAACCCATTTTTCAAGAATTTCAGATTCCTCTCCGTGGACTTTTATTTAGAAGACGAAGAAGGGACGGGTTTATCTCCAGTGGCGGATGGGAACATGGGGAAGTAAAACTTTCCGTTCCTTTGGAATGTGCCTTCTTGGAACCAAAAATGGACGAGAAGTTTTTAGAAGCCCTTAGAAAATTAAAGGAAAAAGAGTCCAAGCTTTCCAGAAGAATTTCCACCGCTCTTTCTTTTTTTAGATTGGCGAATACGGATCAGGCCCACATGTCTATTGATGCAGAGGTGATTTTGATGGGTGCGGCCTTTGAGGCGCTTTTTGATGCGAAGGGTAAAGAGCAGGTTGCGTGTCGATATGAAGAATATTTCAAAAATTACAAATCGAAAATTGTGGAGGATGCGCTAGCCGTGAGAACGGAGATAAAATGGGATGAGGAAAATAAGGAAAAAGAAGCCAGAGAGAGACAGTGGCAGTTAGGTCGAAAATTTATTCAAGAATTGCACAGGCGGCGAAGCAAATATATTCACGGAAATGATGTAAGTAAGAAATCATGGGGCTGGAGTCCTGATGAGCACCTAGTCATGGGGGCGTTTATTTTTCCACTGGCAGTCAAACTACTTTTAGAAAAAGTTGAATTGTATAGTTTGACCAACGAGGACAGAAAGGCCTGCAAGGCCATTGATATTATACTTGCAAAAACCGATTGGAAGTCTTCGTGGCAGTCGTCCCTTATAAGGGATGCTTTTTGGAGTTCGTTAAGCAAAGAGCCGTTGGGTAATGTTTCGGGTTAATGAATGATTACCAATTATTTAGATGAGTTTAGATCTATTTTAGATGAATATAAAAAATATATTTAATAATTATAATGACTTATGGAATTTCAATTAGATGTAAATAGGAGTTTTTAGATTAAATCATGGCCCTGCACCCCAAATTTCCGAGATCACCTTATGCCATTCTGGACCCAGACTTGCGCTGGTTTCCGGCCGATGAAGCATTGCGCGAAAAAGACTATGGCAAACTTCTGCCCCCACTTGTGGCCAAGCTTCGCAAGGAGGTCAAAAAGTGGCGTGATTCGGGATATGCCGGTGCCAGCGCCACCAGTTCATCTCTTTTGAATTGGTGGTTTAAGACAGATCACCCTATGCCACAAAATGATGGGACAACGTCTCTGTTTCAATATTACTTTGCACAACGTGAAGCCATCGAGACCATCATCTACCTTCATGAAATTGTGAGAGTGAAAGATAAATACGACCTCATGCGCTTTGATAGCTCTGGCATTCTTACTGCCGGAATGTTCCCGGAATCTTGGCGGCGATACGTCGTCAAAATGGCGACGGGGAGTGGCAAAACAAAAGCCATGAGCCTTGTGCTTGCCTGGTGTTTTTTTCATAAATTATATGAAGAAGAATCAACCCTTGCCAGAAATTTTCTGATTATTGCGCCAAACATTATTGTTTTAGAGCGCTTGAGACACGATTTTGACGGATTAAAAATATTCTTCCAAGACCCGGTGTTGCCGGAAAATGGCCATGAGGGAAGAAATTGGCGGGATGATTTTCAATTGACACTTCATATTCAAGACAACCTTGGCACAACCCGAAAGACTGGAAATATTTTTCTCACTAATATTCATCGTGTCTATGAAAGTTCCCAAATAGTCCCCTCGGCGCAGGACGAAAATACGATGGCCTATTTTTTGGGGGCCAAACCAACAGGGGCTACTACCGATTCCAAGATCGATTTGGAACAAATTGTCAGGGATATTGACGAGCTGGTTATTCTGAATGACGAAGCGCATCACATTCATGATGAGAGAATGGCCTGGTTCAAATCTATTGAAGATATCCATAACCGGTTAAAGATGAAAGGCGATGAACTTGCTCTACAGGTTGACGTAACTGCCACGCCAAAACATAATGACGGCTCGATATTTGTTCAGACCATCTGTGACTATCCACTGGTTGAGGCCATTCACCAGGATGTCGTTAAACATCCCGTCGTTCCTGATGAGGCGAGCCGCAGCAAACTCCAGGAAGAAAAAAGTTCCAAATTCAGCGAGAAATATCGGCAGTATATTCACCTAGGAGTGATTGAATGGAGGAAGGTTTACATAGAGCATGCAAAAGTCGGCAAAAAAGCTGTTCTTTTTTTGATGACGGATGACACAAAGAATTGCGATGAGGTGGCGGAATATCTTTCAAATACTTATCCCGAATTTCAAGGCAAGGATTCTGTCCTTGTTATTCACACGAAGAACAACGGAGAAATCTCCGAGTCTCAGACTGGAAAAAATAAGGAAGAGTTGGAAAAGTTACGTAAACTCTCCAATGAAATTGATAAAACAGATAACCCCTATAAAGCGATCATTTCTGTTTTAATGTTGAAAGAAGGCTGGGACGTCCGAAATGTGACCACCATTGTGGGGCTTCGGGCCTATTCGGCACAAAGCAATATTCTCCCCGAGCAGACGTTGGGCAGAGGTTTGCGCCGCATGTATTTTGGGCAGGATGTAACGGAATATGTAAGCGTAGTGGGGACGGATGCCTTTATGAATTTTGTGGAATCTATCCGGGCTGAAGGGGTGGAGCTGGAGCGCCGCAAAATGGGGGAAGGGACAGCGCCAAAGGCTCCTATCGTTATCGAGATCGATAACGAAAATACCAAAAAAGATATTGTGGCTTTGGACATCGAAATCCCCGTTCTTTCCCCACGCATTTATCGTGAATATAAAAATCTTTCTAACTTAAAAATCGATCAATTTGGGCACAAGAAGATTGGATTAAAACAGTTTTCCAAAGAAGAACAAAAAGAGATTATCTTCAGAGATATTTCAAATGGAGAAATAACACACAAGACCCTTTTTGATGCCAATTTTGTCCCCGATTATCAAAGCGTTGTTGGTTACTTTACACAAACCATTATGAAGGAGTTGCGGTTGTTTTCCGGCTTTGACGTGCTTTTCGGAAAAGTGCGGAATTTTATTGTCGCCCATCTTTTTGAAAATGAAGTAAATCTGAATGATTTAAACACACTGCGGAATTTGTCGGAGCTTGAGGCCACAAAAACCATCATTGAAACATTCAAAAAAGAAATCAACATTCTGACAGTACTGGACAAGGGAGAGTCCGAAATTAGGGACACGATTAAAATCAGCAAGTGTCGCCCGTTTGTCGCAAAAGACCAAGGGTTTTTGATTCCCAAGAAGTCACCCTTCAACAAAATAATCGGTGACAGCCATTTTGAACTGGAATTCGCCAGTTTTTTGGAGGGGTGCGAAGACATTGTTTCCTACGCGAAGAACTATTTTGCCGTTCACCTGAAGATTGACTACAAAGACGCTGATGGGTTCATACGAGATTTTTATCCTGATTTCGTTGTTAAAAAGTCTCTGAAAGAACTTTGGATTGTCGAGACGAAGGGGCGAGAGGATCTTGACGATATTGAAAAAATCAAACGCTTGGCCCAATGGTGTGACGACCTTAATAAAGTGCAATCGAAAATTGTGGTGGGCTGGTTGTATGTGAAGCAGGAGGCTTTTGAGAGATATACGCCGAAGAATTTTGAGCAACTTATAAGTTCTTTTCAGAAATGAAAACAAATTTTTAGAACACATTTATGCCCATCTACTCACATTCCAGACTTGGAACCTTTGAACAATGTAGGTTGAAGTACAAGTACACTTACATTGATCATATACGCAAAGAAGGGCAGTCGGTGGAGGCTTTTTTGGGGCAAAGGTTTCACGATGTCATGGAAAAGCTCTACGCCGAGCGAAAGTTTAAATTGCCGACCCTTGATGAACTCCAAAATCATTTTAATCTCGCTTGGGATAAAAACTGGAACAATGAAGTGTTTATTGTTCGTAAAGATCGGACCACAGAGGACTACCGAAAACTGGGACTGAAAGCCGTTGAAGATTATTACAAGCGGTATAATCCCTTTGAAGAAGGAAAAATGTTGGGCGTGGAAAAGCAGTTGGTGTTTCATCTTGATGAAAACGGTCAATATCGCGTGCAAGGATATATTGATCGGCTTATGGAAAAGGAAGATGGGCACTATGAAATTCATGATTACAAAACAGCGGGGAGTTTGCCGGAGCAATCGCAACTGGATCAGGACCGGCAACTGGCGCTGTATGATATTGCGATTCGCCAGAAATGGAATGATGTTAAGAAAGTGGATCTTGTTTGGCATTATGTAATTTTTGATAAGGAATTTCGTTCCAGCCGGACACAAGAAGAGCTTGTGCAGTTAAAGAAAGAGACCGTCTCTTTAATTGATACCGTCGAAACCACAGCGAATTTTCCCCCTCATCAATCCTCCTTGTGTAATTGGTGCGATTACCAAGATATTTGTCCGTTATTTTCTCATCGGCATAAGACAGAGGTGTTGCCTGTAAATGAATATCTCAAAGAAGATGGAGTTGCGCTTGTTAACCAATATGCTTCCCTTGAAGCCGAGAAAAAAGAACTAAAGGAAAAAATTAAGGAGATTGATGGGCAGCAGGAAAAAATTGAAGAAGCGGCCATCGCGGTGGCTGAAAAAGAAGGGGCGAGTCAATTATACGGTAGTGACAAGATTTTGAAAATTAAGGATGAAGTCAAAATAATTTATCCGAAAAGCGGAGACAAAAATCGCAATAAATTTTTAGAGTATCTCAAGACACTTGGTTTTTGGGATGAAATTGTAGATGTTCAATGGAACTCTTTGAAAAAAGTTGCGATAAGAGAAAAATGGGATCAGAAAATACCTGAAGGATTGAAAAATCTTGTCACCATAGAGACGGAAAAGAAGATCAGTCTTTCGAAAAAGAAAGATGATGATAATTAAATGGAATAAGAAAGGGATCTAGTTTTGATTTTTTATTTTGAATGATGACCTTGGGATTGCTTCGTCGCTTCGCTCTTCGCAATGACAACTGTTATCAATACCCCTAACTGCTGCACAAAATCGGTCTTACCCTGCTCAATATCCGTCACCTTTTATCCCATCTAAAATTTAACACCAGAGGTTATCACAAATTGTGATAACCTAAAAAATTGAAGTATTTATAGAGTGTTACCATATGCTTTTTGCGGCGATTCCCTCCACTAAATCCTGTAATTGAGCTTGACAAAACAGGCATTCGAAAGTAAATCGAAAGTATAAAAAGGAGAATTAATATGGCCAAATATAATAGAAATACTGGAAAACATTGGACTTCTAGTGAAGTTAGCAATCTGAGACAGCTTGCAGGTCACAATACCCCGACGAGGGTCATTGGGTTCAAACTTGGAAGAACTCCAGAAGCAGTTCATCAAAAGGCATCTCAAGAGCGAATTTCTCTAAAGCCTACCAACCAAAGCCCATACAACAGGAGGAGGGGTTAAACTATGAATGCCAACAATTTTGGAGACACAATTAAGTATGGTGTCCTCCGATTCTTAGCCGGATGTCTTTAAGTAACAGAATGGGAGAAAAAATGCCTGTTCCTAAAAAAACAATATGGGAGCTCGATCCTCATACAACTGCAAAACATGAAATTTTACGCAGGTACTTGAAGGCATGGTTTCCAATATTAAGTTCTTGGCACAGTAGAATCATTTATATTGATGGTTTCTCCGGGCCTGGTCGTTACAAAAATTCTGAGCCAGGGTCACCACTTATAGCTTTGGATGTGGCGGCTAATCATCGTCGAAAAATGAGTGGAGAGCTGATTTTCTGGTTTATTGATGAAAGATCTGATCGTATTGAAAATCTAAAAGAGGAACTAAAAAACTTTTCTTTCCCTTCTCATTTTAAAGTAAAAGTCGAGTGTGGATTGTTCCATGAGAAACTAGGATGGGTCTTGGAATGCATGGAAGAAAATAAGACAACCCTTGCGCCAACTTTTGCATTCATCGATCCATTCGGCTTTTCCGGGATACCATTTAAACTGATTGAGTGTCTTCTAAAGCAAGAAAAATGTGAAGTGTTCATTACATTCATGGTAGATGCGATCAATAGGTTTTTAGAACATCCACAGGATAAAATCGTCCAGTATATTGTTGAAGCATTTGGTACTGAGGAGGCTATTCGTATAGCAGAGTCATCGGGTGATCGTATTACAAACCTAAGAACACTATATCAACAACAGTTGCGAAAAGTAGCTAAGTTTGTGCGCTATTTCGAAATGCGTGATCGACAAAATAGAACTCAATATTACCTTTTCTTTGCTACCAATAACGAATTAGGTCATCTGAAAATGAAAGAAGCTATGTGGGGGGTTGATCCTGATGGCGAGTTTAGATTTTCGGATGCCACAGATCCTAATCAGCTCGTACTTTTTGAAAATGATCCTACAAGTGCCTTAACGAAGAATATTTGCAATCGTTTTCGGGGCAAAACAAGAATTCCTATACAGTTAGTGCGTAAATACACTGAAAATGATACACCATATCTTAAGAAACATATGACACCAGTTTTGCGAAAGGCAGAAGAGATCAGAAAAATTAAGATTGAGCCATTGAAAACTGATGGCAAAAAAAGGATAGCTAGAACTTATCCTGATAATGCGTTAATAACCATTCTCTAAAGTCATGCTGAAAGGGGGGAAGCATGAGTGAAAACTCCACCATTGAATGGACTGATTCTACATGGAATCCTGTGACAGGTTGCACGAAAGTAAGTCCTGGTTGCAAACATTGTTATGCGGAAACCTTTGCGGAACGATTTCGGGGCGTGCCCGGGCATCCTTTTGAACAAGGTTTTGATTTGCGGTTTTGGCCGGAAAGATTGGAGCTTCCTCTAAAATGGAAACAACCTCGATTAATTTTTGTCAACTCCATGTCCGACCTTTTTCACAAAGATGTTCCTGATGATTATATCTGGAAGGTTTTTGAGACTATGTGCAAGGCAAAGCATCACATGTTCCAAGTTTTGACAAAGAGATCCGACAGATTGTGTCAATGGACTGCCAGTAATTTTAGTTCGGTACCAAAACATATTTGGCTGGGGGTTTCTGTGGAAAGTCAGCAGTATACTTTTAGAATCAAAGATCTGCAAAAAACACCGGCTCAAACTCGCTTTTTGTCTATTGAACCTCTGATTGGCCCTGTCGATCTTGACGAATCGCTGTTGCAGGGAATTCATTGGGTTATTGTGGGAGGTGAAAGCGGACATCGGGCGAGAAAAATGGACCCGGAATGGGTTTACAACATCCGAAAAAAATGTTTGCAATACGATGTCCCTTTCTTTTTCAAACAGTGGGGGGCTTATGATCCACTGTCGGGAAGAAAAGTCGGCAAAAAAGTGGCCGGGCGAATTTTGGAAGGAAGAACGTGGAACGAGTTGCCCACCGTGTATCAGCAAAGTTATTGAATAAGTCCTTACCCGCCCACTTCATATCTCTGACTCTCCCTCCGATACGCGCAAAACTCACACCCTTCGTTGGATTCGGGGAGGGTCCCACTCATCAAACACTCCTTGGTAACGATAATGGTCGGCTCTACCCAAGCACTATTGCCCTTGTGAGATAGCAGGTGGATGTCAAAGTGGAGATGACCGTCGAAGGTTGGGCGACCGGAAGAGGTCGTTTTGAATATCATCCGCGAAAAAGGGAAAGTGAAACGGGCCGACCTTCTCCCGCATGTGGAGCTTTCCACGAGCAGGTTGGGGATAGGAAAGCGAGCTTTTATACCCTAAAATAGCCTAAAATTTATGGCCCAATTATACATATCTAATTGAATTTACTTATTATTTATAACCCATTCATTTCCAGATATCAAAATCGTTGTTGACAAATTACAACGCGTTGTAATACACTTACAACTAAGGAGGTGAGATTATGAAGCCTAAAATCAGTTTTGGAGAGTTTTTCAAGCAGAAGAGGATTGGTTTGGGAGTCACCCTCCGCCAATTTTGCCAGCAAAACGGTTTTGATGCCGGTAATATTTCAAAATTGGAACGAGATGTTTTTGCGGCCCCTCAATCGGAAGAAAAACTTGAAGAATATGCCAACGCTTTGAAGCTGGAACGTGGTTCCGCCGATTGGATTGAATTTTTTGATTTGGCGGCTGTCTCAAGCAGAAATCTTGATCTGATGAAAATTAAAAATGAAGATTTGATTCAGCGATTGCCGGTGTTGTTCAGAACCTTGGACAACAAAGAGTTGACAGAAGAAAAACTGGATCAAATTATCGAATTGATTAAACGCGCGTGAGTTTTAAAGTGGCTAAATTTCTTTCTCCAACAGACATTGAAGCGGCGGCAGAAGGGTTCCTTAAAGAATATCACCCTGACAGGTCTTTGCCGATACCCATCGAAGAAATTTTAGATTTGAAATTGAGAATCAATATTGTGCCGATACGGGATCTTTTCAGACAGCATAATATCGATGCCTTTTTTTCTTCCGATTTTACAGAACTCTCCATCGACGATGAACAGCTGGAAAATCGTCCGAACAGGGCACGATTTTCTTTAGCGCATGAAGCGGGGCATTTAGTATTGCATAAGCAATACATTTCTTCTTTGAAGATTGATAATATTGAAAAATGGAAGGAAATTGTACTTGGAAAAGGTTCCGGACACGCTGATATGGAGACGCAGGCAAATATGTTTGCCGGATTTTTGCTGATGCCGACAGACCTTTTGGGAAATGAATTTGACAAAGCCAAGGTGGAACTCAAAAAACATCCTTCGTTCGAATCAAAACAATTGCCTTCTGATACCGTTTTGGCCCCATTTCTAGCGCGGGAGATTGCAAAAGTTTTTGATGTATCTGAGGAGGCGGTGCAGTACCGACTCATCAATTGGATCAACAGCAAGGGAAAATAATTTTGAAAGAGGGGGGGGAATTAGTTGTCGAGGAATACTCGATAACTGGGCTTATGATCCATGCCCGCCCACTTCATATTTTTGGCTCTCTCTTCGATAGGCGCAAGGTTCACATTCAGTGTGCGGTTCTGGGAGAGTGTTATTCATCAAGCACTTTTTGGCCTCCAAGATAGCAGGCTCTACCCAGGAGTCATCCCCTTTGTGGGGCAATAGATGGACATCAAAGTGGAGATGGCCGTCGAAGGTTGGGCGACTCTTGCTAGCATTGACATAAACAAAGTAACCGGTGTTCAGAACTTTGAAACCGCTTTGCCGAAAAAGCCATTGATAAATTTCCATTTGACGTTTAAAGGCTATTTTCCATTCGTCATCCAAATTGATTTCTTTGTCTGTGGAGGTGGCTTTGTAATCGACAATGATTAGCTTGCCCATCGGAGTTTGCCAGACATCATCCACCGCACCGGTGATAATTAAATTTGTCGGCTTGTGGTGGTATTGTATTCCCTTAAAATTCTCCCGCCAGATGTCCAGGTCTGGATGCTGGAATGGCACAGCGTTCACACCGTTTGCTTTCATCAAAGGATGCGGCTCTCCTTTGGCACGATAAACATCGAATTCTTTTTTGAGCAGATGGTCCACAGCTATGTTGAGTGTGAATGGAAGCTGGCGAAGCTGCGGGATACCAAGTCTTCGATCCAGATAAAAACAGCGGGGGCATTTGAGAAAGTTTTCAAGTTTGCTCCGGCTGAGCTTGAATGGTTCTTTGGATTGAGGATCAAAAACATTTCTGGAGCGTTTTCCCGAAGACATGGAAGAAACTTAGCTCGTTTTGACTGGGGAAGCAATTACATCATTAAATTCTAGGTGTCCGACACCTACTGTTGCACCAAACAAAACCCAAACTTTTTGCGATCCAATCCCCCGCCCAAAATTGGTCATCTAGTGTTTCAAATTCGTCGGTCCCTTTTCTCTCTTGGCCTTTAAACCCACCCCCAGTTGGCACCATTTTTGCTTAGTAAAGTTGGGTGTAGCTTGACAGTTAATCAACCTTGAGGCATGCTTTAGTTAATACTACCCCTGTTGCTTCGGCACAGGGTGCGAGGCCTCCGAAAGGGGGCTTTTGCTTTTTATGGGACTGAAAACTAACGTCTACATCGATGCCTTTAATTTGTATTATGGGGCTTTGAGAAAAACGCCCTATCGATGGCTTGATTTGGCAAAACTTTGCCAATTCATGCTTCCCAAAAACACAATCCATCAGATCAAATATTTCACAGCCCTTGTGAAACCCAGACCTTCTAATCGTTCCAAACCAGTGAGGCAGCAGATTTATCTGCGCGCTTTGAAGACGTTGCCAAATATCGAAATTGTTTTGGGCCATTATCTTTCGCACCCAGTGAGCATGCCCTTGGCCGACTCTCCTGGAAAGAAACCTCAATACGTTAGAGTGATAAAAACGGAAGAAAAAGGTTCCGATGTAAATTTGGCAACCCATTTATTAAGCGATGCCTATGAAAACAATTACGACATTGCTGTTATAATTTCGAACGATTCCGACTTAGCCGCACCAATCAAAATTGTGGCGAATCGTCTTAAAAAAGTAGTTGGGGTTCTCAATCCTCATGGGCGCTATCCAAGCCAAGAACTGATGAAACATGCAAATTTTTTCAAAACGGTTCGGGAGGGTATTCTGTCAAAGTGTCAGTTTCCACACACGTTGACGGATGAGCATGGTACTTTCCACAAACCTGATATTTGGTGAACAAACCACACAAAATGTAAACAAGTGCGGTTAGAGCAAACAGAACCGGGTCTTTTTGCGATCATAATCCCCCACCCAAAATCGGTCTTACCCTGCTCAATATCCGTCATCGAACTGTCTGATTTTCGTCAGGTCAAGGGCTCTAATCCAAAATAAAAGCCAAAAAATTGGCACAACTCTTGCTTATACAAAGCGTGATGACAAAGGCAATAACGGTCAAAACCCTCTTTGGTGACATTAAATCTTATATTGAGCAGGCACGTGAGTATATTGCTCGTTCCGTTAACACGGGTCTTGTCGCCCTTTATTGGCAAATCGGAAAGCGAATTCGTCAGGAAATTCTTCGTGGTAAGCGAGCGGAATATGGGGAACGGATTGTTTCGACATTGTCGAAAGAATTGCTGAGAGAATATGGTCGCGGTTATTCCAAGCCAAATCTCTCCAGAATGATGGCGCTACATGAGTATTTCCCAGACGCCAAGATTGTTTCGACGCTGTCGAAACAATTGACATGGAGTCATTTTGTTGAAATTTTACCGATTCGTGACCAACTCAAAAGGGATTTCTACACTGAAATGTGCCGAATTGAAAATTGGGATGTAAGAACGCTCCGAACTAAAATCGGCGGTATGCTCTATGAACGCACTGCTCTATCCAAAAACCCCGAAAAGGTTATTAAACACGAAATCTCAAAACTGAAAAAGTCCAACCAGCTCACACCGGATTTAGCATTCAAAGATCCCTATTTTCTGGATTTTCTTGGGCTTAAAGGAGCCTATCAGGAAAAAGATCTTGAATCTGCTATTCTAAGAGAAATGGAAGCGTTTATGTTAGAATTGGGAACCGGATTCGCCTTTTTGGAAAGACAGAAGCGGATAACAGTCGATGGCGAAGATTATTACTTAGACCTTTTGTTTTATCACCGTGGCTTGAACCGACTTGTTGCTATTGAACTCAAGCTTGGCAGCTTTAAGCCTGCCTATAAGGGACAAATGGAGTTGTACCTTCGCTGGCTTGAAAAATTTGAAAAGAACCCGAATGAAAAATCTCCTATTGGACTTATTTTATGTGCGGGAAAATCTGAGGAACAAATAGAACTTTTGGAATTGAGCAAAAGCGGCATTCGCGTGGCAGAATATATGACTGAATTGTTACCGAGGGAAACATTAGAAAGAAAACTACACCAAGCCATCAAACTGGCAAGACAACGATTGACGCAAAAACCAGGAAAACAAAACTGACCGCATTCAATTCTGCAGCAGTTTGCTGCAGAAACCCCATGGAGCCATAACCTCCTTATTTGCTAGGTGTCCGACACCTACTGTTATAATCCGCTGCTCAAAAGTTTTTTTGCAATTTCTTTGGGGATCGGGATTTTTTTCTTGGTCTTTTTGTCGATAAAGGCGTGGACTGTTTCGATTTCGCAATGTGGGGTTCCATTTTTTCGAAACTGAAAATTCAAAACAAAAGAAGAATTCTGAATCCTTTTGGGTTTCACCCATACATCATAGGATTTACCCGGATAAATCGGTTTTAAATAATGGGTTGTCACAGCACGGATTGGCAAGGCCCATTTGGGGTTATCAAACCAATCTTTCCATTGGATTCCCAATTTTTTAACCCAGGCTTCATAGATATCGTGCGATAAATCCAATACCTTGGAATAAAAAAGGATTCCAAAAGGGTCTGCGAGCCGAAAAGGGATATAAATAGAACGCTTAAAAACCATAATAAGGTTATCGAAAAAATAGTGGGTGACCCGCAGTGTTGGCTATGGGGTTTTGTTAGGGGTCCCCATAGCAACACGGAGGGGCAGGACCCACTATTTTTCGCTCCTTATAAGGCTTTTATCAAACCCCTTGCCATTGTCCAATCCTTATGTTAGTCCCACCCCAGCTTTCAGGTAATAGAAAGTGGGCATTAAGCCCACTTTTTTTTTGTATGAATACAGAGGCTCTTTTAAATGAAATTGAGAAGTTAGTGCCCCCCATTCTTGAAAATTTGGGTTTGGAGCTGATTGAGCGTGAGTTTATTCTCGATCAAGGGCGTTGGATTCTAAGACTCTATATTGATAGAGAAGGAACGCCGGTTACCATTGATGATTGCGAAACGGCTTCAAGGGCTCTTGAAGGGGAGCTCGATGTCTCCAATTTGATACACCAGCACTATTCTTTGGAGGTTTCTTCGCCAGGTCTCAATCGGCCTTTAAGAAGACCCAAAGATTTTGAACGGTTCGCTGGGAGTAAGGTTGAAATTAAAACCAAGCAGCCCATTGATGGGAGGCATCACTTCAACGGTATTTTGCAAGGTTTGCAAACGACACAAGTAGTGATCAGAGAAGGAGATAAAGACTGGCAAATTCCCTTGGAGGAAATAAAAAAAGCCAAAATAAAATACGAATTTAATAAGCCCGCCAAGCCGGGACAAGTAAGCCCACCGATAAAACCTTGGCGGGCAGGGAGATAAATTATGGCAAAGGCAGCTATAAAAACCAAAAAAAAAGGTGTCGAGAAAACAAAAAACAAAATGTTCCTGGAGCTAGATCGTGTTTTGGATCAAATCTCAAAAGATAAAAATATACCTAAAGAAAGATTAATTGAGGCTATCGAATCGGCTTTTTTGAGTGCCGCCAGAAAAAAATGGGGTCATTTGGGAGAGTTGGAAGCCCATTACAATCAGGAAAGCGGTGAAATTGAACTCTTTCAATTCAAAGCGGTTGTCGAGACAATAGAAGATAAAAATACCCAAATGACTTTGAAAGAAGGTCGCGAGCTTGATCCGGAAGCCCAAGTGGGAGACAGCCTAGGTGTGAAGATGGATTCCTCGGAATTCGGTCGCATCGCCGCGCAAGCTGCCAAGCAAGTGATCATTACAAAGGTAAGAGATGCGGAACGCGATCTGATTTACAATGAATACAAAGACCGCGTCGGTGAGTTGGCCACCGGAATTGTTCGCCGTTATGAAAAAGGCGATTTGATTATCGATCTTGGCCGCTCCGAAGGAGTCATTCCCAGAAATGAACAGGTCCCAACCGAGCATTACAAAATGGGCGATCGAGTCCAGTCTTACTTTCTAGAGATCAATCCATTCGCAAGAGGTTCTATGATTGTTTTGTCGAGAAGGCATCCCAATTTGGTTCGCAAACTTTTTGAAATGGAAGTTCCAGAAATTGCAGAAGGGATTGTTGAAATCAAAAGTGTTGCCAGAGAACCAGGAGTGCGCGCAAAAATCGCTGTTGGTTCGGGCGACAAAGATGTCGATCCGGTGGGAGCTTGTGTCGGCGTCAAAGGTTCCAGGGTTCAAGGAGTTGTACAGGAACTTCGTGGCGAAAAAATTGACATTGTTTCTTGGGATGAAGAAGCGGCCCGTTTTGTTTGCAACGCAATCGCCCCCGCGGAAGTTGTCAAAGTCATTATCAAAGAGCGAGAACGTTCCATGGAGGTTGTTGTTCCCGATGATCAACTCTCCTTGGCCATCGGCCGCAAGGGGCAAAATGTCCGTCTGGCAGCGCAACTGACCGGCTGGAATATCGATGTCTTCAGTGAAAGCCGCGTTGAAGAAATGTCGAGTCGTTTCAAGTCTGTGTTGGTCAAAGTGCTTGGTATCGATGATAGTAACTCTATCATTCTGTACGCGCATGGTTTTCGCAATATTGAAGATATTGCTAAAGTTGATTGGGAGACATTCAAAGAGGTGCCGGGTGTCGGTCAAGAGAAGCTAAAAGAGATCAAAGAGATCGCTAAAAAAGCGATTGAGAGTGGTGTCTCAACAGACAAACTCATGGCTGAGTTAGCGAAAGCCAAAGAAAAACTGATGGAAGAAAAGCTGGCTGAAGCAAAACTGAATGCAGAAAAATTGGCTGAAGCAAAACCGGATGAAGAAAAGCCGAGTGAAGAGACCACTGAAAAAGACAATAAAAATATTGTAGTTTAAATTATGGATAGCCCTGACAAGAAAACAGTTGATGAACAGCGAGTAAAACCTACCGTCATTCGGCGCAGAGCCAAAGAGACTCCTGCGCCGGCAGAGCCGATTCCTACCTCTTCTTCCGCGAAGGAAGAAAAAAAAGAAGCGGCTCCTCTAAAAGAAGCGATTCCAGCGGCACATCCTGAAACAGTTATACTGCCGGAGCTTCCTTCCCTTCCGGAAAAAGAAGAGAAGGTTAAAAAAGGGCCTCGCAAAAAAAAATCAAAAGCAGAATTGGATTTGGAAGATATTCAACGTGCTGGGGGGCTCAAGCAATATGCCAAGCAGACCACCGGGGGTGAGCCAGAGGGTCCAGAGGTCATCCCCGAGGCGACGAAAGATTGGGAGCCTTCTGTTGAGAAAATTTTTGAACCTGGCCTAACTTTAGGAAGACGCAAAAAACTACCTCGTCGCGAGTTCAAAAAAACAACGCTTACTGAAACGAAAACTGAGAAAAAGGTCATCCGAATTGACCATGCCATTACGGCTTCTGAACTATCGCAGGCGATGGGGATCAAGTCGGCAGATATCATCAAGAAACTGATGGGGCTAGGCCTCATGGTGACTGCCAACCAAGGTATTGACGTTGACACGGCAACGCTGCTTGCAACCGATTATGGGTATGAAATTGTCCACACCGCCTTTAAAGAAGAAGAGGTTCGCAAGAAAAAAGAAGGGACGGAAGTCGGCGATTTACAAACCAGGGCTCCGGTTGTGACGGTCATGGGGCATGTCGATCATGGTAAAACTTCTCTTTTGGATGCCATTCGTAAAACAAAAGTGGCAGAAAAAGAAGCGGGCGGAATTACCCAGCATATTGGTGCTTATGAAGTTTCTTTGCCCAAGGGAAATGTTACCTTTATCGATACGCCAGGACATGAGGCCTTTACGAAGTTGAGGGCCAGAGGGGCGCAGGTCACCGATATTGTCGTGTTGGTCGTTGCTGCTGATGACGGCATTATGCCCCAAACAGTTGAAGCCATTAATCACGCAAAAGCCGCCGGTGTCCCCATTATTGTGGCGGTCAATAAAATTGATAAACCACAGGCCGAGCCAGAAAAAGTTAAAAGGCAGTTAACCGAACATGGATTGGTTGCTGAAGAGTGGGGGGGAGATGTGGTTTGCATTAACACTTCTGCCAAATCGGGTGAGGGACTCGATCACCTTTTGGAAATGATTCTCCTCACAGCAGAGGTGAAAGAGTTAAAAGCCGTTGCGACTGGAAAGGCCAAGGGAGTGATTATCGAATCGAGAATGGATAAAGGGAGAGGGCCCGTTGCCAGCGCTTTGATCCAAAGTGGGCAACTCAAAACAGGGGATTATATTGTTGCCGGTTTAAGTTATGGAAAAGTTCGTGCGATGACACAGGCTGATGGGACTCCTGTCGAAGTTGCTTATCCCTCCAAGCCGATTGAATTGTTGGGGCTTAATGCTGTTCCTGAAGCGGGGGAAGAATTGTTTGGTGTTGAAGATGAAAGAGATGCCAAACGGATTGCCGAGACGCGCCAAACCAAAAGGCGCAGTGCGGGGCTCACAAAATCTTCAAGAGTTTCACTGGAAGAATTACAGGCACAGATTTCCAAGGGAGAAGCTCACGAATTGCCGCTTGTGATCAAGGCCGATGTGGCCGGCTCTGTGGAAGCGCTGGCTGAATCGTTGACAAAGCTTGGTACAGAAAAAGTGTCGGTCAAAATTCTTCATATGGGAACGGGCGGTATTACAGAGAGTGATGTGATGCTGGCCCAGGCCTCCAAGGCAGTCATCATTGGTTTTAATGTTGCACCAGAAGGAAAAGCGCGCAGCCTTGCCGAGAGAGAGGGAATTGAAATTAGACTCCACTCGATTATTTATGAAGTTTTGGATGATATCAAAAAAGCGATGGAGGGACTCTTAAAACCAACCATCACCGAGAAATTTTTGGGGAGGGCTTCCGTCAAACAAGCCTTCAAAGTTTCCAAAATTGGAACCATTGCTGGTTGCGGGGTGACCGAAGGAGTGATTCGTCGTGGGGCTCAGGTTCGCCTCATTCGCGATGGGGCCATCATTTATCAAGGTAAAATTGGTTCGCTGAAACGCTTCAAAGATGATGCAAGAGAAGTTGTCAGCGGCAATGAGTGTGGTATCGGAATCGAGAATTTCAATGATATCAAAGAGGGAGATGTCATCGAAGACTTTGTTTTAGAAGAAACAGCGCAGAAACTCGCATAATTTCCAGTGAATAAAATCATCAAAGCATTGAAGGCCGCAAAAAGTTTTCTGATCGTTAGCCACTACCATCCAGATGGCGATGCCTTGGGCTCTGCGTTGGCATTGGGTCTTGCTTTAAAAAGTTCGAAAAAAGAAGTCATCATTTTCAATCGTGATCCTGTTCCATTCAATCTAAAATTTCTTCCTTTTTCGAAAACCATTACGAACGTTTTGCCAAAGCGCTCTTTTGATTGTGCTGTCATGCTTGACTGTGCCCAGCCTAAGCGGGTGGCAACAGAGTTTGCACAAGCTGTGGACGCGAAAAAATTTGGAAAACTGATTTGCATCGACCATCACCTTTTGGATCAAAAAGTAGGAGATATCGATTGGATTGACCCCAAGGCCGCCTCAACCGGTTGTGTGGTCTATGATCTTTTGAAAAAAATGAAGATCAAAATCACTCCGGAAATTGCAAATCTGGTTTATTGTACCTTAACAGTTGATACCGGTTCGTTTCGCTATTCGAATACAACGGCATCCGTTTTTAAACTGGCTGCTGAATTATTGAGCAAGGGGGCTGATCCTTGGCTTGTAGCCAGAAATTTGGAGGAGACCAATCCGCTGGCTCGTTATCGTTTGTTGGGAGTTTCTCTGAGGTCTCTGCACGTTGATTTCAATGGTCAATATGCCTCGATGGATGTGGCTCAGGCGATGCTTAAAGAAGCGAATGCCGATGAGGGGCTCTCCGATGAGTTCGCAAATTTTCCCCGATCGATTGCGGGTGTTGAAGTCTCTGCCTTATTTCGCGAAATGAACGATGGAAAGATCAAGGTAAGCCTTCGTTCTAAAACGAGAGTCGACGTCTCCAAAATTGCAAAACGTTTCGGTGGTGGTGGGCATGAACATGCAGCTGGCTGCGTTATTGCCTCCGATTTAGCCAGCGCAAAAAAACAAATTGCAGCAGAAGTGAAGGAAAAGTTAAAAATTAAACACCAAAAATAAAAAACACATATGAAAAATTAAAATTTCTTATTTTTGGTTTGTGTTTTTTGTTTTTAACTTTTAGTTTTTAATTTTTTATGAAGGGCATTTTAGTTGTCGACAAGCCATCGGGGCCAACTTCACACGACATCTGTCAATATTTCAAAAAACAACTAAATGTCAAAAAAGTTGGGCATGCAGGTACCCTCGATCCTTTGGCCACAGGCGTTCTCATTATTTTGTTAGATGAAGCCACCAAACTTCAATCCATTTTTTTAGGAAAAGATAAAGAATATGAATTCACGATGAAGCTGGGGCTTGAAACGGATACTTATGATTCACAGGGAAAAATTGTTGCAACAAAAGAGGTACCGCCTGATGCGTTGGAAAAAATAAAAGAACTTCTGCCAGAATTCACCGGCGAAATTTTACAGATTCCTCCTGTCTATTCGGCCCTCAAACAACATGGAAAACCCCTCTACAAATTGGCCAGAGAAGGAAAAGAGGTAACAGTCACTCCACGCAAAATCACCATTCACTCTCTCGACCTCATTACCACAGGGTACCTGTTACCATATGGTAATGATGGTTATGTGACGTTGAAAACTCGATGTTCCTCCGGGACCTATGTCCGTTCTTTAGCCCACGATATTGGTGAAAAACTCGGCTGTGGCGCGCACATCACAGCGCTCCGGCGTTTGCGCTCTGAACCCTTCGGGTTGGAAGATGCTATAGACTTTGGGAAAACATAATAATATCGCTCGGTTAGGAACGTTAAAAAAAACACCAAAAACCACACAACTTTTTTTGATGCGAGACGATAACTATCCGGAGGATTTAAAAATGGATGCCAAGGAGCATTGGCCAGATCTGGGCAAAGCGGTTTCTTCAGCAACTTTAGGAAGTCTTTATTTACCGAGCTTTGCACGTGCCGTCATAAAGTGAATTGAATATTTTCACGAATAGAACCGAGGAATTTGAGGCGAGCAATAAACAAAGGAGGAAAATATGTCTGACTTCGTTATTGAAACAATACGGGATGGGTACGGAAAACCAGAGAGTTTTAATTTAAAGTTCGAAGGAAAATCAATCCGACCAATAAAAGCCACTTATGATGAAGAAACCTTTCCGGGAACGATCCAATCTCCAATAGGATTGAGGCTTCCTATTGATAATGTCAATTTATCGGAATCATATGAATTTGAAGACGAAGGGTCTAGATTAGACAGTGAAGGGCGTGGAGCTCAGAAGCAAGTTGATCAGTTTGTTCGGGTGTGGCAATCGCTGTCCGATTTAGATCGAGTAATGCTCAAACGAATTGCACCAGGTGGCTTTCATGTGGATGCGGTTGTGAGATTTAATATTGAGCATGCTAACCATGGTCGTCTAAAGGAAGTTATAAGCATGCCATTTGCAGATTTAGATAACCAAAGGTTTGTGGTCCTCGTTCCTTGTGACTTTCAATATTCATGGGGGGTCAGCTTTTATAATAACGTTGTAAGATTTTTAGTGCCCAGCTGGGAAAAAAAGACGCCGGACAGAGCCATTTGCCATTATATGAAAGATGAAGACTTAAAAAGTTTTCTGCATAGTGCTGCTGAATATGCTCTAAGGGAAAATGCAAAAGGAATATAATAAAATGGAGTGTGTTTCCGACTGGCGTGGCGGAGAGGGGGTGAAAGGGCTTCGCGCAGGCCATTTTCACCTTGTGGGGATGGACAATAAAATGGCCGAGCGAGAGTGCAAATTTGGGGCCTCCCAAATTTGATAACGTCCCTTGCACTCCCTCTACGCCAGGTAGCCAGGAGGAAACAAGCTCAGTAAAGAAGAGGGGAGTGGACACAATTTCTTTCTAAAAAAGATTCAGGATTGGCCAGATTGATTTTTGATGGCTAAAAGAAAATCGATTAAAACGCGAGTCGCTATTTCTCCTTCTTGAACCACTTCTTCACGCAACCGATCGATCTCTTTTGCATCGGTCAACATCAAAAGCTGGCCGATCTTTTCACTCACACGCTTCCATTCAGGAGAGAGTTGGGCATGGACTTGTTTCATAGTAGGGTTCTCCTTTTCTTGCTTTTGCATCACTTTATCCACCGATTCGACAAAATCTTCTAAGCCCCATTTTCTTTTGTAGGTTTTTGCAGATTCTTTGACTTTGGTCACCGGTTTTCTTTGCCATGCTCCTCTACTTTTTTGCGGTTTGCCTTTTGGGATTTTTATTTTCATGCGGCGCTATTATGAGCCATTTCTTTAACCAATGCCAGCAAATGTTCCTTTGTGTTCAGTTTGGGATCATCCAAAACCAATTCGACAAGCTGCTTTATGATTTTTCCCATCTGTGGACCGGCTGGAATGCCAATGTTCATTAAATCATGTCCGTTGATGGCCAAATCGCCAGCGCCAAAAGGGGGCTTTTTGGCCAATTCTTCTTTAACGCGCTCACGCATTTTTAGCACCCCTTTGATAGAACGAGGGTGTTTCCCTCCGCGATTGTCGGCAAGCCTTAAATCAAGAAGTTTATAGATCAAGTCTTGTCCTACTTTATTGACGAATCGGCGGATCGCCTTGTCGGTAAAATAGGATTTGGTTTCAAACATATGGTTTTCCACCAATGTTTCTACATTTTCTGGATGGACCCCAATGGTAGTCACTTTCATCTTTTGAAGCCATTTTTTTGCCATTCTTTTGGAGACCAGTTGATGACTGTAAAAAACAATCCTGTCTTTAGCTTTGTCATAGCGTCTTGTTGTTTTTTTGCCCACATCATGAAAAAGGGCTGCCAGTAATAATTCAACATCGCCTGAATTTTCCAGATAGGGATCGTTTCTTGCTGCATCCAGGACTCTCAACGTATGTTTATAGACATCATCGCCCGGCCTTTTGTCTTGTTCAATCCCAATCAGGCCTTCGACTTCCGGCAAAACAAGGTGCAACAAACCGGCCTCACGCATCATTTCTAACCCTAAAGAGGGGACCGGAGCTGTCAAAAGCTTTTTTAGCTCTTCGATAATGCGCTCCGGGGAGACAGTATCAATGAGCTTGGCGTGCATTTTCATGGAATCAAATGTTTTGGGTTCAATGGTAAGACCAAAGCGCGCCGCAAATTGAACCGCTCGAACAAGTCTGAGGGGGTCCTCCTCAAAGGCTTTTTCAAAAACTTGTCTCAAAATTTTATTTTGTAGATCCTGTTGACCATTGAAGCGATCAATCAGTTTTTCGCTTTTCAAATCAAAAGCCATTGCGTTAATAGTGAAATCTCTTCTCCCTAGGTCCTCTTCAACAGGCAAATTGGGATCATAGTCGACTTCAAAATCGCGGTGGCCAACACCGGTCGATTGTTCTTTGCGAGGCAAAGCGATATCAAAAATGTTGGAAGGATCTAAATGCGGTGTGAATTTCAAAACGCCAAAGGCTTTTCCCACCACCGCAACTTTTCCATAAGGAGAGAGTAGGGCTTTCAATTTTTCGATATCCAGTTTTCGGACAAGCAAATCTTTATCTTTGTGAGGCAAGTTCAAGAGACGATCCCTGACCGTCCCCCCCACTTCATAAACTTCCCCACCACTTTGCAAAAGTGCGTCCAGGAATTTTAGTGCTGATGCTTTTGTCACAATTCTTCTGGAGAGATAAACGATTTGACTTTTGTTTTGTCAGCGAAGGTCCGATACCAGGCATCAATCAACGAAGCCGATTCTTGGGGTGTCAGTCTCGGGTCTTTTTCAGGAGACTTCTTTTTTTCCACAAGCCTCACCACCAGAAAATTCTTTTCCTCCGAATATGGTTTTTCAGGGGCTGATTTCGGTTTGGTCAAGGAAAAAAGGCCCGCATATTCGTCCAGAGTTAGAGGATGCGGGAATATTTTTTGCCTTTCAGAAATAGAAATAAAACCCGTTTTTTCTGTTTTGATATTATCTTTTTTCAAAAGTGGGGTGGCTTCTTTTCCCTTATTCCACATTTTTTGAATTTCTTCAGCCAATGTTTGTTTATCTTCGCCGTTTAAAATGGCGGTTTCAAAATTCCATTGGGAGTTTTTGGACAATCCTTCTACCTTTGTTGTTTGTTGTTTTGCCCACTCTTGAAATTTTTTCATGTGAAGATCTTCACGAATGAGCTCTTCATAAGAAAATCCGCTTCGGAGGTAAAATCCTTGCAGAAAATTTTTATAAGCAACGGGATCTATGTTATTGTTGACCAGAACTACCTTTGCCAGTTCCCCATCTTGGGCAAGAATTTCCGGCAATTTTTTTGCCAATTCGATGTCGGAGACAACAATGCCTAATCCTTTCGCGAATTGTTTCATCATGGCTCGGAAGATCAATTGTTGTTGTGTAGAATTTTGGATATTTTTTATCAAGAAGTCAGGGATTTCTTGGCCTTGAAAATTGGCACGCATTTGTTCGTAATTATTTTCATAAAAAAAGCGATATTTTGAAAAGGAGATGATTTCTTTGCCTACTTGAATGGCGGTGGCATCTCTTCCTCCTTCGCGTAGCTGGGTATAACCGAAGAAAAAGACAAAGGTGACAATGATGACGCCCAAAACAACTTTCAGCCCCCATCCCGCATGTTTTCGCATGACATCAAGCATGCAAGCCCCATAACCAAAATTGTCTCTCGAGTCAAATTACGATCTTCTCCGCCTTTTGCGAAAAACGCCTTGATAATATTGAGTTGGAGTGAATAGGTCCTGTCCCTCCGTGTTTCTGTGGGGGCCCCTAACTAAACCCCACAGCAAACACTCCTGCCCCCACACCATGGACAGATAGGCCGGAGAAGATATAGTTGATCTTTTGGGGACACTTTGTTAGAAAACCGGAGATTATGAGAATGCCTATGGTTTTCGATGCGATATTTGGGATGTTTTCCAACGATCTGGCGATCGATTTGGGAACAGCCAATACACTCGTTTATGTAAAAGGGCGCGGTATTATTGCCAACGAACCCTCCGTTGTCGCCGTTCAAAAAGATATGCGCGGGATCAAGAGGGTTTTGGCGGTGGGTCGTGAGGCCAAAGAGATGTTGGGGAGAACCGCCGGCATGATTGAGGCGATTCGCCCCATGAAAGATGGTGTGATTGCCGATTTTGAAGTGACCGAGGCGATGCTTCGCTACTTTATTCGCAAAGCCCATAATCGTAAAACGTTGATTCGTCCCCGCATCATGATTTGCATCCCCTTTGGCATTACAGAAGTTGAAAAAAGAGCGGTGCGCGAGTCGGCAGAATCGGCTGGGGCTAGAGAAGTTTATCTCATCGAAGAACCGATGGCGGCGGCCATTGGGGCAGGTCTTCCCATCACAGAACCCTCCGGCAATATGGTAGTCGATATTGGTGGAGGAACGACAGAAGTGGCGGTCATTTCTTTGGCGGGTATTGTTTTTTCCAAATCGATTCGTGTGGCCGGTGACAAGATGGACGAGGCCATCATCCAATATATCAAACGCAAATATAATTTGTTGATTGGTGAGCGAACCGCCGAGAATATCAAAATAGGAATTGGGACCGCCTATCCCGATGGAGAAATCAAAAGCATGGAAATCAAGGGAAGAGATCTAGTCGCCGGTGTGCCAAAAACTCTCACGATTCATTCCGAAGAGGTGCGCGAGGCTATTTTGGAACCGATTAACTCTATTGTAGAGGCTGTCAAAATTACGTTGGAGAGAACACCGCCAGAACTGGCCGCCGATATTGTTGATAAAGGGATTGTGCTGACCGGTGGCGGAGCGCTCCTTCGCAATCTGGATGTCTTGCTGCGAGAAGAAACAGGATTGCCGGTGACCATTGCTGAAGACCCACTTTGTTGTGTCGTTTTAGGAAGTGGTAAGGCATTGGATCAGTTGGATGTTCTTAAAGGAATCACGGTGTCTTAAAAGTTTTTTTACCTGCCCTTGAATAAAAATTTAAGACCAGTTTGGCAATATCTGATCCCCATCATTCTTACACTATTTTTCTTGTCGCTCCTTTCGACAAGGACACATCGCGCCCTTTGGTATGAACAGTGGGCTCTCAATTTGATCTCTCCCGTCACATCGGTTTTATCTTGGTCAAAAAATCAAGTGGCGGATCATTGGAAACACTATCTCTATCTGGTTGGTGCCGGGAAAAGAAATATTGCGCTTGAGAATGAATTGAAGATACTTCGTCAAAAAGTGGTGACATTTGATGAGTTGGTTTTTGAAAATCAGCGATTAAATGATGTTTTGTCTTTGAAACAGAATTCTTGGCCCGATTCCATTGCCGCCAAAATCATCGGGTATGACCCCCGTTCCGAATATAAAAGTATAAAAATTAATAAGGGGAGTTCTCAGGGTGTGAAGACCGATATGCCGGTTGTTGCGATGGATGGGTTGGTGGGAAAGGTTGGACCCGTTTTTTCTAATGAGGCCATTGTTTTGTTGGTCATTGATCCTGCAAGCAGCGTGGATGTGATTGTGGAGCGTTCCCGCGTGCGCGGGCTTTTGGTCGGCATGGCTAAAGATACCGAATTGAGGCCCGGCTATTTCCTCACCCGTTTAGAGTATCTCAATCGCACCAGTGACTTACAGATCAGTGACGTCGTGATCACTTCTGGCTTGGATCAGCTTTTTCCGAAGGGTTTATTGGTTGGCACCGTGGAGACTATTTCCAATAATCGCTTCGGAATTTTTTTAGATGCGGATGTGGTGCCGACCGTGGATTTTTCTAAGTTAGAAGAAGTTTTGGTTTTAAAATATCCATGAGACTTTGGTTTTTATTTATCCTTTATGGAATTTTAGTGGTGGCAATCAAAAGCGTTTTTGCGCTGCCTGGAGATTTTTTGCTTTTGGCAGTTGTCTATTTGAGTTTTTACGAAGAGTGGAAAGAAGCTTTATTCTTGAGCCTCTTGCTCGGGCTTTTCTTAGATATTGCTTCCTTGAGCCCTTTTGGAACGGCCATTTGCAGTTTTGGGTCTGTTTTTGGGCTCGTTCGTTTTATTAAAAACAAAATTATGTTTCAAGGGGCTCCCTCACGGTTTTTTTGGGTCTTTTTGTTCAGCATTCTGGAAGGGTTGATTGGTCTGGGATTTGTCAATTTGGTTGGCAATGTTCCAAGACCTTTTTCTATTTATTTGCCAAAAATGTTTGGAAACGCCTTTGGCGATGCCCTTTTGGGGATCGTTTGGCTTCCCACATTGTGGTGGTATCGTCATTTAACTTGGGACAAATTGTTTCGCTCTCAGGATGTTTTACTTAAAAAATAAATGGACCTCACTCAAAGTTATAGCCAGGAGTTAGAACCCCGCCTTAGGAAACTGGCCATTTTTATGATGGTCATAGTGGGCATCATTGGGTTGAGGCTTTATTATCTTCAAGGGATCAAGGGAAAATTTTATCGATTGTTTTCGGAGGATAACAGCATTCGAGAAAATCCGATTCCTGCGTTGCGCGGCATTATGTATGATCGCAACGGAGTTCCTTTGGTGGATAACCGTGCAGCATTCGATTTAATCATCACGCCCCAATACATTGTCGATTCCAAAAAAGTTTTCACGGCGCTGGAAACATATTTAAAAATCCCTCAAGAAAAATTGAAGGCCAAGTGGGAGGGGCGCTACAAACAACCAGCCTATCAGCCATTGGTTATTCTTCAGGATGTGCCGTTGGATCTTGTTTCTTGGGTTAAAGCCCACAAAAGCCCTTGGACCGATTTGGAGCAAGAAATCGATCTGCGCGGTGTTGATATCAGGCTTCGTTATGAAAGGGACTACACCGATGGCGATATTGCCAGTCATGTCTTGGGGTATGTGCGTGAGATCGATGCCGAGCGCCTACAAACTTACCAAAAAAGTTTTCCAGGACGCTATAAGTTGGCCGATCAAGTGGGGATAAGGGGTTTAGAGGAGGTTTGGGATCAGAGAATTCGGGGAGAGGATGGCTATTCTCAAAAAGTTGTGAATGCAAGGGGGCGTGAAATTTTCTATTCTGGAGTTCAGGAAGAATTGGAAAGCAAAGAAGCGCTGAATGGAAATCATTTAAAACTAACTTTAGATACACGTTTGCACCGAGTGGCCAGAGACTTTTATAAGGGAAAGTCTGGTGCGACCGTTGCCATTGATCCGCGTGATGGCGCTGTCTTGTTGATGTATTCGGCCCCTTCTTTTGATTTGAATCGATTGGGTGGTGAAGAGGGGAATCAGTATTGGCATGAAATTTCGACCAACCCGGCTAAATATCTCTTGAACCGCTCTATCCAAGGTGCTTATCCGCCAGGTTCGACCTACAAAATTGTAACCGGGACTGCAGCTCTTCAAGAAGGGCTCGTCAAACCGGATGAAAAAATTTACTGTGGTGGAGGTCTTCACTTTGGCAATCGCCGATTTGGCTGCTGGAACTCTGGAGGTCACGGTCCTCTCTCCTATCACAGAGGTTTGGTCCAATCTTGTGATGTCTATTTTTATACATTGGGTTTGAGAGTGGGTGTGGATGGTCTGGCCCGTTATGCAAGGGCGTTTGGTTTGGGAACTCCAACAGGGATCGGTCTTCCTGATGAAAGGGGGGGATTGATCCCAACATCGGAATGGAAGTTGAGGGCTAGAAAAGAACCTTGGCAGGAAGGGGAGACACTCTCCATTGCGATTGGTCAAGGGTATGATTTGGTTACTCCCTTGCAATCAGCCCTGATGATTGCGACAGCAGCGAATGGCGGCAAAAGATTAAAGCCCTATTTGGTTCAAAGTGAAATCGATGCTGTCTCTGGTGGAGAAAAAATAATTCCTAAACTGGAGCCGGAAATAAGAAAAGACGACGTCGTGCTTTCTAAAGATGTTGTAAAGATGTTGCATGAGGCATTAGTAGGGGTTGTGGCAGAACCGGGTGGGACAGCACATCGGTTGAGTGTTTTGAAAATACCGATGGGAGGAAAAACCGGAACGGCCCAAGTGGTTGCCTTGGGAAAAAGTTGTGCGGGAGGCAAATGTGGGGATCATGCCTGGTTTGTTGCCTTTGCCCCGGCTGAGAATCCCACAATTGCCATTTCTGTGGTTATTGAACATGGCGGCCACGGCTCTTCAGCAGCAGCTCCGTTAGCAGGTGAACTGATCAAGGCTTATTTGGGGGAGTCCAATGAAAAAGAATCTCTTTGAAAATTTTCACTGGCCGCTTCTTTGGGTTGTTTTGTCGCTTGCTGTCTTGGGCCTCCTCAACCTTTACAGTGCCTTGGGTGTGTGGGGCGAAGGAGGTCAAGTCGATCTTATTTGGCATCAGCTCGCATGGGTATCGGTTGGGTTTATTTTGTTATTGTTGTTAGTGAACATGGATTATCGTTTGTGGGAAAAATTGGGGATTTATTTTTATGTCGGCTGCATTGTTGCCTTAATTTTAGTTTTGCTCATTGGCAAAGTGGTGAGTGGACATAGAAGTTGGTTGACCGTTGGCCCTTTTTACGTTCAGCCTTCCGAGTTCGCAAAATTAGGCCTTATTTTTATTTTGGCAAAATATTTCGGTGATAACCCTTTGCCACAGGGGCACGGTTTTCGTGATCTCATCAAGCCACTCTTGTTAACCATTATTCCTTTTGTTTTGATTCTTATGGAGAAGGATTTGGGGAGTTCTCTTTTTTTCCCCCTCATTTTTATAACGATGGCTTTTGTCGCTAAGATCAAAAAAGGGACCATTTTTCTATTTTTGGCTCTCGTAGTGATTGGCGGAGGCCTGGCTTATCAATATGGTTTGAAGCCGTATCAAAAAGAGAGGATTCGTATTTTTTTGAATCCTGAATCCGATCCCAGAAAGAGTGGTTATCATTTAATTCAGTCCAAAATTGCAGTCGGGTCCGGCAAAATTTTCGGAAAAGGCTACTTAAAGGGAAAAATTAATAAGTTAAGATATCTTCCCGATAAACATACAGATTTCATATTTCCAGTTTTGGCAGAAGAGTGGGGTTTGGTGGGAAGCTTCACTATTTTAGGGCTCTACACTACTTTATTATGGATGGGGATGGGGGTAGCCATGCGTGCCAGAGAACCCTTCGGTGTTTTTTTGGCCTCCGGTTTTGTCTCTCTTCTTTTTTGGCATCTTTTTATCAATGTCTGTGGGGTTTTGGGAATGATTCCTTTAACCGGTGTGCCGTTACCTTTTTTAAGTTATGGAGGGTCTTCCACCGTTGCCTTCCTCATCGGCATTGGTCTGCTCTTCAACATCCACATGCGTCGATTTATGTTCTAGGCTTTGGAAAGAAGGGATTCGATGGTTGGTTTTGCAACATTGCCAATGAGTTGACCCAAATTTTGACCTTGTTGAAATAAAATCAAGGTGGGAATGCTGCGCACGCCATAACGGGCCGCTTGATTAGGATGATAATCGACATTGACTTTGCAAAATTTCACTTTGCCGGCATAGGTTTGGGAAAGTTGTTCGATGGTTGGGGCGAGTGCCTTGCAAGGGCCACACCATTCGGCCCAAAAGTCGACCAGAACAGGAGTTGAAGACTTTAGGACTTCTTGTTCAAAATTGTCATCCGAGATTTCTAAAATGTCTGCCACGTGCATCTCCTTATCAAATCAGGTTTAAGTTTCAAGCACTAATCTTTATTCTGTCGCAGTTTTAATCGGAAGGCTCTTCGTTCTTCTGCTTTGCGAAACCGATCTTTTTCTTCTTTTGTCTCCACAATGAGAGAAGGGACATTGGTCGGTTTGCCCAAATCATCTAAAGCCACCATTGTGACATAAGCCCTTCCAATAAATTTTTTATCACCTGTTACTGGGTCTTCTGATTCGATCCGAACTCCAATTTCCATTGAGGTTTTGCCTACAAAATTGACAGAGGATTTTAGGACAAGGAGATCACCCAATCGGACAGGGTTTTCAAAACTCATATGATCGAGGGCAGCGGTGACTACATTGCGGCTGGCATGACGGGTTCCAGAGATAAAGGCAGCTTCATCCACACAGCGCATGATGGCCCCGCCGTGGACATACCCATAATGATTGGCGTCCAAAGGGCTCATGACTTTGATCATGGTGTTTTGGGAGTACGAGGCTTTCCTAGCTTTGGAATTGGACATACGATGCACCACTGCCAGAAATTAACGCTGGGTGCAACTTATGAAAAGAGATCAGACCTTGTTAGTCTCAGAAGAGTTATGGCTTCCGCAGCATTCTCACTTTCAGCTGCAGCCCGTTCTAAAACTAGAAGGTGGGCACGTCTAAAGAATTGAGGATGTTTTTTTGCTGCTTCTACCACAAACGAAAGGTCTTCTCGTAGTTGATCTTGTCCACAATTCACTGGAAGTTTTCCACATGCTTCTGGAAGAGAGCTATAAGGCATCATTCCAAGCAGTGAAGTTATTCTGTCTATTTTGCTGGCAATATTGCTGATGGCCTGATTGATCCTTCCTGAAACGTTTGCCTCTTCTACTTTTGCTTGCAGCCAAAGTGGTGCCCTCTCCGAGAGCACAAGACGACGTTGTGCTGCTTGGGGAGTATCTTTCGCGATTTCAGTTGTATCCGCCTCTCTTTTTACAAAACGGGCTGCCCCTGCAAAACGATTTGCAGAAACCAGACCCAACATTTCTACTGTCTGTCCTAAATCGGGTCTTTTGCTCCCTTGTACGATAGCGTCTAGCTGGCGTCTTGCTTCTTGAGGATCTTCCGCTTTGATCCCTTCTTTGTGAAGACTCCGTGCGACGGCATAAGCAGCACTTTCTTCAATAACATTTGGGGAAACATCAGGAAGTGTTGCAAGAAAAGCATCTACCCCGAGTGCCTGGAGACCTCCCAGGATTGCTTGTGTTGTTTGTGTTGAAGTTACCATATTTATACCCTCCAATAGCCTAATCGGCAGTTTTCCAAAAAAGTTGCTTACTTTTTTGTTTATTTTAGTATCTTATTGAAATCACTTAGAATTCCTTGACCTTTTAAAACCAAAGACTCAATTTAGTCAAGGGTTATTTGTTTTTAATAAAAACTTTATCAGGGTTTAGAAGCAACTTTTTTGGGAAAATGTCGATAATAGACATATGGGAAGAGAGTTCTAAATCGGGAAGGTCTCATGAACACAATTAACAATTTATTTCTAGCCAATTTGATAGGTGCGAGTGGGATTTCGGATCTTTCCACTTTGGGAGCTGCAATTGAAGTTTTTCAAGGGGGTTCTGAGCTAAGTGAAGTCATTAGTTTATATGAAGCTGCCACGACCCCAGAAGAAAAAGAGGGATTTTTGCCCATCATTGATGGGCTGATAAAACGAGACGCAGAAAAACTAAAACCAATTTTGCTTAGAGTTAATGGGGGTCTTTTCCATGGAAACGAAGCGCAACGTTTTCAAGAAACAAGGGAGCTGTCGTTTAAACTTGCCGGGGTTTTAGCATCTTCCAAATCAGAAACTCCTTCTGTTGTTCCGATGCGTCTTTTTGCTAACGATATGAGACAATCAGGAGTTAGAAAGCCTGATTGGACCGCTATTCCTGAAATAGCTGAATGTAAAGGTTCTCATAGTAATGGTACCTTGAAACAGGTTGGAGATGGGATCGACGCTTGGAGAAGTCCAGCTGAGAGGGCTCGAATTCAACTTTATCAGAAGCTTTCTACAAGAGAATTGAGAGCCATTGCAGGTGACTTGATTGATAATTTCAATGAATTTGTAAAGCGATTAGAAGAGGGGCTTAAAAAGGAATATTCTATTAAAGACCCTGGTGCCCATATCTCAGATGAAGTATACGAAGTGTTTATTGAGGGACCTTCGACAAGGGAGTCAGACTATATTGATATTCTAGCGGTGAATTATCGATATTCGTTGGGTCTGCCTCCAAGCAGGACGATGGTTCTAGGTTCTGGTAGAGAAAAACTTTGGTCAGCATTTACACAGTTTGAAAGCGCCCTAATTTTTGTGGAACGTCATCCAACGTTGGTGAGCAAGATTCATGGTCTTGGGATTGCAAAGAGTCGAGCCTTTAAATCTTTGGATAAGTTGCAACGGCTTATTTCCAATACAACTGGATTTGTGTCCCATGATGGGGAGCCATTGGCAACGCTAGCTCCTAAATTG
Source organism: Deltaproteobacteria bacterium RIFCSPHIGHO2_01_FULL_43_49 (assembly GCA_001798075.1). GTDB lineage: Bacteria > UBA10199 > UBA10199 > SPLOWO2-01-44-7 > SPLOWO2-01-44-7 > SPLOWO2-01-44-7. The sequence continues at coordinate 38,324 of MGRG01000003.1, read as the reverse complement.
GCAGACACCATAAAGCGTTTTCGTATTGTTTCTAAGGAACGTCCAGCTGCTCCTAAACCAATTCCAAGCTCTGATGAATTGAGAGAAGAAAGACGTGAGAGAATTGTGAATCATCTGACGGAAAGAATAGAAAGGCGTGAATGTGTAAAGCCAGCAGATCTTGCAACACAGTTGGTTGCGCAATTGAATAATTATCTAAGATTGTTGGAAATTGAACTAAAAAAATTAAATAATGAAGATCCTTATACTTATATTTTGAAAAAAACGAGTAAAACAAGTAAAGCAAGTGATGAAGCCTTAGAGTCTTCAAGGGAATCAAGTTACATTGATGTTTTATATTATTGCCTCGGGGGAAAACTTGTTCTTGGAAGGGAGTTGATTAGACAATTCCATTACTTTAGCCGAGCAATGCTGTTTGTTGAACGACACCCCGAATTAGAAGGAATGGTAAAAGGACTTGAAAACGCAAAAATAGGTGTTTTGGAATCCTTAGCTGAACTGGGAGATTATATTTACTCAGGTGACGTTGCACATCTTCGAAGAGAGGACATTCCTTTGGACAAACTAGTCAAAAAATTGACTAGAAAAGGCCAGAAGAAATAGAAATCTGTAAATCCTTCAAATCTTGAGCTTCCTCTTTGACTTTTTGCGGCAATTTACTCTGAAGGTTTGCAATTTATCGAATTTCGAAACTATTGCGTCGGACTATCGCTAATTTTCCCACCACATCTTCGAAGCGTTTTTTTTGCTAAAAATTGATCGAGCGCCGCCATCAAAAGTGGTCCTGTTGTTGGAGCAACTCGCAGATAAAGAACTCCAAAACCAGATAGGGGTCTGAATTTTTCTGGGTGACTAAAATGACGGTCGGTTGTTATAAAAATCTGAAATTCTTTTTATTTTCATTTAGTGAATGGAGGTAACAAGGTTAGCAAACTTTAACGCCATCCGAATTCTATCCTTATTCAGGCTTGGGTAATCCTTCAAAATTTCTTCTACCGTAAACCCCTCAGCCAGATAATCTAGCACAATATAAACAGGTATGCGGGTACCCGCAAAAATAGGTAGCCCATCCATGATGGCGGGATCGCTGACGATATAGCGACGAATTTCAGAAATGTCTTCATCGCATTCTTTGGAATGGCCTTGTTTGAGGATTTCTAATGCATTCATATCTATTTAATTTGTAACATTAAAAAGAGAGATAAGCAATAGGCAGCTAGACCCCACCTTCTCTTTGACTTTTCGCGGCATTTTACCTATACAACCCCCACTTTATGGGAGCTCAAAAGATCTTCGGGACTGATGGAGTGAGGGGTTTAGCCAATCGAAATCCAATGGATTCCGAAATGGCCCTCAAGCTGGGGCGCTCTGCGGCATCTGTTCTCAAAAACGGGGCACACCGTCACCGCATCGTCATCGGTAAAGATACACGACTCTCCGGTTACATGCTGGAGACTGCCTTGGCCAGTGGCATTACCTCCGCCGGAACCGATGTCTTGTTGGTTGGGCCACTTCCCACACCGGGTGTTGCGTTCATTGCAAGAAGCATGCGTGCCGATGCGGGTGTTGTTATTTCCGGTTCCCACAATGATTATCGCGACAACGGGATTAAATTTTTTGATAAAGAGGGTTTCAAACTCTCCGACAAAGTCGAATCGCAAATTGAAGAGGCCATCGTTTCGGGAAAAATGGAAGAGGCAAGGGCGGCGCCAGACAATATCGGCAAGGCCTATCGTATTGATGACGCCACCGGACGCTACATTCAGTTTTTGAAAAGTTGTTTTCCCCAAGAGAAAACGCTGGATAGTTTGAAAATTGTTGTCGATTGCTCAAACGGTGCCGGTTATGCTGTAGCCCCCAACGTTTTGGAAGAACTGGGAGCAACGGTTTATCCAATTGCCACACAACCCGACGGAATGAATATCAATAGAGATTGTGGCTCACTCCACCCAGAGGTGATGTGCCAGCGTGTCAAAAAGGTTGGCGCCGATTGCGGGATTGCCCTCGATGGCGATGCCGATCGTGTCATTATGTGTGACTCCGACGGCGAAGTGGTGGATGGCGACGTGATTATGGCTTTGTGTGGGTTGCATTGGAACAAAAAGGGGAAATTAAAAAATAATGGTTTGGTCGCTACCGTAATGAGCAATCTTGCTCTGGATCACGCGATGGAAAAAAATGGGATCAAAGTGCTGCGTGCACAAGTGGGCGATCGCTATGTTGTGCAAGCGATGAGAGAATCGGGCTATAATATCGGCGGTGAACAATCCGGTCATTTAATCTTTTTGGATTACAACACGACCGGTGATGGTCTTTTGGGTGCGCTCCAAGTATTGTCTATAATGTTGGAGGAGGGAAAACCGCTTTCGGAATTGAAAAAAGTTTTAACCGCATACCCACAAGTTTTACTCAATGTGGTAGTGAGGGAAAAGAAGGATTTCACTCAGGTTCCCGCTATTTCCAAGGCGATGGAAGAGGCGAAAGGAACTTTGGGCAAGGAGGGACGAGTTTTGGTTCGTTATTCCGGAACAGAAAATATCGCAAGAATCATGGTAGAGGGACAGGATTCAAAGCAGATTCAAAAACTTGCAAGTCATATTCAATTGACGATTCAAAAAAATTTGGGGGATTGAAAGATGAAACGTTTGGGTGTTAACATTGATCATGTTGCGACGTTGAGACAGGCTAGAAAAACGCGTTATCCTAATCCTATTGCAGCGGCGGCATTGGTTGAAAAAGCAGGCGGGAATCAAATCACAATTCATTTAAGAGAGGACAGACGGCATATTCAAGATGTGGATGTTCGCGAGTTGAGAAAGACCATTCGCACAAGACTTAATTTGGAGATGGCGGCCAGACCAGAAATTGTGGCGATTGCTTGTGACGTGAAACCCGATACGATCACATTGGTTCCCGAGCGAAGACAAGAGCTGACCACCGAAGGAGGGTTGGATGTCACAAAGGAAGACGGCAATCTTTCAACAGCGATCAAAAAATTAAAACAGTCGGGGATCGAAATTAGCCTTTTTATCGAACCGGATTTAAAGCAGATTGAAGCGGCGGTTCATTTAGGGGCTGATCAGGTGGAATTTCACACGGGACGCTATTGTGAACTAACGGACAAGGGTGATAAAAAAGAGGTGCAAAAGGAACTGGCAAGGCTCAAAGAGTCGGCTCAATTTGCCAAAGAAAAGGGTTTGCAAGTTGCTGCTGGTCATGGTTTAAATTACGACAACATCGAAGATTTATTGCGAAACATTCCAGAGATCGAAGAATACAACATTGGCCACAGCATTGTTTCGAGAGCGATTTTTGTTGGTTTGGAAAAGGCAGTGCAAGAAATGAGAGAGATTATTCAAGGGGTGGGAAAATGATCTTAGGTATAGGGGTTGATTTGGTGGATGTCAGGCGTATGGAAGCCATCATTTTTAGGTGGCAGCAGCGTTTTTTAAGAAGGCTTTTCACCGAAAAAGAAATTCACTACTGCAACAAAAAGAAAAATCCGGCCCAGCGTTTTGCAACACGCTATGCCGCTAAAGAGGCCTTCATCAAGGCCCTTTATCCCAAAGGTCAGGAAGGAATTTCGATGCGGGATATTGAAATTGCTGAAAAAGAAAATCGCCCCTTCGTTAATCTTTATGGAAAAATCAAGGATCATGCTAACGATATGGGTGTTAAAAAGATTCACCTGATGCTCTCTCACGATGGCGACTATGGAATCGCCAATGTCATTTTAGAATCCTAAAATGGGTCCAAACTGGCTACCTGGCGCTGAGGGCGCTGAAAGTACTCGATATTTTTTGGGACGTCCCAAAAAATTCGTTCGTCTCTCGGCAATTTTGGCGTTCTATCCCGTCCGTGAAAATTGCCTCCGAGACGCCTTTCATCACCCTCATCGCCACGCCAGTTCGGATCAATTTATTTATTCTCATACTATGGGACTGGTGAAAAAGTCGCGCGAGGGATGCGTTTTGAGAAAAGCGTCTCGCAGCCCATTTTCACAAACGGGAAATAAAGATAAAATGGGCGAGAGCCGAGCGGCGATTTTGGGTCGTCCAAAAATCGACCGCGTCTTTTCGAAAAACCATCCCGGAAGTGACTTTTTCACCAGTCCCACCATTTAAATGCAGCTCGTTAATTCCCAACAGGCAAGGCAACTCGATCAGTTAAGCGAACAATTGGGTGTGGCTACCAAGCAACTGATGGAAAATGCTGGAAAGGCCGTCGCTCAGATTTTGATGCGCCAGACCAAGCCTACGGATGGATACGTCGTTTTTTTTATTGGAAAAGGGAATAACGGTGGTGATGGACTCGTTGCCCAAAAACATCTTCGTGAAAAAGGTTACACGACACTTCTCATCAAAGAGGGTGATGATTTAAAACCCCACACAGCGACTCTCAGAAAAGCAAGTTGGATTGTCGATGGGCTGTTGGGGACAGGCCTCAAGGGAGAGGTGAGGGGTTGGACCAAAGAGGCGATCGATTGTATCAACAATTCTGGCAAAAAGGTTTTGTCGATTGATATTCCTTCCGGTTTGTCAGCTGACAAAGGCTATCCTTTGGGAGTTGCTGTGAAAGCAACACTCACCGTGTCCCTTGGGAATGTGAAACTCGGCGTTGTTTTGTATCCTGGCTGCGACACTGCCGGGCAAATTGAGTGTGCCGATATTGGAATTCCAAAAAAGGCTTATGAAAAGTTGAATTTGCCTTATCATTTATTGGAACCTTCTTACTTCAAATCGCATTTTAAACCTCGCCCCAAAGATGTGAGCAAAAAAGATTTTGGACACGTTCTTGTGGTTGGTGGTTCCAAGGAAATGCCGGGGGCTGGCTTCTTGGCTTCTCTTGGTGCTTTGCGCTCGGGTGCCGGTTTGGTGACTTATGCGTTACCACAAGAGGCTTTTGAAAAGTTTGATCCCAATTTTGCCGAAGTGATGGTCAAACCGATCGCCGATGAGAAAGATGTTTTGAAAGCTTGCGAAAAAAAAGAGGTGGTTTTGATTGGGCCAGGCTTGGGTAGAAAAAAAGAAACACAAAAACTTGTTCAAACTCTGTTAGATAAAATCAAACTTCCGATCGTTTTGGATGCCGATGGGTTGAATGCGATTGCACTGAATCCTGGGATCTTGAAAGAAAGAAAGGCACCCACCGTTTTGACACCCCATGTTGGGGAAATGGCAAATCTTTTTGGCTGGCAACCCGCGGAGATTGAAAAGGCAAGAGTGCAGGGTGCACTGGATGGTGCAGCAATTTGGAAATGTCATCTCATCTTGAAAGGTTTTAGGACACTCATTGCGCTGCCCAATGGTGAACTTTATGTGAATCCAACGGGTAACCCCGGCATGGCGTCAGCTGGAATGGGGGATTTGTTGGCGGGCATCATTGCTGGTTTTTTGGCTCAGGGTTTTCCCGCCGATATCGCCTCCCTTGCAGGGGTTTACATTCATGGTTTAGCGGGTGATATGGCTAGAGAAGAGCTTGGTGAAAAAGGATTGATTGCGTCGGATGTTTCGCGCTATGTACCCCAAGCCATAAAATTGGTTGAAAAGGTAAATTAGATGAGTGTTTTTATTAGTCGATCTGCTGAGGAGACAAAAAAGGTTGCGGCCGGGTTTGCGCTAACGTTGCAAGCCGGCTCTGTTTTAGCCCTCGTTGGCGATTTGGGGAGCGGCAAAACCTGTTTTGTGCAGGGTTTGGCAAAGGGGCTTGCCGTTCCAGACACGATTCCTGTTTCCTCACCCACGTTCGTTTTGATTCATGAATATCCAGGAGGCAAGTTGCCACTTTTTCATTTCGATTTTTATCGTTTGGAAAAAGCGGAGGAGGCACAGGCGTTAAGCCTGGAAGATTATTGGGAGGGCAATGGCGTTTGTGTTATTGAGTGGGCCGATCGCTTTCCAAAACTTTTTCCAGAAAAAACCAAATGGGTTCATTTTAAATTTTTAGGCGAAAATGAAAGAGAAATACGATGCTGATTGTTCAGAAATTCGGAGGGACTTCGGTTGCCAACTTGGAAAGAATCCGCGCGGTAGGCGAACGGGTGCGCAAAACCAAAGAAGAGGGTCATGATGTGGTCGTTGTTCTTTCAGCGCCAGCCGGCGAGACCGATCAGCTCTTAAAATTGGCAAACGAAATTTCTGAAAGTCCCGATCCCAGAGAGTGTGACAGCTTGATATCTCTTGGAGAGCAAAAAAATATTGCGCTGCTCGGTTTGTATCTTCACTCAAAACAGGTTCCATGCATTTCTCTGACGGCGGCGCAAATTCCGATTTTGAGTAACAAAGATCATGGAAAGGCCCGCATCCTTCATATCGTGCCCGATCGGATTCGCAAAGAATTGAAGAGTGGCAAGATCGTTATCCTTCCCGGCTTTCAAGGAATCACCGATGAGGGAGACACAACGACATTGGGGCGCGGTGGCTCCGATACTTCTGCGGTTGCTTTTGCTGCTGCTTTGAAAGCCGATCTTTGTGAAATTTATACTGATGTGGATGGTGTTTATACCGCCGATCCTAGAGTTGTCGAAAATCCAAAGCTTTTGAAAAAAATTTCTTATGAAGAGATGATGGAGTTGGCCGATAGTGGTGCCAAAGTTTTGCAAACCCGTTCGGTGGAGGTGGCTGCCAAACACCGTGTTCCTTTAAAGGTTCGCTCTTCTTTCAATGACAAACCGGGGACAGAGGTGGTCGCCGAAAATGAAACATTGGAAAAAATCTTGGTGGCGGGAGTCACGTTGAATACACAGGAGGCCAAAGTGGCTATCCGGCGCATCCCATCTGAGGCAGGCGTGCTTGCCAAATTTTTTGCGCCATTGGCTGAGGCCGGGATTAATGTCGACATGATTGTGGAAAACTTAAGCAAAGATGGAACAACCGATTTAGCTTTTACCGTTTCCAAAGAGGATTTACGAAAAACTCTCAAACTGGCGGAAGGGGTAGCTAAACGTTTGGGAGCGGGAAAGGTAGAAGCTGCTTCTGATATCGCAAAAATTTCGATTGTAGGCTTAGGGATGCGTACCCATGCTGGAGTTGCCTATCAGATTTTTAAAATTCTAGCCGATTTGGGGGTTACCGTTCAGATGGTTTCCACATCGGAAATCAAAGTGTCTCTTGTGGTAGCTATTGACGACGCAAAACGTGCGGTAAAGGGTTTACACCAAGCCTTCGGATTGGATCGCAGTGAATAAAGATCAAAAAAAAGGAATACTGCTGCTTGTTTTATTTTGGATTTCCTCCGCTTTCTTCCTTAGAGATCAGGGAGAAATTGTTAAGGAATCCGTAATGCCTCTCGAACCCTTGACCGTAACGGAGAAAATTCTTTTTGGGTTTAGTTTGTCTTTGAACGGTTTGAGCGAACAGGACTGGGAGCTTTTACCAGGAATTGGCCCCTCCACTGCAAAAAAAATTGTGGAATATCAAACCATGAAAGGCTCCATTCAAACCATCGATGAGTTGGATGAGGTAAGGGGGATTGGCCCAAAGACCGTTCAAGCCCTGCGTCAGTTTTTTGACGCCCACCGCCTCTAATTCTCTCATTTTGATAATTTCATATGGGGTGAAAAATGAAGGGTGACAGCCGCGATGGGTCCGAGGGGTCCCTTTTTGGGGAGACGGACCCAAGCGACTGGCAGGATCCATCATTTTTCAGCTCCTCATATTCTGGCATCCAAATTGCAGACTAACACCCCTGGATGCGCCCAATTCTAACCATAGTGTTTATAACCTGCCTCTCGGTTTCTGCTTGGGGTCGCCTGGCCGACTACACGACGCCAATACCCCTGCAAGGCGAAGGAGGAGAGTCCAACGCAAACAATGTTGTTTTCTTTGTCCATCCAAACACCGGCTCCAGCCAAAATTTTCAAGAATTTCCATCAACCATTCGTTTCGATGACAATGAAATTATCGCAGATGATTTAGCAGCGGCTCCTGGTTTTGCGCCTCCTGCATCCTATTCCAATGCCAACATCGCTGATTTACTTGCTGATCCTTATGGTCTTTGCTTAGAGCCCGATTCGCTAATTATCAACCTGATTTGTTCCAAACAAGATTTGAGTGATCCCAATTTGAACGAAGCAAGTTGGGTGCAATTGATTGCCGATTTACGCAATACCTTGTCTGGGGAAACAGGCAAAGCCATTCCCGATGTCATTCTTTCAAACTACATCGATCAGGAACCCTATCGGCAACATCTTCTGGGTTCTGTGAAATCGCTAAAATCTCGACACACAGTTGGTTATGCAATTGCGGCTGCCGATGACTGGATTGCAATGCCCGTCTTTGACAAAGTTCTTCTTATATCAAAAGATGCACAAGGTTCTGGTGTTAAAACCTTTTTGCAAAGCCCGATTATTCTTTATCATCGTAGTATTAAAGAAAACATTTATAAGTTAGCCGGCTATTTAAGCATGCCTCCCTATAAGGAGATCCCAGGAGCTTGGGATGAAGATCCCAAACAGAAAATACCTCTACCTAGTCTTTATTTCCCTATGGCCATTGCCAATGGTGATTTTGTAGGCAGCGGGAAAGCACTGAATAGAGCCGATATCGCTGTCATAGGGACCGCCACACTTCCCCACAAAGAATGCGATGGTGTCTTGGAATTAGTTTCAACTCCTCCCAATAAGGGTGAGCTTCCGCACAGTCCTGTTTGCACTCGAGGATTTATCTGGATTCGCACGCAACAAGCATGGGGAACTCCCCTAGAGACTTTTTCGGAACAACATCTTTTGCACAGTGGCCCAGGCGTTTATGATCTTGCTTCAGGCAAAGATGCAGAAAAAACCGTTTTGTTTGCTCCCTCCAATTTGCCGACAAAAGATGGGAAGTATTATGTTTATAAATATTACGAAAAGGGATTTGAACCCTTTTCGCCTCCGTTTAAAGGTGAACTTTTGCCGCAAATAGCACCTCCGAGAGCTATTGAAGTGCAATCCCCTCAGTTGGATTTCGGTCCTTTCAAAATTGCTACGGAAGATGTGAACGGAGACGGCTTTGCTGACTTTGCCCTGACCTGGAAAAATATCAAAGATGTAAAGAGCGATCCCGCAACCAATCTCTGGGTCTCCACCTATTCACCCTTTGTCAGCGTTTTTCTTTCCCAGCGTTTTGGGGGAAAAATTTCTTATGAACAAGTTGATTTTCAGGTTCCCTTGATTGGTTCGGCCGGTTTTGATGATGAGGCTCAGTTGACAGCTGTTGCTTTTGGAAAACAAAACAATCAGCAATTTTTGGCTGTGGGTAATCAGAAGAAACCTTATGTTTATTTGTTGCCAATTATCGGGGGACTCATTGACAGCATGAATGTCAAAACGTTTCCGGTTAATTTTTTAACTGAAGATCCTAATGCGCCGGGTGTTGCTGATATCGCAGTTGATCATTATGGCAATATCGGCAGTGCCTTGAGGCAGCCTTTCATTAGAGCACCGGAGGGTTGCAATCAAGATGAAGGGGAGGTTTACGGAGAACCTTGGAGCACCGGTCCATTTTCAACCTACCAACCGGGAGTTGCAAACCGCTGTGCTTGTTTGGACAATGGCGGTCAAGTCATTCCGCCTGATTTTAACACCAATGATTCCGATTATGATGAATTACCTGTCCCTTGTGACAGTTGTCCCAATGGCATGAATCAAGGTGATTCCGATGGAGACGGGATCGATGATGCCTGTGACAACTGTCCAAGCATTGCCAGTCAAAACCAGGCAGATTCTGATAATGATGGTGTTGGAGACCTTTGCGACAGTTGCCCGGGCATGCAGAACAATCGTCGGGACATGGATGAAGATGGTATTGACGATGCCTGTGATAATTGTGGCATGAGCAATCCAGGGCAAGAAGATATAGATGGTGACCTATTTGCGGATGCTTGTGACAATTGTCCGAGTGTCAGAAATCCAATTCAGGAGGATAGGGATGCAGATAGAATCGGTGATGCATGCGATGCTTGTGCCTTCACAAATCTTGGAGATTCTGATGGAGATGGGCATGATGATGCCTGCGATAACTGTTTTAGTCATAGTAATCCCGGTCAGGAAGATGCAGATGGTGATGGCCTTGGCAATGTTTGTGATAACTGTACGAACGCAAATAGAGGCGATTTAGATTTCGACGGTGTCGATGATGCTTGTGACAACTGCCCTGCTTCATCGTGCCCGGGTAACCCTAGAGGGTGTGGTAATCATTTACAAATTGATCGCGATCAAGATGGTCTTGGAGATGTGTGTGACAAATGCCCCGATCTTTCTGGCAGTAACAATACTGATTCCGATTGGGATGGAGTGGGAGATGCTTGCGATAGGGAGCCCAATAATCCTGCTGTTTCTATGCGAATGCAGCAACTGCCCGACATGGTTTATGATCCAGAACCAAGGTTTATTGCTTCCATGCATGAGTTGCGGCTAGCGGAAGTTGGTGGAGCAACACCAATTCCACAAGGTGGCCCTCCAATCCCAGGCCAGCCTCAAGCAATACCTCCAGCGCCGGTTGGTGTTGCATTGCCCAAAACATTTCCAGGCCCCACACCCCCTGAAAACATGGGTCCAGGGCCTCGTGAGTTGACGGTGATTGTGCCACAGCAAGCTAAAGTGCCACTGCCACCACCACCGCTTCCTCCAGAAACGATGAATCTTAACGCCCCGTGTATTGGCAAGGTTGGAAGGGTTGATCCCAAAACCGCCGCACTGTTTGAATCGGATCGCAAAATAATTCGGGCAATTAATGATAAACTCCAATCGATCACCGGGATCAAAGATTTTGACCTCGTTGTCGGTGGCGAAGGAGGCATTGTTCACTGGGAGTGTGTTTTTGTCGGTGGTGCGTTTCCAAATGCCTCCAAAGCAACAGGTGTATTATCCGATGTTTCCGGCAACACGGCAGCCTATGGTATTTGGCAAATTTCCGGCTTGCCACCTCTGCATTACAAAAACAGACCGGTTGTGGAACCTTTAAGTCCCAACAAACCGATGCGTCTTGCCCCAGTAGGCAACACCGTCGAAGGCCAAGCCGGTGGTGCGAATGCCCAACTAGCCGCCAATATTGTATTGCCGACAGTGAGCAGCGCTGCCATTGCCATTCCCAATTTAAATTTGTCGGGTGAAATTCTGCCCAGCGAAGGTGTGCAAGCAGGAGAGCGTCGCTTTAACATCAATGGGCGCGTGATTGCCAAAATGTTGAATAGTGAAGATGACTTTGCGGCAGAAGGGACTTTTTATTCCGTCAATAATGTTGCCAGCCTGGTTAGCCTTGATTTAAAAACTTGGCCGGAGCCGGTCAACACAACTCCGATTGAGAAAAGGCAATATAACCTTCAAGCTGTCATCAATGAAGTGCAAAAAAGGTCCGATGCTTTAAGGGCAGCCGGCAAACCAATCACATTAGATGTTTATCGCGACCTGCCGTGGGAAATTCCGATGCGCGCCCAATTTTTAGTGGTGCAAAATACAATTCCTGAAGCTTTGTCGTTGGCCAAAAGTGTTTCACCAGATATTGCAGCCGGTCTTTCCGAAGGGGCCGTCAATCAAGTTGTTCTCCCAGCCTTGATTTTGCCTCCCGGAATGTTTGCCGCGGGTGGCGGTTGCGGCTGTCATTTTGGTTCACCCTTTGTCGCTTCGTGGATGTTGGTGCAATTGCTTTGTATTCTCACACCCGTCCCTCTTTTTCTCTATTATCGCCGCAGGAAAAAATAAATAACGATCAGAGAGAGTGTCTCCAAACTGGTACATAATGTGCCATTTTTAGTACAATCCTGATTTAAAAATTAATCGTCTATTTTTCTCATCAAATAAGTCTTTTTAAAACTATATATAAATCAATATGTTAAAAAACAAATTTAATGTGATTTATACTGTTTTTTATTTACGTCATTTGGCACGCCATTTGCCTCTCAAAAGGGCTAAGCAACTTTTGGAAAGAATTGACGAAGATATAATAGAGGTCGCCATTGAAACACCTATTTTGGATGGTTTTAAGTTTTTTGCTGACTCTCGTTTATTGGATCTCTAACCCTCTTTTTGCGCAGTCCCGCCAGGTTGGCCAGATTGATGCCACGAATTTTGTTGAGCGTGTTACCGTTTCTAATGATGGAAAGCTTTACGCCTGGGATAAAGAGGGCAAAATAATAGCCGGCTGGCCCAAGGATTTTTCACAGGAAAACCGCTTTTTCATCCTAACGCCCCGCCTTGTCGATACCGATTATGATTTGCAAGAAGAAATCGTTTCTGTTTCCAAAGCCAAAGATGGCGGTGATTTAAAACTGCATGTCTTCAAGGGAAATGGTCAGGAAATTCAAAGTTGGAGCCAGCCTCTTCCTGAAAACGATTTAACAGCCACACCTATTTTGGCCGATGTGAATCATGATTCTCTTTTGGACATCGTTTTTCAAACACAATCCAGGGTTTACATTTATCGACGGGATTTTCAAAAAATAAAAGATTTTTCATTTGAGCCCCAGCCATTTGTCGCCGTTGGTGATTCGGACAATAATGGTTTGGAAGATCTTTTTATCGTCATCGGAAGTGAGATTAAATATTGGTCTCCTTCTCCCCTTGAGGGAGAGGGTGGGGGTGAGGTGTTAAAGCAGTTACCTTTACCCACTGGCTCAGAGAAAATCATCGATGCGCCGATTTTTGTCGATGTCAATCGCGATTTATATCCTGATCTGATCTATACCACTCAAGCAAATCACCTTGTCGCTGTCGATAAAAATGGCAACCAACTTTTGAATATCTTGATGCCGGAAGGCCAAAAAATAATTTCCGGCGTTGTGGCCGAAGATATCGATTTAGACCGCGAGCCGGAATTGATCGTCCTTAGTGAAACCCAAGATATTCTGGCTTTTGAAACCAATGGCACTCAAGTTATTCATTGGCGCGAGCCCCTTCTTTATCGCCAACCATTGCCAACAGGTGGCGTGGTGGCCAATGATCTCTACGAAGGACTCTTTTCGACTGCCACCGGCTGGGATCTTTATTCGATTTATCGCAACAAGCTGGAAAAATATTCCCACATCTTATTGGGTGAAAACATCCATGACTGGGATTCAAAAGCCGATTTTAATTTTGTGGAAGGGGTGAAGATCACCGATGCCTTCGCCTTTCCCAAACTTTTCACTCCCAACGGCGATGGGGTCAATGACTCTGTTCAGGTTCATTACCGACTTTCGGATGAAGCGCTGATCTCGCTCGATCTTTATGATGCTCATGAGCGTTTTATTTCAAGGGTGATGACCAAACAGTCCCGCTCAGCAGGCGAGTATCAAGAAACATTTTCTGGAATCGATACCAAAGGAACTTTTACTCCCAAGGACGATACGCCGCTCGACACCGGAACTTATATCATCAAGGTTGTCGCCCAATCGAAAGAGGGTTTTATTACCAGTTCAAAAGTCAATGTGATCGTCAATGGGATCAAGGCGGAAATCGAATCGCCTCAGGAGGGAGCAGGAGTCTTTGGAAAAATCACCGTTAGTGGAATCGCAACGGATCCCAATTTTGGCGAAAATAATTTGGATGCCGATTTCAAAGCCTACAAACTTTATTATCGGCCGGGTGTCTGGAATATCACTCCTGACGAGGTCGTGGATGTTGGCAAGGTGGGTTCCGGGTGGTTGCCTCTGATTGTGCCTCTTCGCAATCAATGTCCCGACAACGCGCAAAATGAGTCCAATGACTTGGGCTTTCCCAATTCCAATGTCTCTTGCAGACCCGTTCAGCACGGCGAGTTGGGGACTTTTGACACCACAACTCTTTCCGAACCTGGAACTTCGAACTTAGAACTTAGAACGCAGTTTACCCCTAACGGTGATTATACCCTTTTGCTAAAAGTTCTGGACAGCAACGGCAACACAATTGGCAAAGTAAATTATGATACCACGATCGTCAGTGTGCATAACGCCCTGGCAACCGATCCGCTTTTAGATCCCAATGATCTCTTCGATCCCAGAAACCCGCTCAATCCCATCTATCAAGGCCCTCGTATTATAACGGCTCCGCTTTCGAATGCACTCATTTCGAGGGAAAACCCAAGCACGACGATCAGCTATACGCTCGCCAATGAAACTTCCAACATTCACATTGATATTTTTCCTTACAACAATGGTTCGCTTGGCGCTGCTGTTTCTGCTTATTCTTTCAACAAACAAGCGCCCGCATCTTATAATTTTGTTTGGAATGGAACGAACACATTGGGCCGCAATGTCGACGGGGGTCATTATAAAATCCGCATTACTGCCAACGCCATCGATGGAACGGGAGTGGCGATAGATGAATCTCTGGAATTTGATGTGGCCCGCGGGTTTTCAGCCAGAGATATTTTGGCGATCAATTCTTTTACGGCCACACCGGATCATATAAATCCCTTTGGATTTGGAGCGGATCTGGAACCGGAAAAAACGACCCTATCGTTTGCCCTGACTAAGGATGCCAAGGTTACATTGCAAGTCTTCAATGCCAAGCCAGAAGAAGGCGGCGTTTTACAAAAGACATTACTTGCGGATCAGATTCGAAAAACCGATTCGGTTTTGTGGGATGGCTCCGCGGATAATGGAATTATTCTGACCGCCGACCGGGATTATGTTGTCCGCCTGACCGCCACGGGTATTGACTTGGGCAATGATGAAAAAGCTATCAAAGATATTGTCGTTCATTTGGAGCAACTCGTTTTGGACTCAGGCCTTACCGCCAAGTTGAATGAATTAAAAGGGGATGAAAAGGAAGATTTTGTTAACAATGGCACTTTGTACTCCATGGCCGGCAGCCCTGATTTTATTTGGCGCTCTGTTGGGAGTGGTTATGTGGAGGTTCCCTTCAACTATCAGATTAGTGCGTATGGGGAGGAGAATTATACGCAAACGAACCCCAATACCGTCAAGCAGCCCGTATATCAATGTCGTAGTGGGTCTAATGGTGTCTGGGCTATTAATTATTCTCCTTTTACTGGTGGTCGTTCTGGCCCCGGTGGTGATGTTCGAGATTTAGCTTATCCCCCTGATTATGAATCGGCAACTCGAGCAGCCAATGATGGTTTCGGCGGGGTATTGTTCAGAGAAATAACAGTGGGGAACAGTCTTCCCATTCAGAGTTTTGATGTGATATTTCGGGGTAGCGGTGCCAGGATTTTTACATCTCAAGAGACCTATTCTCAAAAGGCACTCACTTTAGCATCTCAATATACGGGTGACCTGCGTCTTCCAAGCCGTTCCGTAGGGGAAATTATTGAAATGCCAGCAAACAGTTCCCAACTTTTTCCGAATGCCAGTGACTCTCCACTTTTTCAGAATGGGAGTGTTCGTTTTTATTATAATGGTACCGGTGGTGATGGTTCCGGATGTGTGAATACAGGACAGTCCTGCGGATATTTGTGCGGCTACTCCGATGGCGAAGTCCTTCTAGGCCCGGTCCCTGTCTATACTTCTTGTGACGGGGGCTTCTTTGGAGGTTGCCCTGGTTGGGTTCCTTATTGTCCTTCCCCCTTGTATCCGAATGGACCCAGACCCAATGACTGGAGAGATCAACTGCTGGCACTAGGTGGTTATATTGGTGGTTACTTACATCAATGCGGGGAAATTGAGGTAACCACACACGGTTCTGCTCAAGCCACCCGCTCCTGGCCCATTCCGGGTCAATCTGCACCGACAACTTCGAGCAACAAGACCTTGAATAGTTTGTCGCTTCCTCCTCCAAATACCAATCTGGTATCTTATAGTGCTTCCATTGGGAGCGGCCAAACTGATGTCATTGATTCCTGGATCACAGGCTATAATCTTGGTTTGAGTGACACCGTCAACGGCTATCCCAGTTCTAGCAGTTCCAACGGTTCAACCATTGTTTTGCCAGCTCTGGCTGGTTGGCTAAGTGGCGGCACCCTCCAAGCTGAAACGCGTGATAACTATGGCAATCGAATCACCGAATTTAAAAGTGACCGCGATGATCCCTACACACTTCCAGTTCCATACCGCAAAATCTGGGGTTGGCACCGGGGATTTAACAAGGATCAGTTTCACTATTTTACGCGGCCGATCAATTTCTATAATGATGTGAGCGAAGGATACCCAGCCCAGGGTTATGTTCCTAACGTTTGGGGGCAAGATCCTGAGCGAAATCTCTACACCTTTTCTAATGTCGTCCATTTGACCGACTGGCAGATTGAGGTTCGCTATCCCAATGTCTCTGTTGATAAAGAGGATGGGGACAATCCTCTCGATGCTGGCACCGATGCCCTGAACATTTTTCATGTTCAAGATGTTGCATATAATAGCGGCGTTCGCGAACCACGAAATGGCAACATCGAAGATACATTTCGATTAAAACTCCTTCCCGAGGCCCAGCCCAAACGCTTTGTGGAAATTGTGGGAAGCGCTTCGTCCAATTATGAACTCTATTATTATGATGCCTCAAAGGAAAACCCTTCATGGGTGAAAATTCCTCCGCGAACCCACAATGCCGTCGCCAATGATATCCTGGCCCACTGGGATGTCACCAAACTCAATGGCAAAAATTACACACTCGTTTTAAAGACCAAAGATCCCAACTCGGAAAAGGTCAATCAAGATACTTTCAATATCGGAATTGGGCACAAGGTGGACACCAGCGAACTCAACGAAGGAGAGTTTGCCCGTGTCGATTCAACATTCAAACGTTCTTCTCTCATTTTTGGCCCAGGATCACTTTCACAGCCGGAACTCATCACGATCAACCCCGTTCCCAAAAACGAGGCCGATTTCCGTTTGCCAAGCGGTGTGGCGCCCTTGGGTCCCATTTTTGATATCAAGCCGGACAACATCCAAATCGATCCCAGTTATCATGTCCAACTGGAATTGGTTTTCACCCCCGAAGAAATCCGTGATGTCTTTGGTGTGGCTGATGCTTCGGACCTGCAAATCTACAATTTGGCAGGTGATGAACTCCTTGAGGGCTTGGTGACCATCGCTCAACTGGATATTCGCAACGTTTCCGATCCCACCGATGATGTCTATCGTTTCACCGCAAACCTAGAGCATTTTTCACAGTACTTTCTGGCCAGAAAACAGTTTGCGAAGTTTAAAATTACAAGTCCCAGGACAGACGAATATCTAAAGGGCATCGTCAATATACAAGGCCAGGTGGAACAGGATGGTCAATTGGCCCCCATTCAAAATCTCACCATTCGTTATGGAGAAACCTTCATCCATACAGGAAATGAAGCCCAGTTTGATATTCCTTGGGATGTTTCCAATCTGGATGGTTCTCTCATACTTGTTTTTGAAGCTCAAAATGACAGAGGGGAAACCATTCGCCACGAGTTACCCGTCGCGATCGACAACAACGCCGGCCAATCCACTTTGCTGGTCAATGGGCAAGCTGTCGCTGATGGCGGCTCTATTACCGCAGGCCATGATTCCGTGGTGGAGATCAAGGCCTCCGATGAAGTGGCGGGTGTGGCAAAAATCGAATATGTCTGGGACGGCGAAACCTTTATTGATTATTTCCAGCCCCTCACCATTCCGTTCACTATGGGAACACACACCATCGTTTATAGGGCAACCGACAAAAATGGAAACGTGGAAACGCCACGGTTTGGGACCGTTAAAATTCAGGAAACTCTTGATTCTGAAGTGGCATCGCAAACCAGTCTTGCACTTTCGCTTTCTGGACCAAACTATGTACAAAACAATCAGCAATGGGTAACCGGTGAGACCCTCTTCACCATCGCTGCCAGCGGTGGCTCGTTAACCCAAATTAAGTATCGGGCAGGTAGCGCAACGTATCAGGCTTATTTGGAACCTTTTGACCTGTCAGGTGGCGATGACGGCCTCTACACGATTGACTATTACGCGGTAGATGCCAACGGGTTGCGGGGCGACGTGCAAAGTCGTCAAGTCGTTCTGGACTCCACACCGCCGGTCACCACCGTTGTTGCAGATGGCCAATACCAGAAATTTGGAAACGTTTTTATCGTCACTCCAGAAACACAAATTATTTTGAAGGCCTTCGATGACGGCATCCAACCTGTCGGTGTGGCCCGCATGGAATATCGTTTTGATAACGATCCCTGGTCCGTCTATCGCGACCCTCTTAGAACGTCGAACCCCTCGACTTCGCTCGGGGCAGGCTTAGAACGTAGAACGCTTTCTTATAGAAGCATCGACCATCTCGGAAATATCGAATTGGAAAAAAGCGTTGAGTTGAAGTTAGACGATGTTGCGCCGACGCTTTTGGTCTCCGGAGTCCCAAATGCCATCTCTCCCAACGGAGACGGCAGAAAAGACACGATTGAATTTTTGGTCTTTGCAACGGACAATTTTTCCAAAGAACTTTTTGTCAATTTTGTACTCGTTGGCAGCGATGGAACTCGTCATGTCATTTGGGATCGAAAGCCTTACGAAGATAAGCTCGTTTGGGATGGCTACTTAGAACTTAGTACTTCGAACTTAGAACGCAGTTTATTATCCGAAGGCCTCTACACTTATGAAATTAAAGTCTCCGATTCCCAAGGCAACCTATCCGAAACCAAAACCGGCAACTTAGTTTATGACATTACGCCACCACAAGTCACTTTGCTTGGTGGTCAGGTTTTGAATTTTTCACCCAATGGCGATTTGCTTTCCGACATTTTACAAGTGGGTTATCAAATTGGTGACAACCTAGCCAATCAAGACATCCAGACAGAACTTCATCTGGAATCACCGGAAGGATTTGAGATCAAGGAGGCCTCCGATTTAGTAGCGATCCCTCCCGCAGAGCATCAATTTAGTTGGGACGGGACCAATTTGGCGGAAAATCCGGCTTTTGATGGAACGTATCGTTTCAAAGTGATCGCGGAAGATCCGGCGGGGAACCGCTCCAAGCCTGTCTCAGGGGAGTCCCAAGAAGCCTCTGGAGAAATTTTTATCGATCGCCTGCCACCCAGAACTTTTATCGATGTCACGGGTCCCTGGTTTGTGGATAAGGAAAGGAAAAGCTGGCTTGCCAACGACTCTCGAATCCTTTTGAGTGCCACCGATCCTGTGCCTGCTTCCGGCGTCCAAAAGATTCAATACACCTTCGGGGATGCCGCCTTCCAGGATTTTGCGGGGCCTTTCAGGGTCCCCATGGAAAACATCGATTATACTCTCCGTTTTCTTTCTTTAGACAACCTTGGAAACAAGGAGCAGGAGAGATCCTTGCAATTCCGTCTGGATAAAACGGCGCCGGCCACAACGATAACAATCGGTGAGCCAAAGATTGGTGACTTCGATACCGCCTGGATTTCGCCAACCACGCCCATCACGCTGGAAGCCCAAGACCCGGATGGCGTGGGCATCAAAGATATTTTTGTCGAAACGCCGGAAGTGGATGAAACACTGGTTTATGACAAGCCTTTCAGTCTTGTGGGTTTAAGCGATGGATTAAAGTTTATCTACTACTGGGCCAAAGATCATCTCGATAACGAGGAATTCAAAAAGCTTTTCAACATCAATCTCGACGGCACACCTCCCATAACAAAACTCATCATTGGAGATCCCAAAGTCCCCGATGAAGGCTTTGTCTATGTCACCTCGGCCACACCTTTTGATTTTGAAACAAAAACGGAGCGGAATGACCTGGATAAGACGCAATATAAAATCAACGAGGAAGATTGGAAAATCGCGGGACCTTTCCAGATTCCAACTGAGGGGGACTTTCAAATTCACAATCGCGGCACAGACACTCTGGGCAATATCGAACCGACGAATACCCAGCGTGTCGTCGTGGATAACACGCCTCCCGACCCCTTGATGGCCTTGAATCAGGGAGATGGGGATCAATATGTAACCCGTCAGACCAAAATCTCCCTGGATGGAAACACCACCGGTGTTGGCAACGACATCACGGAATACCGCATTGATGACGGCCCTTGGCAACTCTACAAGGGGCCGTTTGATGTCATTCATCTGGGGGCAGGTTCCCACACCGTCACCTGGCGAGCCAAGGATAAACTTGGAAATCTTTCGCCCGAAAAGAAATTTGTGGCGCAACTGATCGATGTGATGATTGAGCGACAAGATTTCGCCATGCCGCGCACCTTAGTTTATTTGCTCCAGACCTTTGATTTGCGTCCCGAAGATCCGCGTCCGAATGCGGACTTCTTGGTGGATTTACTCAAAGAGATGGGAGGTTATTTCAAAATCACGGACAACCTTGACGAATTTATCCATGCGATGCGCTCCGATAAATTTACCACCTTTATCTTCGCAACCGATTCACTGGTTGTGAATTTTGCGGATGAGGATGAAAAAGTCATCCGAACCTTGAAGGAACTCAAGAGTCGCATCGACAAGGGAGAGGCATTTATCAATTTGGCAGGTTTTAGCCAAATGGATGGCAAGCCCTGGCAGATGTTTAAAGAAAATTGGAGTGCGGGGGATGGCGAACCCCTTTCGATGCTGAGCGTTGTATCTGATTTAAAAAGTGCCGCTAGGCACCATCGCTATGGTGATGGCCATATTGTTGAGGTGACGGCAAATGCCGGTCTCGTTGCCACAAACAATGATGCTGCGGCGAAGGCTGCGTTGGCGGATCTCATTGAATATGTGCGACCCAAGGAAGACAAACTCAATGCTGGCGAAGTGGTCGATTCAAAACTGACTTTCACAAACTCCGGTGATCAAGATGTGGTGGTCGACGTCAAAGAAATTTTCCCATCGGGTGGATTGATCGAAACGGCCTCGACCGGAAGCGAAACGCCGGTGGACACTCGCTCTTATAAACTTAAAATATCCGCTTTGGACAAGGTTTCGATCGATTATCTCTACCGAATGCCCTTTGAAGTCAGGGACCAAAAGATGGCCACCGAAATTGTCGCGACTTGGAAAACGGGTGTGATGGATAAAGCGATGCTGGAAGTTCCTTATAAGGTTGAGAAGGATTTGAACGCGCTGATGGCTTCAGTCAACAGCGTTCTAAGTTCTAAGTCCCAAGTTCTAAGTTCAAAAGCGGACAGCAGGATCGACATGTTGGACTCTTTGTTGGGAGCCATCGATGCGACGCCAAGAAATGAGAGGGAAACACAGCTTAATTTGGACGAAGCATTGGAGAGTGCGCAGCTTTCCAAGGCATTAGAGGAGGGCTCCGATAAAGAAAAGAGTGAAAATGTCAACGAACCGACTTCTTTCCATGGTCCCACGGCATCTTATGTCAAAGGAAATTGTCAGTTGAATGCAAACTACGTTCTAAGTTCTAAGTTCGAGGTTCTAGGTTTTATGCTCTACATCATTGTTGGATACGGCGTTCTGGTTTTTATGTTCTATATTCTAAGAAGACGGATGGGAAAAAAATATGGAAACATCAGGCATCAATAAATTTGAAGATTTGAAGTGTTGGCAACTGGCAAGAGGTTTGGTCAATATGGTTTATCAACTCACTAAGGAGGGGAATTTCTCCAAAGATTTTGGATTAAGGGATCAGGTGAGAAGAGCTGCTGTCTCCGTTATGGCCAACATTGCCGAGGGATTCGGTGCCCATTCCAACGTTGAATTTGCACGATTTTTGAAAATAGCAACACGTTCTTGCCTGGAAGTGCAATCCCATCTCTATGTGGCACTGGATAACGATCTAATCAATCAGGATGTTTTCAAAAAAACATACGAAAAGACCCAAAATTGTACCAACATGGTTCGCGGTTTTATCCGATATTTACGAAGCGAGGGTAAAAATGAAGCTTAGAACTTTGAACTTAGAACTTAGAACGCTTTTAATCATGCTATTGTTAATGTGTTCAAAAGGATATGCTGGAGATACCGGTTTAATGGGTTTTGACCGTCAACTCTTCAAACCAGCCGCCGATCAAAGTGGAATTTACAATGTCGTTGGAACAGAAATTCCTCCCAATTTAAAAGTGCGTGCAGGTTTTGCAACAAATCTTGGGAGTGATTCCAACACAGTTGTTGTCCCGGCCACCGGCAGGCAGGTTGAAGTTTTGGATTTTTTCTGGGGCGGTGATTTTCTGGTCGCCAGCAGTTATTGGGATCATTTCTCTTTTGGGTTGGGACTCCCCGTTCTTTTTGTTCAAAGCGGGACGAATTTTAATACACTTCAATCGTTTACGGCTTCTTCATTGGGTGATCTTAGGCTCGATCTGAAATATCGTTTGGCGAAAGAATCGAAAAAATTTCCAGCCTTGGCCCTCTTTTCGCGGTTTTCTTTTCCAACCGGCTCGCAGGCCAAATTCACGGGTGAGCGGGGGGTGAGTTGGGATTATCGATTGGTGGGGGATAAGGCGTTCGACGTTCTAGGTTCTACGTTCTACGTTTTGGGGAATGTCGGATTCAAGTTGAGAAAGACGGTGCGGATTCTGTCGAGTGAATTTGGAGACGCGTTCACGTTTGGAGTGGGAGCTCGCTATCAATTGCCCTGGCAGCAAAAAAGCTGGGCTGTGGAAACGGAATTGGTGGGGGAAAAACTTTTCACGGATACCAAGCAATCAACCGTTCCTCTGGAATGGCGCTTGGGGGTGAGAAAAACCGTTCTAGGTTCCAAGTCCAAAGTTCATAGTTCGAGGGACTTGGAACCTAGAACTTCGAACTTAGAACGCTGTTCCTACTATTTCGGCGTGGGCAAAGGTTTAACCTCTGCTATTGGTTCACCGGCTTTTAGAGTTTTCGGAGGATTCACATGGCAGTTTTAAATAAATTACTTCATAGTACATCGCACATAGTACACAGTACAATTCTGTTATCCTTGTTACTTATCTGTCCATTCAAAGCATTTGCCCAAACGCCGCAAGCGACCAACATAACGAACGGCGCTGGCCTCCAATCTTTTTCTTCCTATGAATTCTTCTCCAAGGGTGCTGCGGTCAACATGCAAAATGGAAATCTCACGTTGCAATCCCAGGATATTAACCTGCCGGGCGTTCTCCCCATGGGGCTTTCTACCAGTTTCAATGCCGGGATCGGCGATATGGTGCTCGAAAAATTCTGGGAAGTCTTTGATGGCGCCTTACCTCACACGGTGATCCAAACACGCTTGGACGGACAAAATATGCCGGTTATCGGAAACGTGGATCGAATTGTCTATGATAATACCGCCGTGGATCTGGGTGCGGTTGGCCTCCTCAAGGCTTTTTCAACGGGCGGAGAGCATGATCGGTCTTACAATGAAATTACATTAAGGGCTGGGAATAAAGGTTGGAACGTTGCCTGGTCCAATTATGTTGGAGCCCTGCTTCTGCTCAATGTCAGCCCGAATGCCTCCCAGAGACCGGCCATTGTTCTTCTGATCAATAAAGATGGCGGTGCCGAACCCTTTGATTTTTCGACGGGGGAAAGTTTATGGGACAAAACAGGCAGCAAGTTTGTCAATCCATTTGGTTCCACGATTGAAGAAATAGAACGACTCGATGTCCTTCGATTGGTGGATCCCGAAAATGTCGCCTACCAATTTCAAAAGACAGGGAGTGGAGAATTACCCTACACCGTTTATTATTCTTACCCTTGTGACCGTTGGGAACATTTTAGTGCCGGTGTTAGCATTGGAATTCCGCTCTTCAGTTTTACCCGCAAGACCTGCCATGCCAATTTTAGGCTGACCGGCTGGAAGATTTTTGGTTTTCAGTTAAAACGTATCGAAGATGCCCAGGGACATTTTGTTGAAACAAATGTTTTCAAGCCTTCACCCGGCATTCCCCAAACCATCACGGATGAATCCGGCCGCACCATTGCGCTTCGTGCGCTCGACAATGGTCTTGAGGAGTGGGAGGCTCCAGGTGTCCCTGATGCTTCTGGTCAGCGGCCATCTAGGGCCTGGCAGGTTCAGTGGGATGGGGAACATCGCATCACTTCGATGAAAGACCCTGAAGGCAATGCGAATGTTTACAATTATGATTGGGGAGCGACAACGCAATGTCCGATGTGTCTTTTCCCGAAAAGAAGCCTTGGCTGGAATTCTTTGCAGGAACCGAAGAAGTTTTTGGAAATTCGTTATCCAACAGGCGGCATCATGCGCTACGAATGGTATGGTGAAGAAGAAAGGGTCGGTGAAGAGCAGGCTGGTCACAACCGCTTTGTGATTATTACCGAATTCCCAGATCCCGCCGATCGCACGGTCTTTTATCAAAAATATCATTGGGTGAATGAAGTGACCCAGTCGCCAAGTGCAGAAGGCGGCCCAGCCATTACCAGCGTCTTGTATGACCTGGATGGCTCTGTCAAAGAGAACTTCTTCCATAAAATTAGTGAAAGCTGGCGGCAAGTCGAAGAACGCTTGAGTGGCAATGGCCTTTCAATCGTGAAACGTTTTTCCTGGAGCCTCAATCCGGATGAAAAGACAGTCGATGGCATCAGCAAGGTTGAGGTCACGCAGAATGGCGTCACCTATGTGGAATCCGAAAGAAATTATGATTCGCTAGGTCGGCTAGCCTCCGTTGTGGAGCCAAGCGGTCTGCATACAGAATATGAATATGTGGGGGGTGAGGGAGAACAGAAGAATCTCGTTTCAAAAATTAGTAAGTCGGGAGAGTCCGCCTCGGAAGTGGTCCGCTACGTCTATGGTGGTCGTGATGTCTGCGGCAGAGGTTTGAAAAATACCCAGCTCAACTATACCTTCATGATTGTCAATGGAGAGGAGCAGATTTTAAAGAAACATTGCTATGACCATCAAGGCCAGGTCATTCGCGAGCTGGATGGAAAAAGCTATGCTCTTCAAGCGCCCCTCCAGATTGCTTTGGACTCAGCGGCAGTCCCTCCGGAGGGAACCGAACAGATCGTTTATGATCGGGTGAGTGGCCTTTTACTCAAAGAGGTTGATGATCATGGTGTTTCGAGACGCTACATCTATAATAAAGTTGGAGCTTTAACGCGCATCGATTTTTCGGGCGGCTCTTTTGTCAAGCATGACTATGATGTTTCGAATAGAACCATTACGACAACTTTCCACGACACCACGACGAACAAGGATGTCAGCTTTTTTAGACGATTTGATGGACTGGGAAATCTCATCGAGGAAAATCAGGGCGGGGCTGTCACCCGCTATACGTATACACCCGAAAAACAACTCTCCCAGATGGCCTATCCCGATGGACGCTTTGTTCAATATACCTATGATGCCCTGGGAAGGATTTTGACACAGAATTTGAGCGGCCATCAGCCTCTGCAGTATAATTATTCAATGCGGCTTTCCGATGGGGCGCCTCTTAGTACAACCCAAGTCAGTGTGGGAAATGAAAAAGTTTTGAAGGTGGAAAACGACCTGAATGGCAATCCCGTCTTGATGGAAAAATATGACCGCGATGGTTCCGCGGTGACGACCCAGTACTCCTATGATCCTCTCGGCAATCTTTTGAATGTCACGACCCCATTGGGTCTCAATATTTCCGATTCAATCGATTATTCCTCGGGCAGGGTCAATCGGACCTTCCCGGGCGGGGATCGTCATCAAATGAATCTCTATGAGTCTCAGACTTCCGGAAGTATTGCCCATCTCGACGCGGCCGGAAATTCCGTGCGGGCGAATTTAAATTTTGCCTCGAATGGTCTCTTGCAAGACATTGCTTATCCGAGCGGTCATAATATCCGTTTGTCTTATGGCGCTGACAGGGCCAATCGTGGCCGCCTCACTCAGATTGAAGACAAGGGTGGGCATACCCGTTTCGCCTACAATGCGGGGGGTGGGGCAGAAATGGTCGAGCGCCACATTGACACGCTGAACACTGACTACACTTTTTATCAGGTCAGGGATGCCTTCAGCAATCTTGTTCGGCTGATTTATCCCAATGGTCTGATTGTCTATTATAAATATGATGAACAAAATCGTGTATCAGAGGTTCGTAAAGATTCGGAAAGGGGCTTGTTGCTCGCGAAAATCGATTACGCAGCCGATGATCAGCCGATTCATATTACCTATGCCAATGGAGTTGTGAATGAATATGCCTATGACACTGCCGGCCGTCTCGTTCGAATCGATGCCAGGAAAAAAGATGGAACGTTTATCCAGCAGGATCAATATCTTTATGACCAACGCGGCCGAAAAATTTCCGTCCAACATTTGGATGGGAGTAAAATCACTTATGAATATGATGGATTGAGCCGCCTGATTGCCTCCCGCTATTTCAAGAAGGGCGAAGCGACCGCCTCCCAATTTCAGGAATATACCTACGATCACGATGGCAATCGCATCCGTTACAAGGATTCCCTCAAGGAAATTCACTACACCTATGAAGAGGGGCAGTTGGTTGGCTATGAGATCAGACAGGGCGAGGATGCCATTTGGCAAGGTACGGTTGAATATGCGCTGGGAAACATTGTCTCCCAGCGTGAAACACGCGGTGGCGAAGTAACGTTGGAAAAACGTTTTGAATACGACCCGCAGCATCGTTTGGTGGCTGCCCATGTACAGGATAACAAAAACAAATTTGAAACCGACTCCAAATATCAATACGATTATACCGGCCGCCGGCAGCAGGCCACAGTGGATGGCAAAACCACATATTATCTCTATGGCGAGGCACTCGATCCTTTAATGGAGGCGGGAGACAATGGCGAGGTGAAGGCATTCTATATTTTTGTTGGGGGGCGGCGTCTGGCCAAAATCGAAGGGGATGAGCTCGATTTTTATCATTCCGATGAGATGGACAATGTTCTCAAGATGAGTGACGTCGATGGAAACGTTGTTCAAACGGTGCGCTATGATCCTTTCGGAAATATCAATTTCCTGAATGGCAGCGACCACAATCCTTTCCTATTTGCAGGCAAGCCCTACGATCAGGCAACCGGCCTCTACTATTTTGGCGCCCGCTATTATGATCCGACCCTTGGCCGTTTCCTAAGCCGCGATCCGCTCCTTCAGGGAACGAATCATTATGTCTATGCCATGAATAATCCCATTGGTGTGAAGGATATTTATGGCTTGTGGGGATTTCATCTGGATTTGGGAATTAATTTTGATTTTAAGAAGGGGCTTGTTCCTGGTGCCTCGTTGACTTTTACCGCAGGCAAATTTTCGTTGGGGATCAATGCGACAACTCTTCTTACAGGAGGTGCGGGTAGTCTTGCCAACAATTTTGCCTCTAGCCTTTTTGGATCGATTGATTTGGGACCGATTAAATTGGGAGGTAATTTTTCGGATCTTACACGGAATGGTTTGAAGTCCTTTGGCAGTAGTATCGCTAGTAGCCTGATGAATTCGTTTAAAATACCCGGACCGCTGGGAAAGTATATACGGCCGTTCCAGATGGGGCTGAGCTACGGTGTTGGTAAGGGTTTGGACGGTTTTCGGTTTCAAGATATGATGAGCGGCAAAGATCTTTTTGGATTGGAAGGTGTGTTAAACGTCATAAAAAATCCTGGAAAATTTCTCAAAAAATTAAACTTTGATGTGGGGGCGCTTTTGAACACGGGATTGAAGAATGTCGTCAGCAAAATTGACGGCTTCCACCTTTTGGCCATTGGTCAGAGAATTTTGACGAAGGATTTTACGATTTACGATTTTGCCGGGGCCGTTGCGAGCAGGGATCCGTACTCGAAGACGAATGGTAATGAGCAGCCCTCTGATGAGGAGAGTACCGATGTGGATCGCCAAGAGATAGCCTCCAATTTTCAAGAGGCCGATTCGGCCACGAGACCTGCCGAAGTAGCCGGAAACAAGCCAAACAATACGAATGAAGAGCCTGTAAAAGCTGTATTTGATAAAGAAGCCAGCAATGCAAACGCAGATAATACAACCGACCCCATTTTGTTGCATAGTGGTGATTTGTTGCAAACGAATACTGATCTCAAAATCCCCGGCCGTGGTCCTTCGACAGGCTCAGGACAAGGTTTGGATTTTGAATTCACCCGCACCTATCGCAGCCGCATCACGTTTGACGGGCCGTTGGGATTCAACTGGGATCACAATTATAACAAACGTCTGGTTTTGCGCGACGATGGGAATGTTGCGAGGTTCGATGGTCAGGCGAGGTTCGATATTTATGTGAAAAATGCGGATGGGAATCCTTCGACAGGCTCAGGACAGGCTTACACTTCGCCGGCCGGATATTTTGACACGTTGATTGTTGCACCGGATCCCGCCGATTCCAAAAAAATGCTCGGCGCTATCATCAAGGATAAGCACAGCACAGAAAATGTCTATGGGGCGGATGGGTATATTACACAAATCAAAGATCGCAATGGCAATACGATGCGGTTTGAATACAACAGCGTTCTAAGTTCTGAGTTCAAAGTTCTAAGTTCGGTAACGGACACGGTGGGAAGAAAGATAGAATATACTTATAATAGTTCTGGTAACCTGACAGAAATAAAAGACTTTTCTGGTCGCACTATTCAGTTCAATTACAGCCAGCAGGGAGATCTCATTTCTGTCACCAATCCCGCCGGCCAGACGATGCGTTATACCTATTCTTCCGGATATTTGGATGATCGCGAGGAGCTCAATCACAACATCCTCACGGTTGTTGACGCCAAAGGGCAGACTTATTTGAAAAACACTTATTCCATCTATGATCGTGTCATCAAACAAACCTTCGGCGATGAAGGGGCGTTCCTTATCGAATACAATCAGGTTGCCTCTTCCCTGGAGTGCACGCCCGATCTCATTGACAAAGTCTTTTATCGCACCAATGTGATCGATCGCATCGGCAACAAAATTGATTATGTCTTTAACTGCCAGGGAAATCCTCTGCAGATTATTCGATACACACGCGGCGTGCGGGCGGGGGATCCTGCAAAATTCATCACTCAGTATGCCTATAATAAGGATGGGTTGCTGACCAAACAAACGAATCCTAAAGGCAATGCCATCCAATATGAATATGACGCGAAGGGGAATTTGTTGGTCAGGCGTCAGTTACCTGTCACTGGTTCCAATGACGCACCGCTTGCGACAACGTTCACCTACGATCCGCAATTCAGTCAACTTACAAAGGTGACCGATCCTTTAAGCCATGTCACAACCTTCAAAGCGGATGAAAAAGGAAACATAACCCAAAAATGTCTCCCCGAACTTAGTACTTCGAACTTAGAACTTAGAACGCAGTTATGTGAGACCTACACCTACAACGACCACGGCCAGATTGCATCAATAACCGATGGTGAAGGCAACGTCGATACTTATACTTATAATGATAAGGGCCAATTGGAACAGATCACCCGCGATGCTGGCAACGGCCGCCTCAATCTGACCAATCAATTTGGCTATGATGCGGTTGGCAACATCAATTCGTTCACAGATGGCCGTGGGAACGCCTTTGTTTTTGAAGTAAATGCCCTGAATCAAGTCACACGCGAGATATTCCCCTCCTTTGTAAGGAGGGGGGAAGGGGAGGTAGATAGTGGGGTTATTGAACGCAACATTGAATACGATGCGAACAACAATGTGGTGCGCATTTCCGGCAACGCGGCTGTCGAAACAAGATTCACATATAATATTCTGGATCGGGTCACGACGAAACGCGAAACGATAGACGGAGTGCGAATTGCGCTGACGGAGTACCAATACGACCTCAATGAAAATCTCACGCGTATTGTACAGCCGGAAGGAAACTCAACTTGTGTTTCTCATGATGAGCGAAACCTCTCCTATCAAGTCACAAAGGGATGCAAATTGCCTGAGGCCAGTACGCAAACTTTCAATTACGATTCCAACGGCAATGTCTCTTTTATGAAGGACGGCAATGGCAACGTGATTGCGTATCAATACGATGGGTTCAATCGTCTCAAAAAGATTGCCGATCCGCTGAAGGGCGAGATGATCGTCGCCTACGACGAGGTGAGCAACATCACTTCCATTACTCGCCGCGGCCCACCCGATGGACTTGGAACTTCGAACTTAGAACTTCGAACGCAGTTTGTTTATGATACCCTGAACCGCCTTGTTCAGAAAACCGAAGAAAACGGCGATGCCGATGCAGTTATAAAGTATGCCTATGATAAGAATAATCGCCTGACAGAACTTCGCAAACTTAGAACTTCGAACTTAGAACTTAGAACGCAGTTTGTTTATGACGGCGCCGATCGCCTGATCCAAAAAACCGACGCCTTGGGCAACGAAACAAAATATATCTTTGATGGTAACGGCAATGTTGCAGAGCAGTTGGACATCGAACTTGGAACTTCGAACTTAGAACTTAGAACGCAGTTTTCCTACGATCCCCTCAACCGCCTTGTTAACCGAACCAACAACGCCGGGCACAAATATACTTACGAATACGATTCCAGAAATAATTTGATTACAAGCACTGATCCCAAAGACAAGCCAGGCTTAGATGATGGTGCCACAACAAGCCAGGGAAATAAGGTTAAATACAGTTATGATGGCCTCAATCGTCTGATCGAAGAGGTCAAGGAGCTGACGAACACCGGTGCCGGCGATGGTGCTGTTACCGACACAGTTTCCACACGCTACGGTTATGACGACAACGGTCGTCTCACAGAAATCACCGATGCCAACAACCATGCCACGCGGTTTGCCTATGACGCACTTAATCATCAAGTCGAAGTAAAGCTCCACAACAATCAGACCTACACCAAGCGCTATGATCGCAATTCGAATCTGATCGAAGAGATTCAGCCCAATGGGTTCAAGGTCGCTTCAATTTACGACGCTCTCAACCGTCTCACCAACAAAGAGATTACACTGCGGGGCTCGCCGGCAGGCCGCGAGACTTTTGCGTATGACGCTTTAAGTCGGATGATTTCGGCACAGAACGCTGATCCTTTTGGCGACGTTATTGGGAATGTGGCCTTTGGGTATGATTCTTTGTCCCGTGTTGTGTCTGAGTCGATCAATAGCCGCTCTATTACAAAGGAATATGACGGTGTCGGCAACGTGACAAAGCGCACCTATCCATCAGGTCGTGTGGTCGATTCGGCCTATGATTCCCTGAATCGGTTAACCGCCATCCAGCAGACCCCCACAGCAAGCGGCATTTTGGAAACGATTTTCGGCGCCGACACGGTCAACATTCTCAACGCCGCTTACATTGGCAAAGACCGTCCACAATCTTTCACCTTCGGCAACAACACCAAGACCGAGTTTGCCTACGATTCATTGAAACGCCTGACTTCTTTGAACTTAGAACTTAGAACTCAGAACCTAGAACGCTTTTCTTATGGTTATGACAAATCCGGAAATCGTTTATTTGAAACAAGAACTTCGAACTTAGAACCTAGAACTTCGAACGTTTTTTCCTATGACAGTCTATATCGCCTGGTTTCGGCCAAAAATCAGGTCCCCAGCCCAACCGCAGAGATCGCCAATCCCGGCTCCATGCCTTTCAGTGTTTCGAATCAATGGACCTTAGACGGTGTTGACAACTGGCTGGAAAAGGTGCGGACCGTTGCTTCCGATTCCCTTGGAACTTCGAACATAGAACTTAGAACGCAGTTTACCCCAAACGAAGTCAATGCTTATACCAATGTAGATGGTACCCCATATATTTATGATGAGAACGGCAACTTAATCGACGATGTTGTTCACACGTATCAATACAACTATCGCAATCTTTTAACCCGTATCGTGAGCAAGGTGGACGGGACAGAAGTAGCGAGCTACGGCTACGATGCCCTGGGCCGCAGAATCTTTAAGACCGTTGACGGCCAGACGAGTGGTGAGCGAAGTCGAACCATGACAAGATATGTTTACGAAGGTGTCCATATTGTTGCCGAAATCAACTCCGACGACAGCATTGCGAAGGAATTCATTTATGGTTCGACTTCGCTCACCACAAGCGGCAACTCCATCGATGACCCGATTGTGATGTTGACTCAGAACTTAGAACTTAGAACTTGGAACGCTTTTTATTACCACACCGATGGCCTCGGCTCCGTTGTCTCTCTTACCGACTCCGAAGGCCAAATCACCGAAACCTACAAATACGGTGCCTACGGTGAGGTGGAAATTTATGATGGAGGCGGCGCCTTGCTCGAAGACTCCGCTGCCGGCAACCCATTCTTATACACAGGCCAGATGTATGACGCCGAGACAGGATTCTACTATTACAAAGCCCGCTACTATCATCCAACTCTAGGACGCTTCTTGCAGAGAGATCCGCTCGGTTACATCGACGGCTACAACCTCTATTCTTACGTCAACAACAATCCGCTCAATTGGATCGATCCGTTGGGGTTTGCGAAAAATAAAAGTGATGGACAGCAAATATCGATGACCGGCAATGTGGATGAACTACTTGGCACCGACCCACGGCCAGGGCAAGTATATTTGTTTACGCATGGTGGGGCAGGGCCCATTACAAAACATATAGCAGTAGAAACTGAGCCCGATTTCTTAACATGGGAAAGACAAGTGTATTCTGCAGATGAGACGGGTACTTATATGAAACCTTTGAGAGTTGCATTAAGATATCGTTCTGGGGAAATTTATTACCCTAACCAATCATTTGATATTCAAAAGCTAACTCAATACGCTGAACAGAACAAAGGCATTCCCTATGATTATGCAAATTTAGCGAATGTTGTTAATTCACCCTATTTAGACAATCCAACAAAAGAGATTTGTAGCTCCGCTGTCGCTTCTTGTTTGTCCGCTGCTGGTGTAAAATTCCAAAATCATGGCTTCCAAATTACTCCCGGTGAATTGGCACACGATCCAGCGCTTACAAAAATTGGAGAGTTCAAATATGGTGGCTGGGGGGTTGACCGTGAAGGGCTTCAAAATTTTGTTAACGAACATTTTCAAACTCCTGTGGATTTCATTCCCCCACCTATGGGAGGCATATGAACCCGAATAGATTTACAAAGGAAAATTTTCTTTGGTTGCCTTTAGCATGCATGGTAATTCTGGATACAATTTATTTATTATTTGTAGTTTTTATGTTTTTTGTTGGCATTACTGACAAGAATCCAATTGCAATGGAATTGGTAAATGAAAGACCAATGCTTTTTATTGCTAGTACGTTAATAACCCGAGGCTTGGGAATTGCCATTATTTTGATATCCAACGCCATCGGAGTAGTTATTGGCCTTTTCGCTACCTTGTTCATGAGAAGGCCGTTTTCAAGGATTTGGAAAAGGCGGATTGGTTTTTTTCTGATCTTTTTTTATATTTTGATTTTTGGAACCTTTATTTTTTTAGTGTTGAGGTATTGATTTATACAAAAAATTCCGGAAATTCCGGGAAATTCCGGGGACACAGTACTTAATTCGTCGGATATGATCAGAAATCGTGAAAGGGTCGTAAAGGGGATAAAGAGGTCTTGCAATGTGCAAAGTGAAGCGGAGGAGGATAAGTAATTGACTAAAAAATCAAATGAAAAATCATACGGATTAAAAATTATTATCTTCCTGGCCACCTCATCTTTTTCACTATTTCCGGCCTCTCTACTTGGGGATAGGCCTAGGAATGTTAAATGGGTTTGTTTCAAAGATAAAAAAACTTTGGAGTCTAGGTGTATGCCAAC
Organism: Deltaproteobacteria bacterium RIFCSPHIGHO2_01_FULL_43_49; assembly: GCA_001798075.1. Lineage (GTDB taxonomy): Bacteria > UBA10199 > UBA10199 > SPLOWO2-01-44-7 > SPLOWO2-01-44-7 > SPLOWO2-01-44-7. The sequence goes on along the minus strand of MGRG01000003.1, from coordinate 4,989 downwards.
CAATTCAACGGCTCCTCCCGGCGCGATATACGAGAAAGACGCAAAGGGTATTGCACAGAAATATTATAAGTCTCAAAAAGGAATGCCTGTAGAAGATGAATATTTAGAAAAAATTTGGAACAAAATTATGGAACAAAAGCCCCATTCTATCTCGACGAACAAACCACTTCGGGTAGCAGTCCGCGTTTTTATGAACGAAAATGGGGATGTAAAAAACGTAATGTTCAGAGAACCATCTGGTAATGACCGGTTCGATGCGGAGTTGGTAAGAACAATTTACAAAATTGGATCATTCGGTAAATTACCAAAGTATTTAGTGAAGAAGGCAAGAACAACTGGGTTTATTTTTGAATTTAAGTTTTAAAGACAAAACATCAAATCCATCAGACAAATCCATCAAATCCATCAAATCCATCAAAATCCATCAGACGGAGCAAAATCCATCAGACGGAGTACGGAAATTGTTCATTTTTTGAGAGGTGTTGAATTATGAAACATGCGCCGGCAGGGCGTGAGGAATTTAAATACGATGGGTTGAGCAGAATTAAATTTTGAGAGGTGTTGATTATGAAACATGCCCCAGCGGGTCATGAGAAATTTAAATACGATGGGTTGAGCAGAATGGTGGAGGCCAAGAATTTTGATCCGTTTGGGAATGTTTTGGGGACAGTGGGTCTGACTTATGATATGTTGTCGCGCGTGACGGCGGAGACCCAAAATGGCCGGACGATTTCAAAGGGCTATGATGGAGTGGGCAGTGTCACCAAGCGCACCTATCCATCAGGGCGGGTTGTGGATAATGCTTACGATGGGCTCAACCGCCTGACTGGCATCCAACAAACCCCAACGGCGGAAGGAATTATCGAAACCATCTTCGGTGCTGATACGACCAACATCCTCAATGCCGCCTACATTGGCAAAGACAGGCCATCTCAATTCACCTTCGGCAACAACACCAAGACCGAGTTTGCTTATGACAATTTAAAACGCCTCACCTCTCTTCGAACGCTGAACTCTGAACCCGTGAACCCTGAACAAATTGCTGGTTTTGCCTATGGGTATGACAAGGCTGGCAACAGGCTTTATGAACAACACTTGCACAACGACGGTATTGCCAATGTCTTTAGCTATGACAGTCTATATCGCCTGGTTTCGGCCAAAAATCAGGTCCCCAGCCCCACCACAGAGATCGCCAATCCCGGCTCCATGCCTTTCAGTGTTTCCAATCAATGGACCTTAGACGGTGTTGACAACTGGCTGGAGAAGAGAACCACCCTCCCCCTTGTAGGGGGAGGGGAGGGAGGGGTAGACCGTGTTCAACAATTCAATCCCAACGAGGTCAATGCTTATACCAATGTCGACGGTCAGCCTTATGTTTATGATGAGAGTGGGAATCTGGTTGATGATGGGGTTCACACCTACACGTACAACTATCGCAATCTTTTAACTCGCGTTGTCGATAAAGCCACAAACAGAGAAGTTGCAGCTTATGGTTATGATGCTTTAGGCCGACGCATTTTCAAAACTGTCGATGGCCAAATGACGAGGTATATCTTTGAGGGTATCCACATCATCGCCGAAGTTGCTCCCGATGATTTCATCGCCAAGGAATTTATTTATGGCTCGACTTCGCTCACCACAAGCGGCAACTCCATCGATGATCCGATTGCCTTCTTTTCGAACTTAGAACTTAGAACTCAGAACTTAGAACGCCTTTATTATTACCACACCGACGCCCTAGGCTCTGTGGTTGCTTTAACGGATGCAGACGGCGCAATAGCGGAGAGTTACAAATACGGCGCCTACGGCGAAGTCGAAATCCAAGACGCCTCCGGAGCATTGCTCGAAGACTCCGCCGCCGGCAACCCATTCCTCTACACCGGCCAGATGTACGATGCCGAAACTGGCTTCTACTATTACAAAGCCCGCTACTATCACCCCACCCTCGGCCGCTTCCTCCAACGTGATCCTCTCGGTTATGTCGATGGCTACAACCTCTATTCGTACGTCAACAACAATCCGTTGAATTGGGTGGATCCGATGGGATTTGGGAAGGAAAAAGAGTTTTGGGGTAGAACTTATGACAAGATACAAGATTACATCCAGGGCAACATTGAAGAAGCAAATCAGCGTTTTGAACGAGAGAAGGAACTTACGCAAAAGTGGTTGACTGGTCAGACAACGCAAGCAGACCGCGATGAATTAAATCAAATCCAATTTGATCGCGCCTACGAAATGGCGACGGGAATGATGGGTGGGGTTAAGTTTGTTGGAAAAACCATTGAAGCTGGTGCGGGCGCATTAGGTAAAATAATTCCCAAGGGATCTTTTGGAAAAATCAAGAGAGAAGGTTTTTTGCAAAAAGACTGGCCAAGTGTTGGGAAGCTTAAGGATCTTAAGAAGGTTGATTTAAGCAATCCAGATGATATAATTCAAACAATTTATAATAAAGAGCTTCAACAAAATCCATTTTTTAAAAAGTATTTTCAGAGTGGGGGAGAATTGATTGAGGTACGACCTTCTGCGCTGGTTAGGCCAGCGGGAGTAACCAATATGGGTCCAAAGGGGATCCCACAATTTAAAGTTGAGGGACACATTCTGCCAGATGAGATATTGAGGGTACAATAGAATGAAATTCGAAGACTATAAAAGATTGAGTGAGGCTCAGAAAGTTGAATATCTTTGCCGTAGCCACGGTGATGAAGGGCTATTTCAAAAAATTCAAGAGGAATTTTTACGAGAGTTTAATCAAAATGAGTCGATTGAAGTTGTCGTTGGTGGATATGGAATTGGAGAGGTGCCTGCAATTGTTGTGATTTTGAAGCAGCGCGCCAAATTGCATTTGCCGAAATCTTTTATGGGTTTGCCGGTAATCAAAAGAAATAAAAGGATCACCTCTGAATAAAGGGGTCAAAGAAAATTCCGGGGACACAGTACTTAATTCGTCGTAAAATTCCGGGGACACAGTACTTAATTCGTCGGATATGATCAGTAAAGGGGTCAAGTCTTGCAATGTGCAAAGCAAACATAAAGGGGTCACCTCTGAAAGGTTGAAGCAATAATTTTATTGGATTTTTTTAATAATTAATAAAGGGGTCAAGTCTTGACATTTGACATTATGGAAGAAAGTCTTGGAAACAGTGAAATATTTGCCTCCGGTTATGATGCTTTAGGCCGGAGAATCTTTAAGACCGTGGATGGGAGCATGACAAGGTATGTTTATGAAGGTGTGCACATCATCGCTTCTGCAACATGGAACATGGAACTTGGAACTTGGAACAATGAAAAAGAATTTATTTATGGCAACTCCATCGATGACCCGATTGTGATGTTGACTCAGAACTTAGAACTTAGAACTTGGAACGCTTTTTATTACCACACCGATGGCCTAGGCTCCGTGGTTGCTTTAACGGATGCAGATGGCGCAGTTGCCGAGACCTACAAATATGGAGCTTACGGTGAGGTTGAGATCCACGATTCCTCCGGCGCCTTGCTCGAAGACTCCGCCGCCGGCAATCCATTCCTCTACACCGGCCAAATGTACGATTCTGAAACCGGCTTCTACTATTACAAAGCCCGCTTCTATCACCCCCAGCTAGGCCGCTTCTTGCAGAGAGATCCTCTCGGATATGTCGATGGCTACAATCTCTACGCCTACGTCAACAATAATCCCCTCAATTGGGTGGATCCGTTGGGGCTCGCTAAGAATAAAAACAACCAGCAGCAGATATTAATGACTGGCAATGTGGATGACCTCATCGGCACAGAGCCACAGCCGGGACAAGTTTATTTGTTTACGCATGGGGAATTTGCTCCGTGGGTTAGTCTGTTTAGTATAGGTGGACCTTATGGTCACAGTGCAGAGGAAATTGGTCCTGACTCAATAACGGGTGAAAGGCGGGTTTACTCAGCCGATAATGAAAGAGGTACCTACATAGATTCGTTGAAAAATGAATTGCAAAGACGTTCGGGAGGTGTTTTTTCTACACTGATGACTGTTGACCCAAGGGTTATAGATAAATTTGCTGCACAAAATGTAGGCAAACCTTATGATCGGCCGAATTTGGTTGGGATTGATATTCCAGGGCGTGAAATTTGCAGTTCCGCTGTGGCCTCTTGTTTATCTGCTGCTGGGGTTAAACTACAGAATCATGGATTGCAAATAAGTCCCAATGATTTGGCAAATGATCCTGCTCTAACTAAAATCGGCGAATTTAAATATGGTGGGTGGGGTTTTGATTGGGAGGGCATCAAAAATCTCTATAACGACAATATTGATCCTTATTTTAGATCACTTCAATTTGTTCCTGGAGGTGTGCCATGAGAGGGAGCTCCGGGAAATTCATCAGAGAGAATTTTTTTTGGGCACCCCTTATTGGGGTCGCTATTTCCAATGTCGCTTGCTTAATAATAATATTATTTTTTACGATCCTCTCTTGGTTAAATGGTCGGATTATTATTCCTAAACCGCTTGTTGGTTTTTTATTGCAAGGTTTACTTGCAGAAGGGGTTGTAATTTATACGGTCCTTTTTAATTTAATTGCGGTTGGTGCGGGGCTTTTTATTTTTAGAAGGAAAGCTTTTCCATTGAAGCTCAAATTGGGAGCAGTCATCTTTTTGATCATTTTCTATGGTGCGATAATATATGTACTAAATTTTGTGGCATAAAGGGGTCAAGTTGGACTTTTTACAATATGAAGGAAAGTTCTGAAAACAGTGAAACATTTGCCTCCGGTTACGATGCTTTAGGTCGCAGAATATTCAAAACTGTCGATGGCCAAATGACGAGGTATATCTTTGAGGGTATCCACATCGTCGCTTCTGCAACATGGAACTTGGAACTTGGAACAATGAAAAAGAATTTATCTACGGCAACTCCATCGATGACCCGATCCATCAGACGGAGTACGGAAATTGATCAGTAGGGACGTAAATCATGCAGTGGGCATTTTTTAATTCGTTGATTTGTTTGGATTTTTTCTTGGCACG
>MGRG01000002.1 GCA_001798075.1 Deltaproteobacteria bacterium RIFCSPHIGHO2_01_FULL_43_49 | reverse complement strand
TGAAATTTCCACTCTGAAACTAAATGAAGTGAAAAGAAAATCCCCAAAACCCTCCTACTCCTTCAACCTACGTCCGTCTGAGATTCTTTTCTGAAATTTTTTTCAGACTCACGATGGAACAAGGGATGCCGGAGCATCGGGCTTTGTTGACGGTGGCCAGGAGTATGACTTCGGTGATGTATGGGATGTGGAAGAAAGGTCAGGCTTATGAACCCAGGATGAAGCATGATTGGGAGACAAAGGCTGCTTGAGAATAAAACGGATTCGTTATTATTCAACTAGCCCGTAGCAAGAAGGATGGATGCTGTATTGAGGGGAAGTCTCGCAGACGGAGTGGCCAGAAGTTTCAAGGTCCTTATTTTTTCGTGAGTAGGCCCCCTCAAAATCCATAAATTCTCATAGGCCTCGGTCTCCCGTATGAGAGACCTTGAGTCTCCGAAAGATGCGTGGTTAAAAAAATAACCGAAATACTGAGGATGTTGGTCCTTCAAATCAGTAAGCGGGACAGGAAAATAACGAAGAGTTTTTATAATCGGGAGTCTGTATTTTATGTGTGGCGTGGAGGCCTTCGCAAAAAAAGACATGGAAGGCAAAAGGGATGGTTTTTCTCTTGACAAAGTGTTTCAAAGATCCGTCTGAGGTTTTTTTTCGTCTGAGGTTTTTTCGCTATACTTTTTGAATTCATCCTCTGAAAAACCGATGTTTGGCTTAACAAGAATACCAAAGGGATCATTGAAAGTGAGTGGGGAGCTCCATTTGATGGCAATATCCTTTAAGATTCTTAAAGCACCTTCATAGGTCACATATTTGAAAAAATGGGGCCTTGAATGTGTAGTCAATCTATCAGCCACTTTTACTCCTGAGCAGTACAATTTGGGCAAGCACGATATTGGGACTTCACCCATTCGATCACTTTTTCTTGGTCATTGTACTGAAGTAATCCCATTTTAACTAAAACCTTCCATGCGACAAATGGTAAGCCGTCTCCCTGCTACCGCAGATGTAGTTAGACCTGTCTTCAAAATACCATTCATTCTCATTTCTGTTGGTCAGTAGCATAGAACTGCGCTAACTCATCAGCAATATCGAGCCGATTTATGACAGCCCCAAAGAGTGGCACCTTCCTGCTTATAGCGTTATAACCTGGAAGCAAATTCGAGCAGCATTGCCACACACAGAGGCTCTCATCATCTGTCAAAACCCTCTTTACATCATCCTCAGCTATATTCCTGAAATTATCACCTGGAAGCTGCATTGGCATTGTTAAGTTGTTTAGGGTCACAACAAGTGTAGCCAAAGTTACATGATTCATTAAAAGGTTTGGCTCAGATTCTACTTTGGGCCCATAATTCATCAACCAATAAAGAGGGTAGTTCAAAAGTGCTGAAACTTTTAAAGCAACAAAATACAAAATCACCGAGGCAATTAATGGAAGAACGTACAATGAATCCTCAAAATGAATCCACCCAATTAGAGATACCAGACCTGCTGGCAGAGAAATAAGTGATATTGCGGCAGCAGCTATGGATGAAGCCTGAGAAGCATGAGTTGCTAAAAAAAATTGGAAGTGATCGTCATAGGGTTTTTGTATGACGTTGGCGATTTTCGGAAACTTTCTCTCAATGATGTTAAACAAGGCTCGCTTTTTCGAACGCGTTTTTAGCCTCAACGAAACAAGGCAAAGGAACGAGAGAAAAGAAAGAGCAACGAGCACAATAAAACCGATCGTCGGTCGTGCCCAAATGATCAGACAAACAGGAATACTGCCAACAAGAACTTTTAGGTATCTCACTTTTTCAGTTACTAGCTATTTTCTTTGAAATCTGCAATCCAGTATTTCAATCGCATGGTGGTCCTTCTTCTTTGGAACCCCCTTCCTCTGTGATCGGCCGTGCGCGGCAAAAGGCGCTGGTTACTTTCTAGCCGAGAGATTTTTCAAAAAAAGAATAATCTTGAACAATGTTGTGAGCATTGGTAAAGACAGAAGGAGTTGGAAAATCAGGTATTTCTCGGTACCGGATTTTTAACCGATACCAACAAGTTCGGGTTTGAAGTATCAGATCAGGTTGAAGAAGGTCCTCCGATTCTTTCTTGGGAGGGTTTTTCTTTCGGAAAGGCTAGGTAGTGAAAAAATGTCCATATTGTGCTGAGGAGATTCAAGACAAAGCGATCAAATGCCGCTACTGCAATGAGTTTCTCGGAGCAAGAAAACAAGTAGAACCTGTTATCGTACCAACAGATCAACCCGAAGGCGAGGTATTGCTGAAACAGAAAAAGGGTAACATTCTTAAAATATCTCTGGAAGATTCTTGGCATGACTACCAGGCCGGAAAAATCAAGTCACATGAAATGCTATTCGATCCTGAAACCCAACGGTGGTATTACCCTGGGGTATTTCCTCCTTTCAAAAAGCGAAGGATGGCAGCGGTGTCCCTTTCCAACCAGCAAGGTTTTGGGAAAAGCCTTTCAATAAAAATCCCAGCCAGTTCGTTTGATACAACCTCTCTTGCCAAGATCTTAAAAGTATATGCAACAGCTCCTGAAATTAGAGATGAGGTTTTTCAAACAGATAATCTTGAAGAATGTTTAGAAATTTTTATTTTTCATCTATCAGCAGTTGATATGGCTCTATTTACTAAACTTGGTGCAACAAAACATTGCGAGGAAATTTCTAGAACAATCTTAAGTTCCTTTATTGTAGATTATTTAGGTATCTGTCCAGACAGAAGCGAGACTGAGATTAGGGCGTTGATAGCTGAACGATTCGAATTTTATAGCTCATCTCTTTTCAAAATGATGGATAAAGACGGAAACTCAGCACAGTTAATGTTAGATTTCTGCAAAATAGTACCAAAAGTGGGGGAAAATATTATTAGAGCAACTGAGATAACCAAGCACTTCTTTGTTATCTACGGAAATGTAATAAAATTTATTGAAGAAGGATTCCCCCGTGACTTCCTTGAAAAGATTCAGTGTTTGGTTTCGGGCAAATAGACGTTATGTTTGAAAAAATATTGATGATTATGTTGGCGGCATCTATCCTTATTCCCTCAGCAGATTCGTTGGCAAGAAGGGGAGGGTATGGAGACTATCGTATGCCTAATTATAAATCTTTTGGCAGTTCGGTTCGAATCCGGGGATATACTAAGAAAAGTACCGGAACATATGTTTATCCTCATCGTCGAACATCACCAGATTCGCGACGCCTGAACAACTGGTCAACGAAAGGAAATATAAATCCGTATACTGGTAAAAAGGGGGTTAAATCTTACTAATTAAATTTGGCCTGGGCGGCATTGTTGTGGAGAATTCCGCCACTACTGCGTTGGCGGACAAGAAGGCGGCCCCGGGAACACGATGTTCAAGTGCTGTTTCAGACCGCCAGAGTGATTAGCGAAAGCAGACAAATGTGCCACTGCTGGCCGTTTATGGATTACGATGGGAATGTGACAGAATCATTGCGGAATATATGATATTTTCAGCAACATCGTTGCGTATTTTTTATATTCTGTTAAGCTCTTCTTATGGCGGACTACTCACGTATTCTTGACCTTCAAACCCCTATCAAACGGAAAAGTCTTTTTCTTTTTGGACCTCGCCAGACAGGAAAAACCTTTTATCTAAAGAAAACCTTTCCCAATATTACTTTTTATAATTTGCTTGAATCAAAAACATTTCTTCGACTGAGTCAGCGCCCTCATTTACTCCGAGAAGAATTGACGGCGACTTCATCCGTGAAGCCGCTGGTTATTATAGATGAAATCCAAAAACTCCCTATTTTGCTTGATGAAGTTCATTCATTAATTGAGGAAAGAAAAATTAAATTTATTTTAACGGGGAGCAGTGCACGGAAGTTAAAAAGAGGCGGAGCCAATCTTTTGGGAGGTCGAGCAACAACGCTTCATCTCTATCCATTAGTTTCCGCTGAAATTCCCAATTTTGATTTGATCCGAGCTTTAAACTGGGGAACGCTTCCTTCCATTTATCCGTCTGACGATCCTGAAAGCGATCTTAATGATTATGTCGGAAATTATCTCAAAGAAGAAATCCAAGCAGAAGGATTGGCGCGGAACATTGGAAATTTCTCCCGCTTTCTCCAGACCGCATCACTTTGCAATGCGGAACAAACTCATTTTACAAATATTGGGAACGATGCCCAAATATCGCCTCGCACTGTAGCGGAATATTTCTCCATTTTGGAAGACACACTCATCGGATATATCTTAGAGCCCTATACAAAAACGAAAAAACGAAAGGCGGTTTCTACCGCAAAATTCTATTTTTTTGATTGTGGTGTTTGCAACGTTTTAGCCGGACGCAGAAACATCAGTCCAAAAACAGAACTGTTCGGAAAATCGTTTGAGCAATTTATTTTCACAGAATTGAAAGCCTATCTTTCCTATAAGCGAAATTCCCGGCCGCTTACTTTTTGGAGATCCCAAATATCGGATTACGAAGTTGATTTTTTAATCGGAGACGAAATTGCCATCGAAGTCAAAGGTTCCGAATTGATTACAGAACGCCATTTAACGGGTATAAAGGCTCTAAAAGAAGAGTTAAAATTGAAAAAGAAAGTTGTTGTTTCCATGGATGAAAAACCTAGAAAATTGGACGGCATTGATATTTTGCCCGTTTCTCATTTCCTTGAAATGTTATGGGGTGATGAGATTATCTAATTCTTAGTAACTCTGCCCCTGTGTTAACGATTGGCCTGTGCTGGGGAGCCCCACACCGGTTTCTTCTTGAAGGGTTTCTCCCTCATCAGTGACAGAGGCGGGAGGAACACCGGGAGCTACCTTTTCTTCTAGTTTATCTGCAGGAGCTGGAAGAGGTTTCTTCTTTTTGATAGACGCGGTTTTACCACGGTAAACAACCAATTTTTTCCCTGGTTTTAGATGTCCTTTATCCGAAAGGCCATTCCAGGTTTTCAAATCATTAACACTCACTTTGTACTTTCTGGAAAGATCCCAGAGATTGTCCCCCTTTTTAATAACATGCGTCTTATTACTGGCGGCAACCTTTTTGGGGCTAGGACTTGCGATCACATTTTTAGGCCCAATATCAACGATCGGTTTTGGAGGTGTCACAGAAGCTAAATCGGATTCTTGAATCGTTGTTTCTGTTGTTTCTAGAATCGGTTCTGTTGTTGCAGGCTCCGGTGCGATATTTGCAGCGACATCTGTCTCACTGTTTTTTTCTTCTTTGCGAATGAGCCATTCCACCCCATTCATGCGTGTTCTACCGGAACTCTTGCTGTTATAAGCAAGCAGTTCTTCTTTTTGCACTGTATAAGGAGTCGTTATTTTCAAGCGTTGACCAACAACGATCTGATTGCCCTTCAAACCATTTTCCTTTTTGAGACTGGCCACACTCACCCCAAATTTATCGGCAATGATGTTAAGCCGGTCACCCCGCTTGACACGATGATAATGAATTTTGTCTGAAGAATCTGCTGAAGCAATATAAGAAGAAGGGACTCCCTTTTTGGGAATCATCAAAACCATTCCTGATTTGAGCTTTTTCCCCTTCAAAGTGTTGGCGGCGAGGATTGCTTTGCTGGTTGTCCCGTAGCGCCTAGCAATTTGATCGATCGACTCTCCCCTTTTTACTTTGTGAGAGGCCAACATCATCCTTTTTTCAGCAGGGAGATTGGCATAGGCCAATCGAAAATTCTCTCCAGAACCTTCCGGCACTCTTAAACGATAAGAATGGGGAGGGGTCATGAATTTGCTCAGCTCTGGATTGAGACTTTGGATTTCGTCAACGTTTGTCCCGGCAAGTTCACTGGCAACATTTAAATCAAGAGGCCCATCGACATGCACCTCATCGGCAGCAAAAGGATCTTGATAAGAAACATTTTTAAAACCAAAACGATGAGGCATTTTGGCAATCAAGGCGGCGGCTAAAAATTTAGGCACATAATCTTTAGTTTCTGCCTTGAGATAACTTGTCCCCGGCGCGGAAAGGGACCAAAAATCGCGACTCCCGGAGGCTTCAATGGCATTGGCAATACGTCCTTCGCCAGCGTTGTAAGCAGCCATGGCCAGATACCAATCTCCAAAATCACGATAGAGCTTTTTCAAATAGGCAGCGGCGGCTCTAGTGGCTTTTTCAGGATCCCTTCTTTCATCCACCCAGCCATTGCGATCCAAACCATAGTGATCTCCAGTGGAACCGATAAACTGCCACGGACCAACCGCGCTGGCCCTCGAATAGGCGTGATTGGAAAACCCACTCTCGATTAAGGCTAAAAAGACTAAATCTTGGGGAACGCCCTCTTCCCGCAAAATACCCCTCATCCAAGAGACGTAACGCCCGGAACGTTCCAGGTATCTTTCAAAACGGGCACGGCTTGAACCCTGAAAGAAGTCGACCCAAGCCATCACCCGATCATTAACAACCACAGGGATATCAAAACGGGGAAGGCTTCCAAGCCGCCTGTCATAATGACTATAGCTACGATGAGAAGAGGAGCGATTAGAAAGAGAGCCGGTATGAGAACAACCACTGGCAATGATACCGGCTAAAATAAAAAAAACGACTTGTTTCTTTCCAAACATAACACCTCCTCAAATTTTTTGCCCTACTTCTAGTCTGCCTGCTTTCTTAAGAAAGTCGGGACATCATATTCATCTTCTTGAAAACCTTGCAAACCTATTTCTTGGATCAAGTCTTTGAGCCGAACAGGCTGTTCTTCCAACTGTCTCTTGGTCACAACATAGTCCGAGACCTCCACCGTGCTCCCATCTTCTTTAAGAGCCATTCTGGGATGGGCTGTGATGGTTTCTTGTTGTGCCGGTTGCTGTTGATTGTAGGAGGCAACGGAAGTCTGTGCTGCCGGTCTGACCGTCTGTACTTTTTTCCAAGGAAAACCTGTCATTTTCGTCAAAGGTTTATCAAATCCGGTTGCAATCACGGTAACCCTGATGTCTTCGTTCATTGTATCATCAATGACAGCCCCAAACAAAATATTTGCTTCGTCATGGGCCTCTTCTTGGATCAGCCTGGAGGCCTCGCTAATCTCTTTTAATGTCATGTTTGGCCCGCCGGTAATATTGATCAGAACGCCTGTTGCGCCTTTGATCGACATATCCTCCAATAATGGCGAGGAAATGGCCCTAGTGGCGGCGTCTATTGCCCTGTTTTCGCCACGGGAGGTTCCTGCACCCATCAAAGCCATACCAGTCTCACACATGACGGTTCTAACATCTGCAAAATCAAGATTAATGAGTCCTGGAATGGTAATAAGATCTGAAATTCCTTTGACCGCTTGGTAAAGAACTTGGTCTGCCTGTTTGAAGGCCTCTAACATTGTTAGATTATCCGACGCAAGAGTTAAAAGCTTTTCATTGGGGATGGTGATCAAAGTATCAACAGAGGCTTTTAGTTCCGCAATACCGGAGTCGGCATATTTGGAGCGATGTTTTCCCTCAAAGGCAAACGGTCTTGTAACCACCCCGACGGTCAATGCTCCAATCTCTTTTGCAATCCGCGCAATCACCGGTGCGCCACCCGTTCCGGTACCACCGCCCATCCCTGCTGTGATAAAAACCATGTCGGCACCGTCAAGTAGTTCCGCAATATTGCGTTGGTCTTCTAGCGCCGCATTTTTCCCAACTTCGGGATTGGCACCCGCTCCCAAACCTTTTGTCAATTCTCTTCCTAATTGAACTTTGGTTGTGGCCCTATTGGCTTTCAGAGCCTGCATGTCGGTGTTGGCCACTATAAAATCGACCCCTTCAAGACCGGCATCAATCATCGTATTAATGGCGTTACCGCCACCGCCACCAACGCCAATGACTTTAATTCTAGCGTTCTGGGCGTCATTATCGACCAATTCAAACATATTTCCTCCTTGTTAAAAAATATCAGTCAACCATTCCTTCATTCTTCCCTTCATCTTGTGATAAATTCCATAGTCGCGGCTGCGAAATCTAGCTTGCTGATCTCTAGATTTCAAACCCAACTGAATGAGTCCCACCCCCGTTGCGAACATCGGACTTTTGACCACGTCAACAAGTCCCCCCACATTTTGAGGAAATCCTCTGCGAACCGGTAAATGAAAAACCTGTTCGGCCAACTCTGGGGCCCCATCAAGAATAGCTGTTCCACCCGCCACGACAATTCCGGCCGCCACCAAATCTTCACAACCTGCTCGGACAATTTCTTGTCGGACTAAGCTGAAAATTTCTTCTAGCCTTGGCTCGATGATCTCTGCCAAAATCTGGCGAGAAACGATGCGTGGGTTTCTTCCACCGACACTGGGAACTTCAATCGTTTCATCTTTGGAGACAAGCGAAGTCAACGCACAGCCATACTTTTGTTTGATGCGTTCGGCTTCGTGAGCCGGTGTGCGGAGTCCTACAGCCACATCATTCGTAACATGGTTGCCCCCCAAAGATAGGACTGCCGTATGAATCAAGGCACCTCTTGAAAAGATGGCGATGTCGGTTGTTCCTCCACCTAAATCAACTAACGCCACTCCCAATTCTTTTTCGTCTTGGCTTAAAACTGCTTCTGCAGAAGCAAGCTGTTCCAAAATAATATCGCAGACATTAAGGCCAGCTCGGTTGCAACATTTGATGATGTTTTGAGCCGATGTGACCGCGCCGGTCACGATGTGGACCTTGGCCTCTAGCCTAACCCCTGACATCCCGACTGGATCTTTCACCCCATCTTGGTCGTCGACGACGAACTCTTGTGGGACGACATGGATCAGTTCGCGATCCAAAGGTATGGCTATTGCCTGGGCCGCATCGATCACGCGATCGACATCTGATGGCTTTACCTCTTTGTCTTTGATGGCCACGATACCGTGACTGTTGACACCCTTAATGTGCGCACCGGCAATGCCGGTGTACGCTTGGGTGATCTCGCCACCCGACATGAGCTCGGCTTCCTCGACAGCTCTGCGGATGGAATTTACCGTGGCTTCGATATTGACCACCACCCCTTTGCGCAAACCTCGCGAGGGATGGGTACCGATGCCAACGATGTCTAGGCCATGCTCGGTCGGCTCCCCAACGATGGCGCAGACCTTGGTCGTGCCGATATCTAAACCCACGACCCAGTTGTTTTTACCCATTTGTTCCTCCTCTTGAAAAAACTTTGTTACAATTTCACAAACACCCTATCTTCGTAGTCTAAATCAATTCCCTTAATCCTTCCCAAGCTGGGACTAAGCTTCGACCAAATTTTTTGGAATTCGTTAAGTTTCTCTTCAAAATTTCCTCTCCCCAACCGGATCTCGACAGGCCCCGACAAGGTCACGATCGAAAAGCCGGTTGCGTCATTATAATGTATTTCTGAGAGTCCGAACACCTCAAAATGAGGGTTTGACTCAAAAAAATGAATAAGTTGAAGGGGTGAGTCCAACAAATCCCCTTTTTCAAACCCGGTGATCACCGGCAAATCTCTGTCGACCTCCTTTTCCACCTCCTTAAAGACAAATCCTCCGTCCGAAATGAAGTAGAGTTTGTCTGACAACAAAAGAGCTATCGGTCTTTGTTCCTTTACGTGAATCCATAAGGTATCCGGCGAATGTCTGCGGACAGAAACTGAGCTAACCCATTGAAGTTTCGAGACATTTTTCTCAACTTCTTTTAGAGAAAACTCAAACAAATTTTGCCCCAAGGCAACGTTTGCTGCCTTGATGACCTCTTGAACACCGACCTGTTTTAAATCACCGGCTACCTCAATCTTTTGTAATGCAAAATATGAGGAACGCTTCACCCCCATCCAGACAGGGATGACTGCCAATAGGATCAAAAAGAGGAGATGAGAGGCCCTAAAAGAGGCCAAAACCTTTTTGAGAAGTCGGCTCGCCCTATGTTTGGGTCTCTTAGCAATGACCTGATTGTTAATACTATCTAGATTATTTTTCGGTTCCATATTTTAAATTCGCTCCCTCCAATATCCTTTCACATAAATCATCAAAAGAAACTCCTGTGTGTGCCGCGGCTTTGGGTACTAAACTCGTTTCTGTCATGCCGGGGATTGTATTGACTTCCAAAAAATAGGGTTTTTCATCGATCTCCTTCACAATGAAATCGACTCTCACCACCCCTTCACAATCAATGGCTTTAAAAATTCTTTCAGATATTTCATTGATTTTTTCGATACAATGTTTCGAGACCCTTGCCGGCAAAATATAGTCGGTCATCCCCTTGGTATATTTTGACTGAAAATCGTAAAATCCACTTTTGGGAACAATTTCAATCGACGGGAGTGCTTTCCCGTTCAAAACGGCTACTGTCACCTCCTTTCCTTGGATGAATTCCTCGATAAGAACTTTGCAATCAGACTTCAAAGCTTGGGTAATCGCATTTTCTAGATGATCCTTTTTCTTCACAATCGTTACATTGATGGTGGAGCCCTCTCTGGATGGTTTTACAATGACCGGAAAACCAACCTGTTTCAAAAGAAATTCATCAAGATTTTCATGTCTGGCATCAAAAATAGTTTCCTTAGGCAAAGTGAGTCCCAAATCTCTTCCCAAACTATTCAAAACAGCTTTGTCCATCGCCAAAGCAGAGGCTAAAACTCCCGAACCGGTGTAGGGGATGCGAAGCCACTCGAGAAGTCCCTGAATGCAACCATCTTCCCCGTAGGGCCCATGCAGCACGATGAAGGCGGCTTCGACCTTTTCTGTTTTTAAGCGATCGACTGCTTTCCAATCACAATCGATGGCAACAACATCATAACCTTTGCGACTTAAGGCTTCATAAACCGCCTTGCCGCCTCTTAGGGAAATTTCTCGCTCTTTTGAAATACCCCCCATCAACACACCCACCTTTTTATTTTTCCATTTTCCAGACATTTATTCTCCAATAATTTTAATTTCTGTTTCTAAAGTTATGCCTGTTGCTTCTTTCACTTTATCCTTCACCATGCCGATCAAAATTAGAATATCTTTTGCTTTGGCCCCACCTTCGTTGATGATAAAGTTGGCATGTTTTTCAGAAATTCTTGCTTTTCCAACACGCACTCCTCTGCAACCGGCTTCTTCAACAAGTTCCCAGGCTTTTTTCTTCGGTGGGTTCTTAAAAACCGAACCCAAATTAGGAAGCTCTACTGGTTGGGCCAATCCTCTTTTTTCAAAAACCTCCTTGATAGTTTCCTCGATTTTTTGTCTCTCACCCTTTTGAAGTTTCAACAGTGTCTCCAAAACAACACTCGTGTAGGGAATATTGCTGGAGCGATATTCGAATTGAAGATCTTGCTTATTCCAAGTTTGAATCTTTCCTTTTGAATCGCAAATCTTAGCCTCTTCGACCAACTCTCCAATTTCTCCCAGATGGGTCCCCGCATTCATATAAACATTCCCCCCGATGGTTCCGGGAACACCGGCTAGCCTTTCTGTCCCTGTGAACCCCTCGTCGGCACACCATCTGACAAATTGTTGTGTGGGGACTCCTCCTTGGGCCTTTACCCAAACAGTGTGACCATTCTCTTTTTCCAACTTAAAATTGCGGAAGCCTTTGGTTAAATTAATGACGATACCTCGGAATCCATTATCTTTCACAAGTGTGTTACTTCCTTTTCCTAAAACAAAATGGGGAAGTTTTTTATCTTTGATCCAGGTCACTATTTGAGTCACTTCTTCTTCGTTTTCTGGCCAAATTAGGCAATCGGCCGGCCCACCGACTCTAACGCTTGTGTATTGATTCAAAGGGATATCGAATGCCACCTTATCGCCAAATATTTTTTTGAGTTCTTCTTTTAATGTTGTGCTCAAGCTCATTTTATCCTTTCAAGTTTTCACTTTTACGAATTGCCTAGCCATTTTTGTGATATTTCCCGCCCCTAAAAATAAAATCATCGTTTTTGGTCCCATCCAGGGTTTCAAAGCCGCGTTAATGTCTTGCAAAGATTCAGCATAGGCAACTGGTAGTTTGGGATGTTTGTTTCTTAACTCCATGAACAAATTTTGTCCTGTTACGTTGGCAATCGGCTTTTCACCGGCCGCATAAACTGGCAAAACCACCACCCAATCTGGTTTGCCTAAAACTTTCACGAAGTCATCCCACAGAAATTTTAACCGGGTGAACCGATGGGGCTGGATAACAACTGCAATTTTATAATCGGGCCAACCCTGTCTTGCCGCCATGATCGTCGCATCTATTTCTACTGGATGATGGGCATAGTCATCCACCACAATTGGATCTTCTTTTTTAAGAATTTCGAAACGCCTTCCGATCCCCTTGAATTTTTTCAAGCCGCTGACAATTTTTGTGAAAGGGATATCTAATTCTCTAGATACTGCGATGGCCGCCAGGGCATTGCCCACATGATGAACACCAGGCTGGTTGATTTGCACCTTGCCCAAAAATTCACCTCGGTAAAAAACTTCAAAGGACATGGTGTATTGATGTTGCCCAATATTTTTGGCCGTATATTCTGCTGGTTGCTTGATTCCATAAGTAATCACCCGTCTGGAAAGCTCTGGAAAAATTTTTCGAACCTGAGGATGATCGGCACACGCAACCACCGCCCCATAAAAAGGGACTTTGTTCGCAAAATGGATAAAACATCGACGGACATCGGCAAGGTCTTTGTAATTTTCCATATGCTCCGGGTCGATATTGGTAATAACGGCAATAACAGGATTTAATTTCAAGAAAGATTGATCGGATTCGTCGGCCTCCGCCACCAAAAGATCTCCTTTCCCAAGTCTTGCGTTTCCCCTTAGGTTGTTGAGCCTCCCCCCAATAATCAAAGTCGGATCCAGGCCTGCTTCTGAAAGAACCGTTCCAATCATTGAAGTGGTTGTTGTTTTTCCGTGAGTACCGGCAATAGCAATGCCTTGCTTCATACGCATCAGCTCCGCCAACATCTCTGCACGCGGAACGACAGGGATATTTAAGTTTCTTGCTTTTTTGACTTCAGGATTTTCTTCTGAGACAGCAGAGGAGGTGACCACTACTTGGGCGCCATTGAGATTATCCCTACTATGACCCACATAGACTTTTGCCCCTCTTTTTTTCAGCCGTGTCGTGAGAGGTGTTTTCTTAAGATCAGATCCACTGACTTGATAACCGAGATTGATCAACACTTCAGCAATACCGCTCATCCCGATACCGCCAATCCCCACAAAATGGACATGTCGAAATTTTTTAAACATGTTTTATGAGCCTCAAACATTCCTCGACAATTTTATCAGCGGCTTGGTTGCCTCCTAATTTTTCCAAACTTCTCTCCATCCTTTTTAACATTCCAGGTGATTCCAACAGGGCCCGAATCTCCATGGCCAATTTTTCGCCCGTTGCTTCTGAATCAAGCAAAACTTTAGTTCCACCCTCTTTTTCTAAAGACCTCGCATTCCACTCTTGATGGCCTCCCGCAGCGTGTGGATACGGAATCAAAAGAGAGGGCTTAGCTAATGCAACCAGTTCCGCCAACGTGTTAGCCCCAGCCCTCGCAATAACTAGATCTGCCCTGCCATAAATTGGCCCCATCTTTTCAACGAAGGGGTAGACCTCTGCTTGAAATCCATTTTCAAGGTAGGCTTTTTCAACCAAATGGACAGGGGTTTGTTTTCCAATTTGATGGATAAAATAAATCCTATCGTTCAAAGCTTTCAAAAATGGCAGGGCTTCCAGAATGCCTTCATTAATCGTTTTTGCCCCTTGCGACCCCCCAAAGATAAAGACAACCTTCTTGCCCATGAAGGTCGCCATCTTGGCTCCTTTAATGATGCTTTTTCTGACCGGAACCCCAAAAAATCTCGCTTTCTTTGCGCCAAATTTTTCTTCTAACTGAGGATAAGCAACAACGACTCGATCGACAAAAGGTTTTAAAAGTCTTGTTGTCATGCCGGGGATTGCATTGGGTTCTACTGTCAATGTCGGTTTGCGAAGCAAAGAGGCCATCATTAATATCGGACCTGCAGCATATCCACCAATGCCTATTACAAGATCTGGTTTTTCTTTTTTAATCAAATGACAAGAGGCTTTGAGTGTTTTGAATAATCCAAAGCCTGCTTCAATTTTTTTAATTCCCTTTTTATCCGCTAACGATTGGGAGGCAATCATTTCTAATCTCCAATGAGTCTTGGGTAAAACATCTTTTTCTAGGCCACGCGGTGTCCCAACAAAAACAATTTCCACGCCGGGAACCCTCTCTTCAAAGGTTTCTGCTAGTGCAATGCCTGGAAACAAATGCCCTCCTGTACCACCACAAGCCAAAAGTATTTTCATCGTTTTTTAAACATCGGCGGCGTTCCCGCTGCCTGATACATAGAAATATTCAACAAAATGCCGACACTAAATAATGTCATAACTAACGCCGAGCCGCCGTAGCTGATAAACGGCAAAACAAGCCCCTTTGTTGGGAGCAGGCCCATCACAACAGCCATATTGAGCAAGCTTTGGAGGCCAATCAAAATCACAATCCCCAACCCTAAATAGCGTCCAAAAAGATCGGGTGCTTGTGTCGCAATCTTGATTCCTCGATGACAAAAAAGTAAAAAAAAGACGATCGTCATGATCACGCCAATGAGCCCCAATTCTTCTCCCAAAACGGAAAAAATAAAATCAGTATGGGCCTCTGGCAGATAAAATAATTTTTGTTGCCCAGCCCCCAACCCTTTTCCCAAAATCCCTCCTTCACTGAAGGCCAACAACGATTGGATCATTTGAAAACCGGCACCGTAACGATCGGCCCACGGATTCAAAAACCCAGTGATTCTTCGGACACGGTAACCTTCTTGGAAGATAAGATAAAAAAACATTGGGACAGCACCTAAAAAAAGAAAAAAGAGATGTTTGAAACTGGTTCCCCCTAAAAAAAGCATCGTAACAATTAATAGTCCCATCACAAAGGCAGTCCCCAAATCTTTGCTGAACAACACCATCAAAACCAAAATACCTGGAATTAATATATTGGGGGCGACACCAACGGCGAAACGCTCCATTTTTTCGCTCTTTCTTTCAAGCGAATAGGCAAGAAACAAAATAATGACAATTTTTGCTAGCTCAGAGGTTTGAAAATGAAAAGGCCCAAGAATAATCCAACGTCTAGCCCCACTAACCGTCAACCCCAATCCTGAATAAAGCGTGAGAAGCATAAAAATAAAACTGATAATAAAAAGAGGATAAACTAATTTCTTCCAATAAAGGTATGGAACACGCATGATGAGAGACATCACCGCAAATCCTAGACAAGCGTAGGTTAACATTTTTTTCAGGAAAAAAAGACCGTCTCCAAAACGCTCCTGCGCCAAAACGGCTGAGGAACTGAAAACCATCGTTAAGCCCAGACCAGAAAGCAACACGACAATAATTAACAAAGGATAATCAAATCTCGTGTGTCGTACTGTATTTTCATCCCAATTTTTCATAGACTTTTTACTAAATTGATAAAAGCTTCTCCCCGTTCTTCATAATCTTTGAACATGTCAAAACTGGAACAAGCAGGAGAAAATAAAACGGTGTCTCCCGATTTCGCCTCTTTTGAAATAAGCAGAACGGCTTCTTTCAAATCTTTAGTCATCACAATATCTCCACATTCTTGGAACAGAGCGGCCATTTTTTGTTTGGCTTCTCCAAAAAGGTAAGTTTTTTTGACTTTTTTTTTACCAACTCTTTTAACGGTTCGTAACTCCCCCCCTTGTCCCTACCTCCGGCGATCCAGAAAATGGGGGCTTTGAGACTGGCCAAGGCCTTAACAGCAGCCCCGACATTGGTGGCCTTTGAATCATTAATATAGGTGACACCGCTGACCTGCCTCACTTCTTGCATACGATGGGGAAGGGGAACGAAAGTTTCTAAAGCTTTTTGCAGGAGGGGGACGTTCCCCTGCAGGGGAACGTCCCCTGAAATGGCAAGCAATGCTGCTAACATATTTTCCCAATTGTGAATCCCTTTCAAAACTATTTCAGAAAGATCAAAGCGCTGCGGTTCGCTTGTAGGTTTGATTTTCAATAAAAGAGCTCCTTCTTCTACCCATCCCCCCAGTTTTAATTGTCGTTTGCTGCTGAAGGAAAAACGGGTTGCTGGAATTTGTTCCACGCTTTGGGTGACCATGCTGTCTTCTGCATTATAAATGACCAAACCATTCGGAGAGGCCTGTCGAATGAGTTTTGTTTTTGCAGCCACATAGGTAAAAAAATCTTCATGCCAATCGAGATGGTCTTCAGTCACATTGAGCCAAACAGCAACATCGGGTTTCAAAGAAGGAGTCGTTTCTAATTGATAACTGGAGACCTCTAAAACTAAAAATTCAGTCTCGGCTATTTGATCCAGACAATCGAGAAGTGGTGTCCCCACATTGCCGGCGAGCAAAGATTTTTTCCCAGCAGTTTGTAGCAAATGATGAATGAGGCTGACCGTGGTGGTCTTGCCATTCGTTCCGGTCACAGCAATGATCTTTGGTCTCGAGTCTCGAGTCTCGAGTCTCGAGTCTGCAATGGCTAACTCCATCTCTCCTACAATGGGAATTCCTTTTTTTCTTGCTTCTTTAAGTGGCTCCAAGTTCCAAGGAACCCCTGGGCTCACCACAATCAAATCGGCCGCTAAGAAAACTTCGAGCTTATGAGAACCCAAATACCAGTCGATGGGATGCCCGCTGAAAGCAGATAGCTGATAGCTGAAAACTTTTTTCTCTCTTAAATCGGTCACTGCCAGGCGAGCCCCTTTGGCAATGCAATAGCGCGCAGCAGCCTGGCCTGACTTTCCAAAGCCAACGACCAGAACTTTTTTATTTTTAAGTTCAACCTTCATCGCAATTTTAATGTGCTCATACTTGCTAAGGCCAAAATCATGGAAATAATCCAAAATCTCACAATCACTTTTGATTCCGGCCACCCCTTTAATTCAAAATGATGATGCAAAGGAGCCATTCGAAAAATTCGTTTTCCCCTCAACTTAAAAGAGACCACTTGCGTAATGACTGAAAGAGTTTCCAAAACAAAAACACCGCCAATAACTACAAGGAGAAGTTCATTTTTCGTCAAGAGAGCAACCAATCCCAACATTCCCCCAATGCTCAAAGCTCCTACATCTCCCATGAAGAGTTGAGCAGGGTGGGAATTAAACCATAGAAAACCGATCAAGGCCCCCGCAATGGCTCCACATAAAATAGAAAGTTCGCCACATTGTGGAACATAAGGAACCTGCAAATAAGAGGCAATTTTGATGTGGCCCGCAATGTAGGCAAAAACACCGTATGTCATGAAGGCAATGATTGCAGGGCCTGTCACTAAACCATCCAAACCATCGGTGAGGTTGACCGCATTGCTAGTCCCCACCAACACCAAAATAGCTAAAATAATATAATACATTCCTAAATCAGGAGAGATCTGCTTCATAAAAGGAATCGACAATTCGGTATTAAAACCAAATCCGTCATACAGAATTAACGCCACCAACCCACACACCAAAACCTGCAAAGGAAATTTGTAGCGGGCCTTAAGACCGTGTGCATCTTTTCTGGAAATCTTCCAATAATCATCCAAAAATCCAATGGCACCCAATGCCGACCCTAAACCCAACATCATCCAGACAAAGGGGTTGTCCCATCTTGCCCACAACAATGTCGAAAGTAAAAAGGCAAACCAGATGAGAATGCCTCCCATGGTTGGCGTCTTGGCTTTTGTTTTATGATGTGTCTCGGGAACATATTCCCATAGTGTTTGCAACAATTGGTGTCGTTGCAAAAAAGCAATCCACGGTTTTCCAAGGACAAAGACAATCCCCAGAGAGGTAAAAAGGCCCATGAAGGTGCGAAAGGTAATATATTTGATGACATTGAATGCCACCAATTGATCGTGCAACGGATAGAGCCAGTGATATAGCATACTCTAGATTCCGAACCTTTCTTTGAGTGCTTCCACAACGTTTTCCAAATGCATTGCCCTGGAACCCTTTACCAAAACAATATCTCCCGACTCTATTTCGGATTCCAACTTTTTCACCAACTGTTCTTCATTGTCAGCAGTATAAATAGAACTAGTTGCCAGGCCCGCTTTTTTCGCCCCATCTGCTAAATGTTTTGCAAAATCTCCAATCACAAATAATTTAGAAATTCCATACTGAATCGCTTTGTGACCCACTTCTTGATGAAGTTCTTCTGATTTTTCCCCTAATTCTTTCATATCACCCAACACGGCGATAAATCGCCCAGCCCTTCTGGCTGCACCCACTGTGCGAAAGGCAGCCTCCATGGAAACAGGGTTGGCGTTATAGGCATCGTTGACAAGCCGAACGCCATTATCAAGCTGAATTTGTTCAAGGCGCATTTTTAAAGGAGTGAAATTTTCCAAACCTTGTTGGATGAGATCGTGAGAAAGATTTAAACTAACCCCCACGGCACACGCCGACATCGCATTCATTACATTATGAAGCCCAGTTGCTTTGAGCTTTGCTTGAAAAAGTTTTCCCTGCACAGAAAGTTTTAACTCCATCGAGTCAAAACCAAAATTTTCCATATGTTCAAAAAGAATATCGCAACCACCCCGCATCCCGAATGAAATCTTTTTTCCTTTAAAATTTTTAACCAACTTGGACAGCCAAGGATCTTCTGCGTTGTAAATGGCATACCCTTCAGGGTTCATGGCTTCGTAAAGTTCTGCCTTAGCTTTGGCAACTGCCTCCACGGTATGCAACTTTTCTAGGTGCGCCGCTGCCGCATTGGTCACAATTCCCACTGTCGGTGAGGCAATTTTTGTTAGTCTCTCAATTTCGCCAACGGCATTCATGCCCATTTCCAAAACAGCAATCCCATGATCTTTGTTAAGACGATTCAATGTCAGTGGAAGCCCAATCAAATTGTTAAAATTTCCATCTGTTTTTAGAGTTTTCCACTTTGCCTGGGTAATTGAGGCAATCATTTCTTTTGTCGTCGTTTTACCATTACTCCCAGTAATCGCGACGCAAGGAATCGAAAATTGGGAGCGCCACCACTGGGCTATGTCACCCAACGCTTTCAATGTGTCTTTAACCTCAAATATCCACGATAAATTTTGATTTTTGATTTTTGATTTTTGATTTTGTACCACCACCCCCCACGCCCCTTTTTTAATCACCTCGTCACAAAACCGGTGGCCATCAAAATGGGGGCCTTTTAATGCAAAAAAAAGTTCTTTTACTTTTAGACTACGGCTGTCGGTGGAAATACCTTTGCAAAGGGCCTTGGTCCCTTCACTAATTACCTTTGCACCACTCGCTTTTAAAAATTGTTCCACACTAAACTCCATCTAAACACTCCATTCGCTCACACTGGCAAAGCCAGATGCTCGCTAAAGTCAGGGGGCGATCTTGCATCTCCCCCTGACAACCCCCATCGCTTATGGAACTGGTGAAAAAGTCGCGCGAGGGATGCGTTTTGAGAAAAGCGTCTCGCAGCCCATTTTCACAAACGGGAAATAAAGATAAAATGGGCGAGAGCCGAGCGGTCCCGCCGGGACGACCCGGCGGGAACCGCGTCTTTTCTCAAAACGCATCCCGGAAGCGACTTTTTCACCACACCCTTTATAAACTCGCTAGCGATTCGCGTACTTTCAGCACCCTCATCGCCAGGTAGCCAATTTGTTAAATTTATATTAAACATTCTTTCGCGACTTCTCTATCATCAAAATGTTTTTTGACTCCCCTTGCTTCTTGATAGGTCTCATGCCCCTTGCCGGCGATCAAAACACAATCACCAGGTGCTGCTAACTCTAAAGCTTTTGAAATTGCTTCTTTGCGGTCAACAATCATCAAAGATTCTCTATTCTTTTTTAAGCCCGGCAAAATATCATTGATGATGGCTTGAGGCCCTTCATCTCGGGGATTATCAGAGGTAACAATCGCAACATCACTCAAACAGCTCGCTGCCGCTCCCATAAGAGGCCGTTTTGTTTTATCTCTGTTGCCTCCACACCCAAACACAGTGATGAGCTTTTTGGGGTTTAGGGCTCTCAGTGTATTCAAAACATTTTCAAGTGCTGCAGGGGTGTGGGCGTAGTCAACAAAAATTTCAATACCTTTTGAATTAGAAATTTTTTCCAAACGCCCGGGGACTCCTTTGAAAGAAGCCACGCCTAAACTAATTTGATCAATGGGAATCTCCATCGCCAAAGAGGCCGCCACTGCCGCTAAAATATTCGATGCGTTGAAAGAACCGATCAGAGAAGAGGAAAGGGGGAAATTCCCCTGAGGTGAAACGACATTGAGTCGAAGCCCGTCCCAACTTGCTTTGGGATTGCTTGCCCATACATCGGCTTTTTCTCGAACACCGTAACGCCAGATTTTGGCTGGAAGGCCGCCCGCAAGGGTTCTCCCGTAAGGGTCATCCCAATTCAAAACTGCCCAGAGTGATTTTTTTTCGCTAACAACGAGCCTCTCTCGAAATAATTTTGCCTTTGCCGCAAAATAACTCTCCATATCTTTGTGATAATCCAAATGATCTTGAGAAAGATTTGTAAAAACAGCGCCGTCAAAATGACAACCGATCACCCGTTTTAAATCGAGGGCATGGGAGGTAACTTCCATCACGCAATCAGTCACCCCTTTGGATACCATTTGCCGAAACATCTGCTGCAGGTCATAAGATTCGGGAGTGGTTCTCTCCGCCGGTTTCAACTGGTCTCCATAACGATAGGCGACAGTACTAATGAGCCCAGACTTATAAGAAGCAGCTTGCCAGATACTATCAATGAGATAGGCGATTGTTGTTTTGCCATTCGTTCCTGTAATACCAACCAAGCGTAATGATTTCGTCGGCTCTCCAAAAAGCAGCGCAGAAAGTCTTCCCAAACAATCTCTGGTATCCTCGACAATAATTTTGGAAACACCCCGAGGAACTGAAATATCTCGTTCTATCAAAACAGCCTTCGCCCCTTTTCTGACTGCCTCATCTATATAATGATGGCCATCGGTCTGCAGCCCGCGAATGGCTGCAAAGCAA
Organism: Deltaproteobacteria bacterium RIFCSPHIGHO2_01_FULL_43_49; assembly: GCA_001798075.1. GTDB lineage: Bacteria > UBA10199 > UBA10199 > SPLOWO2-01-44-7 > SPLOWO2-01-44-7 > SPLOWO2-01-44-7. Next base: position 102,955 of record MGRG01000002.1, on the reverse strand, counting down.
CAACCAGGTTTGACCTGGCCGGTATGATAGGCAAGGTCGGTAATGTTCAATGTTTCATCCCCTGAAAAATTAAGTTTTTTTAACCCCTCTAGTAATTGTCCTAATTTCATATTTCCTTTCACCTTACTTGCCAGCTCTGACCAATTCATCTCTCCCCCCGCCCGCAGTCAAATTAATACAATGGTTTAAATTCTACATAAATTTTACTTCCTGCTGCCACCAGTGTTCCCGGTGCTGGGCTTTGGGAAATGGCCTCTCCCCTTCCTTTAAACTCCATGGCGACTGGAAAATCACCGGCCGTTTTCAACACTTGACGCAACGAAACACCGCGAAAATCAGGAACTTTGAAATAGTTCCCCTCTTTTTTGATCTCAGTTGTAGTTTTCATAAAACCAAAATGTGATAGGCTCGATTGTTGTTTTGAAGCAACCAAAACTTCTGACGAAGTCCCTTGGGGCGGAACTCCCAAATAATTGAGCGATTTGAGCATAATTTCTTTAAAGACAGGGGCAGCAACGATGCCGCCGTAATAATATCCTTGCGGTTCGTCAAGCAAAACAAGAGCAACAAGTTTTGGATGATCTGCCGGTGCGTAACCGACAAAGGAGGCAATATATTTTCCTTCCAGGTATCCACCCCTTTTTGGATCCACTTTTTGTGATGTCCCTGTTTTGCCCGCTACAGGATATTCTTCTATTGTGGCCAAGGGGGCGGTTCCCCCTTTTGCGACAACACTTTTCAAAATTTGTGTGAGTATTTGAGCTGTTTCTTCCTGGATCGGTCTTGCTAAAACTCTGTGTTCTTTTTGATAGAGAGTCTCTCCATTTTTAGAGACAATTTTTTCAACCAAATGGGGTTGCACTCTCAAGCCACCATTGGCAATGGCGCTGAAGGCTGACAATATCTGTAAAGAAGTGACTCCAATTCCTTGTCCAAAAGAAATAGTTCCCGCCTCAATGGGTCGCCATTTTTGAACAGGGCGAAGAATCCCTGCAATCTCACCTGGAAAATCGACCCCTGTCTTGGAACCAAAACCAAAATCCTTGATGGTTTGATAAAATTTTTCTCTTCCCAGACGTTGAGAGACTTTATAAATGCCGATATTGCTCGAGACTTTGATAATATCGCTAATATTCAAAAGTCCGTAAGGGTCGTGATCATGAATGGCTTCGCCGTCTTCCAAAACAAAGGATCCTCTTTCACAGTTGAATTTCTCATCTAACTTAATGGAGCGATGATCTAGGGCTGCTGCGGCTACAATAACTTTGAAAGTGGAACCAGGTTCATAAAGATCGGTTACCGCTCGGTTACGCCAAACGTTGAAATCAGCTTTTTCAAACTGATTTGGATTAAAGGAAGGATAATTTGCCATCGCCATGATATCGCCTGTTTCTGGATCCATGATGAGTGCGACACCCGCTTTGGCGCTATAAGTCCTGGCTGCTCTCTTAAGAGCCTCTTCTGCAAAAAACTGAATATTTTTATCAATCGTCAAGTAAACATCGCCCTTTGGCGAAATACTTTCTAAATTAGGAGGCGCCAAATACAATTGGCCTCTCGCATCCCGCAAATACATTCCAGGCTCTTGGTTGAGCATTAAATAGGAGTCATAAGCCAATTCAATGCCCCCTAGCGCTTGAGAATCAATCCCAACAGCGCCCATAACGGAGCCTGCCAACTCACCATGCGGATACAAGCGCATGTTTTCCTTGATGCTGTAAATACCATTCAAATTGAGCTGATTTATTTTTTCCATTGTGGTGGCATCGACTCTCCTTTTAATCCAAACAAATTTTCGCTTTTCTTTGAATTTCTGTTCCAGAGTTTCTTTGGGAATATTCAACACCCCTGCCAGAAGGGAGGCTGTTTCAGAAAAATTCTTAATTTCCCTCGGATCGGAATAAAAAGACCAAGTCGGCGTGCTGATGGCAAACTCTTGTCCCTTTCTATCCAAAACACGGCTCCGATCTGAAAATTTTTGAATCGCCGCGCGATATTGACTCATCGCGATCTTTTCTAATTTCTGATTATCTTGCGACATGAGAGTGACCGCTTTACCTACAACAATGAGATATCCAAAACAGAGCCCAAAATAAAAAATTCTAAGCCTCTTCTCAGCCTTGGCTTTTCGCTCCAACGCAGGATTTGTAAAACGAACAGACATTATTCCCTTAAAAATAAAACCTGATGTGTCTCTGGAGCGGCAAAACCCAAACGTTTTGCCGACTCTATTAGTTTTTCCGTTGATCTAGCCTGCGCAACTTTTGATTTCAGCAAAGCATTTTCTCTTTCCATGTCGGAGACTCCCGCCTTGATTTTTGAGACCTCATACCCAAACTCAATGACTTTGACACGGGAGCCGGCGTATAAAAGGGCAAGCCCCAAAATTATCAAAACAAGAACAATTTTTTTAGAAAATGATCTTTTCAATGCAGCCTTTCCAACGTTCTCAACTTGGCAGAGCGCGCGCGTGGATTTTGATCGATTTCTTCTTGAGAAGGGATCACCGGTTTTTTGGTAATAACCTTGAAACGCTGGTCTTGAGTCGCCCACTTTCTAAAAGCATGTTTTACCAAACGATCTTCTAGGGAATGATAGCTGATAATACATAAACGCCCTTTTTCGTTTAAAAAATGAGGCGACTCCTTTAAAAATTGTTCCAAGGCCCACAACTCCTTGTTGACCCAAATGCGTAATGCCTGAAAAGTCCGTGTGGCTGGATGAATTTTTTTGTGGCGAGCTTTTGGAGGGTAAGCCTCCCAGGCCACTTGAGCGATATCTAGCGTTGTCTGAAGTTGATGGCGCTTTGCTTTTTCTATCAGTTGTCTAGCAATTCTTGCAGCGAGTCTTTCTTCGCCATATTCTTTCAAAATGTCGGTCAGCTCTTTTTCATTACTCGATTTTATTTTGGTCAAAGCTGTCTCTATTTGCGAAAGATTCATACGCATGTCGATTGGGCCCTCTTTTCTAAAACTAAAACCACGATGGGCTTGATCGAGTTGCCAACTAGAGACCCCTAAATCGAGATAAATCCCATCTACCATTTTTAAACCTTCTTTTTGCAAAATTTCTTTGATGTTTGAAAAATTATCATGAATAAATTTTACTCGTTCCCGAAATTTTTCTAATCTGACTTTTGATTTCTCCAAAATTTCCTCATCTTGATCCACCCCAACAAGCACCCCTTGAGAGTTGATTTTTTCTAACAACGCTTGCGCGTGTCCTCCACCCCCCAATGTTCCATCAATATAAATTCCATTTGCTTTGATTGCTAGATTTTCCAATAACTCTTTAACTAGGACTGGCTCATGAACCACTTCACTCACTGCCATTCTTCCTCTGACATCGGCGCAAAACTGATCACGGCATCTTCAACAGAAAGGTATAGCTCTTCTTCAAAACCCATCGCCTTTAAAATATTGGATATGTAACCATTGTTGCTGGCCAGTTTAATTTCTCCACCTTGGCACTGAATTTCGATAACACGGTCAACAAGATGCGGAACTAATTTGTAATCGATGTGGGACAAATCGGAGAGATCCAAAACGACTCGATGACTTCTACTCTGCAAAGCTTGATTTAAAAGAGAATCAAACTGACGGACATTACTGAGCCCCAATTCGCCTGAGACTCCCATTACTAAAACATCATTAAAATGTTTGACCTCAAACATAGTTTATAAACCTAACTCCGCAAGTTTTTCCTGGAGTGATTCTAGTTTCTTTTGTGAGTCTCCAAAAACTTTTTTCCAACGAGACTTCGACCAAATTTCAATTCGTTGTGTCATTCCCACCAAAACCACATCTTTGCTGAGTCCTGCGTAATCGCGCAGTGTTGGCGGGAGTAAAATTCTTCCTTGTTTGTCGAGAGGACATTCCGAAGCGGCAGAAACAAAAACCCGTTGCAAAGCTTTCACCTCTTCTAAAAATTGTGGGAGTTGTCCTATTTTTTTCTCAAGTTCCTGCCAGAGAGAAACCGGATAGGCCCATAAACACTGGTCAAAATGGGTGACGATTAAACGTTCATCAAATTGAGCGACTAGAATTTCCCGGAACTTCGCAGGGATGGCGAGTCTTCCTTTACTATCGATTCCATATTCGTGACGGCCTCTAAACATAGTAAAATCAAGGAGTTTTAAATCCCCACCTTTCCCCACTTTTTGGGAACCTAAACCATCACCTGAGGAGCGTCAAGAGAAATTCCTTTGTAAATGCTTGAAAAAAGGCCTTTTTTTCGATTTTGGCGGTTTAATTTCTGAATGAAAAAAGAAGCTTAATTTCAAAGAATTATAACAATTTTTATAAGTAAACAGTTAGAAAACGCTCTATCTATATAATTTATAAAAACTTTTATAAATACCGCCAGGTACCTGGTACCTGGCGGTATTTATGTTTGACATATCTTATTTCTGTTAGTATAGGCTAACATTATGGAAGTATGGAAAGAGTTTGAAGCCAATCAACTAACACACAGTGCGGCGCACTACCTGGTTGCTGTCCATGATTTGATTGGTGAACAGGGTTATGCGCGTGCTGCCGATGTCGCTAAAAAATTGGGAATTGCCAGGTCCTCCGCTTCAATGGGACTACATGCGTTGATTGAAAAAAATTACCTTAAAGAGGATACCAATAAATTTCTTCAGATGACACCCGATGGAAAACGAGTCGCAGAAGAAATCATTGGCAAGAAGGTCGTTCTCAAACGCTTTTTCCAGGACATCTTGAAAGTAAAACCGTATCAGGCGGAAGTCGATACTTGCAAAATTGAACATTTGATCAGTTCAGAAACGGGGGCAAATCTCTTAGCCTTCATTCGTTTTATGTCTTCTGCTGATCCTCAAGTCAAAAAGGTTTTGGAAAAATTTTGGCAGCTCAGTGAAACCTGCCCGGGTCTCAAAGATTGCCCGGTTTGTGAAACGACCTGCTTGAAAGAGCTAATGCCTGCCAAACTTCGTGTAGTTAGTTAATTCAGTACAATAAAAGCCTGTCAGCAGGCAAGGAGGAGTCATGTCTGGATGTGGTGGTTTGTCCTTCAATAGAGAAACAGGTGGTTTTGGTATTAGTGTTCACACTCATCATAATTGTCATGAAAAATGGATGGGTGACAGCCGCGATGAGTCCGAGGGGCCCCTTTTTGGGGAGACGGACCCAAGCGGCTGGCAGGACCCATCCATTTTTCAAAACCTAAATAGTTCCCAAGAAACTGTTTGGGGTGGTTATAAAAAAAGATTTTCCGATTTGGGAAGTTCCTTTACAGAAAGCCCTGTTCTTATGACAAGTGCCACAGCAGCAGCGATAACAGCAGCTTTGATATGGAATCCTGTGGGGTGGTTTTTAGCTGGTGTCTCTGTCGGTCTCATCATCGCCGGTGCCTATAACGCCTATACCAATAAAAGCGCTTCACAATTTGGCGTGACCTTGGCCGATGCTACTTTGCTAGGGGCCGGTTTTGCCATTGGCGCTGCTGCAAAAGCAGCAAAAATAGTGAATTCGGTCAGAGCTGGCGCCGCTTTGCATCTAGCTGATGATATCGCGGCCACCATCTTGGTCGCCAGAACTTTTTTTCAAGATTAATAATCCAAATTTAAAGTAAATTCAGTCTCGAATCGTTTTTGGGCAGGAGTGGGGCGTGTTCAAAACTGTGCTCCACTTCGGGCTATCTCGTCAAAAAAATCATTTCGTTTCAAAAGATGCAGATAGTATCTTACCTGCCGTCAGCTCTATCTGCAGAAACGAATATGATTTTTATTGACTCAATACGCCCTCGTTCCCGCACGATGTTTTGCCCATCCCCACTCCTGCCCTTACATATTTTACCATAAGGCAGCGCCTACCTTTTAGTTAATTAAGTGCATAGGAATCGTGCGAGATGGTTGGGGCGAAGGGGTGGCCTATCCTCAAGAGTTGAAAATGACGGATGATTGGTGGAGTGGTGGGTGGCCCGGAGTGTTTGTTGTGGGGTTTAGTTAGGGGCCCCCACAAAAACACAGAGGGACAGGACCCGCCACTCCAAATAAAGCCCGTCATTTTCAACTGATCAATTGAAACCCCGAAGCTCCAACTCACCGATTAAAAACGATTTCTACATTAAGCCTTGACCCGTTTTAATACTTTGATACCGCATTGCCTATGCGCATTGGTTCCTACGAAGTTCACAGCATTGAAACCGGAGAATTTGCTCTCGATGGAGGGGCGATGTTTGGCGTTGTTCCCAAAACACTTTGGAGCAAACGCGTAGGTGTCGATGAGCGCAACCGGATCGACATGCGACTCCGCTGCCTCCTTCTCCAAGGTGATGGACGTAACATTTTGATCGATTGCGGCATGGGAGATAAATGGGATGAAAAAATGCGGGATATTTATCGGCTCGACACTTCAAAAATGTCGTTGGAGAAAAGTCTGGCAGCCCATCATTTGACATTCGATAAAATCACCGATGTCATTTTAACTCATCTCCATTTTGATCATGCCGGTGGCTCTACATTGAAAGATAATCAAGGAAAGTTAGTCCCAACATTTCCCAAAGCCACTTACACCGTCCAAAAGAAAAATTTAGATTGGGCTCAAAATCCAACCGAAAAAGATCGGGCTAGCTATATTAAAGAGGATTGGGAGCCTCTCCTAAAAGCCGGCATTCTCAAAATAATCGATGGTGAAAAAGAGATTCTTCCAGGAATCCATGCGAAACTCTTTTTTGGTCACACACAAGGAATCCAACTCTCTCTATTAGATGATGGAAAACAAAAACTCTTTTTTTGCGGCGATGTGATTCCCACTTCTATCCATTTGGGAATCCCATGGGTCATGGCCTATGATAATTTTCCCTTAACCACGATGAAAGAAAAAAAGGAAATTCTGGAAAAGGCGGCGAAAGAAAAATGGATTTTAGTTTTTGAACACTGCCCCCATCTTGCAGCATCCTATGTTGCTCAAACGGATAAGGGTTATCAGCCAACAGAATCAGTCAATTTATGAAGATTTTTTTCGGGGCCGCCATACAGGGCCAAAAGAATCGAGTCGATCGTGCCAGCGTTCACAAAACACTGATTGAATGTATCAAGACACAAGGTTTTCAAGTGATTACCGAACATACGACCGGAACGACTTTTGAAGAAACGACCAAACTTTTGGAGGAATCGATTGGCCCTTTGCCCCCACCTGGTTTGCAACGCAGAATCTATGTCTGCAACAAAATGATCGAAGGGGTCGAAGGAGATATCGCAGGCGCTGTTTTTGAAGTCTCCCTACCAAGTTTAGGAACCGGCATCGAACTCGCCCACGCATACTTACGCCCAAGATTGAGACTAAAAACAATTCCAGTACTGGCGTTGTACGAAAAAAACTTTTGGCCCAACGATTTATCAACCATGATTCGTGGAATCACCAACAAAAAAGTCCCTCATTTTCATCTCAAAGAATACAGCCATCTTGAAGAAGCCAAATCCCTTCTTGCGGAATTCTTAAAAACACTCTCACGTCCGTGATGCTTGTTTCATCTGACAGTGGATATAGAAATATAAAAAGCCAAAAACAAGAATGGCCCCTACAAAATAAATGAGTTTTGCTTTAAGAACATGCACCAAAACCGCCGGCTCTTGCAATAAAGTTGGTTGATCCCCTATCACTTTCGCCCCAAACCAGGCTAAAACGGCACACCAACCTCCAGAACCGACAAGTGTTGCCAAACTAAACTTCCAAAAGGGCATTTTCAAAATTCCAGCTGGAATAGAAACAACATGCCTTGCGACAGGAAGCATGCGCGCCAAAAAAATTCCGGGACCCGCATAATTGACCGCCCACTTTTCTGCGAAAATTAATTTTTCTGCGGGTAAAAAGAAATATTTTCCAAATTTCAATAAAAAGGGTCTTCCCAACCATTGAGATACCCAATAAGAAATCGCAGAACCAATATAAGAACCAATCATCCCCGCGGCTACGACTCCCCAAAAATGCATTTTACCAAGACTTGCCCAATAGGCAGCCGGAGGGATGATGATTTCGCTGGGAATTGGAAAAACGGTACTCTCCAAAGCCATGAGCAAAGCAACACCGGCATAACGCCAGTCTAGTACAAATAAAAACCAAACTTTTAAAAGGTTATGAAACATGGGCTAGAAAGGCAAAAAAAGATCTTGATGTTTGCGGTTTAAATGTTGGATCACTTTATGATTAATGGATGAAGTGGGAAATTCCTTTAGTTGATCGGGCGCAATCCATTTAAAAGCCACATGTCCTTTTCCCATTTTGGGACTCCCCTTTTGATAGCGACACAAAAAGGGTGTCATGACGATCCTTCGGTTCATGATGGCATGGCGTACCACCGGTAATTGTCCTTTTAATTCAATATCCATTCCATATTTTTTTTGAAGTTTCTGAATAAGCTGTTTGCCGCTTAAAGATTTTTCTTCTCCGGCCACCTGCGGAAATTCCCACATTGATTGTAAATGTTTTTGACTCCCGCGTTGTGCCAATAAAAAAGAACCATTTTTTTCAATCAAGGCGGCGGCCAAAAAAACTTTTTCGGTCGGAAGTTTTTCTCTTGGGGTTGGATATTCGCTAATTTTATCTTTTATTTTTGCCACACACCTCTTTTTCAGCGGACATAATAGACACTTCGGATCTTTAGGCGAACAAACAAGCGCCCCCAACTCCATAAGGGCTTGATTAAAATCACCTGGTCTATTTCTACTCCGCAAACTCTTCGAGTTTGCTTCGCAGCCCGGCAAAGCCGGGTCTTGACAACTTTTTGGAACTAAACGTGCTGCCAATTTCCATAACTTTTGTTTCAACGGTTTGGCCTTGGGATCACCTTTCAGGGCGAAAAGCCTTGTCAAGACCCGAATCACATTCCCATCTACAACAGGAACCTTTTTACCAAAAGCGATGCTGGCAATGGCCCCGGCAGAATAATCACCAATCCCTGGCAAGCTAATCAACTCCTCTTTGGTTGTTGGAAAACGACCTCCAAAATGCTGGATGATCTTACGCGCTGTTTTGTGAAGGTTTCTGGCCCTCGAATAATAACCTAAACCCGACCAAAGTTTTAAAACCTCTGTAGGCGGAGATTTGGCCAAATCATTCAACGTGGGAAAGGCCTGTAAAAATCGCTCGTAGTAAGGAAGCATCGTTTCTACTTGTGTTTGCTGGAGCATAATCTCGGAGAGCCAGATTTTATAAGGATTGGGTGGGGGCTTTCGCCAAGGAAGTGGACGCTTATTTTTATCGTACCAGGCTAATAGGAGCTTTTGGATTGACGTCTTCATTCTTTTCGTTCTTACTTTTCAACTGCCGATGCTGTCAACCTCTCAAAAGTGGCCAAGCCCTCCTTTGGTAATGTTGATGTTCACTTTCATTGCTATTCTCCAATGGCCATCGAGTTACTTCATTCAAAATGTCTCGCTGAGTGCTGGAATTCTGATCAATGAATGGCTGGTTGTGGCGGGGCTACCTTTTCTCATCGCCTGGAAATTAAAAATACCCACCTTAGAAGTTTTTCCCTTCAAGAAACCGAAAATAAAATCTCTTTTTTGGCTTTGCATCATGACGTTAAGCCTTGTTGTCATCATCGATTACCTCACTTTTTTGAGTGAGCTCGTTTTTCCACCCCCTTCGGCGGCAAAAGAGGTCCTTGATAAAATCATGCATGTTGAATCACTGCCACAAGGAGCTTGGCGTTTGTTTTTAATCTGTTTGACCCCTGCTTTTTGTGAAGAGATATTTTTTCGGGGGTTTTTTCAAAATACTCTGGGGCACCATTGGGGCAAAAACTTAAGTCTAGTTCTCACAGCGATTGCCTTCGCCCTCATCCACGGCATGCCCTGGTATTGGCATTTATATTTGCTCCTCGGATTTTACTTGAGCTGGCTTTTGTTTCAAACTGGAAACCTATGGTTTCCGATCCTTGCCCATCTCATCAACAACAGTTGGACCTTTATTAATCACGTTTTGGAAAATCAGATTCCTTCGACTGGCTTTTGGAAAGGTATCGACAGCCTTGTGCTCATTGTTTGTGTTGTGGTTTTTGCTTTGTCTGCGGTCCAGTTTGCCAAAGAGTCTATTTCAAAAAATTACTGAATCTGGCGGACTTTGTTTGATGAGCGATCTGGGATATAAAGAACAGTCCCCGTCGGATCGATGTCTAGCAACTCAGGTATTTTAAAAGCGGCCGCGGTTCCAGTTCCATTAGTGTCGCTGTTTACGCCGGATCCGGCCAATGTTGTGACAACTTGAGTAGCGACCACAATCTTCCTGATTTTCTTCCCCGTAAATTCCGCCACGTAAAGATTAGTGTTTGTTGGATCGATGACAATTCCCCGCGGTCGGTTGAAGGCAGCCCCTGTCCCAGTCCCATCCGTACTTGCTGCACTTCCTGAACCGGCAAAAGTTGTCACCTCCCCGGAGGCAATCACTATTTTACGGATTCTATGACCGGTGCTTTCACCGACATAAAGGCTGGCATCGGTTGAATCAATGGTGAGGCCCGCCGGGGCATTAAAACCGGCAGATGTTCCTGTCCCATCCGTGGTAGCGCAAGTACCGGAACCTGCCAGAGTTGATACAACCTGAGTGTTCACAACAATTTTTCGAATCCGGCAGCCGGTGAATTCCGCAACGTACAAATTTGCCCCGGCGTGATCAATAATAATCCCGTAGGGGGCGTTAAAACTGGCCGATGTCCCTGTTCCATTTTCACCGCCGCTGCTTCCAGCCGTCCCCGCAAAAGTCGTCACTGCCGCTGAGGAAATGACAATTTTACGGATCGTGTGGTTCGAGCCGTCTACCACATAAAGATTGGTGCCTGCAGGATCCACCACACAACCAAGAGGCGCATTGAACCGCGCCGCAGAACCGGTGCCATCCGTCGTATCAGCAGAACCGGCGGTGCCTGCCAATGTTACCACGTTGGCTGTCGAAATGGTGATCTCACGAATGATGTTGTTTATTATCTCGACGACATACAATTTCGTGCCAGTGGGATTCATGCAAACCCCCGCAGGGCCACTAAAACTAGCGGCGTTTTCGGCACCATCACTACTTCCCGCCGTCGTTGTCCCGGCATCTGGACCTGCTAAATTGGTAACAACGCCGCCTGAAGTGACAGAGGTAGTCGATAAACAAAGACCATGCCTGCCACACACTCCCGATTGACAATCCGTGCCCAGATTTGCAGGAGTACAAGCACCGCCAATAGCCACCTGTCCAGGCAGGGCGCAAACACCGCTGATACAATTCCCGGATGGACATTGACTGTTGGAAGTGCACGTTCCCCCAATAATGACAATGGGTGTGAAGGGATTAAAACCAGAGATCGTCGTGTCATAAAAACAAAAGCCCGAGCTACATTTACCGGAGGTACATCCAGAGTCTGATGTACAAGGGGCCCCAAACCCACAACTGGAACTACAAGCAGCCACACAAAAACCTCCTTGTGTGTTGCAAGTCAGGCCCGAACCACAATCAGAACTACTCGAACATCCTTTAGCACCAGAACTGGTGAAGGCAGTTGGATTTTGTATGTATGTAATGTATTGGTTGTTAATAGTGTTCAAGCCAGTCGTTCCTGAATAGGCTCCGGGGTTATCAATGTATTTACCTGCGAATGCAGCTCCATTTGTGTTCCATGAGGCAAACTCGGTTGCTTCGTTTCCTGATTTGCAAGCATTACCAAAGGCCTCAGCTAATTGGGCTGGATCTTTGGAAGTTCCCCACGTACCTCCTTCTAAGAGGTTTTTGTAAGCCGCTGCCTTTCCAGAGGTCGAGAAATCAGTTACATCGATAAATTGTCCCAATCCAGCTACCGTCCTTGCGAAATCAGCTTTTTCAAAGTTTTTAAATGCAGTTGCCAACGCCGTTCCACTTGCTGCGGCGGAGACATATTCTCCCATGATGGTTTGATAGAGAGTTGGTTCCGCCTTGATTTTATCCAGATCGGCTGTCTTTAAATTCTTAAAAAAGTTTGCTCCGCCGGATCGAAAGGAAGAGACACCGGCTTTTACATAGTTGTTATAAAGTGTGTCACTCCCATAGTATTCCTTGCATGCCCCTGGGAAAGCCTTCATGCCATCGGCAAGGGAACTGGTGTCCAAGCTAGAAATCGAGGAATCCAGAGCTTTAAATTTGTTAATCAAACTGGTATCCCCCTTGATCATATTGACCATATCGGCAGGTGAGGGTGGCTTGCCACTCGCATAGGCTGCTTTCATCATTTTTTTAAAAGCTTCCTGAACACCGGCTGTGTCGGAAACCCCTGCCGTTCCACTTATTCCATTAAACGTTTGAAAAAGGGCTAACGGTTTGAATCCACTGGCTGAGGCGCAAGCAGAAAGGCTGTCTAGATTTGTCCCCGATCCGCACTCCGAAATTGTTTGAGAAACAGAAAGTGTTGTGTCCGTATTGGTTTTGCCGCAGTTAATCGTGGTCCCTGCTGAGGCCGACGTCAAATCGCAAAGTGTGCTGAAACGTCCTCCACCCCCCGTTTTGCAATCAATTAATACCTGTTTGCTGCTATCCAAAAGCGCGGGGTTAATATTCGCACCTGAAAACTGACCCGCAGAATTGATCTCAAACTCGTCCAACTTCGTTCCATCCAATTTTTTGCAAATACATTCTCCGCCACTGACAGGGAGTTCGGTCGTTGCTTTGGAGACAATAATTGTTTCTCCGGAGTCCTCTGAGCCCACACCTTTTCCAACACTTTTTGAGGCAGAGGAACCAACACTAATGCTGGTAGTCGTCGTACGAGGAGCTTCAACGCTTCCGCTCAGTGAAACTCCTGAACCACTCGATCCACCTCCATCTCCTTTGCCCGCTCCAGAACTTGAAGACCCGGAAGTACCCCCACAACCCCCCTCCAACAACAAGAAAACAGAGGCAATCAGAATGGATAAAAACCTCAGAGATTTTATACTATTACGAATCACTGTACTGCCCTCCTGCTTTAAAGCATGCCCAGAACATTATACACCCATTCCCCATCTTATATTCGCGCATAAAACGTGCCAAAGTTTTGGAAAGTTAGGATTTATGAGGTTTTCTAAAATCCTGAATCAAATTAGAAACTTAACCAACAGGTCAAGGTGTTAAAAAATGAACGGAGTATTCATTTCACCCTCTTTCGTCAAATGGTTGACACCCAGGGGGGGGGTAAATTGACACTCTTAACGGTACTTTAGCAAAAGGCGGTTGACGTTTTTTTCTTCCCAGTTTCTGGCTTTCCGCAAATGGGGATATCTTGCTTCCAATTTTTTAAAAGCGGGGGGATGGATTTGTTTACGGCCATTGACCGTTTGAACGGGAATCATCGCATGGCACATTTCGTGAAAAACAGTCGCCTCGACAACATGTTTGGGGACAAAGCGTTGATCCAAATTAGGATGAACGGTAATAAGATTTCTTGAAGTGGAAAAACTTCCTAATTGAAGTTGCTCATAAGCTCTTTTTGTCAGGCCCTTTCCCCATGTAATTTTTGAGCGCAATCGACCATGAAAATAACGCTTGTTCAGGGAATCAAAAATTTTCTGAAGATGATAAACTTTTCCCTTTGTCTGAATTTCTGGTAAAGGGTGTTTTACCCAATGCCAATGGTCTTCGATATAGCGATCTACAAGTTTGGAACTCTCTTTGTTATGGGTATTGATATATTGAGCAACATGATGCCACAAGTTTTTGGGTGCTTTTAAAAACATCCAATGGAGCCGAACCTTCCAAACTTTCTTTTTGTAGGCAGCATTCAAAAAAACATGGGTGTTGTCGGTGATGGTAAGTTGAGTGGGTTTTCTTAAGATCCTTTCTAAAGCCTGCTGTAACTTTGCTTCTTTCATACACTTCACTTTAATGAAGTTGCCACCTCTTGGTCAAATTGATATGTTTAAAACATGCTAACGTAACTTTGTTTGGAGCTTCGGGGTCCTGTCCCTCCGTGTTTTTGTGGGGGCCCCTAACTAAACCCCACAACAAACACTCCGGGCCACCCCTTCGCTCCAAACAAAGCAAGGCAAACATTATGCCCAAGCCACTCAAAGAAGGCGATTGTATCGGGATTGCGGCGCCGTCGAGCCCTTTTGACAAAAATCAATTCAAACACGGCGTTACTCTTCTCAAAAAACTGGGGTTTCAAGTCTGGCATCGTGACGACATTTTTTCCCAGGAGCGCTACTTGGCCGGTTCCGATCAACGCCGTGCCGAAGAATTAACCGAACTGTTTACCAAAAAAGATGTCAAGGCGATTATGTTTGCCAGAGGGGGTTATGGCTCGCAGCGCATCATCCCCTATCTAAAACCAGAAGTTTTGAAAAAACACAAAAAGCCGGTGATCGGTTTTAGCGATGTAACAGCCCTGCTCGCCTTTCTAAAACAAAGTGCTGATATGCCCACTTTTTACGGGCCGGTTCTCACCCAGCTTGGAAACAACCCGACCGAACGAACAGCCTTGAGTTTGAAACAAAACCTCACTCAAAAAGAAACTCCGCCGCTTCATTTTAAGGGCTGCCATATTTTGAAAGAGGGAAAGGCAAAAGGAATTTTGGTTGGAGGATGTCTTTCGATGATTACCAGCAGTATTGGAACCTCCTATGAACTGCAAACCGACAATTCAATCCTTTTTTTCGAGGATACCGGTGAAAAAGTTTATGCATTAGATCGCATGCTAACCCAACTCAAAAATGCTGGAAAATTAAAAGGAGTGAAAGGGATTATTGTGGGATCATTGGAGCCAAAAGAAAAAGAGGTTCATTCTATTGATGACATGCTCAAAGATATTTTCAAAGATTTTGAGGGGCCTATTGTCACCCATTTTCCTGCCGGTCACACCAATGATTTTGTTACCTTACCGCTAGGCGTCGAAGTTTGCTTGGACACAAATCAATGACCGCAGCAATCGACCAAATGATGAAACAAGCGGTGGAAAGAGGCATTTTCCCATCCGCTAGTCTATTAGTGGGACACAATAACAATATTATTCATGAAGGGAACTATGGCAAAGCAAGATCTGGAACCTGTTTTGACATTGCCTCTCTTACTAAACCGGTCGCCACAGCTACATTGGCAATGCAACTCGTTCAAGAAGGTTTTTTAAAACTAACCGATACCGTTTATCAATGGTTGGGAGGGGCAAGGCTACCAGCGCACAAAGAAATGACGGTGGCTCACTTGTTGTCTCATACTTCTGGTCTGCCGGCGTGGAAGCCCTACTACCGCGAACTCCCCACGACATTTGTTGGAACCAAAGGGGGAAAAGAACATATTGTACAAGCTTGTTTAAAAGAGCCGATTGTTTTCAAACCAGGAACACAATGCGTTTATAGCGACATCGGATATATTTTACTGGGCGAAATTTTGGAACACGCAGGTTCAGTCAGTCTTGATGTTTTATTTCAAAACAAAATTGCAAAACCCTTGGGACTCAAAGATACTTTTTTTGTCAAAACGATTCACGATTCACGATTCACGATTCACTCAAAAAGATTTGCCCCCACCGAAGACTGCCCCTGGCGAAAAAAAGTGATCCACGGCGAAGTCCACGATCAAAACGCTTATGCAATGGGAGGTGTTGCTGGCCACGCCGGCCTTTTTTCCACAACTTCGGATTTGCATACATTCATTATTCATCAATTCAGCGAACTTAGAACTTTGAACCTAGAACCTGGAACTCCCAGCACGTATGTCTTAGGCTGGGACACCCCCACCTTTGGCAGTTCCTCTTCTGGCTCTTATTTCTCCCCCCATTCCATTGGTCATTTGGGCTACACCGGTTGCTCCATGTGGATTGATCTTGATAAAAATTTTTGGGTGATTTTACTGACGAACCGCATCCATCCTTCTGCCACCAACGAAAAAATCAAGGCCTTTCGGCCCAGGATTCATAATTTAATTTGGAAAGAACTTGGGTCGGAGAATTGAACATCACCAAAAGCTTGCGGGAAGCTCCTGTAAAAGTTCATGGTGGCCTGGTTTGACACTGGACTCTAGCCTTTGCCTAACTTTTTCCAAAAAAGGATAAAAAATATCTCCAGGTAAATTTTCCCAAAGTCTTCTAAAAAGAACTGAAAAAGTTACAGCGCCCGAAAGTATTCTATCTAGGGCTATCTCGTATTGGGGCTTCTCCCTGGGGTAAGAATCTCCTTCTTTCTCTATAACCCCCTTTAGAAAATCGTAATAAGCCAAGGCATCTTCTAGGTAATCGGCGTCCCTATCCTGCCAGCACAAATAATGAATGATGTCGTGCATGGCTGCTAGATAAGGAAGGACTTCTCTATCACCATGGATATCGACGGGTTGACTACCAAGATAGAGTGGCCACTTCCTTTCTCCCAACAAATCCCTAACGGCTTGAACACTAATTTCTCTGGGAACCGGCTCAAGAGTAATGCCTGTCTGATTTGGCAACATGAGCAGGGAGGCTATGGTCAACACATTGCTGGGAGCAAAATAGGGGCCATGAAAAATATGGGGCCTTTCATCAAAAGCAAAAATGTTGTCTGTGGCATTTCTCAGATACTTCATTCCACTCCAGTGAAAACGTCCTTCGGATTGCTTTTCTTGCAACACTCTAAGAACAGGCACTATCGGCCTGGGATAGTTCGTCTCCTCGAAAAAACGTAGCGCTTTTCTCCAGCCTTCACTCCCTCCAACAATCAAAGGAGTTTCGTCTAAGGTAAAGGCCGTTACAACAAAATCTCCACTACTTTGTACTTGTTCGAAAAAATCGGCTTGCTGTCGGTCAAGCCCCGCCAGACAGGCTTGCATTGCCGGTGACTGAAATTGTTGTAACCATGTTGTTGCTTGCGTGGACATATCTTTGTTGTTTTCGCTAAATTCCCAAAAAAGTTGCTTAAAAAAATAAGCATTCTAAATAGTTAAAATTACTAATGAATTTTTAAGTTGTCTAGTGTTTCTGGGTTTTCAATACTCGTCGTATCACCCAAAGGTTGGCCGAGATACTTTTTCCGAATAGCACCGCGGACAATTTTTGCGGAGCGGGTTTTGGGAAGGGCTGGGACAAACTCGATTTTTTCTGGGGCCAAAGTTTTGCCAAGCACTTGAATAACCACATTTTTTAGCTCCTCACGAAAGGCGTCGGACGCCTTTTGGGGGTCTTTCAGGACTACAAAACAAACCAGTGACTCACCTTTTATATCATGAGGCACTCCAATGGCCGCCGATTCAGCAACAGCTGGATGTCCATTTAAAGCCGATTCTACCTCTGCAGGTCCCACTCTTTTGCCGGCAATTTTGATCGTATCATCGGCTCTCCCTTGCAAAAACCAGAAACCATCGCCGTCCACATAAGCCCAATCACCATGATTCCAAACATTGAGCCACTTTGAAAAATAAGTTTCTAAATAGCGCTCTCGATCTTTCAAAAATCCACGAGTCATGGAAGGAAACGGTTTTTTGCAGACTAAAAAACCAACCTCGCCTCGCACTGATTTCCCTTCTTCATTAAAGACATCAATATCCATTCCAAGACCTGGGCCCCGCAATGTGCAAGGTTTTAAGTCAGTAATAGGATAAGGCGATAATAGGCACCCAACCAATTCCGTCCCACCCGATATATTAATGATGGGACACCGCTTTTTGCCAACTTTCTCAAAAAACCAGTTGTAAGATTCCGGATCCCAAGGTTCACCGGTCGAACCCAAAATCCTTAAAGACTTCATTTCATGTTTGTTCACCCAATCATCCGAGCTTTTTTTCAACAAACGAATAGCGGTCGGCGAAATTCCTAAATGAGTGAGTTGATGTTTTTCAACCATTTTCCAGACTCGGTCCGGCTCTGGATAATCTGGTGCCCCTTCATAGATAAAAAGGGTTGCTCCTTGAAATAAAACGCCAATCACCTCCCAAGGCCCCATCATCCAACCCATATCGGTGAACCAGAAAAATTTGTCATTTGGTTTCACATCAAAGGCATATTTTAATTCCTTCGCGATTTGTGCGAGGGCACCTGCCTGCGTATGCACACAACCCTTTGGTTTTCCCGTTGTCCCAGAGGTGTACAAAACCATGCAAGGGTGTTCAGAATCGAGGGGATAGGTTCCACAAGAAGGGGAATGATAGGGGAGCACATCGTGCCACCATAAATCTCTCCCTTCTTTCCAAGCAACCTCTTGACCCGTTCGTTTGACCACCAACTGGGTTTTAATTTTTAAATCTTGAATCGCTTGATCAGCATTGGGTTTGATCGAAATCATCTTGCCACGCCGATAAGCCCCATCTGCTGTGATCAAAACTTTTGCTTCAGAATCCATCAACCGAACCTTCAAAGCCTCCGGCCCAAAGCCAGAGAAAACAGGAACCGCAACCGCACCAATTTTGAAACAGGCAAGGAGCGACACCACTACTTCCGGAATCATCGGAAGATAAATCCCAACCGCATCTCCCTTTTTGATTCCGGAACCCAAAAGGGCATTGCCCAGGCGTTTGATCTCTAAATTGAGTTTGGAATAGGAAAAAGTTTTTGTTTCTCCATCATCGGCTTCCCAAATTAACGCGGTCGCCTCGCCTCTATTCAGAGCGTGCCTGTCCAAACAATTCTGAATAATATTGAGCTCTCCTCCTACAAACCATTTTGTCCAGGCAAAGCCTTTTGAACTATCATAGAGTTTTGTGTAGGGCTTGATCCACTCAACACCCAAATCTTCTATACAAGCTTTCCAAAACCAATCGATATCTTGAGTCGAACGCTTAATCAGCTCTTCATAAGAGCCAATTCCATGCTTCTTCATGAAGATTGCAATGTTGCTATTTTTTAAGAACTCCGTAGAAGGTTTCCAGATTATATTTTGCATAAATTAACAACAAATCGATGGGTGGCCCGTAGTGTTTGTCGTGGGGTTTAGTTAGGGGCCCCCACGAAAACACGGAGGGACAGGGTCCGTCGATTTGTTGAAACTTCGTTAGTGTAATAGACGACCCATGTCAAATCCAAGACACATTTTATATTTTATCTTAATCTCTCTATTTTGGGGAGGTTCTTTTCTAGCCATCCGAATTGCTGTTGAACATTTTCCACCTTTCTTTGCCGCCTTCATCAGAAGTTCTATTGCCATGTCAGTAATCGGTTTCTACCTTTTGTGGAAACAGAAAAAAATTCCAAAATCAAAACTTTGGTTACAGTCGTTTGGATCCGGGCTTTTTATGATGGGGGTCGCCTGGATTTTTCTTTTTTGGGGTGAAAAATATGTAAGCCCAGCGATTGCAGCAATCCTCAACGGTACCGTCCCCATTTTCACGACACTTCTTCTGCCACTGGTAACCCCTCAAGACAAACTGACCTGGAACAAATGGGCAGGTGTTTTGATCGGTTTTTTAGGAATTGTCGTCATTTTCTTTCCCGAAATTTCTCTAGGAATGTCGCTCCATTCACAAGGTCTTTTAGCGATATTGATGATGTCTGTTTGCTACGCAATTGGAACTTTGTGGACAAGAAGACTCAGTAAAAGGGTGAACAATTCTACAAACCTCTTCTATCAATGTTTTGGATCTGCCACTGTTTTGCTCCTTTCGTCAGCCATTTTTGAATTGCCCCATGAAACCCTGCAATGGTCTGGAAAAGCCCTTTTGGCCCTCACTTATCTAGGGCTTTTTAGTTCTGCCATTTCCCTTCTCCTATTTTTCGTCTTGGTTAAAGATATAGGGAGTGTACAGGCCTCCGCTGTTACCTATTGCCCACCGCTGGTTGCCATCATTCTTGATGTAATTTTCTTAAATAAATGGATTACTTGGAACCAAGCCATTGGAGCCGTCGTTATTTTAGGGGCCGTTTTCCTAATTAATCGAAGGGTAAGAGCTTAAAATGCTTGATTTTACTATGTTTGCGGGATAGAAGCCCCGCATGGCTAAAGAACTTTGCCTGGAGGTTACAAGCGGCGGCCAACTTTCCTATTATAACTTCGTTTGCCTACCTATTGAAAAATCTATCCCACCCCAAGAGAGTGAATCCCAAAAATTTCGCGAGTGGCTTGAGTATGAAATGAAAAAATTAGTGGGTTCAGCTTTTCGCAGACTGCCATACCAAAAACCTCGGGATGTTGTTTTTCACTTCTCCTACGGTCTTTTCAAAAAATGCCCTCGTTACGAAGGAATTGACTTCGAATATAGTCTGTCTCA
The DNA here is from genome assembly GCA_001798075.1 of Deltaproteobacteria bacterium RIFCSPHIGHO2_01_FULL_43_49. Taxonomy (GTDB): domain Bacteria; phylum UBA10199; class UBA10199; order SPLOWO2-01-44-7; family SPLOWO2-01-44-7; genus SPLOWO2-01-44-7. The sequence continues at coordinate 82,847 of MGRG01000002.1, read as the reverse complement.
CTCCCAACTGAACCCATTTTCGGTCAATCAAACCGTCGGAAGTATCACGGAGGGTATTTTAAATAGCATTTTTCCCGAATCTGAAAAACTAAAAATCATTGATGCCTTCGAAGGAACGGAAGAAAAACCGGGAACCTTACTGTTGTTGGCAAGTGCCGCCCATTACGCCAACTATCAATCCTGCAAAAGCCGCTAAACCTACTTATTTTACAAAACAGCTAAAAATTGCTAGCTATAACTTCTTATGCGACGAATTCATCTGATTGGAATCTGCGGCACGGGAATGGGATCTTTGGCTGGCTTATTAGTAGATGCCGGCTACCAAGTCTCAGGCTCTGACACAGCATTTTACTCACCTATGGGGGATCAGCTTAAAGGACTGAACATCCCATTAAAAACCGGTTTTGATCCAAAAAATTTAGAACCCAAACCAGATCTGGTGATCATCGGAAACGTCTGTACCAAAGAGAATCCAGAAGTGAAAGAAACGTTGGCACAAAACATTGCCACCATGTCTTTGCCACAAGCTCTTCAGGAATTTTTTCTTAAAAATAAAAAAACACTTGTCGTGGCCGGCACTCACGGCAAAACCACAACCTCCACACTGCTTGCATGGATTTTGACAAATGCGGGCCTTGACCCCGGTTTCATGATTGGGGGTGTCGGTTTAAATCTCGGGAAAAGTTACCAACTGGGCAAAGGAGAATACTTCGTGGTGGAGGGCGATGAATATGATAGCGCCTTTTTTGATAAAGGCCCAAAATTCGCCCACTACAAACCTTTTGGCGCTATTTTAACCTCTATTGAATGGGATCATGTCGATATTTATCCTACTTTCGACAAAATGGTGACAGCCTTTGAAAAATTTCTGGCTACATTGTCTGGCAAAAGCACACTCCTTGCCTGGGCAGATAGCCCAAAAATAACCGAGCTTACTCATGTCCACCAATATCCTCTTTTTCGTTATGGGTTTAGACACGGCGATTATACTGCTCAAGATATCTCCCACTCTCCTGATGGAACCTCTTTCCTCCTTTGCCAGGGTGATCAAAGAATCCCCTTATTTTCAACCATGACTGGTCTGGCAAATTTAGAAAATACGCTGGCGGTCGTTGGACTTTGCCATCAGTTGGGGCTTTCTTGGGAACAAATTCGTGAAGGTTTAAAAACTTTTAAGGGAATCAAGCGCCGCCAGGAGATCAAAGGGGTTGTAAAAGGGGTGAGTGTTATCGACGATTTTGCTCATCACCCTACTGCTGTGAAACGAACAATCGAGGCCCTTAAAGAAAAATTTCTGGGTCAAAGGCTCACTGTTGTCTTTGAACCGCGTTCGAATACTTCAAGACGCAAAGCACATTATGAAGAATATCTAAGAGCCTTTGATGGAGCTAACCGAGTTATCATCGCTAGTTTATTTAAACCTGAAAAAATTCCCCAAGAAGAACGGCTTGATACCGCAAAACTGGCCGATGATTTGATGAAAAGGGGAGTAGAAGCCTTTGCCATCGATGGAACCGATTTTATTGTTGAATTCCTTGTTCGCGGCATCGGCCCTAGTGAGGTGGTTGCTTGTTTATCAAACGGTGATTTTGACAATATCCATCAAAAGCTCTTGGATAAATTAGAAAAAAGAAAAATTTACCCCGATAGAAAACAAGTGCGATCCATTAAAGTAAAGACATGAAAAGGGGAAAAAATCTAAAATGGCATCTTGCAGTGGTTGTTTTGGCGACATTTATTTTTGCTCAAACCCCGGTCGCGTTACTTAATTCAACCCGTTTTCAACAATGGTTCCTACGAAATTATAAACCATTTTCTCCCTGGATTGTCTCCTTCGAGTCCTTAAAATTCCAACCGTGGCGTCTTAAATTTAATGTTTCAAAACTCAAATTTTCCCATCCGGAAGGACATCAAATTGCCATCGATTCCATTTTTCTGAAATTAAGAACGCTGCGCCTATTGCGCGCCCAGGTGGCTGTTGATCAACTCTCTATTGAATCCCCCTCCCTCTTCATCGCCAAAAGTTTGACCCCAAAAGAAAAGAAGCCGAAAAAAAGATTCAAATTAAGAACTCTCCTCTTGCTGCAAAATTTGTTGATCTACAACGGCACGATTAAAAATTTTAAAATGGACCTCCCCGGAGCAAAAACGCTGACTGTCGATCTCTTTGGCCTCAAATTCAAACCCTCGCTCTTGGGAGGAACAAACCTGGGTATTGATTTCAACAATGTTCAATTTCAAGGGCCGATAGGCCAAAAAAAGAAAGCGAAAAACTTAAAAGTTTCTGTGACAACCAATTTTAGAAATTGGTCAAAAACCTTTCCCTATATTGACGACGTGGATGGAAATTTTCTTCTCCAAAAAACCGATTTGGGTCGCCTTCAACTGGATGAAGTTGAGGCCAAACTACAATTTGTGAATGGAAAACTTCGTTCTAAAAAATTCTCAATTCAGGTCGGAGAAAATTTCTTGACCGGTGATCTGGATGCAGAAATACCGACTGAAAAATTTTCTCTAAATCTTGACATTCCAAAACCACTTTATTTACCCGAACTCAGCTCCGAAATTAGAACGTTCAATTCCGCCGGAAAACTAACGGCAAACCTTGAGTTGGATGGTCAAGGGTTTGATTTCAAAACAACCAACGCCAAGGGATTGCTGAAGGTCACTCATCTTTTTGAAAACATTGAAGACTATCCTGTTGATGTTTTAGCACGATTTGATGTCGCGAAAGGGATAGTGCAGCTAAAAGAAGGGAAGGTAACAACAGATAACGCAAGCATCGATGTTGCTGGTTCCATTGATTTAAGTTCTCCTTCCCTACATCTGAATTTGAAGACACAAGATTTCCCACTGGAGCGCTTCTTTGATAAATTTTTGGATAAAAACTTGCACCCCATTCACGGCAAAGGCAATGCCCAAGGAACACTTAACGGCCTTGGCAAAACAATCCACCTGCAATTGACTGCGGATGCAACCGAAGGGGGTTATGGTCTCGTCAAGGCAGAAAAAGCAGCCATCACACTCGATATTAATTATGATCGTTTGAAACTAGATGGAAAAATTTTTGCAGAAGAAAGACCAACCGGTGACGCTCAACTGATCATCAATTACGGTCCTAAAATACTGGGTCAAGCAAGGCCAAAAAAAATCTCTTTTATGGGTAAAATTAACAATCAACCTCTGGAATCTACCCTTCCAGGCTTTCATTTAAAGGGGGCAGCCGATGGAGAGATAACATTAAGTGGAAGCCCACTCAACATTCAAGGAAAAGGAACCATCAATGCCTCTCAAGGAAGTTTTTTCGACGAAGGTTTTGAAAACATCAAAACTCACTTTACTTTGAGCAACAAAAAAATGGTGGTGGATCAAGCTGATTTTGTTTTTTCCAACCTCACAACGAGTTTTATCAAGCCTCTGACATTTGACTTTATTCCAAGTGGTTTCAAATTGTGGGGACAACCTTTGGCTGGTGTAAATGTCGATGTCAATTATTCCGGAGAAAATAAGCGCTGGCAAATCAATAAACTAACAATTCAAGACCCAGACAATTCCAATTTCAAAAGTCAGGCCAGTGGAACCATCTCTCCTACCGACATGAATCTCAAAGGAGCGGGAGATATCGAACTCAGCCGTCTTAAATTTTTGACAAAACATATTCGGGAGGCAGAAGGTCCCGCCCAATTCCAACTTTCTGTGAATGGAACGTATCCTAATTTGGGAATTCATGGAAAAATTAACTTCAATTCGAATGTTGTTTCACTTAGGAAGCTCCCTTTAGCGGCGGAAGAGTTAAAGGGGACTCTCAATTTTCAAGGCAATCGTATTCAGACAGATGGCCTCACAGGCATCATTGGGGTCGGCAATTTTCAATTAAAAGGATGGATGACACATTCGCAAGGAAAACCCTCTGCTTTCGACGCCAAACTCATTGGCAACCAACTATATTTTCGCAATGAACAGGGAGATTTCCGAATGGAATATGACGCCGATCTGGCGATTCGTGGGGCTGCTCAAAATCCAGAAGTCAGCGGTTCCCTCATTATTTTGGACGGGCGTTATACAAAAGACTTTAATATCATTGAAGAGCTCCAAAAAACCCCACGCACGGTCAAAGAATTTCAACAGGCGGCCTTAAAAGAATGGCCTCTCCGATTCAATGTTTCAATCAAAAATTTGGGAGATCTACTCATCGATAATAATGTAGGCAGAATTGAACTATCAACCAACCTTCAAGCACAAGGAACAAGCATTGCTCCCCGTTTTCAAGGCTCTGTCGGTGTGTCAGAGGGAATTATTCATTATTTGGGCCTTGACTTCGATATCACAAAAGGTTTTTTGGAATTTCGAGAGGCCTATAGCGCGCCCTATTTAGAGGTCGATGCCGAAAAGGAAGTGGATGATGCCCATGTCCGAGTAAAGCTGCATGGTCGCACAGATAATCTCGCTATTGATCTTTCTGGAAATTCCACGAGGGAAGGCGCCCTTGAGAAAAAAGATGTCATCTCTCTTATCTTGTTTGGAGTAACCAACAGTGAGCGACTTAGGCGAGGCTCTTATTTTGAACAAGAATTAGGACCACAAGTTGTTGCAGAGCAAATTACGCACGCATTGCAAAGGCCTTTCGCAAAAGCAACGCGTTTGGACATTTTTCGACTCGAGTCAAAACCAACACAAGATGGAAGAATTCAACAATTTCATGTTGGCAAACGACTCAGTGACAGGCTTTCTGTCGAGTTTGCTTCCGAAATTAGCCGACAAAATGCCCTGCAAACATTCCGAATGGAATACTGGTTGACTGATTTTTTGCTTATTAAAGGGGCTCGTACAACTGATGAAAGTTATCAGTTAAACATGGGACTTCGTTTCAAAAGCCGATGAAAAAAATTCCAGGATTCATAATTCTTTTGATCGCTACACAGGTTATTTCCGCTTCGAAAATTTCAGACATAGTTATTGAAGGGGAACTTTTAACAGCAAAAGAGCGCATTTTAAGTGTTCTTCCCTTCAAATTAGGCGATCCCTATCAGCCGGAAAAATTAGAACAAGGAATCCAACTTTTAAAAAAATGGGGTATTTTTGACGAAATTTCGGCTAAGACAGAGTATGCGGCCAAAGGGACAATCATCCGATTCAAGTTACATGAGGCCCTTGTCATTGGAGAAATTGACGTTGATGGAAATTATCCTTACGTAGAAACCAAAATAAGAAAACGGCTCAATTTGCAAGTTGGAGACATGTTGATACCAGAACGAGCCGAAGAACAAAAAGAAAGGATCCGATCATTTTATGAAAGAAGGGGTTATTATAATACCAGGATCGATATAAAAGAGGAACCGGCTGCCGCTAACAACAGCGTTTATTTGACCTATCATATTATCAAGGGAGAGCGAATACGAATTGGAAAATTAGATCTAGAAGGGGTGAAAGCCTTTCCCAAAGGACGCATCTATACTTTTATCAAACCTCATAATTATTATTCCGAAAGAGAGCTTAAAAACGCTATTCAAAAACTAACAGAATTCTATAGGGCCAGGGGTTATTTAAAGGCCCATGTCAGAGTGCTTGAAAAAAATAGTGACCTGGGAAAAAGGCGTGTCGCGTTGAAACTAGGCATTCAAGAGGGTCCCAAAGTAGAAGTCTTTTTTAGAGGGACAAAACGTTATCGGCTCGCCACCTTCAAAAAAATTGTGACACTTTTTAGAGATGGCAACTTCGACATGGCCACTTTGGAGGAGAGTCGTGACGCTTTATTAAAAAAGTTCTGGGAGGATGGTTATAAAGAGGCCGAAGTAGTTTTTAAAAAAGAAAAAATTGATCCGGAACACTTCCAAATTTATTTTAACATTCGTTTAAGGCCCCAACAATTTGTTAAATCCATTCATTTTGAAGGGAGCCAAGCGATTTCTGAAAAAGAGATTAAAAAACAGATGTTAACAAAGGAACGTTCTTTGACAAAAAAAGGCCTCCTCTATGAAGATTTTTTGGATGAAGATTCAAAAATAGCCACGGAATATTATCAAAGCAAAGGTTTTTCAGATGCTACAGTCGGCCTTCCACAAGTCACCATCGATGACAGCAAAATAAAGTTGGATATCGCTTTCAATGTTGATGAAGGGCCACTCGTCACCATCAACTCTGTCATGTTTGATGGAAACAAATCTCTCCAAAAAGAACAACTAATAAAACCTTTAGAAAACAAAGAGGGTCTTCCATTTAATGAATTGGTGCTCAAACAAGATAAAGAACGACTCCAGTTTTTATACGCCGACCATGGACACCCTTACGCTGAAATTTCTCAGGAGATCAAACGAAGTGAAAACAAAATAGGCATTATATATCAGATTGATGAAGGGCCAACGGTCCAAATCGGAGAAATTTTTATTTTGGGAGATGTCTTAACCGGTGTAAAAGCCATTCGCCAGGCGATTGGAATTCGCTCTGGAGATCTCTACAACCAGCAAAAGATTCTGGAAGCACAACTTAACCTGAGACGTTTAGGTGCTTTTAATGTCGTTAATGTTGAAACAATTGGTCTGGAAGAAAAAGAAAAGGTTATACATCTCAAGGTGAAGGTTGAGGAAAAGTCCCCTTTTGTCGTCGACTTGGAAGGCCAATATAGCACCGATAAAGCATTCGGGGGGGTGCTGAAATTTACCAACTTCAATTCCTTCGGATGGGCAAAGCAAACTGGGTTGCTATTCCAAGCCGGAAAAGAAAAAGATCGATTAGAACTTTCTTGGTTTGATCCCCGTTTTGTGGGCTCCGATGTGCAAATGACAATTGCTTCTTGGATAGATTATGAAGAAGAACCGGTAGAAACCTCCCTGCAAACTGGTGGGGCTGTTGCTTTCTTTAGACAATTTCATCGCTTTGGATTTCTGACTCGGTACGAACTGGCCCGAAACTATATCTTCGAAGGAAGGGCAAGAGACCCAGGATCGTTGCGTGACAGCACACTTTCACAAATAACACTTTCAGGAAGTTACGATCGACGCAACAGTTTTTCGGATCCAACCCGAGGTTTTTTTGGCCTCGTAGGTGCCAATGTCGTTAACGAAATCAAAGGACTAGGGGCAAACTTTGCCAAATTAAAATGGGTGTTTAGTCATTACTATTCGCCGTTCGGCCGTTTGACATTCTCCAATACACTCCGTTTTGATCGAATCCAATCCATTGGTTCGAATATCAGTATTCCGCAGCGCCAACTTTTTACTCTGGGGGGTGATGATACCCTGCGCGGTTTCAAAGAAGATGTTTTAGGCCCTCTGGATGCTACTGGCCAAGCCGCGGGGGGACGTTTGCGATGGATTTATAACGCAGAATTTCATCTTCGTTTGGTTAAAGATTTGCAACTTGCTACTTTTTACGATGCAGGCAGCCTTACAGATACATTTCCTGAAATTGATTGGAATACGATAAGACATTCGGTTGGTGTCGGTTTGCGCTATGTAACCCCAGTGGGACCAATCAGGGCTGACTACGGTGTGATTTTGGATCGCAAATCCGGCGAAAACTTCGGCAGGTTTCACTTGACCTTCGGGTACCCATTCTAAACCCTTCTCCGACCTATCTACCAATTGCTTCCGGGCAGGAGGTGGGGGTGTTCAAAACGGTGCTTCACTTCGGGCTATTTCGTCAAAAAAATAATTTCGTTTCAAAAGATGCAGATAGTATCTTACCTGCCGTCAGCTCTATCTGCAGAAACGAATATTATTTTATTTGACTCAATACGCCCTCGTTCCCGCACAATGTTTTTCACACCCCCACCTCCTGCCCTAGCGCAATTGGCACACAAGCACTCCGAACTACTGCTATAGTTTGGAGCACCCTTGCGAAAAACGCATCAGCATAATGATTGGAGCGAAGGGGTAACTGCTTTCAAAGGTTGAAAATGACGCACAAATGGTGGAGTGGTGGGTGGCCCGCAGTGTTGCTGTGGGGTTTAGTTAGGGGCCCCCACAGTAACACGGAGGGGCAGGATCCGCCACTCCACACAGAATCTGTCATTTTCAACTCATTGATTCAGACCCCGAAGCTCCATCTATTTATGAAAGCGTTTTTCGCAAAGGTCGGAGAAGATGTTAGGAGCCCAGCTTTTTCTGTTTCCATTCGGAACGCAGTTTTTCACGGCCTTCAGGGGTAGTCAATCTTGACAACATTTTTGGTAGAGTTTCAATTCCAGCTTTTTCACGATTATCCAATTCATTCATGACATAAATCATCCGATAAACAGCGGTGACATTCGTCATCACACCAATCAAGACAATCGCAGCAATGACCAAAACTGGAGGTGGCACAGGCCAAATAAAATTGAGGCCGTAAGTCGTCATCGGCTCGAAAATAGAGGCGCAGCCAAGATAGACGATCCGTTCTGGGCGTTGCATGGACCCCTTTTTAACATCAACGCCCACCGCTTCTCCCCTCGCCCTTGTGTACGAAACCGCCATTGAACCGATAAGCCCTAAAAGAAGAAAAAAGAGAATCCAGGAATCACGAAAATAAAAACTGAGACCCAAAAAAATAATCCCCTCGCTGAAACGATCCATCACCGAGTCAAAAAAAGCCCCCGACCTGGAAACCTTTCCGGTGAGGCGGGCCACTTGGCCATCAAACAAATCAAAGGTGGAACCAAATAGCATCAACCACCCGGCGTAACCAAACAACCCATTGCCGTAGAAGAAGGCAGCGACAATGCTGAAAAGAAAACCGAGAAAAGTAAGGGTATTGGGTGTCCAACCGAGACGCATAAAAAATTTACCAATCGGTTCATTGTTCCAATACCACCAGTGTTTTAAAACACCGCTCAAAAACTTAGAATTGGGACGGGTTTTTACTTCCGAGGGAACAGGCCAGCGATCCCGTGTGGCCAAAAAATAAAGAAGCGAAGTAAGCAAAATGAGGTTTATGACTAGGATAGGCCCTAGGCTGATCCAAACAGGGTCTATGGAACGAAGAAAGTTCATAAAATGGGTAAGTGCCTAAGTGTGTAAGTTTTGTCAAGGGTCTGCAAATAAAAAGCCCCGATAGGTTTCCCTATCAGGGCTTTTCGAACAACAGTCACAAACTACCTGTTAGAACTCATAAGCAAAGGCGCCACCCAATCCAAACGTATGCTGCTTGTTAGCAGGACCTGTTGGATTGATCAGGGTATAGCCACCTTCGAGTTTCAACTTGGCACCATCAGTAATCATGTAATTACCAGCAACGGTAATTTCATGGAACATCTGGTCAGCACCAGTGAGAGATTGGGGACCACCACCAAAAACGTTGGTGACACCAACATCAGTACCAAGTCCAGAGAGACCCGGGCTGGTAATACCATTCACATCATGAGCCCAGGCATATTTGAGCGTTCCATCCCACACATCGGAAAAATCATAGTGTAGGTTTAAGAGAGCACCAAAATATTTGCCGTTCTTTGTTGAACCAGCAGTGACTCTGGTATTGTTGATCTGGCGATAGATTCCTTCACCACCAATGGCGAAGTTATCTGTTGCCCACCATTGCCAATCGACATCACCCAAGAAGCTCATATGTCTTTTGATATTGGCGCGATCTTGACCAACAGCACCCGACCAACCGAGTGTGCTTTTCTTACCCTCTTCGCCCCAGTTGAATCCCAAACGGAACCCAAGTGCGGGAATATCGGTATTCAAATTAAGCGCATCGCCATCATCGTAGGTCAAGTTATTATTGGCAAGATAGAAATGCCAATCGACCAAGTCACTAAAGGCATAATAAAGCTTAACACCAGTGAAGGTGTTTGGACGTAATGCACGATAGAGAATACTCTTGGAAATGGTGTCGTTTTTGTTGGTATCTACCGACTCAAAGCCCAATGGGGCATTGAAACGACCTAACAAGACCTCAAGACCATTGCCAATGGACAAATTGGCTGTGGCATAAGCTTGCTCAAGGAGCACGCCGACACCGGTACCACCTAGAGCTGTTCCAAGATCATTGAATCTTGGTCCCCCATGCATTGTTTGGGAACCAAAATCGAGATCGGCACGGACTCGGATATTTTCGCCAAATGTCTTGGCAATATCCAATTCAACTTCATCAACAAAGAATTTGAATTCATCTTCTCTATTGACCAAACCCCCTGTGGAATACTGACCGATCACTCCAGGGGCCGTACCATTTACATCAAACGCAATCGCCGTACCAGCAGCACCCGCTACTTTATAGCGCTGCCAGCCAGCACCTGTAACAATATGACCAGAGGCTTCAAAACCCCCTGCGACAGAGTCTTCTGCGAAGCTTGCTGTCCCAAAGAGAAGGCCTAAGGCCAACGTAGTAATAAACAGTTTTTTCATACTTTCCTCTCCTTTACCTCGCCAAAGCCCACAATGGGCAAAGGCGGGTTATAAATGTCCACCCAAGTAAAACAATCGTAGTAGTCTTTCGGAGATCGCACCCCCTTTCCGACTCCAGTTTTACGAAAATGGGTTGGCTTAAGTTAAAAAACCCAATAAATTTGAGCCCTAATTCCAAGAGGGCCCTTATCTGTCAAGGAAGGATTTATCCCCTCCCCCAAACCTTAAACTTCCACTTCAAAAATGAACAGGAATGCAATATAAAGTAAGCGAAACTGAATGGCAACGCTAAATTGAATTTTTAAGGACGAACATTATACGGCTACCGCCAGGTACCTGGTACCCTATGGTAAATATTCTAATCGTTGATGACGAGCCTCAAATCCATACCGTTTTGGGGAAGCTCCTCTCCAAAGAAGGGTATGAAATCGAAAGTGCTTATAGTGCTGAAGAGGCATTCAAAAAAATTGCTCTCAAAAGACCTTCACTCATTTTACTTGATGTGATGATGCCGAAGGTCTCCGGGATTGAAGTTTGCAATCGTCTGAAAGAAAATCCAGAAACGAAAGATATTCTCATTCTAATTCTTTCTGCAAGAGATGCTCAGGCCGATCGACTCGAAGGCCTCACTCACGGTGCCGACGACTATGTTTCAAAACCATTTCACCTAAGATCGTTGGTGAGAAAAATCCAACACATGCTTCAGAAAAAGACTATTTAACTTCAACAATCATTCCCAGCTCCACACAAGCACCTGAAGGCAAGGTATTCACTCCAGCGGCCATGCGACTATGTTTTCCTGCTGTACCAAAAATTTCTTGTAATAAATTAGAGGCTCCATCCAAAACACGATCATGATCCTTAAAATCTCCACCCGAGGCGACAAAACCGGTTATTTGAACAATTTTTTCTATTTTGTTGAGAGAGCCCAGTTTGGCTCGCACTGCACTCAAGCACTGAATCATCGCATAGCGCGAAGCCTGTACTCCTTGATCTAAAGTGATTTCAAGGCCAAGCCTCCCTTTGAACGCCAGCTTTCCCTCTGCAAAAGGGAGCAGTCCGCTCACGAAAAGCAATTTTCCAGCTTGAACGGTGGGGGTAAAATATTTTGCTTGATGAGTTACCTCGGGCAACTCAATAAAAAGCTCAGTCAACCGTTTTTCATAATCCATATTAACCTTAACGAATTCTTTTGACTTTTAAAAATAGTACCAATGGTGTCCCTTTAATTTCACGAAAGGCTTCTATTTCATCGTGGCTGACAAACTGGTTTCTTAACGTATCATCCACAAAACCTTCATGGACATCCATAATAGAAAGATTAGCGACACGACACATTTTATAATAATCTTCTAGCCCCTTGATTGTCGCTTGGACAGACCGAAGTCTTGGCGTCCCGCTCTTTGCGTACAGCCCAAAGGGGTGAAAATCAACAACCAGTCCCAAGCCATCAGAGGTCAAAACCCTGCCTAATTCCTTGAAAACGCTTACCACGTCTCCTTGATGCGGAGTCGTCAAATGGGCCACCGCGCAATCGAAAAATTGATTTTCAAAGGGAAGAGCCTTCAATGACCCCTTTAAAACCGAGGAGCCCGTCACGCTCGGTGGCAATCTTTTATCCACTACAACGCCGCACAAAATTTTAGGCTTTTGTTCGGAAAGGTTTTTTTGAAACGGCAAAGCTTCCTCACCAATTTCCAAAATGTTTTTATCTTTAAGATTTTCGGGGAGTGATTGTTGGATGAAGCGATTGCCAACAAGATCAATGAGCGTTTTAAGTTTAGGAAGAGGTAATCTTGATTCCAATGACAAAATAGGGGCCAAGCCGGTTTTGACTTCCAGGTTTCCTTTGGCCTTTTTGGCCTGGCCAATGAGGCGCTCCACAAAACGGCCAAGAAAACCAATTCCCTTTTCCAACTTGCCTGGCGATTTCTGATCCATCGATAAGTTGACTTTAACAAAACAAAGGCTTAAATAACAGCCTAAAAAAGAATATGAATTTCCATTTCACAAGAGAGTCCTTAGACAAAACCATCGCCGATTTGGTCTTCGTTGTCACTTTTCAGAAAGATTCGGAAAAGCCGGTTGCAGCAACACTTCAACAAAATGATGGCGGTCAAGGCCTAGATAAACTTCTGGAAGGGCAAATCACGCAAGCAATCAAGGCACAAGAGTTTAATGGGAAAGAAGGAGAGAGCCTTCTCATTCATTCCCTGGAAAAAATTAAAGCGAAGAATATTTTAATTATTGGAGCAGGCCTTCAGAAAAAATTTTCTTTGGAAACCATTCGGCGAATTGGCGGCAAAGTCGCACAAATTTCTAATGGCATCAAAGCTCAAAGTGTCGGTTGTGTTGTCGAACAAACAAAAATAAAAGGATTGACCACTGCTGAACGTCTGCAAGCCTTTGTGGAGGGTTGTGTGTTGGCTAATTATTCATTTGATTACTACAAAGACAAACAAAAAAGGACCCCAAAGACATTCAAGGCCATTCACTTTCAAACAAAAGGAAATACAGCACTTCTCGCAAAGGCTTGCACCACTGCAGAAACTTTTGCACAGGCCGCCAACTTCACGAGAGATCTAACCAACTCTCCTCCCAATGACCTTACACCAACCGCTTTGGCCAAAGCAGCATTGGCGTTGGCAAAAGAGCATAGAAATATTTCTTGCAGAGTCCTTGGACTCAAAGAAATTAAGGCTCAGAAAATGGGAGGTCTTCTTGCGGTGACAAAGGGTTCTTCCGAACCGCCGCAGTTTATCCATCTAACTTACAAACCTGGACAGAAGTCCCGCGCCAAAGTGGCATTGATTGGAAAAGGAATCACTTTTGATAGCGGTGGTCTCAATATCAAAACGCGAGAAATTGAGTTGATGAAGTTAGACATGGCGGGAGCCGGAACGGTGTTGGGTGTTTTCAAAGCACTGGCAACATCGAAACCAAAAGTGCATGTTGAAGGATTTATTGCCTCTTGTGAAAATATGCCATCGGGCAATGCGGTCCGTCCTGGCGACATCATCACAACAAGAGCAGGGACAACGGTGGAGGTTATCAACACCGACGCGGAAGGACGTCTCGTTTTGGCAGATGCGCTTGACTATGCCTGCGAATCAAAACCAACCTATATGATCGACATGGCAACCCTTACCGGTGGCGCTGCTTATGCGGTTGGAGAGCTTATCACTCCGATTTTGGGCAATGACAAAGGTTTGATTGGACGTTTGATCAATGCTGGCAAAAAAACGGGAGAACCGGCATGGGAACTTCCGCTCTATCAAAATTACAAAAAAGGTTATTTGAAAGGGCCGGCCGATTTGAAAAATTCTGGGAGTGGATCCAAAGCCTCCACAATTTGTGGCGCCCTCTTTCTAGAAGGATTTGCAAAGAAAAATAAATGGGTCCATATGGACATCGCCTCTACTGCCTGGGCCGATGAACCGAATAGCTATCACACCATGGTCGGTGCCACCGGCAACCCCGTCCGTACCATTCTATATTTTCTGATGGATTTATAAAAATTGTGGATGGCTTTCGGGCAGGAGTGGGGTGTTCAAAACGGTGCTCCACTTCGGGCTATCTCGTCAAAAAAATAATTTCGTTTCATAAAGATGCAGATAGTATCTTACCTGCCGTCAGCTCTATCTGCAGAAACGAATATTATTTTTATTGACTCGATACGCCCTCGTTCCCGCACAAATGTTTTGTCCACCCCACTCCTGTCCTCACCCACCTGGCACACAAAAACTACGAACTATGGCTATAGTTCGGAGCACCCCTGCGAAAAACGTTTCAGTGTAGTGTGATCGAAGCGAAGGGGTGGCCCGGAGTGTTTGTCGTGGGGTTTAGTTAGGGGCCCCCACGAAAACACGGAGGGACAGGACCCCGAAGCTCCACTCTGTATTATGAAAACGTTTTTCGCAAAGGCCGGAGAAGATTTTTTTTAAGAAATCAGTGAGCGGTAATTTTTGAGTGGATCGAGTGTTGCGTCAACGAAAGTGTCTTCAGGAAGCATCTGTTCTGGTGAAGTAGAAACAACAGTCTGCTCTTCTTCTGGGCTATCAACCTTTCTGACTTGGGCAAAATCGGTCAGAAGGGCCTGCTCAGGTTGCACACCTTGCACACCCCTAACGATAGATTCAAAAGATAATGACAGAGGTTTAATAGCCATTTCCTTAATAGTTATCGGTTTTGGAATACCCCAAAGTTGCTTCCCAGCCAAAAAATTTATAACCCATTAAAATCCTTGATAAATTTGGCGATTCAGGGTAGCCGGCTTGGGTGGTGGGTGGCCCGGAGTGTTTGTTGTGGGGTTTAGTTAGGGGCCCCCACAAAAACACGGAGGGACAGGACCCACCACCAAACTGAGATCCATGACACAAGGAATTTTTATTACATTTGAAGGCATTGAAGGGTGTGGCAAATCGACCCAAATCCGCATTTTAGAAGACTACCTTAAATTAAGGGGACACCCTGTTTTACTGACAAGGGAACCGGGGGGAACGACTATTGGCGAAAATATTCGCAAAGTTCTTCTCAATGCCAATTTTAAAGAGATGTCTTCATTAACCGAATTATTTTTGTATGCGGCTGCACGTTGTCAACATGTGGGTGAAGTGATTAAACCTGCTCTTAAGGAAGACAAAATTGTTTTGTGTGATCGTTTTGCCGATGCCACGTCGGCCTACCAAGGAACGGCTCGTTCTATCGACAAAAAATTCTTAACAGAAATCCACCAACTGGCTACTGACAACCTCAAACCCAATCTGACCATTTTAATCGACTGCCCTGTTGAAATTGGTTTACAAAGAGCACTCGAGAGACAATCAGAAATAGCCGGCCAATCAAAACTCGATCGGCTGGAAAAAGAATCGACAAAATTTCACGAGAAGGTCAGAGAGGGCTATTTAAAAATTGCACATGAAGAACCCCAAAGGGTAAAGGTAATAAATGGAATGGATGATATTGAAACAGTCCATCAAAAAGTGGTGGAAGAAGTCATGAAACTCATCAAATAACTATGTGGCAAAATATTTTTGGTCATAAAAATCAGATTGAACAACTAAAAAAAGAGCTTAAAGAAAAGAAGCTGGCTCACGCCTATCTTTTTTCTGGAATTGAAGGGATCGGAAAAAAACAAATCGCGCTGGGACTCGTACAAGCTTTGCGTTGTTCCAAATCTGATTTACACTTTATTGAACCGGAAGGATTGACCATCAAGGTAGAGTTACTACGCCGGCTTAAACAAAAAATTTACCTTCATCCCCTGGAAGGAGAGGTGAAAGTAGTTATTATCGACAATGCTCACATGATGACAGAAGCCGGTGCCAATGCCCTCCTAAAAATTTTGGAGGAGCCACCACAGGCCACTTACTTTATTTTGATTTCTCATCAACCGACAAGACTTCTGCCAACTATCCGTTCACGATGTAGACAAATGACTTTTGGTCCTTTGAGTCATGAACAAATCAAACAATATCTGGTGCGAAATGGTTTGTCTCAAGTAGAGGCGGAACAAAAGACTAACTTTGCCATGGGAAGTCTCAAAATGGCTCTTGATTTTGATGTGAATCTTGCCGGTGAAATCAACCAAAAACTAACAGAACTCTCTCAAGGTCTAACTCCTAGTAAAATTTTGGATTTGAGTGAAACATTGAGTGAAGAGTCCGAAAAACTCCCTTATGTTTTGATACTATTGGAGCAACTGTGGCACAAAAAAATCTTGGAAAACGGAGATGCAAAAGCAACCGAAAGACTGACCACCCAATGGACAGCCATCCAAAATGCGACTCGCGGTCTACAAACCTATGCCAATAAGCAGTTGCTCATAGAGAGCTTGTTGTTTACACTCGCGAACGGATGAAAAAAGGAGTTTCAAACTTAAAAGTTGCCACTTCCACTTGGTGGGTTCGAAAAGACGTGGGTCATTTTGGGGAGAGCCCCAAAATGCCCACTCCACTCTCACCCCGCCAAATTATTGTAACCCCCATAAGGTTTGGCTGGGTTCCGAGAGGTTTTTCTCACCCACCTCGTTCGCGTGGCAACTTTTACCTTTTGTCTTTACTACCCCACACCCTTGAAAGAGATACTTGCAAAATAAATTGCGTAAGTGACCTACCTTATTTTTTGAATGAAGCTTGTTTCCGACGGCGTGGCGATGAGGGTGATGAAAGTCGTCTCTATTATACTCCGCAACTTCTGCGAAGTTGCTGCGCAGGCTGGCAAAGCCAGCCTTTGCCGGGCAATTTTAACAAAAGGGATAGAATGCTAAAATTGCCGAGAGTCGAGCGAATTTTGTGTCAAGGCCCAGCTTTGCTGGGCCGCGAAGCAAACCCGAAGGGTTTGTGGAGTCTGATGCCTCAACCCAAAAAATATCACGTACTTTCAGCACCCTCAGCGCCAGGTAGCTGGAGGAAACAAGCTTAATATAAAATGAAGGGAGCTTAAAGCAATTTATTTGAACAGTATCCATGAAGAAATTCTACATTACGACAGCCATTGATTACGTCAATAATCTACCCCACATTGGAACCGCCTATGAAAAAATTGGAGCGGATGTCTTGGCCCGTTCCAAAAGGATGCAAGGCTTCAAAGTTCATTTCCTGATGGGAAATGATGAGCATAGTGTAAATGTCGAAAAGGCCGCCAGACAGGCGGGTCTGGAACCCAAAATCTATTGTGATCAGATGCGCCAAAAATTTGAAGCGATCTGGAAAAAATTGGAAATTTCTTATGACGATTTTATTCAGACCTCCGAGGAGCGCCACAAAAAGGGGGTCGAAAGACTTTTTCAAACTCTTTTCGATAACGGTGACATTTATAAAAAACCGTATGAGGGTTGGTATTGTGAATCGTGCGAAGCCTACTTTACTGAAAAAGATTTGGTGGATGGATTGTGCCCCAACCACAAATCGAAACCAAAATGGCTCCATGAAGAAAACTATTTTTTTAAACTCTCAAAATATCAAGATAAACTCTACAAACACATTAAAAAAAATTCTGAATTTATTTTGCCGACAATGCGCCGCAATGAAATCTTGCGCCTAATCGAAGGGGGGCTTCAAGATATCAGTGTCTCCAGGGCTTCGGTCAAATGGGGTATTCCTGTTCCGTTTGACAAAACGCATGCTGTTTATGTCTGGTTTGACGCACTGATTAATTACATCACGGCAATTGGCTATGGCGAAGAAAAATCAAAAATCAAAAATCAAAAATCAAAATTTAAGAAGTGGTGGCCGGCCGATCTGCATGTGATTGGCAAAGATATCACCCGCTTTCATTGTGTCATTTGGCCTGCCATGCTGATGGCGGCCAAAATACCTTTGCCCAAATCTGTTTTCGGCCACGGCTTTGTCTACTTGAGAGGCGAAAAGATGAGCAAGACGTTGGGCAATGTTGTGACCCCGATGGATGTTGTTGATGCTTATGGAGCCGATGCCCTTCGTTATTATTTGCTCAGGACTTCCAGTTTTGGTCAGGATAGTGATTTTACATGGGATGATTTCATCCGTCGCTACAACGGTGATTTGGCCAACGGCCTTGGAAATTTGGTGAGCAGGACATTGGGAATGATTGAGCAGTATCAAAAGGGTGTGATCTCTCCTGTCAAAGGAAAAACAAATCCTCTGGCCAAAAAAATGAAAGGTTTAAAGAAAAAAGTTGGGGGGTTTCTGGAAATGAAGTCGGGGGATATTGCCTTTCATGAAGCCCTCGCTGCCATTTGGGAAGGGATTACCCAAACAGACCGTTATATTAACGAAAATAAACCGTGGAAAATTACTGAAACTCAAACACGGAAGGAAATTTTATATAACGTAGCAGAATCGATTCGAACCATTGCAAATTTGCTAAAACCATTTCTGCCAAGTACGGCGGAAAAAATCTTGGAGCAATTTGGCTCAAACATCCAAAAAGGCCCAAACCTTTTTCCAAGAATCGAAGAACCAAAGGAGAAACTTATGGAACAATCAAAAAAGCCTAGCGAGCAAGGCTCGCGAGAGGGGGAGGCTCCGACGGCTTTGCCGGCGGAGGGGGCGACGCGAGCCCCCACAATAGACATCACCGACTTTGCAAAAGTGGACATGAGAGTCGCACAGGTTATTTCAGCAGAAAAAATAGAAGGAGCAGATAAGTTGCTAAAACTCCAAATTGATCTCGGAAATGAAAAACGCCAAATTGTAGCCGGCATTGCCCAACACTATCCCCCTGAAGAATTAGTCGGCAGAAAAATTGTGGTTGTGATCAATTTAAAACCAGTCAAAATTCGAGGTGTGGAATCCAACGGCATGCTCCTCGCCGCCAGCGATGCCAATGTGATTTCTATTTTAACTCCCACAAAGGATGTGGCAGTGGGGTCAAAGATTAAATAAACCCTTCCCCGACCCTTTCGAAAAATGCTTTTGTTGATTGATTCAAAATGAAAAGGCTTCCACTCGCCAGGTTCGAAGGCCGCTCGATTTTGGGAAGGCCCCCAAAATCTCACTTTATCCTCGTTCCGCCAGGTATTAGGCCCCCAATCAGTGTGGCGGGACTGTGGACACCTTCTCACCTAGCTCGTTCGCGCCTTTTCATTTCTCCCAACTAAATTGTGCATTTTTCGCAGGGGCGCTTCGAACTATAGCTGTAGTTTGGAGTGCTTGTGCATTGGGTTTGTTTTCGACTGGCGTGACGAAAGCGCGAGCGAGTTGGATTCGAAGGGCCTCTCGGACCCCGCCAACTCTTTGTGGGGGCTATTCATATTTTGGCGGGGGAGAGCGGAGTGGGTGGTTTGGGGCTCTCCCCAAACCAACCCACGTCCCTGAGAATCCAACGAGCGGAAGCTTTCGTCACTTAAGGAAACAACCCCAATCGTATAGGTCGGAGAAGATTTTAAATGTCTAGGTCATCTAGATCCGGAATTTTATCTTCGGAAGGTTCTTCGGGTTGTTGCGTAGTGCCAAACGGTTTGGCGCCAGTTGGGGCCGGCTCCTTAAAACCGTGCTGATACAAATTTAAATCTTTGCTGTTGCCACGTACGACTTCAATGCGATGGCCTGATTGCTTTTCCCACTTCTTCATAGCCTTTTCCAACAACGGCTGATTAATCGACCATAATAAAGAATCTTCGCCTTTTAGTTTTTGATTCGAAAACAAAGCATAGCTGATCGAAAAGGTTTGAAAACCGTTTTCGTCCGGCCCACCCCAAACCACAAAATTGGCCGGCTCTTGGATTTGAAAGCGGACCAAGTTATCTGGATCCCAATCAGTGCGTAAAAATCCAACCAGGTTTAAATGCAAGCGAATGACCCACAACGGTTCATTCAAATTTTTCATCACCAACATCAGTTCATCCAAAAAAGTCATTGGATTTAGGTTTTCTTTCTTGATCTGCTTGACGGCATTATAAGTGATGACTTCCATATGGTCTGGAACCACCAAACCAAAAAAAGCCCGCAAAAAGTTAAAGACCTGTTCAAAAAACCAGACATTGGTCTCTTCGGTAGACATTTTTGTGAAATTCAAATTGGAGTGAAACCCCCAACTCCCCACCACTTGCTTTTTGCGAGTTGATTCTGAAAGGAGATCATCCAAACCGGTTGGAACATCAATCTCGCCTAAATCAGGAATGTCGGTTTCAAAATCGGCCATAAACGAAGTGTAAACTAGCTAGGATGGGATTCCAAGGATTTATTTCGCGACATATATCGCAAAACCTTCCGCAATTTGGGATTCGAAAGGACGTGGGTTGTTTCGGGGAGCGCCCCAAAACACCCACTCGTCTCTCGGCGCTTGCATGATTATAGCCCCCGCTGTCGCAAGCGCCTCCGAGACGCCTTTCTCACCCAAATTGCTAACGGTTTTGCGAATCCACCTCGCGGAGCAAAGATAGAAAAGCCCTTGGAACTCCAAGGACTTTTTTTATTCGATTTCCAATTCGAATTTACTTTTCGACAAAAAACATTTTTTTAACTGAATATGCTTAAAAAATTCCTGGTTTAAAATTCCTCTCAGCGCTTCATAGCTGGTATTTTCTATTCGAGATCCCATGATAACTGATGAAATTGATCGCGGAGTAATTGAAAGGTAATAATGATCATCTAACTTTTTTATTACACGTGTTTTCACTATATCATCTCCCACCGGCAAAACGGCTCGAACCTCTTTTTCATAGCCCCAACACGTATATTTAGTTCTTGCAACTTGGTTGAATTTTTCAAGGAGTTCTAGCTCGCTATGATCAAATCCAAATTTATAAAGAGGTCTTTTGTCTTCATAATTCACATTTATCAATCTTCCTATTCTCTGTATTCGTGAAAAGGGAGATTCATTTTGATTGAACTCAATTACCACGCCTGAATGTTTTTCAGCATAGTGAGACCACATCAAAATTGATAATGGTGTGAACGAGCCACAAACAACATTAAACCTTGGGCAGAGGGCGCTTTGAAAACTCATCTTTTCCTCATGCACATGACGATTATCCAGCCATTTATTAACAAAACCCTTCAGTTCAGTTTTTAAAAAATTTTCTTTAAATTGAGTATATGGTTCTTTAGTGCCTTTCTCTCTGTAAATACCCTCAAGCCCCTTCTCAGAACCAAAATAAACAGTGGCTTTGTCATAAGTAATATCACTTAAATCGATTACTGGGTTGAACTCGAAAGGGTCATTAAAATGACGTGGATCTGACATGCGAAGGCAAAGTGAGGACAGAGTTTTTAAACTATCTTCAAATTTGAAATATCTGTAAAAGCTCATTTATCTCTCCCCTTGCAATTTCTTTTTCATAGAAGAAGTCTCACTTAGAACACTTCACGGCTTAAATCCATGGGAAAGCTGATGACCCATTTCATATTTGGGGTACCGCTTAGGTTAAGTCTCCATCTCCCTTAAATTCTTTTTGAGATGATTTACTTCTATTCCTAAATTGAATCGGTTTTGTTGTTGAGCGACTTAATTTTTTTGATCAAATCACTATAGGATTGGTTTTCCTGTGCATGTGTGTACAGGTGTATGAGAATCGCTGCTCGGAAAAGCATTGAGTGAAGCACAATGGTTCTGTCTGGCGTTTCTTTGATGGCTCCTGATTTTTTCAAAGCTCCTAAACAGGTTTCTGTATAAATGTTTTTTCCATCGCTGAGTTTTTTTATCTCCTGTTTAGTCATGGGCCGTCCGCGCAGAGCTAAAAGGTTTAATACGGTCTCACGAAGTGTTCCCCTGCCCTTGAAATCATAAAATTCTGAAAAATCTTTTTGAGTTAATTCAATAGCAGATCGCCGCAAAGCCTTTGCCCAATCGTCTTGATCAATATGCTGATTTTCGTCAACGCCGACAAGATTATGACCAATAATCTGAATTGAATGAGGATAACCACCCGCAACATCGATGTTTTTTTCCAAAACATTTTCATCATATGTTAAACCCGTTCTTGTAAAACCCTTTATAAGCACTTCCTTTGCTTCGTGCCTAGGCATAACGGCCAAATTTATCAAATCAAAATGTCGCCGAGCAGATGGATCTCCCTCAAAAAAATGATTCATACCTTCTGCATAGCCAATGATCATAAAAGAAATTTTGCCTAACTGATTGACATCTAATGTTGTAGCAATAGCACGTAGAACCTGTGCTGTGCCTGAAAGGTCTTTCAAATTATGGATTTCATCGATAACTAATAAAACTCCATCTCGCTTATTTTTTGTATCTTGGACCTCATCTAATCCACTAATGATATTAGAAAAAATGGAGACAGCACGATCTTTCATAGCAAGCAAAGCTTCTTCTGGAGTAGATGAGCCTAAACCTTCATAGGTAGCGCTGGCACCAAAGGCCCCAATAGTAAACTTACCATTCTTAAAAAAACCCCCTAGCCGATTGGTCAACCGTTTGAGAACCGTATCTGGCATACGGTCGGTCATTGAGTTTAAACATGCCTGCAAGACCGATTCAAAAGTTTGACCTCTCTCGACACTATAATAACTAGCCAAAAAATTGAGTTTTTCCAATTTTGGATCTTTAGCCTCAGCAACATGAAGAATAAGTTTTGCCAAAGCCGTTTTACCAATACCTCGTTCTCCTTGAAGTACAAAGCTAGAGGGAAGCCCTTCACGAACTTGGGCTAGTTTTTTAAGTATCTGCAAGACTTGTTCATGGCGCCCAGCAAATAATGTGGGCGTTACAATTGAGTTGGGGTTAAAGGGATTAAATTCATTAAACATAATAATTTCAAATACTTACTAATTTTAGTAGCATGGCTATTTCTTTTAGTTCGCTTTTAGTTCTCTGTCAATTCTTTTATAAATGATGAGGCGATGGTAAGATATATTTAAACCACCATCGACATCTCTATACACCCAGTCCTAAATTCGTCCAGGCAGGGGAAGCCCTCGCAAAGATTTATTTCCCAGCCACTAGCCAAGAAGAAACGGAAGTTTGGATCAGGTCCAAAAGATTGGATGGGAAAAGGCCAAAAAGGCTAACTCCTAAAAAAGTAAACCAAATCACAACCAATACGGCTTGGGGTGACCAATAAGTAGGCCCTACTTTTTGGTCAGCAGTTTCTTTTGAAAAATACATCGCAACAACGGGGCCCAAATAATAATAGACCGAAATCACACTATTAATGACACCAATCACCGCAAGCCAAATGTAGCCAGCCTGAACAGCTTGCAAAAACAGATAATATTTACCAAAAAACCCAAGCGTTGGGGGAATGCCGGTTAAAGACAAAAGAAAAAGGGTCATTGAAAAAGCCAAGAATGGTTTTCTAGTTCCCAGGCCTGACAAATCTTGAATAGTGCATTTTTCTTCCTTTTCCGACAAAGCAATCAAAACGGCAAAGGCCCCTACTGTCATCAAAATGTAGGCCAACATGTAAAAAGAAATACTGGAAGTAACCGAAGCTCCTTGCTTGCTAAAAGCAACTAATGGAAGGATTGCATAACCGGCATGGGCGATTGAAGAATAGGCAAGCATTCGTTTCAAATTTTTCTGTGTGAGGGCCGCAATGTTGCCAATCGTCATCGTCAAGACAGAAGCCACCCATATCATGTTAGCAAAAAGGAGTGGTTCCCATTGAAACAATGCCCAAACAACTCTCAAAATGGCGCCAAAGCCGGCGGCTTTCACGGCGGTGGCCATGAATGTCGTCACAATAACAGGGGCCCCGTGATAAACATCCGCCGCCCAGAAGTGAAAAGGGACGAGGGCGATTTTAAATCCAAGACCAACGGCGAGCAGACTCAACCCCACCAAGGCATAAACTCTTGTCTCACCGGCTAACATTCCTAATCCTTTTTGATGAAGAACAATTAAATCGGTTGTACCCGTGGCCCCATAGATAAAGGCAATTCCCATGAGCAAAAAAGAACTGGCAAAAGCCCCCACCAAAAAATATTTTAATGCCGCTTCTACACTTAAAACATTGCTTCTTTGAAAACCGGCCAAAACATAGACAGAAACCGACATCACTTCTAAACCTAAAAAGACAACCATCAAATCGTGACCCGCCACCATGCACATCATCCCAAAAACGGCAAATAAAAGGAGGGCATAATATTCCGGCCGGACTAATCCAAACGATTCCAAATAAGAATAAGAAAGTAACAGCGTTAAAATAAGGGCTATCAAAAATAAAATGGCAAAAAGATAGGTGAAACGATCAAAAAGTAAAAGGTTGACAGTTTGATTAGTGGCTCCAAGCCATTCTTGCCAGGCGAAGAAAAGGGCGAGTAAGGCAATCGCAATAGAAAAGATAAAATTAAAACGATGAGACCTCTTAAAAAATGGGCCCACTAATAATAAAAAACCGCCCCCACCCAAAGGAAGAAGCAAAGGCAGGGTCTGCCGCAAAAAAACTAACCAATCAATTTTTAATAATTCTTGCATCATTTTTCATATATTGGTGCGAAGGTGTGAGCAACTGAGCGGAAGCCTTCGCATCCGTACGCATTGTTAATTTCAAAAACGCTTCTGTCGAAGAGTGCATCTTGTTCATGATCGGTTTTGGATAAACACCAATTCCAATCATTGCCAGACAAAGGGGAACCAAAATCAAAACCTCTCTTAAACCCAAATCCTGCAATTTTTTATTTTCCTCATGTTCTAACTTTCCAAAAAAGACCCTCTCCACCATCCAAAGCATATAGATCGCACTCAAAACCACACCCAAAACAGCCACTATTCCAAAAATCCCTTTTGTTTCAAAAGCACCCAACAAAACCAAAAACTCTCCAACAAAATTATTAAGCCCTGGCAAACCAATTGAAGACAAAGTGACAAAAATAAAGAAAAAGGCATAGACTGGAACCTTAGCCGCAATCCCACCATACGCAGAAATTTGGCGTGTGTGACGTCTTTCATAAATCATCCCAACGAGCAAAAAGAGGGCTCCGGTGGAGAGTCCATGATTGATCATTTGTAAAACAGCCCCTTCAACCCCCTTTTGATTCAGCGCAAACAATCCCAAAATGACAAAACCTAAATGCGCAACCGAGGAATAGGCAACAAGCCTCTTCACATCTTTTTGGACCATGGCAACCAGTGAGCCATAAACAATTCCCACAACGGCCAAAGTCAAAATATAGGGAGAAAAATAGCGAACCGCCTCTGGAAAAAAGGGCATCGCAAAGCGGTAAAATCCATAGGTTCCCATTTTTAATAAAACGCCGGCCAAAATCACACTCCCCGCCGTTGGGGCTTCCGTATGGGCATCGGGTAACCAAGTGTGAAAAGGAAAGAGAGGAACTTTGATTGCAAAAGCGAGCCCAAAGGCCAAAAAGAGCCAAAGTTGTTCCTTGAGACCAAAGGGAATGGTCAGCCAATCGACAAAATTAAAACTCTGTCCTCCCTTGAAATAACCATACAAAATGGCGACCAACATCAAGACACTTCCTATCATTGTATAGAGAATGAACTTGAAGGCCGCCATAATCTTTCGGCCAGAGCCCCAAACACCAATCAAGAAATACATCGGGATCAGCATCACTTCCCAAAAGACATAAAAAAGAAAAAGATCCAGGGCGGCAAATGTCCCCACCATACCGGTTTGCAAAATGAGCATCAAAAACATGTATTCTTTGAGCTTGGTTCTGATTTCTCTCCAGGAAGACAAAACAACCAAGGGCATCAAAAAATTGGTTAGTGTAATGAGCAGGAAACTGACCCCATCAACTCCTAAACGATAGTAAATGTTGAACGCCGGAATCCAGGTGAGTGTTTCTTGCAATTCAAAGTCGGCTAGGCCATGGAAAAACCACCACGCCCAAATGTTGGTAAGCAATGTGAAAAGGGTAAATCCCAAAGCGGTTGCTTTGATGGAGGCCGCCTCATTTTTGGGAAGTAATAAAATAAACAGTGCGCCCGCCGTCGGCAGAAAAACCATCAAACTCAGCAAATGAGATTGTAGCCACTCAATCAGCATAAAATTAAAACACAAACCCCCAAAGAATCAAAACAACACCAATCACAAAAAATAAAAGATACTGTTGCACGACTCCCGTTTGCACGGCAGTGACACAGCGATTCCAAAAAATCATGAGCCGACCGGCACCGTGCACCCCATATTGATCAATCACTTTGGCATCAATCACTCCCCAAAAAACTTTTTCGGAAAGAGTGACAAGAGGCCTCACAATGATAAAATCATAGAGTTCATCGATCCAATATTTGTTGAAGATCAGTTTGTATAAAAACTGAAATTTCTCGGCCATTTTGGTGGGCCATTCGCGTCGTTGCGCATAAATAACACTGGCAAGGATTGCAAAATGGAGTGACCAAAGCAAAGAGACAACGGTTAAAATAATTTCGGCAGCGTGACCCTCTTCCATCCCCTCGTGCACGACCATTTTTCCAAAAACCCCGGAGAGCCAGTGATGAAAATGATCCCCACCACCAAAGGCCTCAGGGATTCCGACCCAGCCGCCAATCACCGACAAGACACCTAAGAAAAGAAGGACAAACCCCATCGATGGAGGGGACTCATGTACCTTTTGCCACTCGCCTCTTCCCATCTGAGGTTGGCCAAAAAAAGTCATGCCAACGAGCCTAAACATATAAAATGCGGTGAGCCCCGCCCCCACAAATCCAATCAACCAAAGACTGATATGACCCCCATGAAAAGTGTGCCACAAAATGGCATCTTTGCTGAAAAATCCGGCGAAAGGAAAAATCCCGGAAATGGCTGCAGCGCCAATCACAAAAGTCCAAGCGGTAATCGGCATTTTTTCTTTCAGGCCACCGAAATTACGAATATCTTGCTCTCCACCCATGGCGTGAATCACAGAGCCCGCCCCCAAGAACAAAAGGGCCTTAAAAAAGGCATGAGTCATCAAATGAAAAATCGCAGCACTAAAAGCCCCCACACCCAAGGCCAAAAACATGTAGCCCAATTGCGAAATGGTGGAATAGGCCAGAACTTTTTTGATATCGGTTTGTGTGAGACCAATCGTTGCGGCAAAGATGGCGGTAATAGCTCCAATCCACGCCACAACCTGCATCGCAGTTGGGCTCAACACATACAAAAAGTTAAGCCTTGCGATCATGTAGATACCGGCGGTCACCATTGTTGCGGCATGGATGAGGGCGGAAACAGGTGTGGGACCGGCCATGGCATCGGGTAGCCAAACATAAAGAGGAATTTGTGCCGACTTTCCGCAAGCCCCCAAAAATAAAAGCAAACAAATGGGTGTAGCAACCGGCATCAAATAAGCCGAATGGTGTTTGATCACCTCAAAATTAAAAAAGTTGTATTGATGTTCGGTCGGCGGCAGATTGTGTGAGGAAAGTGTTGCATAAATAAAAAACATCCCCAGCAAAAAGCCGGCATCGCCTATTCGGTTCACAATAAAGGCTTTTTTCCCGGCGGCCGCTTTTGTAGGATCTTCAAACCAAAAACCAATTAGCAAATAAGAACAGAGCCCCACTCCCTCCCAGCCGACAAAAAGAAGGACCAGACTATCTCCCAAAACCAAAAGGAGCATGAAGAATAAAAATAAATTGAGATAAGAAAAATAACGTGCGTACCCTTCATCATGCCCCATGTAGCCCATCGAATAGATATGGATGAGAGAGCCAACACCGGTCACAATGAGGACCATGACGAGAGAGAGCTGATCAAACTTGAGACCAAGATCGATTGTTAAATTTCCCGTCACCACCCACTGAAAAAGCGGGCCGGTGATCATGGTAGGGTCTTGGCCCGCAGAAAAACCGATTAAAGTAACAAAAATGAGCAAAGAAATCACAAAAGAAAGAACAGGCAGGCCGCAACCAATGAGTGAGGTGAATGAGTGCGAAGCATGTTTGTGAAATCTGGAAGCAACGAGAGAGTAGAACCCATTGATTGTCGCACCGGCCAATGGAAGGGCAACAATGAGCCAAGCCAGTGTCTGCGGTGCGATATATTGATAAAGTGTGCGCAGCATTTTTAACCTTTTAACTCTTTGACTTCATCCACATAGATAGTCTGTTTATTTCTAAACAGGGCCACAATGATTCCCAACCCCACTGCAGCCTCTGCTGCTGCCACGGTTAAAACCATGAAGACCCAGACATGGCCATCTTGAGTTCCTAAATAACGGGAAAAAGATAAAAAAACTAAATTGACGGCAGAGAGCATCAATTCAATCGACATAAAAATAATGAGGATATTGCGACGCACCACAACACCAAAAACACCAATGCAAAAAAGCACCGCAGCCAAAATTAAATAATGTGTTAACGTAATCATCATGAACTAAATAAAAAATTAAAAGTTAAAAACCAAAAACACATATTAAAAACAAAAAACTTTTATTCTTAGTTTGTATTTTTGGTTTTTGATTTTTCATTTCTAATTTTTTACAGCTTCCTCTTCCCCATCACTACTGACCCTACGATTGCAACCAAAAGTAAAACGGATGTCAGCTCAAACGGCACTAAATATTTTGTAAACAATAATCGTCCAACGGGGGCAACGTAGCCGTACCCTTCCGTCAAAGGTTCAAAAAATCTGACTGGATTTTTGAGAAGCCCCAGTGTGATCAAAACAATGAGGTAGATAGTAACTAATCCTCCCAAAAGTCCTGAAAACTGCATCGTTCTTGCTTTGAGCTCTTCCGCTCCAATATTTAAAAGCATGATCACAAAGATAAACAAAACCATGATGGCGCCAGCATAGAGTAGCACTTGAATGACCCCAATAAAATGGGCTTCCAACGTTATAAAAAGTGCGGCAAAGGCAAAAAAGCAGACCACCAGCCAAACCGCCGAGGCAATTGGATTGACCCTGGTCACCATCAACAGTGCTGTGACCACCGCCAACCCCCCAAAACCATAAAAGAAAATCGGTTCCATCATCAGGGATGGCTAGGTAACGAACTTTCGATGCTAAATCAAGGTAGGATTTCAGGCGGAAAGTAGCGGCTATTTGTTGTACAATCCTAGTTTGTCAATTTAATATTATCGACTGGCTGCATACCGTCAATATTATGTAACTCTGGCCACGCTTTTAGTTTAATTTCCACTAATATATCCACATAGACTTTGGCGCCATTAATTATTACTTCTTCTAGATCTACGAATTTTTTTGGGTTATCTAGACGTGACTCTACCCGCAGAAGAATTGCTTCAATAGGACTAGTGCTTTGTCTATCATCACCTATTTGGGCTCTTATACCCTTTTGGAACAAAGCATTGCCATTTCTAAATACAGGGTCCTCTAGACGTTTGAATTCGCCTGCAACTTTTGTTCCGTATTCGACATCCGTCACTGAAGCGGCTTTGATTTTCTGTGATTCATCCAGATCAAAACGGAGTGTAACAATGTCGGCGTACCCATCTTGGTTCACGTCCCTAGCAATTTTTGCTGTAGCGTTTGTAATAATTGCGTTGGCCATAAATACCTCCTTGTTTTTAAACGTGTTTGCCTTCTACACTAGTTATCGTCCGAAATCAAAAAAAGTTGCGTGGGATTACAGGCAGAGAGAGAGAGAGAGAAGTCAAATAATTTCAATGGGTTATGCTTCTAAAAATATTTTAAAAACTGTATCCCCTACACTCCATTTCCCTTACCTAGATATGTAAATGAAAACTTGGCATTCCAATTTTTCAGTGCTGTATAAACAACGCTCTACTCTTAGGTTAAAAAGTGCACAATTTCTATTGAATTTTGATTGACATTTCTTAAAAAAATGCACATAATTCCTATACAATGCGCACAACAGTTACATTGGACAGTAAGGTGCTCCAAACCCTTCAACAAGTCAGTCGAGCTAATACAAAGGCGAAAGCGGTCATGACTGCCATCCAAGATTATCTAAGGCGTCATCAAATAGCAAAAATAAAAGACCTAAAAGGAAAACTCAAGTTTGACCTTTCGGCCGACGAGATCCGTCATGCCCAAAGATAATCTTGTTTTGATTGATACCTCCGTCTGGATCGACTATTTCTTGAAGAAAAACATTGAACTCGAACAAACAGTAGACACATTATTGGATAATGCCCAAGTCGCCACGGCTGCTATTATTCAGGCTGAACTAGTCCAAGGCTCGCGGGGTGAAAAAGAAGTCAAAAAACTTAAAGAATATTTCAAACCGCTTTATTGGATTCAAGGCAACGACACACACTGGCAAGAGGCTGGAGAGCTTTCTTTAAGATTAAGACAGACTGGTAAGAAAATTAATCTCACCGATTGTTACATTGCAAGTCTGGCCAAAAGTTCTTCTGCCAATGTTTTCAGTCTAGACAAGCATTTTATTTGGATAGAAAAGATAGGTGGCTGCTCTTTATTATTCCCTTAACTTTGCAAAACAACCCACCCCGTCACCAAAATATTTATCAATGCCAAGGGCAACATCACTTTCCAACCCAAACGCATCAACTGATCATAGCGAAATCGGGGAAGCGTCCAGCGCACCCAGATAAAAAAGAAACAGAAAAATAAAACTTTCGCTAAAAAAACACCGGCTTGAAGGGTGGCAATAAAAATATTTTTACCCCAAGGAAGAAATTCCCAGTCTTGTGCGAAGATCGCAAACAAACCTAAGAGAGCAAAGCCTATCAGGATTCCTGGTGCCCCAATCACTAATGGCTCGTAATCCCTCAAATCTCCATACTTACCTTTTTTGAAACGCCTAACCAAAAGCCCGCCACCCAGGATTGAAAAAATAGCAAAACCAATCCACAAACCCTGTGCAACGAGTTCTGCATTCATCCGAATCAAATCGACAGGAACGAATGGAATATGCCAGCCTCCAAAAAATAAAGTTGTAATGATACAAGAGCCGACAATGATATGGGCGTATTCCGCCATAAAAAAGAGGGCGAACTTCATGCTGGAGTATTCAACATGAAAACCGGCAACCAGTTCGGATTCTCCTTCTGGTAGATCAAAAGGCAAACGATTGGTCTCTGCAAACAACGCCGTCAGAAAAATAAAGAAGGCAACCGGCTGAAGCAAAATATTCCAATGAAACAAGTTAGAACCCTGATAAGCCACAATGTCAGTCAATTTCAAAGATCCCGCCATCAAAAAAATCCCTACAACAGCCAGTCCCAAAGAAACTTCATAGCTAACCATCTGGGCAGCAGATCGCAACCCTCCCAGAAGTGAATATTTGTTATTGGCTGCCCATCCGGCAAGCATAACACCATAAACTCCCAAACTGGAGACGGCAAAAACATACAAAAGCCCCGCATCCAAATCGGCGACCTGCAGAAGAAGTTTTGTCGAACCAAGCTGAATTGGATCTGCAAACGGTATAACCGCCAAAGTAATCGTTGCCACAAAAAAGGCGATCATCGGAGCCAAAATAAAAAGGGGCTTGTTGACATTGGCTGGAATGATATCTTCCTTGAACAAAAGTTTGACGACATCATTCAAACTGTTGATCAGCCCACCCAGCCTCACACCCAAAATAGCGGCGCGATTGGGGCCACGACGATCTTGGATATAGGCCGCACCTTTTCGCTCCAGCCAGATCAAGACGGGTACGATGCTGATCACAACAAGAAAGATCGAAGCTGTTTTTAGCGCTGCAATTGCGTAATCCATTTTAGTTCCTGACTCATTTCTTTAAAAACATTTGGGTAAGAATTCCAATCCAATGGCTTATCCAATTTTCTGGAAAGCTCTGCTAGAGCCATCCAAACAGGCCTCGCATGACCCTTTGGTTCGAAGGCCTTGTTTGCTTTCTGAAGTCTTTTTTGTCTGTTAATAAAGTGTCCTTCTTGTTCTGCAAAAGTCGGTTTTGGCAAAATCACATCGGCCCACAACGGAGGGGACAACTTAGGGGACGTTCCCCCTGCAAGGGAAACGTCCCCTAAGTTTGAGGCCAGCCAAACAACCATCTTTGGCTTGGCCATAATCAAGGCCTCTTTCTGAGCATTCGTTAAATGTTCCAAAACAAAATATATCCCTTCTTTTGCAAAATCATCTGCTTCTTTAATTTCAAGCAATTCTAAAAAATTTGAATTGGGGTTTTTGTCCGCATCGATTAAAAATTCATCGTGGGATGGGTGTGGCACTTCTTTTTTTGTCGTCAAAAATTGGGCTTTTGGAAAAACATTTTTCAAAAAGGAATGGAGGGTGAAATTTTCTTCGCAGCTGGCTTGAGCCGATAAAACACCGATATAATGAACCTTGGGATTTTCATAGCAAATATCAGCGATATGTTTGAGAGCCCCTTCCCAAGTTATTTCTTCAAACTCCCCATGTTTTTTGAGCAAAGGTTCAAAAACCCTGTTCGCATCATTAATAAATTTATAGGAAAGCCTTCCTTCATCGCACATCCAGCATTGGTTGACCGCCTCATTTTCTCTGGGACGGTAGCGATAAACCACCGAATCATCCCAATCCATCTTGATGTTACAGCCGGTGGCACAGCCGGTACAAATTGAAGGGGTCGTTTTCAAAAACCAGACCCGTTTTTTGAAACGAAAATCGGTGGAAGTGAGTGCTCCCACGGGGCAAACATCGACTGTGCAAAGTGAATAAGGATTTTTTAACTCTTTTCCAGGGTAAGTCGTCAGTTCGGAGTGTCCTCCACGCTCGGTCACACAAAGTTCATGAGTGCCTGCTACCTCATCGCAAAATCGCACACATCTCGTGCAGACAATGCAGCGCTCATCATCAAGTGTGACCAGAGGACCCAGTGATTTGACTTTGGGTTTATGGATTTTTTGATCTTCCAGGCGGGAGGGAAATTTCGAAAATTTAAAATAATTATCCTGCAGATCGCACTCACCCGATTGATCACAGATAGGACAATCCAAAGGATGATTGACCAAAATAAACTCTAAAACTCCCTGCTGCATTTTTTTGACTTCTTCTGATTTGGTATCAACCTCCATCCCCTCCCGCACTCTTTCGCGACAAGAAATGACCGGTTTGTTCTGGCCCTTGATGTTGACCAGACACATGCGGCAATTGCCGGAAATCGAGAGTTTGGGGTGATAACAAAAATAAGGGATATCAACTTTGTTGGCCAGCGCTGCCTTCAAAACCGTCGTCCCCTCCGCTACCTCAACTTCCTTATTGTTTATTTTTATTTTTACCATCGTACTAGCGTACCATCGTACTAGCGTACGGACATTTTCCCAAACGGACATGCTCTTCAAATTCTTTTCTAAACTTTGTCACATAACTAATCACCGGCATCGCCAGCGCATCGGCAAAAACACAAATTGTTCTTCCATTCATCATGTTATTGGACACAT
Source organism: Deltaproteobacteria bacterium RIFCSPHIGHO2_01_FULL_43_49 (assembly GCA_001798075.1). Classification (GTDB taxonomy): domain Bacteria; phylum UBA10199; class UBA10199; order SPLOWO2-01-44-7; family SPLOWO2-01-44-7; genus SPLOWO2-01-44-7. The sequence goes on along the minus strand of MGRG01000002.1, from coordinate 49,857 downwards.
CAATCAAGAGTTGCAAATCACGATCGCGGCCGTTTCCCTCTTCAATTCTTTTGACAATTTGGGAAACCCAACCGGTTCCCTCTCTGCATGGCGTGCACTGCCCACACGATTCATGTTCATAAAATTTGGCAGTAAATTGTAACATGCGGACCATGCAGGTCGTTTCATCCATCACATAAAAACCACCGGAACCCAGCGAAGTACCGGCGGCCGCACACGATTCAAAATCGAGATTCACATTATAGGCTTCCTCTGCAGTCAAAACGGGAAACGAAGAACCACCCGGCACCAACCCTTTTAATTTCCGGCCCTTCCACACACCACCACAATACTCCTCCACAAAAGTCCGAATAGGAAGCCCCATTTCGACTTCATAAACTCCCGGCTTGTTGATGTGGCCTGAGGCCGAAATTAATTTCGTACCAGAACTTTTTTCTGTCCCAAATTTTTTGAAAGCGGCGGCACCGTTATTAATAATGTAGGGAAGATTTGAAAGGGTCTCTACATTGTTCACAATGGTTGGGCAACCCCATGCCCCTTCAATCGCCGGAAAGGGGGGCTTGATTCTGGGATAACCCCTTCCACCTTCCAGCGAAGACAAAAGGGCTGTCTCTTCCCCACAAATATAGGCGCCCGCACCTCTATGCTGATAAATATCAAGATCAAATTTGGATCCCAAAATATTTTTTCCCAAAAATCCTTTTGCGGCGGCCTCTTTGAGTGCAGCTTCTACAATCTCCCACTGTTTGTAAAATTCACCGCGGATATAAATGTAGGCTGTGTGGGCACCGATTGCATAGGCCGCAATAATCATCCCTTCAATCATCATGTGGGGATCTTTTTCGGCAATCGCTCTGTCTTTGAAGGTTCCCGGCTCGCTTTCGTCAAAATTACAAATCAGATAAATCGGTTTTTTTGTGTCTTTGGGAATAAAACCCCATTTGACACCTGCCGAAAAACCGGCCCCACCGCGACCACGTAGACCTGAAGCCTTCACCTCCTCAATCACTTGCGCAGGAGTCATCTTGAAAAGCTTTTGCAAAGAGGCATAGGCACTTCGATTTGGAGCCCCCCAATTTTTTGATAAAATGAGTTCCATTCTATTTTAGTTCTTTTAATATCTTGTCGATCTTTGCTTCCGTCAAATCTTCATAATAATCATTGTTAATCTGCATCATGGGGGCCGTGCCGCAAGAACCTAAACACTCAACCGTGGATAGATGAAAACGTTTGTCGGTTGTTGTTTCTCCCACTTCTATATTGAGTTTTTTCTTGATCTGCTCCACCGTTTCTTGAGAGCCACGCAACCAACAGCAAACACTGTTGCAGACTTGAATATGATGTTTGCCGATCGGTTTTTTGTTGTACATTGTGTAGAAAGTGACGGTCTCATAGATATAAGCGTGTGAGAGATCTAAAAGTTTGGCTAGATACTCCATCGACTCCGGCGAGATCCAGCCCTGTTGTTCTTGCACTAACCACAACGCCGGCAATAACACTGCCTTCTTTTGAGGATAACGTTTGAGATATTCCTCAAACTTTCGTTTATTCTCTGGAATGAATTCAAAGTTCATCGATCTAATTCTCCCGCCACAATATTCAATCCGCCCAAAATTGCTACGGCATCAGCAACCAAAGCTCCCTTCATCAAATCGGGATAGGCTTGATAAATAGCAAAACAAGGGGGTCTCACTTTAATCCGATACGGTTTGTCGGAACCATCACTCACAATATAAAAACCCAATTCTCCATTGGCCGCTTCGGTGTAGGAATAGATTTCTCCAGGCGGCGGCTTGATTCCGTGCATCACGATTTTAAATTGCTGAATGATCCCTTCTATAGAACCGTATACTTCATGTTTTGCCGGAAGGGCTACCTCTCGATTGTCTGTCATGATGGGCCCTTCGGGCATTTTTTCCAAAATCTGTTCGACCATGCGACAAGACTGGATCATCTCTTCAAACCTCACAAAAAGTCTGTCATAAGAATCTCCATGCCGGCCCAGCGGCACATCCCAATTAAGCTGATCATAAAAATAATAAGGGTGGGCTTTTCGAATATCATAATCAACGCCGCAAGCCCGCAAACAAGGACCTGTAAAGCCATAACTGATCGCATCTTCCTTGGAAATCGCGCCAACATTTTGTGTTCGCTCCATAAAAATCCGGTTTTTCTTGAGGAGCCCAATCGTGTCTTTGACCCCTTTCAAAGTCTCTTTCACACACTCTTTCAAAAAAGATTTGGTGTTGGGAGGAACATCACGCATGAGACCGCCAATGCGTGTGTAGGTTGTTGTCAAACGGGCACCACACAACGCCTCCACCCAATCAGTTATTTTTTCTCTCGGATTGAAAAGATACCAAAAGTTGGTAAGCCCGCCGATATCCACCGCATTCGTCCCAATGCAAATCGCGTGATCCATGATTCTGGAGAGTTCACAAATGAGCATTCGAATCCATTGAGCCCTCTCTGGAATTTCCAGAGGAAACATTTTTTCAACCGTCATGCAGTAACCGACATTATTCATAAGCGACGACAAATAATTGAGGCGATCGGTGTAGGGAATGACTTGAGTGTATGTTTTAACTTCGGACTCTTTTTCAAAACAACGGTGCAGATAGCCAATTTCCGGTGTGGCATTGATAATCGTTTCGCCCTGGAGTTCCAAAAGAACACGCAATGTCCCGTGCATAGCCGGATGCGCTGGCCCCAGGTTCAAGATCATTGGATTAGAGTCTAACGGTTTTGCAATATCATCCATAATTTACACTTTTATAAGTGGATCGGGTGTTGGAATTTTTGGCCGCTTGTTGACCGGATAATCTTTTCGGAGCGGATATCCCTCAAATTCCTCAAACATCAAAATCCTTTTTAAATTGGGATGCCCTTGAAAACGAATTCCAAACATGTCAAAGGCTTCCCTTTCAAACCAGTTGGCCGCTTTATAGAGTGTGTGAATGGATGGAATTTCCAGATTTTCTTCTGAAACCCTTACCTTCAAGCGAATTCTTTTTTTCGTCGATAAAGAATAGAAATGATAAATGACTTCAAAGCGCTCAGAGCGACCCGGATAGTCGGCCCCTGCCAGATCCATCATGAAATTAAATTTCAAGTCTGGCGTGTCGCGAAGAAACTTCACCACCTCAACAATCTTTTCTTTTGAAACAACGGCGGTTTCATTTCCAAGATTGTTGGAAGTCTCCAAAATAGCCGGCCCAAAGGCCCTTTTGAGATGGTCGATTGCCTCTTGCATCGCGCGCGTTAGGTACCAAATTGACTTAAGAAATCAAGGACTTTAAAGTTAAGGAGTCGACTTGGTTTCGCTAACCATTGTTTCATTAACGATTCCGTAGAATTTGCCGTCGTCTTTGTGGGCTTTGAGGAGTTTGGCCTCTGCCTGAGCGACTTCTTTGATCTCACCTTTGCAATCTTTGCTCACTTTTTCAAAAATTCGTATCCCCTCTTGGCGGTAGGGTTCGGCCTTCACAATCAAATCTTCTTCAGTCATTTTCCAGTTATACAAAACCCAACTCCATTTTTTGTGAATCCACCAGATATCTTGATTGAGTCTGCCCAACAACATTTGGCCTTTGCAGTTCCACTCGCCACTAGGGTGGCGTTTCAAAAATTCTTTAACCTTTGGGAAAACTTCGTCGGGACTTCCCACCAAATTTTTAGTCAGTAAATGATAATCAGCCTCACCGGCATAAGAACTATCTGGAAATTTTTCCATCAATTGTTTGAAATGAACGCCGGTATAACGAATCACGTTGAGTTGGGGGAGTAATTCAAAAGACCCCGCACCATGTTCCGCATTATATTTTTTAACAAAACCTTCCATGCAAGCATGCGAGCCACCACCTTTGCCCCAGTAACAAGCCTTTTCTGCTTTTTCGGTCAACGAGTCGGAGAGTTTTTCTAATTGTTTAGCTTTTTCGAAAAGGGCTTTGGCTTCATCGTCAGCAGCAACAACTGTCATTGAGAGAAATGCTAGCGAGAAAGCAATCCACAAAAATTTCATGCCGATTTTTTCTCCTTGATCCCTTGCAAACTTTCTTGGAGTTTTATAATCGCATCCAGCAGCTGCTCGGGCCTTGGAGGACAACCCGGAACATAGACATCGACAGGAATTACTTCATCGATTCCCTGCAGTACCGAATAATTATCGTAAAAACCACCCGAAGAGGCACAGGCCCCCATGGAGATGACCCATTTGGGCTCACACATTTGCTCATAAATTCTTTTTAAAATTGGGGCTTGTTTATAATTAACCGTTCCCATGACCAACATCAAATCGGATTGTCTGGGGGAAAAGCGAACAAGCTCGGCACCGAATCTGGAAATGTCAAAATGGCTGGAGACAACCCCCATGAATTCAATCGCACAGCAAGCAGTCCCGAAAGGCATGGGCCAGAGGCTGAACTTTCTCCCCCATTTCACTACTTCATCAATCCTTGTTGTGATGATATCTCCAAAACGCATATTATTCCCACTCCAATGCGCCTCGTTTCCAAACATAAACAAGGCCTAAACCCAACACGCCCAAGAACACCACCATTTCTGTGAAAAGTAATGGGCCTAGGCCAACCAATTTAAACTCTCTAAAAAGTTGCGCCCAAGGGTATAAAAAGACCACTTCGATATCGAACAAAATAAAAAGCATAGCGACCAGGTAGAACTTCACCGAAAAACGCTGTCTGGGTGTACCAATGGGGTCTAGTCCGCATTCATAGGGCCCCATTTTTTCAGGGGTCGGCTTTTTGGTGCCGATAAAATGAGACAAAAGAACAAACCCGCCCGAAAGGCCAATCCCAATGGCAAAAAGCATGAGTAAGGGAATATAAGAATCCATAACTGTTGAGGTTATTACCGCCTCGCTAGCATTAAGACAACGATTATTTAAGACGTCAAAATTTTGACAGGTGTCAAAAATCCGTGGAAACGTCCCCTCAAATGGCACAGAAATTGCACAATTAACGGTGTGGTTCATACATGGGAGGTATTATGAAATTACTTAAATACGCTTTAGTCATGGCCATATCAATCCAGCTATTCATAGCCTGTGATCCAAGAGGCGGTCCCGGCCAAAGCTCAGGACCTCAACAACCTGGTGGAGATCAAGTAACACCCCCTCCTCCTGTAAGTGGAGGAGTTAGTGTTGCGCCTGATGTTGCGCCCGACGACGAAGCGGTAATAACTGATTCAGGTGTTGGTATTCCAGCCCCACAAAATAAAGGACCAGAGATTCGATTTCCATATCTAGGCATACACTATACCGAGCCTCCTTTGAAAGATTCCAACGGTGAAGCATTTCTCATGCCAGGATCTATTCAAGATTTGGAAATCGATGTTTCAGACCCCGACCAAGACCCCATCGATCAGCAAAAGGGACTGGAAGTAATCCAAGTGATAAAGCAGAACGATCCAAATTCTAATATTGATCTAAATGCTAATCCGTCAGCCATTGGATTTAAACGGATTTCCTGTCCTAGCACCTATCAATGCTTTTATAGTATCTACTTCGAAGATACCATCCCTGCTCCAGGTTGGACCGGCATTTTTGAAATAACAATAAAAGCCTTCGACAAACCAAGTGTTGAAAGAAAAGTACTACCGATGGAGGGAACTGGCACTTTAATCGTTGATCTGCTTCAGCAATAAACATGGTTTTGATTTTTAAATGATGAGGATAAAATGAAAATAAAATTTTTGTTTTTGTTGATCATTCTTTTTTTTGGTTGCAGGGACCTTAGCAAAGTTCAAGAGAACCAAGACCAGCAAGGGTCGGTCAATTTACCAGCGCCACAAGGAGGTGCTGAGAACATTTCCGGCGGAGAAGGGGGCGGGAGTGGAACTGGAGCAATTGCCAATCAACCTCCTGTGGTTTCTATTTTCATGAACGGTCAACCGATAGACCTAAATATCGGATTATCACTTGTGATTGGAAAAACGGTAGATGGTTTTGAAGTGCGCGCAGTCGATCCAGATGGAGATCCAATTCAAAAAGTTGTAACAATTCTTTCAACGGAACCAGCAATAGACCCCGAAGCCATGCAGCTAAGTTTTTACCCCATGATCGGCAAATGTGAAGAATCAGATAAATGCACATTTGGTTTTGCCCCTGCAGACATTATTAGCCAAGGGCAATATACAATTTCTATCGGCGTTGCGGACGAACCGACAAGACCAGGTGCCGAGTCAAAAAGGGGTGACACTAGCTTCAAAGCAATGCTGGTTCTGGAATCGGCTTCCACATCGGATGTTATAGGCCCTTAACTTTTTATAGTTTGGAGCACCCTTGCGAAAAACGCTTCAGTGTAGTGTGATCGGAGCGAAGGGGTGGCCCGGAGGGTTGTCAGCCCGATCTGTCGGGAGGGCGTGCAATCCCGGAGGGACAGGACCCCGAAGCTCCATCTTATTTATGAAAGCGTTTTTCGGAAAGGCCGGAGAAGATGTTAGGAGCCTAACTTTTTATAATTGAGTTATACTCACCAACCGCATATCTTGCGGTTGGTGGACTCCAGAATTCAAAATCTAGAAAAGGTTGCTTTTTGGGTGGTTTTATTTGCGCTTCTCATCGGATTTTTTTGGCTCTTAAAACCTTTTTACGGAATTATTCTTCTTTCTTTAGTTCTCGCTTTAGCTTGTGAACCCCTTTTTCAAGGTCTCCTCAAACTTTTTAGGGGAAGAAGACACCCCGCCGCTTTCCTCTGCCTTGTTTTGTTTGCTATCTTTTTGGCTCTTCCCTCCGGTGTCCTTGTTTCACTCATTACCGATCAGGTTTTGAAAGTAGCGCATGGTTTTTCAGGACACATACACAATCACACCTTTCAAAATTTGCTAGTGGGGTGGCTACCACCGCAGTTGGAAGCATGGCGGCAATCGCTTGGTTTTGAAATTGATATCATCTCTCTGCTAAAGGAAGCGGCGCAAAACAGCGCTCAATATCTCTACCAATTTTCGCCAAAGGTTGTTTCCAAAACGGCAACTTTCTTTTTGGGAGGATTATTCACAGTCATATTGACCTATTTTCTTTTGGTTGACGGTCCAAGACTCTATCACGAAATTTTAGACCTCTCCCCCCTCAAAAATACTTATGAAAAAACATTAGCTAAAGAAATTAGACTTACACTCAGAGCGTGCATCTATGGCTATATTTTAACGGCGCTGGTGCAAGGGATATTGGCCGGCATCGGTTTTTGGATTGCAGGAATCGATATCGCCCTTCTTTTAGGATTGGCGACATTTATTATGGCGTTTGTTCCGATTGTGGGGACCGGTTCGGTGTGGGTTCCGGTATTCATCTATCTACTGATTTCTGGGCAATGGGGAATGGCGACCTTTCTTTTTATCTACGGATTTTTTGTGATCTCAGGGATTGATAACGTTTTGAAACCGATTTTGATTCAGGGTAAAACGAACATCCACCCTGTTTTGCTTTTTCTGGCGATCTTTGGCGGATTAAAACTTTGGGGCCCCATCGGCATCTTAGCCGGCCCCACTTTGGTTGCCGTCTTGCTTGCAACTCTTCGAATCTACAGGCAGGATTTCCATACGAGATAAACTCAAAAATTCTAAGCACTAAATCCTAAATTCTAAATGGTTCGACAAGTTCACCATCCTGAGCAAAGTCGAAGGACAAATCCCAATGACCAAAATTGCGAATTCCAAACAATTCTACCTATTTAGTTATTTGAATTTAGTATTTGGAATTTGTTTAGGATTTAGATATTAGGATTTCGAATCTTGTTTTTTAGTAGTTATGGGTCGCTAGCTCAGTTGGTAGAGCATCTGACTCAATTAAGGGTCCTATTCATCGTGAGATGGATATGCAAACCGGGTGAATTCAGGAGACGCTAAATCGCCTAAAAGCAGATATGCCAATCCTGAGCCAAGCCGAATGAAGCCATTCAAGTAATTCGGAAGGTGCAGAGACTAGAGGGTGAGGATGGCAACCAATAAACCCTCATAAGCGCCCGGCTCGCCGTTCAAACTTTGGCGAGATGAGATAGTCCGACACTCCAGAGAAATTTGGAGACAACTGTTGCTTAATCAGAGGGTCCGGGGTTCGATCCCCCGGCGACCCACAATATGATCTTAAAGTTGACATCAACCCCCAATTTGTGGTTTTCTCCGCCCGCATGCAACGAAACGGGATTGAGGTTTTGGCCCCAGTCACCGCCGAGTTTAAAACAATCCTAACTCGAGAGGCTCTTCATTTCGTTGAAAATTTAAGCCACCAGTTCGAACCAAGACGTCTTCAACTCCTTGAAAAAAGAAGTGAAATCCAAAAAAAAATCGATTCGGGTTGGCTTCCCGATTTTTTAAAAGAGACCGAAAAAATTCGCAAAAGTGATTGGAAAATAGCGCCCACCCCCAAAGACCTTCAAGATCGCCGTGTCGAAATTACTGGCCCGGTGGACCGCAAAATGATTATCAATGCCTTGAACTCCGGCGCCAAGGTTTTTATGGCCGATTTTGAAGACTCCAACTCCCCAACCTGGAACAATAATATCCAAGGTCAAATCAATTTGCGCGATGCGGTCAACAAAACCATTACATATGTCAGTCCAGAAGGGAAAGAATATAAGCTCAATGACACAATCGCCACATTATTGGTGCGTCCCCGTGGTTGGCATCTTGTCGAAAAACATGTGAAGCTGGATGGCAAGCCAATTTCCGGATCGCTTTTTGACTTTGGACTCTACTTTTTTCACAACGCCAAAACACTTCTTGAAAAAGGAACTGGCCCCTATTTTTATCTTCCAAAATTGGAAAGCCATTTGGAAACCAGACTTTGGAATGATGTTTTTATCTTTGCTCAAAAAGAATTGGGTATCCCCAATGGAACGATCAAAGTTACCGTCCTCATTGAAACCATTCTTGCGGCTTTTGAGATGGATGAGATTCTTTATGAACTCAAGGATCACATTGTTGGTTTAAATTGCGGCCGTTGGGACTATATTTTTAGCTTCATCAAAAAATTTAAGAATAATCCTCAATTTGTTTTGCCGGATCGCGCTCAAGTCACAATGGATAAGGCATTTCTAAAGGCCTATGTCGATTTACTCGTTCAAACTTGCCACAAACGTGGGGCTCACGCGATGGGGGGAATGGCGGCTCAAATTCCCATCAAAAACGACCCACAAGCAAATGAAGAGGCCATCAACAAAGTGATCGCCGACAAAAAAAGAGAGGTGGCCGCCGGTCATGACGGCACTTGGGTCGCACACCCTGGTTTGGTCCCTATCGCGACAAAAATTTTTGATGAAGAGATGAAGGGGCCAAATCAACTTTCCATTTCAAGAGAAGAGGTAAAAGTGACGGCTAACGATTTATTGAAAGTTCCCTTAGGAGAGATCACGGAAAAAGGTCTAAGAACCAATATTAATGTTGGGATTCTTTATTTGGAGGCTTGGTTGAGAGGCTCTGGTTGTGTACCACTCTACAATTTGATGGAAGATGCGGCCACGGCGGAAATTTCAAGGGCCCAAGTCTGGCAATGGACAAAACATGGAACCAAAATGACCGATGGCAGAAAAGTAACCAAGGAACTTGTTCGCCAGACCATCAAAGAAGAGATGGTAAAATTTAAAACGAATGGAAAAGTGGCACTCGCCAGCGAATTATTTGATCAAATGATGACCAGCGATCAGTTTTCTGATTTTTTAACTCTAGTGGCTTACGACTACCTGGAAAATTAAACACAAAAGGGGGAAATCATGCTCGATGCACACCGCTTAGAAAAAAGCTGGAGCAAAGAGAAAAGATGGGAGGGAATCACAAGACCCTACAGTGCTGAAGATGTGGTAAAACTAAAGGGGAGTGTTCACATTGAATACACACTGGCCAAGCTAGGTGCCGAAAGACTTTGGAATCTTCTTAATACCGAATCGTTTGTCTCAGCCTTGGGCGCTTTAACGGGCAATCAAGCCATGCAGATGGTCAAGGCAGGACTGAAGGCAATCTACTTGAGTGGTTGGCAAGTTGCAGCCGACGCGAATCTTGCCGGCCAAATGTATCCAGACCAAAGTTTATATCCTGCCAACAGTGTCCCCAATGTCGTTCGAAAAATTAACCAGACTCTTCAAAGGGCCGATCAAATTCATCATGCCGAAGGAAACGACGATGATGTTTATTGGTTTGCACCAATTGTTGCCGACGCCGAGGCCGGTTTTGGTGGCCCTCTGAATGCTTTTGAATTGATGAAGGCGATGATTGAGGCTGGCACAGCTGCTGTCCATTTTGAAGATCAGCTCTCCTCAGAGAAAAAATGCGGGCATATGGGCGGAAAAGTTTTGCTGCCTACTAGTCAATTTATCCGCACTCTTACTGCGGCAAGACTGGCCGCTGATGTGATGGGAGTTCCAACAGTTCTCATTGCAAGAACCGATGCGAATGGGGCTTTTCTGATTACGAGCGACACTGATCCTAGAGACAAAAAATTCTTAACGGGCGAGCGAACGCCGGAGGGTTTTTTCAGAATCAAAGGTGGCCTAGATGCCGCCATTGCAAGAGGTATTGCTTATGCGCCCTATGCCGACATGGTCTGGTGTGAAACAGCTCACCCTGATCTCAATGAAGCCAAAAAATTTGCGGAAGCCGTTCAGAATGAATTTCCTGGAAAATTGCTGGCCTATAACTGTTCACCATCCTTCAACTGGAAGAAAAATCTGGATGATGCAACGATCAAACGTTTTCAACGGGAACTAGCGGCCTATGGCTATAAATTTCAGTTTATCACGTTGGCCGGTTTTCATGCCCTCAACTATTCGATGTTTGAATTGGCACTTGATTTCAAAAAAGAGGGGATGCCTGCTTACGTAAAACTCCAAGAAAAGGAGTTCGCCACGGAAAAAACGGGTTACACGGCAACCAAACATCAGCGAGAGGTGGGAACCGGTTATTTTGATCAGGTGGTGCAAGTGATTTCTCACGGGCTTTGCTCTACAACCGCCATGGGGGGTTCAACGGAAAAGGAGCAGTTTAAAAATAAAAAGGTGGTTAGTTAGAGCTATAAACCGAGTTGTAATTTTATCGTGGCGGAATTTCTTGGTTGTCTCAGTTCATCCAGATATTGTTCGACGCTGCCTTGTAAAAGCAACGGCCCAAGTTTTAGTAATCGTCCTTCAAGCGACAAAGCGGGCGGGACCGTACTCCTCAAATACCCTGTACTATAAGCTGCTTGAACAGCAAGTTTGATATCAAATCTGGAAAAAAGAGAAAAAGGCTGATCATGCCAAGAGGTTTGTAAAAAAGTATAACCCACCGCCCCAAACAAACCCACCTCATAAAACCATTCACTTTTCAGATCATTACTCCCCAGGTGTTGGACACCGTGACGCCCCCCCAGAGATAACGCCGCTTCGGTAAAAATGCCTGTATCAGGAATGTAGAAACGAGCAAGCCAGCGAACCCCAAAAATTTGCACATAACCAGAATCATGAGGTAAAAACATATCCATCTCTGCAACTTTTCGCCCCATTTCTGAGGTGGGCATATTAAACGAAGAGCTAAAAGGTTCAAGAACAACCTCCCCGTATCGTTTTTCCGGTTTCGCCGGTTTTACCTCTGGTTGTGCAATGGGACTCACCGGTTTTCTTTTGAAAAACCGACTTCGAAAATCAAAAAGGGTCAGCGCCTTAGGGATAGCCTCGCCCTCTTTAGTTTCACTTTGGCCTTCACTTTGCTCTGGCTTGAGACAGATAGGAGAAAATTCACCCGACTCCATAAACTTCACAAGAAAATCCCTTTCTTCTCGCACCGACTGAGGAGTCAAAGGAATTTTACAACCCCCCGTTGCTATTTCTAAACGACGCTCAATGGCGGGATAAAGAACAGCGCGATCCATCAGGGTGGCCATTCGATGCCGACTGGCCAACAGATCTAAATCCCCCTTAACAGATGCTAAAGGAGATCCTCTTAAGTTTCTGACAATACTTTCTAAAGATTTCAAACCCTCTTCTTGAAAATTTCCACCCTTATCTAAGATTTTCCATCTGACGAGATAGTTGTTCATCATGCTGAACGTCGACTTTTCTAAATCTGGAAAAGGACTAAAATTGGAGGTGTTTCTAGAAAATTGATTGACCAAAAAAGGCCAGTGACCTTCTTCCACTTCAAGAGGCCCCACATTTTCAAAAACGACTTGATCAAAAGAGTCTTGAACCTCTTTGAAAGTGGTGCAAGGTTGCCCATCGATTTGCCCCACCAAAGCAAAAACATATTCAGGCAAACTCCGCTCAGAGTTTGGACAAAATTTAATCGGTTTTTCCATCGCACTCATATTAAAAAGGGTCTCCAAAAGAGTAGCCGATACCTGCGTTGATCACACACAGGTTTGTGTAGCTATCGATGGTCAGATAATCGGATCCAAAAGAAGGGCTATGGATATAACAAATGGCGCTCGCATTGATCCGCCACAAAGATGCATTTTGATGAACGATTGCCAAAGGGAAATCAAAGTGAAGACCTACACCTGCATAGATGTTTACTGAAGTGTTTAGTGTATTCACCTGTGTATCAATAATCCTAAAGTTTTTAAATTTTCCTTCTTGATGATCTAACTCAGCTGTTATTTTAGCTGTTGCAACCGTGTTAGCAAAAACGTGTACCCCAAATTCTGTCATGAGAGAAACATAGCGAAACTGCGGAATACTAAAATCGGGTGTTATCGCAAGATCGGCTTGCAAAAGTGGGAGCTCATTCACAGGAAAAGAATAGCCAACCACTTCTTGGGTCTCTCTTGTAAATTCCTTCCTATCATCCCCATCATCTTCGTCAATTAAAGTTTGAGTCGTTCTTTCTGGATTAACAACAACAATTTGCTGACCAAATCCCAAAGAGGGAAAGTAATGAGGCTGAAGGTTCAAAGTCAGTGCCGCACCCAACTCCACTAAAAGAGGAAAGTCATCGGGTTTGAAATCGTGAAAATCGAGCAAGTGCAATTTGAAAGCGAAACCATCCCCCCCTGTGGCAAAAAAGGGAATCGCGCCATCGACTGTTTCATTGAAAGGCTCACCAATGGCATCTTGGAGAGATCTGGCCCTCAAATCAATGACCGACAGGGTTTTATCCAGACTGGTTTGCAGGCTTGTAAGGTCAGCCCCGCTGATAAGTTTGAAAGGGGCTTTCCAAGTAGGTCTGAACCGTTTTTCTCCTGAGGGTTGCAAAGAAAACTCAACCATAAGTCTTGCTGCATCGGTCCATTTTTTTCCAAGCCCCGGAAAAACAAGCGCCTCTCTCTTTCCGCCGGGAAGTTTGCCCCTATCAAAAATGATATCAGGGATATGATCGCCATCGGTATCTGTTACCGTTAATTGGCATCCTTCTATGCAAAAAGGGTTATCGTGATTGTTGCTATAAACAACCTCAGGGATGTTTGTAGCGCCGTCAGTATAGGTGATTTTTGTTGCGAGAGTGTCTGTGGGTACCTGCACTCTATTGACACATAGTTGAACCGTGTCAGGTGACTCATCTTTATTATAATCAAATGTTTTTGAATCGCATTGTTTTTTTTCATCAACAGGCCCCAAAAAGACAAGTGCTGAGCCGATTTTGATATCGAAAGGAACTGTCGCCGGTGTCAAAGCGAATGTCCTTTTAGTTCCATCTGCCAAAACTTTGGTGACCTTGTGTATTACCGCCTCAAAAAATTCGTTCACTTTATTATTAATAAAAGTAGAATCTTCGGGATCAAAATTCACTCCCCTCGCCTTCAAATAGGCCTTTGCCATTTCATGAGTATCCTCAAACTCTGGCTGCCTTAAGAAACGTAGCTTGGCCCTTATCAACAATTTTTCATGAGTTTTCGGAACGCTGGCAATGGAATCCCCCACCTGTTTTTTGAGGGCTTCCATTGTTTTTGAAATTTCCAATTCATATTTTTCGAATGGTTTTAGTTCTTCCGCGTGGATCCCTTCTGATTTCAAATCGGCAATTGTTTTGAAACGGGCTTGGGCCTGTTCTAAAATATCGCGATACTTGAGTGTGGAATCAATCGCATCATACCAAACCCTCCGTTCGCGCCCTGAACTGGCATAGATAGGGATGCGGTAACTTTGGGGTAGTTTTTTCAATGAAAGGTCTAAGGGATGATTTACTCCCACTTCTTCTACCCAAGCTAACAATTTGTCTTGCGCGGAAGGATGAATGGTACCGACAGAAATAATATCGCGAAGCAGTTTGGGAAAACCTGAAAGCTTTTTTTCAAAGGCCTCCTGTTCTGCTTGGTAAAATAAATCTTTTGCATTGTTACAGACTATAGCCGCTTTTTTTTCTGGGTCTTTGAAATACCATGCAAAGCTATCTCCAAATTCCAAAAAACCAGCAGAAGAGGCCCATAATTCTTTGAAATCTTTAATGCCTTGTTCGGTACCTGGTTGAAAAGTGTCATTCGCACAAAATGGGGCTAGGGCTTCTCGAATGGCCTGTGGCGGTAGTGCCGGGTTTTTTTGCTGGGCTTCTCTTAAACGCTGTAGAGTTTCTAATCGATTCATGCGTGCTGCATTTTCTTCAACCTCTTTGCCAATCAGACGTGACAGGGCTGGAGCGCGAAAAAGCTTAAAAACGGCTTCATCAAATCGGACCCCATCCATTTTTTTAGAAACAAGATCATCCAAAAAATGATTGATGTCGTCTGTTTCCTCTGGAGAAAGAGCGCCATCTTGAAGTAGAGGATAGAGGACCTTTTTGACCTCTTCTAGCTCCAAGGTATTGGGGATAGAACCCTGCTCTAAGGCCTCTAAAAAGCCTTTATAAGCCGGCCCTACCCCGCTATCTATCTTTTTAACATCAGACATAAAAACGCCCTCAATATATGTTTTCGGCAATCATTTCAAAAAGTTGCTTAGGAATTTCAACTGTTTTAGGACCCTAAAATTGGTAGGCACTTTCCTGATGCTGCGTCAAATCGAGCCCCGCCGATTCTGTCTCGTCATCTACCCTAAAACCCATTATCAAATCAACAATTTTAATCAAAGCAAAGGTCACTACAGCGGCATAAACAACAGACCCCAACACAGCAATGAATTGAATCCCTAGCAACTTGGCGTTGCCAAAAAAGAGGCCATTGGCACCGGCTGGATTCACTGCGGTGCTGGCAAACAAACCGGTAGCCAGAGAACCCCAAATCCCCCCGACACCGTGAATTCCAAAAACATCCAGTGAATCGTCATAGCTAAACGTGATTTTGAGACGGACCGCCCACTGGCAAAGCAGCCCCGCCACAAGACCAATGATAATGGCTGCCTTGATGTCAACAAAACCTGCAGCTGGAGTGATAGCAACCAATCCCGCCAAGGCACCGCTGACCTTTCCAAGTGTACTCGGTTTTCCTTTTTGAACCCAATCGGCAACCATCCAGCTTAGCGCACCACAAGCTGCTGCAACATGGGTTAGCACCAATGCATGCACCGCCAAACCATTTGCTGCCAAGCTAGAGCCACCATTAAAACCAAACCAGCCAAACCACAACAAACCAGCCCCCAAAACGGTCATCGGTAAATTATGAGGTTGCGACAAATCGAGTAAAAAGCTTTTACGTTTGCCCAACATAATGGCTGCAACCAAAGCAGAAATTCCCGATAAAATATGAACAACGGTTCCACCGGCAAAATCGAGCGCTCCTAACTGACGAATCCAACCATTCACCCCCCAGACCCAATGAGCAACCGGATCATATACAAAGGTCGTCCACAAAAGGGTAAACAATATAAATGATTTGAATTTGATTCGCTCTGCAAAGGCCCCGGTGATTAAAGCAGGGGTAATCACAGCAAACATACACTGAAAAATCATGAAGCCTTGATGAGGAATGGTGGCGGCGTAATCAGGATTTGGATCCAATCCTACACCATTGAGAAAAATCCAATCCAAATTTCCGATCAAACCGTGAACATCGGGACCAAAGGCTAAGGTATAACCCAAAACAACCCACTGAATGGTTACCAAGCACAACAAAACCATGCTTTGCATTAATGTAGATAAGACATTTCTGCTTTGGACGAGGCCGCCGTAGAAGAGAGCCAAGCCGGGGGTCATTAGCATTACAAGGGCTGTGGACATTAAGACCCACGCGGTGTCACCGGCTTGAATTGTCATGCCGGCCTAGTAAACAAAATTCCAAAAATCTTGCAAGCACTCTTTTGAAAAATTTTCACTCTTGTAAAATTTTTAGCCTCATGGGAGAAGACAATTTCTCCTTTTAATTTATGAAAAGTCATAACAAATCGATTCTGGAGCCTATTATTCCTTTCATAGAAGGAGATGGCATTGGCCCAGACATATGGAAACCGGCACAACATGTTTTGGATCAAGCAGTCAAAAAAGCCTATCAAGGAACCAAAAAAATTATCTGGAAGGAAATTTTAGCCGGGGAAAAAGCATTTAAGCAAACCGGAAATTGGTTGCCTGAAGAAACCTTGGATGAAATTCGCCGCCATGAGATTGCTATCAAGGGCCCTCTCACCACACCTATTGGTGGTGGCATACGTTCTATTAATGTAACACTACGGCAAGTCCTTGATTTGTATGCCTGCATTCGCCCTATTCGTTATTTTGGAGGTGTCCCATCTCCTCTGAAAGAACCGCAAAAGCTCAATGTCATGATCTTTAGAGAAAACACAGAAGATGTTTACGCAGGTATTGAATGGGCCTCGGGTTCACCAGAGGCAGAAAAGGTTCGTAACTTTTTAGTGAATGAAATGAAAGCCAAAATCCGGCAGGGTTCCGGCATTGGGATAAAACCAATGAGCCCATTTGCAAGCAAACGCCTCGTTCGAATGGCTTTTCAATATACAAAAACTCATGGCCGAAAGGTGGTTACATTCGTTCATAAAGGCAATATCATGAAATTTACCGAAGGGGCCTTCCGCCAGTGGGCTTATGAAGTCGCCACCGAAGAATTCGGCGACGCAACCGTTTTAGAAAGCGCTTTAAAAGATCTTGGGGGAAAAGTCCCACCAGGGAAAATTTTGGTTAACGACCGGATTGCCGATGCCATGTTCCAAATGGTTTTATTAAGGCCTGAGGAATACAGCGTGATTGTAACCCCCAATTTAGATGGAGACTATTTATCGGATGCCTGTGCGGCACAAGTTGGAGGTTTGGGTATGGCACCCGGTGCCAACATCGGGGATGAAGCAGCCCTTTTTGAAGCAACTCACGGTACCGCCCCGTCGCACGCAGGCAAAGATGAAGCAAATCCCACCTCCCTCATTTTATCAGGAGCTATGATGTTAGAGCATTTAGGTTGGGAGGAGGCGGCCAAGCTTGTTGTTCAAGGAATAGAACGAACGATCGAACAAAAAACGGTGACTTACGATTTGGAACGCCAAATGTCTGGTGCGAAAAAGGTAGGCTCTTCAGAATTTGGAGAAAATATTGTTACAAACATGGGTTAAAAAGTCGTTGCGAGCCCCAAAGGGGCGAAGCAATCTCCCATGGATTGCTTCGTCGCTTGCGCTCCTCGCAATGACAGCTCTTGCCGATCCTGGACAAATCACTTCTAGAAGTGTCGAGCGTTTCGATAAGTATAATGGTGACGAGTTTCCCACCTTTTTCAAAACCTGGCCCTTTCAAAGAGGCGATGCCAAGCAAGTCTACAGAGTCAAAGAAGAAAACGCCAATAAATACCTGAGCGCTTTTGACGATAAAGACCTCTCCGAACAGATTTTTAGAGAGTTTGATTGGAAGGTTGAGAGCTTTCCTTATTTGAAATGGCGCTGGAGAGCTCGCACTTTACCCAAAGGGGGGGCGGAAAATAATGGAGCAACCAACGATAGTGCCTGTGGTATTTATGTCGTCTTTGGAAAAACATCGGGAACCGCTTTGAAATTTACCTGGTCGACAACACTCCCTGTTGGAACTGTTTTTGAAAAAAGGCCAGGCGAGATGGTGATTAAAGCCGTTGAAAGCGGCGCTAAAAACATAAACAAATGGCGTCAACAATCGATCAATATCCCTGAGGTTTATACAACACTCCTAAAACACCCCATGAAAAAAACGCCAACCGGCATCGCTATTTTAACAGATGGCAATGCCACCCACACACCCGCCGCCTGCGACTACGACGATTTCGAAATTTCGGCCAATCCTTAAAATCTTTCTCTGACCTATACGATTGGGTTTGTTTTCTTAAGTAACGAAAGCTTCCACTCATTGGGTTCTCAGGGACGTGGGTTGGTTTGAGGAGAACCCCCAAACCACCCACTCCGCTCTCCCCCGCCAAAATATGAATAACCCCCACAAAGAGTTGGCGGGGTCCGAGAGGCCCTTCGAACCCAACTCGCTCGCGCTTTCGTCACGCCAGTCGAAAACAAACCCAATGCACAAGCACTCCAAACTACAGCTATAGTTCGGAGCGCCCCTGCGAAAAATGCTTAAACAAATGATTGGAGCGAAGGGGTGGCCCGGAGTGTTTGTTGTGGGGTTTAGTTAGGGGCCCCCACAAAAACACGGAGGGACAGGACCCCGAAGCCCCAACACATCAAGTTAAAGCATTTTTCACAAAGGTCGGAGAAGGATTTAGGCGTCGTCGCCGATGGCTTCAACGGGGCAAGATTCTTTGGCTTCTTTGGACTGGGCTTCTTCTTCAGGAGTCTCTGGCTGCTTGTAGACGAAGGAGTAGCCCCCATCCGGATGCTGTTTGAAGTTGTTAGGGGCGGTATCCCGACACAAATTACAATCGATACATTGGTGATCGACGTAGAATTTTCCCGGAACATTTTCTGCTACTTTGTCGTCTTTGTTTGCCATAGCAAGAGGGCACCTTATTCAAACAAACCAATTTGTCAAGCCAGCCCTCCTGTGGATAAGTTTTTTTTAAAAAAATGAAAAATAAGTATTGACACGATTTGGGCAATGTATATATATGCAATTATACATAATTTATACACAAGTGAAAAAACACGAAAGACAGACAAAAATTAAAGAGATTGTTCATAGCCACAAAGTGCACACGCAAGAGGAACTGGGGCACCTTTTAGAAAAGGCGAGTTTTGAAGTGACCCAAGCAACTCTTTCCCGCGACATTGCAGAAATCCCCCTCATCAAAAAAGGTGGGATGTATTATGACGGCTCTAGTGGTACTCCCCAACTTCCTGCTCAACGCATCTTGGGAGTAACCCTTTCTCCCCCCAATCTTTTGATTTTGCAAACCCCTCCAGGGCTAGCCCAATCGACTGCCTATCAAATCGATGGGGCCAAACTCAAAGGGGTGGCGGGGACGGTGGCGGGCGATGACACCATCATGGTCGCCACCAAGGCCGATCAGAGTTTGAAAGAAATAAAACAGTCGATTTTAAAATTGTTCAACCAGTCGTCGGTCGGTCACAATCGAAAAGCAACCAACGATGCCCGCCAAATTATCAACTAATCGAAAATGAGCACGATTAGCGCACTCACATCAAGTAGAGCCATAGGGCTAACAGAAGGACTGACAGCCGGTTTAACGGCAGAGCCTGTCGCTGACAAAAGCGCCGACAACTTTGAACCTCATGATGGAAGTTTTGGACATTTGGTTCTTGCTAGATCCCCTCTGGCACGTGTAGAGCGTTTTGCCCCTCCTCCGGGATTGCTAGTCCATCCTCAATTGCATGGCCAAAAAGATGGAGCCATTTTCCCTCTCGATCCTCATTATGCCCCCCAATTTGCAGGAAAGGGTGGAAGAATTTTTGATAAAGACCTTGGAACCGTTTTCAATGTAGCCAATGTGAACAATGGCGGTCATCCTTTTTTACAAAAACCCAAAGAAGTTGACACCATTCTTATTGGACTCCACGGAGCAACACACCGAACAAAATCGATTGGGGCAAGCCTTCTAAACCCTCTTGGAATCCTCAAACAGCAGGCTAAAAAAATGGGAATGGGGGTCTTAACGGTCATCCCCGATCTTCCTTTGCATGGGTTGGGGCCAAATGATCCTCGCTTTGTCAATAATCTCGATTTTTATGTTGGTTGGGTTGCTAAAATAGTAGAAAAATTACAACAAACCTATCCCAATGCAAAAATTGCGCTTTATGGTCGAAGCACTGGTGCTGTCATCGGGTTGGAACTGGCAGTAAGAAGACCTGGGCTCATTCATTCTCTTTTCGCTGATTCACCCTATCCACCCAACACACAAGAGGCACAAGGCAAAGCCATTGCCGAAAGAGAAAGGGCTAGAAGATTGGCTAATCCAATAGCTCCCGATCATGTCCCCGTTCCGTTTTCCGAAGAAATGCTGTTTAATCACGATCTCCATTTGAGTTTTTGGAATGATTTTCGTCTGCCACGGGCGACCCAAATTTTTGTCAGACTTGGAAAACACGACGATAACTATTGCAAATTTCCATATATTAAAATGTGGGGTGCTTGGAGCCAACGAACCGGTATTCCTGTTCATGTTGATGATGGAGAACATAATGGCCTGGGTGGTTTGCAACAAAAAGGAGATGCAGCGTTGATGGGTGTGGCAAAAACCAATGCTTCAATCCTTTTGGAGATGATGCGAAGAGATTTGCAAAATCATCTCCCCTGGCGAATCGCGCAAAAACAAAAAAGAGAAAGAGGACTTCAAATTGCAAAAGTCAGACTCGAAAAGCTTGAGGGGTTATTGAAAGCAAAAGAGGCACTTTTGATCAGAAAACAAGCGGCTTATGAGATGGCTTCGAAAGATTCATCCCGTCAAGCCAGACTCCCTAATTTGGCGAAAGAAGTCGCCATTGCCCAAGGAAAAGTAGAGGCTATGAAAAGAGATGTTGAAGAGGCTGAAAAGGCGTTTACACACCCCTCTGCGGACACACTGGACTAAATTTAATTCATTTACAATAATTATAAAATATGATAATTAACGTAAATGAGATTCGATCAGGCAGTAGAACAACTCCGTCCCCTTCCCTGGTTTGATATTGCCCTTTTAACGCAAGTTTTTGGTCAAAAGAGAGAAGTAGTCCTTGTGCAGCTTCATCAATGGGTCAAACAAGGAAAAATCATTCCATTAAAACGGGGAATGTATACTTTGTCTGAATTTTACAGGAAAGCCCTCCTATCCCACCTAAAAATCGCCAACGAAATTTATAAGCCTTCCTATTTAAGTCTCCTTTGGGTTCTTTATTTCTATGATGTTATTCCGGAAAGAGTGGTTACCTTTACCAGCGTCACAACAAGACCAACACGAACCTTCCAAAATGCTTTTGGGACCTTTTCTTATTCTACAGTTAAAAAAGAATTGTTTTGGGGATTTTCTCAAAGAAAAATGGATGAAACTCTTGTTTGGATTGCTGAACCTGAAAAGGCCCTTTTTGACTTTTTTTATCTTTCAAAAGGACTATGGACACAAGCAAGAATGGAGGAGATGCGCTTTCAAAACCTCGAAATTTTTAATAAGAAAAAGTTAAAGAATTTTGTCAAAAAATGGGGATCAAAAAATTTAAACCTAACGATGGATTTGTTTTTAAAACTAGGAGATTAAAATAATGAAAGAACAAGCCTTGATGATTGCGAAACAATTTAATAACCCGGGTGAAAAACTAAATCGACTTAGAGAATATCTTCAGACTTTCATACTCCATTCTTTCCACGAAAGTGAAGCCTTTGCCAATCTTGCCTTTGTCGGTGGAACCGCCTTGCGTTTCCTTTTTCAACTCCCACGTTTTTCCGAGGATCTGGATTTTAGTCTGGAGGCAAAAAAAGACTATGAACCTGAAAAATGGTTAGCCAAATTAAACAGGGATCTTTCCTTTGCCGGATTCGATGCAAAGGTTCGTTCCAACACGAAGAAAACGGTCTTTGTGGGTTGGGTTGATGTTTCAGAGTTACTGCATGAAGTGGGGCTTTCAGGACACAAGCAACAAAAATTATCGATCAAAATCGAAATTGATCAAAATCCACCCAAGGGGGCTGATTTTAAAACGACGGTAGTCAATCTCCATTTTTTGGTTGCCTTTAGGCATTATGATCTTTCCTCACTCATGGCCGGTAAAATTCATGCCTTGGGTTGCCGTCAATATCTTAAAGGAAGAGATTGGTATGACTTTCTTTGGTACGGAGCTAAAAGGCCACCGGTAGAACCCAATCTTGGGTTATTGCAGGCAGCAGTTGATCAAACTGAAAAAATCCCTTGGAAAGCACATAATTGGAAAAATCATCTTCTAGAAAAAATGGAAAATGTCGACTGGAACTTGTTGCGAAAAGATGTAGCCCCTTTTCTAGAACACCCAGAGGAACTGCGCCTCCTCACAAAAGAAACTTTTACCCAACTTCTTTCTTCGGACACAGTGGACTAATCGGGCAAACTTCACATTTGGGTTTTCTGGCATCACAAATGGCGCGACCATGAGCGATTAAGAGAAGGCCAAAATCGATCCAATCTTTTTTGGGGATAATTTTCATCATTTCAAACTCGATTTTTTCGGGGTCGGTCTGTTTAGTGAGTCCCATTCGATAAGTCAAACGTTTGACATGAGTATCGACTACAACTCCCGGAATATCCCAGGCCACTCCTAGAACAACATTGGCCGTCTTGCGGCCAATGCCTGGAAGTTTGACCAGTTCCTCCAATGTTTTCGGCACCTTACCATGGTACCTGGTATCGAGGATTTGACAACAACCTTGAATCGACTTGGCTTTGTTTTTATAAAATCCTGTCGATCGGATTGCCTGTTCGATATCTTTGATGGGGGCTTGAGCAAATGCCTTGGCGTTGGGATATTTTTTAAAAAGTCCCGGCGTCACCATGTTGACCCTTTTATCTGTGCATTGTGCCGAAAGAATTGTTGCCACCAGTAATTGAAAGGGATTTTTGTGGTGAAGCGCACACTCGTTATCGGGATAGGTTTTGCGCAAGACTTGAATTATTTTTTTGGCACGCGGAGCTAAATCATCATGCATGGGGCATGAGCAATAGGGCTGGAAAGAATAAACGTCAAGCTTGATTCCAAAACGGTAATATGGTTTAATGTGATTCAAATGGAGGGGTTATGGATCAAAAAATGAATTGGGAAGTGATGGTCAAAACCTATCCCGATGAGTGGATCGCCCTGGCAAATTATGAAGAAAAAGGCGCTGTTGAAATAATAGGAACGGTCATTGCTCATAATCCCAACAAAAAGACATTCCATGAAAAGGTTAGAGAACTCATGCCTCAATACCGTGATGTTGCTGTGCGATATACGGGACAGTTGATCAAAAATCCTGAAATTCCCCTCTTATGGCAGATCACCCATACCGATTAGACGGCGAACTCATCATTATTTCTGTTAAACTTCGAGGCAAATTGGGTTCCTACAACGGAAAATTTGTTTTGGATACGGGTTCCTCCGCCATCATTATCGACCACGAAATTGCTTCCGATCTAGGCTACTCCGCCAAAGATGGAATTGGATTTTCAACGGTCCGTTCTGCTGTTGGCAAGGAAAAGGGGTATCGCCTTCAAATTGAAAGCATTGAATCGCTGGGACAAAAGACAGGGTCCATAGAAGTTCGGTGTCATGATTTAAAAGAGCAAGGGGTCGAAGGTTTAATTGGAATGAGTTTTCTTAAACAATTTAAGTGGTGTGTGGATCCAGAAAAGCAGATTATTTCTGTAAAATGAAAATCTCCTGATTATTTCTACCAATTTCTCAGTCATCTTTTTTGGAGTTCTGAGGGACAACTAGGCGAAAACCTAAAGAGTGATTCTTGTATTCGGAAAAGTATTCTGGAGAGAAACCATAGCGGCATTCAACCTGCTGAAATTTAGGAAGATGCGCCGCAAAAAGGTTACCGCCGTTGCCACGCACAACGCGCTCGTCTCCTAAAACAGGTCCCAAAGGATTCGTTTGTGATTCTTTGGAATAAGGTCCATACCGATCCATTACCCACTCCCCACTTCTTCCGTTCAACATACCCTCAATACCCAATTTAGGATAACCTGACTCATCTACTTCCTTCAATGACACCGGCCATCCAGCACCTTTCTGTATTCGATAGATTCTATCTTCTTTCCTTTCGATAAATTTCTCCGCTCTAACGGCTTCTTTCATTTGTCCACGTTCCGTTACTGCGAATTCCCACTCTCCTTCCGTAGCCAACCTTGCTCCGTGCATCAAAGCATAAACGACAGAGGCATACCAATTGACTTGAAGTTGTGGCTCCTCAAAAGGTTTCCCCAAATAGTAGGCGCCTCTTGTTATTCTATCATCACTACTTTGAGAACCAGGGAGTGTGTCTGATATTTTAACAACTTGAAAATGTTTTGTATCGCCTTCGTCTATATCCCCATCAAGATTAAATTCTCTTAGTATCCCCTCTGTGACCATTCTATCAGCATACTCCACCTGTCTCATACGATAATCAGTACGTTCATCCCAATCGACGCGAAATCGAGCAACAACAGATGGGTAACCTGTTGCGGGATCAAACTTCAAAAGAAAAGTATTAAACTTGAATGAGCTACCAAGCCTTGACACCCATTTTTCATATTCTTTCGGACCAACACGTGTTTTACCCATCGAAAAACTATCAACAGTCACAAGATGAGCAGGTCTGGAATTCCGAAGGGTTTCACTTCCTTTGGTAGCTCCCATTTCATAAGTCCCACCTTCAACGGCCACCAAACCAGATTGAATGATATGAGATCCTGCTTGTATTTCTGCTGCAAGCTGGGCCCCTGTGACGATTGACTGGACGTATAATGACATAGGGGCCTCTTAATTACTTTTGAGCCACTTGTCCAGCTCCATGAGAGACCTGGTATTCAACACCTCTTTGGCGGTGAGCCAGCCTTTGCGGGCGATGCCGACACCATATTTATAGTGAGAAATCCCATCGACACTATGGGCATCAGGGTTAATGACAAACATCACTTTTTTTTCTCTAGCATATGGAATATTTCTCCAATCAATGTCTAGGCGCATCGGGTTGGAATTAATCTCGATGGCCACGCCATAATCAGCACAAGCATCAATCACCTCTTGCACATTCAAAGGATAACTCTCTCTGGCCAATAATAATCTTCCAGTCATGTGCCCCAAAATCCTCACATATTTATTTTTGATCGCTTTGATGACTCGTTTGGTCATCTCCGCTTCAGGCATATTGAATTTAGAATGGACAGAGGCGACCACATAGTCAAAAGAACTCAAAACTTTATCTCCCATATCAACTTCACCATCGGCCAAAATATCAGCTTCGATTCCTTTGAAAATATGAATCCCTTTTAATTTTTTGTTTAAGCCATCAATTTCTTGAAATTGCTTTTTGACTCGCTCTGGACTCAAACCCCCTGCATACTGCGCCGCCTGGCTATGATCAGCCGTCCCAAAATATTCAAAGCCTAACGCTTTGGCACCGAGTACCATCTGCTCAATGGAGGCTGTTCCGTCACTGTAAGTGGAATGGCAATGAAAAACACCACGGATATCTTTTTCTTCAACCAATTTAGGGAGCTGATTTTTCTTCGCCAATTCAATTTCTTTTGTTCCTTCGCGAATTTCTGGGGGAATATAAGCCAACCCAAATTTTGCAAAAATATCGGCTTCATCTTTGCAAGGAATTCGTTTTTCACCCTTCGCAAACAAACCATATTCATTGAGCTTCATCCCTTTGTCTTGAGCTAAGCCCCGCATAGCAACGTTGTGCTCCTTGGAGCCGGTGAAATAAATCAGGGCAAAGGGAAACTCAGCCTCACTCACACAGCGAAGGTCTGCTTGAATCCCTGATTTCAAAAGAACGGCCGATTTAGTTTCGCCATGCGCAATCACCCTTTCAACTTGAGGAAGTTTTACAAAAACCTCCATCACCGATTTGGGGTCGCTTGTTGCCGCAACAATATCGATGTCTTTGACGACCTCTTTGCATCTGCGCAAACTCCCTCCAATCTCTGCCCTTTTAACTTTTGAATGATTTTTTATCTTTTTAAAAATTGTCTCGGCTGCTTCTTTCGCTACCGGATATAAAAATTGCCCAGAATGTTTTTTGACCTGAGCAATCCCTTCCAAAATTTTTTGCTGAGTTTTTTCACCAAAACCCTCGAGGTGGGCAATTTTGCCCTGATGGCAGACATGTTCCAGCGTTGCAATACTTGTCACATGGAGTTTTTCCCAAAGAACCTTGACTTTTTTAGGCCCAACACCCGGAATTTTGAGCATTTCCAAAATCCCTTCGGGAACAGCCTTCATTATTTTTTCATATTCTTTAAGTTTGCCGGTCCCGTGGAGTTCCTTGATATGCTCTGCCAGATTTTTCCCAATCCCTTTGATCTCAATGAGTTCATTTTTCTTGATCAGATCATCCAAATCCTCTGTCAGCCCACTCACAATCCGTGCCGCATTATAATATGCACGCACTTTGAACGGATTTTCACCCTTGATTTCCAAAATCGATCCGATTTCCTCCAAAACTTCCGCTATTTCTTGCTTAGTAAGTTTTTTCTGCATTGACTTCGTTTCCTGGAGAGGACAAGATTTTTTGGTTTAATTTCTCTTGTTTTAAAAGGCGTTTTTGAACTTCCAAAAATTCGGGATTGCTTAAAGATTGTTGAACACCCTTCGGATCAATCCAACGAATCAGTTTTCCGTTATTTAAATAATAGCGATTCTCTTCAACTTGCGTAACTTTTCCAAACGGCTGATCATAAGATGACAAGCTCTCCAAGACAAAAAATAAACTGTTATCCCAATAGTAATAATCGCTCTTGGCTTTTCCCATCTCGCCATAATGAATCACGTTGATTTTTCGCAGTTGGCCATCTTTAGTCAAAAAAGCCTCAAAACTTCCTCCTTGCGCAGAAAATCCTAAGAGGTTCTTTTCTATCCTTTTGTAAGACTTTAGTTCTTTATTGATAGTTGCATAACGTTCTCGAATAATAGAAATGGCCTTTTCATTGGATTGCGCAAAAGCATTCAAATGAATCAACAAGATTGCTAATAGGAAAATAGAAGTTCGCGAAAATAAATTCATTTGTGATACGGCTCCCCCTTAAGAATCGTACAGGCTCTGTAAATCTGTTCTAATAAAACCACAAGGGCAAGTTCATGTTGCAAGGTCATTGTGGATAGGCTCAAAAGGAGATTCGCCCGTTTTTTAATTTCTTCTGGCACACCTCCCGCCGGCCCCACAAAAAATACCAAATTTTTAACCGAACGGAGTTTTTGATCCTCCAGCCACTTTGCGAACTCCGTCGAGCTAAAGGTTTTACCCCTTTCATCCAGCGCGATCAGATAATCTTGCGCGGCTAATTTTGAGAAAAAATCTTCACTCGATTTTAAATTTGTAATTTCAATAGGCAGATAATGTTGAATGCGTCCGAGATATTCCTCTGATAAAGCACCAACCGGCTTCAGCGATAACTTTCCAACCGTAAATACTTTGAGTTTCATTGACGGAATGGGCTTTAAAAACGAATTCCTAATTTATGTTCTGCAATTTCTAGAACACCTTTCAATGCTAGACCAGCCCGCCTCATCTCCCCAATAGAGTTGGCATTGGCTGCCGCATCCAGCAGATGAAGGGCTGCAAGAAAAGAATGCTCCGTTGCCAGCAATGTAGAGGCATAAGAGGATTGCATTAATGACAACAATTCAAGAGGGGAAACATCTTTTTCCCGTGATTCAATAGCCATGCTGGCCAAAGAGCGTGCAACCTCCGGGTTCAGTCTTGCATTTCTTTTTTCAAAAATGGCCCTTTCGGCCGCAAGTGCCGCCGCTCCAAATTGTCTGTGGCAATAGTGAGCATATGCAAGGTGGGCAAACAATTCACCCGCTGTAAAACAAAAAACAGCCTGATCAAAAGCACCTTGGGCAAGATGCCCAAACTTGCCATCGCTGTTTTGCTTTGCAGCTACAAATCTGGCAAAACATTCTTCCGCCGACAAAAAAAGATCGCCTGCTAACCAAAATTCATTGGCCTTAGCCCAATGTACGGCTGCTTTCTTATAAAATTCACCCGCTATAAAAAATTCTCTTTCTCGTTGAAACAATCCCCCATTAGCACGACCAACATTTCCCAAAGCCCAATGCCAAGAAGCGATGGGTCTTAATAATCTTGGAAGGGGCTGAGACGGATGCGGCTCAGCCCTCCTAGCTTCGGTCAAATTCGTAGTAATCTCACCATTTCTCAGAGAACCAACGCCCGATCTTTTTAAGATAGCATCAATATTTTCTCCATTTTTTCCTCCAATTCCGAGAATAGATGGCTTATCTGTTGGCCTTGCAGGGTGAACGCTGCGTATCAATGTCGTTGCTGCGGCAATTCTTACAGCCATCCGAACATTGGAAGGAGAATGATCGAGCTGATCTCCTAGGGATTTAAGCAATTGGCCTTCTGCCCTTGCAGAAGCACCGTTTCTGCCGACACCAATTCGGCTAAGCAACTGGAGAGCTTCATAAGGAGGGATTGTCTGATCATCTTGTTCTGCCAGCCGTCGAACCAGGCTGTCAATTTCTTCTGG
Organism: Deltaproteobacteria bacterium RIFCSPHIGHO2_01_FULL_43_49; assembly: GCA_001798075.1. GTDB lineage: Bacteria > UBA10199 > UBA10199 > SPLOWO2-01-44-7 > SPLOWO2-01-44-7 > SPLOWO2-01-44-7. The sequence goes on along the minus strand of MGRG01000002.1, from coordinate 21,449 downwards.
AGAGGCTTTTGTCCCTGCGAGACCCACCGCAGCATAAAGAGGAGAAGCTGCTAAAGTGGTCAAGAAACTACCGGGGGGAGGAGCAACCGTCATTAGGGAATTTCTTTAAGTAAATTTCTTGATAAAGTCAAAAAATAATTGTAGCGATTGACGCATGGCGCAAACAATTTCTGTTACCTGGCTAGGACATTCCGCGTTTTTGCTGACCACACCGGAAGGGAAAAAAATTTTGATTGATCCTTGGGTACAGGGAAACCCTGCTTGCCCTCGTGATTCAAAAAATTTGCAACAAGTCGATTTGATACTGATTACACACGGACATGGAGATCATATCGGCGATGCAATTTCTATCGCTAAACAATTCAAACCAAAAATAATCGGTATTTATGAAATCTGTTTGTGGCTTGGCTCCAAAGGCGTTGAGAATACGTCACCAATGAATAAAGGGGGCACACAAAGTGCTTGTGGTGTAAAAATTACGATGACCCACGCCGTTCACAGTTGTGGCATTCAAGATGGCGACAAAATTATTTATGGAGGCGAGGCTTGTGGTTACGTCATTCAATTTTCAAATGGGCGCATTTTTTATCATGCAGGCGACACGGCTTGTTTTAGCGACATGGCTTTGATTCAGGAACTCTACAAGCCGGATACGGCATTTTTACCCATCGGCGATTTATTTACAATGTCTCCCAAGGAAGCGGCCCACGCTTGCAAATTGTTAAAAGTGGGACAAGTCGCTCCGATGCATCATGGAACGTTTCCTATTTTGACTGGAACCCCAGCCGCTTTGAAAGAATTGTTGGCCGGCAGTACGACAAAATTGATCGATATCAAACCTGGCGAAACAAAGAACGTATAATATGCCGTATGCACAAGTAGCCATCCCAACACTCGTCCATCAATTATTTACTTATCGGATCCCCTCGTCACCTTTTGTAAAGCCTGGCATGCGACTCATTGTCCCTTTTCGGAAAAAAAAACTGATCGGTTTTTGTATGGCACTCACCGCCCAACTCCCTTCAGGATTTTCGGAAAAAGACCTTAAAGAAATTACTGAGCTTAAAGATACAGAACCGATTTTTTCTGAAAAAATGTTAAGGCTTATTGAATGGCTGGCTGATTATTATGCTGCACCTATCGGCGAAGTCTGTCGTTCTGCCCTTCCTGCAAGGTTGTTACAAATCAAAGCAGGCAATGTCGCAAAGCCAAGGCTCAAAGAAGAAGAACATTCCTCTTTTCATCAAGCTAGCCTCAAACTCACCAACCAACAACTGGAAGCCATTGAAAAACTAAAAACTATTTCTAAACCCGCCCTCTTGCATGGTGTGACTGGTTCTGGAAAAACCGAAATTTATTTGCAATTTATTTTAGAAATCTTGAAAGAAAACAAACAAGCCATCTTGCTCGTTCCGGAAATTAGTCTTACCCCCCAACTGATTGGAAGAGTCGAAAGTAGGCTCAACCAAAAAATAGCAATTTATCACAGTGGTTTGAGTGAATCATGGCGACACCTCTACTGGGAAAAAATGCGAAAAGGGGAATTGAAAGTCGCGGTGGGAACCCGCTCGGCACTCTTTGCCCCTTTCCCCAATTTGGGTGCAATCATTGTCGATGAAGAGCATGACTCTTCTTATAAACAAGGGGAAGGGACTTTTCACTATCACGCCAGAGACGCCGCCATTGTTCGTGCTAAATTAGAAAAAATTGCCGTTGTTTTAGGCTCTGCCACCCCTTCGTTGGAGAGTTTTCACAATGCCAAGAAGGGAAAGTATCATTATATATATTTATCAGAGAGGGCGACAGGGGCCAGCCTTCCTGAAATTTCGCTCATCGATCTACGAAAGGAAAAATTTATAGAAGGATCGCAGACCCTCTCAACAACACTTAAAGAGGCGATCTCTGAAAATTTGTATCGTGGTGAACAAACCCTTTTGTTTTTAAATCGAAGAGGCTTTGCTAATTTTTTGATCTGTCAAGATTGTGGAGAGGTTTTTTCCTGCCCCAACTGCGCGATCTCTCTGACCTACCACAAAAATCCGGTCTCACTTCTTTGTCACTATTGTGATTATCGCATCGGTATTCCTGGGCTTTGCACGAAATGTCAAAGCACTGCCTTGAAACCACTCGGTCAAGGAACTGAAGCACTCGAAGAAGAACTTCAAAAATTTTTCCCAGAGGCAAAAGTAGTCCGACTCGATCGCGACACGTCCACCAAAAGAGAGCACCGTCACAAAGTCCTTCATGACATGAAAAAAGGTAAGGTTGATATTCTTTTAGGCACCCAAATTGTTGCCAAAGGGCACGATTTTCCCAACGTAACATTGGTCGGAGTGATTTTGGCTGATACGGCGCTGCATCTCCCTGATTTCCGGGCTGCTGAGAGGACTTTTCAAATATTGACCCAAGTGGCGGGAAGATCGGGCAGAGCTGAAAAACCTGGCAAAGTTTTGATTCAGACTTTTCATCCGGAGCATTTCAGCCTTGTGTGTGCTTCCACACATAACTTTGAGACTTTTAGTGAACAAGAGCTCAAAACGCGTGAAGAGCTTAGCTATCCGCCTTTTTCAAGATTGGCACAGATCAAACTGCAATCAAGCCATGAAAATAAAGTTGAAGAGGCGGCCTACAGCCTCAAAAAATATCTGACCAAATATATGGGAAACAACATCCCTATGATACTGGGTCCTGCGCAAGCCCCCATTTCCAAAGTACGCGGCAAATATCGTTGGCAGCTTTTGATCAAGGCTCAAAATGTGAACCTGCTCAAACATCACCTCAAACAGACCCAAGAATTCGTCAAAAAACACCTCCCATCCCAAGTCCAACTTCAAATTGATGTTGACTGTCTGAATATGATGTAGAACAAATGTGCTCCCAAACTGGCTTATGAACTTATTATCCATCATCAAATACCCCGACCCAATCTTGAAAAAGGTTTGCCCACCGGTTGCCAAGGTTACCAAAGAGATTCAACAACTTTTAGAGGACATGACAGAGACCATGTATGCCGCACCCGGCGTGGGACTTGCGGCGCCCCAAGTGGGAGAGCTTAAGCGTGTTATTGTTCTGGATGTGAGCTGGAGCAAAGAAGGGGGCAAAAAAGAGCTTTATCAATTGGTCAACCCCAAGATTATCGAACGCTCCGGCGAAATTGAGTGGGAAGAAGGCTGCCTCAGTATCCTGGACTTTTTGCAAACCATGAAACGCTCTCAAAAAGTCAAGGTGGAGGCTCTCAACAAACAAGGAAAACTGATCGTAGTGGAGGGTGAAGATCTGCTGGCGGTTTGCTTGCAACATGAAATCGATCACCTGGATGGAAAACTGATCATTGACAAGGCTAGCCGCTTGAAGCGAAAACTCTACACGGATAAAGTCAAAAAGAATGAAAATACTCTTCTTCGGCTCTGATGATTTCGCTATCCCCTCTTTAAAGACGCTTCATGCCTCGCACACCATTGTCGGTGTTATTACACAGCCAGACAAACCGGCCGGTCGCGGGCAAAAAGTAAAATCGTGCCCCGCTGCAACCATTGCCAAAGAGTTGGGATTAAAACTAATTCAACCTATCAAACTCCAAAATGAGGAGGCGACACAACAACTGCTTGCACTCAAGCCCGATTGCTTGGTGGTGGTGGCTTATGGAAAATTTTTACCCAAAAAACTGATCAACATGACTCCTTTCAAAGCGGTCAATCTCCACCCTTCTCTTTTGCCAAAATACCGAGGGGCGGCCCCCATCCAATGGGCAATTCTGAATGGTGACAAAAAAACCGGCGTCACCACCATGACTGTTTCTGAGGAAATGGATGCCGGTGATCTTTATCTTCAAGAAGAAATAGAAATTTCAGAAAAAGAAAATGCGGATGAGTTAAGTAGACGGTTAAGTGAAATGGGTGCCAATCTCTTGCTGAAAACGTTGGATGAATTGGAAAAAGGGAGTTTGAAAGCAAAACCGCAAGATTCTAAAAAAGTTATTTTGGCGCCTAAACTTACAAAAGAAAATGGGCATCTTAATTGGCAAGAACCGGCCAAAACCCTTTACAACAAAATAAGGGCCATGGAGCCCTGGCCCGGAACTTTTTGTCGCTTCAATAATAAAATTTTAAAAATCTTTCAGGTCAATATCGTGAAAAACGAAACCCCCGCCAAACCAGGAACAATTATCAATGCAGAAAATGGGATCACGGTTGCTTGTGGACAGGATGCCCTCTCCTTGTTAGAAGTGCAGCTGGAAGGGAAAAAGAGGATGAAAGTTTCTGATTTTTTGAAGGGCCATCCGATCGAAGCAGGAGTTTTGCTAACATGAAAAAACTAATTGCACCATCCATTTTGTCGGCCGATTTTTCAAAATTGGGCGAAGAAATTCATGCCGTGGAAAAAGCGGGTGCCGATCTAATTCATATCGACATCATGGATGGCCATTTCGTTCCTAATTTAACGATCGGGACTCCGGTTGTAAAATCGATCCGAAAAATCACAAAACTTCCCCTGGATTGTCATCTGATGATCGAATATCCGGAACGCTTTATCGAGGCTTTCAAAGAAGCGGGTGCCGACTGGATCAGTGTCCATGCAGAGACTTGTGATTTGGCCAAAGTCCTGCCCGCAATCAAAAAATTGGGGTGCAAAGCGGGCGCCGTGATCAATCCCAACACAACTGTTGAGACCCTCTACCCCTTTTGTAAATTGGCAGACTACATTTTGATTATGACCGTTCATCCCGGTTTTGGCGGACAAAAAAAGGTGGACGGATCGACTGAAAAAATTGCCGAACTAAAAAAATATCTGAAGGAACATCATCTGCATATCCCAATTCAAGTCGACGGCGGTGTAAAAGTCGAAAACATAGCCGAATTTGCCCACGCCGGCGCAGAAATCTTCGTCTCCGGCTCCGGCATCTTCCACACCAAGGATTATGTTGCCACCATCGCCCAAATGAAAAGTTACATATAGTAACAGGTACCATATGTACAAGGATGAAGAGGCTAAGATTTCGACTCTTTTTTATTGCAGGAAGGATTATCAGCCATGCGAGGCAAACCTTTTTACAACTGGCGAGGGGACACCCTATCCTCCCAATATACCAACAGGCCAGGTGGCGATTGACCGCCTTTGCCGACTGAAAAAAACGTTTTGCAAAACAGAAATCGGCCCCAAAAAGGGCCAAGGGGTCCCTTTATTTGAAGGTACCATTCAGCCACCGATTGGAGGGATCGAAAAGCAGTTTTTCATAAAAAGAATCCTCAAAAATGGAAAAAACACAAAAAAGCGAAAAATATTCTAAACCAAAACCCATTGAAATCACATGCCAAATCGGCTAGTGACGGATTTAGGCATTTTTTTAAGCAACAAATAAGGTCAAATGACGATAATAGATTATAGGATCTTTGGCAAAAGGAAAAAGCATATGGCGTATTTAGAAATGGTTAGAATAAATAATGGTGGTTCGGATCAAATTCAATCTGAAAAAACAACAGGCACCGAAACTGAAAGAGTTATTCCTGAACCCAATGGTGCCTATCGCTGGTTAGTTGATGGATTTGATAATATCTCAAGTGTGTCTCACCCATTAGACGAACCGGTCTTTTGTCCACGCAGTATCATCAGCAGACGCCCAAATTGTACCGTTGCTCTGGAAATGAATGATTATCATGCTCATCTTATTCAAGTATTACCAATATTCCAGGGTGACGAAAAATCGCCAACCGATCCCGCATTTTTAGCGACAAAGACCAAGTATAGTCGATACCTTCGCCAACATGAAAATGTGAAGAACGCTATGATCTGGCGGGACCAAATGTCTGGACTAGAAATGGCCCTCGGTTTTGACAAGTGGAAACCCGAGCTCAAAGCCAGTCTGTTTCTTTGTCTACACTATCTCGAAAAAGGATATCGTCTTCCCGTTCCGGAAATACAACGCATCTATGATGCAGAAACAGCACGGTTTATTTACGCATCACACGTTGCCATGTCGCTTTGGGTGGACGCCAACGACAAAGTTCCCTGGAAACTTTCTTCTTTTTCTGACCAGGATGTTTCACTGATCATGGATAGCTCTCATATTTTTTATCAAATTGGAGAGAATTCCTATTCTTTTAGCGAGACAGCAAATGGGAATTATCTTGGATTTTATCTTGATATTGAACCTCAGCTCAATTTTGAAATCGCCATAAATGTGATAGGAAATACCAGAACTCAACTCGATGCCATTTGTAAATTGGCCCCATGGTATAGTCGTTTACGACATGCCTCTGGGGGCGATGATCGAACAATGCTTTTAACAACAAATTATATGTCTGATAACCGATTTACCACAGGTTGTACGACAACCTCATTCTTGTGGGCGGGAATGTTGAGGAGACTCAATATCCCTGCGCAGGTTAAAATATATGTGTTGCCAGACAAAGATGACATTCAGGGGCATCATGGGGTTTTTATGCCTATCGTACAAAGGCATCTTGTGCATGCAGATGACCTGATGTTGCCATCCCGCGAACGTTATATATGGGAACAAGTCTTTTGGCCTGACGATGATGTCACGCCATGGCGTGGCGAACTTGCTGAGGTCAATTTAAAATATGCCGAGGCGATAGATGTGAAATATGGGCATCGGAGGAGGATATTGTTTGCAGCCGGTGATCGTAATGTGTATATGCAAGTGAATTTCAGGAGCTATTTTTTACGTGAAATCATATACAGCACAGTCCTCGAGGAGATGTGGAAAAAAGCGAATCTGCATTTGAGACGAGAGATGGCCGAAGAACTTATGTCGGAGCTATCTCCAGATCTTCAGGATATCTTTCGACAAGCTATGCAAGAGAAGGCATCAGAATGGGGGATAGAAATTCCAATGCCGTAACAAAGAGCAGAACAATTCATCGCGCGTTAAGAGTAAAAAAGGGGGACCCATCGAAGCATTCCAAGATTTTCTTAAAGACATATAGTACCTGTTACTATGTGTAACTTTTTAGCGATTGCCTCCGTAAACACTCAACTTGTCTGACCATTCTAATAAAACGACACGTCATCTCACCATTTCCCTTTTCCAAAATATTGGGAACTTTGTCGGAGGGAATGGTTGTATTGACGAGATCTCTATACATTCTGCGTCGTTGTATTAAGTCCTCTGACAAACTCAAATAGGATGGATGTGGCTCTAATAAGCTGTCTTCAACTCCAAAAGCATAATAGCAATATCCACTCCATGGCCAATCTTCGGGCTTGGAAACAATGCCGGCCGACAAAACATTACGGTGTTGGTAGCGCAAGCATGCAATGCCGTGCTGATCATTCAAAATAATCCGGCTCCGATAGCGATGCGCCCAAAAATGCCCTGAGCGTTGATGCCTCTGATTATAATCTTTTGCATATTTTAGACAAATATCATGCATAATCTGATCAATAAAATTGCCTTGGTGGGTTGATAACATAAGATGTGCATGAGAGTTAAGAAACTCATAGTTATATAGTTTGAAACCAAACTTTATTTTTCCTTCTCCCAACATTAGATAAAGCCGATTAAAATCGCTCTCACCTTTCAATAGGTGCTCCTTATTATTACACCGCAAAATGATGTGATAATGAATGTCATCGCCTATAATTCGCGGTAAAGTTGCCATATAGTACCTGTTACCCTGTGGTAATGCGAAAAACATGCCAATCAAAAAGCAAGTAATATTAGTAGGTTGGCTTAAAGAGGATAGTTCTAACTGACGATTTTAAGACAACTGATGACCGATTTTGACCATATAGTAACAGGCACCTGGTGGTAAATTAGAAGCAATCGGCGATTTTGGTGCGCAAACCTAAGAGCTCTTCCTTAGAACATTCATGACGCAAGAGATTGGCAAGTTCCGTTAAAAAAGGCCTCCAGTGCTTTTGTTTCAAGGCGTAAATACAATCAAGAATGGCATAAACTGCCTCCCCTTCCATTCTCCACTCTTTTAGAGCAACGGCTACTTCATCCATATCCCTCTGATTCACAATCTCTCGCAAATCGGTGAAAAACCGCCTCTCCAGCCTGGCCTGTGTCTCCAAAAGCTGCTGCAGCGCTTTGTCTATTTTTCTGGCAACATTATTGACTAACTCTTGATATTGAGAGCCCTCTAATTTTTTAACCTCTTCTGTATTGATAACAATGGGAACTCCCACCTTGATCACAATTTTCGTTTCTGTCTGTATCTTCGAAGATCCTTTGGGGCAAGCTGTTCCCGGGCCATCCATTCCAATGGGGATAATCCAAACAAGGTTGCCAAATTTGTGTCTTAACAAACCCAAGGCGGTCTCCACCGCAATGTAGGCGACACCCATTTTGAAATGGCCTCCCTCTTTTTTCAAGCGCGCTTTCTTGCCAACACAAAAATAGCCGGCATCCCATCTGGAACCATCCCGCTCGAACTGACCCCATGATCTTGTTCCTTGAGGATAAATGGAAAAAGTCATGTCGGAAGATAAAATTTTCTGAACGGTTTGATTCACCGCACTCTTTGCCTTGTTGAGAGCCTTCGACTTTCTATCGACAAACACCATCCCCCACGATTCAAGCATTCGCCCAAAACCGACAATCCGATGCAAAAATAAGTTGTCTTTGAAATGATCTTTGGCCACCATGATCCGAGGCATGAAACTCGCCGCAGATCCGTCGGCATTTTCCTTGAAATAAACAAGGGGAGCCAAACAAAAATCAGAAAAACTTTTATGGGTGATGGCAAAAATCTGTTTACCACCCTTTACAGTCTTTGCCTCAGGTGATTTTTCAACAATCACCTCCATCCTTGCCACTTGCGCAAGCCTGGTGGCCCAAATCAGTGAAAGCCCACTCCCGGCTGTTTTAATATAATCAGCACCCCCCCACCGAGAGGCTTTATAAGCCAGTGTTGTAAATAAAAAGGAGTCGTAAAGCCCATGCAATAAAATCAAGAAACTTTTTCTCGGTGGTTTGTTCTTGCGAAAGTCAAGATGGTTGGGGTCAATAAATTTTGTTCCCCTTTTCGGAACAGGGTGCGGCAAAAATCCAAGTCTTGCATAGAGATGCTCCATGAACTCGGATGGATGCACCTTTGGATTGAGTCTTGCGAACTCATGCAAAATAGCCAAACCATGCCAACGCCACCAGCGCGCATACAAAGATAATCCAAAAGGGAAAAACTCCAGTGGAAAGGCATAGCCACTGACCTCAATCCATCCGTAAATCCGTAGTCCCAAAACATAAAGAGACAAAGGAATCATGAAATAGTCGCGGACCCATCCCAAGGAGAGCTCTAGTCTTCCTGCAAAACCGTTGAGTCTTCGCAAAATTGGAACATTGTCGTTAGCAAAATAAAAAACCAGACGTGTGATGACAGGCGCATAACTCAAGCTGATGGCGTAAAGTAAAAATTCTGGAAGAGGAATAGGCATCAGGCGAGAAAAGAGAGTTGATAGCGAAATTGAGGGGAGACATTTTTTCGGCCCAGCCGAAAGGTTTCTTTTTTGAGTTTTTGCGAAATTCTTGTCGAGACAGAAGAGGCGGTCCCCTCTTGTGATTCGTAAATGGCTGTAACCATTCCCCGCTCCGGAAAGGCCATCACCATATCGACGGGATGTCTCACCAACGTTTTCACAAAGTTTTCTACCATCCCCAACATTTTTCGAGCCCTCACAATTCCAAAACGCTGGCGAATTTTGCTATAATCGGTGATCAAAATATCATATTGATAGGTGCTGTAACTTCTCTTTGCCTTATCTTGGGCCATGTCAAAGGCAGGCCAGTTGAAGGTCAAGGCAACATGATTTTGTTTTGGAAACTCCAGCCAAAACTGACCTCCAAATTTCCTCAGCGACATCCTTGCAAGGGATATCCCTCCCGTTTCTTTTCCATAAAACTTTTCTAAAATTTTTTGGTGGTCCAATTCTGTTAGTGTCTTCCCTTGATAGATAAATTTAATTTCTATGGCGGGGCCTGCTCGTAATTGTACGCTTTTTATTTGAATCTCCAACCTGGAATTAAAATCGGCATGTTTTGCCGAAAAAGCCAGGAGTTCTGTCAACACAGCCATGCCTTCATCTTGAGAGCCAAAGGCGCGCGGCAGGTCTGTTGTCGTGACAACGTGATAGGAAAGCTTTCTGCTTAGGAATAAAAAATCATGCGTTTTCAAAAGTTGGTTAATAAGATCCACAAAATCAAAAGATTTATCTTTTTTGGAGTGGCTTAAGTGCCCAATCCCATTTTTTTTCAACTCAGTGAGATTTTTTTGAGCTTTTTCAAAAAGATGCCCAACCTTTTTTGGAATAGGCTTTGGCCAAATGGAATAAAGCTCTTTTAAAGAATGGGAAAGTTCTGTAAAAGCCTTTTTGGTCATTGCGAGAGAGAATCCCAAAAAAGATTGGGTTTGGCAAGGATACGCAAAGATGTTACGGACAGGGCCACCCGCGACTTTTTTAACATTTATGATCTGGCACGATATTGCTACCATTGGAACGCTAGCTATTTTGGAAGGTTTGCTCTCTGCAGACAATGCCTTGGTACTTGCCGTTTTGGTCAAACATCTCCCTGACAAGGATCGAAAAAAGGCTCTTCGCTATGGAATTTGGGGGGCTTTTGTTTTTCGAATCATTTGTATTCTGATTGCCACCTGGTTGCTTAATGCTTGGCCATTCAAAGCAGTTGGTGCTGCTTATTTGATTTTTATTTCTCTCAAACACCTTTTAACAAAGGATGAACATAAAAAAGAGGCCAAGATGGCCAAGGGTTTGAGTTTTTGGAAAACAGTTGTTGCAGTGGAGCTGACCGATATCGTATTTTCTGTAGACTCTATATTGGCAGCTGTTGCCATGTCGCCCAAAATCTGGATTATTTATCTTGGCGGTGTTTTGGGAATTATTGCGATGCGCTTTGTCGCTGGAGGATTTTTAAAATTGATCGACCGATTTCCCGGATTGGAAGAAGGAGCCTATGCCTTGGTGGGATGGATTGGCATTAAATTGGCGATAGAAACAGCGGAACAAACCATCCATGATTTTCCACACTTGATGCCACCTGCTTTATTTTGGTTAGTGATGGCTGCAATCTTTTTTGGTAGCATGTTGTGGAAACGCTCAGTTAAGTAACATTAAAGTCATCAGAATTTTTATTTTTTGCGGGGTGTGGCTCAGCTCCCGATTTGACATGCGATTTTGTTGTGGCCCGATGATACGTGTCTTGGGGTCGGGGCGTAGCGCAGCCTGGTAGCGCGCTTGGTTCGGGACTAAGAGGTCCCGGGTTCAAATCCCGGCGCCCCGACCTCAGCATATGGGAACACATGACAACAAAATCGCATGTCAAATCGGGAGTAGCGCGCCCCGCCCTTTCTAGAAAGGGCGGGGAGGTCCCGGGTTCGAATCCGCCCACCCCGACAGTGTCGACACAAACTTTTTCTATTAGCGAAGCGATTCAGTTTGGCTGGCAAATCACCAAAAGAAATTTCTGGTTTTTTATTGGTCTTTTCATAGCGGTCTTCGCAATCATGATGGCACCCGCCATCCTTGCAGTCTTGATTCAGGAAAGGCTCCCCTTTTTATCGATTATTTTCAACCTGGGGAGTTGGGTTTTGCAAGTTGCCTTTCAGATGGGGATGATCAACATCACTTTAAAATTTTGCTCCGAGGCTCAGCCTCGTTTTAGTGACCTCTTCTATTTTTCCAACTTTTTGTCTTATTTTCTGGCATCTCTTTTATTTGCTTTAATCGTTTTGGGTGGGATGTTCTTACTGATCATCCCTGGCATTATTTGGGCGATTCAATTCCAGTTTTTTTCCTATGCCATCGTCGACAAAAATCTGGGCTGCATCGATGCTTTGAAAAAAAGCTCCACACTAACAAAAGGCCACAAATGGAAACTCTGTTTATTTAGTCTCATGTGCATTTTACTAAACTTTCTGGGAATGTTGGCTCTTATTGTGGGGCTTTCTCTCACAATACCCATTACGATGATGGCAACGGCGCACGTCTATCGAAAGTTAGAAAGCTTTCTTACAGCCACTTAGCGGAAATTTCTATCGTTGATTCTTTTTTCTTATCGACAGGCGCTTTTGCGTAGAGCTGAGGGAACAAGAGTCGTAAATGTTTTTCCAAGGTTAGAATCGTTGGGCCATAACCTTTGTGATACATGTAATATTCCAAGTCATAGCCCATCTTGCCGGCATCGGGATAGCGCTTTGTCACTTCACGCTCCAAAGCTTTGAATATAATTTTTTCAAGGGCCTCTGGAATTTCAGGGTTGAGTTCCCTGGGTGGAGGAACGGGGGCTTGGCAAACATTTTCCATTACCTTTTTGGCATCTTCACCGTGGCTGAACAGACTTTCGCCGGTGAGCAACTCATACATAACAATACCCAGAGAAAATAAATCGGAGCGCTGATCGGTCATTTTTCCCTTTGCCTGTTCGGGAGACATATAAGGAACCTTTCCCATAATCACTGCCCCTTCACGATCTTCCATGAGGTAGCGCGCCTTGGCCACACCAAAGTCTGTGATCTTGACCTCCCCTTCAGAAGAAATCATCAAGTTGTTGGGATTGATGTCTCGGTGCACCACATGCAACGGCCTGCCATTGGGATCGCACTTGGCATGTGCGTATTCCAGCCCTCTACACACCCTGCTAATAATGAACGCCCCCAACTCAACAGGAATTTTGGTCTTTAGCTCTTCATGTTTGATCATCAAATCACGCAAATTGACCCCATGCACATATTCCATGGCGATGTAGAAGTTAGTATCGACTTTTCCCAATTTATAGATTTGAACAATGTTTTGATGAACAAGATCAGCCACCAGTTTGGCTTCTCCAATAAAGAGATTTACGAAATCTTTGGCATTTGAATATTCTTCGCGGACCAGTTTAAGGGCAACCCTTTTCTCAAAACCTTCCGCCCCAAAAAGGATGGCCTCGTAGATGTTACCCATACCCCCTTCTGCAATCAGCCTTGCCAGTTTAAAGCGGTATGTGTCTTGAAATTCTTCTTTCATAATAAGGAGGGTGAGAAAGTGACGGGTCCTGCCCCGTCACCCCTCACTTTCTCACCATTTCCATAGCACTTAAATTATAACTTACCTCTTTACTAATCTCAAGCAACTCAGTTAAGAGCCCTCTGATGGCCAAAACTCTCGTTACAGGCGGTGCTGGTTTTATTGGTTCCCATGTTTCTCAACGTTATCTGAACCAGGGCCATCAAGTTGTTATCATTGATAATTTATCAACGGGGAGGGAAGATAACATCCCCAAGGGGGCGAAATTTTATAAGGCTGATATTTCTGATCTAAAAACCCTCGAGACGATTTTCAAAGAAGAAAAATTGGATGTCGTTAACCACCACGCTGCCCAAATTGATGTCAGGGAATCGCTTGAAAATCCCCAAAAAGATGCAACCATTAATATAGTAGGAGGTATCAATCTTTTAGAATTATCAAAAAAACAGGGTGTCAAAAAATTCATCTACGCCGCTACAGGCGGAGCGCTTTATGGCGAAGCCTCACAAGGCCCCTCACAAGAAAACTCCCCCATTAATCCCATCAGCCATTATGGTGTCTCAAAATACTGTCTGGAACATTATATAGATCTTTGCTCAAGACTCTACAATATCAACTTCACAATATTGCGTTATGCAAACGTTTATGGCCCTCGGCAAAATCCACTGGGAGAAGCGGGGGTTATTGCTATTTTCATCCATGCCATGTTGGATGGGAAAAACCCAATGATCTATGGCGACGGTGAACAGCTAAGAGATTATGTCTATGTAGAAGATATTGCGAAGGCCAACTTAATGGCACTCTCTTCTGGGGATAAAATGACAATCAATTTGGGAACGGGCAAAACAACCAGTGTTAACAAGCTCTTCCAAATTTTGGGCGAAGTCTTAAATTTTAAAGGCAAGCCACAGTTCAAACCGAAAAGGGGGGGCGAGATTTTTAGGAGCGTTTTGGATGTGGGGTTGGCCAAAAATGTTTTCCATTGGAATGCGGAAGTTTCCTTGCAAAAGGGGCTCGAAAATACCGTTGCTTGGCAGCGCAGCGCATGCTAGGAGACTCACCCATCTTGCTAAAATCGTTTTTTTTAAGCTTTTTAAAACTTTTAATCAGAAGGAGGAGCCTCGTATGTCACCCCAGTCTGTCTTGAGCATGGCCAAAGAACACAAGGCCAAAATGGTTGATTTTAAATTTATCGATTTTGTTGGAATCTGGCATCACTTTTCAGTACCGCTTGTCGAGCTGACGGAAGGTTCGTTTGAAGAAGGATTCGGGTTTGACGGTTCTTCTTTGAGAGGTTGGATGCCGATTAACGCCTCCGATATGTTGATCAAACCCGATCCAACAACCGCCGCTATGGATCCTTTTTTACAAGAACCGACTTTGAGTCTTATTTGCGATATTTATGATCCGATCACAAAAGAGCGCTATACCAAAGACCCTCGCTACATCGCTAACAAGGCAGAAAAATATGTAAGAGAGTGCGGCATTGGGGATACCTCCTATTTTGGGCCCGAAGCGGAATTTTTTATTTTTGATAACATCCAATTTGATCAAAAAGAAAATCAGGCGTATTATTATATCGATTCCAAAGAGGGACGCTGGAATTCCGGAACCGACGAAGGCCCAAATTTGGGATACAAGCCTCGCTACAAGGAAGGTTACTTTCCTGTGCCACCACTCGATTCTCAGCAAGACATCCGCACCGAAATGGTTTTGACGATGGAAAAAATCGGGATCCATGTCGAATGCCAGCATCACGAAGTGGCCACCGCCGGCCAGGCAGAAATTGATATGCGTTTTGATTCACTCACAAAAATGGCCGATAAACTAATGTGGTTTAAATACATCGTCAAAAACGTCGCCAAGAAACACAACAAAACAGCGACCTTCATGCCCAAGCCACTCTTCAACGACAACGGCTCCGGCATGCACACCCACATGAGTATCTGGAAAAATAACACGAACCTTTTTGCCGGAGATGGTTATGGTGGAATTTCTAAAACGGGACTTCATTTCATTGGCGGTGTCTTGAAACACGCACCGGCCCTGCTTGCTTTTTGCAACCCAACAACCAACTCTTACCGAAGATTGGTGCCGGGCTTTGAGGCCCCAGTAAATTTGGCCTACTCTTGCAGAAATCGCTCGGCCGCGATTCGCATCCCAATGTATTCCAACAACCCCAAATCTAAGCGTATTGAATTCAGAACGCCCGATTCTTCTTGCAATCCCTACATGGCTTTTGCAGCAATGTTGATGGCGGGCGTTGATGGTATCAAAAACAAGATGGAACCGGGTGAGCCGTTGGAAAAAAATACCTATGAACTCTCGGTGGAAGAGGCCAAAAATGTCCCGACCGTTCCAGGCTCTCTCGATCAGGCCATCAAATGCTTGCAGCAAGACTATGAGTTCTTGCTGGCCGGAGAGGTTTTCACACGAGATGTGATTGAAACCTGGGTAGAATATAAAATAGAAAACGAGGTCAACCCAATCCGGTTGCGCCCCGTTCCTTACGAATTTAGTTTGTATTACGATATTTAATGAACAGGGGGAATCATGAAATCAAGTTATTTGGCAGTTCTAGCTAGTTTATTCTGCTTCATGTCGATTAGCTGTGGAGAATCATCCCAGATTGCGGCAACGGTTAATGGCAAATCGATCACTGTTCAAGAGGTGGATCAGGCCTTCGGTGGCAAGGCGGCCCAACAAATCTATAGTGTTCGCAAAGCTACTCTGGATGACTTAATTGATCAAAAACTTCTAGAAGATGCGGCGGCGGCTAAAAAAGTGAGTGTTGATGAACTTCTCAAACAAGAAGTCGATTCGAAAATTTCGGAACCGACACCGGAAGAAATCAAGGCAATCTATGATGCCAACAAAGAAAGGATCGGCGAGCCACTAGAAAAAGTCAAAGGTCAGATCGTCAACTCCCTCAAACAAAATAGAAAAAATAGTGAGCGGAACCAATTCATGGCCGCATTAAAACAGAAGGCAAAGGTTGAAACAAAACTGGCCAGCCCACCGGTGGCAAGAGTCGAAGTTTCCGTTGACGACGACCCTTATCTAGGGGCTGATAAAGCAAAAGTGACTGTCGTTGAATTCTCCGATTATCAATGTCCGTTTTGTGGAAGGGCCAGGGGAACCGTTAACCAAATGGTGGAAACATATAAGAATGACGTAAAATATGTCTTCCGTGACTTTCCTTTAAGCTTTCATCAAGATGCTTTTGGAGCCCACGTTGCTGCCGACTGTGCCAATGAACAGGGAAAATATTGGGAATACAACAAAGTCCTTTTTAACAGCCAGACAGCCCTTAAGCCCGATAAGCTCAAGGAGTATGCGAAACAGGTAGGTCTCGATTCGTCTAAATTCAACCAATGCCTTGAGAGCAATAAATATGAAACTGAAGTCCAAAAAGATTTGGATGCGGGGATCAAGGCTGGCGTCACGGGGACACCCACTTTTTTCATCAATGGGATTGTTATTTCCGGCGCGCAACCTTTCTCAAAGTTTAAAGAAATTATCGATGCCGAATTGAAAAAGTGAAAGATCAAGTTTCTGAGTTAGACGCCAAACGAAAAAAGCTTCAAAAAGAATTTGACGACCTTCGCGCACGCCAAAACCAAGTCTCGCAAGAAATCCAGGCCTTAAAAAAAGAAGGGAAGAGTACAAATGCCCTTATTGCCGATATGCAAAAGGTGGCGGAGCGCCTTAAAGAAATTGGCCCAGAACAAAGGTCTGTTGAAGAAAAACTAAAAGGGCTTTCTCTGCAACTTCCCAACAAACCTCACAAAAGTGTTCCGGTTGGTAAAACCCCTGAGGATAACCGCGTTGAAAGAATCTGGGGAGAAAAACCTAAATTTAATTTCACACCAAAAGATCATGTGGAAATTGGTGAGAAGCTGGGGATTTTAGATTTCGAACGAGCAGCAAAAATTGCCGGAAGCCGTTTTGCGATTTATAAAGGTCTTGGGGCTAGTCTCGAGCGTGCCTTAATCAACTTCATGCTTGATCTGCACACAAAAGAACACGGATACATCGAAGTTTTGCCTCCTTTTATGGTGAATGCAAAAGCTTTGGTCGGGACTGGTCAGCTCCCAAAATTTGAATCGGACCTTTTTAAAACAACGGATGGTTATTATCTAGTTCCCACTGCGGAAGTTCCTCTCACTAACATTTATCAAGATGAAATTTTAAAAGAAGAGGATTTGCCGATTTCGTTAACCGCCTATACCCCTTGTTTTCGCTCGGAGGCCGGCTCTTATGGCAAAGATGTAAAGGGATTGATTCGCCAGCATCAATTTAACAAAGTGGAGTTGGTGAAATTTTCTCATCCTGACCATTCTTATGAAAACTTGGAAAAGTTGACAAAAAATGCCGAGACCGTATTGCAAAAGCTAGAGCTCCACTACCGAGTGGTCACATTATGCACCAATGATATGGGGTTTGCAGCAGCCAAGACTTACGATCTAGAAGTTTGGCTGCCTAGTCAAAATACTTACCGAGAAATTTCTTCGTGCAGTAATTGCGAGGATTTTCAAGCCAAGCGTGCCAACATTCGTTTCCGTGCCAAAGATGGCCCTTCGACTTCGCTCAGGGCGAGCAAACTTCAATTTGTCCACACACTCAACGGTTCCGGTTTGGCTGTCGGCCGGACTTTGATCGCTGTCCTAGAACAGTTTCAGCAGAAAGATGGAAGTTTTGCTATTCCTGAAGTCCTCAAACCTTATTTGAATTAATTATTGCAGTAAGCGGATCTTGTGATTGCGCTGACCGATAATGTAGATCTTTGTACCAGTCGGGTCCATCTTGATCGCCCGAGGTCCCCAAAACTGGGCCGCCGTGCCGGTTCCATTGGCATCTCCCGCCGTCGAAGAACCTGCGATGGTTTCCACCACTTGCGTGCTGATTTTAATCTTCCGAATGGTATTGCCCGCCCGCTCTGCCACATAAAGGTAGGTTCCCCAAGGATCAATCGTAATGCCGGTGGGATCACTAAAAGAAGCCGCCGTGCCGGTGCCGTCGGTAGTGGCATCGGTCCCCGTTCCATCTCCCGAAAGGGTGGTTACACTTTGAGTGGCCAAATTAATTTGTCTAACTGTATTGTTTGTATCATCCGTAACATAAATGTTGGTTCCTGTCGGATCCATGGCAATAAAATGAGGTCGATTAAAACGGGCAGCGCTTCCAACTCCATTCGTTGTCCCCGTCGTATCGGCTGTTCCGGCAAAAGTGGTTACCACCGCTGTGTCCACAACTACTTTACGTATGGTGGCTCCGCCCAAATCGGCGACATAGAGATTCTCCCCTTCCGGATCAAAAACAATGCCAACAGGAGTATCAAATTGAGCCGCCGTACCGGTGCCGTCTAAGTCCGTGCCTGTACCATTCCCGGCAAAAGTCGTCACCGTTCCCAAATCGTCATTGGAGGTATCCACAACAATTTTCCGAATGCGATGATTCCCCACTTCAGTGACATAGAGAATTGTAGAGTCGTTGGGATCAACCGCGCAACCCTGCGGTGAACTAAAGCTGGCATCGCTTCCCACTCCATTGGCTGAGCCGCTCACTCCTGTTTGACCGGCCACCGTATTCATTTGTAACGTAGAAACGTTCACACTTCTAATAAGACGGTTCGTGGTGTCCGCAATGTACATCTTGGTCCCATCTTTGGTAAAACAAGCATCCGAGGGCTGGTTGAAGGAAGCCGAAGTGGAATCCCCCCCTGCATTGATATTGCCGGCACCGGAAGAGCAAGTATTATAACAGCCTGCTGCAGGGCCCAAATAAGTGGTCACGCTCCCTGCTAAAGTCGGCGCCGAAGAAACAATACAAGTGCTACCGGTACCACAAAACCCCGAGTCACAATCAACATCCGCAGAACAAGAGCCGCTATTGCTGGCTAAATTAGCTACCACCACATTCGTATGACTGCTAAAATCATATTCCCCAAAGCCGCTATTGGGGATCGCGTCGGTGTTTCCACTGGTCGTATCAACCACCACCGAACACCACCCCCCTTTTTGATTGCTATCCACCTTGTCCTGCATATTTGTAATACTGAAAGTACAACGAGCTAAAATATTTCCCCCGGAGCTGGTGGTCCATTCTCCTGTCGCTCTCATCAAGGAGGTGTCATTGGAATCAAAAAGTTCACAGGTGGGCTTGCTCACTCCGCCGGAAATTCGGAGATAGATATCCTTCTTTAACCCACAGCTTCCAGCATCTGTCCTATTAGCATCCACAACCCCATCCGATCCTGCCAGTTGCGCCCCATTGAATTCAATGTACCCTATAATGCTTGCCTTGAGCGCATCATCCATGCTTGTTCCAAAAGCCATGTCACAGGTTGTGGTGGTCGATGTCGGCTGGTTACACCTTACATACGATACATCAGGATCGCTGCCACTCGTTCCATCAGCCAACAAATTGAGAAACTTGGCCGAAATAGAAACGGTATTGGTTCCGGAACCATCCAAGTCGGTTGTGGCACTACCACGATAACCGATATTGATTCCATTCGTCGTTTCGGATGAATCGACACATTCAACAGCAAAAGTGCGATTGGAACCGGCAGCAACACTGATATTGCTAAAAGTGACCGTAGAAGCATCCGCGTTCACCGTTGAAGTGGAGGTTACGGTATCCATGTCAGCGGCTGTAATGGTTAAAGTGCAACTGCTTAAAGAAGCCTGGTTCGTATCTTTCACAACAGAAACATCCGAGGAGGAAACAGCCTTAGCTGAACCGGAGGCATTGGGATCCGGATTGGTGACGATCAGTTCAACCGAGACTGAAGTGCCGGCAACAGAAAGATCGTTCATGTTCCCGCAACGGCTGGCAGAAAGAAGGGCAAGTAATGACAACAAAAAAAGAGTCGACAGGGGTACAAGCTTTTGTTTCATCATAAAATCCCACCACCCCTCCCTTCCCCTCTTTTAATTGTACTTTAAAAAGATCCCCAATTCGACCTAATTTTGTATAACTGATTGAAATGATTATCTTTTATGATCACTGAATCTGGCGGATTTTGTTGTTAGTCAGATCAGAAATGTAAGCAACCGTTCCATATGATTCTCCGGTAAGCTCTGTAACTTATAAATTTGTTCCCGTACCATCCCTAAGGTATTTGGAGACGGCGGATCTTACTATTAGCCCCTTCGGTGAAATAAAGAATCGTTCCGGTTGGATTGATATCAATATATTGTGGCACGTTAAACGAACCGGCAGTTCCGATACCACTGACATCACCCGCACTCCCGGATCCCGCCAGCGTTGTCACCGTTCCTGTTGCGATTTCGATCCTGCGGATCCGGTGACCCGCAAATTCGGTCACATAGAGATGAGTATCTGTCGGATCAATAACAATCCCAAATGGTTGATTAAAAGAGGCCGCGGTACCCACTCCATCGGTCCCACCGGCTGTTCCCGTTCCAGCAACGGTCGTTACCTCCTGGGTCGCAATGGTAATTCTTCGGACTCGGTGACTCGTTGCAGAATCACCGACATAAAGATAAGTGTCCGTAGAATCGATTGCCAATCCAAATGGATTAAAGAACCTGGCCGCCGTTCCTATCCCATCCACATAGCCCGAATTATCCAAACTCCCCGCAAAGGTTGAAACGACTTGTGTGTTAATCACCATTTTTCGGATGGCACGGTTGCCGTGATCCGAGATGTAAAGATTGGTCGCTGTGCTATCAATGGCAAGATCCCTTGGAAAATCAAAAAGTGCAGCGGTCCCTGTGTCGTCCACGGCCCCGCTCGTTCCCGCAGACCCTGCAAGGGTGGTGACCACCCCAGTTGCAATGACAATTTTTCGGATTGTATAATTTTGAGTGTCGGCGACATAAAGATCCGTCCCTGTAGGATCCACTACGCAACCCTCTGGTTGCGTAAAGCGCGCGTCGGAGCCGGTATCATCCGTAGTTCCCGAAGAACCAGCAGTTCCCGCAAGCGTTGTCACATTGGCAGTAGCGACGGTTATTTGGCGAACAATATGATTATTACTGTCTGGAACAAAAAAGGTCAGCCCATCGGGGGTAAAACAGACTCCCTCGGGATCCTGAAACCGCGCATCATTTCCTGTCCCATTGGTACTTCCTCCGCTCTGGTCGCCATCCGCAGGTCCTGCAAAAACGGTTGCATTCGAATTGCTTGAAGTAAAATTAGTTGGGACAGCTGATATGCACACACCAGCAGACCCACAAAACCCAGAGTTACACGTCTCTCCATTTCTGCCTGTGCTGCAAGTAGCTCCATCACTTGCTAAACTATCGTCTGTATCGTTTGAGTTTGTGCTCAAATCATACTTCGCATATCCAGAATTGGGTAAAGAATCATACGGTGATGCCCCAGTGAGACTACACGTCGCTGCATATTGTCCCGGTCTTGGCCCCAAAAACTGGAGAGGTTGAAACTTCCAAAATGATCGCCTAAAAGGGTGGTCAAGGAGGAAGGCATGA
>MGRG01000001.1 GCA_001798075.1 Deltaproteobacteria bacterium RIFCSPHIGHO2_01_FULL_43_49 | reverse complement strand
CAAAATATAAGAGCCTGATTTGGAACCAGTTGTTAATCCAGTGCTTTGATTCGCATCAATGACTCCTAGAGAAGTCCTCCTTGCGAACGGGTCAAATTCGATGACACATCTCAGAGCAATCATTTGTGCATCGGTCAACACAGACCCAAGCCCTATTGCTAGTTTTGTCTGTGTCGAGTTTTCTTGGTTGAGTCGCATGAATTTTACACCTGAGCTATCATCAGCAACCAAATTCTTAAACTGCGGACTCAACGAAATCGTGTTCGATCCCTGACCAATATCCACGGATGTCGATCCTTTATACCCCACCGTGATGTTATTCGTTGTCCCGGAGGTATCCGAACAATCGAGAGCAAACGTACGACCTGATCCTGCTGGAACGGTTAGACTCGTTGTCACTGCCGATGCTCCTGAAGCGACCGAAAAAGCATGTGTGATGGTTGAAATGTCTGATGCTGAAACAGTCAAAGTGCAAGTATCAATATCTGAACTGGTTAACGTTTTGGCTTGGGAAACGTCAGAAATGGGAATGGCTTTCGCACTCCCAGAGGCATTGGGATCGGGATTTTGAATCACTAAATTAATCGATGCGGAAGAACCCCCCCCACTCCCAGATTCGTTCATACCCCCGCAGCGAGTTGAGATCACTGCAATAAGAATGAGGACTGTACGAAAACTGTATAAAGCCCAACGTTTGGACATTCTTGACCACTCTTTCTCCTTCCTTTTCCAAGCTATATTTTAACCCAAATTCCCTCTTACTTTAAACCATTTTTTCTAAGTGCTGATTATGATTAGGGTAAAAAAGCCCTTGCCAACGGCTTCATTGTGGGAGTAGGAAACACTCTATACAAAGAACTTTGGGGGCGGTGGTTATCAATCAATAAGGAGGTAGCGATGAGTGATCTCCGAATTTCCTCGCCGATCTTAAATCGGTCCAATTTTGAAAAATTTTCTACGGCACCGACGGAAACCTCCCCAAGAAAAACAGATCCAGACGTTGAACCCTTCAAAAAAATCTCTCAACTAAAACCAAAACCTTTCTCGGCGATTACTTTTGCAGAAAATGCATGGAAGGCCTTGGGTTCTTTCTTCATGTCGGAGGCGTACGCTGCTGAAGACGTGCCTCCCCAGAATGTCGCGTTTGCCCACCAGGGTCGACTTCTTGATGGAAATGACGCGCCCGTGAATGGCGCACACCAGATGAAATTCAGGATCTATGACTTTCCGGTCAAATTTCCAAACGAGCAAGCACTTTGGGAGCAGGAGTACACGGTACAGGTCGTCAATGGGGTTTACGCAGTGACGCTTGGCGATACGGACGAAGGTCGCCAACCACTCCCGACAAGCTTTTTCCCTGTGAATGAGGAGCGCTATCTGACTGTCTCAATCGATGGTGAGGCAGAGATGGAGCCAAGGCTTCGCATCGGGCTTTTGCCCTATGCGGCGGTGGCAATCAAGGCTGACCAGGCCAATAATGCGGCGAAGCTGGGCGGTGAGCTGCCAGACTTCTATAGAGACGCCTCCAATCTGAACGCGGGTACACTGGCATCAGACAGGTTGTCTGGAACCTATTCACAACAACTCGCTTTCGACAACGCACTCAACACATACACAGGAGATGGTTCAGCCCTCACGAACGTGCACGCGGTGACAGCAGAGCAGGCGGCGAACGCGGCCAACAGCGCAAAGTTGGCGGGCGAATTGCCGGACTTTTATAGAGACGCCTCCAACTTGAACGCCGGCACACTCCCATCAGATAGACTCTCCGGAATCTACTCACAACAACTTGCATTCCCCAACGCACTCAACACATATTCAGGCTCAGGTGCCGGTCTAACCAACTTGCCTTGGGACAGCCTCACGGGATTTCCAGCCGCCTGCCCGCCAGGGCAGTATGCAAGCGGAGTGGGAGGCGCTTTGGCCTGTTCCACACCGCCGGATACGGGACTTGCGGGTTCCGGCACCTCAAATTATGTGTCCAAGTTCACAGGGGAAAACAGCATCGGCAATTCCTTTATCTTTGACAACGGCACCAACGTCGGCGTTGGAACAACAAGCCCCGCTGTAAAGTTGGACGTTGCAGGAGCCATTCGACCTGGTGCGGCCAACGATCAAGATTGTGCGACTGGCACTGCCGGAGCACTCCGCTGGAGCGGAGGATCGATCCAGGTTTGCGACGGTACTGGCTGGCGAACTTTGCAAATTGTGCAACCCCTCATCTTTTCCGTGGTTCCGAACAGCGGATCCATTACAGGTGGAACGCCGATCACGATCAACGGCTCAAATTTCGTCCAAGGCGCGAGCGTTTTGGTTGGCAATACTCCTGCCACCAATATTGTTCTCGCCTCCGCAGTCCAAATCACAGCCAAGACTCCTCAAAGCTCTGCGATTGAACCTAAGGACCTGAAGGTCAGCAATCCCGATGGCGCCTTCTACGTCTTGCCTAATGCTTTTACTTATTTTGGTGATGGATCGAGCCAGGCCCTTGCGGCCCCTTCTTGCAAAGCGATTAAGGACTCCAATAACAGCGCCACCGACGGCAGTTACTGGATCGACCCAAACGGAGGTAACACTTCGGACGCCTTCCAGGCCGTCTGTAACATGACTCGCGACGGGGGCGGGTGGACTTTAGGCGTCAAGAGTTGGTACTCGCGGATGGGCGACGGCAGCGACAGGACTTCGGGTACGGTTGGAAGCATCGCCGACGCGCTGACCCGCAAAGGCAACATCTACAAGCTGTCAGACGACGCGATCCGTGCGATCATTGGACCAAATCAGAACTTCGACATTATGGGTGACCAGAACGGTTACAACTCCTCCTATTCATCCGGCAACTACGAGTACGTGATCGTGCGGAACTACACGGCTCGGTGGTCCTGGGTTCCTTCCACGCCCGCTTCGACGACCACAACGACCATGCAGTCGTACCGCATTTCGGATAACGCGCTTGCCTGGACCGGGAACCTCGCGTGCGGCAAGAAGCAAAACTGCACCGACCAGGGCAACAGGGACGAGGCGGGGATCAACTGCTACGACGTCATCTCCAACAGCCCCCAGGGAGGTGCCGGCTGCTCGATCAATATGGGGAGCAGATCAGATGGTGGCTGGCACCACTTCTTCATGAGCGAGTGCAACACGGACACTTACTTGTACATCTGCAACGGCGCCCAGCACTCGTCGTCTCACGACATGAATCACCGATGGTGGTTCAGGCAAAGGTAGATAAGTTAAGCCCGCCTTCGCCCTGAGCATGTCGAAGGGCTACGGCGTGGCAGGGAGGTTTTATGGATAAAATTGCATCCGTCCGAACGGACCCAGTTTTTGAATCTAATCCGTTCAATGCTAAACCCAAAGATGAGGATGCCAAGGGATCCAGCGTTTATCAAACTCTTGCACAAGATGCACTGCTGGCAATTCTCAAAGGAGTTTCCAGTCTGGTTCCGGAAGCGCATGCCCAGACAACGAGTGCACCGGCCCTGGTGATTTCTCATCAAGGAAAGCTTTTGGATGCAACGGACAATCCTGTCACAGGGGCAAAGACAATCACATTTCTGATCTATGACACGGCCGACCGTGGGGTAAGTTTAGGCAAAGAACAGGCAAGTTGGTGGGAAACACGGGAGGTCGTGCTGGATGCAAACGGCTCCTACAATGTCATCCTTGGTGACACCGTGAGCGGTGGAACAGCCATCCCTGAGACTGCCTTGTTTGGAAACCGCTGGCTGGCTGTTGAGGTAGTTGGCGACGGCGAGATGAGTCCGAGGCTTAGACTGGCGGTCGTTCCATACGCCGTCTACGCGTTGAATGTGGCACCGGGTCGTGCCGGTTCAGGATCCGTTACTTCGGTTACGGCAGGTGAAGGTCTCACAGGCGGTCCTATCACACAGTCAGGTGAGTTAGCCGTGGATTTTGATGTGGTGGCGTACAAAGATCACCTGCATGATGAACGTTATGTGAAATCTCTTGGCATTGAAGGAGGACAAACGTTGCGCGGTGATGTGAAACTCGCGGCCGGCGCCAACGTAATGCTCACCGAAACGGGCCAGACGCTGACCATCGCGGCCACGGGTGGCCCTAACGGACCGACCTACACGGCTGGCGACGGTATCGATATCACTAACTCGACCATCTCGACCGACCTGGCCGCCACCGCGATGCTCGCCGGTGCGCAGGACTTCACCGGCGTCAAGACCTTCGCCGCGGCGCCTATTTTCAACCCGACGTCAGCGGGCGTCCCTTTTCTCCTGGGAGCAAACGCGACCGGGAAGGTCGCCAACCTCGACGCCGATCTAGCTTCGAGCGTGCGGTTGAACACCATCAAGAGCTTTGCCTGCCCGTCGGATCAGTTCCTTACCGGTTTCACTGTCGAGTCGGGGACCCTGGAACTCAAGGGGGTCTGCTCCTCTGGCACGCTCCCTCCTGCCAATGCCAGCTCATGCAAGACAATCAAAACCAGTACGCCTTCGGCCACGAGTGGGTTGTATACGATCGATCCCGACGGGAGCGGCTCAACCATCGCACCGTTCCAAGCATATTGCGACATGACGACCGACGGTGGCGGTTGGACGCTCGCCGTACGGCTCACTTCGAGTGACCAGGCACACAGGAATGCGGCGGCTGTTGGAACCCTTAGCTCTCCGACCCAAGTGTCAACTGCCAAACTCTCTGATGCCGTTATCAACACCCTACGTGGAGACCACTCAACAAGCCTCCTGCGGTTTCACTGCGGCTCGGAAATCACGTTTTTCCAGGAGAACAAAGTGTTCGCTGCCAATCTGGACGGCGCAGGGGCCATGTTGCGGTGTTCAAAGTCGCCCTCGGGGTCCTGGACCGTCGCAACGCCATCTTCCGATCACTTTGGCCTAACCACCTATACTCAAACAGCGAACTGCTTTTACGTCATCTACTCCTATGACGGTGGTACGGGTTGTAATGGTACCGCGGCGGGCAACTTGCCGGGACTGGTTTATGTAAAGTAGTAGGAGGTATTTATGAGTGATCCCAGAATTTCTTTTCAGAGTGTCAACGTACCTCTGCGAACACAATTTTTTCTTGAGGCCGGTAAATCCAAGACTCAGCCTGAAAATGAGGATCGGTTCACCCTTGTGCAAGATGTATTTCAAGCAATGCTCAAAGGGATTTCCAGCCTTGTGCCCGAAGCCCATGCCCAGACAACAAGTGCGCCTGCCCTGGTGATTTCTCATCAAGGGCGGCTCCTCGATGCAAACGACAACCCTGTCACAGGGGCAAAGACAATCACATTCCTGATTTATGACACGGCAGACCGTGGGGTAAGGTTAAGCAAAGAGCAGGCAAGTTGGTGGGAGACTCGGGAAGTAATACTAGACAAAGGTGCTTACAGCGTCGTCCTCGGCGACACCAGGACTGGTGGAACAGCCATCCCTGAGGGGGCTCTTCTTGGAAACCGCTGGCTGGCAGTTGAGGTAACTGGCGACGGCGAGATGAGTCCGAGGCTTAGACTGGCTGTGGTACCTTATGCCGTGTACGCGTTGAATTTGGTGCCGGGTCGTGGGGGCACGGGAACAGTGACTTCGGTCACCGCAGGTGAGGGACTCACAGGCGGCCCCATCACCAACTCTGGCGAGCTGGCCGTGGATTTCGATGCCGTTGCGCGCGAGGAACACCTGCATGACGAGCGTTATGTACAATCTCTTGGCATTGAGGGAGGACAAACGCTGCGAGGTGATGTGCGACTTGCAGCCGGCGCCAACGTGATGCTTTCCGAGAGCGGGCAGACAATCACCATTGCAGCGACTGGCGGCACGGGCGACTCGGTGGGCTGGGCGGCGAGCGGTGCGGACATGTACAACACGAACACCGGCAACGTCGGCATCGGGACCACGAGTCCTTCTCAAAAATTGGATGTGGCGGGATACGTAAAAGGAACAGGACTTTGTATCGGAAGTCAATGTTACTCATCGTGGCCAGCAGGTCCCGATGGTCCAACGGGTCCGCAAGGACCTGCCGGAGCAACTGGTGCTACCGGACCACAGGGACCTCAAGGACCAACAGGAAATACCGGAGCAACAGGAGCCACTGGTCCTCAAGGACCTGCCGGATCTGATGCTGCCGTTGGTGGTAGTGTCATGCTTATAGACAATGGCCAAACGTGTCCCTCTGGATGGACCGCATATACGCCTGCATATACTGCTAGTAGTAATGGGGTAACTGCTTGCTATAGGACGGATAAGCAGTGCCCCGTATTTTATACATACTGGAAAGACCACCCGTGTCCCTCTGGATGGACCCACCAAGACATAAATGCTGCTGTACTGGGTGGTATTTATTGGGTGGATGCTTGCTATAGATGTCCATAACATGCATACAATCTATTGAGCCCAATATTTGTACCGAAGAGGGATACATTAACGTCCCACCCCCTCAAGGGACGAGCCCGAAAGATACCTACTCGACCGTAACGAAAGTTTGGGACATTATTTGGTTTCCAAAAATTGTTGGCTCGTCCATTCCTCTTTTTGGGTGTACTCCAAAAGCACCGGGTCAACCCTGCGATCTTGTAAACCCCTGCAAAAAGGGACTTGAATGCCACGATGGAGTTTGTGTTTACCTGGCGGAGATAGGTGGCGTGCCAGATGGTGGAGATAAGGATCCAGTGGATGAGGATAAATGGATTCAGGTCGGCGCGGGAGATTGGCACACCTGCGGTGTGAAGACAGATGGGTCTGTGGCCTGTTGGGGATTTAACGTTTTCGAACAGTCTATTCCTCCAGCGGGAACCTTCACCCAAGTCAGCGCGGGATATGCCCACACCTGCGGTGTGAAGAGAGATGAGTCTGTGGCCTGCTGGGGAAATAATGACCAAGGCCAATCCACCCCACCAAATAATTAAAGAACTGTCAGCGACGACACTTCAGACTACGAATTTGAAACTTGTTAAGACTGCCCCTTGTTGATAGAGGCTTTCGTGTGGCCAAACCTCGCACCATTTACACCTGCCAAAATTGTGGTGCTCAATCTCCCAAATGGTTAGGGAAATGCCCGGATTGCAATCAATGGAATAGTTATGTGGAAGAGACTTACAGTGCATCCCTCAATACCCGCTCAACCGGCAAAAATTCCAACCCTGCACTTCCACAACTTTTAACCGAAGTAAGTGCTGAAACTGGAGAACACATCCCCACACAGGTAGTCGAATTGGATCGTGTTTTGGGTGGCGGTTATGTCCCCGGCTCTGCAATCCTCATTGGAGGAGACCCCGGTATTGGAAAATCGACCCTCGTTCTTCAAACTTTGGGAAATCTCGCAAAACTTGCAAGAAAAGTTTTGTATGTTTCTGGAGAAGAATCAGCCGCTCAGATCAAAACAAGAGCTGACAGACTCGACATTAACGAAAAAAATCTCTGGATCGTGACAGAAAATTGTTTGGAAAATCTCCTGGAAATTTTGCGAGAGCAAAAACCGGACCTCATTGTCATCGATTCGATTCAAACCATTTATTCCAACACATTAAGTTCCGCCCCCGGAACGGTCAGCCAGGTGCGCGAATCTGCCGGCCAGATCATTATGCAAGCCAAGGCAACCGGCATGGCCTGCATTTTAGTTGGCCATGTTACCAAAGAGGGAAGTCTAGCTGGCCCCAAAGTTTTGGAACACATGGTCGATTGCGTTCTTTATTTTGAGAGTGATCAGGGACATGCGTTTCGAATCTTACGTGCCGTGAAAAACCGCTACGGGGCTACAAACGAAATCGGCGTTTTTGAAATGACGGGAAAGGGTTTAAAAGAAATTGCAAACCCTTCTTCTCTTTTTTTATCAGAGAGAGGAAAACCGGTGTCGGGTGCAGTTGTCGCCACTTGCTTGGAAGGGACAAGGTCTCTCTTTTTGGAACTCCAAGCACTGGTGACGCAATCGGGGTTTGCCAATCCCAGAAGGACAGCGATCGGCATTGATGGAGGACGTTTGGCCCTTCTCGTTGCCGTGTTAGAAAAAATTGTTGGATTGACCCTTCACAACCAGGATATCTTTGTCAATGTGGCTGGTGGATTAAGAGTGACAGAGCCAGCGCTCGATTTGGGTGTGAGCGCCGCTATTTTTTCCAGTTTTCGTAATCTTCCGATTCATCCCAAAACAATATTGATCGGAGAAGTGGGTTTGACCGGTGAGATACGCCCTGTGAGCCTCATTGATGTTAGACTCAAAGAAGCGGCCAAATTGGGATTTACAGATGCCTATATTCCACAAGGCAATTTTAAGAAACAAACGGTGGGGGATTTGAATCTTTATCCTGTTCAATCTCTCGAAGAATTCTTGCATAAATTATTCTAGAACCTAGCTTATAAATATGATGGGAATTTTTGAAGAGCTTTCTGGAAGTATTGCTTACCTTGTCATTTTCTTCATTCTTCTTTTGTGCGGTTTAGGAATCCCCCTCCCCGAAGAATTGACCTTATTGATGTCCGGTTATCTTAGCTATGAGGGAGAGGTAAAATTAAAAGCGATGTGGCTTGTCTGCGTGATTGGCATTGTCTGTGGCGATGCCCTTTTATTTTTAATCGGTAAAAAATGGGGAACAAAACTTGCGAAGAATCCTAAAATCATGAAATTTTGGCACCTCGAAAGACAAGAAAAGGTTAAAAAATATTTCAAAAAATCAGGGGTCAAAACAATTTTTATTGTCCGATTTTTATCGGGACTACGCGGCCCAGCACATATTTTAGCCGGTTCCATGGATTTTCCCTTTTGGAAATACCTTTTAACAAACTTCTCTGCTGTTTTGATCCATGTCTCTGTTGTACAGGGGCTCGGTTATGCCTTTGGAAATCAAATCAATGCTGTTCGACAAAACCTAGAAGTGGCCAAAGATGTAGTACTTGGAATTGTCATCCTGGTAGCCATTATTCTCATCCTAAAATATAGCTATTTTAGCAAAAAAATACCTGGCGTTTGATTTAACACTCTGAAATTATTTAACAATTTTAAAGAACCCTAACCTGTTAAATTCCTTGACAAATCTGTCCTTATTGCTAATTATCACCGCCGGAGTGATAATTGACCAATGAGGCTGTCTAAAGCCAGTGATTATGCGTTGGTCTTGTTGGCCAGGCTGGATGCTCTGCCAAGAGATCAATGGATGAGTGTGCGAGAAATTGCTGGAACAATCGGGGTACCGAATCGTTTTTTGAGCAATATTGTCCACCGCCTCGTTCAGGCGGGAATTTTAAATTCGCATCGCGGGGTTAAAGGGGGTGTCCAACTGGCAAAAACCGCGAATGAAATTACTATCGGCGCTGTTTTGGAAGCAATGGAAGACACGATGGGACTTGTCGATTGTGTGGAGCATCCAGGGCTTTGCCCTTTAGAAAATCATTGCGATGTGCAGCGTTTTTGGTCGGTTACCCACAGTTTGGTTTTCGCAGCCCTAAAACATATTACACTGAAAGATATTACTTCGTATTTAAAAAATAGTCGCCCGATAGCGTCACCAATGGTAACGGGGACCTTAGTAAAGGAGAGAAACGATGTCGATTCTATTAAAAATTGAAGAGCTCCACGTCACTGTGGAAGGCAATGAAATTATCAAAGGCCTTAATCTGGAGGTTAAACTAGGCGAGGTGCATGCCATCATGGGGCCCAACGGCTCCGGCAAAAGCACACTGGCCTACACTTTGATGGGAAAGCCTGGCTACGAAATCACGAAAGGCAAAATTTACTTTCAAGGAGAAGATGTCGCTGAAATGGAACCGGAAGAGCGTGCCCAAAAAGGCCTCTTTTTAAGTTTCCAATACCCGGTCTCTATTCCGGGCGTAACCGTTGCTAGTTTCCTGATGACAGCACTCCAAGCACTCAGTGAAAAAGGAAATGGCCGTTACAAAGAGATTCGAAAAAATTTCAGAAAATCATTTAAAGAAAAAATGGAGCTCCTCAAAGTCGACCCTTCTTTTGCCAATCGCTACCTCAACGACGGTTTTTCAGGGGGCGAAAAAAAGAGGATGGAAATTTTACAATTGTTGACCTTGCAACCCACGCTGGCCATTTTGGATGAAACCGATTCGGGCCTCGATATTGATGCTCTGAAAATTGTCTCGCAAGGAGTGAGTGCCTATCTGAATCCGGAACGAGCCGTTGTTGTCATCACCCACTATCAAAGAATTTTGAATCATTTGAAACCTCATTTCGTCCACATTTTGGCGAAGGGAAATATCATTGCCAGCGGGGGGCCGGAACTGGCGCTTGAATTGGAAAACAAGGGGTATAAGGCTTTTGGCATTGTGGAAGAACAAAGGCCAACGGCCTAAAGGGGGAACTTATGACGAAACAGGCACTTGATATTCGCGAGGGATATAAAGAAAAATACGGCTTTCATGACGAAGAAAAATCGGTTTTTAAGTCCAAAAGGGGGCTTAATCATCAAGTCGTCGATGACATCTCTGATCACAAGGGAGAGCCCGATTGGATGCGCGAATTTCGCCACAAATCCCTTGATATCTTTCTTTCTAAACCGCTTCCTCAGTGGGGTGGCAATGTTAACAATCTCGATTTCAATGAAATTTACTACTACCTGAAACCGGAAGGTCAGAAGGGAGATACTTGGGAAGATGTTCCTCCAGAAATCAAAAGAACTTTTGATAAACTAGGGATTCCGGAATCGGAACAAAAATTTCTGGCAGGAGCCGGCGCACAATATGAATCAGAAAGTGTTTATCATAATTTGAAAAAAGAATGGGAAGACAAGGGTGTTATCTTTTTGGATACAGACTCAGCTTTAAGAGACCATCCGGAACTTTTCAAAAGGTTTTTTGGGACAATTGTTCCCCCTGCAGACAACAAATTTGCAGCCCTCAACAGTGCCGTCTGGTCTGGCGGAAGTTTTCTCTATGTTCCCCCTGGAGTGCATGTCGATTTGCCTTTGCAAGCCTATTTCAGAATCAATGCCAAAAATGTGGGGCAGTTCGAGAGAACCTTGTTGATTGTCGATGAAGGGGCACAAGCCCATTATGTCGAAGGTTGCACTGCACCTTCTTATTCGACTGACTCACTGCATTCGGCAGTCGTAGAAGTCGTTGTGATGAAGAATGCAAGATTTCGCTACACAACAATCCAAAACTGGTCCTCCAACGTTTACAATTTGGTCACCAAACGAGCTCAAGCCTTCAAAGATGCAACTATGGAGTGGGTCGACGCAAATCTAGGTTCCAAGCTAACGATGAAATATCCGAGCATTTATTTAATGGAACCGGGAGCCAAGGGCGATATCTTGTCCGTTGCTTTTGCAGGAGCGGCTCAACATCAAGATGCCGGTGGAAAAGTTGTTCACTGCGCACCGCATACCTCTTCGCATGTTTTATCCAAGTCGGTCAGCCAACATGGTGGGCGTTCCTCTTATCGTGGATTGGTAAAGGTCCTCGCCGGCTGCAAAGATGTGAAATCAAATGTCTGCTGCGACGCCCTTATTATGGATAAAGACTCCCGTTCGGACACCTACCCCTACATGGAAATTGATGAAAAAGAGGTCAGCATCGGCCATGAGGCAACGGTTTCAAAAATTGGCGATGAACAACTCTTTTATCTGAGAAGTCGGGGACTCTCCGCAGAGCAGGCCTCTTCGATGATCGTTTCTGGATTTATTGAACCGATTGTTAAAGAACTCCCGATGGAATACGCCATTGAGATGAATCGTTTGATTCAACTACAAATGGAAGGATCGGTGGGATAAATGGTGGAACCACGTTGGTTACAAGAGCGCCGAGAAGCTGCGGCAAAGGAATTCGCGGCACTGCCTCTCCCTACTCAAGAGGAGTTTTGGCGCAGAACGAATCTCAAACAAATCAAAATGGAGCGTTTCTCTCCCCTGCCCGCTTCCCAAAATGGGGCTCTAAAAGGCTCTGCCAGCACACAGCTACCCATTAAACTTTTGGTTTCTGGCGAATTTCTCTATGGTGAAAAAACTTCCCCTTCAACCCTTGATAACGATTGTCTAAAGCATGGGGTCAAGCTAACCTCTTTGGCACAAGCGATTCAAGAAAATGGAGAACTGGTTGCAAAATATTTGGGAAAAGGACTTCAAGATCGCCATGAAAAATTCTCAACCCAAAATGAAGCCTATTGGCAAACCGGTGCTTTTTGCTACATTCCCAAAAACGTTTCTGTGGAACTTCCACTATTGATCGCCTCTCATTTCGAAAGCAGCGGAAAGAGTGGTTTTCCACGACTCTTGGTTGTTCTAGATAAAGGGGCGCAAGCTACGCTCGTTCATTATGCAACTTCCGAATCTGATGGAGACAACAATTTCCTTAATAGCATTGCGGAAATTTATGTCGAAGAAGGGGCAAATCTCACCTGGATCGATCTGCAATCGTTATCGAATCAGACATATGAAATAGCGCTCAAACGAGTGGAAGTTGGAAGAAATTCCAAACTCAAATGGGTGATGGACATCCAAGGTTCTAAACTTTCAAAGACAAATATCGAAACGGTACTCAACGGGGAAGGTGCTTGTGCCGAAGTTTTGGGGCTTGTCTGTGGTTCTGGCAAACAACACTTAGAGCTTTACTCCCTCACACACCATATCGCTCCCCACACCACAGCCGACATTTTGGTCAAGGGAACCGCCTCGGATCAGGCCAAAACAATTTTTCAAGGAATGATCAAAATCGAAAAAGAGGCTCAGCAAACCGAATCGTACATGGCCAACAACAATTTGGTCTTGAGTGAAAAGGCCCATGCCGACTCGATTCCCAGACTCGAAATTGAAGCCGATGATGTGAAGGCCTCGCATGGCGCAACCATTGGGCAAGTCGATGCCGAACAACTCTTTTATCTGAGGGCCAGAGGATTGAATCGCGAAATGGCGGAAAGATTACTGGTTGAAGGCTTCTATGAAGATGTTTTTGGTCGTGTTCCTCTGGAGGGTATTCGGGAATTGATGCGCAAGAATTTGGAGGCGAAGCAAAATGCTGCTCGAAGCGCAAAAAATTAGAGCCGACTTTCCTATTCTAAAACGCCAAATCGGCGGCAAACCCCTGGTCTACCTAGATAACGCAGCCTCCTCTCAAAAACCGCAAAGTGTCCTCTTAACAATGAATGCCTTTTACCAAGTCAGCTATGCCAATATTCATCGAGGGGTCTACACCATCGCCGAAGAGGCAACAGAATTGTATGAAAAGGCACGAGAAACGGTTGCCAACTTTCTCAATACCAAAACGCACCGTGAAATTATTTTTACCCGTGGAACAACAGAGGCCATCAACCTTGTCCGATTCAGTTGGGGCCGCAAAAATGTCCAATCAGGAGACGAAATTCTGCTTACCGAGATGGAGCATCACTCCAATTTGGTTCCTTGGCAATTGCTCGCGCAAGAAAAAGGGGCGAAACTAAAATTTATCCCTTTTGATTCACAAGGCAAGCTTGTGCTTGATCAACTCGATTCCCTGCTGACAGATAAAACAAAACTGGTTGCCATGAATTTTGTCTCGAACACGTTTGGGACAATCAACCCAGTGGAAAAAGTCATTGCAAAAGCGCATGCAAAAGGAATTCCTGTCTTGCTCGATGCAGCACAAGCGGTTCCTCATTTAACGGTCGATGTTCAAAAACTCGATTGTGACTTTCTTGCTTTTTCTTCTCACAAAATGTTGGGGCCGACGGGCATTGGGGTTCTCTACGCAAAAGAAAAAATTTTGGAAGCCATGGATCCCTTTTTGGGGGGTGGGGAGATGATCAAGGAAGTTCATTGGGATCATTCGACTTGGAACGACCTTCCGGGAAAATTTGAAGCGGGGACGCAAAGCATTGCGGAGGCGGTGGGGCTTAAAGCCGCTATCGATTATTTAAAAACGATTGGACTGGAAAAAATTCATGATCATGAACAAGCCTTGGCGCGCTACACCATGGAGCAATTTTCTGAAATGAAGGAGCTTACTTTTTACGGCCCCCCTCCAAAAGATCGGTGCGGGCTTGTTGCCTTCAACCTCCAAGGAATCCATCCGCACGATGTCGCCGCGGTGTTAGATCGTAGCGGCATTTGCGTGCGCGCGGGCCATCATTGCACACAGCCCCTTCACCGCAAATTGGGACTCGAGGCCTCCGTCAGGGCTAGCTATTATCTCTATAACACAAAGGAAGAGGTCGATTTACTTATCGACGCTCTTAAAGAGACCACCCGTTTTTTCAAAAAATAATATGGACACATTATATCGCGAAGAAATTTTGGAGCATTACAAATACCCCAGAAACAAAGGTACGCTTGAAAAACCAGACATCACCTATAAAGATTTTAATCCTTTGTGTGGCGATGAATGTCAAATTGACCTCCATGTGAAAGACAATCGGGTGGATGAAGTCAAATTTATGGCAAAGGGATGCGCTATTTCTCAAGCCGCCACCTCTATGTTAACCGAAATGATTGAAGGAAAGTCATTGGAGGAAATCAAACAGCTCTCAAAAAAAGATATCTTGGATGTCTTAGGGATTGAATTGGGGCCGGTTCGGTTAAAATGCGCCCTGCTTTGTTTAAAAGTTTTGAAGGGTGGAATTTACGGAATCAAAGAGTGGCCAACGTAGCTATCAGCCATCAGCTTTCGGCATTCAGCTTTTGTCTGACAGCTGATAGCTGACCGCTGAAAGCTAAGGAGTTAAATATGACAAAGGAATTTGAAGTCGCAAAAGTTTCTGAAATCCCACCCGGATCTGCCAAACAAGTTGAAGTGGACGGAGAGACCATTGCCATTTTCAACGTGAGTGGCCAGTTTTATGCAATCAGCGATACTTGCACCCACGCCCAAGCCTCACTTTCCGAGGGAGAGGTCGAAGATCTGGTGGTCACCTGCCCTTGGCATGGGGCCAAATTTGATCTCAAAACCGGAAAAAATCTTTGCATGCCAGCTGTAGAGCCGGTTCAAGCCTACCATTTAAAAATTGAAGATGACGCCATCAAAATAGTGATGTAAAAAGGACGGATGCCTGAAACTCAAAAGGAATCGAAGGCGGTCCGTCGCAAATATAACGTCATTGCCAGAGTCTACGACCACATTTTCTCTAACTATACTCGAAAGACAATTGGTGCCGCATTGGGAGGAATCCAACTTAAGGGTCAAGAATCGCTTCTCGACATTGGTTGCGGCACCGGTTCTTTAGAAAAAATTCTCGTACAACAGCATCCACAACTTAAAATAATCGGTATTGATTTATCAGAGGATATGTTGGAATTAGGTCGCAAAAAATTAAAGGGGAGTAGCAACGTTATTTTCAAACAGGGAAATTTTTTAAACGTCGATCTCCCACAAAATACTTTTGATGCGGCCTTTAGTCTTTCCAATCTCCACTATTTTTCTAAACCTGAGGCGACGTTCCAAAAAGCGGCTTCCCTTCTCAAAAAGAGCGGTCATCTTATTATCGTCGATTGGAATCGCGATTTTTGGCAAGGCAAATTATATAACTGGTACATGAATTGGGCAGACCCTGCTTTTGCCAAAGTCTTTAACCCGTCCGAAGCCAAAACCCTCTTG
The DNA here is from genome assembly GCA_001798075.1 of Deltaproteobacteria bacterium RIFCSPHIGHO2_01_FULL_43_49. Classification (GTDB taxonomy): domain Bacteria; phylum UBA10199; class UBA10199; order SPLOWO2-01-44-7; family SPLOWO2-01-44-7; genus SPLOWO2-01-44-7. The sequence continues at coordinate 30,524 of MGRG01000001.1, read as the reverse complement.
GCCCAATGCGGTTTTGAAATCGAAAAGATTCACCTTTTTGGCGTGGGACTACGTTGGCGGATGATGTGTCTTGTCGCTAGAAAGCTCTGAAATCGAGGAGAAAAGACCCCAAATTTAAGTGCGTGAGTGCGTGAGTGCGTGAGTGCGTGAGTGAATAAATACATAAGTGTATGAAATTATTAAACTTAATAACATAAGCACTTAGACACTTAAGCACTTATTTGGCCCCTATTTTGCAATTCACAGAAGAACGATGGGCCATATTCCAAATAAAAAGCCTCATATGCCCACCGGCTTTGGGGCCCTAAACCACCGCAAACCGGCTGAAACGGTTGGGAATACCTATGGGGAGCGGCGTGAAAAAGGGGTTGAAAACCCCCGAGAAAAGGGGGGCTGGCAAGCCATTCAAGGCGCCATTAAGGACTTCTTTTTGGGGAGTATAAAGTCAAAGCACATCCAAGACTTCTCAAATAATGCAGACCGCTACGAAGCAGCTAGGACCAGTAAAATTAATCGAGTTCAACAAGGAACAGCGCATAGTTCAGGAATTTCAAGACCTTCTAATGACCAATATACGGGATATCTGAGCGGCCTTATTAAACACCTCGACACAAAAGTCCCTAAAAAGAAACAAATTTAGTCTTGTTTCTTCAAAAACCGTATGGTAGCAACCCACCCACGGCAAGGATTGGATTTGCCAATCCGCGCAGCAAATTCGAAGAATTTGCGGAGTAAATATGAAAGAAGGACTCCATCCAGAATTACACCCGATCACGATTACTTGTGCCTGTGGGCACCAGATTCAAACCATATCGACTATCGGGAAAAACTTCACGATTGAAATCTGTTCCCACTGCCATCCTTATTTTACGGGTAAACAAAAGCTGATCGATTCAGCAGGCCGCGTGGAGCGTTTCCAAAAGAAGTACGCCAAGTTTCAGAAAAAAACAAAACATTAGTTTTGAAAATGGGTGGGTGGTAGCTTTGGGATAATCCCCTCCGAGCGCACAGGATCCACCCATTTTCATAAATTATTTTTATATGTTCAACAGACTAGAACAACTTGTAAAACGATACAATGAACTGAATGAGAAGCTTTCCGATCCAAAGGTCATTGCGGATAACCTTTTGTTTCAAAAACTCTCAAAAGAAAGTTCTGATCTGGTAGAACCCGTGAAAACTTATCGTCAGTATCAATCCATCCAAAAACATATTCACCAAAATAAAGAGCTGGTCGCTCACGAAAAAGACGCCGAGATTCAACAAATGGCCAAAGAAGAATTGCCAGAATTGGAAACAAATCTCAAAACACTGGAGGAAAAACTAAAAATTCTGCTACTTCCCAAAGACCCCCATGACGACAAAAACGTCTTTTTGGAAATCCGAGCGGGAACCGGTGGAGACGAAGCGGCCCTCTTTGCCTCCGATTTGTTTCGGATGTATTCGAAATATGCCGAATCGCTGGGTTGGAAGATAGAAATTGTTGATTCGAGTTCTACAGGTATCGGTGGTCTCAAAGAAATCATCGTGCAGGTGAACGGCAAGATGGTTTATAGTGACTTGAAATATGAAAGTGGAATCCACCGCGTTCAAAGGGTTCCCGAAACAGAACAGCAAGGGCGTGTTCATACTTCGGCGGTGACAGTGGCTGTGTTGCCAGAACCGGACGAAGTGGAAGTCCAAATAGACGAAAAGGATTTGAGGATTGATACCTATTCCGCCGGCGGACCTGGCGGGCAGCATGTCAACAAAACACAATCAGCAGTACGCATCACTCACATCCCAACGAACCTTGTCGTCACCTGCCAGGATGACCGTTCGCAACACAAAAACAAAGCGAGAGCGATGAAAGTCTTGAAAGTAAGATTGTACGATAAAATGTTGCAAGAACAACAAGCCGTAATGGCCAAAACCAGAAAAGGGATGGTCGGCTCCGGAGACCGGAGTGAAAAAATTCGGACCTATAATTTCCCCCAAAATCGTCTGACCGATCATCGCATTGGATTAACCCTTTATCAACTCGACAAAATCATGGATGGTCATTTGGAAGAGGTCATCCCTCCTTTGAGAACCCATTTTCAAACCGAAGCCCTAAAATCCGATAAAGGATAAAGGGGAAAGATTAAAACCTACATTAGCCCGGGGAGTCCTGGAAACGCAACAACCGGAAGCCCCTGTCGTTGTCCCAGCCGTCCGGATGGCTGCCGTAGCGAATCGCAGCACGCACACGCTCTGGACGATTGAACCAGCAACCGCCGCGAAATTCTCTATTCTCTTCACCTTCTATATAAGGATTGGCCATTGCCTCCCAAGTATTACCTAGCATGTCAAAATAACCTAATTCATTCGGCTCCTTTGTCTTTACATCTGCCGTGGCTCTTGTTGGATGAAAATGCGCGACTCTTCGCAAGTTCTTTTCATTTCTATATCTTTCATCTCTCAGATCTGCGGCGGCTACCTCCCACTCTACCCCTGTCGGCAATTCCAAACCAAAAAGGGCTGCAAAAGCAGAAGACTCAAAAGGACTGGTCAATGCCGGTTGATTGGGGCGATCAAATCCTTCTGGAAAATGGGCTTCCAATGTCACCGGTACAATTCTTATCATCGGCGCTTCACCCAAATCAAATGCTCGCAGCGCACCAGATGCAAAATAATCACCTACTTTGATAAAAGAGGGCTGTTGAGGAACAAGTGAGACAACAATCTCTGTCAACCTCTTCATATCAATTTCTCTTATCTCTTCTTCTGTCCCCCTTGCCAAAATAGCCCAACGATTCTTTGGAAGAGTGGTCATCAAAACCGTTGTGCGGCCTTCAAGCTGTCGCAAGCCGGCGGCAAATTGAGCATTCGTGGTTGGTGTGTCGGCCAATGCATAGGCCCTATCTATGGTTTCATTACGAACGGGATTGTTCTCCAAATCAGGGGCACCGACTTCATAGGTGCCGGCGACAATGGTTTGACCCCATGCAAGTCCAATCTCAGCAGCATTTAAACCCGCTGTTGCCTGTGTTCCCAATAATGCCCCCATAAATCTTCTCCTTGAAATTGATGCGAGGGGGATTGCTTCGCTACGCTCGCAATGACATTACTCATGATGGTTATCGTCAATCCTCTAAAAATGTTGCTTGCAGAAAAACAAAATTTTGATATGGAAAATAATAATTGACAATATAGATCATTTACAATAGATTATCCATATGAGTGTTCGAAAAATTGCTACCAATCTTCCTCACGAGCTTTTACAAGAAGCCGTTCGTCTGACAGGTTTGAACCAAACGCAAACCCTTGTCGAAGGACTTAAAGAACTCATTGCCAGAAAAAAAAGGGAGGCACTTCTGTTCCTTCAAGGAAAAATTCGCATCCGTTTGGACACACGCAAAACCCGTGAACGGCGTAAAGTCTGATGGTCCTCGTCGATACATCTGTTTTTGTTGATTTCTTCCGTGGCCGGAGCACACCTGGTTTCAAAGAACTTCTTATGGAAAACAAAATTATGTTGTCTGCCTACGTTCGCCTGGAGCTCTTGCAAGGAGTCAGGAAAGAGGAATTGCACAAAATGGAATATGTTCTTGGAGGGTTAATATCAATTCCCCACCACGAAAGACTCTTTGAACAAGTTGAAAAAACGCTTCAGAAAATAAAGGGAACGGGGCTCACAGCGGGTATAGTTGATTTGCTTCTGGTTGGCGAATCCATCCTCATCAATGCACCTATTTATAGTTTCGACAAAATATTTAAAAAACTTTCTGAAAAAAATATTGCTCAACTTTATGATCCGAGAGCTTCTTGAGAAAGCCGAACAACAACTTTATGACGTGGGCTGTGAAACTCCCCGGCTTGATGCAGAAGTTTTACTCGCTTATGTTTTGGGCTGCGAGCGACATGAGATTTATACGGCTACCACCAGGTACCTGGTACCAGGCGGTAAATTAGAAGTGTTTAAAAGCTACATAGAGCGTCGTTTGAAGAGGGAGCCGGTGGCTTACATTGTCGGCTACAAAGAATTTTGGTCGATCAAGATAAAGGTTACACCTGCAGTGTTAATTCCGAGGCCTGAAACAGAAGAGGTGGTGGAGAAAGCGCTAAAAATATTGGACCAAGGACTATGGATTAAGGACCATGGACCTGAAATCTTGGATTTATGCACTGGAAGTGGTTGTATTGCGGCAGCACTCGCAAAGGAAATACCCAACGCAAAAATTGTTGTCACAGATATTTCGGAGGATGCACTTGAAGTCGCCAGACAAAATTTAGCATTTGCGAATGGCCGTATCCAATTTATAAAAAGTGATCTGTTTGAAAATGTGAAGGGTCAATTTGATCTGATTGTTTCTAACCCCCCCTATATTCCAACCCAGGCGATTCAAAAATTAGAACCCGAAATTACACAATTTGAGCCAAAGCTAGCGCTCGATGGAGGCTCAGACGGCCTTGATTTTGTCAGAAGGATCAGGCAGGATGCCCCCAAATTCTTAAAAACAGGGGGTCAGCTCATTTTAGAAAATGGCCCAGAGATTGAAATATGGAAAAATTAGTCATTGAAGGAGGACTTCCCCTCCGTGGCTCGGTAACCGTCAGTGGGGCAAAAAATTCTGTCCTCCCACTGATGGCTGCCACTATGTTGACTCCAGGAACCCACCGCTTCACAAATGTCCCAAAACTTCGTGATGTCACCACAATGCAGCGTCTGCTCGCCCACCTTGGTGTCGATTCTCAAATAGAAGGAAGGACATTGACACTCACAACAAACGAACTCAAATCCCATGAGGCCCCCTATGATCTTGTAAAAACCATGCGCGCTTCTGTCTTAGTTTTGTGTCCCCTTGTTGCCCGTTGGGGAAAAGCCCGTGTGAGTCTGCCGGGTGGTTGCGCCATTGGCGCCAGGCCGATCGACCTCCACTTAAAAGCGCTCAAAGAGATGGGGGCAACCATTGAAATTAAAGAAGGCTACGTTGAAGCCAGTGCTGAAAAGCTCAAAGGGGCACATATCACTTTTGATACCGTGACCGTAACTGGGACTGAAAATTTGATGATGGCAGCAAGCCTTGCTGAAGGGGCAACGACTTTAAAAAATGCGGCGCGCGAACCAGAAATTGGAGACCTGGCAAACTACCTCAACAAAATGGGGGCAAAAATCGAAGGGGCCGGAACCGACACCCTCACCATCCAAGGGGTTTCCCAATTAAAACCTTCCGAACACAGTGTGATCGCCGATCGGATTGAAGCAGCCACTTTTTTGATGGCAGGTGCTATCACCGGTGGAGAGGTCACCGTCAAAAATTGCCCATCACAGTTTTTGGAAGCCTTGATTGACCGACTCAAAGAGGCTGGCTGCACCTTCGATATTGCTGATCATCAAATCACCATCAAGATCACTCAGCGATTAAAGAGTGTCAATGTCACCACCTCCCCCTTTCCTGGTTTCGCCACCGATCTACAAGCACAATTTATGGCCCTCATGACTTTAGCCGAAGGAACCAGTGTCATTTCAGAAACCATTTTTGAAAATCGCTTCCAGCATGCTTTGGAACTCAAACGTCTCGGCGCCGATATTACGCTCGATGGAAGAACTGCTATCATCAAAGGTGTTGAAAAACTCTCAGGCGCTCCCCTCATGGCAACCGACCTTCGTGCTTCGGCCTCCCTCATCTTGGCAGGACTTGCCGCTGAAGGGACCACAATTGTTGACCGCGCCTATCATATCGATCGAGGCTATGAGCATATAGAAGAGAGACTAGCCCGGCTGGGCGCTAAAATTAAAAGACAATATTAAAAAAATGACGGGTCCTGTCCCTCCGTGTTTTTGTGGGGGCCCCTAACTAAACCCCACAACAAACACTCCGGGCCACCCGTCATTTTTTTAACCTTCAAAAGCCTCCTGGCACCTCGTGTGAAAATTTGATATATTGAGAGCTGATGCAGATCATCCCTCTTATCTATCTTAAAGGTGGAAAAGCCGTTTATCCAGCCGATTCCAGACCGGCTTGGTTTCAAGAAAATTTGAGCCAATTGTGCAGCTATTTTGTCAGCCAAGGGGCTTCAACTCTCTATGTTAATGATCTCAATGTTCCTCTGGTGGGAAAAAGTGAAAACTTTTTGATGCTGGAGGCCGCAGCAAAACAAAGCGGATTAGAATTATGGGTGACTGGAAATTTCCGTTCCCTGGCAGCCATTGAACTCTATTTTGAAATAGGAATGAAAAAGGTTGTCTTGGGCGGCATTGCCTATCAAGATCCCAACCTGCTTAAACAAGCGACACAGCGGTTTCCACAAAAAATAGCGGTTTTGATTGAAGTTAAAAATAAACATGTCGTGATCCCGGGTCTTGTTGCCCCCACCAAAAAAACGGCCCTTGATTATGCTGAAAGGTTTGAGGAGCAAGGGGTATCCGTTCTTTGTTATTCCGACTCGGATTTAAACGACACCCAAAATTTCTGTGTGAAGACAAAAGTGCCGGTCGTTGCCTTGTGCGATATTCAAAACATGCAAGATTTAACGAAACTGTTCGAATGTGAAAGTGCGGGCCTTGCTGGCGTGGTGATTGGCAAACCCTTTTATGAAAATCGGTTGGATGTTCGCAGCTGTGTTTCCTTTTTGAACGATTTGGCTGCAATGTCGAACCAAGAAATCACACTAAAACCTGAATAGAGAAGGGGGGGTCGTATGAGTGACTGTATCTTTTGCAAAATTGCTTCTGGAGAGATCTCTTGCAACAAAGTTTATGAAGACAAAGACATTTTCGCTTTCGATGATATTAATCCGAAGGGGCCAGTCCACGTTCTTTTCATTCCAAAAAAACACTACGCAACACTCAATGATATTCCTTCTCAAGATCTCCCCATCATTTCCAAGATTTTTGGAGTGGCTCAAAAGATTGCCAAAGAAAAAGGAGTCGATCAAACCGGTTATCGCACTCTCATCAATACCAACCGCAATTCAGGTCAGGTTGTCTTTCATGTCCACTGGCACTTGATTGGTGGAAAACCTCTCGGCCCAATGGCTTGAAAATTACATTACTTACTGGAGTCCTGGCGACGCACAACCAACCGAAACCCGAAATAGCCGTCGCTAACCTCGGGGCGGCCGTAGCTGCGACAGGCCGCGCGCAAGTCGTCCAGAATATCGTCGTTCCAGGAACCGCCGCGCAAAACTTTAAGAGGGCTACCTGGCGCCCAAGAACTACCTGTCCATTCCCATACGTTGCCAGTAAGATGTCTAATCCCAAATGGCCCATCGGGGTATCTTGGATCATCTACATCAATGGTTGTACCTTTCTCAATATCTTGATTAAAGTGAACTTCTTCGTTAGTTAATTTTCCAGAGGGAGTGGCATATTTCTTCTTTCCGCCCTCTGTCGCTGCATATTCCCACTCTTCCTCAGTAGCCAATCTGGCTCCATGCATTAACGCATAAGTAATAGAGTCATACCAACTGACACTCACTCCTGGTTGATTTGGGCGATCAAAATTTTCTGGTGAATGGTGGTCTTCAATCTCAACGATTTGCAAAGCAAAGTCCAATCCCCCTTTTTGGATTAGCTCCCCTGCAATTATTTGAAAGACACCACTGCCAAATACTTCTTCTTTGCTGGAGGCCCTGGCAACAATGGAGGGTGAATCCGTTTTGGAATCATATCTCAAAAGAAAAAATCTTTCGGCCCCAAGGCTTTTTACCCAGCTATCATATTCCTCATTGGTCACAGTGTATTTGCCCATTTTAAAAGAATCGACTGTTACCTCTCTTTCAGGAATACCTAGATCTTCTGCTCCCATCGTAAAGGTACCGCCTGGAACAGATAACAAACCGGCTTCGATGGCATGCAATCCAGTCTGTATCTCGGCTGCTAACTGAGCTCCCATGACCAATGACATCAAATCCTCCTACCTAAGTCATCGGCATAAATCAAAAAAAGTTGCGTATTTTTCTTAGAATAACCATTAATTAAATCAATGGTTTATAACGGATCGGTTAACAGATGTCCCGGCTTGTAATCCACCGTCACCCGAAACCGGCGGAAAAAATCGAGGCCAATGAGAGCATCGACACCCCAATGGTTTTCAAAATGGGAGATATAAACCAGCATTTTTGGAATCACATGCCCACAGATTTTAACTTGGGGTAAAACCAGTTTGTCATATTTTTGCGTTTGGAGGCTTGGTCTCACAGCAGGGGGTGGATTTTGACTGTTGAACATGCCCACTGCAAGGAGGAACTGATCAGAAAATTCGGACCATGGAGCACCCGTGTCCAGAATGGCGCGAAATTCGTAATCGATGCTGTCAGCTGTTTTCATCGATCCAACGAGGCGAATGTGGTGTTCTTTGGGATCAAAAACAGTGATGTTCGGCATGGTCCCTAAATCCCCTGAAAGTACTTTCCCCCGTATATTCGAAAGCAGCAGGCTTTTTTACAGCAGGCAGTTTGTACACCTCGTCTTTACTAGGCGAATGCCTCTCCACAATTCCTGATGAGATATTTCCAAATTGATCACGCTCATAATCGATAATCAACAACCACTCATCTGGAAATGCTTTTTTCATCTCTTTCCATGTCATTTTTTGTGACATACTGTCCTCCTTTCAAAGATCGAGCACATTAGAACATAAAACATCTTGAGCCTCAACCAAAAGATTCCTGTCTTTAGCAAGTCCTATCATTTTCAATTTTTATAGAAATTGCGCGAGGGCAGGAGTGAAGGTGTGAGTCGGTGTCTCTCATTGCATAAAGCGCCGTATTGACTGGAGCCGTATGAGGAGCGTAAATTTTGGATGGGTTTCCCAGACTTATCAGCTGACGGAGGAAAGATCGATAAGTCTATTTCTAGAAACCCACCAAAATTTCGGGACGAATAGGCGGAAGGAAGGCGCAGCAATGAGAGACACCGACTCACACCTTACCTTCGAGCGGAAGCGATTCCCAATGTTAAGGAATTAGATAGATAAAGCCAATCGCGAGCAAAAGAATTACGATGAGATAAGGCAGGAGTCGGAAAGCGCGGCGTTTTCCAACAGACTTGCTCAAAGGAACTTGATACCAGGGAATGAATTGAGTTTGTCCCTCCTCGGAATGCCCCTCTTCAGAATCTCCAAACAAACCCCCTCCTTTTTTGCGCTTGCCCAAGCCTTTTAAGATTTTTTCTTTTTCTTTGAGTTGTGCTCCCAATTGAACACCTAATTCATTAGAAATCATCTCTTCAGCTTTAGCACTCCCCAAAAACTTTCCCTTCGTTGGTGCCATGGCCCAAGCAGCCTCTCCTTCCGATTGTTTGATGGCTAGATAGTCGAAATCTTCTTTCAGATGATCTCGCAACTCCTCTGCGGATAAGCGAACACCAGGTTCCAAATTGGCCAATCGATTTGCCAAATTTTGAGCCCCACCCGGCAAACGAAATCGAACAAACTTTTCTAGTTGACCATTGGCAAAGGCTAAATCAGAAATGACCGTCGATTTTGCGTTTTTCTGAACAAAACCTCGATAAATCCATTCGCTAACTTGTTCGAGAGAGGCATGGCGTTTAACAGTCCGTTTCATAAACTTTCCAAAAAACTCTCGCCATTGATCAGCCGTCTTTTTGAAAAAAGAGGGATGTTCTTTTTCTAATTCCTGCGTGAGTTTAGCACCCCCCTCAAATCTTTTGAGTAAAGCCTGTTCAAACCGTGTGAGGAGTTTCATCAAACGATCTTCAGCCACTTTTTGTTCGGGCACCTTTCCCTTTTTAGTGGGATCGGCAAAATAATTTTCGTAATCTTTTTCTTTGGTGGGAGTGAGTTTGCCCTTTTGAACTAAAAGGGCCTCCAAAGGCATTTTGGATTCGTCAGCAATTGTCTTTGTCTTGTCTTTTGTAGGCGCCCCTTCTCGGCGATCGTGGACAACATAATCGGTCCCTGGGAGCTTAAAGGTCTGAAAAACCTGACTGGCTTCTATGATCTGATGTGTTTTTTGGATTAACTTGGGAAGTTGTATCGCAATTTGATGAATGACTTGGGGGTCCTTGGATTTTTTTTCCGCTTCACTTTTGAGAGTCTGCTCCCTGTTGGCAAGATCTCGGATCTCGCTTTGAGGACTGGAAGATTCCCCTTTTCCGGAGGTTTTTTTAGTAGATTCTATCGGTTCCTTGCCGCCCGCTAAAGACATGCCTTCATTTTACACTTGGGCCCATTACTTTGGCAATACAATCTCCCTCATGGAAGGTGACCTGCAAATCATCCCCCTTTTTGAGTCCTTTGCTCGATTTTAAAGCCTTAGGACTACCCACCTTGCGCACAACACTGTAGCCCTTTGATAAAATGTGTAAGGGGGAGAGATGATCGAGGTTGCTCAACAATTTTTTGAGATTCTGAGAACGCTTATCCCAAAAAACTTGCCAGCCAAACTGCAAGCGGCCACGCAAATCATCAAGGCGCATCAACAAATCAGGGAAACGCCTTAACGGGCTTTTGAAAAGTTGTTGTTTGAGCTCTTCAATGTGTTCCAGTAAGTCTCTTCTTCTTGGAACAACTATTTCTGCAGCAGCGGATGGTGTTGGAGCCCGCACATCCGCCACAAAATCGGCGATCGTAAAATCAATTTCGTGCCCCACGGCACTCACCACAGGAATTTTGGAGGCAAAAATAGCCCTCGCCACAACTTCTTCATTGAAGGCCCACAAATCTTCCATGGAGCCACCCCCGCGCCCTACAATCATCACATCAATATCGTCACGCTTATTTAATAGAAAAATCGCCTCTGCAACCTCTTCAGCTGCCCCTTCTCCTTGCACTCTCACAGGGATCAATAAAACATTCGTGCTTTCAAAACGTTGATGCAACACTTTTAAAATATCTCGGATGGCAGCACCGGTTGGAGAGGTTACTACACCAATTTTTTTAGGCAAAAATGGTAAAGGTTTTTTATTCTTCGCATCAAACAACCCCTCTTCGCTTAACTTTTTTTTGAGTTGTTCAAAAGCCAACTGCAGCGCCCCAATTCCCTTTGGCTCACAATGATCGACAACGATTTGGTATTGACCCCTTGTTTCATAAACAGTGATCCGGCCGTGGCAAATCACTTCAAGCCCATCTTCTAATTTGAAGGGGATCTGGGAATTGGCCCCTCGAAACATTACCGATGCAAGTTGAGCCTGTTCATCTTTGAGTGTAAAATAAAAATGGCCCGATGAAGGAGAGCGAAAATTGGAAATTTCACCGGAAACCCAAACCTCAGGAAAGTGCCCTTCCAAAAGGGCTCGAACATTGCGAGTCAATTCAGAGACAGTAAAAATTTTTGGTGTGGCTTGTTTTTCAGGCTGACCGCTGACCGCTGCCGCCTTTGGCGAGCCTCGCCTCTGGCGGGATTGCTGAATGCTATCGAACTCAAACCCTTGTTGCTCCATCGTCTTCAAACTTTCTTTCCCTCTTCCAAAATCTTTTGCAACATAAAAGGATCTGGTTTTTTCTTGTGCATCTTGCGATATTCTTGTTCCACATTGGCACGGCTCATCTTAATGCCATAGGTGGAAAGAATTGCCGCAATTTCTTCATACTTTTCTTCAATCGAATTGCGAACCGATTCAAAACCCAATTGCGCTGCATGCAAACGATGGCCCAAAGCAAATGGATTCATTGAAAAGAAGGCTTGGTCATCTGCCCTTGGTTCAATCAAAATGATGTCGCCATCAAACGTCGTACTTTTTTGAAAATGTTTCAGTGCCGCGTGCAAACGGGTATGAAAAACGGTTCTGAAAAATTGATTCAAAACAGAAAAAAGACCCCCTTCTGTAAGACTCTTTGATTTGACCTGCCCTCTTTTTGAAAGTCCTTCGACGAATGTTTTATTTTCATAAGGTCTGAAGGGATTGTAGCAGATGATGAGCCCGGCCCCTTTTTCAACCATCAAATCGAGATTGGCTGTATGCTTCACGCCGCCATCCACAAAATATTCGTCTCCAATTTTTACCGGCTTGTAAAAACCAGGCATCGCTGAGGAGGCCTGCACCGCTTTGGAAATGGTGACATCGTGTCTTTCGTCTGGCCCAAAGACCACCTCTTGCGCTCCATCTAATGTCATCGCCGTAATGTAGAGTTTTTTGCCACCAAGTCGCGAGGCAAGTTTGAAATCGTTGGTCATGTGGTTTTTTTTGATGTTGTTTCTGAGATAACGTTCCAAGGGGCTGTTATCAAAAACACCAGAGGGCAAACATTCCAACAACGATGGAAAAGGATGATCTGCCAGGGCAGATTCTTCAACCATCTCCCACAAAAGATTATACTGAGATACGGTTGGATGTTTGATAAAATCCCAAAAAAGATTTTGAAGCCCATTTCCTTTTGTCGGAAGTTTGGTAATGAGCCGCCACACAAGACCGGGAATCCACGTTGAGGCTCTGACGGTATAGCGAATCGGTCTCGACCAAAACTCCTCCCAGTTGGGCCAATAAAAATGCCAAGGCTCTAATTTTGAAAACTTTCTGGAAGTCCCATCCAAGCTCTTGAGCATCTCTTCAGGGGTCAGACCACCCATCAAGGAGGTGGCCAGAAGTGAGCCAGAGGAGATCCCTAAATAAATATCAAACTGATTGAGTTTGAAATTGGTGAGATAATCGTTGAAGGCCTTGAGTCCGCCAATCTTGAAGGCAGCCCCCGTGAGCGCACCACCTGCCAAAACCAATGCCTTCTTGGCCTTGGGCTTCTTTTTCTTCAAATCACTCTTTTGAACAATCGTGATTCCCATAGAATTTCCTCGACAAACTGGCTACCTGGCGCTGCGGATGTCGAAAGTACGCGATATTTTTTGGGTCACCCAAAAAATTCGCTCGACTCTCGCCACGCCAGTTTGTCAGCAAACGCTGACCGGTCAAAATAGTTTAGGAATGTTAAAAAAACAAGTAAAAATAAGTACTTAAAATCATTGCCAAAAGTGAAGCAACTTTTTTGAAAAATTGCCGATAATATAGATAGTAGGTAAATAACTATGGTTTCTAGCTTACAAAATGGTTTTGGGGTGCTTACCACCCTCTATTCGGGGGCTGAGCAATTAGGCCAAATGGCCCAAGAACCGATGTCTGGGCTTGAGATGAATGTTGCGGTGGCTGCCACACAAGTCCTTGTTGATCGCTTTGTAGACCCCACAGCAAAAGCAGAAACCCACAGATTTTTGATGACAGCCGAGGTTTTTCTGAAGAATCGAGATTTGACCATGGCCCAGGCCTGCCTGGTAAAGGCTGGAGAACAGATTCAAAATATGCCCCGCAGCGAATCGGTTTTTAAAATGACCGTCAAGGGAATAACCGAGGAAGAAATTGCATCCCTGCAAACACAAAAAATGGTTTCGGCTACTTTCAGGGCCTTGTCTGATTATTGGATTACAAAAGATGCACGACAAATTCATGCAGACTCTCAAGTCAGCGGGGAATTTCCATTAGATATTGTCAAGGCATTGGAAGGAGTTGATGACCAAACCCCAATTGATCAGCAAACAGAACGGATTGTGCAATCAGCCTTTTTTCTGATGAGTTTGTTGCCAAAAGATCCTGTGACATGGTTGCCTTTTATCCCATTTTCGACGACTGAAGGCCAAGAAAATGCACCAATCACACCATTGCAAGTGCAGGCAGGGATGATTTTGCAGCTCTACATCGGGGCCATACAAATTCTGGCGAACAATTATCCCGATATTTTTTATGAAAAATTTCCGATTCAAAATTTATTTGAGTCCAAATGGGATAGCCAAACCCGTTCTTTTTTAGGATTGAATGAAAGAGCCAAGTCACTTGTCGAAATCTATGCCAAATATCATAGTCAAGAATATGAGAAATTGTTTATTAAGGCTAGTCGGCGGTCTTCTGTGGATTGTCATGAGCAAGATAGTTGGAACGAAGATCATCTGAATAAGGACATAGAAAAATATGACAAAGAAACAAGACGTGCTCAAATTGCGGGTGCTATCGGTTTGGGTATAGTGGGGTGCTTGTATGCAACTGTGGGTGAGGGGCCACCTCCTTCGTGGGCAATACCACTGATGTTCCTTTCTGCTGGCAGTTTCTGTTATCCGATGATTATGTTTTTTCAAAGACGGGCTGAACCATACATGAACACTAGCTCTTCCCCTACAATTTTAGTTCAGCATGCAACCGTCATGCAAGGTTTGATCCCTGCATGGCGCCTTGACGGGATTTTAAAAACGCTTGAAAGATTTAGTGAGATTTCAAGAAACAAAGCCCTGAAAAAGCATCTAAGTTTGCTAAGAGAAAGAATGACTATGCAGGAAACAGGTTCGACAGCTGTTCCTTCAGCGAGTATTGCAGACTATGCTAGCCAATTTGATTATCCAGAGTGGAGAGGGGTTGTGAATGCCTTGGAACGTGGAAGCACAAATCCTGTAGCAAACCCTAAAATGCTGGAAGCTCTTGCTGTTGCCGGTGGCCCTGCTGTCACCGACGAGCCAGCCTCTGATGCCGCCGCTCCTGCAAGAGTGAAAGCAGCCGGGAATTTTTAGTTATCTTCTAAGCAAATGTCTGCGGCTCTATGTCAATTTGATTGACACCCCCTTTCAAAAAATTTATAATGCAAAAACCATTTAAAACTAGCTATTTATAATAAATTGTTGACGTTTTTCTAGAAGCCGTCAGCAAACGCTGAAAGCTGATTGCTGAGAGCTAACCAATATGGCCTATTCTAAAAGTATCCGACGAAGCCCACCCCCCCCCTATCGCAAGGAAGTCTATGGGATTTTGTTTTTCGCCGTCGGTTTTTTCATCAGTCTCTGTCTCCTTTCTCACAACCCGACCGACCCCGGCTTCAATGCCACCTCCAGTGCACAAACGGTTGAAAATTTAGGAGGAATCATTGGCGCCTATCTCTCCGATCTTCTTTTAACCAGTCTTGGACTTTGCGCTTATGCCGTGGCGGGAGTTTTGTTTTTGCTTTCTGTTTTGAAGTTTAAAGGAGAATCGCTCGAACTCAAACTCAAAGAAGTTTTGTATTACACACTACTGCTTGTTTCTCTATCAACCCTCTTGCAACTCCATTTTCCACGGGTTCAAATTGCCGGCCAAAGCTTTTCAGGTGGCGGAATTTTGGGAGGACTGTTTGCCCAACTTCTTGTCCATTATCTCAACCGCATTGGCGCTGAAATTGTAACCCTCACAGGAGTCATCCTTTCGTTTGTGTTGGCAACACACCTCAAAGTGAGCGCCCTGGCAATTAATACCTATCGCCTCTTGCAGTATTTTGGAGCCAGATGGGTTCAATGGATGCAGGTTAGTTTTGAAAGAAGCAAAAAAACGTCTGGATTGTTTTGGGTTTGGTTAAAAGGGCAATTCCTATCGATGTTTGGAAAGATTGAAGGCGAAGAAGAGGAGATTGAAGTCAAAATCCACAAAACAAAACCTGTGCTGCAACCTGTTACTCTCGTGCCTGTCGCAATGACAGAATCGGAAAACAAAACAAAAGAACCAAAAATCTTTGAAAGGGCTGATACGGATAAAAAGGCCTTTCCAGAGGATCAACTCCGCTTTTTAAAGATCAGTGGGTCTGGATTTAATCCGCCTCCCCTTTCTCTGCTCGATGCAGAAAACCAAACCAGCACTCCCATTGACGAAGAGGCTCTAAAAAAGAGTGCCCAACTTTTAGAAATGAAACTGACCGACTATGATGTTCAAGGGAGAGTCACTGAAATTCATCCGGGACCTGTTATTACCATGTATGAATTTGAACCGGCGGCAGGAACAAAGGTCAACAAAATTGTCAATCTGGAAAGCGATCTTTCACTGACAATGGGTGGCAAAGCGATTCGCATTGTCCCACATCTGCCTGGCAAGGCAGCCTTAGGAATTGAAATTCCCAATCATGGGCGCGAAACAGTTTGGCTGAAAGAAATTATCGGGGCCAACGCTTTTCAAAAATCGAAGTCGAAATTGACCCTGGCGCTGGGAAAAGATATTGAAGGACGCCCCATGGTAACCGATCTTACGAAGATGCCTCATCTTTTGATCGCGGGGGCAACCGGCTCTGGAAAAAGTGTCGGCTTAAATAGCATGATTGTCAGTATGCTCTATAAAGCAACACCGCAAGAGGTTCGCTTTATCTTAGTCGATCCCAAAAGATTGGAGCTATCTATTTATGAAGGAATTCCTCACCTACTTTTGCCGGTTGTGATCCAACCCAAGCAAGCCGTGGCCGCTCTCAAATGGGCCGTGCGTGAAATGGAGAGACGCTACCGATTGCTGGCCGATGCCAACACACGCAACATCACCAACTACAATGAAAAAATTGATCAAAGCCAAATCCAACTCATCTCGGAAGAGGAGGCCAAAGAAAAATTGGAGCAAAACAAAGATGCCATCTGTCACACCGGTAAACTTTATTACCTTGTTATCGTTATTGATGAACTGGCTGACATGATGATGATTGCCTCTCAAGAATTTGAAGAAACGATTACAAGACTGGCACAAATGGCGAGGGCTGCAGGGATTCATTTGATTTTGGCAACCCAAAGACCCAGTGTGGATGTCATCACAGGGCTCATCAAAGCGAACTTTCCCGCGAGAATTTCCTTCAAAGTCTTTTCCAAACACGACGCCAGAACAATTTTGGATCAAATGGGTTCGGAAAGTTTGTTGGGCGCCGGCGATATGCTTTTTATGCCCCCCTCTTCTTCTAATCTCACTCGCATTCATGGTGCATTGATCTCTGAGGGCGAAATCATGCGCATCGTAGGTTTTCTCAAAGAGCAAGGAACCCCAACTTATGACACAAGCTTGCTGGCCACCCCCGAAGAGGAATCAAAAGAACTTGATGATTTTGATGAAGAAGATGGTGTTATCTATGACCAAGCTGTTAAATTAGTTTCTGAAACAAAGCAGGCCTCTATCTCCATGATCCAGAGACGTTTACGCATTGGCTATAACCGAGCGGCCAGAATGATTGAACGGATGGAAGCGGAAGGAGTAGTCGGCCCTGCTGATGGAGCCAAACCACGCCAAGTGTTGGTCGGTAATCTGGAGAATTCGTGAAAAAAATTTTGCTTCTGGCAGCTGCCATTGCGATCCCCTCAATCGAAAACATCGAACAGACTTATACAAATACTCAGACACTCCGTGCCGAATTTGTCCAAAGTACGTATGTCGATCTTTTGGAAAAAACGATCACAAGGCCGGGGCGTATTTTTTATCAAAAAGGTGGAAAACTAAGAATTGAATATGCCGGCGACAAAATGACTCATTATATAAGTGATGGGGCTACTCTTTGGGTCCTCGACCCTAAGAGCAAAGAAAAACAGACCTTTGCGCTGAAAGAATCGGGTCTTCCCGAAGAGGCCCTCAAATTTTTGACAGAATTGGGACAACTGCGTCAGTATTTTAAAGTGACTGATAAAAATAGTGTCGTGACTTTGAAACCCAAGCGAAAATCGACTTATCGTTCACTAGACTGTATTTTCGGAGAGAATAATTATCTCAAAGAACTCACCATCCACACGACTTCGGGTAATACTTCAAAGTATCGTTTCTTTAACCTCGAAGCCGACGTAAAATTACCACCCAAACTCTTTCAACCTTAAACCCTTCTCCGACCTATCTACCAATTGCTTTTGGGCAGGAGTGGAGTGTTCAAAACGGTGCTCCACTTCGGGCTATCTCGTCAAAAAAATCATTTCGTTTCAAAAAAATGCAGATAGTATCTTACCTGCCGTCAGCTCTATCTGCAGAAACGAATATTATTTTATTTGACTCAATACGCCCTCGTTCCCGCACAGATGTTTTGCCCACCCCCACTCCTGCCCTCACGCAACTGGTACATAAGCGCTTCGAACTCCGAAATGTAATATTTTCTAATATAAGGTTTTTGGCATTGCACTTGCATAATTTACTAGGTGGTCCCCGAAAAAGAGAACTTTATGCGACAATGGGTTATTATACTTTCTCTTGCTTATTTAATAGGCTTGCCTCCCTATTCTAAAGCCCAAGCACAACAATGCGAACCAATTATTACAACGGTTGCTGGCACTGGCCAAATGGGTTTTTCAGGCGATGGCGGGCCTGCTATTAGCGCAATGCTCTGGCATCCCTATGGGGTCACCATCAACAATAACAATCAGGGCAATATTTATATTGCTGACACTGAAAATAACAGGGTTCGCAAGGTAGATTTGAATGGGATCATCACGACCGTTGCGGGAAATGGCCAACAGGGTTTTGCTGGAGATGGTGGGTTTGCTATCTATGCAAAGTTAAATGAGCCGCGAGAAATTGTCACGGACAGCCAAGGTAATTTTTATATTGCGGATTGGTTTAACAAGAGAGTTCGGAAAATAGATCCCAACGGAATCATCACAACAATTGCGGGAAATGGTTATTCGGGTTTTTCAGGAGACAATGGACTCGCTATAAATGCCAAGATATCTCCTTATGGAATCGCTCTCGATGGTCAGGGCAATATCTACATCGCTGATTCTTTTTTTAACAACAGAATCCGAAAAATAACTACCAGCGGAATCATAACGACTGTTGCGGGAAATGGTCAGGTCGGTTTTTTTGGCGACCGTGGTCCGGCCGTCAATGCAATGCTGGGATATCCTCGTGGTGTTGTTGTCGACAACCAAGGCAATATTTATATCTCGGACACGGATAACAACAGGATTAGGATGGTCAGTGCAGTCGATGACCAAATCAGAGGGTATTTCCAGGGAAATATTTATACCCTCGCAGGAAATGGACAGGCCGGTTTTTCTGGAGATGGCGGAGTGGCAACCAACGCTCAATTAGATTCACCCGAAGGACTTGCTGTTGACAATCAGGGTAACATTTACATTGCAGATTTGGGAAATAGGAGAGTTCGCAAAGTGGATAAAAGGGGTATTATTCAAACTGTTGTCGGCGATGGAACTGTTTCGACAATTGGTTCTGCTATAGGAGTTGCTGTTGATAGTGCGGGAGGTATCTATATTGCGGATTATAGTCTTGATAGAATCCGTAAGGCGACTGTATGTTCTTCTCATCTCGCTTGTCAAAACAATCAGTGTGTTCAAATTGAAGGAGCTGGGACAGATCAATGCAGTAACAATACAGACTGTCAACCACCCCCCACCCATGCTGAATGTAGCAAATTAGCCTGTGTCCAAATGCCGGGGGCTGGACCAAATATGTGCTCCACAAACCTACACTGCAGACAATGTTTAGATTCTGATGGAGGCAACAAACCGGCAATTGGAGGCATGGTGATCACGACTCGAAACCGTCGTTTCCAAAAATTTCAAGATCAATGCATCGAAATAAATACCGCTCAGGTAAATTTGAAATATTTAACAGAATATTACTGTGATAATGGAAAACTGAAATCGCAAGTCCATTCGTGTCAAAAGTGCTCCAAAACAGCCCTCAGCCTCGGGGGGTCTTGCACTCAATAAGATAATTAGACTATAAAGGACGCAACTTTTTTCTGCCCCTGCCGATAAGTAAAATAGGAAGGCTTTTGAAATTATGAAAGTAGATGGAGTCATTGAAGGCTACATAGAGCGGGGGTTTTTTGTCTCCCTGTTAAACTTGAACAACGGAGTGCATACCACTCATTTTCAAGGTTCATCAGAAAAAAACTTGAGCGTTTTGGGAAAAACGGTTCCAAGGGTACAGGCACAAACACAGGAACGGGGCGAAGCGAAGATGACTCTTGAGGAGACGCGCGCGTTTTTTGAAATGTCGGTTCAAACCCTAAGAAAGATTGAGGGAGATAAACATTTTCAAAAAGGACTTCATCTGGAAGACAAACATCTGGAATTTTATCGACATATTTTGAGGGAGACCGAAACTGCCCTGTCTAAGGATCAAGGTCTGACAATTAGAATGAGTCTAACAAGTCCGGAAGATAAAAAAGATTATTCCAAAGACCCAAAAACGCTCGCATTAATGAGAAAATATAAATTATTAAGTCCAGAGGAAGCCTTCCAAGGATTTTATCTGGGTTCGGTGACAGACTATTACGATGGTGGAAAAAAGAATCATTTGGTTGTTATCTTTTCCAATCGCCATGATTGGGTTGTCGTCCAGCAAGAAATACGGCAAAACATTGCCAAACTTCATGAAAGGGGTCTTAGACTTCAAGGGGTTGAAGGACTTTCCGGGGAAAGGAGTTACTTAGCCGATTATAAAGCGAATCCTTCGAAGACCCGTATGATCAATATTCCAACACGACCCCTAACGAGGATTGAAATATTGGCGGCCGGCTGTGCAAAGGATCCCGAAAGTTATTTAAGAAAATTTGACGAAAAACAAAAGCCACTGCCGGCAGATCTTTATATGGAATGCTTACTAGGCGATGCTATCTTAACAATTGGCGTTGAGGATCGAAATTTAGTGGATCAAGGGATCTCGTTGTCTACAAGAAGCTATCCTAATCCTCAGTTAGCACCATTTCAGAACCCGCTTCTCGATGTCACCAATGCTTATGAAAGAGGCTTGGGAATGGCACGTAATTTAACCCTCCAAATGGAGCGGCATGGCGCTTTAGTAGCCTCTTTAAGCTATGGTGCCGAACATGCCGAAGAGATTAAACGAGTGCTTAAAGAAAAGGGTTTTAATTATATTGAGATTTGGGTGCCCAGCCTCAGATTGCCTGGGAATAAATAGCCGTTGCTTTTTGTTCAGAAAACTAACCTCAAACTTTAAACTCACAGTGCGGAGTGCTTGTGTGTCAATTGCATGAGGGCAGGAGGTGGGGGTGTGAAAAACATTGTGCGGGAACGAGGGCGTATTGAGTCAAATAAAATAATATTCGTTTCTGCAGACAGAGCTGACGGCAGGTAAGATACTATCTGCATCTTTTGAAACGAAATTATTTTTTTGACGAGATAGCCTGAAGTGGAGCACCGTTTTGAACACCCACTTGCCCTGCGCCATTGAAGGATAAGCTGAAGAAAAGTTTAAGTCTGTAAAGACAACTGGGCGATGTGGACAAGATGGGCGTTGATGCGGCGCAGGTTTCCTAAAACATCGAGATGGATGGAACTGGTTTCAAAGGCCTCCGGACTTCCTGCATGAAGCCTTTGGATATGCGACTGCCTGAGTTGCTGTTCTAAATGATCAAAATGTTCTCCTTGGCGAATCATCTTGCGCGCCAACTCTTCATTCGGTGAGGCAAAAACGGAAATGGCCAGAGAAAAATCATCCATACCGGCTTGATGAATTTTTTGAATGTCTTTCCATCCTTGTTGTGAAAAAAGACGACCCTTTGTCACTTTTTTGCGCGCAAGCCCTGCCAATTCTTTTGATATGATATCGCCGATTCCCTCTAAATCGGCGGTAATAGAAAGCAATGCCATTTCTTGAGCGGCCTGTGTTTCAGAAAGTCCCTCCTGTGAAATTTTGGCCAAATAAAAACGGACCTCTCGATCCAACAGATCAATTTTATCATCTCTCATTTCAATGTCTGCTGAGATTTTGTCAATTTCAAAACTGGGGTCAAACATTTTGGGACAATCGCGATATAAATCATAAGCAAGATTGGCGATCCGTAAAATTTCGCGCTTGGCCTGCGCAAAAGCCAATGGGGGCGTTTCCAGCGCCGTGTTGTCTAAATATTTGGGGCCGAACGTTTCTTCTTTTTGAACTTCCGGAACTAACTTGGAAACAATCCAGACCCCAAAATGCAAAAAGGGTAAAAAGAGAACGGCCAGTGCGACATTAAAAAACAAATGGACGACTACGATATGCCCCGCCACACCGGGCTCCACCATCGGTAGCCAATGAGTTACCTGCTGAGAACATTTCTCAATTAAAGTTGCAATCTGCGCAATGAAGGGCATGGCCAAAAGAACACCGGAGGCCTTCACAAAAAAATGGGCAATGGCAACCCGTTTACCATTCGTATTGCTGGTCCAAGAGACAACGATAGCGCTAAAGCAAGTCCCCACATTGGCACCCAACACAATGGGAATGGCAACCGGAAGTGTTAACAATCCGGAAAAACCCAAAGCAATCGCCATTCCGATCGTTGCCGCAGAAGTCTGAACCAAAATAGTAAAAAAGATCGATGAAATCAAAATCAGAACAGGGTGGGACGCCAAAATTCCAAAAAGGGTTTGTGCGTGGGGACTGGCTGCCAAAGGACCTGATGTTTGAGTCATCAGCTGCATTCCATAAAAAACCATTCCAAAGCCAAACAAAATGCGGCCGGCATATTTCATCTGTTTGGAACCTCTGGCTACCCACTCTAAAACAAAACCAATCACGACTAATAAAAGCGCATAATCCGCAATTTTCTTGATCGACAATAAAATCACGACCAGTGTTGTCCCGATATCGGCCCCCAAAATGACACCGAAGGCCTGAGGAAGGGTTAACAAGCCGGTTGCCGCCAAGCTCATCAGCATCAAAATGGTCACGGTAGAGCTTTGCAAGACAACGGTGATCAAAGTCCCCAGTCCCAAAGCCAAAAAACGGTTTTCCGTAAGCCTTGTGATGACAAGGCGGAGCTTGTCGCCGGCCAAAAGCTGAAGGGCATTTCGGGCATAGGTCAGCCCAAAAAAGAAAAAAGACAAACCACCCAACAAAATAACCCACCGAAATTCAGTCATGGGTGTGCAGTATAGCGATTATAAAGGTTGTGTAAAGGATTGGGTCAGTTTTTTCTGATTACTCCTGGCGATTTTTTAGCATGGCTTCTTGGGCTGCCTTAGCCTCTTCGGTTTTGCTTTGAGCTTCAAGGGCCGTAATCAAAGCATGATAAGAGCTTAAGTGTGGGAGATATCCATTGTCATATGGATATTTTTCAATGGCTTTTCTGGCCTCTGTTTCAGCCTGAATCAATTTTTTCTGAGCCATATAGATTTTGGCTCGGATGAACGGAGGCATTGGATTAGCCGGATTTATTTTTTCAATCTCTTTTGCCAATTTTTCGGCCTTTTTGAAATCTTTTTCTTCGACCGCCACTAGCGCCAAATAACCTTTGCTTCCAAAATCATAAGGATTTAGCCCCAATGCCTTGACCCCTTCCTTTTTAGCTAAATCGTACTTCTTAATCACAAGGTAATGATAGGCATTCACACTTGGCAAGGCGGAATCTCCCTTAAAAGATTGGTTCATTTTTTCGATAAGGGCTGCAGCCTTTTCCCATTCCCCTTTTTCATGATGAAGTTGTAACCGAGTGAAAACCGCTAACAAGCTGTTGGGGTTTAGCCGAATAGCTTTCTCAACATCTTGCTCCGCTTTCTTGCTCTCCCCCGTCATAAGTTCTACAGATGCAGCCATTGCATAAAAATCGGCAAGTTCTGGGTACTTCTTTTTGAGATTTTCAACAGCTTTCTTGGCTTCTTCCCAACGTCCTTCAAAAATCAACCGTTGTGTCGCGAAGAAATCAAAAGACATTTGGGCCCGTGGGTCGAGATCTGTTGCCTGTTTGGCTAAATCAACTGCTGTTTTAAAGTCACCTTTGAAAGCACTAATCCCCGCCAAACGATCCAAAACACGTGCTTTCGAAGCCGGAGTCACGGCAACTTTCAGAGCTTTCTTGGCATATTCTTCGGCCCGCTCTATGTATCCCATCGATTGCTCTGCCATCGATAGGAGCAAGTAACCAGCCGGACTTTGCGGAAATTGCCGCGTATAAAATCGCCCTATCGCCCAAGCATCTTCATATTTGCGAGCACTGAATGCCGCAAATCCAAGTGTTATTTCTGAACCCCTATTGCCAACAAAAACCAAATGCTCTTTTTTGGCATATTCATAGACTTTGTCGTTGTCGCCCCGTCCCATTGCAATGTTGGAAAGCAAACCATAGTTTCCGGGCAAGTTCGGAGCACTTTTTATTGCTTTTTGGATTAACTTTTCTGCATCACTAATCTCCCCCCGCGCCAAAAGAAGGGATGCTTTAGCTTGCAAAGCTAAAGCATTGTTTGGATTTTTCCCCAATGCCTTTTCAAGCAACTCTTCATATTTCTTGAGATTTCCTTGATCCTTTTGCTCAAGGGCCCAGAGATATTCCGCATTGCCACTTGAAGGACTGTTAACATTCTGTATGTCCCCCTCTGATTGCAAACATTTGTGCACTGTACAATGAATAGAAACCGCCCATAAAATATAGGCATTGTCTGGAAAGGCCGAAAGTATTTTATCCAAAATGGCTATTCTTTTTTGGGGATCTTCAACAAAGATAAGTGCCTTGGAAAGCACAATCAATTGACCAATATCGTGCGGATTCCTTGAAACGATTGATTGAGATGCTTCAAAAATAGCTGCTTCATTGTCATCCCAGATGGCATCTGTCAGTTTGCGCAAATCGTTGTAAAAGTCTTGAGGATCTATCGCTAAAATAACGTCTTCTAGCTTTTTTTTAGCCTGTTGGCCAACTTCACTCATCCTGGCTTGCTCATAAAAACCTGTAGCTAATCTTTTTTCATCCAACACTTTTTGCCAGCCAATTTTGCCTAATTCAGAGGGATCGAGGTCTTCATTTTTATAACGGGCAAAAAGATGGTTTTGTGTTGCTATTGCTTTGACTTCACAGGGAACACCCGCTGCCAAAAAAGCGGAGACAATTTTATAAGTAGCCTCCGTACAAGAACCAAAATCAAGTTTTCTACTGTTGGGGTTCAGAACAGCCTTGTAAGCCTCTGAAGCGGTCATTTCTTTTGTTTCTAGCCCACGATAATTAAAAGGATAACTAAACGCCAACCCCCCTTCGACATAAGGAGAAAGTCCTGCCTCATAAAATTTGGGGACGAAGGCATCGCAATAACCGGGGTCTTGAGGTTTTAAATTAATTTCAGAATCGATTTTTTCTTTGAGTTGGTTGATCCGATCGAGAATGGGTTTTGGAATTCTGTGAATATCGAGTGGGTGTCTTAAACCCGCTTTATCAATGGCTTGAAGATATTTTTGCCAATCAGGATTGGTGTAGACAAAGTGGATAAATTCTTCTTTCGAAATCTGGCCATCTTTTTCTTTATCTAAAACCCCATCCAAATTTTCTGGAGAAACCCCATTTTGTTCAACAAGCTGCTCAATGGCTGCTTTAAATTCTTTGGGAGTCTCTGGTGTAAATTTGATATCACGGCTCATAAAAGTCCCTTTACATAGTTTTCGGCTAAAAGAACGCCAAAGTTGCTTAGAAAGCCATTAAAAATTAGCAAGTAATTTCAATATGTTATAAAATTATCCCTCTTTTTTGGATGACGGGTGGTCGGCGAAGCTGTCAGCCCGATCTGTCGGGAGGGCGTGCAGCAAGCCGAGCAGGCCCTGTCATCCAAAAATCTTGATTAGAAGGTTTTCAGGCGACCTGAGATAGGGGCTCTTTCACATCACCACCGAGGCGGACAGAGACAACTTTGGAAACACCGGCCTCTTCCATGGTGACACCATACAAACAATCTGTTCGCTCCATGGTCCTCTTGTTGTGTGTGATGACGATGAATTGAGAGTGGGCTGTCATTTCACGAACCATATCGTTGAAGCGGTCGATATTGGCATCATCCAAGGGGGCATCCACTTCATCTAAGAGACAAAATGGGGAGGGTTTGATTAAAAAGATGGAAAAGATCAGGCCAACGGCAGTCAAAGCTTTTTCTCCACCCGACAAAAGGGTAATCGATTGGAGCTTTTTTCCAGGGGGCTGCGCTACAATTTCAACGCCCGATTCCAACAAATTTTCTTCGTCGACCAAAAGTAATTTGGCCCTACCCCCTTTGAAGAGGCGCGGGAAGATTTCTTGGAATTTTTCGTTGACCAGTTCAAAGGTCTTTAAGAAGCGCTCACGACTCACACGGTTAATCTTTTGAATCGCTCGGCGCAAGCTTTCCAAAGAGCGTGTCAAATCTTCTTGTTGCTTGACCAAAAATTCATAGCGATTTTTTAATTCATCATACTCTTCAATGGCACCGACATGAACGGAACCCAATTTTTCCAATTTATCTTTCAAGTCGGCAACGATTTGTGTCTCTTCATCCACGTTCCACCCTTCCGCAGATAATTCCACTGAATATTGGCCAACGTCCATCTTATAGCGCTCCAAAATCTGATCGACCAAAAACTGCAGTTGCCTTTTTGATTCCGCCAATTTCAAATCATTGGTATGGATCGCTTTCACAAATTCTTCATGGCGACGGCGCATATCACGCAAGTCGACCTCTTTTTCCCGAACACGTGCAGAAAGAGAATCATAGGCAAGGCGGAGTTCTTTTTGTTTCTGGGCTAGCCCATCCATCTCTTTCAAAGCTTTTTCTAGTGCAGCCTTCTCAGAGACTTGCGCTTGCGATAAATTCTGACTTTCCAGTTGGCCAGAATTAATCTCCACCACCCTTTTTTCAATCCCTTCTTGCAGTTCCAGCTTTGTCTGAATCCATTGTTCAACGGAACGATCAATTGCCAAGTTTCTCTCTTCCACTTGCTCTAACTGGGCTTTTGCTTGTGCCAAACTTTGTGACAAACGATCTTTCTCACCGCTGGCAGTAGTCAATTTAACTTGAAATTCTGTTAAATCTTTTTCCAATGACTCCTGCTTCACAACACTGTCTTCCAAAAGCTTGACCACCTCACCCTTTTCTTTTTCGATTTCCTTTTTCTCGTCGAGGGCATTCGCAATTTCTATGGAGAGTCGGTCTCTATCGTGACCATAACGATTCGTCTCTTCTCTCAAGCGAGCGCTATCTTTTTCATGATGAACCAACTTAATCTCCTCGCCATGGCTGTCGCGACTGAGAGTTTCCAAACGTTCTTCTAAAGATTGGACTTGCGATTTGAGAGTTAAAGCCTCTTTTTCGGTCTCTGTAACCTTAGCCTTGCTTAAAGAGACTTCTTGTTGCAATTCTTCAATACGTCTTTTGTAACCAAGGAGAGCTTCCCCTTCCAGACTCATGCCACCAGAAACTATTCCAGCACGATCCACTACCTCTCCCTGCAGGGTCACCAAAGTCTTGTCGGTACCGCCTCTCCACAAATCGAGTGCCTTCTTCAAATTTTCCACCAACAAACAATCTCCAAAAAGATATTGAGCGATCTGTTTGTAGTCATCGGAAAAACGGACATTTTCAAGAAGAGAACCGACAATACCCGGCGCTCTGAATGTTTGTTTTTCTTGGGGTGCTGTCTTGATATTTAAGGGAACAAAAGTGGAGCGACCCTTCGACTGCTGTTTGAGATACTCAATGGCCTCCAGACCCTCTTCTTGCGACTTGACGACAACATATTGGAGTTTGTCGCCCAAGGCCGCACTCACGGCGGCCTCAAATTGAGGCTCCGTATCAATGATTTCACTGATTGGGCCGCAAATCCCTTCTAAACCTTGGCCAGCCGCCTTTAGAACATTTTTCACGCCGTCCCTAAAGCCCTCCATATTTTGATGAAGTTCCTCTAGAGAATTGAGTCGTGATTGTTTAACCGCCAAATCATTTTTTGCATCTTCGAAATTTTGAAGGGCTATGTTGAAAGCCGCACGTTTTTGTTCCAAATCCTGTCTGACTATCACCACTTCATCAGCCAATTTAAAGCCCAGTTGTTTTAAGTCACTCAATTCCGTATCGACATTTTTAACTTTGCGCTCCAGTTCCTTGATGACTCGGTCCATCGCATCGACTTCAGCCTGGCCTTTGGCAATTTTGCCTTCTACCTCAACCTCGCGCCTTTCCAAGTAATCCAATCTTGATTGGGACTCAGCCACTACACCCACACACTTTAAAATATCTCGATTGGCGCTTTCCGTTTTTAATTGCCAGTCGGCGCAAACTTGAGTGGCACTGCGGAATGTCTCCTCAATCTCACGGATTTTTTCTGTCGCCTGGGCAACCTGCACATCAAAGCCGACTTTGCCTTGATTGAGCTTTCCAATCTCTTCTTCGGCTTTTTTGAGTTTTAATTTAAATGTCTCTATTTCTTGAGCGTAGGTGTCTTGCTGCTTAGCCAGATCTTTGAGCTTGCTTGCCTGAAATTCCAAAGAGGCTTCATGGAGTTTGACTGAATTTTGTTGGATATAAAATTTTTCTTGAACACCGCTTAAATTTTGCTCCATCTCCGTCAAACCTAATCTTTCTTTTTCACTATCGAGTTCTAGCTGTGAAAGTTTGGCCGCGAAGGAGGTTTCATTTTGAGTGAGGTCAAAATTTTCTGTTTCCAGTTTTTCAACTTCGGATCGCCATTGTTGATACCGGACAGCAGACAATTTTAATTCGCGCTCTTTGAGCTCGTCATAGATTTTTTTGTAACGCTCTGCTTTTTTAGCTTGGCGATCGAGTGCATTGAGTTGGCGTTTTAGCTCATTAATAATGTCGTTTAGTCTCGCCAGATTGGTTTCAGTCGATTCGATACGTCTGAGAGCCGCTTCTTTGCGATTTTTAAATTTGGAAATGCCGGCGGCTTCTTCAATAATGAAGCGGCGCTCTTCTGGTTTGGAGGCCAAAATGTGACCAATCCGCCCCTGTTCGATGATCGAATAGGCTTTGGTCCCAACACCGGTTCCTAAAAATAAATCAACGATATCACGCAACCTGCAAGGAACTTTGTTAATATAATATTCCGATTCGCCAGAGCGATAAAGACGTCGTTCAACTTGTACTTCTGTGTAGTCTGTGTAACCGGCGGGAGCTCTTCCATCGGTCAAATCAAAACTCAAAATAACTTGAGACATGCCAATCGACGCTCGGCTAGAGGTTCCGTTGAAAATGACATCCTGCATTTCGGAACCGCGTAAATGTTTTGCCGATTGTTCTCCCATGGCCCACCGAATGGCATCGACAATGTTGGATTTTCCACAGCCATTGGGGCCAACAACACCGGTCACCCCCTCTTCAAAATGGATGGTTGTTTTGTCGACAAACGACTTAAAACCGAATAATTCTAATGACTTAAGCTTCATTTGTAGGGTCTAATTTCTCTAACCTCTTGAAAGCACTTGGATTTTAACAAAAAAACTCCCAAAAGCAACTACTTTTTTCAGCAAATTACCACAATGAATACGTCCCCTGCTGAATGATTGTTTTCGGTGTTCTATTTTGCTACGATGGCCACATATGGGAGCCATTAAAAAATTCAAAAGCTTTGAAGAGGCTTCAAATGCCCTCATTGAAGAGTCTTATCGAACAACAAACAAACAGAAAAATTTGGGAAAGCAAACATCACAATTAGCTAATTTCGTTGGCGTTCCATACAAGCCGGGTTTGTATCGCTTTCGGTCTTTCTCCGAAGCCTATGAATACGATCTAGAACAATATATTCAACAAGCGGTTAAAAAACATCTCGGATGCTAACTCTCGATAATCTCAAAGAGGTTTGCCGATGTTTAAACGAAAAAAATGTAAAATATGTTTTGATCGGAGGATTTGCTATTTACTTACACGGTCTTGAAAGAGCCACCAAAGACATAGATTTTCTTGTCGACCCCTCCGAAAAAAATATCCAAAAAATAAAAGAGGCTTTAAAAAATCTTCTACCAGAAGCTTGTGCAGAATTGACTCGAGACGATGTTACTCAAAACATTGTTGTGCGAATGGTTGGAGAAAATTTTATCATCGACTTGGTTGAAAAGATCGGTGACATTAATTATGCAAACGCAAAAATTATCACTGAAAAACTCGATGACGTAGCAGTGCCTCTTGCAAATCTAGAGACGATGATCGAACTCAAAAAGGGAATGCGAGAAAGAGACAAAAAAGATCTCCTTTTTCTGATGGGTAAAAAAGAGTTCCTGGAAAAACAGAAAAAATAATGCTCTGGTGGAAGGCGATTCATATTATTGCAGTGATTTCCTGGATGGCGGGGCTCCTCTATTTGTTCCGGCTTTTCGTTTATCACAATGAAGAAAAAGAAAATGTGGTCAAAGAGCGCTTTCAAATGATGGAGCGCAAACTCTTGAACATCATCACAACACCGGCGGGTATTCTATCGGTGGTCAGCGGCATTATGATGATGACTTATCAACTGGCCTACTATTTTTCTCAAAAATGGTTTCATTTAAAATTGGCGCTGGTAGTTTTGCTTCTGGGTATGCATCGCTTCGCATTTTATTTAATGAAAAAACTGGCCACAACACCTAACCCCTACAAAAAAGCTCACTTGCGGATTCTCAACGAAGTGCCCACCTTGTTGATGATTTTGATTGTGTTGCTAGTCGTTCTCAAACCTTTCTAAACCCTTATTCTGACTTATTTGCCAATTGCTTTCGGTCAGGAGTGTGGTGTTCAAAACAGACAGATGGAAATCGCTTTCGCTCATGGGGTTCAAAAAGACGCAGGTCAATTTGGGGGGATTCCCCAAATTGCCTCCTCCGCTCTCGTCCCGCCGAATTTCATAACCCCCATAAGGTGCGGCGGGACTCCGAGAGGCTTTTTTCACCCCACTCGCTCGCGCAATTTCCATCTGTTTTGCTCACCCCCCTCCCTCCCCTCTCCCAACTGACACACACGCATTTCGAATGAATGCTTTAGTTTGGAGCGTTTGTATGCCAATTGCTTTAAGCTACTCACCTTATTTCTTGAATGAAACTTGTTTCCGATGGCGTGGCGATGAGGGTGATGAAAGATGGTATGAAAGTGGCCAACCTCCTCGGGGTCTGGTATTCAACCAGCCCCAAGGA